>NZ_KE159570.1:3483-4351 GCF_000403845.2 Eubacterium sp. 14-2 | reverse complement strand
ATACAGGCCGGAGTTTTTGTTGTACCCGGAAATATCGGAAGGGGAGAAAACGGAAAAAATCGGAGAGAAAAAGCGGGAATCTGCTAAACACGGATTTACAAAACACCATAGTGCGAAAAATATTTTTTGAATACCCTCCTACTTTAAACCTTGATGATATTGTAAAAGATATTTTTTTAAAGATTCCGCTTGGAAATGAAACATATATTGTAAACGTAACCGCCGGCGGCAGCATAAAAATGATTGTTCAGTCTTACGGTATCTGGGAATTTGCTTCTGCTATTGTATTTTCTTACGCTTTTCCTGGAATCATTTTTTACAGAAAAGTCAGTGGTATCATTTTTAAAAATGTTGCAGACTGGACAGAAACGATGGTTTGAACTAATTTTATGCCGGATTATTTGCAGGAAGTTCTAACAAAGCAAGCACTTTCACACCATTTATTGTCTCCTGAGTCAGAACGGATGGTATAGTTTTCCAGCTTTGAATGTTACCTTCAGGAGAAAGGGCATCTTCTATTGAAATCAGCCACATATTAGCATTATCAGTATTTTGATAAATCTCCAGGTAAGATACATTATTTGTTTCGTCCCATGTTTCTCTGATTTTTGTCCAGGCATGCATAAGGGAAGCAGATGATATACTTATAAACTTTCTCAAAGTGTATACACCAAAAAATTGTATTTTCTGATACTCCGGAGGCATGTTATTATAATATCGCTTTGCGCTTATCAGGCATGAATTGTCGTGATATACACCTTCTGTCTTTGCTATTCGATACCAGCCATGCTGTTCACAAAAAGAATAAGAACAGGAGATGTATCCCGGCACAATATCCGTGTTTAGCAAACCAACCCACAACCCCACC
>NZ_KE159570.1:0-712 GCF_000403845.2 Eubacterium sp. 14-2 | reverse complement strand
GTTTCCCTGTTTGCCAGAAATCTGCGGTATCTCTGGAAACTGTGCGGGACGAATGATATTTCCGGGCTGGCAGACGGGACGCTGACGGGGGCGGTTAGTTCGCTAAACACGGATTTGATAGTTGCAAAAAACTGGAAATATTCAACAATATCTTTTAAGGCCTGCACAGGCGTGACTATTGAAGGAGGAATTGAAGGATTTCTTGATGCCAAAGTTATTCCAAAAATAGAAATCAATCCGACTTCTGTTAATACTTTCGAGAGTATCATGGGAAGCACAGGTGGCCCTTCCATCTGTGCCCTGACATTTATATATGGAGCAGCATACGGAGCCGGAATTGCTTTTTCATATGCAGGAGATACACGACTGGCACAGTTTTATTTTAATTCTGGTAATTATGGAATCAGATTCTTTTAAATTTTGTGTAAACTGATATGAAACACTATTTCAGGGCGATTCCATTATAATTACGTGGACTCCGCCAAATGCATCAATAAATTTCAATTTGTGGTCATTATCAAGATAAAGGAATCCACCTGTGATACCATCATTGTGAAATCCATAGCCTGCCCGGCTTGTAGAATCCGCTTTGTTTTGTGACTCTGCCACAAACTGGGCATGTACAAAAGAATCTTTGTTCACACCTACAATTTTGGAAACCAGATTTGTAGAATCGTAACGGTTTTCCCCGGACAGATTTGCTTTTTCTGAC
>NZ_KE159569.1:1471-223971 GCF_000403845.2 Eubacterium sp. 14-2 | reverse complement strand
GAAACCGGGTGATCTATCCATGTCCAGGCTGAAGCTTCTGTAAGAGGGAGTGGAGGGCCGAACGCACATCCGTTGAAAAGGGTGGCGATGAGGTGTGGATAGGGGAGAAATTCCAATCGAACCCGGAGATAGCTGGTTCTCCTCGAAATAGCTTTAGGGCTAGCCTCATGAGAGTCTGCCGGAGGTAGAGCACTGAATTTCCTAGGGGGCGTCAAAGCTTACCGAAGAATATCAAACTCCGAATGCCGGCCAGATGATTCATGGGAGTCAGACTGTACGAGATAAGTTGGACAGTCAAAAGGGAAAGAGCCCGGACCGCCGGCTAAGGCCCCCAAGTGCGTGTTAAGTGGGAAAGGATGTGGGATTTCAAAGACAACCAGGATGTTGGCTCAGAAGCAGCCATGCATTCAAAGAGTGCGTAACAGCTCACTGGTCGAGAGGTCCTGCGCCGAAAATGTCCGGGGCTGAAACACGCCGCCGAAGCCGCGGGATGTATGTAAATACATCGGTAGAGGAGCATTGCCGCCGCGAAGAAGCAGTACCGGAAGGAGCTGTGGAGCGACGGGAAGAGAGAATGCCGGAATGAGTAGCGAGAGGAAGGTGGGAATCCTTCCGGCCGAATATCCAAGGTTTCCAGGGTAAAGCTGATCTGCCCTGGGGAAGTCGGGACCTAAGGCGAGGCCGAAAGGCGTAGCCGATGGACAACAGGTTGATATTCCTGTACTGCGGGATAACAGAACTGTGGGGACGTATGCGGGAACCATGAGCCGGGAACGGAAAGCCCGGTGCAAGCAGAAGAGGTGGCGGGGAGGCAAATCCCCCCGTCAAGCCGAGGCTGTGACGCGGAGCGAAGAAGAAGTAGCGAAGCATGGGGAGCGCGTACCGGGAAAAGCCGCTATTGTTTATCCTGTACCCGTACCGTAAACCGACACAGGTGGATGGGGAGAGAATCCCAAGGCCGACGGGAGAAGCATTGTCAAGGAACTCGGCAAAATGGCCCCGTAACTTCGGGAGAAGGGGTGCCTGCGAAAGCAGGCCGCAGAGAAAAGGCTCAAGCAACTGTTTAGCAAAAACACAGGTCTATGCAAAACCGGAAGGTGAAGTATATGGGCTGACGCCTGCCCGGTGCCGGAAGGTTAAGAGGAGGGGTTAGCGCAAGCGAAGCTCTGAATCCAAGCCCCGGTAAACGGCGGCCGTAACTATAACGGTCCTAAGGTAGCGAAATTCCTTGTCGGGTAAGTTCCGACCCGCACGAAAGGCGTAATGATTTGAGCACTGTCTCGACAATGCACCCGGTGAAATTGAAGTGCCAGTGAAGATGCTGGCTACCCGCGCCAGGACGGAAAGACCCCATGGAGCTTTACTCCAGTCTGGTACTGGGATCTGGTGCTGCATGTACAGGATAGGTGGGAGGCTGAGAAGGAAGGACGCCAGTTTTTCCGGAGCCGCTGTTGGGATACCACCCCTGCAGTACCGGGTTTCTAACCAGCCGCCGTAAGCCGGCGGTGGGACAATGCCAGGCGGGGAGTTTGACTGGGGCGGTCGCCTCCGAAAGGGTATCGGAGGCGCTCAAAGGTTCCCTCAGGATGGACGGAAACCATCTGAAGAGTGCAAAGGCAGAAGGGAGCCTGACTGCGACACCGACGGGTGGAGCAGGTACGAAAGTAGGACTTAGTGATCCGGTGGCAGAACGTGGGATTGCCATCGCTCAACGGATAAAAGCTACCCTGGGGATAACAGGCTTATCACTCCCAAGAGTTCACATCGACGGAGTGGTTTGGCACCTCGATGTCGGCTCATCGCATCCTGGGGCTGCAGCAGGTCCCAAGGGTTGGGCTGTTCGCCCATTAAAGCGGTACGCGAGCTGGGTTCAGAACGTCGTGAGACAGTTCGGTCCCTATCCGGCGCGGGCGAAGGAGATCTGAGAGGAGCTGTCCCCAGTACGAGAGGACCGGGATGGACGGACCACTGGTGCATCTGTTGGCACGCCAGTGCCATGGCAGGGTAGCCAAGTCCGGACGGGATAAACGCTGAAGGCATCTAAGCGTGAAGCCCCCCTCAAGATGAGATGTCCCATTCGAAAGAAGTAAGACCCCTTGGAGAGTACGAGGTAGATAGGGCAGGAGTGGAAGTGCAGCAATGGATGGAGCTGACTGCTACTAATCGGTCGAGGGCTTGACCTTCAGGAAGACGGGAAGGAAGAAGATGGATGGCTGTATACTGTATGGGTTTTTGAAGGTACAGAAAAAAATTGATAAAAACATGGTGTTCCACGTATAATAATTGTTACGTGGAATATTATATAAATAAAGGGGAATCATACAGCGGCAGTATCGCGGTCTCCAAAACCGTTCACGGGGGTTCGAATCCCTCTTCCCCTGTTTCTGAATCTGATATTTTAAAATTAAATATTGGGACATTTTTGTAAGTCCTGACCATTTCAGTGATTATGATCTGGTTATGGGCTTATTTTGGCGCCTGAATATATAGAATTTTTTTATTTTTATCATTACAGGGAAATTCCTTTGGATTTCAAAGAAAGATTTTTCACAATATTTCTTTTCCGTAATATACTACTTATAAAAAGCAGGAGAGAAGAAAAGTTATGGAAAAAGAAAAAGATGTGATAAAAAACACCTGTGATTTTGCAGGTATCAGGCCGATTATGGTGGACTTACCCTGGCCGGACATTCAGGTCAAAAGCCAGAATCAGATTTATGCAAATCTGCTGAGTGCCGATTATTGCGGAGCTACTTCTGAAATGTCGGCCATTACCCAGTACATCAACAATGAAAATCGGTTATCCGGCAGGAACTGCCCCCTTGCCAGGACTATTCTGGGAATTGCCATGGCGGAAATGATGCATTTGCAGAAACTGGGAGAACTGATTTTTCTTCTGGGCGGAAATGTGGATTTTGTAGCCCGGCACCCCAACGGTAAAAATGTGATGTGGACGCCGGGATATCTGAACATACCGGAAAACAGAAGGAAAATGCTGATGGCTGATATTGAGGCGGAAAAGTCGGCAATTAATCAGTACAGAATGCATGTAAAGGTTATCAGTGATGACTGTGTCAACAGAGTTCTGGAGCGTATCATAAAAGATGAGGAATATCATATTATGATTTTGCAGGAACTGCTGAAGGAATAAACAGGATTCCTGTCAGTTTTTGTAGTAGAAAACTGCAAGCTGGGTCCGGTCCCTCAGATCCAGCTTTTCCAGGATGGAACTTAAATAATTCCGCGTGGTTCCCTCGCTCAGGCAGAGCTGATCGGCAATTTCCCGGTTGCTGCATCCCTGGGCCACCAGTTCAATAATTTCCAGTTCTTTGCCGGTAATTCCCTTTGCAGCGTAATTGTAGTGAGAGGATTTTGTTCTGGAAATAAAATCGGGAAAACGGGTGACAATTTCATTTCCAAACACATTCTGGCCTTTTACCACTGCTTTCAGAGAGGGCAGCAAACTTTCAAAATCCTGTTTCAGAATATAACCTTTGGCACCCAGTTTTAAGGAACGGACAATGTATTCATCGTCCAGAAAAGTGGTCAGGAATAAAATCTTTGCGTCCGGATCCTCTTTCAAAATCAGTTCTGCGGCCTCAAGGCCGGTCATTTCGTCCATACGGATGTCCATGAGCAGTACCTGCGGGTGATATTTTTTATACAAAGTTACCGCTTCTTTTCCGTTGTTACCGATTCCCAGCACCTGAATTTCTCCGGAGGCTTCCAGAATGGTTTTCAGAGACAGAGAAACAAACTGGTCATCATCTACAATTAAAATATTCATAAAGAACTCCTTTCTGTTTTCAGTCAGAACATGTTACGGTACCCGTGGCAGAGAGACAAAAATCCGAAATCCGTTTTCAGTGGAAATGGAAAAATTTCCGTTCAGGTTTTTTACCCGCTCCTGCATATTTGAGATTCCAATACCGGAACTGCCTGTTCTGGCATTTGTGCCGTTATCCTTTACCATAAGCTGATACAGGCTGGGATGTTCCCGCAGTATAATGGAAATTTCCCTGCCGTTGCTGTGCCGGGCAGTATTGGACAGGGCTTCTTTGATAACAGAAATAAAACAGTATTTTACCTGGGCGGGAACAAAGGGTCCCATATCATAGTTCAGGCTGATCTGATAATCGGGAAAATCCGAAATCAGACCGGAAACAGAGGCTTCCAGGTCGATGGAATCGTCATGAAGGTCATGGACGCTTTCTCGTACGGAGGTCATGGCCAGAGACAGGGTGCTGCTTAATTCTTTCAGAGGTTCTTTCAGATTTTCCTGGCAATTAATGGCAGACAGCGCACCGGACTGGAGAATAGAGCGGGAAAGCATATGTCCCACATTGTCATGGATTTCTCTGGCAATTCGATTTCGTTCCTTTAAAGTGGCAATGTGTATTTTATGGTTCTGTTTTTCAATCAGATCTCTGTTTTTCTGCTGAAGCAGCAGGTGGTATTCGGCAGAGGAATCCCGCAGCAGGCGAAATTCCTGTTCCAGCTCCAGAAGCCTGGCAGTTTTGCGGGCCAGAAGCCATGCAATCAGAAATAAAAGGAGCGCGGTCCAGGAAAGCCTGGCAGGCTCTTCTCGAAAGGAGAGAACAGGCAGCAGACCGGCGGCAAAAATGAAAAACGTGTGATGCAGGGATACCGCCAGTTCATAGAACAACAGGGGAAGAAAACAGCCAAAGGCAGGATGAATCAGACTGAGGATTCCCAGTATCAGCCAGAGCAGCACCAGCAGGAAGTGCAGATGTGCCGGAAGCCGGGATGGAATCAGGCAGTCCAGGTTGCAGAAACTGCAGAGACAGATAAAACTCAGCGCGGTCAGCAGCGCCAGTAGGGAGGGGGTGCGTTCCAGGGGCCAGTGAAAATACAAAAGCAGGGTACAGCCGGCAAAAAGAATCAGTTTATCAGAAAGTGTGGTCATAATAGTTCCTTTCAGCAGTCTGGCCTGAAGCAGACCGGGAAGTTGTAAGGTTTTTTTGATTATACTACATTCCGCCGGGATTTTACAGGGCACAGGAGAAAAATGTTACATTTGTCATGGAAAGAGATGACAGGAGACACTACTGTATGACAGGAAGGTCTGCTAGAATAAAGACTGTGGAAAGAAAGTATCCATACAGAATCTGACAATGCAGGCATATTTATGGAGGAAATGATGATGGGAAAAACAGTGGTGGAAATAGAAAATCTGGTAAAACGGTACCGGGAGCTGATTGCTCTGGATCATCTGAATCTTGCGGTGGAGGAAGGTGAAATTTTTGGTCTGCTGGGGCCTAATGGTTCCGGGAAAACCACTGCCATTAACTGTATTCTGGCTCTTTTGTATTTTGACAAGGGCAGCGTGAAGGTTTTTGGACAGGAAATGCAGCCGGACAGCTATGAGATTAAGAAGCAGATTGGCGTGGTGCTGCAAAATGTGGCAGTATTTGAGGAACTGACCGTACAGGAAAATATTGATTATTTCTGCGGTCTGTACATACAGGATAAGGGGACCAGAAAGCAGTATGTGGATGAAGCGATTGTTTTTTCCGGTCTGGAGAATTTCCGTAAATTTTATCCGAAAAAACTCTCAGGAGGATTACTCAGAAGGCTGAATATAGCCTGTGGAATTGCCCATAAGCCCAGACTGATTATCATGGATGAGCCTACGGTGGCTGTGGACCCTCAGAGCCGCAACAGGATTCTGGAAGGGATTCAGAAGCTGAACCGGGAGGGAGCCACGATTATTTACACCTCTCATTATATGGAAGAGGTAGAGCAGATCTGCAGCCGGATTGCCATTCTGGACAAAGGCAGATGCGTAGCCACAGGAACCAGAGATGAATTAAAGGCCATGATTCGGATGGGAGAAAAGATTCACATGGAAGTGCTGGAGCTTCAGCCTTTCCAGATAGAAGAAATCAAAGAGCTGCGCCATGTGTATCAGGTGGAATATCAGGATGGAATGCTGGAAATCCGCTGCAGCGGCGGAAAGCATAATCTGGTACACATTCTGGAATATTTTGGCAGCCGGAATATCGGATTTGGAAGAGTGTATTCGGAGCTTCCGACTCTGAACGATGTGTTTTTGGAAATTACAGGAAAACAACTGCGGGATTCCGCGGAGACACATCAGTCATAGCAGTCAGAAAGGAGAGCAAAATGTTTTTCAGATTATACAAATACAGCCTGCTCCGGTCGTCACGGGAGAGGCTGACCATCTTCTGGAACCTGTTATTTCCCATTATGCTGGGAAGTCTGTTCCAGCTGGCTTTTGGAAACTATACGGAAAAGGAGGTACTGTTCCATCAGATTCCCGTGGCCTGTGTGGAGGAAGAAGGGGCGGACCAGAACTTTTCAGAACTGCTTAAAGTGCTGGAAAGCGACAATGAACTGATAAAGGTGCAGAAGGTAAAAAAGGAAAAAGCAGAGCAGCTTTTACGGGACGAACAGGTGGAAGGCATTTTTCTTAACAAAGGAGCTCCAGGACAGGAGGAAAGGGGAATCTCTCTGGTGGTGACCGAAGAGGGGATAAATCAGACCATTTTAAGTTCCATACTGGAGCAGTATGAGAGAACCTTTGCCACACTGACTACCATTGGAACGGAATATCCTGACGGTATTCAGGCGGCGGCAGCCCTTCTGGAAGAAGACTGCGATTATCTGAAAAAAGGGAGTCTGGGAGCTGCATCTGCCAACAGCGTTATGGATTATTTTTATTCTCTCCTTGCCATGAGCTGCCTGATGGGATCTACCATGGGTCTTATGTGTGCGGTGGAATTTAAGGCGAGTCTCAGCCCTCTGGCAGCCAGAAGAATGGTGGCAGGAAGCGGCCGGTTCCGTATGCTCTGGCCGGATCTGGCGGCAAAAATAACAGTTCAGTTTGTGTACATTGTCTTTTCCACGGGGTATCTGATGTTTATATTGAAAGTGCCTCTGGGAGAACAGTGGGGCTTTCTGCTGCTGACAGAGTTTGTGGGAAGTGTGATGGGAATTTTTCTGGGATTTTTTATCGGAGTGGCTGGAAAAATGCAGTATAACACAAAAGAAGCGCTCTGTATTCTGATTATGATGGTGTCCAGCTTTTTCAGCGGTCTGATGATAGACGGGATACAGAGGGTAGTAGAACGGTATGTTCCGTTTTTTGCCCGTATCAATCCCGCTTCTCTGATTGCAGGTGCTTTTAACAGTCTGAATATTTATGATACTTACGGGCGATATATGGAATCTGTGGGAACCATGCTGATAATGATTCTGATTCTGGCCGCAGGCTCTTTTATGATGGTAAGGAGGGAACGATATGCAGGTATTTAAAGCATTTTTCCGGATTTTATACAAAAATAAAACGTCGCTTTTTATGTATATTGCCATTTATCTGGCCCTGACCCTGCTTATAAGCAATGTGCTGAACGAAAAGAGCCAGACAGAATTTTCCGGGATTTCTCTGGATGTGGCTCTGGAAAACCGGGACAGGGGAAGCCTTGGAAAGGTACTGGAAACCTGGCTGGAAGCCAGACATCACATTACGGATATTCCGGAGCAGAAAGAAGATTTGCAGGATGCCATGTACTATCAGGAGCTGGATTATGTTCTGGTAATACCGGAAGATTTTACGGAAAAACTTCAGAACGGAACGCAGGAGGGGGTGCTGGAGGGAACCATGGTGCCAAAAAGCAGCAGTGCCTGTCTGATTGAACAGGAAGTGGACAGCTTTCTGAAAACGGTTTCCATGTATCTGAGAGCAGGCAGTGATGTACAGCAGGCAGCGCAGTGGAGTATCAGAGATCTGGAAAAGAAAGCCCAGGTGGAGTTTCTGGAAAAAGACGGAACCAGGACCATACCTTCTGAATATTACTTTTTCCAGTATATTCCCTATGTATTTCTGATTATGATGATTCTGGGGGTGGGAAATGCCATGAAAGCCTTTAAAAATAAAGATCTGGCCGCCAGAAATAAATGTTCTTCCATGTCTTTTCTGAAACAGAATATGCAGATTTTTCTGGGATGCATGGTCTACATGGCTCTGGTATATGTTGTATTTCTGGGAATGGCATGCCTGAATACAGGAGGCTCTCTTTTCACCCCGCAGGGAT
The DNA here is from genome assembly GCF_000403845.2 of Eubacterium sp. 14-2. Classification (GTDB taxonomy): domain Bacteria; phylum Bacillota; class Clostridia; order Lachnospirales; family Lachnospiraceae; genus Petralouisia. The sequence continues at coordinate 215,893 of NZ_KE159569.1, read as the reverse complement.
TGTTAAGGGCTGTCAATGCACTGGTGTTTGGAGTCTGTGCGTTGTGTGTGGCCTGGTTTGCAGTACAGTTTGCCAGGAATGCGGCGGCATTAAATGTATTGAGTAATATTTTTGGCCTGGGATTCAGTTTTCTGGGCGGCGTGTTTGTGTCGCTGGATATGATGGGAGAACGTGCCAGACAGATAGCCAGGTTTATTCCTTCCTACTGGTATGTGAAAGCCAATGAGGAGATTCTGAATGTGACGTCCCTTTCCGGGGCAGGAACGGTATACCGTTCGTATTTGATGGTGCTGATGTTTTCTCTGGTCTTTTTCTCAGCAGGGCTTCTGGTTCACCGTCTGAAACTCAGAGGCAGGTAGGACAGACTGATATGGGATTTGAACAGTTAAAAAGCAGAATTTCCGCCCCTCTGCCGGCAGAGGGGCGGAAATTCTATGTCTGTCTATTTTCGGAATCCGGCCCGTTTCCGCAAGGTAGGATCCAGAATCCGTTTGCGGATACGCAGGCTTTCCGGTGTGACTTCCAGAAGTTCATCGGTTTCAATAAATTCCAGCGCCTGTTCCAGACTTAAAATTCTGGGCGGCGTCAGAGTCAGGGCTTCATCCGCACTGGAGGAGCGGGTATTGGTAAGGTGTTTCTTTTTGCAGACATTCAGCTCAATATCTTCTGGTTTGGCGCTCTGGCCGATCACCATGCCCGCATAGACTTTTTCACCGGGGCCGATAAAGAGTGTACCCCGGTCCTGTGCGCTGAACAGGCCGTAAGTAACGGATTCTCCCGATTCAAAGGCAATGAGAGAGCCCTGTTTCCGGTAGGCAATGTCGCCTCTGTAAGGCTCATATCCGTTGAAAATGGTATTGATGATACCATTTCCTCTTGTGTCCGTCAGAAATTCGCTGCGGTAGCCAATCAGACCGCGGGAGGGGATATTGAATTCCAGCCTTGTGTAACCGCCGCTGATGGGGCCCATATTCTGAAGTTCCCCTTTTCGCTGGCTTAATTTTTCAATGACAGCTCCGGTGAATTCGTCCGGAACATCCACATAGGCCAGTTCCATGGGTTCCAGTTTCTTTCCGTTTTCGTCCTTGTGATATAAAACCTCTGCTTTGCTCACTGCAAATTCGTAACCTTCCCGGCGCATGTTTTCGATCAGTACGGATAAATGCAGTTCTCCCCGGCCGGAGACTTTAAGGCTGTCCGGGCTGTCTGTTTCTTCTACCCGCAGGGACACGTCCGTATTCAGTTCCCGGAACAGCCGGTCTCTGATATGGCGGGAGGTGACAAATTTTCCTTCCTGACCGGCCAGAGGGCTGTCGTTTACAATAAAGTTCATGGAAATGGTAGGTTCGGAAATCTTCTGAAAATCAATGGCGCAGGGATTTTCCGGTGCGCAGATGGTATCTCCGATGTGGATGTCCGCAATACCGGAAATAGCCACAATAGAGCCGATTTTTGCTTCCGTAACGTCTGTTTTGTTCAGTCCGTCAAATTCATACAGTTTGCTGATCCGCACTTTTTGCAGCTTGTCCGGTTCGTGGTGATTCACAACCACAGCGTCCTGATTGACTTTCAGACAGCCGTTGTCTACTTTGCCCACACCGATACGTCCCACATATTCATTGTAATCAATGGTACTGATCAGAACCTGTGTGCTGGCATCCGGGTCTCCTTCCGGCGCCGGGATATACTCCAGAATGGTTTCAAATAATGCGGTCATATCCTTTTTTTCATCGTTTAAGTCTTTTACCGCATAGCCGTCTCTGGCGGAAGCGTAGATGAAAGGACAGTCAAGCTGTTCATCGGAAGCGTCCAGGTCCATAAACAGTTCCAGGACTTCATCAATGACGTCATCAGGCCTTGCTTCCGGCCGGTCAATTTTATTGATGCAGACAATTACCGGAAGATCCAGAGCCAGTGCCTTCATCAGCACAAATTTGGTCTGGGGCATAGCCCCTTCAAAGGCGTCCACCACAAGAACCACTCCGTTTACCATTTTCAGCACACGTTCCACTTCGCCGCCAAAATCTGCATGGCCTGGGGTGTCGATAATGTTGATTTTGGTATCCTTATAAAAAACAGCGGTATTTTTGGAGAGAATGGTAATGCCACGCTCTCTCTCAATATCATTGGAATCCATAACCCGTTCCTGGACTTCCTGGTTGGCCCGAAATACGCCGCTTTGTTTGAGCAGTTCATCCACCAGGGTGGTCTTGCCATGGTCTACATGAGCAATAATGGCGATGTTACGGATGTCCTCTCGTGTCGTTTTCATAAATTAATCCTTCTTTCTTATTGTTTAACGCGCCTTCTGGCACATAAAATGTCTCTCGCTATTTTACCATATAATTTGTATTTGGCAAGGTTTTTCCTGAAAAGAGTGCAGAAATCACCATACATATTCTTTTTTATTTATATTGAGAAAATTGGGTAAAATGGGTATAATGAAAAAGAAATGGCGGTAATATGAAATTATATCCCAACGTTTTGATGGAGCGGGATCCTGATGAAATATTCTGCAGCCACAGCAGATAAAACTCCTCTGCCTTTTGCAGAGGAGTTAAAATATCTGATCTGAACATTTTAATGGAACAGGAATATCAGTATTTTGTAAAGCTGCAGCCGGATGGTGTGACAGTAGCTTTATAAGTTTCGAACCGATGAAGGTTCTGATTGAAATATGAAATATCAAATACAATGGACGAGTCAAAGGTGACGGTGAAGAAATCGTCCGGGTTATAGGATTCAATGGCAAACCAGAGAGTAGTATCGGTGCTGCCCATGGCAGAAGAAACAAAACTGCTCAGGTTGTTATTCCACAGGTAGGTTTTATAAATCTTTCCACCTGTGGTCAGGGTAGCGGGAACCGGGAAAGAAGAACCTGCGCTGGATAACATATACTGCTGATTTCCGCGGTTTTCAACCCTTACTTTGGCATTATCAGTAAAACTGCCCACATTTGTAATACGCATATTCAGAATTCTGGATATGTTCAGTGTGTTGCACACTGTGCAGATTTCATTCTGATCCCACACATGGGCGCCTGGTCCGCCCTGGGTTATACCGCATCGCTGACAGGCAGCGGGACTCAGACAGGTAGCAGGCGACCAGCTGTGACCCAGAGCAGATCCCCGGCCGGCGCCGCAGGTTTTGCATGTGTCGGGTTCGGTACAGGTGGCGTAGCCTCTCCATTTATGTACATGTTTCACCGTGATTTTGGCAGTCAGCTTCTTTTTTCCGATTTTGGCGGTAATTGTGGCTGTGCCTTTCTTCAACCCTTTTAATGTGGCTTTGGATTTGTTGGAGCCGGTTTTTTTTGTAATTTTAACTATTTTGGAATTACTGGATTTCCAGGTTACCTTCTGGGTTGGATTTTTCACGGTCAGAGTAATGGTTTTTCCTTCTTTGACAGTTGCTTTCTTTTTGCTGAGCTTTGGAGCGGCAGCCTCTGCTTCCATGGGATTCTGAAGCAGGGAAACAACGGGTACTGCCAGAACAAGCGCAAAGCAGAAGAAAAGAACTCGCCAGAATGGTTTGCGTTGCTTCATAGATGATACTTCCTTTCCTGAGAATTTGTCCTTTTATACAAATATTATAGTTGCGCAAACGCAAAATGTCAACATAAAATTGCGTGTACGCATATATTTTGTGGAATCTGGAGCATATTATGGAATCAATAACAGATAGATTGTCCTGTTTAATGAAAAGAAAAAATATAAAAGCAGTGGAGCTTGCACAGGCAGTCGCTGTTAATACGTCTACTGTCAGCAGGATTTTGAAAGGCACCCAGATGCCTGCCAGTGATACGCTGTATAAATTTGCCCAATATTTTAATGTGACCATGGAATATCTCCTGACCGGGGATATTTCTGCCCAGGAGAATTGCGTGTCCGCAGATTTTTCCAGGAGAGAAGAACTGCTGCTGGAATATTTCAATATTATGGGGGCAGAGGACCAGGAAGAACTGATGATGATAGCCAGAATGAAAGCTGCGAAAAGAACCAGGGAATCCATATAAATTTTTCTTGTATTGTAAAATTGGGTCTGGTATAATAAAGCATGATACGAGTGAATGCTCTGTGAGCATTCTGTGTGCGGGCGGCCGGGAGCAGCAAATCTCATCACCGCCGGCCACTGTTTGTATGGGAAATCTGAAAGAATTTCCTGTATGAAAATCAGGTTTTCCTCAGAGAGAGGAAAGCTGCACTCAGATATAGAGGAGGATTTGACATGAGTGACGAAAATAACACATTTAATAACGACTTTCAGGCGCCGGATTATAAGCCGCCTGGTTCCGGATTTGGAATTGCATCCATGGTCTGTGGTATCATTGCACTGATTACCTGCTGCATATGGTGCACCTGTATTCCGCTGGCGGTAGTATCCATTGTGCTTGGTATTCTGCAGATTCAGAAGGGTACAGCCAAAGGAATGGCAATTGCAGGTATTGTATGTTCTTCCATCGGGCTGATTCTGTTTATTGCACTGACCCTGTGGGGCAGCTATCTTGAGAGTACCGGATTCTATCAGGAATTTATGCAGGAGTATGTGCAGCAGATACAGCAGATGCAGGGAATGTAGAATAAAAATAAGATACACTTCTGTGTCAGTGGAATATATACTTTGGTATTGACAGGAAAACAGGCAGCCTTTATAATAATTACGGTTTTGTGGAACATGATATTTAAAGACGATGACGAAGACAGTAGGACAGCATTCCAACGTTACAGCGAGCCGGGCGGGTGTGAGCCGGTATCAGTAGAAGCTGTCTGAATATCACTTCCAGTCGCTTTGCTGAACTTCCGCTGCGGGACAGACAGTCCGTGAGAGAACAGTAGGCAGAGCCGGAATATTCCCCCGTTACGGGAATCGCGTATGCTGGCCGGTCATATTGTTTTCCGGTCAAAGTATGATGTAACAGGTGGTAAACGATGCAATGGCCTCGTCCTTTTACAGGACGGGGCTTTTTTATCTTATAGGAAAGACCTTGCCACGCTAAAGCGTGAAAGTGTCTTCCTATAAGATAAAAGTAAGATGCGCAGCCCGCGGGGTTTATGTTTATTGCTGCGCAATCCGCTCGCGCGCGGAGAATCCTGCAAAGCAGGATTCTTTTTTATCGAAAGGAGAAATGACTCATGTACAGCAAAGTAGAAAAAAATATGAGCTTTGTGGAAAGAGAGAAACAGACGGAAAAGTTCTGGAAAGACCATGATATTTTCCGAAAAAGTATGGAAAACAGGAAGGAAGGGGAGATCTATACCTTTTATGACGGGCCTCCCACTGCCAATGGAAAACCTCATATCGGCCATGTACTGACCCGTGTAATCAAGGATATGATTCCCAGATATCAGACCATGAAAGGAAAGATGGTACCCCGGAAAGCAGGATGGGACACCCATGGGCTTCCGGTGGAGCTGGAAGTGGAGAAACTGCTGGGACTGGACGGAAAAGACCAGATAGAAGCATACGGGTTAGAGCCTTTTATAGATAAATGTAAAGAAAGTGTCTGGAAATACAAGGGGATGTGGGAGGATTTCTCCGGCACCGTGGGATTCTGGGCCGATATGGACGACCCCTATGTAACGTATCACAATGATTTTATTGAATCAGAGTGGTGGGCGTTAAAAGAAATCTGGAACCGGAAATTACTGTACAAAGGTTTCAAAATTGTGCCTTACTGTCCCCGATGCGGTACGCCTCTTTCTGCCCAGGAAGTGGCCCAGGGCTATAAAACCGTAAAAGAGCGTTCTGCCATTGTACGGTTTAAGGTAAAAGAGGAAGATGCTTACTTCCTGGCATGGACCACCACCCCCTGGACGCTGCCTTCCAATCTTGCGCTCTGTGTAAATCCGGAGGAAACCTACTGTAAGATTAAGGCTGCTGACGGTATGGTATATTATATGGCAGAGGCACTACTGGATAAAGTGATGGGAACACTGTTGAATAAAGAACAGCAGGAGTCCGGAGCAAAAGCGTATGAAATACTGGAAACTTTCAAAGGAACGGATCTGGAATACCGGGAATATGAATCTCTGTATGAAGGAGCGAAAGAGGCAGCCGAAAAGCAGCATAAGAAAGCCCATTTTGTAACCTGCGACAGTTACGTTACCATGACAGACGGTACGGGAATCGTGCATATTGCCCCGGCTTTCGGTGAGGATGACTCCAAAGTGGGAAGGAAATATGACCTGCCTTTCGTACAGTTTGTCAATGGAAAGGGAGAACTGACAGAGGGAGCGCCCTTTGCAGGTACTTTCTGCAAAAAAGCGGACCCCATGATTTTACAGGATCTGGAAGACCGGAAACTGTTATTTGACGCGCCGAAGTTTGAGCATGAGTATCCTCACTGCTGGCGCTGTGATACGCCGCTGATTTACTATGCAAGAGAATCCTGGTTTATCAAAATGACCGAAGTGAAGGAGGATTTAATCCGCAATAACAATACCATCAACTGGATTCCGGAAAATATCGGCAAAGGCCGGTTCGGAGACTGGCTGGAAAATGTACAGGACTGGGGAATTTCCAGAAACCGTTACTGGGGAACTCCTCTGAACATCTGGGAATGCGAATGCGGCCATATGCATTCCATCGGAAGCATTGCGGAATTAAAAGAGATGTCAGAAAACTGTCCGGAAGAAATAGAACTGCACCGTCCTTATATTGACGCAGTGACCATCAAATGCCCCGAATGCGGGAAGGAAATGTATCGTGTACCGGAAGTGATTGACTGCTGGTTTGACTCCGGAGCCATGCCCTTTGCCCAGCATCATTATCCATTTGAAAATAAGGAAGTATTTGAACAGCAGTTCCCGGCAGATTTTATTTCCGAAGCGGTGGATCAGACCAGGGGATGGTTTTATTCTCTGCTGGCAGAGTCTACTTTGCTGTTTAACAAAGCCCCTTATGAAAATGTAATTGTTCTGGGTCATGTACAGGATGAAAACGGTCAGAAAATGAGCAAGTCCAAAGGAAACGCCGTTGACCCCTTCGAGGCGCTGGAAACTTACGGTGCAGACGCCATCCGCTGGTATTTCTACATCAACTCCGCACCCTGGCTGCCCAACCGGTTCCATGGAAAAGTGGTGCAGGAAGGACAGAGTAAATTTATGGGAACTCTGTGGAATACCTATGCGTTTTTTGTACTGTATGCCAACATTGATAACTTTGACGCCACAAAATATGCACTGGAATATGAAAAACTGTCTGTAATGGACAAATGGCTTCTGTCCAGACTGAATACCATGGTGGCCCAGGTGGACGGTCATCTTGGAAATTACCGTATTCCGGAGGCAGCAAGGGCATTGCAGGAATTTACGGATGATATGAGTAACTGGTATGTGCGCAGAAGCCGGGAGCGGTTCTGGGCAAAAGGCATGGAACAGGATAAAATCAATGCGTATATGACACTGTACACCGCTCTGGTAACGGTCAGCAGGGCAGCGGCGCCCATGATTCCTTTTATGTCAGAGGATATCTACCGGAATCTGGTATGCAGCATTGACAGTTCCGCGCCGGAAAGCGTCCATCTGTGTGATTTTCCGGAGGCAGAGAAAGCTCTGATGGATACGGAGCTGGAGAAAAATATGGAAGCTGTACTGAAAATTGTGGTGATGGGAAGGGCCTGCAGAAATACCGCAAATATCAAAAACCGCCAGCCCATCGGCACCATGTTTGTAAAAGCGTCTCAGGAACTTCCGGAGCTGTTTACGGATATTATAAAAGATGAGCTGAACATCAAAAAAGTGGCCTTTACAGAGGATGTGAGCAGCTTCACAGATTATACGTTCAAGCCTCAGCTTCGCACCGTAGGACCAAAGTACGGGAAATATTTGAAGCAGATTCAGCAGGCTCTGGGAGAATTAAACGGCAATCAGGCCATGGCGGAACTGAAATCCAAAGGAAGTATTACCCTTGACAGCGTAAATGCAGACGTTGTATTATGTGAGGAGGACCTTCTTATTACTATGACTCAGCAGGAAGGCTATGTGACAGAAGGAGACAATGAGGTGACTGTTGTACTGGACACCAGCCTGACGCCGGAGCTGATAGCAGAGGGCTTTGTCCGGGAGCTGATCAGTAAGATTCAGACCATGCGCAAAAAGGCAGGGTTTGAAGTAATGGATAAGATTCACGTTTTCTACCAGGCAGAAGAAACCATAGATAAAATCTTCAGAGAGTTCGGCGGACAGATCCAGTCCGAGGTGCTGGCTGTGGATATTACCGGGTCTGAGATAAAAGGCCATTCGGAAACATGGGATATCAATGGAGAATCTGTGGTACTTGGAGTGGAAAAGGTGTGACTTTTAAGACGGAGGCACCAGAGAGGAAGGAGATAACAATGCAGAACAAGATGTTTGAAAAGGAAAAGTTTATTCAGGAGATTAAGGACAACGTAAAGAATCTTTACCGCAAGACGCTGGAGGAGGCTTCTCAGCAGGAGGTATATCAGGCGGTATCTCAGGCAGTGAAGGAAGTTATTATCGACCAGTGGCTGGCAACACAGAAGACTTTTGAAAAAGAAGACCCGAAGATTGTGTATTACATGTCCATGGAATTTCTGATGGGCCGGGCTCTGGGAAATAACCTGATAAACCTGACTGCATACAAGGAAGTAAAAGAAGCACTGGAAGAAATCGGATTTGATCTGAATGTAATCGAAGACCAGGAGCCGGATCCGGCATTGGGAAACGGCGGTCTGGGAAGGCTTGCAGCATGTTTCATGGAATCTCTTGCAACTCTGGGCTATGGAGCATACGGATGCGGCATTCGTTATCGCTATGGACTGTTCCGCCAGAAAATCAAAGACGGATTTCAGATGGAAGAGCCGGATAACTGGCTGAAAGACGGTTATCCCTTTGAAATGCGCCGGCCGGAGCATACCTTCCAGGTAAAATTCGGAGGCTATGTGCGCTCAGAAGGAGACGCCAACGGAAAAACCAGATTTATCCATGAAGGATACCAGTCTGTCCGTGCGGTTCCCTACGATATGCCGGTGGTAGGTTACAACAACAATATGGTCAATGTGCTGATTGCATGGGATGCGGAGCCGGAAAAGTATTTTGAGCTGGACGCATTTGACAAGGGCGATTATAAAAAGGCAGTGGAGCAGGAAAATCTTGCCCGGAATCTGGTGGAAGTGCTCTATCCCAATGACAATCATATTCAGGGAAAAGAACTGCGCTTAAAGCAGCAGTATTTCTTTGTATCTGCCAGTGTACAGCGTGCAGTGGCCCGCTACAAAAAATATCATACGGATTTGCATAAGCTGCCGGAAAAAGTGGCGATTCAGTTAAATGATACCCACCCAACCGTGGCAGTGGCAGAGCTGATGCGGATCCTTCTGGACGAGGAAAATATGGAATGGGAAGAAGCATGGGCAATCACCACAAAAACATGTGCATACACCAACCATACCATTATGTCTGAAGCACTGGAAAAATGGCCCATTGAGATTTTCTCCAGACTGCTTCCCAGAATTTATCAGATTATCGAGGAAATTAACCGCCGGTTTATTCTGGATATTGAAAAGAAATTCCCAGGAGACCGTTATAAAGTCCAGAAGATGGCGATTATTTATGATGGCCAGGTAAAAATGGCTCATCTTGCCATTGCAGCAGGCTGCTCTGTCAACGGTGTGGCAAGACTGCATACGGAAATCCTGAAAAACCAGGAGCTGCATGAGTTCTACCAGATGTTCCCGGAGAAATTTAATAATAAGACCAACGGAATTACCCAGAGAAGATTCCTGTACCATGGCAATCCTCTGCTGGCGGAATGGGTCAACAAATATATTGGCGATGACTGGGTAACCAATCTGCCCCATCTGTCCAGACTGGCTGTTTATGCGGAAGATGAAAAAGCGCAGCAGGAGTTCATGAACATCAAATACCAGAACAAACTGCGCCTGGCAGCTTATATCCGTGAACACAACGGGATCAATGTGGATCCCCGTTCCATTTTTGACGTACAGGTAAAACGTCTCCATGAGTACAAACGCCAGCTTCTGAATATTCTGCATGTGATGTATCTGTACAATAAAATCAAAGAACATCCGGAAATGGATTTCTATCCGAGAACCTTTATTTTCGGAGCAAAAGCAGCGGCAGGCTATCGCATTGCCAAACTTACCATCAAGCTGATTAACAGCGTGGCAGAGATAATCAACAATGACGCTTCCATCAATGGAAAACTCAAAGTGGTGTTTATTGAAGACTATAAAGTATCTACTGCAGAATGGATTTTTGCAGCGGCAGATGTGTCTGAACAGATTTCCACTGCCAGCAAGGAAGCATCCGGAACCGGTAACATGAAATTTATGCTGAACGGAGCTGTTACACTGGGAACCATGGATGGTGCGAACGTGGAAATTGTGGAAGAAGTAGGCGAGGAAAATGCTTTTATTTTCGGAATGAGTTCTCAGGAAGTCATTGATCATGAGCAGAAACGTGATTATGACCCCATGCATATTTTCAACACAGACCAGGATATCCGTCAGGTACTGATGCAGCTGATTAACGGAATGTATTCCCATAATGATACGGAGCTGTTCCGTCCCCTGTATAATTCTCTGCTGAATAAGCTGGATACTCAGTATGCAGATACCTATTTCATTCTGAAAGATTTCCGTTCCTATGCACAGGCGCAGGAAAAGGTGGAGCAGGCATACCGGGATGAAAAGAGATGGGCGAAGATGGCCATGCTGAATACAGCCCATTCCGGCAAGTTCACTTCCGATCGTACCATTCAGGAGTATGTGGACGATATCTGGCATCTGGACAAAATAAAAGTTGAACTGCCGAAATAAGGAAATATATGGATAAATTACAGATAAAACATTCCCTGCTGCTGTTGCTGACTGCCTTTATCTGGGGCGTTGCTTTTGTGGCTCAGAGCGTGGGAATGGATTATGTGGGACCCCTGACCTTTAACTGCGTCCGGTCCCTTTTGGGCGGCGCGGTGCTGATTCCCTGTATCTGGTTTCTGGAAAAATACGGCAGCCAGGGCAGAAAGTCTGAAAACAGAGAGATGTGCCGGCCGGGACAGCCATGGAAAAGTAAGGTACGGTCAGGCATTACAGAAAAAAAATCTGACAGCAGAACACTGGCAGCAGGAGGAATCCTCTGCGGGATTCTGCTGTGCCTGGCCACCAATTTCCAGCAGGTGGGAATTGCTTATACCACAGTGGGAAAAGCAGGATTTATCACTGCCTTTTATATTGTGCTGGTTCCCATTCTGGGGCTGTTTTTTCATAAGAAATGCGGATGGACTCTGTGGGCCGGTGTAGTTCTGGCGCTGACAGGACTGTATTTTCTGTGCATGTCAGGTTCCGCCGGACAAAAGGTACAGGAACGGCTGATTACGGACATTCCCATTGGAAAAGGAGATTTTCTGGTATTTATCGGGGCTCTTCTGTTTTCAGTGCATATTCTGGTGATTGATTATTTTACGGAACGGGTGGACGGAGTAAAAATGTCCTGTATTCAGTTCTGGGTTTCCGGCCTGCTGTCCGGAATTGGGATGTTCCTTGCTGAGGAACCATGTCTTACGGATATTCTGGCGGCATGGCAGCCTGTTCTCTATGCTGGCGTATTGTCCTGCGGAGTAGCCTACACCCTGCAGATTGTGGGACAGAAAGGAATGAACCCCACAGTGGCGGCACTGATACTCAGCCTGGAGTCTGTGATTTCCGTGCTGGCAGGACTGGTACTGTTAGGACAGCGCATGACTTTGCAGGAAACCATTGGATGTGTGCTGATGTTTGCGGCCATTATTCTGGCACAGATTCCCGGAACTTCGGCACAGGAAAAGCGCAGGGGAGCAGGAACTGTCTGAAGGTTCCGGAACGACAGAGCAGGTGAAAAACAGACGGAAAGAAAGGGCAGAACAGATGAAATCAGAGAGAGTGAAGAAGAAGTTTTCCCTGCTGCTGGCAGTTTTCCTGCTGGGAAGTACGGGTTTAACGGGATGTCAGGATAAAGAAGCTCTGGAAAACCAGCAGGCGTACCGGCAGCTTGGCATTAATAAGCTGGGCGAAGGAAATTATGAAGAAGCAGCGGAGGCTTTTCAGAAAGCGCTGGATCAGTCCCAGGCAGTGGTAGGAGATATGGAAATTGATATCTGTTACTATAAGGCCACGGCCCAGTATCAGGCCGGAGATACCAAAGGGGCCCTGACTACCTGCGGGGCTTTGCTGGATTACGATAAAAAAGACGCCAAAGCCAGTTATCTGCGGGGCTGTATCTATCTGAAAGAGGGAGAGAAAGAAAAGGCCATGAAGGATTACCGGAATGCCTTTGAGAACAGCGGCGGCTATGAAATTTATGTTTCTGCCTGGGAGAATCTCATGAATGCGGGGTATGCTCCGGAGGCAGAGGAGGTTATGAAGGAAGCTCTGAAAGAGAAACCAAAAAAAGCAGCGGATTACCGGGAACGGGGCCATATCTACCTGCTGCAGGGGGATTATGCCCAGGCAAAAAAGGAGCTGGACCAGGCCATCAACCAGGAAGATGTGAAAGCGCTGCTTTATATGGCGCAGGTTTACGATGCAGAAGGCAATTCCAGTCAGGCCGACGCCCTGTATGAAAGCTATATTTCCAAAAATAATTCTGATACATCCACACTGGTTTCCCTTGGAGATACCCAGATGGAAGCCGGAAATTACAGCCAGGCGCTGGAGTTTTACCAGCAGGCGCTGTCTGTAAAAAATCCTCCTAACGAACAGCAGATTCGGCGCAATGAAATCATCGCCTGTGAAGGGATGCTGGATTTTGAGGCAGCCAGAGAGAAAATGCTGGCCTATCTGAAAGATTACCCGGAGGATGAACAGGCTCAGAAGGAATATATATTTCTGCAGACCCGGTGAGAGGAGGCGCGGATGGGTGTTTATCTGAACAGTGAAGCAGCCTGTACCTTATATAAAAATGAGACGAAAAAACCATATTTTGTAGATAAAACACGGTTACTGGAGGAACTGTTTCCGCTGGTGGAGGAGGGGACAAATTATATCTGTATTACACGTCCCCGCCGGTTTGGAAAAACCGTGATGGCAAATATGATAGCATCCTTTTTTTCAAAGGCGTGTGACACAGCAGATATTTTTGACTCTCTGGAAATCAGCAGTAAAAATGGATATGAGAATTACAGAAATCGTTATGCGGTTATTCATATTTCATTCAGTGATATTTCCGGCCAGTGTGTTTCCTACAGGGAGTATATTGGAAAGATTGAAAAGCGCCTGGTAAAAGATATAAGGAAATCATATCCTGACGTGGAACTGGAACAGGAGGAATCAGCGGTGGATGCACTGCTGAATGTTTATGCACAGGACAGCAGCGTTCGCTTTATTTTTGTACTGGATGAGTGGGATTTTCTGTTTCATCAGCCTTTTGTGTCGGAAAATGAAAAAAGACTGTATCTCACATTTTTACGAAGTCTGTTAAAGGACCGGCCTTATGTGCTGCTTGTATATATGACAGGCATTCTTCCCATTGCAAAATATTCCAGCGGCTCCGAACTGAATATGTTTTCGGAATTTACAATGGTGACGGAACAGAGATTTTCCGAATATTTTGGGTTTACGGAAGAAGAAACAGACGAGCTGTTTGAACGGTATCGGAAGAATACGACAGGAAAACAGAATGTTACCAGAGAGGGACTGCGGGAATGGTATGATGGGTATCATACAAAATCCGGTGAACGCCTGTATAATCCCCGTTCTGTTGTGATTTCCCTTTCCAATAATAATCCGGGCAATTACTGGACCAGCTCCGGTCCTTATGATGAGATTTTTTATTATATCAGAAATAATGTGGCAGCTGTCCGGGAAGAACTTGCATTGATGATGGCAGGTACGGCTGTTCCCGTGAAAGTCAGGGAATATTCGGCAGTTTCCATGAAACTTCAGACAAAAGATGAGATTTTTTCTGCAATGGTTGTGTACGGATTCCTGAGTTATGAGAATGGAAAAGTCCTGATTCCGAATAAAGAACTTATGGACCGGTTTTCGGAAATGCTGCAGAAAGAAAGCTCTCTGGGATATGTATATCGCCTGGCAAAAGAGTCAGACCGGATGCTGAGCGCTACGCTGGCAGGTGATACGGATACCATGTCAGAGATTTTGGAGGCTGTTCATGACATGGAAACACCATTATTGCGTTATAATCATGAAACAGAGCTGACAGCAGTAGTAAATCTGGCATATCTGGCTGCGAGAGACCAGTACCGGGTAGAGCGGGAGGACAAGGCAGGCATTGGATATGTGGATTTTATTTTTTATCCGGTAACAGACAGGAGTGCAGACTGTATTCTTTTGGAACTGAAAGTAAATCACAGTCCGGAAGAGGCCATACAGCAGATAAAAGATCGAAAATACGCTCTGCGTTTCCAGGCAAAACCAGGAGGAAGAACGGAGTATACGGGAAGAATTCTGGCTGTGGGAATCGGATATGAAAAAGAGCAGAAAAAGCACAGCTGTAAAGTGGAAGTTTTAAAGAGGGCCGCAGCTCCTGATGTTTAGGAATCAGGAACTGCGGCATATTTTTTCTTCTATAGGAAATTCCTCTGGATTTCCTATAGAAGAAAAAACAATGATGCGCAGCTCGCGGGGGTGATGTTTATTGCTGCGCAATCTGCTCGCGCGCGGAGAATGCGCATAGCGCATTCTTTTTTATATTCTTCTGCAGGACTGACGCTCCACCAGCCGGCAGGGAAGTTGTATTTTCATGGCTGTTGCCGGCTGCAGTTTCAGGATATTGAACACAATATTAGCGCCGAAACTGCCCATATCATAAGCCGGAGCATGGATGGTGGTCAGAGGCGGTGCGGTAAATGCGGACAGACTGGTATCGTCAAAGCCCATGAGAGAAATATCCTCCGGCACATGGATATTTCTGGCTGTCAGAGCCCGAAGCGCACCGATGGCGATAGGATCACTGGAAGCAATGATGGCGCTTGGCAGGGTATTTTGGTCCAGCAGACGGTTCATCATCCGGTAGCCGGATTCGATGGTGAAAGAATCCTCCAGAATATAAGATTCACAGTCCAGACTGTGCGTTCTGCAGTAATTGATAAAAAGGGATTTGCGAACATCCGGGAACAGAGAGCCGTCTGCCAGGTATTCTTTACCTCCCAGAAATCCGATTCTGGTATGACCCAGGGCGGTGAGATAGTCAAGACCTGTCTGCATGGCATGTTCAAAATCCAGTGTAATGGTAGAGATGGCAATATTTTCCACAGGCATGTCCAGAAAAATGATACTGGAAGTCATTTCACGGAAGCGGTGAATTTCATCTTTACTGAATTTTCCAACGCAAATCAGGGCGTCCACATTTTTCAGGGCGTCCATATAGTTTAAATCTGCTTTGTAGGTGCGCACCACGTGAATGCAGTTCTGCATACAGAAATCTTCAATTCCCTGGCGAATCAGCAGATAATAGTTGTCCTCCATTTCCTGCTGGGGAGAAAACCACTGAACAATGCCCAGGGTATAGACGGATTTGCCGGAAGCACGGGATTTTTTCTTGTAATTCAGGCTGTGAGCGGTATCCAGCACCTTCTGGCGCGTTTCAGGAGAAACGTTCAGGGTGGCGTCGTTGTTGAGTATTCTGGAAACAGTGGCAGGAGAAACTCCTGCGGATGCTGCAATATCTTTGATGGTTGTCATAAATTCCTCCCAATGTACTTCATCGTAATTCTGTTATCAGTATAACAAAAAATCAGTAAAAAGGGAAATACAATTTTAGTAAATTTACTAAAATGATATGGGCAGCTCGCGGGGATAAAGTTTATTGCTGCGGATTTTTTCAGAAAGAGGACCCTGGCGGCAGAAAAATTCACAGGTTGCCCGGTTTTCTGCCCTGTCAGTAATTTTTTGCAATAAATTTACTAAATATATTGACTGTTTACTAAAGAACATATATAATATGAGTATAGAAAAAGACAGTGAAAAAATATATTTGCGGCGCCGGCGTCATCAGAGGAAAAGATACCATTTTGCGGCGTTTGCACTGAGATGAATCAGAGAAACAGCAACCTGAAAAATAAATAATAAGTAAAGGCGGGGCATTATCATGAAAGAAACAAAAGTATTACTGGAAGAGTTTTCAGCAAAACAGCATCAGGAGCGTCTGCAGGAGATTTATGTGGACACAGGGGTACTGGAATACCAGAACCGGCGTTATCAGGACGCAGTCCGCAAGTATGAAGAACTGTACGGGGCAGGGCCGGCAGAACTCTTCAGTGCACCCGGACGAAGCGAAGTGGGAGGCAATCATACCGATCATCAGCACGGGGAAGTGCTGGCAGCTTCCATTAACCTGGACGCCATTGCAGTGGCAGGCAGATTACAGGAGCCGGTGATAAAACTTCTGTCTGACGGTTATCCCATGATTACCGTAGACCTTTCCAGGCTGGAAAAGGACAGTACAGAAGAAGGAACCTCTGCAGGACTGATCCGCGGTATGATATACGGACTTAAGAAAAATGGTCATAAAACCGGAGGATTTCAGGCATATGTGACCAGCGATGTGTTAAACGGTGCGGGAATGTCAAGTTCTGCGGCTTTTGAGGTTCTGGTGGGAACCATAATTTCCGGACTGTACAATGAGATGGCCATCAGCCCGGTGGAAATTGCGCAGGTGGCTCAGTATGCGGAGAACGTATATTTCGGAAAGCCCTGCGGCCTGATGGATCAGATGGCATGTTCTGTGGGAGGACTGATACATATTGATTTTGC
This sequence comes from Eubacterium sp. 14-2, assembly GCF_000403845.2. GTDB lineage: Bacteria > Bacillota > Clostridia > Lachnospirales > Lachnospiraceae > Petralouisia. The sequence continues at coordinate 199,164 of NZ_KE159569.1, read as the reverse complement.
AGACCCGGAGCATCCCGTTGTGGAAAAAGTGGAGGTGGATTTCAGTGCATATCACCACAGTCTCTGCATTACGGATACCAAAGGCTCCCATGCGGATCTGACAGACGATTACGCCCTGATTCCGCAGGAAATGAAACAGGTGGCAGACTTTTTCGGAAAAGGATTTCTGCGGGAAGTAAAAGCAGAAGAATTTTATAAAAATATTCCTCAGATCCGTAAAAAATGCGGCGACCGTCCCGTACTGCGCGCCCTTCATTTCTTTGAGGAGGATAAACGGGTGGAGAAGGAAGTTTCCGCTCTGAAAAACGGAGATTTCCAGGGATTTCTGGATACGGTGCAGGCTTCGGGAAATTCTTCTTTCAAGTATCTCCAGAATATCTACACCAACAAGGACGTGCAGAACCAGAGTGTTTCCATGGGGCTTGCAGTCAGTGACAGCATTCTTTTTGGCCATGGAGTCAGCCGGGTGCATGGAGGAGGATTTGCCGGAACGATTCAGGCCTTTGTGGCGGACGATTTTGTGGAAGAATATCGGAAAGCACTGGACAGCCTGTATGGAGAGGGCTCCTGTCATGTGCTGAAAGTAAGGCCTTTCGGCGGAATTAAAGTTTTGGCCTGAAACGGAATTGTGGATATTGTCAGAAAATCAGGAGGGAATTCTTATGATAAATGAAGCGGTTAAGAAATTGATTTGTTACGGACTGGAGCGGGGACTGATCGGGGAGGAAGATGTTATTTTTACCACCAATCAGTTACTGGAAGCTCTGGAAATGGAAGAATATGAAGAACCACAGGAAATTTACCACAATGTGGAGTTGGAGCCGGTGTTAAAAGAGCTTCTGGACTATGCGTATGACCGTGGTGTTCTGAAAGAAAACGGTGTGGTGTACCGGGATTTGTTTGATACGAAACTGATGGCAAAACTGATGCCAAGGCCCAGTGAAGTAATTGGAAGATTCTGGGATATTTATCACAAAGACGGCCCAAAGGCAGCCACTGATTTTTACTATCAGTTAAGCCAGGACAGCGACTATATCCGCCGTTACCGGATTGTAAAAGATGTAAAATGGAAAGCACAGACCCCTTACGGAGAAATGGATATTACCATAAACCTTTCCAAACCGGAGAAAGATCCGAAAGCCATTGCGGCGGCTAAAAATGCAAAGCAGAGCGGATATCCCAAATGCCTGCTGTGTGTGGAGAATGAAGGATATGCCGGACGTATCAACCATCCTGCAAGACAGAATCACCGTATAATTCCGGTGACGATTCAGGACAGCCGCTGGGGCTTCCAGTATTCTCCCTATGTATACTATAATGAGCACTGTATTGTGTTTAATTCTCAGCATATTCCCATGAAAATTGAGCATGGCACTTTCTGCAAACTGTTTGATTTTGTAAAACAGTTCCCCCACTATATTGTGGGCTCCAATGCGGATCTGCCCATTGTGGGAGGCTCTATATTAAGCCATGACCATTTCCAGGGAGGAAGCTATGAATTTGCCATGGCCAAAGCTCCGGTAGAACGGGAATTTACAGTGAAAGGGTTTGAGGATATAAAGGCCGGTATTGTAAAATGGCCCATGTCCGTGATCCGGATTGCCGGAGAAGATACAAAACGTCTGATTGCGCTGGCGGATAAGATTCTGGTATCCTGGAGAGGATATACCGATGAGGATGCATTTATTTTTGCAGAGACTGAGGGAGAACCTCACAATACCATTACGCCCATTGCAAGGAAACGGGGAGATCTGTACGAACTGGATCTGGTGCTGCGCAACAACATCACCACAGAAGAGCATCCCCTGGGCGTATACCATCCCCATGGGGAACTGCACCATATTAAGAAAGAAAACATCGGCCTCATTGAGGTAATGGGTCTTGCGGTGCTTCCGGCACGTCTGAAAGACGAAATGGAACAGCTGGCAGATGCCATTGTAAATAAAAAAGATATCCGTGCAGATGAAACCATTGAAAAACATGCGGACTGGGTGGATGAATTCCTTCCCGCATACGGAGAGATTACAAAAGACAATGTAATGGATATTCTGCAGAAGGAAATTGCGCTGGTATTCAGTAAAGTGCTGGAACATGCAGGCGTCTATAAGAGAAATGAAGAGGGACGGAAAGCCTTTGATAAATTCACAGAGAGCCTGAACGGATAACAGGGAGATGAAACATTTACCGTAATATATGAGGCATAAAACCCCCGTCATTTACCGGCGGGGGTTTTATTTTATTCTGAAGAAAATACGAAAGATTTTCCTGCAGAGTAAAAATAAAGCTGCTCAGACTTTTTTATAAAAAGGTTCAGTGACATTTTTCAGAGCCGCATCCGTGATTTCCGCAGTCATGTCCATCTTCGTGGGAATGATGGCTGCATACCGTGTCAGGATCATAAACAAGCTGTCCCTTTAAGAAAGACTCCACCTGAGCGTCGGCCTCTCCGGTGGCTCCGGGATAAAGCTCAATTCCGGCTTCCGCCAGGGCATTTCTCGCACCGCCGCCAATTCCTCCGCAAATCAGCACATCTACGCCGCCTCCGAATAAAAAGCCTGCCAGAGCGCCATGTCCCTGTCCGTTGGTGTCCACGATTTCAGAAGAAATAACCGCTCCGTTTTCCACTTCATACACTTTAAACTGGCTGGTATGTCCAAAGTGCTGGAACACCTGTCCATTTTCATAAGTAACCGCAATTTTCATAATATATTCTCCTTTTTTTCTGTTTTGACAGTTTTCCAGGCAGTTCTGGCCGGAACAGAGCTGGTAGCATCCGCCTGTAATGGTAAGGGGAAATCCTTCCACCAGAAAACGCGCCAGTTTCCGGCGTGCCTGTGTATACAGTACCTGTATGGTAGTGCGTCCGGTATTCATCTGCGCGGCAGCTTCCTGCTGGGTAAGGCCCTGGTAATCCAGCAGCCGGATAACCTCATATTCTTCGATACTGAGCTGCAATCCCCGGCAGTCTGCAGAATGTCCGGGATTTCCTGCATAAAAACAGGTGCATGACGGCAGGCGGCATACGCGCCTTGGTTTGCTGGGACGTGCCATAACGATTTCCTCCTGATGACTGTCTGATAAAAACAGTATAAAACAATTATTAACATATGTCAATAACGGTATTGGTTGTATTGTCCAGCCTGATTTGTTAAAATTAAAACATTAACCAATGCAGTCACAGAACAGGGAGATATTATATTTTGTTCAACGAAACTATGATTCCGTATTGAAACAGGAGGAAGATTATGCCAGAACCATTCAAAACAGAAGAAATAACAGAAAAACTCATTCTTGTGGGTGTCAGCCGGCAGGATGATGAGGATACGGAGGATTCCCTGACAGAGCTGGCGGAACTGGTGGAAACAGCAGGCGGGCTGGTAGTGGGTACTGCCATTCAGAATCGGGAATCCGTTCATCCTGGAACTTATGTGGGAAAAGGAAAACTTGAAGAGCTGCAGCAGATGATTTCAGAGCTGGAGGCTGACGGAATTGTCTGCGATGATGAGCTTTCGCCGGCCCAGCTTCGGAACATGGAAGATGTGTTAGAGTGCAGAGTGATGGACCGGACTCTGGTGATCCTGGATATTTTTGCAGCAAGGGCTTCCACCAGCGAAGGAAAAATACAGGTGGAGCTTGCCCAGTTAAAGTACCGGATGAGCCGCCTGACGGGCCTGGGGATCAGTCTGTCCAGGCTGGGCGGCGGCATCGGCACAAGAGGGCCGGGAGAGAAAAAGCTGGAAATGGACCGCAGGCTGATTAAGAACAGGATTGCGCAGCTGAACCGGGAGCTGGTACAGGTGCAGAAGCACCGGGAGATTACCAGAGGACAGCGGGAGCATAATCAGACCAGGGTGGCCGCCATTGTGGGATATACCAATGCGGGAAAATCCACTTTGCTGAATCGTCTGACCCATGCCTCCGTACTGGAAGAAGACATGCTGTTTGCAACGCTGGACCCCACCACCAGAAATCTGAAGCTGGACAGCGGACAGGAAATTCTTCTCACCGACACGGTAGGATTTATCCGTAAGCTGCCCCATCATCTGATAGAAGCATTCCGGAGTACACTGGAAGAAGCCAGATATGCGGACATTATTCTGCATGTGGTGGATGCCTCCAGTCCTCAGCGGGAAAAACAGATGGAGATTGTATACGAGACTCTGCAGAATCTGGGTGTGTCAGGAAAGAAAACCATAACCCTTTTTAATAAGCAGGACAAGGTGGAAGAACAGGAAGGACAGAAGGATTTCCAGGCGGATAAATCCCTGAAAATTTCAGCCAGAAGCGGACAGGGCCTGGAGGAACTGAAAGAGGCGCTGGAGGAAATTCTGCGGGAGGACAAGCAGCTTCTGGAAGGAATTTTTCCCTATGACCAGGGCGGCCAGCTGACGGTTATCCGCAAATACGGAGAACTGCTGGAGGAGGAATATGGGGAGCAGGGCATTTATGTGAAGGCATTTGTGCCCGCAGAGCTGTATCGGAATCTGGAGAAAAACATGAAGACTCAGGAAGCGGAGATTCAGGCCGGAGAGCAGCCATGATGAAAATCATCATCTCTCCTGCGAAGAAAATGAAACGGGATACGGATACGCTTCCGTACCATGGACTTCCGGTATTTCTTAACAGGGCAGAACAGCTGAAAACCTATATCCGGAGTCTCACATATCAGGAAGCGAAAAATCTGTGGAAATGCAATGACAGGATTGCAGAGCTGAATTTTGAGCGGTTTGCCGGGATGGAGCTGGAACAGAATCTGACGCCTGCCCTGCTGGCCTATGAGGGCATTCAGTATCAGTATATGGCTCCGGCTGTGTTTGAGGACCAGTCCTGGGAATATGTGAGAAATCATCTTTGTATCCTGTCAGGCTTTTACGGAGTGTTAAAGTCTTTTGACGGGGTTGTGCCTTACCGGCTGGAGATGCAGGCCAGGATTCAGATGGGACAGTACCGGAATCTGTATGATTACTGGGGCCGGGACATCTTTCAGGAAGTATACCGGGAAGCAGACCTGGTGCTGAATCTGGCTTCCAGGGAATACAGCCGCTGTCTGTCAGAGCACCTGACTTTGCCGGATACCTTTCTGACCTGCCGGTTTGGGGAACTGAAGGATGGAAAAGTAGTGGAAAAAGGAACGCAGGTCAAGATGGCCCGCGGGGAAATGGTACGTTTTCTGGCCGGGAACTGTGTGGAAAATAAAGAAGAAATCAAAGAATTTCATGGACTGGGCTATCAGTACGCAGAAGAATTTTCCGATAAAAATACATATGTATTTCTGAAGCAGAAAAGGGATGACTGACATGATTAGAGTAGAAAACCTGAGGAAAAATTTTGGAGAATTCCGTGCACTGGATGGTGTGGACATGCATGTGCCAAAGGGGAGTATTTATGGGCTGGCAGGGCCGAACGGCGCCGGAAAGACCACATTGCTGCGGCACATTATGGGCATTTATCGGCAGGATGAGGGGAAAGTTCTGGTGGAGGGAAAACTCGTGTATGAACAGCCGGATGTAAAAAACAGAATGATTTTCATATCGGACGACCTGTTTTATTTTCAGCAGGCAGATACCATGGAAATGAAACGGTTTTACAAAGGGATTTATCCTGGTTTTGATGAAAAACTGTTTGAAAAGCTGAAGGAGGTATTTCAGAATATTGACACAAAGCGGAGAATACGCAAACTTTCAAAAGGTATGCAAAAGCAGGTATCTTTCTGGCTTGGGCTGTGCTGCAGTCCCGGAATTCTGATTCTGGATGAGCCCGTGGACGGGCTGGATCCGGTGATGAGGCGTCAGATCTGGAATCTGCTTCTGTCAGAAAGAAAGAAACGTGGAATGACGGTACTGGTGTCCTCCCACAATTTGCGGGAGCTGGAAGAAGTGTGTGATTATGTGGGAATCATGCATCAGGGCAGAATTCGTATGGAGCGTTCTCTGCAGGAGCTGCAGGGGACAGTATCCAAAATACAGACGGCTTTTGAACAGGGAGTTCCGGTATTGCCGGAAACGTTTCAGGTACTTCACATGTCAAATCTGGGACGGGTGTATACCATGATTGTAAAGGGGGACTCCGGGAAAGCCAGGGAAGAGCTGGAAAAGCTGCATCCTCTGTTTGTGGATGTACTGCCTCTGACTCTGGAGGAAATTTTCATTTATGAGATGGGAGGGGCCGATTATGGGATTCAGGAAATTCTGCTTTAACAGTACCATATTCCGTAAAAATGTCAGAAGTTTCTGGCCGGTCTGGTTCTCCTGGTTTCTGGTGTGTCTGTGGACGCTTCCAATTTATACCTGGCTGCAGATGCATAATTATACAGAGATAAGTACGCTGGAACAGGCTCGCCAGCAGGCGGATAAACTGCGGTTTGCAGTGGAGAGCCTTTCACCGGCCATTTCTCCCTGGCCGGTATTCTTCTTTGGTGCGGTCAGCGCAATTGCGGTATTTTCCTATCTGTATCAGTCCAGGAGCGCGAATATGATTCATGCACTGCCTGTACGGAGGGAAGCTCTTTTTCTGACAAATTATATTTCAGGTCTGCTGTTTTTGCTGGTGCCCCAGTTCCTGGCATTTGTGATAACGGTATTTGTGTGGTTTGGAAACGGGATTACCCACCTGGAATATCTGCTTCGCTGGCTGGGACTGGCAGCAGGAGAAGCCTTTCTGGCTTACAGCCTGGCGGTGTTTGCAGCCATGCTTACGGGGCAGGCTGCTGTGGGAGTAATCTGTTATGCGGGACTGAATTATCTTTATAAAGGGATGGTTAATATCGTCAGCGCCACCAGAGGAATGCTGGTATACGGAATGAACCGCAGGTCAGAAGAATCCTGGGGAGACTGGCTTTCGCCCATTCCTTTTCTGCAGGAAAATGTGCAGTTGGCCATGGAAGAGAAAAACCAGAAATTTCCCATACCGGAGATTCAGGGAATGGATTGTCTGCTCTGGTACGGACTCCTGGCATGTCTGCTGACCGCAGCGGCTCTGGCAGTATATCGGAGCCGGGCTCTGGAGACAGCGTCGGACGTAGTTGCCATTTCCTGGCTGAAACCGGTATTTCGCTGGTGCGGCGGAGTTATTGCGGGAGGATTCTGCACTTATATGGTATGGGAAACGTTGTTTCCTGACCGGTTTGGGAATCTGTTCGGGTTTGTACTGCTGTTTGGCGGTTTGACAGGGATGGGTGGATTTTTTCTGTGCGAGATGATAATCCGTAAAAAGTTTATGGTATTTACCGGAAGACGCATGAAGGAAAGCGGTCTGTTTCTGGCAGTTCTGGTTTTGTTTCTGGTCTGTGTGGAAAAGGATATAACAGGTCTGGAACAGAAGATGCCAGAGGAAGATGAAATTGCAGGTATTTATCTGGAGGGAAGTTACCAGATGTATCTGGAAGAGCCGGAAGAAATCCGCCGCTGCATGGAGGTGCATCAGAGTGTCATCCAGTCCAAAAAAGAATTTGAGCAGTATTTTCAGAAAAATTTCCGGAAAAAGGAGAAACCTCCTGTTTTGAAGTGGAGCCTGACATATAAACTGAAAAACGGCAGAAGCATGAAACGTTCCTATGATCTGCCTTTAGAGGATTGCCATGTGGAAGATGCAGAGGGTGCCACAGGAAAACTGTTTGCCCTGGAATACAATCCGGAAAAATATCTGGAATATTATTTTTCTGCTGAACCGGAGCAGATAACGCTGACGGGGGAGGGCAGTTTCCTCCATATAAACGGAAAAGGAGAATACCGGGGACGGGAGCTGTCAAAGGAGGAAGAACAGAAACTGTATCAGGCTCTGAAAGAGGATATCCTGTCAGGGAATTTTCGGATTTATCCCTGGGAATATCGGAAGCGTGATACGGAAAATTATACGGATGCTCTTTCTTTTAATTACAGGGTGCCCGAAGGAACCAGGATATTTCAGGGAATGGAGGAGAAGTTTTATGATGGGAAATACCCGGAGTATGTGACGGTGTCTCTGACCAGGGGATGTGAGAAAACCATAAACCTGCTGCGGGAGCTGGAGATACTTGAAGAGAATGAGCGGATTATGACAGAACGGGAGTTTCAGAGCATCATGGAAGATACGGGGCTGTTGGAATAAACTTCAACTCCCTGAATCCTTCGTTCATGAGAGACCTGGACAGTTTGCTGCGCCGGGTGCGGTCGCTTTAGCGACAGAATATGATATGCAAGAATACCCTCGATTCGCAGGGTCTTTCCTGTAAGACAAAAAAGAATGCGCCAGGCGCATTCTTTTTTACCATCTCAGCAGAGCCGCTCCCCAGGTGAGCCCGGCTCCGAATCCTGACAGCAGAAGTATATCTCCAGGTGACAGTTTTCTGTCTTTTCGAATTTCGTCTAACAGGATGGGAATGCTGGCAGCAGAAGTATTCCCGCAGTGGTCTACATTTGTGGGGAATTTTTCCGGGGGAAGTTTTAGTTTACGGGCAATGGAGGAGATAATCCTGTAATTTGCCTGATGAAGAAGAAAATACGTTACTTCTTCCGGCTCCATACCGGCCTTTTCAAGAAGAATCTGAATACATTCCGTCTCTTTTTTTACCGCAAATTTAAAAACTTCCTGTCCGTTCATATACAGATAGTCCGGGGATTTGTCCGTGGAAATCCAGGGATTGTTGTTGGTCCGGTTTCTGCATACCAGAACATCGCTTCCGTTCCCGTCGGAGCCCTGAAGAGAAGCTATCATTCCTTCTTCCGCAGCTTTTATCACTGCAGCTCCGGCCCCGTCTCCAAACAGAACGCAGGTGGAACGATCAGACCAGTCCAGAATTTTGGACAGCGTTTCCACACCGATAATCAGGGCAGTCTGATAAATGCCTGCCTGAATATAAGCATCCACTGTGTTCAGGGCGAACAGAAAACCGGAGCAGGCGGCGTTTATATCAAAGGCAGCAGCGTGACAGGCTCCCAGCTCTTTCTGCACCAGACAGGCAGCGGCCGGAGTAATATAATCGGAAGAAACGGTAGCCACTATGATTAAGTCCAGTTGTTGGGGAAGGATATCTGCATCTGACAGAGCTTCTCTGGCAGCCTGGACAGCCATAGACAGGGTAGTTTCCGTCTCAGAAGATACCAGATGGCGTTCCCGGATGCCGGTCCGGCTCCGAATCCACTGATCGCTGGTGTCCATGATGGCGGAAAGAGTCTCGTTTGTTACAATTTTCTCCGGAAGACAGCTTCCGGTTCCGATAATTTTAGCTCTCATAGTTTTTTCCTTATCCATATAGTTTGATAATCAAAATAATATACAATTACTATAAACGTCTGAGGGAAATTTGTCAATGGGAATTTTACGGATTCAGCGGGGCGGGGACACAGTTCAGGCAACTGTTTCAGAGCGTTTTCCGGGCTGCTTATGGGATGGGAACTGCTGCGGGCAGCCATAGGCCCTGCAGTTTCTGCAGGCACATTTTGCCTGTGGCTGCATACTATAGAGGAAAATACCTGTTCGTGAAATGAACGGGTACAGAAAGGAGAAACCATGGCAGTTACAATTATTTTGGATGCCGGGCATGGGGGCTATGATAACGGGGCTTCCTACAATGGAAGAAGAGAAAAAGACGATACCCTGCGGGTAGCTCTTGCAGTGGGAGAAAAACTGGAAAACGCCGGATATAATGTATTGTATACAAGAACCACAGACCGTTATGATTCGCCTTTTGAAAAAGCGCAGATTGCCAACCGTTCCGGAGCGGATTATTTTATTTCCTTCCACCGCAATTCCGGGGCCACGCCAAATACTTACAACGGAACGCAGGCGCTGGTATATGAGACAGGTACAGAGGCGGAGCGGCTGGGAAGATCCATCAATGACCAGCTTGTTAAGTTTGGATTTAAGGATCTGGGAGTGGTGGAGCGGCCAGGACTGGTGGTGCTGAGAAGAACGCAGATGCCGGCTGTGCTGATGGAACTTGGATTTATCAACCATGACGGAGATAACCAGATGTTTGACCAGCGTTTTAATGAAATGGTGGACGCCATAGTGACCGGAGTGGAACAGGCAGTTCCTCTGACCAGGCCTTCCGGAAAATACGGGGTACAGGTGGGACTGTACCGCTATGAATCCAATGCGGAATATATGAGAGAACAGCTGGAAAGCCAGGGGTATCTGGCCTCCATACGCCGGGAAGGACCGTATTATGCGGTGATTGCAGGAAGGGAAGACAGTCTTGAGGATGCTATGAACCTTCAGAACCGGCTTCGGCAGGATGGGTACGACACGCTGGTAGTCAATATGGAGTAGCTGAAATCGGTTATTCTTAACTTTTTATAAAATCAGGGAAACTGTATTTACAATTCCGGTGGATTTTTGTATGATAAACATATCTTTTGTTCAACGTACCGGAGTCCCTGTACGAAATTTCCAGATATTATGATAAAACATGATTCGTTTCCGCGTTTATTTCAGATACCTGACGCAGCAACTCTCCCCTTTTGTAAAAACAAGGAGAGAAAAAATGAAAATAGCGTTTTGGAGTGAAGAGGAACGGACAGCAACTACCTACCATACGGCACTGGTAGCCTGCGCCTCCGCATTAAGGTATCCTCTGTGTGTCGCGGTGGTTTCCGGCGGTTACAGCGGGGAAGAACTGGAGAAAAATTTTCTGTGCAGGGAAAACAGCAGCAGACAGTGGTTTCCGGAACAGATGCAGGGCTTTGCAGGAAGACGAAAGAGAGGAGAGCTGTCTGAAGACAGCAGTTTTCTTACAGGAAGTCAGACAGAAGACAGCCTGCTGGCAGCCGATCAGCAGGAATATTTTCTGACAGGCGGACTGGACAGTCTGCTGGGCAGGCCGAAAGAGGAGCTGACTGCACCGGTAATCCGGGACAATATGTGCCAGATTATCAAAGACAGTCTGTACTGTCTGCCCGGAAGCCGGAAAAAGGAACAGGAATGGTGGCAGGAAGATCCTCTTTTTGCAGGGCTGAAACAAGTACTCCATGAGGTGGAACACTGTTTTGATGTAATGTTTGTGGACTGTGGAAGCAGGAAGGATGATGTTGCCAGAAATCTTCTGTCAGAGGCTGACGTCTGTGTGCTGAACATGAATCAGGAGTCGGAATTAATCGGAGAGTATTACAGGAATCCGCCGAAATTTCAGGGGAAAACTTTTTTTCTGGTGGGAAATTATTTTGAGAACGGTTTGTATACAAGAAAAAATCTGGAGCGGATTTATCGGGTGGACCCAGATGTGGTGGGAGCTGTGCCCTATCATCCCGGATTGCAGGCTGCCGGAAAAAACGGCAGAGCGGGAACGGAGATTCAGAAATATCTGGGGAAAAATATCAGAGGAAAAAGCGTGTTTTTTGAGCAGGAGCTGATAAGAACCACCAGGCTGATTTTAAAACTGGCGGGAGTGATTCAGTAACAGTTTGGCTGTCCTCACTGTTACTGATTTCCTGCCCCGGAAGGAATCAGCAGGTTTCCGGTTCCGGATAGGTTTCTCCAAAGGTTTCAACTGTAACTTTTTTCAGCACCTGGGGTTCCATGGGCCGGTCGGAATAATCTGTTGCGGTTTCCGCAATCCCGTTGACAACTTCCATCCCTTCTGTGATCTGTCCGAATGCGGCATAGGCTCCGTCCAGATGGGGAGAGTTCTGGTGCATGATGAAGAACTGGGAACCTGCCGAATCAGGAGCCATGGTACGTGCCATGGAAAGGACTCCGGCATTGTGTTTTAAATCATTGTCAAAGCCGTTCTGGGAAAATTCTCCCCGGATACTGTAGCCGGGGCCGCCGGTTCCGGTGCCTTCCGGACATCCGCCCTGAATCATAAATCCTCTGATTACACGGTGGAAGCAGAGACCGTCATAATAGCCCTTCTGAATAAGGCTGATAAAGTTATTTACAGTGTTGGGGGCAGTCTGCGGAAAAAGTTCCGCTTTCATAATGCCGCCGTCTTCCATTTCAAAAGTTACAATTGGATTTTGAGCCATAGTCGTTACCTCTTTTCGAAATATAGTATATCTGTCAGTCTTACATCTGATATTATACCTGGAATTGCTGTTTTCGTAAAGAGTAAATCCTGTCGACAAGAAGTGCGAATATTTTCAGAAAGCCAATGGTATTCTTTTAGAAAAATTTATACTTCATCGATGTGCCGTCGATATACGAAAGGGGACTAATACTCATGGCAGATAAAATATTTGAAAACAATCAGGTTACAATCACAGGTGAAATCGTTTCAGATTTCCAGTATAGCCACGAGGTGTTTGGGGAAGGCTTTTATATGGTAGAAGTATCGGTAAACAGGCTGAGTAATTTTGCAGACATTATCCCGATGATGATTTCCGAACGCCTGATTGACACACAGAGCAGTTACATAGGGCAGTACATCCGGGTGGATGGACAGTTCCGCTCCTACAACAGACACGAGGAGAAAAAGAATCGTCTGGTACTGTCCGTATTTGTAAGAGAACTGGAATTTGTAGATGAGATTCCTGAGGGGGAGAAAAGCAATCAGATTTTTCTGGATGGATATATCTGTAAAGATCCCATTTACCGGAAAACACCTCTCGGAAGAGAGATTGCAGATTTACTCATAGCAGTGAACCGCTCTTATGGGAAATCCGATTATATCCCATGTATCTGCTGGGGAAGAAATGCCAGATACGCCTCCGGATTTGAAGTGGGTGGTCATGTGCAGGTATACGGAAGGATTCAGAGCAGGGAATATGTGAAGAAACTTTCAGAGACGGAAGTGGAACACAGAGTTGCCTATGAAGTATCTGTAAGTAAAGTGGAATATATAGAATAATTGAAAAAAGATAAAAATATAAAATAAAAAACAGTTTATACATAACGAAAAGACGTTATTAACAGACATAGATTTGACAAAAATTTGCATTTTCCAGTGGTTTGTGTTATTTTAAGAAAAGATTTGGAGCAACTGCTTTGCACCGTTACGATTTGCATTGTAAGAAAGGAAAATGACATGTGTAAGAAAAAAGTTACTGTTTATTGCGGTAATGGGAAAGGTAAAACGGCAGCGGCCCTTGGATATGCCATACAGTCTGCAGGCCAGGGGAGAAATTCCATCATCATTCAGTTTATGAAAGGAAAAAAAGAAAAAGAGACAGAACAGCTGCTGAGCCGGCTGGAACCGGAAGTAAAGTTTTTCTCATTTGCAAGATTTGAGAAAGATTTTTCGGAACTTTCCAGTGAGGAGCAGCAGGAAGAGAGCATGAATATACGCAACGGGTTTAATTTTGCCAGAAAAGTTCTGGTTACAGGAGAGTGTAATCTGCTGATACTGGACAGTTTTCTGGAACTTCTGGACAACGGAATGATTTCCGCAGAAGAGCTGGATAATCTGATGAACGCAAGTTCGGAGGATACGGAGATTCTGTTTACCGGAAAACATATGAACGACGCGCTGCGTAAATATGCGGAAAAAATTTATGAAATCCATGCAGATTGATGACATCGCTGTTGACTTTATGACTGGAAAATGCTATATTAGCGTTAGCAGAACATATGAATAGATAGAGGTTGCGTGATTCATGAGTAGCTTATCGGATGTGACAGGCACAGAGGATGATAACTGAAAGGGAAGAACGCCGAAAGAAGTTCTTTTCCTGAAGAGAGATTCTTGGGCATATAGTGAATAATTATATGACTGTCATCAGTGGATGGAGTGCTATCATGGATTATAAGCAGAGAACAGGGTTTTTTGCAAATGTCAGAATCTTTAAGCCGACTTGTCCAGTCGGCTTTCTTTATCTTACAGGAAATACCTTTTCCGCTAACGTGTGAAAGTATTTTCCTAATAAGATAAAAAACAATTATCGTACTCAGTGGGGGAATCCCGCAGACGAAGTTTTTCATCAATTTAAGGAGGAAAGTATATGGCACTTTTTAAAGGCGCAGGCGTAGCGCTTGTTACACCAATGAAGGAAAATCTGGAAGTGGATTACGATAAACTGGCGGAAATTCTGGAAGACCAGATTCAGAATGAAACAGACAGTATTATTATTACAGGAACCACCGGAGAGGCATCCACCCTGACCGTGGAGGAACATCTGGAAGTAATACGGGCTGCAGTTGCCATTGTGGATAAACGGATTCCGGTGATTGCGGGAACCGGTTCGAACTGTACCCGGACAGCCGTGGAACTTTCCTATCAGGCTCAGCTTGTGGGTGCGGACGGACTGCTGGTGGTAACCCCCTATTATAACAAAGCCACCCAGAAAGGGTTGATTGAACATTATATCCGGGTGGCAAAATATGTGGATATTCCCATTATCATGTACAATATTCCGGGCAGAACAGGCTGCAGGATTGAAGCGGAAACAGCAGCTTTCCTGAACCGGGAAGTGGAGCATATTGTGGGAATGAAAGACGCCGTAGGAGATATTTCCTATACACTGAAACTGATGGAGCAGACACAGGGAGATTTTGACGTCTATTCCGGTGAGGATGGGCAGGTAATTCCTCTGCTTGCCTGCGGTGGAATCGGGGTAATTTCCGTTCTCTCCAATATTGCCCCCAAATTCACCCATGATATGGTAATGAATTATCTGAACGGAAACCACAAGGAGGCACTGGAAATGCAGATAAAAGCTCTTCCCCTGGTGGATGCCCTGTTCTGTGAGGTGAATCCAATTCCGGTAAAAGCAGCAATGAATCTGATGGGATGGAATACAGGTTCTCTGCGGGCACCTTTAAGCGAGATGGAGCCTGAGAATGTGAAAAAATTATCAAAGGCTATGAAAGAATTTGGCATTCCGCTGGCCTGACATTTTTAAGAGCTGTCCGTTTGCAGGGCAGCTCAGTTTTATGCCGCAAAGGGGCCAGGCTCAGGCGGATATGAAAAATGCCGCGAGGCGGTAGGGGAGCTGAAGTGGGCTTGCCCACTTTGTTCTATACACAGGAGGAAAACAGAAATGGTAAAAATGATTATGCATGGCTGTAACGGCAGGATGGGACAGGTAATTTCTTCCATCTGCCAGGAGGACAGCGATATTCAGATTGTGGCAGGTATTGACCCGTATGATGGAATTGAAAATTCCTATCCGGTGTTTCAGAGGATTGAAGACTGCAAAGTGGAGGCCGATGTGGTGGTGGACTTTGCGGCAGCTTCTGCAGTGGACAGCCTGCTTAAGTATTGTGTGCAGCATCAGCTTCCGGTGGTTTTATGTACCACAGGGTTAAGCGAGGAACAGAACAGGAAAGTGGAAGAGGCAGGCAGGAAAACTGCCGTACTGAAGTCTGCCAACATGTCTCTGGGGGTAAATGTCCTGATGGAGCTGCTGCAAAAGGCAGCCAGGATACTGGCGCCGGCAGGTTTTGATATGGAAATTGTGGAAAAGCACCATAATCAGAAAGTGGACGCGCCCAGCGGAACAGCGCTGGCACTGGCAGATTCCATCAACGAAGCACTGGAAAATGCGTATCAGTATAAATATGACCGTACACAGGAAAGAAAGAAGCGGGAAAAAAATGAAATCGGCATTCAGGCAGTCCGGGGCGGCAGTATTGTGGGGGAACATGAAGTGATTTTTGCCGGACTGGACGAGGTCATAGAAATCCGCCACA
This sequence comes from Eubacterium sp. 14-2, assembly GCF_000403845.2. Lineage (GTDB taxonomy): Bacteria > Bacillota > Clostridia > Lachnospirales > Lachnospiraceae > Petralouisia. The sequence goes on along the minus strand of NZ_KE159569.1, from coordinate 183,621 downwards.
CTGCTTATTCCAAAGGAATTTTCGGAAAAGGCGCAGTGGAAGCGGCAAAGTTTCTGGCAGGAAAACCGGCAGGAAATTATGACATGAAAGATGTGATTGAAGCAGGATAATTTACCCCGTGTCAGGCACAGGCGGCGGTAAGACGGTTCTGTGGAAACTGTGCCTGACAGCAGGGACAGAGAACAGATAAAGTGAGAAAACAGGGAGAACAGTAAATGGAAACAGGAGAAATCAGGTATTTAAAAGGGCTGGCAAAACAATATCCTACGATTCCGGCAGCAGCCACGGAAATCGTGAATCTGCAGGCGATTCTCAGCCTGCCCAAAGGGACAGAGCATTTTATTACGGACATTCACGGGGAATACGACCAGTTCCAGCATGTAATGAAAAATGGTTCCGGAGCAATCAAACGGAAAATTGAAGAAGAATTCGGCAACAGCCTTTCTGTGGCAGAGAAAAAAAGCATTGCCATTCTGATTTATTATCCGGAATTAAAATTAAAGCAGGTGTTAAAACAGGAGGAAAATCTGGAGGACTGGTATAAGGTGACTTTGTACCGCCTGATCCGCATCTGCAAGGGCGCTTCCTCCAAATACACCCGTTCCAAAGTACGCAAGGCTCTGCCAAAGGATTTTGCCTATGTAATCGAGGAACTGCTCACCGGGCGGCCGGATGTGACAGACCAGGAAGCATATTACAACGAAATCATCAATTCCGTTATCCGCACCGGAAGAGCCTCGGAGCTGGTAGTTGCGTTCTGCAATTTAATCCGGCGGCTGATTGTGGATCACCTGCATGTGGTGGGAGATATTTATGACAGAGGCCCCTATCCCAATCTGATTATGGACACCCTGATGGAACATCATTCCGTGGACATTCAGTGGGGGAATCATGATGTGCTGTGGATGGGGGCGGCTGCAGGAAATCCTGCCTGCATTGCAAACGTCATCCGCATTTCAGCAAAATACGGGAACCTGAATACGTTAGAGGACGGGTATGGGATCAATCTGATTCCGCTGGTAAGGTTTGCGCTGGACAAGTATGCAAAAGACCCCTGTGACGTCTTCCACCTGGATTATCGGGAAGACGAATACGATGTGAAAGATGTGCAGTTAGATGAAAAAATGCACAAGGCCATAGCCATAATTCAGTTCAAACTGGAAGGCCAGCTTATGAAAAAACATCCGGAATTTCAGATGGACCACCGGCTGCTGCTGGACAAAATGGATCTGGAGAAGGGAACCGTAGAGGTGGAGGGAAAAACCTATCCGCTGAAAGATACCTGCTTCCCCACCATAGATATGAAAAATCCCTATGAGCTGTCTCCGGAGGAAGCAGATGTGGTGGACCGTCTGGTGACTGCTTTTATCAACTGTGAAAAACTTCAGAAGCACATCCGGTTTCTGTTTACCAAGGGAAGCCTGTATAAAGTATACAATGGAAACCTTCTGTATCATGGCTGCGTTCCTTTCAATGAGGACGGAACCTTTAAGAAAGTGCGCATTTACGATGGAGAATACAGCGGTAAGGCTTTATATGACGTGCTGGAACACTATGCCAGGAAAGGATATTATTCCATAGACAAAACAGAGAAGCAGAAAGGGCTGGACATTCTGTGGTTCATCTGGCAGAACGCCAATTCCCCGGTATTTGGAAAATCCAAAATGACCACCTTTGAACGGTATTTTATTGCAGACAAAAAGACCCATAAAGAGCCTAAAAATCCCTATTATCGTCTGCTGGAGCAGGAGGAAATTGTCAGCAAAATTCTGCATGAATTCGGACTGGAAGACGAGGACTCCCATATTATCAACGGCCATGTGCCGGTGGAGACAAAGCGGGGAGAATCTCCGGTGAAATGCAATGGAAAACTGCTGATTATTGACGGAGGTTTTTCCAAGGCCTATCAGCCCAAAACGGGAATTGCAGGCTATACCCTGATTTACAATTCCTACGGTCTGCTGCTTGCCGCCCACGAGCCTTTTGAATCAGTGGAAAAAGCAGTGCAGAACGGAAGCGACATTCATTCCCATATGATGCTGGTACAGCATGTGAATCTGCGAAGAACCGTAGCCGACACCGATGTGGGCAAGGAAATCAAAGAAAATATCATAGAACTGGAAAAACTGCTGTGTGCATATCGGGAAGGGACCATTGTGGAACGACAGTAAGTTTACAAAACAGTAACAGTTCATCCCGCGCTCCCCAAAAAACAGGCCATGGACCGCCTGACAGGCAGGCTGACCGCTGCCGAAGCAGCTCTTGTCTGAGACCTGGGTGCGTTCCGCTCATAGCCTGCATTTTGAGCTCATTCATACCAGTATGATTCGCCCACAATGCAGTCTATGGCTGAACTGTTGCACAAAATAATTGAAATTTCTCAGGAAGTATATTAGAATAAAAGCTGACAGCGGGCAGCGAAACGTGGATTCGCTGCCTCCATCACACATAGAAGATGAAACAGGCGGAGGTTTAAGTATGTACCCAATTGTAAAGAAGAGAAAGCTGGCAGATAAGATTTTTCTTATGGATGTTAAGGCGCCCCGTGTGGCCAGATCCTGTCTGCCGGGACAGTTTGTAATTGTGAAAATGGATGAAGAAGGCGAGCGAATCCCTCTTACTATCTGTGATTATGACCAGGAAGCAGGAACCGTTACCATTGTTTTCCAGATTGTGGGAGCATCCACACAGCGGATGGAAACGCTGGAAGAAGGAGACGTATTTCAGGATTTTGTGGGGCCGCTGGGATGTGCCTCCGAACTGACGGAAACTCCTGTAGAAGAACTGAAACAGAAAAAAATTGTATTTATTGCCGGAGGCGTGGGAACTGCCCCGGTGTATCCTCAGGTAAAATGGCTTCATGAACAGGGCGTAAGCTGTGATGTCATCATGGGCTCCAAGACGAAAGACCTGCTGATTCTGGAAGAGGAAATGAGAGCAGTGGCGGGAAATCTCCATGTGACCACCGATGACGGAAGCTATGGATTCCACGGAATGGGCACCAATCAGTTAGAAGAGCTGGTTCAGAATGGAAATACATACGATTTGTGTATCGCAATCGGCCCTATGATTATGATGAAATTTGTCTGCCTCCTGACGAAAAAGCTGGAGATACCCACCATTGTTTCCCTGAATCCCACTATGGTGGACGGAACGGGCATGTGCGGCGCCTGCCGCGTAACGGTGGGAGACCAGGTGAAATTTGCCTGTGTGGACGGTCCGGAATTTGACGGCCATCTGGTGGATTTTGACCAGGCCATGAAACGCCAGCAGATGTATAAGACAGAAGAAGGAAGAAGCATGCTGAAGCTCACGGAGGGAGATACCCACCACGGCGGATGCGGACATTGCGGAGGTGACAGATAATGGATGTATGGAAGAAAGTTCCGGTAAGAGAGCAGGAACCACAGGTACGTGCCACAAATTTTGAGGAAGTGTGCCTTGGATATAATAAAGAAGAAGCCATGGAAGAGGCAGAGAGATGTCTGAACTGTAAAAATGCCCAGTGTGTCAAAGGCTGTCCGGTAGCCATTGATATTCCTGGATTTGTGGGCCAGATTAAAGAAGGCAGATTCGAGGAGGCTTATCAGACCATCAGTAAATCCAGCGCCCTTCCGGCAGTGTGCGGACGTGTCTGTCCGCAGGAAAGCCAGTGTGAAGGAAAATGTGTCCGAGGCGTAAAGGGAGAGCCGGTTTCCATCGGAAAGCTGGAGCGGTTTACCGCAGACTGGGCAAGGGAGAATAACATCAAACCTCAGCCTGCAACAGAGAAAAAAGACCATAAAGTGGCAGTGATCGGCTCCGGTCCGGCGGGACTGACCTGTGCCGGGGATCTGGCAAAAATGGGCTATGACGTAACCATATTTGAGGCCCTCCATGAGCCGGGCGGCGTGCTGATTTACGGAATTCCGGAATTCCGTCTGCCCAAAAATGATGTGGTGGCAAAGGAAATTGAAAATGTAAAATCCCTGGGTGTAAAAATTGAGACAAATGTGGTAATTGGAAAAGCAGGAACCATAGATGAACTCATGGAAGAAGAAGGATTTGAGGCGGTATTTATCGGTTCCGGCGCAGGACTTCCCAGATTTATGGGAATTCCCGGTGAGCAGGCCAATGGTGTTTTTTCCGCCAATGAATTCCTCACCAGAAATAACCTTATGAAAGCCTTTAAGGAAGAATATGATACTCCCATTATGAAAGGAAAGAAGGTTGCAGTAGTGGGCGGCGGCAACGTGGCCATGGATGCAGCCAGAACAGCCCTCAGGCTGGGAGCGGAAGTGCATGTGGTATACCGCAGAAGCGAAGCAGAACTTCCGGCCCGTGTGGAAGAAGTACATCATGCGAAAGAAGAAGGAATTATTTTTGATCTGCTGACCAATCCTGTGGAGATTCTGGTAGACGATAATGGCTGGGTAAGAGGCATGACCTGTATCCGTATGGAGTTGGGAGAGCCTGACGAATCCGGAAGAAGAAGCCCTGTGGAGATTCCCGGTTCCGAATTTGATTTGGATCTGGATACGGTAATTATGTCTCTGGGAACTTCTCCCAATCCTCTTATTTCATCCACCACCAAAGGACTGGATGTGAACCGCAGGAAGTGTATTGTGGCAGAAGAGGAAAACGGAGCCACCAGCAAGCCCGGCGTATTTGCCGGCGGTGATGCGGTAACGGGAGCTGCTACGGTAATTCTTGCCATGGGCGCAGGAAAAGCTGCCGCAAAAGGTATTGACGAATACCTTTCCGGTAAGTAAAATAGAATAGCCGGAATGGGGATTGCCAGGAACTGGCAGTCCCCGTTTCCCGCAGGGGAGAATCCATACAAAAATCAGGAGGAAAGTAATAAGTATGAAGGATGTAACAATCACAGATAATATTGTATATATTGGCGCAGACGACAGAGATCTGGATTTGTTTGAGAGCCAGTATGTGATTCCAAATGGAGTATCTTATAATTCCTATGTAATTCTGGATGATAAAACGACCGTTATGGATACCGTAGACGCAAGAAGAACGGACGAATGGCTGGAAAATCTGGAAAAAGCTCTGGCAGGAAGAACCGTGGACTATCTGGTGGTTTCCCACATGGAGCCGGATCATGCGGCCAGTGTGCAGGTGCTTGCAGAGAAATATCCGGAAATGAAGGTAGTGGGCAATGCCAAAACCTTTCCGATGATTCAGCAGTTCTTTGAACTGGATTTGTCTGAGCGCTCGGTGGTGGTGAAGGAAGGAGATACCCTGAATCTGGGTACCCATGAGCTGACCTTTGTAATGGCTCCTATGATACACTGGCCGGAAGTAATGGTTTCCTATGAAAAATCAGAGAAGATTCTGTTCTCAGCAGACGGGTTTGGTAAATTCGGTGCGCTGGATGCGGAAGAAGACTGGGCCTGCGAAGCCAGAAGATACTATTTTAATATTGTAGGAAAATACGGTGCTCAGGTACAGACTCTGCTGAAAAAGGCGGCAGCACTGGACATTGCCATGATCTGTCCCCTTCACGGACCGATTCTGAAAGAAAACCTTTCTTATTATATTGAAAAATACAATATATGGAGCAGTTATCAGCCGGAAGACGAAGGAATTCTGGTGGCTTATGCTTCCATTCATGGAAATACGAAAAAAGCGGCCATCAGAATGAAAGAAATCCTGGAGTCCAGGGGTGCAAAAAAGGTGGCCATCACCGATTTGTCCAGAGACGACATGGCAGAGGCCATCGAGGATGCATTCCGCTACGATAAAATGGTTCTTGCAGCAGCCAGCTATGACGGTGGGGTGTTCCCCTGTATGGAGGACTTCCTGCACCATTTAAAGAGCAAGAATTTCCAGAAGCGCACGGTTGCCCTGATAGAGAACGGAACCTGGGCTCCGGTGGCAGCCAAAACCATGAAAGCTGTTCTGGAGCAGATGAAAGAAATTACTCTCTGTGATAAAGTAGTTTCCATTAAATCTGTTATGAAAGAGGCTGATATTGCAGAAATGGAAGCCCTTGCAGAGGAACTGATGGGAAAATAGTATTTTGCTGCAGGTGCGGGAACAGGAGAAATTATGAATTTATTTGATATTGTGGGACCTGTGATGGTAGGCCCGTCCAGTTCTCACACAGCGGGAGCAGTCAGAATCGGCCATATTGGCAGGCGGCTGCTGAACGAACCGGTGGCAAAAGCGGAAATCTGTCTGCACGGTTCTTTTCTTGCGACGGGGAAAGGCCATGGAACGGACCGTGCACTGATAGCAGGATTATTGAAAATGCGTACGGATGATGAAAGAATACCGGACAGTTTTGCCTGGGCGGACAGGATGGGACTTGTATATTCCTTTGGAGGAATTGAACTGAGGGATGCCCATCCCAATTCTGTTCTGATGAAGCTGACCGGAACAAAAGGAAGATATCTGGAAGTCGTGGCAGCATCCCTGGGCGGCGGAAGGATTAAAGTCTGTGAGATTGACGGAGTGGAAGCTAATTTCTGCGGAGACTATCCCACGCTGATTGTACGGAATCAGGATCAGCCGGGGCATGTGGCGGAGGTTACTTCCATGCTGGCCCATAAATCCGTCAATATTGCAACCATGCAGCTTTACCGGGACAAGCGGGGCGGAAATGCGGTGCTGGTGCTGGAATGTGATAAGGAAGTTCCCAGGGAATCCATAAAGTGGCTGGAAAAATTAGAGGGAATCCATAAAGTCACCTATCTGAGTCTGGAAGAAGAGGAAGAAGAATCATGAGTTTTCAGTCCCTGAAAGAAATTGTAACTGCTGCCGCAGAACAGAAAAAGCCTTTTTTCCGTATTGTGCTGGAAGATGACATGTCAGAACGCATGGTATCAGAGGAGGAATCCTTTACTGCCATGCGGCACATGTATGACACCATGGGAAGGGCAGACGAATCCTATGACGGAACCATGAAATCTGCCAGCGGCCTGGTGGGAAATGACGGACAGAAGCTGGAAGAAGCCTTAAAGGCCGGAAAAACCATTTCCGGCAGTTTTATGAGCGAGGTCATGATACGGGCGCTGAAAATGGGAGAGTCCAATGCCTGCATGAAACGGATTGTGGCAGCTCCCACAGCAGGCTCCTGCGGTGTGATGCCGGCAGTTTTTCTCACTTATCAGAAATATTTTGATGTATCTGACGAAAAGATGACAGAAGCCATGTTTACCGCGGCAGGTATTGGCACCGTTATCGCAGAACGGGCATTTATTGCAGGGGCCACAGGAGGCTGTCAGGCAGAAATCGGAAGTGCCAGTGCCATGGCCGCCGGAGGCCTTGCATATCTGATGGGCGGCGGAGAACAGGAAATTGTCCATGCCAGCGCCATGGCGCTGAAGGGGCTTCTTGGGCTGGTCTGCGACCCGGTGGCAGGTCTGGTGGAAGTGCCCTGTGTGAAACGGAATGTGATTGGGGCTGTGAACGCTGTTGCCAGCGCAGATCTGGCCATGGCCGGGATTACCAGCCGGATACCGCCGGACGAAGTAATCGACGCCATGCGAACCATAGGGATGGCCCTGCCCTGTTCCCTGAAAGAGACAGGAGAAGGAGGCCTTGCCGCAACGCCCACAGGGCTGAAAGTTATGGAGGAACTGGCGAGGCCGGAGGAAGAAAGAGGAACGCCGGGATACCGAAAGTCTGACAGGAACAGAGACCTGAGGGGAAAATGACAGAAAAGCAGAACGTAACAACAATCAGAAACAACAGCAGTCAGGTTTGCAGCCTGACTGCTGTTATTATGGAAAAAAACATTTGAAGGATATGCAGAACCGGAAATACATCTGAAAAAACTTTTTTGAAAACTTTTGAAAATATTGAAGTCATCTGCCCTGTACCTTCGTTATAGATAAATGACAGACAGTGAGAAATCGAAAGGAGGCGGATAGAATCGATAAAGAAGCATATTTTGGTTACCTGCTGGATACATACGAAAGGCTGGTATATTCCATTTGCTTTAAGATGACAGGAAACCAGTTTGACGCGGAAGATCTGACACAGGAAACTTTTTTATCTGTTTATAAAAATCTTGCCACCTTTCAGAAAGATTATGAAAAGGCATGGATTTGTAAAATTGCCACAAACAAAGGGCTTGATTTTCTGAAAAGTGCAAAACGGCGCAGTGAACCGAAAGAAGATACTTATTTTGAAGAGCTAAAGGATCACGGGGAAAGTCCGGAGGAGGCTTATTTAAGACGGGAATCCAAAGAGTATGTCTACACTGTCTGTCAGAGTCTGAAAAGCCCCTATAAGGAAGTTGCCACAGAACATTTTTACCGGGAGAAAACAGCCAGGGAAATTGCCCAGGAGTCAGAGAAAGGAATCAGGACAGTCCAGACTCAGATTTACCGGGCCAAAGCCATGATTCGTAAAATAGTGGAAGGGAGGGCAGCCGGATGAAAAATAACCATACGGAAGAAAGAACTTATACCGAACAGACGGAACAAAGGGAGCCTGGGCTCAGAACGATTCACATTACCAGAGACCTGTTCTGCGACTGGCAGGAGGGAAAACTGAAAGAGCCGGAAGAGACAGATTTTTTCACCCATGTCGGAGCCTGTACCTTCTGTGCGGAACAGTTTGGAAGCTGGATGGAAGAAGGATTTTTGGAATATGAGGAACCGGGCAGACAGATGATTTCTGACGGAGAATCAGAAGAATGCCAATTGTTCAGAAAGACTGTTTCAGAAGAACCGCCCCGGTATCTGAAAGAAGAAATACTGAGCAGAACCCGACAGCTTAATGTACAGGCTTCTGTGAAGCTGAAGGAAACTTCCAGGCAGGTACAGCTTATGATTTACAGCCTGAAAGTGGGGCTTGCAGTGGCAGCTTCCATTTTTCTGCTGACAGTTACAGCCAATGTACAGAATATGGATCGGGACTTTTCGGAAAATTACCGGACAGAACAGGCACAGGAAAGCCAGGAGAGAGAAGAAAGTGTTGTGGGCAGGCTGAAACGGCACAGTAAAGAGATTACAGGACTGTTAAATGATATCAGCAGCGGATTATTCCGCATAGAAATGGATGATTCTGTAAATGAAAGAAATCAGGAGGTAACAAGATGACAAAGAAAAGAAACGGATTTTTAGCCTTTTGCTTTTCCCTGATACCGGGAGCAGGAGAAATGTACATGGGGTTTATGAAACAGGGGGTCAGTATTATGGCAGTGTTCTGGATGCTGATTTTCCTGGCAGCATTTTTAAATATCGGGCCGGTACTTTTCATACTGCCTATTCTGTGGTGCTACAGCTTTTTCAATGTTCACAATATCCGGGGAATGTCAGATGAGGAATTTTATGCACTGGAAGATGATTATCTGTTTCATCTGGACAGAGTGGTACCGATGGCAAAATGGGACAGAAAGCGAAATAATATTCTGGCAGCAGCTTTGATTATTATCGGGGCAGCCATGTTGTGGGAATATATGATGGATTACCTGCGCTGGCTGATTCCGGGTGAACTTTACTGGAATATTATGGACAGCGTTCCCAGAGTATGCGTAAGCATATTGATGATACTGGGCGGAATCTATCTGATTCGCGGCAAGAAAAGGGAACTTGAGGAAAAAGAAGAAAAGCAGGAGGAGCTGATGAAATGAGGACCAGAAGAGTTGGAAGCATTACCTGTGGAATCCTGATGATATTTTTTGGAATTTTATTTATGGTGCATATGTTTTATCCGCCCCTGTCTCTGGAAATTATCATGAAATTGTGGCCCCTGATTCTCATTGCTCTGGGCGGAGAGCTTATTGCCTCCAATATGAAGCGGGAAGAGGAACAGGAGGAAATTCTTAAATATGATAAAGGTGCTATTTTCCTTGTATTCCTTCTGGCCTGTTTTGCGGCAGGCATGGGAATTCTGGAATACTGTATGAATTTTTATGCACAGTATGGAGTGGTTTACTACTGATAAAGAGATACAGAAAAAGAGCTGATAATGCCGGGGCATGTCAGCTCTTTTCTTCTACAGGAAATTCCTCTGGATTTCCTGTAGAAGAAAAAAACAATGATGCGCGCTCGTGCGAATAGAAGATGTCGCTAAAGCGACCGCACTCGGCGCAGCAAACCGTCCAGGTCCCTTATGGGTGAGGGATTCAGGGAGCCCCTGCGGACCTGTCCGCTTTGTTCTCTTATAGGAAATTCCTCTGGATTTCCTGTAGAAGAAAAAACAATGATGCGCAGCTCGCGGGGTCGATGTTTATTGCTGTGCAATCCGCTCGCGCGCGGAGAATGTGCATTCTTTTTTATCTTACAGGAAACAACCTGTCACATTAAATCATAAAAGTGCGTTCTGACCCTCATTTTTCCAAATCTGCTTTTCTCTGTTGTTAAAATCCTACAAAAATCAACATGCAAAACTGTATATAATCTACAAAGTAACAACGAAAGTTAAAAATGATGTTGCATTTTTTTGCGAATGGAGGTATACTGACCACATCAGATGAAAACGTTACCGGGAAAGTTACCGGAAAGGTTACCGGTAAAGATTCCAGGAAAGTTTTCAAAAAACAAAACAACAGGAGGATGTAAGATGAAGAAGAAATTAGTATCATTGATGCTGGTAGCAGCGATGGCAGCAACTATGGTAACCGGCTGCGGAAGCAACAACGGAAACAAGGACGCTTCTGATAACAATGGAAGCACCACAGAAGAGAGCAAGGATGACAGCCAGGAAGAAAGCAAGGATGACAGCCAGGCAGCCAGCGGGGACGGCGCTGTGTATTATCTGAACTTCAAACCGGAGCAGGCAGATCAGTGGAAAGCTCTGGCAGAGACTTACACCGAGCAGACAGGTGTTCCTGTAACGGTAGAGACAGCAGCTTCCGGAACTTATGAGTCCACTCTGAAATCTGAGATGGCAAAAGAAGAAGCTCCCACCCTGTTCCAGGTAAACGGACCGGTAGGACTTGCTTCCTGGGCAGATTACTGCTATGACTTAAAGGACAGCGCACTTTACAAGAACTTAAAGAGCGATGATTTTGCACTGATTGCTGATTCCGGCGAAGTGCAGGGTATTGCATACGTTATTGAAACATATGGTCTGATTTATAACAAGAAACTGTTGGCTGACTACTGTGCAATGGACGGAGCTAAAATCAAAGACGCTTCTGAAATCAACAGTTTTGCAAAATTAAAAGAAGTAGCAGATGATATTCAGGCAAAGAAAGACGACCTGGGAATCAACGGTGCATTTACTTCTGCAGGTATGGATTCCTCTTCTGACTGGAGATTCAAGACCCATTTGGCAAATATTCCGATTTATTATGAATATCAGGCGGATAACATTGAGACTACTGACGCAATTAAGGGAACCTATCTTGACAATTATAAAAATATGTGGGATCTGTACATTACAGACTCTACCGTAGAATCTACCATGCTGTCCAGCATGACCGGTGAAGACGCAGCGGCAGAATTTGCAATGGGTGAAGCAGTATTCTATCAGAATGGTACATGGGCTTACAATGACATCAAAGATAACGAAGTAGCAGATGAAGACCTCGGTATGCTGCCGATTTACATCGGAGCAGAAGGAGAAGAAAATCAGGGACTCTGCACCGGTTCTGAAAACTACTGGTGTGTAAACAAAAATGCTTCTCAGGAAGATATCGACGCAACACTGGCATTTGTAGAATGGGTTATCACATCTGACGAAGGACGTACTTCTTTCCGGGATGAAATGGGATTTGTAACTCCGTTCTCCACCTTTACCGATGAATATCAGCCGGCAAATCCGCTGGTAGCAGCTTCTCAGGAAGACATTGACGCAGGACACGCTACGGTTGCATGGTGCTTCACCACAATGCCTTCTGAAAACTGGAAAAACGGTGTTGGAAGCGCATTGCTTGAGTATGCACAGGGCACGGGCGAATGGGATGCAGTAAAAACAGCATTTGTTGACGGATGGGCAGCAGAAGTTCAGGCAGTAAGCGAATAAGATTTCACTGCAGAACATATAGAAAAAGAAATACGGGGGTGGTAAGCGCCACCCCCATTTTCAGAACGTGGGAGGTAATTTATGCAAAAATCACTTAAAAAATATTTTCCTGTTTTTGCACTGCCGACTCTGGTAGCATTTACAATTGGATTCATAGTTCCTTTTCTTATGGGTATCTATTTATCATTTTGCAAGTTTACAACAGTTACCGATGCAAAATTTGTAGGTATCAGTAATTATTTTAAAATATTTACAGACAAAACATTTGGGCACGCACTCTGGTATACTGCCGCATTTACTGTTGTGTCCGTGTTATTGATTAACGTACTGGCATTTGCAATCGCGATGCTTTTAACAAAGGGAATTAAGGGAACAAATATTTTCCGAACCGTATTTTTCATGCCGAACCTGATCGGCGGTATTGTTCTTGGATATATCTGGCAGTTACTGTTAAACGGTATTCTGGCGCATTTCCAGAAAACACTGACCTATAATTCAGCGTATGGCTTCTGGGGACTGGTTATTCTGATGTGCTGGCAGCAGATTGGATATATGATGATTATCTATATTTCCGGTATTCAGAATATTCCGGGCGAGCTGATTGAGGCAGCCAAAATTGACGGTGCCACCAATGCTCAGATTTTAAAGAATGTAACCATTCCAATGGTAATGCCTTCCATTACCATCTGTACATTTCTGACACTGACCAACGGATTCAAGCTCTTTGACCAGAACCTGGCGCTGACTAATGGAGAACCTTCCAACATGTCGGAACTGCTGGCACTGAACATTTTCAACACGTTCTATGGACGGTCAGGATTTGAGGGCGTAGGCCAGGCAAAAGCTGTTATATTCTTTATTCTGGTAGCGTTGATTGCAGTTGGACAGAACTATCTTACAAGACGTAAGGAGGTGCAGCAGTAATGGGTGTAAGAAAAGCAAAACACGGATGGATTTATACCATATTTTTCAGTTTACTTTCTGTTGCATGGGTATTTCCGATTTTACTGGTACTGATTAATTCTTTTAAAAAGAAAGTTTATATCAGTCGGAAACCTTTTGATATTCCCACAGACAAAATGTTTGTAAAATGGGATAATTATGCCAATGGAATGGAGAAAATCCATTTCTTTGACGCATTTAAAAATTCTCTGTTTATCACTGTATTTTCGGTAGCGGTTATTATTTTATGTACTTCTATGTGTGCATGGTACATATCCAGGGTGAAATCTAAATTTTCTTCCGGAATGTATTATTTATGCCTGTTTTCCATGATTGTACCATTCCAGATGGTAATGTTTACGCTGTCAAAATTAGCAAATATGTTGCATTTATCCAGCCCGGTTGGTATTATATTAGTATATCTGGGATTTGGAGCCGGCCTGGCAGTGTTTATGTTCTGTGGTTTTGTGCGGAGTATTCCGCTGGAAATTGAGGAAGCTGCCATGATTGACGGCTGTACGCCCATTCAGACATTTTTCCAGATTGTATTTCCAATTCTGAAACCTACCTGTATTACTGTGGCAATTCTTCAGGCGATGTGGATCTGGAATGACTATCTGCTTCCATACCTGGTACTGGATATCAAACGCTGGAAAACCATTCCCATTGCCATTCAGTATCTGAAAGGCGGATATGGTTCTGTGGATATGGGAGCCATGATGGCTATGCTGGTGCTGGCGATTATCCCGATTATCGTATTTTACATGGCATGTCAGAAACACATCATTGAAGGTGTTGTGGCAGGCGCGGTAAAAGGCTAGACTTTAAGATAAGGTGAAAAATGATATGTTGACCATCAAAGATATTGCAAGAGAATCCGGATATTCGGTGAGCACCGTGTCCAGAGTGCTGAACAACCGCAGAGACGTAAGTCCGGAGGCGAAAAAGAGAATTACGGAAATCGTGGCAGCACGTCATTTTGTGCCCAATAACAATGCCAAACATCTGAAACAAAACAGCAGTAAGACCATCGCAGTGCTGGTGAAAGGTACTTCCAATATGCTTTTTGCCAGTATTGTGGAGGCCATACAGAAAAAAGTGGAGGCCACCAGGTATACGGTGAGCATCAATTATATTGATGAAAATGATAACGAAGTGGAAGAGGCTGCGATTGTCTGCCGGGAACACAAGCCGCGGGGCATGCTGTTTCTGGGAGGCAATCCCGTATTCTTTGAGCAGTCATTTCAGAAAATAAATGTCCCATGCGTCCTGGTTACCAACCAGGGGGCAGCTCTGGGATTTGATAATTTATCCAGTGTGGCCACAGATGATGAAGCGGCAGGAGAATTCGCCATAGATCATCTGATCAGGCAGGGGCATAAGAAGATCGGAATACTGGGAGGTGATTTTTCACTGTCCCATACCAGTAAACAGAGATATTCCGGATGTGTCAGAAGTTTTCAGAAACATCAGGTTCCTTTTGAGGAACATAAGTACTATGAAAAAGCAAGTTTCTCTTATGAAAGTGCTTATGGGGCCATGAAACGTCTTCTGGAGAAGGCAACAGACATCACCGCAGTGTTTGCCATGAGTGATGTGACGGCTGTGGGGGCAATCAGAGCTGTTATTGACAGCGGCCGCCGGGTGCCGGAAGATATTTCTGTCATGGGATTTGACGGAATTACCATGGCGGAGTATTACAATCCGAAACTTACCACCATTCAGCAGCAGTATCAGGTTCTGGCGGTAAGGAGTGTGGAAATATTATTACAGAATATAGACATGGAACCTGTGCCCGTACATGAAATTATACCATTTCATCTGGTACAGGGGGAAAGTGTAAAAACGATAGATGCGGCCGCCCGGGAGAACTGAGGCAGGAAAACCGGGCGGCAGTAAACAGATTTGACAACAGGAGGTACGCGTGATGCGTAGTAGTGGAGTTTTAATGCATATTTCATCTCTGCCCTCTCCCTACGGGATTGGAACTCTGGGAAAAGAGGCGGAAAAGTTTGTGGATTTTCTGGTGAAAGCAGAGCAGAGTTACTGGCAGGTGCTGCCGATCTGCCCTACCAGTTACGGAGATTCTCCCTATCAGTCTTTTTCCAGTTTTGCAGGGAATCCCTATTTTATAGATCTGGAAAAACTCTGTAAAGAAAAGCTCCTCACCAGAAAGGAATGCCAGTCCTATGAGTGGGGAAAGGATATTACCAGGGTAGATTACGGGATCCTCTATGTAAACCGTTATGAACTGTTACATAAGGCATTTGACCGGTTTCAGAAAAATATACCGGAGGACTATGAAGCGTTCTGTCAGAATCAGGAAGACTGGCTTGACGATTATGCACTGTTTATGGCGCTCAAAGACGCCCACGAGGGAGCTGCCTGGAGCGAATGGGAAGAAGATCTGAGGCTGCGCAGGGAAGAAGCGCTGCAGAAAGCCGGAGAGGATCTGAAAGAAGAGACAGAGTTCTGGAAAGTGCTGCAGTATCTTTTTTATAAACAGTGGAACAGTCTGAAAACATATGCAAATGATAAGGGAATCCGCATTATCGGAGATGTGCCTATTTATGTGGCCATGGACAGCGCGGACGTATGGGCGAATCCTTCTCAGTTTTATCTGGATGAGAATCTGGTGCCCATTGATGTGGCGGGATGTCCTCCGGATGCATTTTCCGATGACGGTCAGTTGTGGGGCAATCCGCTGTTTCGCTGGGATGTGATGGAACAGGATGATTACCGCTGGTGGAAGAAGCGGCTGGATAAGATGTCAAAACTGTTTGATGTGGTGCGTATCGACCATTTCCGTGGATTTGAATCTTATTATGCCATTCCGTTCGGACATAAAACAGCCAAAAACGGAGAGTGGAGGAAAGGCCCTGGTATTAAACTGTTCCGTTCCATTGAAAAGGAACTGGGCAGACTGGATATTATTGCAGAGGATCTGGGATTCCTGACAGAGGCGGTTCATGAAATGCTGGAGGAATCCGGCTATCCGGGCATGAAGCTGATTCAGTTTGCTTTTGACAGCAGAGAGGACGGAGACTATCTGCCCCATAATTACAATAACAATTCAGTAGTCTATGCAGGAACCCATGATAATGATACTATTCTGGGATGGATGAAGACCGCGCCCAGACCCTGTGTGGCCTTTGCAAAAGATTACCTGAATCTGAATAAAGACGAGGGGTATCACTGGGGGGTAATGCGGGGCGTCTGGTCCAGTGTCAGCGATACTGCCATAGTGACCATGCAGGATTTACTGGGAATTGGAAGTGAGGGAAGGATGAATACCCCTTCCACCCTGGGCTGTAACTGGATGTGGCGTATGAAACCGGGAGCTGTTGACAGCAAACTGGTGAGGCGCATTTGCAAACAGGTGGAGCTGTATGGCAGAGCGCCGAAGCAGGCCGGAGCTGCTGAGTAAAGTCAGCAGAGAAAGCAGACAGGATATGTATTATTTTATTGTAAATGTTGCTTCCAGAACCGGGAAAGGCAGAAAAATCTGGAGGAGACTGGAGGCAGAACTGAAAGAGAGGAAGGTGGCTTACCGGGCCTTCCTCACAAAATATAAAGGCCACGCCGGAGAACTGGCGGAAAAACTGACGGAGAAATATCAGGAAGAAGTGATTTCTCTTGTGGTGGTGGGCGGCGATGGTACGGCAAATGAAGTGGTGAACGGAATCCGGGATTTTGCCGGTATACGATTTGGCTATATTCCCACGGGTTCCGGCAATGATCTGGGCAGAGGGCTGGGTCTTCCAAAAGACCCGCTGGCTGCCCTGAAACGGATTCTGGAGTCTCAGGAACTGTATGAAATGGATATGGGAAAAGTATACTGGGGCAGGAATCTGGAAAAAAGTGCATACTTTACGATCAGTTCGGGGATTGGTATGGATGCGGAAGTCTGCAGACGTGTGAATGCGGCCGGAATGAAAGTTTTTTTAAACAGGCTCCATCTGGGGAGGCTGTCTTATTTCATTCAGACTATATTGACGCTGGCGGAACTGCCGGACGTTCAGGCCAGTCTCCAGTTTGATGACGGAGAGAAAGAGCGAATCCGCGGGCTGATCTGTATGGCGGTGATGAATCACAGATGTGAGGGCGGAGGCCTTCCCATGGCTCCGTCTGCTTCAGACCAGGACGGAAAGTTATCGGTCTGTTATATCCATGGAATAAAAAAGCTGCGGGCCCTGTTTCTTCTGTTTACCCTGCTCAGAGGAAAGCATGTGGGTTTTCAGGGAATTGAACTGGCTGACTGCGAATCCTGTACGCTGTGGCTGCAGGAACCCCTGACCGGCCATACGGATGGAGAAGATCTGGGAGATCCGGTGCGTCTGCGGTATGAATGTCTGCCGGGGGTTTTGAAGGTTATAAAATAGGCCGGTTATTTTACTTTAATCTTTGTACAATTTATAGCATTCCATGCAAACTTCCTGCATATACTGATAACAGTAGAACAGGAGGTTTTTTTATGGAAAATATTAATACAGGTACATATAATATTTACAAAGATATCAGTGCCAGGACGAATGGAGATATCTATATCGGGGTGGTGGGGCCTGTGCGAACAGGGAAATCCACCTTTATCAAACGGTTTATGGATGTAATGGTACTGCCGGAAATGGAGGACGTACATAGCAGAGAGCGGGCAACCGATGAGCTGCCCCAGTCGGCTCAGGGAAAAACCATTATGACTACAGAGCCGAAATTTGTACCGAAAGAGGCTGCAAAAATCAGACTTAATGAGGATCTTGAGGTTAATGTCAGGCTTATTGACTGCGTGGGATTCATGGTGGACGGGGCAACCGGGCATATGGAAGAGGGCGCGGAACGAATGGTGAAAACGCCCTGGTTTGATTATGAGATTCCTTTTACACAGGCGGCAGAAATCGGCACCCAGAAGGTAATCAGGGAGCATTCCAACATCGGAATTGTGATTACCACTGACGGCTCCATTACAGAACTTCCAAGGGAAAGCTATATCCCTGCGGAAGAAAAAACCGTTGCAGGTTTGAAAAAAATAGGGAAACCTTTTATTTTACTGCTGAATACCCAGAAACCCTATGGAGCGGAAAGCCAGAAACTGGCAGAAGAATTGACGGAGAAATATGGAGTCTCCACCCTTCCGGTGAACTGTGAGCAGCTTAGAAAAGATGATATTTTTCGTATTCTGGAAGGGATTCTCTATGAATTTCCCATCGAACGGGTGGATTTCTTCCTGCCGAAATGGGTGGAAATGCTGGATAATACTCATAAGATAAAAGAAAATATTATTCAGAATGCCATGCAGATATTAAAGAAATTCACTTATGCCAGGGATGTGCGGAATACGGAACTGGTGCCGGAAGGGGAATATGTGCGAAGGATGAAACTGGATAAGGTGGAACTGTCGCGGGGGTGTGTCCAGATTGTGTTTGATATAGACCAGAAATATTATTATGAAAACATGAGTGAACTGACAGGTGTTCCCATTTCCGGAGAATATCAGCTGATTTCCATGATCCGGGAACTGTCTGCCATGAAAAAAGAGTACGATAAAGTAGGAAGTGCCATGGAAGCGGTGAAGCAGAAAGGCTACGGTGTGGTAACGCCTCAGCTTACAGATATTGAAATCGAGGAGCCGGTGCTGATTCGCCATGGCAATAAATTCGGCGTGAAAATCAAGGCACAGTCGCCTTCCATTCACATGATCAAGGCAAATGTGGAAACGGAGATAGCGCCGATCATCGGAAGTGAAGAACAGGCCCAGGATTTAATTGGATATATCAAGACTTCCAGGGAGCAGGAGGAAGGGATCTGGCAGACTAATATTTTCGGGAAATCCATCGGTGAGCTGGTGGAAGACGGAATCCGCAGTAAGATTACCATGATGGATGATGAAAGCCAGGTGAAGCTGCAGGATACCATGCAGAAAATTGTCAATGACAGCAATGGGGGACTGGTGTGCATCATTATATAAAAAAATGCTTTTGCCTGGCGAAAATGGTATTTTATATGAAAGAGTTTCTTTTGTCCGGCGAAAATGGTATTGGTATAAGAAACAGGGACACGATGGCAGGGCCAGTGTCCCTGTTTTGCTGAAGAGACTCGGTGGGCCTCTGTGAAAGGTGTTCTTCAGATATGATTATCTGATCAGAATACTTTTAACTGTCTGTTAAATGCATTGATATAAATGCTGTGAAGTTCCTGTTCGGCTTTGACTTCGCTGCTGAGTTTTATGGATTCATTTAATTTTCTGGATAAATCGAGATGGCCTTCTGCAATGATTTTGATATTGCGGTTTGTTTCATTTTCAAGCGTAAGACTGATTTCATTGATTTTCTTTTCAAGAGATGGTATTTTTGCAATGTCTTTTTCAAGAGAAGAAACTCTTCTGTCAAGAGAAGAAACGTTTTCTTTTACCGTCTGCATATCATCATACAGTGCCTGCAATAATTCAGTATTTGTCATGTGACTCCTCCTTTCTGAATATTTCCTGTAGTATACCATACGGGGAAAGGAAAGTCTATGGGAAATCAGAATTCCGGGAAATGAACAAAACCGGGAACCCGGCGCAGAGATTTATCAGCTTTTCTGCTATACATTTTCCGAAAAATTCAGTATAATTAAGAAGCAGATTACAGTATATTTGAAACAGAATGGAGGAAAACATGAAAATTACATATATTCACCACAGTGCGTTCTGTGTGGAAACAGGAGGCCGGGCATTTGTATTTGATTATTACAGGGGAGATTATATTCCTTCCTGTGTATATTGTGGAAAAATGCCGGAATTTCCGGCGGACATGCCTGTTTATGTGTTTGCCAGTCATGAGCACGGAGACCATTTTGACGTGGAAGTGCTGAAATGGAAAGAAAAATATCCCAATATCCGCTATATTTTTGCAAAAGAGATAAAGAGAAAACTGGGCAGTTCTTTTCTGCGCCGGTCTGGTCTGGAGGAAACGATAAAGGAAAGTATCACATATGTGAAGCCGGGAGAACTTTACCATATAGATGATATTACCATAGAAACACTGCTGTCCACAGACAGCGGCGTAGCATTCCTGGTAACAGCGGACGGAAAGACTGTTTACCATGCAGGAGATCTGAACTGGTGGAGATGGGAAGGGGAGCCGGAGAAAGACAATGATTATCAGGAAAAGACCTATAAGGAGCAGATAAATCTGATTTCAGGCAGGAAAATTGATCTGGCTTTTGTGGTAATGGACCCAAGACAGGAAGAAGACCGATATCTGGGGATTGATTATTTCAGAGAACATGTGCAGGCAGAATACATTGTACCCATGCATATGTGGAAACATTATGAACTGGTTCAGGAATACAGGAACCTTCCGGAAAATCAGAAAGACAGGGAACGGATTCTTTGTATGGAACGGGAGAATCAGGAAATTGTGCTGAAAGAAATATAAAATCGGAGGAAACACATGGAAGTAAAAATATACACAGATGGAGCGGCAAGAGGCAATCCTGACGGTCCGGGAGGTTACGGAGCGGTTCTGACATATCTGGACGCCTCAGGAAAATTATATAAGAAAGAAATTTCCGCAGGATACCGGAAAACCACCAACAACCGTATGGAACTGATGGCGGTAATCCGCAGCCTGCAGGAACTGACAAGACCCTGTCAGGTGGAGCTGTATTCGGATTCCAAATACGTTGTGGACGCCTTTAACCAGAACTGGATTGGCAGCTGGCAGAAAAAGGGCTGGAAGAAGTCAGACGGAAAACCGGTCAAAAACACAGACCTCTGGCAGGAACTGCTGCAGGCTATGGCGCCGCATCAGGTGAAATTTATCTGGGTTAAAGGCCACGACGGACATGTGATGAACGAACGCTGTGATGAACTGGCGACTTCCGCTGCAGATGGAGACCATTTACTGGAGGATACTTGAAAAACTGCGGTTCATATGATATTATATGCCCTGAGGAAACCTGAGGGCGAACACAGCCCGCTGCAGGCGGCTGTGTGAACAGGCGCCTGAGGGTGAAAGGTATATGGCAGATTGACAGGAGGTGTTCTTATGGCATTTATAGCCAGTTTTATACAGACAGCAGTAAAATTTATTCTGATGACGGCAGTAGCCGGATGCGGGATCTTTTTTGGAAAAAAACTGCGTGACAGAAAAGATGTGAAAACTGCGGCAGAAGAGCTGACAGCGAAAGAGAAATAGACAGTGGAGGAAATTGGTTGTGAAGAAGTATGGAGTAAATGAACTGCGCAGGATGTATCTGGAATTTTTTGAGAGCAAGGAACATCTGGCAATGAAAAGTTTTTCCCTGGTACCCCACAATGACAACAGCCTGCTGCTGATCAATGCGGGAATGGCGCCCTTAAAGCCGTATTTTACAGGACAGGAAATTCCACCCCGGAAACGGGTGACCACCTGCCAGAAATGTATCCGGACCGGAGATATTGAAAATGTAGGAAAAACAGCAAGACATCTTACTTTTTTTGAAATGCTGGGAAATTTTTCCTTTGGAGACTATTTTAAGCATGAAGCCATTGCCTGGAGCTGGGAATTTCTGACGGAAGTGATTGGCATGGAGCCGGAGCGTCTGTATCCTTCCATTTACGGGGAAGATGATGAGGCATTTGATATCTGGACGAAAGAAGTGGGGGTTCCGGCAGAGAAGATTACCCGTTTTTACCGTGATGAAAATGGAAAATGCGATAATTTCTGGGAGCACGGGGCAGGACCCTGCGGACCATGTTCTGAGATTTATTATGACCGGGGAGAAAATTATGGCTGCGGCAGCCCGGACTGCAAAGTAGGCTGTGAATGCGACCGTTTCATGGAAGTATGGAATAACGTGTTTACCCAGTTTGACGGTGACGGTCATGGCAATTATGAAGAACTGGCCACTAAAAATATTGATACAGGCATGGGACTGGAGCGTCTTGCAGTAGTGGTACAGGATGTGAATTCCGTGTTTGACATTGATACCATGAAAGCTATCCGGGACAAAGTATGTGAAGTGTCCGGTAAGACATATCAGACAGACGCCATGGATGACGTGTCTGTTCGTCTGATTACAGATCATATGCGTTCTGCGACCTTTATGATTTCTGATGGAATTATGCCTTCTAATGAAGGACGCGGTTATGTACTGCGGCGTCTGATCCGGCGGGCAGCCCGCCATGGCAGACTTCTCGGCATCAGCGGCAGATTTCTTGCCACATTGAGCGCAACCGTGATTGATGAGAGCAAAGACGGTTATCCGGAACTGGAAGAGAAGAAAGAATTTATCTTTAAGGTGCTGACTCAGGAAGAAGAAAAATTTGACAAAACCATTGATCAGGGGTTAAGCATTCTGTCAGAAATGCAGGAAGAAATGAAAGGTGCCGGAACCACGGTACTGTCGGGAGAACATGCGTTTAAACTGTATGACACCTACGGATTTCCGCTGGATCTGACGCAGGAAATTCTGGAAGAAAAAGGATTTTCCATTGATGAAGAAGGTTTTCGGACCTGTATGGAAGAGCAGCGCAGCAAGGCCAGAAATGCGAGAAAAGAAACGAATTATATGGGTGCGGATGCCACTGTGTACGATGAAATTGATGTTTCCGTCACCTCTGAATTTGTGGGATATGACCGCCTGGTACACCATTCTGAGATTACGGTGCTCACCACAGAGACGGAACTGACAGAAGCACTGTCAGACGGTGACCAGGGAACCATAATTGTAAAAGAGACTCCTTTCTATGCCACCATGGGCGGACAGAATGCGGATACAGGTATCATCCGTGCAGGAGAAAATGAATTCCGTGTGGAAGATACCATTCATCTGCGGGGCGGCAGAATCGGCCATGTGGGCGTGGTAACTGTCGGAATGTTTAAGAGAGGAGACAGGGTGGAACTGTCTGTGGATTCAGAAAAACGTGGACTGATCCGCAGAAACCACAGTGCAACCCATTTGCTTCAGAAAGCACTCCGGGAAGTGCTGGGAACCCATGTGGAGCAGCATGGTTCAGATGTAAATGCGGACAGGCTTCGCTTCGATTTTTCTCATTTTGCAGCCATGACGCCGGAGGAAATTGCCCGGACAGAAGCTGTTGTAAATGAGAAAATAGCTTCTGCTCTGCCAGTGGTGACAGAGGTGATGAGCCTTGAGGAAGCCAAACAGACAGGCGCCATGGCACTGTTCGGTGAGAAGTATGGTGACTCCGTCCGGGTAGTGAAAATGGGAGAGTTTTCCGTGGAACTGTGCGGCGGAACCCATGTGGAAAATACCAGCAGTATCAGTGCTTTTAAAATTGTTTCTGAATCCGGAGTGGCAGCCGGAGTGCGCCGAATTGAGGCACTGACTTCCAAAGCAGTATTTGAATACTATGACAGAATGGAAGAAACCCTTTATGCGGCTGCAAAAACAGTAAAAGCCAGTCCGTCAGGGCTGGTGGAAAAACTGGAACATTTAATGGCGGAGCTGAAAGGGCTGCAAAGTGAAAATGAATCCTTAAAGAGCCAGGCAGCCAGGGACGCTCTGGGCGATGTTATGGACCAGGTAGTGGACGTAAAAGGCGTGAAACTCCTTGCAGCCAGTGTTTCCGGCGTGGATATGAACGGGCTGCGTGACCTGGGCGACCAGTTGAAGGAAAAACTGGGCGAAGGCGTGGTGGTTCTTGCTTCTGAAAAAGAAGGCAGAGTGAGCCTGATTGCCATGGCTACAGACGGAGCCATGAAGCAGGGAGCCCATGCAGGAAATCTGATTAAGGCTATTGCAGGAAAAGTAGGCGGAGGCGGAGGCGGACGTCCCAATATGGCTCAGGCGGGAGGAAAGAACCCATCTGGAATCCCGGATGCCATAGCAGAAGTGAAAACTGTTCTGGAGGGTCAGGTATAACAGCATTGCTGTTATGGAAAATAAGCCGGGATACCCATCGTAATGATGTGGAAAGAAATCCGAATATTTTTAGTAACAAAGTTTTCCATAAAACAGTTGACTTCCATAAAATATCTGTTATAATTAATAGCAGTGCAATAAAATGACCCAAACAGTTGAATATGCACAATACGCAACTGGAGGGAGGTTAGGTGTGAGACTATGTCAAATGTAATCGTAAAAGAAAACGAGACTTTGGATAGCGCTTTACGCAGATTCAAAAGAAACTGTGCAAAAGCTGGTATTCAGCAGGAAATTCGTAAGAGAGAACATTACGAAAAGCCAAGCGTAAGACGCAAGAAGAAATCCGAAGCGGCAAGAAAGCGTAAATATAATTAAGAATTAAAAAGAACTCCATGTATCTGGTAACAGATGCATGGAGTTCTTTTATTGTTTTTTACAGGAAGTATACTGTCACACTAAGGAGTGAAAGTGTCTGCTGCCAGCTGTTTCAGGATGGTTCCGGCATCAAGGGCAATACAAATGGACTGCTTCTTAATTTCTGCCGGAACGCAGGTCTCTGCCAGATTGATGCATATATAAAAGGCATTGGGATTGTGGTATGTCATCTGCCAGAATGGATATTTGATAATTCCAGGTGTATTATTTCCAACGCCCAGTTCCAGATACAGAATGTTTCTGTTTTCCTGGCGGTGTAAAAAGTCCTGATACCGGCCTGCCGCGTCATGCCAGCCTTCATCTTCCACAAAGGTGCTGTCGGATCGCAGGT
Source organism: Eubacterium sp. 14-2 (assembly GCF_000403845.2). Classification (GTDB taxonomy): domain Bacteria; phylum Bacillota; class Clostridia; order Lachnospirales; family Lachnospiraceae; genus Petralouisia. The sequence continues at coordinate 159,143 of NZ_KE159569.1, read as the reverse complement.
TCATGGACATGGGTGCGCCGCAGAAGGGACAGTGGGGGATTAATTCAGATGGAACGCGCATGTTCTGCTGCAGAGAAACCATTCTACTGATGATGATTTCATTGTCGTATGTTTTATTGTGGCAGGGCCTGGAACACTGCCACAGTCCATAATCACCCTGAGTATAAAACAGTCTCTGCTTATCAAAACCGGATTTTTGAAAACAATGGTCCACGTTTGTGGTCAGAACAAAGTAATCTTTGTGCTGTATCAGACTGTATAAATCATGATAAACAGTTTCCGGTGGATTCCGGTAACGGTTGATATATACATAGCGGCTCCAGTATGCCCAGTATTCCTCCGGTGTCTCATAGGGATAGAAGCCTGCCGAATACATGTCCTGAAAACCATAAGTTTCCATGAAGTCTGAAAAATGATCCTCAAAACGTTTTCCGGAATAAGTAAAACCTGCAGATGCAGACAGTCCTGCTCCGGCCCCAATCAGAATGGCCTCAGCATGTTGGATTTTCTGCCTGAGATTTTTGATTTCCAGCATATATTCCGGGTCTCTGTGAGCAGATGTTATTACTGCATTTTTGACATCCATGAAAAGTCACCTCCAAAAGATTCCTGCCGATATCATAAAGATTTTAGTGCGGTTGGGAAAATTATTCGGTCACAACAGAAATTCTCTGCTGAATATGAATTCCGTTTAATGCTTCATCAATCATGGCAATGGCATAGTCAGCGTAGCTGATAACGCTTTCACCTCTGGAGTTTAAGGTCAGTTCTTCACCGCTCAGAATGTATTTTCCGGTTCGGGGGCCTTCCGGCTGAAAATCTCCGGCGGGACTGAGGTAAGTCCATTTTACGTCTGTTCTGGTGCGAAGTTCATCAAGTGCCTGACCCATGCTGGAAGCCAGGGGACGGAATATTTCCGGAAAGTCAGCTTTGTCCATTACCTGCATGGTATGTTCCGGGTTTGTATACAGGCTGCCTGCACCGCCGACTACAAGAAGCCTTGTTTCTCTGTCCTTTACCAGATCACAGAGATGCTTCAGAGAAGTGCTGTGCTGCGGAAGAGTTTCCGGTGTCCATGTTCCGAAGGCATCAATGACCACGTCGAAGTCCTCCAGATCGGAAGGGGTCAGGTGAAACAGGTCTTTTCTGATAACATGAGAGGCTGCTGACTGATTTTCCCCGCGCACAACTGCGGTGACGTCAATCCCCCTTGCAGCGGCTTCTTTTACGAGTAATTTTCCAACTTTTCCATTTGCACAGATTACTGCGATTTTCATAATTTTGGTCCTCCTGATTTTTATTTTTGCAGATTGTCTTTTCCCGCCTGCAGGATTATAATAGTGCCGTAGGGACAAAAGGTAAAGTACGCACTTTTATGTGCCATAGTTACCGGAAAGAAACGATTGTGAAGAAATGGGGATTTGTATGGGAAAAAATTTACCTGCCTGTCCGGTGGAAACTACCTTAATGCTTATCAGTGACCGATGGAAGGTGCTGATTATCCGTGATTTGCTGGACGGTACAAAACGATTTGGGGAATTGAAGAAATCTGTTGGAGATATATCTCAGAAAGTTTTAACAGCAAACCTGCGCTCCATGGAAGAATGCGGCCTGCTTACGCGAAAGGTATTTCCAGAAGTGCCGCCGCGGGTGGAATACACTCTTACGGAAACAGGTTACAGCCTGAAGCCGGTTCTGGATGCCATGATGGAGTGGGGAACCGCATATAAACAGAAAAGCAGCAATTAAGAAATCAGCAGGAAAACCAGTCAGGGTTTTTCTGCTGGTTTTTTCTTCTACAGGAAATTCCTCTGGATTTCCTGTAGAAGAAAAAACAATGATGCGAAGCTCGCGGGGGCGATGTTTATTGCTGCGCAATCCGCTCGCGCGCGGAGAATGCGCTATGCGCATTATTTTTTCTTTTGCAGAAAGATTTTGTTATATCAGGTCACAGTCATATTTCCCCAGGCCTGTACATATATATGAAATCAGGAAGCGAGGAGGACAACTTATGGAGGAGATTATCAGTGTGGTTCCCGGACCATTGAAAGAACTCTGCCGGAGAAGTTTTGAGGAAGGCAGAGAGCCGGAAGAATTCCGGCTGCGTACGGGACAGCCTGTGATGGTGCTGGACCAGGGCGGAGAGTGGTACTGGGGCAGAGACGGACAGACAATTCAGAGATGTTCCAAAAACAGCTATATCTGGACGAAGCAGGATATGAAAGAAACACTGGCCAGGATGAGCCAGTATTCCATGTATGCGCTGGAAGAAGAAATCCGCAGCGGATTTTTCACCATAGAGGGCGGGCACAGAATTGGCGTGGTGGGGAAAACGGTCTGTGAACATGGAAAAATCCTTACCATCCGCAATATATACAGCCTGAATGTCCGTGTGGCAAGACAGAAAAAAGGATGTGCCGCCAGAATAATTCCATGGCTGGTACAGGAGGGAAGTATTTACAATACACTGATACTGTCACCGCCTGGAGTGGGGAAGACCACCATGCTCCGGGACTGTATCCGATTGTTGTCAGAGGGGACGCCGCAGCTTCCGGGACAGAAAGTGGGAGTGGTGGACGAGCGAAGCGAACTGGCAGCCAGTTTTCTGGGAATGCCTCAGAATGATCTGGGAATGCGGACAGATGTGCTGGATGCCTGCCCAAAGGCAGAGGGGATGCGACTTCTGGTACGCAGCATGTCTCCCAGGATTCTCGCAGTGGATGAGCTGGGCAGCAGGGAGGACTGCCTGGCGGTGGAAGAAGCTCTTCATTGCGGCTGTCGGATTCTGGGTACCATGCATGTGGGCAGCATGGGAGAACTGAGGGAAAAAATGTATTTTTCCCAGTGGCTGGAGCGGGAATTTTTTGAGCGTTTTGTGTTTTTAAGTCCGGGAGAGAAAGGGGAGAGAAGGTTTTCCGTATACAATGGAAAACTTGAAAAATTATGTTAAAACTGGCAGGAAGCCTTCTGGTAATTGCAGCATCTTTTTTGTATGGATGGAAATTGAATGAAGAACTTCGGGAGCATGTGGTACAGCTGGCAGGCATGAAGGAAATGCTGCTGATGCTCCGGGGAGAAATTTCCTATGCCAGAACACCTTTGAAAGAAGCATTTCGGCAGGTGGCTTCCCAGGGAAAAGAACCCTTTTCTTCCTTTCTGCTGAAAGCGGCGGAGGGACTGGACGGGACAGAGGACAGCATGGGAACATTCTGGAGCAGGCTGGTGGACCAGGAGGCAGGTAACTTTTATTTTACCAGAGAAGAACTTGGGCTTTTCAAACGGGCAGGGGAGAATTTTGGATATCTGGATACCCGGATGCAGTTAAAGAATCTGGAACTTTATATGGAGCAGACCGAAGGACTGCTCCGGAAAGCCCAAAAAGAACTGGAGGACAGGCAGAAGGTAGCCAGAATCTTAAGCCTGACCTGCGGCCTGTTTCTGGTAATTCTGCTGATTTAGCGGTGCGGAGGAAACTATGAGTATAAGTTTGATTTTTAAAATTGCAGCGGTTGGAATACTGGTTACTGTGCTGAGTCAGGTGTTAAAGCACAGCGGAAGGGAAGAACATGCCTTTCTGACCAGCCTGGCAGGACTTTTGATTGTGCTGTTCTGGATTGTGCCTTATATCTATGAGTTATTTGAAACCATGAAGAATCTGTTTGCCCTGTGAAACAGGAAGCAGAACGTATCAAAAATACGGAAATGCAAAAAGGTGCGGGAGCAGAAAATGGATATTTTAAAAATTGCAGTTCTTGGTATTGTGGGAACTTTGCTGGGAATTATGCTGAAAGAGCAGAAAAAAGAATATGAGCTGTTTGCCACTCTGGGCGTGTCACTGTGCATTTTTTATTTTATCATGTCTAAACTGGAACTGGTGCTGTCCGTAATCAGCCGGATGCAGGATTATGTGAAACTGGATTCAGGCTATCTGGCAATCCTGATCAAAATGATTGGAATTACCTATGTGGCGGAGTTTTCCTCCAACCTCTGCAAAGATGCGGGGTATCAGACAGTGGCAGGCCAGATTGAGATGTTTGGAAAACTGTCCATTCTGGTAATCAGTATGCCGGTGCTTCTGGTGCTGCTGGAGACCATCGGGGAGTTTTTAAGTTGAAAAGGTTTGGGTGATGAGATTGGGAAAAAAAGTATGGCTGTGTATTCTCTGCTTTTTCTGGTGGTTTTTTCTGGCCTGCGGGGAGGTTTACGGTGCGCAGAAGACGGAAGAGACGAAAGGATTTTACAATATGGAACAGGAAGATGCTTACGGAGCAAAAAGACAGGAAGAATCGGAGGAATTTTATCATGAAGAGACAGGAAAGGAGGCGCAGGAACTGGAGGATACACTGGATTCTTACCTTGCGGAACTGGATTTTTCAGAGATAGACTCCGTATTGAAGGGGCAGGAGAGCACCCGGCATCTGGATTTTCAGGAACTGGTCCGGAAGCTGACTGACGGGGAAGAACCGGACAGGGGATGGATACTGAAAGAGATTGCAGAAGCGGTATTTGCGGAAGTTGCAGCCTTTCGGGGCACACTGGTTCAGATTATGCTGCTGTGTTTTGTATTTGCCATTCTCTGTAATTTCGCAGACGTATTTGAAAATCCCGCGGTCACAGAACTCAGCTTTTATCTGGTCTATATGCTGCTGTTTGTCCTTCTGATGAAATCGTTTTTTATTCTCCGGGATGTGTCTGCCCAGGTCATTGATGAAATGATGGTTTTTCTGAAAGTGATGATCCCCACGTTTACCATGAGCATGACATTTTCCGGCCAGATTACCACTGCAGCAGGATTTTATGACATGACTTTTCTGCTGATTTACGCAATGGAATGGCTGCTGCGGGTAATGATACTTCCGGCGGTACAGATTTATATGGTGCTGGAGCTGATGAATTACCTTACGGAGGAAGATTTTCTTTCCCGGATGACAGAACTCTTAAAGTCCGGTATTGTCTGGGTGATGAAACTGCTGTTTACTGTTGTGGTTGGGATCAATGTGGTGCAGAATCTGCTGACCCCGGTGATTGACACGTTTAAAAGCAACCTGATTGCCAAAACAGCAGGAATGCTGCCGGGCCTTGGGGCTTCCGTCAATGCGGTGACGGAAATTATGGTAGGTTCCGGAATTATCATCAAAAACGGGATCGGACTGGCGGCCGTGCTGGTGCTGCTGGTACTCTGTGCCGGGCCTCTGATTAAAGTGGGCGTCATGACTTTTCTGTATAAACTGCTGGCAGCTGTAATGCAGCCGGTGTCGGACAGGCGGATGACAGGCTGTATCAGCAGTGCGGGAGAGAGCGGCAGGCTGCTGGGAAAAGTGGTGGTGACCACTACCATGATGTTTCTGGTAGCTGTGGCCATGATTACGGCGGCCACGACGTTCCGCTATTAGCTGCAGCCATTGAGACGGATATGTTTACGGAAAGGAACATGCTATGGATATTATTTACGGATGGATAAAAAATATCATATGCTTTTATATTTTTATTACAGTTATACTTCACCTGCTTCCAAAGGAAAATTATCGGAAATATGTGCGTTTTTTTACCGGTATGCTGCTGGTCATACTGGTGATGAATCCGGTACTGTCCCTGCTTGGAAAAGAAGAACTGATTCTGCAGAAAATCAGTCAGACCAGATTTTTTCAGGAACTTGACAATCTGAAAATGGATACGCAATATCTGGAACAGAGTCAGAAAAAGATCTATATGCGGGAATATGAGCGGGCCATTGCCATGGATATTAACGGGATGGCGGCCAGAAAACAGTTAAATTCCCTGCGGACGGAGGTACATCTGTCCGGAGAATATCAGGTGGAGTCCGTCACCATGGAGCTTAAGCATGACCGGGAAGATGAGTTTTCTCTGGGAGAAAAGAGTTCCGGGACGGAAGCAGAAGACAGTGCAAAGGTACAGGAATTCCGGAAAGAACTGATGGAATTTTATCAGTTAGAAGAGGGGCAGATTGAAATTGCCCTGCAGGGAGGATGAAAAGAATGAAGAAAAAAGAGTGGTTTTCTCCGGAAAAATTAAAGGGAATCCCCAAAAATCAGCTTTTAATCGGGGGTCTGGCGGGAGTGCTTCTTCTGGTTATTGCGCTGCCCACAGAACAGAAAAAACAGCAGGAAACGGAACTTTCTCAGGGAAAGGAAAGCGGAGTGGAACAGCCGGCCGCAAATTACAGCGGTTATGAAAAGGAGCTGGAGCGGAAGCTGGAGGAAATTCTGACGGCCATGGAAGGGGTCGGGAAAGTGGAGGTTATGATTACCCTGCAGGATAATGGGGAGCAGGTTCTGGAAAAAGATATATCCCGGAACAGCCAGGAAGTCACCGAAGAAGGAGAAGTAAAACGAAACACATATGAAAGCCAGTATCAGGAGGAGACAGTATTTGTGAAAGAATCAGGAAACGAGGGACAGCCCTTCATTGCAAAGGAATCTGTGCCGGCGGTGGAGGGGGTGCTGGTAGTGGCAGAGGGAGGCGGGAACGGAAAAGTGGCGAAAAATATTTCCGATGCAGTTTTAGCATTATTTCCGGTGGAAGTACATAAAATTAAGGTAGTTAAGATGAATTGACAGGAGGGTATCAGTTTTGAAGAAAGTATTTAAAAAGAACCAGATTATCATTACAGCTCTGGCTCTTATGATTGCGGTAGCGGGCTATCTGCAGTATACCGGAAGTCAGAGCGACAGCGACGTGGCCAAAGAGGCCAGTGCGGACACAAAAGAAACTACATATGAAATATCCGACGAAGATATGTACAGTGCAGAGGATATTTTTACGGACACAGAGGCCAGCGAGGAAACTTCTGCAGACGCACAGGATGCGGCTCTGGGGATTCAGACCGGAGAGGATATTGCAAAGGCAAACGGACAGAGCGACAATGTGGATAATCCCGGTGAGGCGGTACTGACCAGCAGCGGTGTGAATAATGTGAATTTTGCTTCCGAAGTAAAGCTGAACCGGGAACAGGTGCGTTCCCAGAATAAAGCGTCTCTTCTGGAAATCATCAATAATGCAGCCATCGGCGAAGAACAGAAGCAGGAAGCCATCAATGCCATGATTAACATGACAGATATTGCAGAGCGTGAGGCGGCTGCGGAAATGCTGCTGGAAGCAAAGGGATTTACAGATGTGGTGGTAAGTATCACCGACGGTAAAGCAGATGTGGTTCTGAACATGGGAGAAGTAACGGATGCAAAGCGGGCTCAGGTGGAAGATATCGTAAAACGTAAAACCAATGTGGAAGCGGAAAATATTATTATCACGCCCATTCAGAATTCTTCCACAGGAACAGGAACATCAGCAGAGTCAGGGGACGGTGCAGGCACAGATGCCGGAACAGGCCAGACGGAAGGAGCAGGAGCAGAGACTCCGGAAGGAAGCACGCAGGAGCCGGCGGGAGAGGAATAATTACGGGCACAGAGTACCTGTGAACAGTAACGTTTTTCGGAGATATTTCGGCAGACTGCCAGGAAAGCCTTTGCACTTTGCAGGGTAATTTGTTATAATACTTACAGTAATATTGTCAGAAAAGTGTTTGCAATGTCCTGATTCTGCAGAAAACAAAGGAGAGCAGGTGATAATGTGTCAGAGAAAGAATTAAGAAAACGAATTTTTTTGATTGTACTGGACAGTGTGGGGATCGGAGAAATGCCGGACGCGGCGGCGTTTGGGGACGAAGGAAGCAATACGCTGAAAGCAGCTTCCAAAAGCCGGTATTTTTCCATGCCCAATATGGCCGGACTGGGATTATTTAATATTGATGGAGCAGACATTGGGGAGCCGGTTAAGGCTCCCCTGGGTGCTTTTGCCAGAATGGCAGAGGCTTCCAGAGGAAAAGATACCACCATCGGGCACTGGGAGATTGCAGGCGTGATTTCCCGGCAGCCCCTGCCCACCTATCCGGAGGGGTTTCCTGCGGAAATCACAGAAGAATTTTCGAGGAGGACAGGGAGAGGCGTACTCTGCAACCAGCCTTATTCCGGCACGGAAGTTATCAGAGATTACGGAGAAGAGCACATGAAAACGGGAAATCTGATTGTATATACTTCTGCTGATTCCGTTTTTCAGGTGGCGGCCCATGAAGCTGTGGTTCCGGTGGAAACATTGTATGAATACTGTCAGACAGCCAGAGAACTGCTGACGGGAGTTCACGGAGTGGGAAGGGTGATTGCAAGACCTTTTGAAGGAGAACCGGGAAATTTCCGGCGTACCGTAAGGCGCCACGATTTTTCTCTGGAACCTCCGGCTGTTACCATGTTAGACCAGCTGAAAGAGACAGGCCGGGAAGTGCTGGGCATAGGGAAAATTTTTGATATTTTTGCCGGAAAAAGTGTGACAGATTCCGTGAGAACCACAGGAAATGCCGATGGAATTGAGAAAACCCTTAAATGGATGGAGCGGGAATTTGAAGGGCTGTGCTTTGTGAATCTGGTGGATTACGATATGCTTTACGGCCATCGAAATGATGTGGACGGATATGCCAGGGCCCTGACCTATTTTGACGAGCGGCTGCCGGAACTTCTGAGCAGGCTGCGGAAAGATGATATTCTGATGATTACAGCAGACCATGGCTGCGACCCGTCTACCCCTTCTACGGACCATTCCAGAGAATATACACCTCTGGTAATGTATGGAGCCAACGTTCCGGCAGGAAAAAATTTCGGCACCAGGAGCACCTTTGCCGATATCGGAGCAACCGTTCTTTCCTGTTTTGGAATAAATGGTACGGAAAAGAGAATCCAGGGGGAGAGCCTGTTAAGTTTTGACAGCAGGGTCTGCCCTTAAAGAAACTGTTCAGAAAAGGAGGAAAATGTTCAGAAAAGGAGGAAAATAAAATGAAAAAGAAACTTATGATGCGGATGGTGCCGGCTTTTATGTTTTTTCTGTTATGTTCCGGCTGCGGAATGGAGGAAAACATCGTGATTAATCCGGATCTTTCTTCCAGTATTACTTTGAAGTCTTACACAACCGATGAGGAAGAAGTGATGATTTCACAGGAGCTGGAAGGCGTCACTTATCAGCAGATGATGGAAGGAGCCGGTTTTGTCAGTGCCGGAAAAGAGGAACTGTACAGCGAGGAGCATAATGTATACCAGCTTGTGATGAACAGGTCTGCAGCGGAAACCGCAAATGATTTTGCTGTTGTGAATAACAGTCAGGCGGTGATGTGGGCAGGAGAGCTGGCAGAAATGCAGGAACAGTTTGAAGAGTATACACAGGATGACTTTGCGGATGACGATCTGGATGGATATGTTTACACCTCGGACGGTATCCGTATACTGCAAAATGATTTGAACATTACCTGTCCCTTTGTGGTTGCGGTAACAAATGGCGATGTGATGGAGGATGGACGTACCGTTCAGTTCTGCCTGGATGAACTGGAAGATTATGAGAGGCTGTTTGCGGTGGGCAGCAAAAGGGTTGCGCGTATCCGGACATGCACCATCAGCGGTGTGGAAGACGGAGGTTTTTACCGGAAAGACAAGGTGGTAAAAGCCACATCTGACGGGGTAATTATCAGTTTCAGCGTAAATGGTGAGAGTCTGCCGGTCAACGAGTACCGCGCTGTCCGGGAAGGGACTTACCGGGTGCGGGTAAAAATGCTTTCAGGAGCTACCCGGAAGGTGAAATTTACCATTGACAAGACAAAGCCCACTACAAATATCAGATCTAAAAAATACAAAAAGAAAGTAAAAATTACCTTCCGGGACGAAAACTCCGGTGTGAAAAAGGCTGTTCTGGACGGAAAGAAAATCAAAAACGGAACCGTTGTGACGAAAAAAGGCTCTCATGTATTAAAAATTACTGACAAAGCAGGCAATGTAAAGACAGTAAGATTTTCCATCCGGAAGTGAGGAAGCCTGAATGAAACGAAAATCTTATGAAATAGATATGTGCAACGGCCCCCTGTTTTCAAAAATCCTGCTGTTTGCCATCCCGCTGATGATATCCAGTATTTTGCAGCTTTTATTCAATGCGGCAGATATGGTGGTGGTGGGAAGATTTGCGGGAAGTACCGCACTGGCGGCGGTGGGGGCCAATGCTTCCCTGATTAATCTGCTGACCAATCTGTTTATCGGGTTTTCTGTGGGAGCAAATGTGCTGGTTGCAAGATTTTACGGGGCCGGAAAAGAGCAGGATATCAGTGAAACAGTCCACAGTGCCGTGGTGCTGAGTCTGGTCAGCGGCCTGGGACTGATGGTATTTGGCATGGCGGTGGCGCCCCGGATTCTGGTGGTTATGGGAACCCCGGGAGACGTTCTGAGCCAGGCAGTTTTGTATATCCGGATTTATTTTGCAGGAATGCCGGTGATTTTACTGTACAATTTCGGAAGTTCCATTTTAAGGGCGGTGGGTGATACCCGGCGGCCTTTGTATTATCTGTCCGGAGCAGGCGTTATTAATGTTGTACTGAACCTGATTTTTGTGATTGGATTTCACCTGGGCGTGGCCGGAGTTGCGCTGGCCACCGTGATTTCCCAGGTGATATCGGCAGGCCTGGTTTTCCGCTGTCTGACCCGTATGAAAGGGGGATGCCGGGTAGAATGGCAGAAAATGCGGATGAAAAAGGAAAAGGTGATGCAGATAGTGCGCATCGGTCTTCCGGCAGGACTGCAGGGAACGGTATTTTCCCTGTCCAATGTGCTGATACAGTCCTCAGTCAATTCTTTTGGTTCCGTGGCCATGGCGGGCAATACAGCAGCTCAGAATATAGAAGGTTTTATTTACATGTCCATGAATGCCTGCCATCAGACTGCCCTGAGCTTTACCAGTCAGAATTTTGGAGCAGGAAATTACAGACGAATTGGAAAAGTACTGATGGAATGCCTGGCCATGGTAACGGTTGTGGGACTTGTAATGGGCTGGAGCGCATATCTGTGCGGCGGCCGGCTTCTGGGTATTTATTCTTCGGACCCGAAAGTCATTGAGGTGGGCCTGCTGCGGCTTTCCGTGATCTGTACCGCCTATTGTCTGTGCGGAATTATGGATGTGATGGTGGGAGAGCTGCGGGGGCTGGGCTATGCGGTTTTGCCCATGATTGTATCGCTGCTGGGAGCCTGCGGGTTCCGGATTCTCTGGATTTTTACGGTATTTCAGAGTCACCGCAGTCTGTGGGTGCTGTATATTTCCTATCCGGTATCCTGGGTACTGACCGGGGCAGTCCATATGGTTTGTTACATTTTGATACGAAAGAAGCTGTTCAGTCTTCAGGAGGGAAAGATATGATTGCAGGGGCATTTATGGTTCCTCACCCGCCGCTGATAGTACCGGAAGTGGGCAGAGGACAGGAAAGGAATATTCAGAGTACCATAGACGCATATCATGAAGTGGGGCGCAGAATCGGCCGGTTAAAACCGGAAGTTATTGTTCTGATTTCCCCGCATCAGACCATGTATGCAGATTATTTTCATATATCCCCGGGAACAGGTGCAAGAGGGGATTTTGGCCGGTTTCAGGCAGGACAGGTGAAAACAGAAGTGGCTTATGATACGGAATTTGTGGAGCAGCTGTGCAGAAAGGCAGGAAAGGCAGGACTGCCTGCAGGCACAGAGGGAGAGCAGACCAGCCGGCTGGATCATGGAACCATGGTGCCATTGTATTTCGTGAACCAGTATTGGAGGTCGTACCGGCTGGTTCGGATGGGGCTGTCCGGCCTTTCTTTTTCCCTGCATTATCAGTTGGGACAGAAACTGCGGGAGACGGCAGAAGCCCTGGACAGGCGGATGGTGCTGATTGCCAGTGGAGACCTCTCCCACAGGCTGAAACCGGACGGGCCTTACGGATATCAGAAGGAGGGGCCGGAATATGACCGTCGTGTGATGGAGGCCATGGGAAAAGGAAAGTTTCAGGAATTGCTGAAATTCGACGAGTCTTTCTGTGAGCGGGCAGGGGAATGCGGTCATCGTTCCTTTGTCATAATGGCAGGAGCACTGGAGCAGGAAGAAATTACGCCTCAGCGCCTTTCTTATGAGGGGCCTTTTGGGGTGGGGTATGGTATTTGCGCATATGAGGTGAAGAAATGAGAGAACAGAGATTACAGGAAGATGAATATGTAAGGCTTGCCCGGAAAGTGATTGAAACTTATGTCCGTACGGGAAAAAAGCCTGAGCTGCCCGCAGGGCTGCCGGAGGAAATGCGTCATGGCAGGGCGGGTGTTTTTGTTTCGATAAAAAAGGCAGGACAGCTCCGGGGATGTATTGGAACCATTCAGGCAGTGCGCGGTTCCATAGCGGAGGAAATCGTGGAAAATGCCGTCAGCGCCTCCGTTCATGACCCCAGGTTTACTCCGGTCAGAGAGGAAGAACTGGCGCAGCTTTCCATCAGTGTGGACGTACTTGGAGAACTGGAGCCGGTTGCTTCCCTGGGGCAGCTGGATGTGAAACGGTATGGCCTGGTTGTGACAAAGGGCCGGCGCCGGGGACTTTTACTGCCCAATCTGGAAGGTGTGGATACGGTGGAGCAGCAGGTGGCCATTGCCATGGGAAAGGCAGGCATTGGAAGTGATGAAAAGGTGGAACTGGAGCGGTTTGAAGTGGTACGCCATGTGTAAGAAGGAGGAGTCCGTTTTATGAAAGAGGCGGTATGTCAGGTGTGCATCCATGGCTGTCGGCTGAAGCCCGGACAATGGGGAATGTGCGGTGCAAGGAAAAATGAAAATGGGAAAATTGTCTGTGGGAATTACGGACAGATTACTTCTCTGGCACTGGACCCCATTGAAAAAAAGCCTCTGAAAATGTTCCATCCGGGTGCCATGATTCTTTCGGTGGGCAGTTTTGGCTGTAATTTAAGATGTCCCTTCTGCCAGAATCATCGGATTTCCATGGCGGGGGCAGGAGAAGCAGAGACAGTATTTCTTTCTCCGCAGGCTTTGGTAAAAAGAGCAAAATCCTGTCAGAGGGAAGGAAATTTGGGTCTGGCATTTACCTATAATGAGCCGTTGGTGGGCTGGGAGTATGTGCGGGACGCAGCCAGACTCAGCAGGGCGGCCGGCATGAAGAATGTACTGGTCACCAATGGGACAGCCTCCCCTGATGTGCTGCAGGAGCTGCTTTTGTTCATGGATGCCATGAATATTGATCTGAAATCTTTTCGCAGAGAAACTTATCGGAAGCTGGGCGGAGATCTGGATACGGTGCAGCAGTTTATTTTGCAGGCGGCTGCCTCCTGTCACGTGGAACTGACCACACTGATTGTTCCGGGACAGAACGACAGCGTGGCGGAGATGGAGGAAGAAGCCCGCTGGATAGCTTCCGCAGACAGGAAAATTCCCCTTCATGTGACCCGGTTTTTCCCCCGTTATCAGATGTCAGACCGAAGGGCGGTTTCCGAACAGCAGATATACCGTCTGGCGGAGGCAGCAGGAAAGTATCTGGACCATGTATTTACAGGAAATTGCCAAAGGGTGTAAAAATTGTTGGAAATGTGATATAATCGGTTCTGAAACAGAAATGGAGGATCATATATTATGGCAAAAGAATTATTAAAAAGAAGTCAGGTGGCACAGGAAGATACCTGGGCGGTAGAAGAATTATACGGTTCAGCGGAACTGTTTCTGGAAGACGCCGGCCGGCTGGAACAGATGGTGGAAGAATTAAAGGATTTTACAGAGGATTATCTGACAGAAAAAGGAGAACATCTGCTGGAATATTTTAAAAAGCTGGAGGAGGCCGAAGTTCTGCTGGAGAAAGGCCTCTGCTGGTCAGAGCGGAATAAGGATGTGGATACAGCTGACGACAATTTCCAGGCCTTAAGCGGGAAAATGATGGGAATTTATCACAAATACGGAACAGTGACCGCACCCATAGATACCTGGATCGTGTCGATGGAAGAAGAAAAGATTCAGCAGTTTTACCAGGAAACACCGGAGCTTTGCAATTACAGAGTGACCATTGAGGATCTGCGCAGGTTAAAAGACCATACCCTGTCGCCGGAACTGGAGGAACTGCTGGCAGCCTCAGGGGAAATGGGCAGCGCTGTGGAGAAATCCTACGGTCTTCTGACCAATGCGGATTTTGAAAATCCGTCGGTAAAAGATGCAGACGGGGAACTGGTGAAAGTCAGTACCGGACGGTTTATTCCCCTGCTGGAAAGTCAGGACGTACGGGTGCGCAGAGATACCTTTCAGTCTTATTATGCCCGGTATGAGCAGTATAAGAATACCTTTGCCTCCCTTTACGAAGGCAAAGCCAAAGGCAATTATTTTTATGCGAAGGCAAGAAAGTATGATTCTTCCATGGAAGCAGCAGTAGACGCCAATAATGTTCCGAAGGAAGTGTATTACAATCTGATTGAAGCTGTTCATGAAAACATCCATTATATGCACGATTATATGGCGCTGCGCAAAAAACTCATGGGCGTGGAAGAACTCCACATGTATGATATCTATGCGCCCATTGTGGCTCCGGAAACAGAACATGTTTCTTTTGAACAGGCTCAGGAGGAAATTCTGGAGGCATTGCAGGTTCTGGGAGAAGATTATGTAAGTGTGCTGAGACAGGGATTTGAAAACCGTTGGATTGACAAATATGAAAATGAAAATAAGAGAGGCGGAGCTTATTCAGCAGGCTGTTATGGAGTCCATCCCTATGTACTGATGAATTATCAGAATAATATGGATTCAGAATTTACCCTTGCCCATGAAATGGGACATGCACTGCATTCCTGGTATTCTGCAAAATATAACAATGTGTTTGACAGTAATTATAAAATATTTGTGGCAGAGGTGGCTTCCACCTGCAATGAGGCGCTGCTGATGAACCATCTGCTGAATCATACCACAGATAAAAAGAAAAAGGCTTATCTTATCAATTATTTTCTGGAGCAGTTCCGAACCACGCTGTACCGTCAGACCATGTTTGCGGAATTTGAGCTTCTGACTCATGAGATGGTGGAAAAGGGAAAAGCCCTGACAGCGGAAGCACTGAAAAAGCTCTATTATGATCTGAATGTGCAGTATTACGGAAATGACATGACCGTCGATGAGGAAATAGCCATTGAGTGGGCGAGAATTCCACACTTCTATTATAATTTTTATGTGTATCAGTATGCCACCAGCTTTGCAGCGTCCATGGCTCTCAGCAAAAAGATTCTGGAGGAAGGACAGCCGGCAGTGGAACGTTATCTGAAGTTTTTAAGCGGCGGATGCAGTAAATCCCCCATCGACCTTTTAAAGGACGCCGGTGTGGATATGACCACCAAAGAACCCATACGGGAAGCGCTGAAAACTTTTGGTGAACTGATTGGAGAAATGGAGGAACTGTTTTGTCAGATTTAGAAAAAGAGATAGAGAAGCGCAGGACTTTTGCCATTATTTCCCATCCGGATGCGGGAAAAACCACTCTGACAGAGAAGTTTCTTCTGTATGGAGGAGCCATTAATCTTGCAGGTTCCGTGAAAGGAAAGGCCACTGCCCGCCATGCAGTATCTGACTGGATGGAGATAGAAAAGGAGAGGGGTATTTCCGTCACTTCTTCCGTACTGCAGTTTAATTACGATGGTTACTGTATCAATATTCTGGATACGCCGGGCCATCAGGATTTCTCGGAGGATACTTACCGTACATTGATGGCGGCTGATTCTGCTGTGATGGTGATTGACGGTTCCAAAGGTGTGGAGGCCCAGACCAGAAAACTGTTTAAGGTATGCGTGATGCGGCATATTCCCATTTTTACCTTTATCAATAAAATGGACCGGGATGCCAACGATACCTTTGAACTGTTAGATGAAATTGAAAAAGAGCTGGGAATTGCCACCTGTCCCATAAACTGGCCCATAGGCTCCGGAAAGAATTTCAAAGGAGTATTTGACAGAAACACCAGAAAAGTCATGACTTTTGCAGATACCTTAAAAGGTACAAAAGAAGGAGTGGAAAAGGATATTGCCCTGGACGATCCCGTTCTGGCAGCAGAGATTGGGGAGGACTATAAGGCAGTGCTGGAAGAAGAAATTGAACTGCTGGACGGGGCCAGTGCAGAATTTGATATGGAACTGGTGTCAAAAGGAGAACTTTCTCCGGTGTTTTTCGGTTCTGCTCTGACCAATTTCGGTGTGGAAACCTTTTTACAGCATTTTCTGCAGATGACCAGTTCCCCCCTGCCCAGAAAAGCGGATACGGGAGAAATCAATCCTTTTTCACAGGATTTTTCCGCTTTTGTATTCAAGATTCAGGCAAATATGAATAAGGCCCACAGAGACAGGATTGCCTTTATGCGAATCTGTTCCGGGAAATTTGAGGCGGGCATGGAGGTATTTCATGTACAGGGAAATAAAAAAATGCGTCTTTCTCAGCCCCAGCAGATGATGGCCCAGGAACGAAAAATCGTGGAAGAGGCCTGTGCGGGAGATATTATCGGCGTGTTCGACCCTGGTATTTTTTCCATTGGAGACACCATTCTCACCGGAGGAAATAAGTTTGAATTTGAGGGGATCCCTACGTTTGCACCGGAGCATTTTGCCAGAGTACGGCAGTTAGACACCATGAAGCGCAAACAGTTTGTAAAAGGCATTACCCAGATTGCTCAGGAAGGAGCCATTCAGATTTTTCAGGAATACCATACGGGAATGGAGGAAATTATTGTGGGCGTGGTGGGCGTTCTGCAGTTTGATGTGCTGAAATACCGTCTGGAAAATGAATACAATGTGGATATCCGTCTGGAAAATCTTCCCTATGAACATATCCGCTGGATTGAAAATAAAGAGATTGATATGGAAAAACTCACGGGAACTTCCGATATGAAAAAAATTCAGGATCTGAAGGGGAATCCTCTGCTGCTGTTTGTAAACAGCTGGAGTGTGGGAATGACGCTGGATCGAAATGAGGGACTGATACTGTCAGAATTCGGACGAAATTAAAAGGAAACAGAAAGGGCTGCGGCAAAACAGTTGCTGTATACAGCATATGGTACAGACCGAACGGGTCTTATCCGTATATGGTATACAGGCTGTGTGCCGCAGCCCTGAGTTTTATTTTCCGCTGCTATGGTATCCTGATGCTGTCCCAAAAATTGTGTTCAGTGACAGCCTACTGGAATAATTTAAATTCATAGCCCTGAGCTCTGGTCTGGTCGATGAAATCCCCCAGTATCTGTGTATTTGTTTCTGACTCGGCGTGCAGCAGGTAAATGGCGCCGGGGTGCAGGCAGTCCATAAGTTTCTGAAGGCTTTCTCCTGGGTCAGGCTGATTATTTACATCATAATCCAGGTAGGCGAAACTCCAGAATATGCTTTTATAATTCAGGTTATTTAAAAGCGCTGCGGACTGTTCGCTGAATTTGCCGGCAGGATAGCGGAAGAGGTGCATGTCATAGTCAAACTGTTCTTTGATATAACTATGATTGCCGGTAACTTCTTCCGTCTGCTGCTCAATGGTCTGAGAGGGCAGGCCTGCGGCCGGGTGAGTAACGCTGTGATTGCCTACTTCATGTCCTTCGTCAATCATCCGCTGAACCAGGTCAGGATTCTGGGATGCAAAAGATTTGGTTACAAAAAAGACAGCATGTACATTTTTTTCTTTCAATGTATCCAGAATCCGCGGAGAACAGCCATATTCGTAACCCTCATCAATGGTGAGGTAAATTACCTTTTTCTCCGGTTCATCCACGATAAAGTGAGCATTGCACTTTCCGTATTTCTCCTGATACTGCATACAGCCTGCAGGCCGGTTCCACTGGTCTTTGTCTCCGCCCTGTCCCCAGTCCAGGCAGGCAGTGTCCAGTCCGTTCAGGTCAAGCTGCGTATTCTGCAGTACAATTCCCTTTTCCGTGGGCCTGGTGTCAAATCCTTCCGGGTTATCCAGATCAGCCAGTGTAAAAGGTTCGTCCTGTTCGTCCTGGCTTTCACTTTCCGGATGCTCAGAAAGGTCGTCCTTCTTTTCAGCGGCTTCTTTTTTCTTTTTTTCTTTTTCAGCGGCCTCTTTTTTCTCCTGTTCTTTGCGGGCCTGTTCTTCCTGTTTCTGCTGTTCCCGCTCATTTGCGGATTTTACAGCGCCGGTGACGCCCACAATAACAGCAAGTATTACGACTACCGCAACTACGCAGGTGAGGAGGCGGAGTTCCTGATTTCTCCTTCTCCTGCGTCTCTTTCTTCTTTTCTGCATAAAATATTTCTCTGCCTTTCTTTTAAAAATTGGCTTTTGCCCCGTTACGGGGCAGGGCTCTGACCAGTTTTATTTTAACTGATAACAAGTCTATTGTATACAATTGCCGGAAAAAAAACAATTGAGAATTTCTTAATTTGATTATGGTATGAAGTGCAGGGCCAGAGGTGATTCGGCACCTGAGTTACCTTATGAAATTTCTTCATCATCGGCCATCCGGTAGCCTACGCCCACCTCTGTAAAAATATAAACCGGCTGAGCCGGGTTTTTCTCCAGTTTGCGGCGTATATTAGCCATATTTACTCTTAAAATTTTGTTGTCAGATTCGGCATAGGGCCCCCATACATTGTTCATAACTGCGGAATAGGTCATAACCTTGCCGGAGTTCTGAGCCAGGAATGCCACAATTTTGTATTCAATGGGCGTGAGATGAACGGCTTCCTCATGGATGGTAATGGTGCGTTTGAAAAAGTCAATTTTCAGGCCTTTGGCCTGATAGGGATGCTGGGGGAGTCCGTTATCGCTGTTCACCTTGTTGCTATGCCGCAACGAAGTGCGGATTCTGGCCAGCAGTTCGGAGGTGCCGAAGGGTTTGGTGAGATAGTCATCGGCGCCGGCGTCCAGAGCCCTTACCTTGTCATCTTCCAGTGTACGGGCGGAAACTACAATAATAGGAGAGCCGGACCAGGTGCGAAGACTGCGGATAATCTCCATACCGTCCATATCCGGCAGTCCCAGGTCAAGCAGAAAAATGTCAGGACAGAGAGAGGAAGCAAGGGAAAGAGCTTCTGCTCCGGTGGATGCACAGACAACACGATAATTATGAGAAGTCAGTGTCCTGGATGTAAAATCGCTGATACTTTTTTCATCTTCGATGAGAAGTACGGTAAATTTGTGCATTACATTTCCTCCTTTGGTAGTGTGAAAAGAAATTCAGCACCTTCTGCGTGATTTTCAGCAGAAATGCTGCCTTTATGTGCGGTAACGACTGTCTTGCAGATAGACAGACCGATACCCATACCTTTTCGTATGTCTGAGGAAGAACCTTCGGAATAAGTGCCGTCAAAAATATGTTCCAGCTGGTTTTCCTGCAGGCCTACTCCATAATCAATAATGCGGAAACAGACAGTCCGTGGATGATTTTCCACAATCAGGCGGACCGGTTTGCTGCTTCCGGAATGAGTAATGGCATTTTCGAGGAGATTGAGCAGAACCTGTTCAATCAGCATGGCATCCATGGAAACCATAAGGATTTCTGAAGGGACGGTTACATCAATTTCAGCATCAGGAAATCGTTTCTGTATGCGGGTTACGGACTCAGCTACCACTTCGTCCACAATTTCCGGAAAAGTATTCAGGCGGGAAGTACCGGTCTGAATCCTGGTCACAGACAGAAGATTCTCCACCATGTTCAGGAGCCAGCCCGCATCATCGTGAATATTGCGGATGAGTTCCTGCCATTCCTCCGGGTCGGGTTTGTCTCCCTCTGCCTCAATGGATGAAATAGAACCCAGAATGCTGGTCAGCGGGGTACGCAGATCATGGGAAACAGCACGGAGGAGATTGGCTCGCATTTTTTCTTTTTCGGCTTCCATCAGCTGTTTTTCATGAAATGCAAGGATTTTTGTCTGCTGTTTCAGGTGGGTTGTGGTGATACTGGTAATAGAAGAAAGCGTCAGCATGCACATAAATGTAAAAGGGTAATCCTGAAGCGTAAAATCTATCCGGAAATATGGATAGGAAAAGAAACAATTGATAAAAATAATACTGAGGAAAGATGCAAAAATGCCATAAAAATACCCGTTTGTATACCGTGCAACAGAGATAATTCCAACAATATAAAACAGGGCGATATTTGCCGGGTTCTCAGAGACGAAATAAAACAGAAAAAACGTCAGCCCGGTGGTGAAAAACAGAAGTCCGATGGTAACAGCAAAATCGTGGAACAGTTGTCTCTTGATATTCTTATTCATCTGGTAACCTCGATTATTCTGGATTTGATATATTATTTGTCATTTACTGTAACATGAAGCGGGAAAGTATTCAAGGAGGAAAAATTTTTTTAACGGTTTTTTAGCAAAAAGTGGATGAGCCGTCAGGAAAAGTGTGGTAGAATAACATAACAGGCTCACGGTTTTTATTTTCCATGGGGTTTTAACAGTTACCAAAAAATAATATTCAGGAGGAAGAAAAGATGGCAGTATTGGAACTTACAGCAGATAATTTTGAAAAGGAAGTATTAAACAGCGATGTACCGGTATTGGTGGATTTCTGGGCTACCTGGTGCGGCCCCTGTCAGATGCAGGGCCCCGTTATCGAACAGGCGGCAGAAGAATTTCCGGAAGTAAAGATGGGCAAGCTGAATGTGGACGAGCAGGGAGAACTGGCCCGGAAGTATGGCGTTATGAGTATTCCCACCCTTATTTTCTTTAAAGAAGGACAGATTGAAAAAAAAGCGGTGGGATTCCATTCTCTGGAAGAAATCAGAAAAATCCTGGGTTGACGGAAAGAAAAATAAATCTTATAATAAAGGACAGTTACAGACGGTAACTGTTCTTTTTTCTTCAGGAAATGCAGGGTGGCCTGCATAATCCCTGTCAGAGATGCAAATCAGCCATGAAAGCATAAAATTTCCGGAAAACAGTTGACAACTTTCAAAAACTATACTATTATGTAATCGAACGAACATAAGTTCGTGAAGAAGGAGAATGAAAATGGCGAAAGAAGATAAAAAAGAGGATAAATTAAAGGCGCTGGACGCTGCGATTGCGAAGATTGAGAAGGATTACGGAAAAGGTTCCATTATGAAGCTGGGGGAATCGGTGGCCAATATGAATGTGGAATCTGTTCCTACCGGATGTCTCAGCCTGGATCTGGCCCTGGGAGTAGGGGGCGTACCAAGAGGAAGAATTATTGAAGTATACGGGCCGGAATCCAGCGGTAAGACAACAGTGGCTTTACATATGGTGGCAGAAGTACAGAAACAGGGGGGCATAGCAGGATTTATTGATGCGGAACATGCGCTGGACCCGGTATATGCGGGAAATATAGGAGTGGATATTGATAACCTGTATATTTCTCAGCCGGATAACGGGGAGCAGGCTCTGGAGATTACAGAGACCATGGTGCGTTCCGGGGCAGTGGATATTGTAATTGTGGACTCCGTGGCTGCTCTGGTGCCCAAGGCTGAAATTGACGGGGATATGGGAGACTCCCATGTGGGCCTGCAGGCCAGGCTGATGTCCCAGGCCCTCCGTAAACTTACGGCCGTTATCAGCAAGTCGAACTGTATTGTCATTTTTATCAATCAGCTCCGTGAGAAGGTAGGCGTAATGTTTGGAAGTCCGGAAACCACCACAGGCGGCCGGGCGCTGAAGTTCTATTCTTCCATTCGTCTGGATGTGAGAAGGGTGGAGGCTTTGAAGCAGGCCGGAGAATTTATCGGCAACCGGACCAGAATCAAGGTGGTAAAGAATAAGGTTGCACCTCCCTTTAAAGAGGCAGAGTTTGATATCATGTTCGGTCAGGGCATATCAAAAGAAGGGGATATTCTGGATATTGCCGTAGACTGTGGAATTATCAACAAATCCGGTGCATGGTTCGCCTATAATGGAGCGAAAATCGGGCAGGGACGGGAAAATGCCAAGCAGTATCTGCGGGAACATGAAGAAGTCTGCCGGGAAGTTGAGATAAAGGTGAGAGAACAGATACTGACCAGGGAAGAAGAACAGGAAGAAAAAGGGGAAAAGGACGAGAAGAAGGCGGGAAAGACAGGAAAGACGGTGAAAGAAGAAAAGCCGGATGGCGCAAAGACAGTGAAGGAAGAAAAGCCGGATGCGGGAAAGGACAGTCAGGATGCAGATCTTGCAGGTAACTGAGCTGGATAAAAAGCGTATACAGGTTGTTCTGGAAGACGGAGTGAATTTTGTACTGTATAAGGGGGAAGGGAAAAGGTATGACATAAGAGAGGAAGCAGAACTTTCCCAGGAGCAGTATGAAGAGATATACCATGAGATTCTGGTGAAAAGAGCCAGAAGAAGAACGCTGCATCTGCTGGAGAAGATGGACCGGACGGAAGCCCAGCTCAGAATGAAACTCCGGCAGGGGCTGTATGGAGAAGAACTGATTGACAATGCCATCGAGTATGTGAAAAGTTTTCACTACCTGGATGACGCCAGATATGCCAGGAACTATGTGCGCAGTCAGAGGGACAGGAAGAGCCGCAGAAAAATCCAGGCAGAGCTGGCAGGGAAGGGCATTGACAGGGAGTTGGTGGAACAGGCGCTGGAAGAAGAATACCGGCAGGAAACAGAACGGGATCTGATTTTAAAATGGGTGGAAAAGAAGCACTATTCCGGTGAACAGGCAGATTTGAAAGAGAAACAGAGGATGTATCAGTTTCTGATGCGTAAAGGTTTTCATTCGGATGACATTTTGCATGTATTAGACTACTTGACATAAGGCCGAAAAAAGTATAAAATCAATATGTTGTAATTCATGTTCATAGATTGCAGAAGATTCCTGTAATTTATTGTATATGACATATTAGAAACGGAAGAAAGTTTACTATATGTACAATGAAAATTTAATAAGGAGGTGCTCCTGTGCCACAAGTTTTAATCGCTGTAGTAGTTACGTTAATTTTTGCAGTACCTGTTACTTACTTTTCGACGATTTCCTACCGTAAGCGTGTAGTAGAGTCCAAAATCGGAAGCGCGGAAGAAAAGGCAAGAGAAATAATAGATGAAGCTGTAAAAACTGCGGAGACCAAAAAGCGTGAATCTTTGCTGGAGATCAAGGAAGAGTCTATTCGGACAAAGAATGACCTTGATAAGGAAATCAAAGAGCGAAGAAATGAGATTCAACGCAACGAGCGGCGGATTATTCAGAAGGAAGAAAATCTGGATAAAAAGTTAGAAGCCATCGAGAAAAAGGAATCGGGGTTTGCAGCAAAGGAAGAAGAAATTAACAGACAGAAAGCAGAAGTTACAAGGCTGCACGAAGAACGCGTACAGGAACTGGAGAGAATCTCTGGATTAACCTCTGAACAGGCGAAAGATTATCTTTTAAAAATGATTGAAGATGATGTGAAGCTTGATACTGCAAAATTAATCAAGGAAATGGAAATCAAGGCAAAAGAAGAAGCAGGTAAGAAGGCGAAGGAATATGTGGTGACAGCCATTCAGAAATGTGCTGCAGACCATGTGGCAGAAACTACGATTTCAGTAGTTCAGCTTCCGAACGATGAGATGAAAGGAAGAATCATCGGCCGG
This sequence comes from Eubacterium sp. 14-2, assembly GCF_000403845.2. Classification (GTDB taxonomy): domain Bacteria; phylum Bacillota; class Clostridia; order Lachnospirales; family Lachnospiraceae; genus Petralouisia. The sequence continues at coordinate 135,770 of NZ_KE159569.1, read as the reverse complement.
GAAGGAAGAAATATTCGGACGCTGGAGACAATGACAGGCGTGGATCTGATTATTGATGATACGCCGGAGGCAGTCATTCTGTCCGGGTTTGACCCGGTTCGGCGTGAAGTAGCCCGTATTGCTTTGGAAAAACTGATTGTGGATGGACGGATTCATCCTGCGAGAATCGAAGAAATGGTTGAGAAAGCTCAGAAAGAAGTGGAGACCATGATTCGGGAGGAAGGGGAGGCAGCGACACTGGAAGTTGGTGTGCATGGAATTCATCCGGAACTTGTAAGACTTCTCGGAAAGATGAAGTTCCGTACAAGCTACGGACAGAATGCACTGAAGCATTCCATTGAAGTAGCCCAGCTGTCCGGATTGTTGGCAGCAGAAATCGGTGTGGATGTGAGAGTGGCGAAAAGAGCCGGTCTGCTCCATGATATCGGAAAATCTGTTGACCATGAAATGGAAGGTTCACATATTCAGATTGGTGTGGATTTATGTAGAAAATACAAGGAAAGTCCAATCGTGATTAATGCAGTGGAAGCTCACCACGGAGATGTGGAGGCAGAATCTTTGATTGCGTGTCTGGTACAGGCAGCCGATGCGATTTCAGCGGCAAGGCCGGGCGCAAGAAGAGAAACATTGGAAACATATTCAAACAGACTGAAACAGTTAGAAGATATTGCTAATGGTTTTAAAGGTGTTGATAAGTCTTTTGCTATTCAGGCAGGCAGAGAGATTCGGATTATGGTAGTTCCTGATCAGATCAATGATGCGGATATGATTTTGTTAGCGCGTGATATTTCAAGGCAGATTGAAAATGAACTGGAATATCCGGGACAGATTAAAGTCAATGTAATTCGTGAATCCCGTGTAACTGATTACGCGAAATAAAAGCTACACAATGTTCAAAGGCGGACAAACTTACAACAGCCCGACTTTACTGTAAAGGGACAGGCCCCAGGGTTTCCGATTCCGGAAGCCGGAGTGTTTAGCTGTCCGGTAGCTTGAATATACAGACCGTCAACATTTTGTTGGCGGTCTTTTTTGTTCTTCTATAGGAAATTCCTCTGGATTTCCTATAGAAGAACAAAAAAATGATGCGCAGCTCGCGGGGGTGATGTTTATTGCTGCGCAATCCGCTCGCGCGCGGAGAATGCGCATAGTGCATTCTTTTTTATCTTATAGGAAAGACCTTGCCACGTTAAAGTATGAAAGTACCTTCCTATAAGATAAAAGTAACATGCGCACTCGTGCAACAGGTATTAGTCGCTAAAGCGACTGCACTCGGCGCAGCAAACCGTCCAGGTCCCTCATGAATGAGGGATTCAGGGAGCTGATGCGGACCTGTCCGCTTTGTTCTAATGTAAAACGAAACATGCAGTCCTTTTTCATCCGAAAAGGGGAGAATCCTGTTTCTGAAAACTGATATTTCACATACAACCTGACGTTTATCTGAATCGAGGAGGATAATATTTATGAAACAGCCATTGTTAAAAAGAAAGAAAAGGGTACTGGAACATAAGGGAGCAATTCTGGATATATATTCTGATTATATGGAGCTGCCCGACGGCAGAGTGGAAAAATGGGATTATGTGGAGCATCGGAACGGAGCTGCTGCGGTAGTGCCGGTATTGCCTGACGGCAGAATTCTGATGGTTCGCCAGTACCGGAATGCCCTGGAGCGTTTTACCCTGGAAATACCGGCAGGAGCCAGAGATTCCAGAACGGAGCCAACCATAGAATGTGCTGCCAGAGAGCTGGAGGAGGAGACAGGGTATCGCTGCGATAATCTGGAATTTTTGCTGTCTCTTAAGACTACCGTGGCATTCTGTAATGAACTGGTGGATGTCTATGTAGCGGAAAACCTGATACCCTCCAGACAGCATCTGGATGAAGGGGAATTTATAGATCTGGAGCCTCATTTGCTGGAAGAACTGTGTGAGCTGATTTACCAGGGCGTAATACAGGATGGCAAGACAGTGGCGGGAATTATGGCTTATAAAAATAAATACCGAAGGTGAATTTTCATTCTTTCAGGGACTTGCTGTTCTGAAACCGTATATTGCCGATACTTTTTTTCCAGGGACTTGCATAAAATAAGGGTAAGACGGTAAAAAGAATGGAAAGTATATGAAAAAACTGTGGCGTATGTCCTGGCAGCAGAGAGGACTTTCAGAACATGAGTCTCTGTGGATAAAAATCATGAAAATAGCATTGCTGGTGTCTTTTGTGGCGGGGATTTTTGCTGCAAATCTGATGGGGAATGAAACGATTTCCAATGCAGGAGTATTGAATGACTATTTTATTGAAAAGTTCCGTTATGCTCAGGTAAACGGGGAAAATCTTTTTTTCTATATTGTGGGAAGGCGGCTTCCGCTGCTGTTTTTGCTCTTTGTCCTGCTGTTTACCTCTCTTGGAATGGCAGGAGGGATGGCTGTGCTGGGCTGGCAGGGATTTTCCATTGGTTTTATGCTCTCTGCAGGAATTGCGAAGTATGGTGTAAAAGGAATTCTTCTGGTTTTGGGAGGGCTTTTTCCTCAGTATCTTTTTTATATTCCTGTTTATGGGTTCTGTTTCTGTACGGCGGTTTTTGTACGCCGGCGCTTTTACAGAGAAAACGAAGGCGGCCTGCCGGAGCGTAAACTGATGTACGGAATGGTACTGCTGGTTATCGGAGCACTGCTGGCAGTGTTTCTGACAGGGATTTTTCTGGAAAGCTATGTGAATCCCATGATTCTCAGGCAGATTCTGAAAATTTTCTGAAGAAGTTTTACTACATATTGAAGCCCTCAAAAAGGGAAAAACGATATCTTGTACTGCTTCTGAAAAGGGGAAAAAATCCGAAAAAATGGGAATTGATTTTCCGTCAGAATATGATTATAATAGGAAAGCAACTGCCCATAAGAAGCCATAAGACGAGGTAGCAAGGTATGACATGTGAGATTCAAAAATTTGTTCAGTATATGAGAGAGATTCGGAAAACTTCTGACAACACGGTGGTTTCCTATGAGCGTGATTTAAGAAAAATGAATCAGTTTTTTCAGGAGCAGGGCATTGAGCAGGTAAGCCAGATTACTGCTACAGGACTGAATTCCTATATTCTGTTTCAGGAGAAGATGGGGAGAAAGCCTTCTACTGTTTCCAGAAGTGTGACAGCCCTGAAAGCATTTTTTCACTATTTGCAGAAAGAAGGATATATGGAAGAAGATATAGCCGAAGATTTAAAAGCTCCCAAAGTGGAGAAAAAGGCGCCGGCTGTACTGACAAGAGAAGAAACGGTTCGGTTACTGGAAGAAGCAAAGGGAAAAAGCCCCAAGGAACTTCGGGACAGTGCAATGTTAGAACTGCTGTATGCCACCGGGATTCGGGTATCAGAGCTGATATCCCTGAAGGTTACGGATGTAAATATGCAGATGGAATATATTACCTGCCGGGATGGAAGCAGAGAGCGTATTGTTCCTTTTGGAGCAGTGGCAAAACTGGCATTGGAACAATATCTGCAGGAGGGGCGTCCGGCCATGGCGGAAACGGGCGGAACGTATCTGTTTACCAATTGCTCCGGGCAGGCCATGAGCCGTCAGGGGTTCTGGAAGCTGGTGAAGGCATACGGAAGAAAGGCCGGTATTACCGGGGAATTGACACCCCATACCCTGCGTCATTCCTTTGCAGTTCACCTGGTCAGCAATGGCGCTGACCTTCATTCGGTGAAAGAAATGCTGGGGCATTCAGATATTTCAACCACACAGATGTACGCACGTATGACACAGAACCGTGTCCGGGAGGTATATGCCAGGACACATCCCAGAGGATAGAGAAAACAGGAGAACCCCGCAGCAGGCTGACGGGGTTCGATTCTTTTATGGGAAATTTTTTCCCTCAGTTATACATTCATTTCTGCAATCTGATAAATCAGGTCTTCTGATTCTTCCCATCCAAGACAGGGATCTGTAATGGATTTTCCGTAAATATGTTCTCCCACCTTCTGACAGCCGGGTTCAAGGTAGCTTTCAATCATAACGCCTTTCACCATTTTTTTGATTTCAGGAGAGATCCTGCGGTTGTGCATGATTTCTTTAACAATTCGAATCTGCTGCTCATACTGTTTGTTGGAATTGGAGTGGTTGGCGTCAATGATAGCGGCGGGATACAGGAGTTCCATCTGGTCATACATCTGAATCAGTCGCTCCAGATCTTCGTAGTGGTAATTGGGAATGCAGACGCCCCTTTTATTGACAGCTCCCCGCAGGACCACATGGGTGAGGGGGTTTCCGGTGGTGCTTACCTCATAGCCCCGGAATACAAAGTGATGGGGATGCTGGCCGGCATATACGGAATTGAGCATTACGGAAAAATCGCCGCTGGTGGGATTTTTCATGCCGGCAGGTACATCAAAACCGCTGACAGTCAGACGGTGATGCTGGTCTTCCACAGAACGGGCGCCGATAGCCACATAGGACAGCAGATCTTCCACATATGGCCAGTTTTCCGGATAGAGCATTTCATCTGCGGAGGAAAGGCCGCTTTCTTCCAATGCGCGGATATGCATTTTACGCATGGCAATCAGGCCGGCAAGCATATCCGGTCTTTTTTCCGGGTCCGGCTGGTGAGCGATTCCCTTATAGCCTTCTCCGGTGGTTCGGGGCTTGTTGGTGTAAATCCGGGGGACAATAACAAGCCGGTCTGCCACTTTTTCCTGTACCCGGCCAAGACGACTGATATAGTCGCAGACAGAATCTTCATTATCGGCGGAACATGGCCCGATTATCACCAGAAATTTATCAGATTCTCCGGTGATAATATCACGAACCATCCGGTCACGGTTCTGCTTTGCCTCAGCGGCCCGTTGGGATAAAGCGTATTCCTGTTTGATTTCTTCGGGAGCCGGAAGCTCTTTTAAAAATGTAAAACTCATAGGTGTACTCTCCTTTATCATGTTTTTGATGTTATGGTTCCTGGGAAAAATATTTTTCCTTAATTAATTCCACCGGCATTTTCTGTCCGGTCCAGCACTGAAATGATTCAGCTCCCTGATACAGCAGCATGTACAGGCCGTTCAGGCAGGTACAGCCCTGTGCTCTGGCCTGTTTGAGCAACAGTGTTTCTCTGGGATTGTAAATGATATCTGATACGATTAAATCCCTGCGGAGCATGGAAGCATCCGGAATGGGACTGGAAGTACAGTCCGGGGCCATGCCCACGCTGGTGGCATTGGTAAGAATGGCGCTTTCAGAAATGCTTTCTGCCAGCAGGTAATCCCTGCCGATATCCCTGAGCCGGATGGTACAGCCTGTTTCGGCTGCTGTCCGGGAGCAGAATTCTTCTGTTTTGTCCCAGGAGTCGTTTTTTCGTTTGAACATGTCAATGGCAGACACGCCATCCAGCGCTGCCTGTACACAGATGGCGGTGGCAGCGCCTCCTGCGCCCAGCAAAGTCATTTTTTTCCCGATTATATTGTGGCCTTCATCAGAAATGGAACGCATATAGCCTGCACCGTCTGTGGTGTGGCCCGTAAGGCGGTGATTTTTTACGATTACTGTGTTGACTGCACCGGCCAGACGGGCTGCCGGAGTCAGTTCGTCTAACAGAGGCAGAATATGTACTTTTAATGGCATGGTCAGATTAAACCCGCAGATTCCTGCTGCGTTCAGTCCCTCGACGGTGGTTTTCAAATCTTCCGGTTTTACGTCAAAGGCAAGATATACATAATCAAGGCCAAGCTGCCGGAAGGCTTCATTGTGCATCTGGGGAGAAATGCTGTGGGCCACCGGGCTGCCCAGAAGGGCGGTCAGTTTTGTGGCTCCTGTTATTTCATAATTCATATTCATGGTATCACCTGTTATTTCATATTAAAAAGGTTCGGACAGTTGAACTGTAACATTAAGTATCTTAATGGATAATAAAAAATATGTCAATGACTTGCACCTTTTGTTTTTGTGGGGTATACTTAGGTTCGGAGTAATCAGAAAGAGGAGCCGGTTATGAGAAAACAGCAGGAAAGCAGGAAGAAAAAGGAGATTTCCCCCAAAGGAAGGCCTCTGGTCTGCATCCCCATTGTGGAACAGAGCAGAGAAGAGATTCTGGCGTCAGCCAGGATGATTGGAGAAAAAGGCGCAGACATGGTGGAATGGCGTCTGGACTGGTACGAAAAAGCAGTTCTGGACTGGCATGAGGCAGAAGGGATTCTCAGGGAACTTTCTGAAATCTGCGGGGATATGATTCTGGTATGTACTTTCCGCAGTAAAAAACAGGGCGGACAGATGGAACTTACAGAAGAAGAATATATCCGTCTGCTGTATCAGATTGGAAAGAGCGGTTATGGAGATGTGCTGGATGTGGAAACAGCTGAACTGTCTGCTCCGGAGGAGGTCATCCGGGAGCTTCACAGGTTTTCCGTCCGTGTCCTGGCGTCTCAGCATTATTTTTTTCATACGCCGGGAACAGAGGAAATGGAACGGGAGCTGTATGCCATGAAAGAGCTGGGAGCCGATGGGGCCAAGCTGGCGGTAATGCCCCGGAAGAATACGGACGTATTACATTTAATGGAAGCAACCATGCATGTGAAGGAACGATATCCCTCTTATCCTCTGATAACCATGGCCATGGGGAAGGAAGGAATTCTCTCCCGGATTGGAGGACAGATAAGTGGTTCCTGTGTTACCTTTGGAACCCTGGGGAAAACCTCTGCACCTGGTCAGATTCCTCTGGAAGACCTGACCGCGATACTTGACAAAATAGCAGAAAATCTGGAGTGAAAGCATGAAAGGGAATATATATATCATCGGATTTATGGGTACGGGAAAAACCACTGTTTCCCGTTTGCTGGCAGAACAGACAGGGTTTGAACTGGTAGATACGGACCAGGAGATTGCAGGACAGCAGAAAAAATCCATAAATGAAATATTTGAATCCCAGGGGGAAGGATATTTCCGCAATCTGGAAACAGAACTGCTGAGAGAACTTGGAACAGTGAGAGGAAAAATCGTATCCTGCGGAGGCGGAATGGTACTTCGGGAGGAAAATGTCCGGTTAATGAAAGAAAGTGGTGTTGTTGTGCTGCTGACTGCCTGCTCCCGTACCATATTTTCCAGAGTATGCCAGGGAACAGACCGTCCGGTGCTGAATAAAAATATGAGTGTGGAATATGTGGAAGAGCTGCTTGAGAAAAGAAGACCTTATTATGAAAGGGCAGGAGAGGTAATAATAACCACAGACGACAGGACTCCGGAGGAGATTTCCGGGGAAATTAATAAAATTTTGAAAAATGGAAAAATTTCTTTTGATTTTTGAGAAAAAGTGTGTTACAATATCAGAGTTCCGAAAAATAACTGAAAAGCACCCATAGTTTAACGGATAAAATACCAGATTCCGGTTCTGGGGCTGGGGGTTCGATTCCCTCTGGGTGCACTGAAACTTTTAGTCGCTGCATTTTGTGATTCCTACAGAATGCAGCCGAATCATATAGATAAGAAATAAAGGAGCAGATATGAGCGATTTTTTAAATAAAGATGGTAATGAACAGTCCGAAAACGGAGTTGAAAATAAAAGTGATTTTCTGAAAAAAAATGGCAAACTGATTTCCGTGGGAGCAGTGGTAATTGCACTGGGTGTAGTAGTAGGAGTCACAATGCTGAACGGGAACAAAGGAAAAGAAAGAAAGGAAGAGCCTGCGAAGGTACAGCAGGAGGAAGTAGAGAAGACTCCGGAAGGAGAGGAAGAAAAAACAGACGAGTATACAGTGGACGTGCAGCCGGAAGTAAAAGAGCTGGTGTCCACTTATTACAATGCCTATGCGGCAGGAGATATTGAACAGCTTCAGTCTGTCACACAGAATCTTTCCGATATGGAAAAAAGCTATATTAAAATGATGAATGAGTATGTGGAAAGCTACAGTGAGATTACCTGTTACAGCAAAGAGGGACTGGATGAAGGTTCCAATATGGTATCTGTTACCTTTAATATGAATTTCCATAACGTAGAGGGCGGACTTCCCGGTATGGATTTCTTCTATATCAGAACCGGTGAGGATGGCAGACGTTACATTGACAGCCGGTACTGTTCTTTCAACCGTCAGATGGAGGAACAGGAGACAGAAAGTGAAATTGATGCGTTAATCAGTGAATTTGAGAGCGGAGCAGATGTACAGAAGCTCCGTACAGAATTCCAGGGCAAGTATGATGCAGCCATAGAGGCAGATGAAAATCTGAAGACAATGGCAGGAACAGTTTCAGAAGCAATCAAAGGATGGAAAGATTCCTATAACCCGGATGAAAACCAGACAGAGGTTGCAACGGAAGAAAATAATGAGCAGCCGGAAGGGGAAACACCGGCGGAAGCTGACGGTACAGATCAGGAAAATGCACCTGCAGAGAGCCAGCCGGAAGAAACACCGGAAGCGCCTCAGGAAGATACCCAGGAGCCGGAAGCTCCTCAGGAGGATAGCACACCTGAGATTAATTATGTGCCGGAGGGAACGGTTCTTACTGCCAACAACAGTTACAATGTCCGTGTGTCCATGAATGAGTCTGCTGAACTGGTTGGAACCACAGCTATTGGTGACAGTATCAAAGTAATTCTGAGTTATGCGGAAGGCTGGACCAAGGTGGAATGGAATGAAAAGACCGGATATATCCGAACAGATTTGCTGTTGAATAATTAAATGTTCATGTCCGGCAGGGTCGGCGATTTTCAATCACCAACTATACAGAAAACAGAGAGAATTGCCTGAAAGGGTAATTCTCTTTTTTACCTTACAGGAAATTCCTTTGGATGTCCTGTAAGGTAAAAAAGAATTATCGCACTGCGGCGGAAAAGAATGGTGTCGCAAAGGAACCCGCCGCAGGCGGAGAATCCTGCAAAGCAGGATTTTTTTCTCATAACTTCTCATAACAAAATAAAACCCTGTATAAAAAAAGCAAAATGTTTCAATCTAATAGGAAAAGCAGCGTAACAGAAGATATCAGGCTGTTACAGCGGACCAGGAGGAAACTATGCGTAATTATCAGGAGATAAATGTTTTGAAAGAGACCAGAAAGAATGCGGCCATGGCCATAAACGCCATTGATGTACTGATGGGAAAAATTTACAATCAGGAGTTTGCCTATGAGCTGACATCCCAGAGAAACCGTTTTCAGGATTTTGAGAGGAAAGCGGAGGCGGGATTATGGGAACACGGACTGACGCCCCGGGAGTCCGGTCTGGAAAAAGCAATGCTGTGGGGCGCCATACAGGCCAATACCATGCTGAATATCAGCACGCCTCATGTGGCAGACATGATGATACAGGGGAATACAAGAGGAATTGCAGAATTGCTGAAAGTGAAACATAACAATAAAAATACCGGAAGTTTTGCCAATGAACTGGCCGAAGAACTGATGGATTTTGAGGAAGCAAATATAGAGCGGTTAAAAAGATTTTTATAAAGGTGTGGGGATTATCAATGTCAGAACCAGTCAGAATTAATAAATATCTCAGTGAGGCGGGAATCTGTTCCAGAAGAGAGGCAGACCGTCAGATAGAAAAAGGGAATGTTACCATCAACGGCAGAACAGCTGTAATGGGCGATAAAGTCTGTCCGGGAGACCAGGTCATGTACGGAACCCGTAAGGTATCCGCGGAAGAAGAGCCGGTGCTCCTGGCGGTGAACAAGCCCGGCGGGATTGTGTGTACTTCGGAAAAACGGGAAAAAGATAACATTGTGGACTATGTGGGTTATCCCACCCGGATTTATCCCATCGGCAGACTGGATAAGAATTCCCATGGTCTGATTCTGATGACAAATCAGGGAGAACTGGCCGATGCAATTATGCGGGGCAGGAATTTCCATGAAAAAGAATATATTGTGAAAGTGAACCGGGAAGTTACAGATGATTTTATCCGGAAAATGTCTCAGGGCGTTTTTCTGAAAGAACTTGATACCACCACAAGGCCCTGTCAGGTGGAAAAGGTGGGAAAGCGGACCTTTCGGATTATTCTGACTCAGGGACTGAACAGGCAGATACGCAGAATGTGTGAAAAGTTTCAGTATCGGGTTGTGGACCTGAAACGGGTACGGATTATGAACATTCGGCTGGGAGATTTGAAGGAAGGGGCTTACCGGGCCGTTACCGGAGAAGAATGGGAGAAATTGCAGGAACTGGCTTTTTACGGAAAAGCGGAACATGGCCAGGGGCTGTCGGGGTGATACCTGCTTACAGGGCGGCGATATGGAATTTATAGGGACAGTATCTCAGGAAAAACAGGGAAAGGACAGGGAAAGATGGAGAGAACACAGGCAGAAATAAAAGTACAGGAACTCCGAAAATGTCTGGAATATCACAGCAACCGTTATTATAATATGGACAGTCCGGAAATCACTGACCAGGAATATGACAATATGATGCGGGAACTGAGAGGGCTGGAACAGGAATTTCCGGATCTGGTTACCAAAGATTCTCCCACCCAGAAAGTAGGAGGGACTGCAAAACGGGAAGCAGGGGTACTGGTGAAACACAATGTACCTATGTTGAGTCTGCAGGATGTATTTTCCAGAGAAGAAGTGGAAGAATTTGTGGGAGAAATGCAGGAGCAGCTGGAAAATCCGGAATTTGTGGTGGAGTATAAAATTGACGGTCTTTCCATGGCGCTGCGCTATGAAGAAGGGATATTAAAGCTGGCGGTAACCAGAGGAGACGGCATCAATTTCGGAGAAGATGTGACAGTCAATGCCGGAGTCATTTCCGATGTGAAGAAAAAATTAAAGGTTCCCGTGGAATATCTGGAAATCCGGGGCGAAGTATATATGAAAAATGCGGCTTTTGAGAAAGTCAATGAAATGCAGGAACTGAACGGAAAGAAGCCCTTTGCCAATCCCAGAAACTGTGCGGCAGGTACATTGCGCCAGTTAGACAGCAAGGTTACCAGAGAACGGGGCCTGTCCATGTTTGTGTTTAATATTCAGCAAATCCGGGGCATGGAGCTTACCACCCACACCCAGGGATACGAATATCTGAAACAGAACAAAATTCCGGTAATAGACGACTATCGTGTCTGCCGGACGAAGGAAGAAGTCTGGGAAGCCATCTGTGCAATTGGAGAAAACCGGGGAAATCTGGGATATGATATTGACGGAGCTGTGGTGAAATTAAATTCTCTGGCAGGCAGGGAGAAGCTGGGAGCCACCTCCAAAGTGCCCCGCTGGGCCGTTGCCTACAAGTATCCTCCGGAGGAAAAAGAAACGACGCTTCTTAATGTGGAGCTGTCTGTGGGACGCACCGGAAGAATCACTCCCACCGGGATTTTTGAACCGGTGCGGCTGTGCGGAACTACGGTATCCCGTGCCACCCTTCACAATCAGGACTTTATTGATGAACTGGATATCCGGATTGGAGACCGGATTCTGGTATATAAATCCGGAGAAATTATTCCGAAAGTCCGGAAGGTGCTGAAAGAAAAACGGCCTCAGAATACGGAGCCTTATCGTCTGCCGGAAGTCTGTCCCGTATGCGGAGCAAAAACTCAGCGGGAAAAAGATACGGCAGACATAAAATGTACGTCTCCTAACTGTCCGGCCCAGCTTGAGCGGCGTATTATCAATTTTGTGGGCAGAGACGCCATGGACATTAAGGGATTCGGAACGGTATATGTGGAAGAACTGGTGCGTCTTGGATACCTGAAAGATGTGGCAGATATTTATACCTTAAAAGAACACAGGGAAGAACTGATTGAACAGGGAATTATCGGAAAAGAAAAAAATACGGACAAGCTGCTGGACGCCATTGAAAAATCCAAAAAAAATGAGGCGTATCAGCTTCTGACCGGATTCGGTATTCCAAATGTGGGAAAAGCCGCGGCAAAATCTATTTTAAAGGAATTTAAGAGCATTCAGGAACTTGGCAAAGCAGATAAAGAATCCCTGCAGCAGGTGAATGATATCGGAGAAGTGAGTGCAAACTGTATTCTGGATTTTTTCAGGGATGAAACAAACCGCCGGATTACAGAACGGATGGAACAGTATGGGGTAAATATGGAATCAGGCCAGCAGACAACAGGCAGCCGGTTCCAGGGCATGACCTTTGTGGTTACAGGCACCCTGCCCGGCCTTGAGCGGAAAGAAGCCGCAGCCCTGATTGAACAGCAGGGCGGAAAAGTATCAGGCTCTGTTTCCGGAAAGACCAGCATGGTGCTGGCCGGAGAAAAGGCAGGAAGCAAGCTGACAAAAGCTCAGGAGCTGGGGATAAAAGTCATATCAGAAGAAGAATTTCTTGCCATGTTGTCAGAATAATTCAGGGAATACAAAAAAGGGACAATACAGAAAGAAGGAAAAATTATGCCAATCAAAGTGCAAAGCGACCTGCCGGCAAAAGAAACACTGGAGCGGGAAAATGTTTTTACCATGGATGAAAACCGGGCCATTCATCAGGATATCCGTCCCATTGAAGTGGGAATCCTGAATTTAATGCCCTTAAAAGAAGAGACAGAACTGCAGATTCTGAGGGAACTTTCCAATACGCCTCTGCAGGTGGACGTAACCTTTGTAATGACGGGAAGCCATGAATCCCGCAATACTTCCAGCAGCCATCTGAATAAATTTTATCATACCTTTGAAGAAATCCGGGAACGGAAATTTGACGGATTTATCATTACCGGTGCGCCGGTGGAGCAGATTGAGTATGAAGACGTGGACTACTGGGAAGAATTTAAGAGAATCTGTGCCTGGACGGAAACCAACGTAACATCTACCATGCACCTGTGCTGGGGAGCCCAGGCCGGCCTTTATTATCACTACGGCATTCAGAAAGAAATGCTGAAACAGAAAATGTTCGGCCTTTTTGAGCATAAGGTGCGGAACCGGAAAATTCCTCTGGTCAGAGGATTTGATGATTATTTTCTGGCGCCCCATTCCAGACATACCCAGGTGCGCCGGGAAGACATTGAAAAAGAGCCTGACCTTACCATTCTGGCAGAATCGGAAGAAGCAGGCGTCTTCCTGATTATGGATACCACAGGAAAGAAAGTATTTGTAATGGGACATCCGGAGTACGACAGAATCACCCTCCATACAGAGTACATACGGGACAGAGACAAAGGACTGGATATTCAGGTTCCCAGGAATTACTACAGGGGAGACGACTGTACCATACGACCCAGTCTCCAGTGGCGGGCCCATGCCAACACCCTGTATACCAACTGGCTGAATTATTATGTCTACCAGGCAACACCTTATGAGTATACTTCAGTGCCCGAAAGTATTAAGAAAGAATAAAAGAGGCAGAATATCTTTGCAAAACAGGGAAACTCTGCTATAATAAAAAAATGAATAAGTTTAGGAGGCGTGAATGATGGCTGAAGACAGAAAGGCATATATGATAAAAGACGATAATCTGGGCGAGGTGCGTATTGCAGACGAAGTAGTTGCAATTATTGCAGGACTGGCAGCCACTGAGGTGGAAGGCGTAAGTTCCATGGCCGGAAATATTACCAATGAGCTGGTAAGCAAACTGGGCATGAAGAACCTCTCCAGAGGTATTAAGGTGGAAGTAAAAGAAAATGTGGTGAAAGTGGATGTTGCACTGAATATCCGGTTTGGATATGCTATTCCGGAAGTTTCCACCAAGGTTCAGGAGCGGGTGAAATCTGCGGTTGAGAATATGACGGGACTGGAAGTGAGTCATGTAAATGTGCGCATTGCCAGTGTCAATATGGAAAAACAGAAACAGTAAAAGGGCAGCGGGAACCCTCCGGGGTTCCTGCATGAAAAGTGAAGGAAGACATATAATATCATAAGGGTGTCATTAGACACCCTTTTCGTGGGTACAGCCCTGAAGAAACCGTCAGTCTGCCATCTGGCAGCGGCGGCAGGTTTTGTGAAAGGAAGCATATGAGCCGAAGAGAGATAAGAGAGCAGATATTTAAGCTGTTGTTCCGGGCAGAATTTTATGAAGCGGAAGAACTGCCGGAGCAGTTACAGTTGTTTTTGGAAGAACCGGACAGAAAAGAAGAAAAAGATACTCTTTACATTCAGGATAAATTTGAACAGATTCTGGCTCATTTATCCCGGATTGATGAGATGATCAATGAAGTGGCCCAGGGCTGGAAAACCAGCCGCATGGGAAAAGTGGATCTGACCTTAATCCGCCTTGCGGTGTATGAGATGAAATATGAGGAGGATGTTCCTGTGGGAGTGGCGATCAACGAAGCTGTGGAGCTGGCCAAAAGCTACGGCACCGATGATTCAGCTTCCTTTGTCAATGGAATTCTTGCAAAATTAGTATGACGAAACATGTGTATACCGTAGGACAGGTGAACGCCTACATCAAAAATATGTTCGACCAGGATTTTATGCTGAACCGGATTTATGTGAAAGGGGAAGTTTCCAACTGCAAATATCACACGTCAGGGCATATTTATTTTACCCTGAAAGACCATACGGGAGCCATCAACGGGGTACTGTTTGCCGGAAACCGGAAAGGCCTTGGGTTTACCATGAAAAACGGGGACAATGTGATTGCGCTGGGGTCTGTTTCTGTTTACGAGCGGGACGGAAAATATCAGCTTTACGCACGGGAAATCCTGCCGGATGGAGAGGGACTGCTGTACCGGCGTTTTGAACAGCTCAAACAGGAACTGGAGGAAATGGGCATGTTTGCTCCGGAGTATAAGCAGCCCATTCCAAAGTATATCCGGACTTTGGGAATTGTGACAGCGCCCACCGGAGCGGCCATTCGGGATATTCAGAATATCAGCAGCCGGAGGAATCCCTGTGTACAGACCATTCTCTATCCGGCACAGGTGCAGGGAGAGGGAGCAGCTGCCAGTATTGTAAAGGGCATCCATGCACTGGAACAGCTGGGAGTGGATGTGATTATTGCAGGCAGAGGCGGCGGCTCCATGGAAGATTTGTGGGCTTTCAATGAAGAGATTGTGGCAAGGGCCATATTTGAATGTACCGTTCCTGTTATTTCGGCAGTGGGACATGAGACAGATACCACCATTGCAGATTATGCGGCGGATTTGCGCGCACCCACGCCCTCGGCAGCGGCGGAGCTGGCTGTTTACGATATCCGCGAGCTAGAAGGGATGATGCTGTCTCTGCGGCTGGAGCTGAACCGGGGAATTACAGACAGGCTGGAACGGACGAAGGAGCGTCTGAGACAGTATGAAAACAGAATCCGTCTGCTGAGTCCCCAGAGACGTCTGAATGAAAAGCGGCAGACAGCGGCAGACCTGGAGGACAGGCTCCGCATGAGAATGGAGCATGTTCTGATGCAGAAAAAACATGAACTGGAGCTTTCGGCGGAACGTCTGGAAGCACTGTCTCCGGTGAAAAAATTAAGCCAGGGTTATTCTTTTGTGGCGGATGAAACAGGCCGGGGAATTTCTGATGCAGGCAGGCTGAATCCAGGGGATATGCTGCATATTCACATGCTGAACGGAAAGGCAACAGCAAAAGTAATGGAAATTGAACGGGAGGGCATATGAGCAGGACAGAGAAAAAAGAAACATCCCTGGAAGAAACTTTTCAGGAACTGGAACAGATCATAGAAAAAATGCAGGACCGGGAAGTGACGCTGGAGGAATCTTTTGCTCTCTATGAGCAGGGTATCCATAAACTGCGGTACTGCAATGAAAAAATAGATTATGTGGAAAAGAAAATGCTTGTCCTGGATGAACAGGGAGAGCTGAGGCCTCTGGACGGGCCTGGGCAGGAGACAGGCAGTACACAGGAACTGTGAAAGAAAGCACAGACGGCCATGAAACCTGTTTCAGGACGGGAAGGCTGTGGCGGAAGGATTTTCAGAAAGGACAGGACAGATATGGATATAAAAGCAGAAATTGCAGTCCGGACGGAACAGATTGAAACTGTAATCAGAGCGTATCTTCCCAAAGAGGAAGGTCTGCAGAAAACGGTGATATCAGCCATGAATTACAGCGTGCTGGCAGGCGGAAAACGACTGCGTCCCATGCTGATGCAGGAAACATACCGGATGTTCGGCGGCAGGTCCAAAGTGGTTGAGCCTTTTATGGCGGCAATAGAGATGATACATACCTACTCTCTGGTACATGATGATCTGCCTGCCATGGATAACGACGAATACCGGCGCGGGAAAAAGACCACCCATGCGCAGTTTGGGGAAGCCATGGGAATTCTGGCCGGCGACGGGCTTTTGAACTATGCCTTTGAAACTGCCGGGAAAGCCTTTGACACAGAGCCGGGAAATGCCCGTATCGGCAAGGCTTTTCAGGTTCTGGCCAAAAAATCCGGTATTCACGGAATGCTGGGCGGCCAGTGCGTGGATGTGGAAGCGGAGGGCAGGCCTGTGACAGAAGAAATGCTGCAGTTTATATACCGGCTGAAAACCGGAGCTCTGCTGGAAAGCTCCATGCAGATCGGGGCCATACTGGCCGGAGCCACCGGAAGCGAGCAGCGGCAGGTGGAGCAGGCAGCCGCAGAACTGGGCCTTGCTTTTCAGATACAGGACGATATTCTGGACGTGACCAGTACCACGGAGATTCTGGGCAAGCCCACAGGCAGCGACGAAAAGAATCATAAGACGACTTATGTGACGCTTTGGGGGATTGAGAAAGCGAAAGAGGAGGTAGAAAGGCTTTCCAGACACAGTGTGGAATTAATCAGTACACTGGTGGTGAAAAATGAATTTCTGACCAGTCTGATGCTGGAACTGATACAACGGGAAAAATGACCTGGGATACAGGCAGTGAGCAACAATACAGGAGAAGGAAGGGGATTATCTATGGTATTGGAGAAAATAGAGGAACCCAACGATATAAAGAAACTGGAGGAATCAGAACTGCCGGTACTGGCAGAGGAAATCAGAGAATTTCTGATTCAACAGGTTGCGGAGCACGGCGGCCATCTGGCATCCAATCTTGGGGTGGTGGAGCTTACGATGGCCCTTCATCTTTTTTTCCGGTTGCCAGAGGACAAAATAATCTGGGATGTGGGGCATCAATCCTATACTCATAAGCTGCTGACAGGTCGAAAAGAGGGGTTTGACAGCCTGCGGCAGTTTGGCGGCATGAGCGGATTTCCCAAACGGAAAGAGAGCAGATGCGACAGCTTTGATACCGGACACAGTTCCACTTCCATTTCAGCAGGACTGGGCTACGCAGCGGCAAAAGAGCTGACCGGAGACAGTTATCGTGTCATTTCCGTTATCGGAGACGGAGCTCTGACCGGAGGAATGGCCTATGAAGCCTTAAATAATGCTTCGCGGCTAAAGACAAATTTCATCATTGTGCTGAACGATAACAAAATGTCCATATCAGAAAATGTGGGAGGCCTTTCCAGACATCTCAGCAATCTGCGCACTGCGGACGCCTATCAGGGACTGAAAAACGGAGTAACCAATTCCCTGAACAAAATACCTGTGTACGGAGAGCGCATGGTGGAACAGATTCGCAGGACCAAAAGCGGAATCAAGCAGCTTCTGATACCGGGAATGCTGTTTGAAAATATGGGAATCACTTATCTGGGACCGGTGGACGGACATGACATTGGCGGAATGCTGCGGGTATTTCGGGACGCTTCCAGGGTAGACGGAGCTGTGGTGGTTCATGTGCTTACCCAGAAAGGGAAAGGATACGTTCCGGCAGAACGCCATCCGGCAAGATTTCATGGGACGGAGCCCTTCCATATTGAGACTGGGCTGCCCCTGAAAAAAAGAACCAGAGCCAACTATACGGACATTTTTTCCACGGTTATGCGTAAACTGGGAGAACGCGATGAGAAAGTGACTGCCATTACAGCGGCCATGGAAGACGGAACGGGACTGAAACGGTTTCACAACCTGTTTCCGGAGCGTTTTTTTGATGTGGGAATTGCAGAAGAACATGCGGTGACTTTCGGGGCAGGGCTGGCAGCAGCCGGGATGAAACCCGTGGTGGCAGTGTATTCTTCTTTTCTGCAGAGAGCCTATGACCAGATACTCCATGATGTGTGCATTCAGGATTTGCCGGTGACTTTTGCCATAGACCGGGCAGGGCTTGTGGGCAGTGACGGAGAAACCCATCAGGGAATTTTTGATTTGTCCTGGCTTTCATCCATTCCAAATATGAGTATCATGGCACCCAAAAACAAATGGGAACTTTCGGATATGGTGAAATTTGCAGTCAATTACGGACATCCCATTGCCATCCGTTATCCCAGAGGCGAAGCCTGGGCAGAGATGAAAGAATACCGGGCCGAAATTGTCCGGGGAAAAAGCGAAGTGATTTATGAAGAAAACCAGATTGCACTGCTGGCGGTGGGAAGTATGGTAAAAACAGCCTGTCAGGTACGGGAAAACCTGAAAAACCAGGGGTATGGGTGTACGCTGGTGAATGTGCGTTTTGTAAAACCTCTGGACACGGAGCTTTTGGACAGGCTGGCAGCATCCCACCGCCTGCTGGTGACCATGGAAGAAAACGTTCTGAGCGGAGGCTTTGGGGAACATGCGGCCCATTATCTGCAAACAGAAAGAGGGCCGGAGCATTTGCCGAAAATCCTGAACATTGCCATAAAGGATGTATATGTGGAACATGGAAATGTGGAACTTCTGCGGCAGGAACTGGGCATTGACGCTGATTCAGTTACCGGAAGAATCATTGCACAGGCAGAAAGGCTGTAACGGGAAAGAGAGAAGATAAGTATGAAAGAGAGACTGGATTTACTGCTGGTACAGCGCGGACTTGCACCCTCCAGAGAAAAGGCCAGGGCCATGATAATGGAAGGAAACGTATTTGTGGCAGGCCAGAGAGAAGACAAAGCAGGCACTTCATTTGATGTAAAAACAGAAATTGAAGTGCGGGGAAACACTCTGAAATATGTAAGCCGGGGCGGGCTGAAGCTGGAAAAGGCCATGCAGCAGTTTCAAATCAGCCTCACAGATAAAATCTGTATGGATATCGGAGCATCCACCGGCGGATTTACAGACTGTATGCTGCAGAACGGGGCCGCAAAAGTGTATGCGGTGGACGTGGGATATGGACAGTTTGCCTGGAAACTGCGGCAGGATGCGCGGGTGGTCTGTATGGAAAAAACAAATATCCGCTATGTGACGCCGGAGGATATCGAAGATATACTGGATTTTGCGTCAGTAGATGTTTCGTTTATTTCTCTTACCAAAGTCCTTCCTCCGGTCAGGGAGCTGCTGAGAGACCAGGGAGAACTGGTATGCCTGATTAAACCGCAGTTTGAAGCAGGAAGAGAAAAAGTCGGGAAAAAGGGCGTGGTCCGGGACCCGAAGGTGCAGGAAGAAGTGATTGAAAAAGTTCTGGCAGCAGCAGAAGAGCTGGGATTCGGAATTCGAAATCTGGATTTTTCTCCCATCAAGGGGCCGGAAGGAAATATCGAATATCTGGTACATATGCAGAAAGGTCTGAAAAATCAGGAGGCGTCGGTGGATGGGGCCGCTGTGGTGGCACAGGCC
This sequence comes from Eubacterium sp. 14-2, assembly GCF_000403845.2. GTDB lineage: Bacteria > Bacillota > Clostridia > Lachnospirales > Lachnospiraceae > Petralouisia. The sequence continues at coordinate 116,376 of NZ_KE159569.1, read as the reverse complement.
CACAAAACACTGGACGAAAAGGTATGAAATATTTTTATGTGATTGCAAACTCCGGAAAGGACGTACAGCTGAAACTGACAAAGGAAATATGCAGTTTTGTTACGGAGCATGGAGGGGTCTGCGGATATCAGGCAAATCAGGGGCCGGACGGAGACAGGTTTGACAGGGAGCAGATTCCGGAAGAAACGGAGTGTATTCTTGTGGTGGGAGGAGACGGCACGCTGCTGGGGGCGGCCAGAACCATGGCAGACCGGAAGATTCCTCTGATTGGGGTCAATACCGGCCATGTGGGTTACCTCTGTGAGCTGGAGGCAGAAACGGTAATTCCCGGTGTGGAGCACCTTCTGACGGAAGGGACTTACACGGTGGAACAGCGTATGCTGCTGACCGGCCGCTGTATGACGGAAGCAGGAGAAAGCGGAGAGCGGCGGGCGTTGAACGATATTGTCATTCACCGCACCGGCAGGCTCCAGGTGGTGGATCTGATTATTTCCGTCAATGGGGAATACCTGAATACTTACAGTGCGGATGGTATGATTATAGCCACCCCCACCGGTTCCACAGCCTACAGTATGTCGGCGGGAGGCCCTATTGTGGATCCCAAAGCCAGTCTTCTGCTGATTACGCCCATCAGTCCCCATTCCCTGAATGCCAAAAGTATTGTGTTAGACGGGGAAGATGAAATTACCATTCAGGTAGCAAACAGAAACGAGGAACAGAAGGAAAGCCTGGAAGTCAGTTTTGACGGGGAACCTGTGGGGACCCTCCGGGCCGGAGAGAAAATTGTAATAAAAAAGGCTCAGGCCTGCACCAGAATACTGAAGCTGAGTCAGCTCAGTTTTCTGGAACGTCTTCGGAAAAAATTGCAGGGGTATACCTGACAGGAGGGAGCCATGAAGTCGAAACGCCAGGCAAAAATTCTGGAAATCATTTCAAAATATAATATTAAGACACAGGAAGAACTTTCCGAACATCTGGAGCAGGAAGGATTTCATGTGACCCAGGCCACTGTGTCCAGGGACATCCGGGAACTGAAGCTGACCAGAGTGGCAGGGGGAGCAGGACAGCAGAAATACATTTCCCTGCAGGAACAGCATGTGGATTTAAGTGAGAAATATACCAGAATATTCCGGGAAGGATTTGTGTCCATGGATATGGCCCAGAATATTCTGGTGATAAAAACGGTTTCCGGTATGGCAATGGCGGTTGCGGCGGCTCTGGATGCCATGGACTGTCATGAAATTGTGGGCAGCATTGCAGGAGATGATACCATAATGTGTGCGGTGCGCACTTTAGAGGATACGGAGTCTTTGATGAAGCGTCTGCGGAAAATTACGGAGAGTTAAAAGGAGAAAGGGATATGTTGGTAAGTCTGCATGTGAAAAATCTGGCCCTGATGGAGGAAGCAGAGGTGGAATTTGGAAATGGACTGAATATTCTTTCCGGGGAAACAGGAGCCGGAAAGTCCATTATTATCGGTTCCATTAACTTGGCCCTGGGAGAAAAGGTGCCGAAGGAAATGCTGCGGGAGCAGGCAGAATATGCCCTGGTGGAACTGATTTTCCGGGTGGAAAATGAAGAACAGAGAAAATTACTGGAAGACATGGATATTTTTCCGGAAAATGAAGAAATTATTATGTCAAGGAAAATCACGGCTTCCCGAAGCGTGGGGAAAATCAACTCGGAAACGGTCTCTGCCTCCCGCATGAAACAGGCGGCAGCTCTTCTGATAGATATTCACGGACAGCATGAGCACCAGTCTCTGCTTCAGAAGAAAAAGCATCTGGAAATCCTGGATGAATATGGAAAAGAACAGTTGGCTGCAAAAAAGCGGCTCCTGAAACAGCGCTATCAGGAATATCAGAAACTGCAGGAAGAAAGACAGCAGGCTCTTTCCGAGGGAGAAGGGAGGGAGCGTGAGCTTTCATTTCTGGAATATGAAATTCAGGAAATTGAGGATGCGGCTCTGGTACCGGGAGAGGATGAAGAACTGGAACTGTCCTATCGCAAAATGGCCAATAACCGAAAAATTATGGAAGCGGCAGGAGCTGCCTATGAGATGACAGGCGGCAGCGGAAGTGCCACAGAACAGCTTGGCCGGGCGCTGCGGGAGCTGCAGACCGTGGCGGACTTTGATCCTCATCTGGAAGGACTCCGGGGACAGCTGGAAGAGGTGGACAGTCTGCTGAATGATTTTAACCGGGAGCTGTCCGGCTACATTTCCGAGGAGGAATTTGACGGAGAAACTTTTGCACAGGTGGAAAGCCGTCTGGATGAAATCAACCGTCTGAAAGATAAATTCGGTGGAAGCATAGAAGCGGTTCTGCAGGCAAAAGAGGAAAAAAAGCAAAGGTACAGCCGGCTGAAAGATCATGAAGCATATCTGGCCGGACTGGAGGAACGTCTGGAGAAAGCAGAAGGGGCTTTGAAGAAAATTTCGGCGGAAGTGTCAAAAATCCGCAAAAAGTCTGCAAAAAAACTTGTAAAACAGGTAAAGGAGGCGCTGGTGGAACTGAATTTCCTGGATGTGGAATTTACCATGGAATTTCAGGAAACCAAAAGCTATACCTCAAATGGGACAGACGATGCGGAATTTCTGATTTCCACCAATCCGGGAGAGCCTGTAAAGCCTCTGGGCAGGGTGGCTTCCGGCGGAGAGCTGAGCCGTATCATGCTGGCCATTAAGACCATTCTGGCGGAAAGCGACAGAATTGAGACGCTGATTTTTGATGAGATAGATACAGGAATCAGCGGAAGGACAGCCCAGATGGTGGCGGAGAAAATGAATGTAATCGGAAAAAATCATCAGGTCATCTGTATCACACATCTGCCTCAGATTGCGGCCATGGCAGATTATCATTTTCTGATACGAAAAGATGTGATAAATCATGTGACAGTTTCCAATATTTCCCTGCTGGATGAAAAAGAGAGCGTTACGGAGCTGGGACGTATGCTCGGCGGCGTGAAAATTACCGATAAAGTGATGGAAAGTGCCGGAGAAATGAAGGAGCTTGCCCGGAAAGTTAAAAATTCCCGGATTCAGGAGGGAAGCTGAGTAAAAGTGAAAAATCACATGTAAGAAAATTTTATCCGGAAAGTTAAAAAATCCCAGATTTAAAACAGCAGAATTTCACATACTAAAAAAGGATTTCAATTTGAATAAAATTGAAGTCTTTTTTTGAGAGGATGTGAAAGGATGAAAGAAAACGGAAGGAACAGACTGGCAAAATTTCAGAAATGGATGGTGCGGGGAAGTCTGACGGCAGGACTCTGCTGGGGAATCTTTTTTTCCTGGTATTCCATCAGGGAAGCTATTCCGGATAAAATCTGGATTGAAGAGGGAAAAGAGGAAAATTTTGATTTCCACCTGCCCATTACCGGGGAAATGGACCAGGAAGGTCTGGAGGTTTTTGGAAATCAGTCTCCAGCGGTGGAGGAGGATAAAATCCGCCTGGATTTGAATGAAAGTTTTTCTCTGAAGTCCCGGAATCAGGGAAGTTATTCCATGAGCTGCAGGTTGTTCGGCCTGTTTCATATAAAAGAAGTGGCAGTAGAGGTAATCGAAAAAGAGCAGGTGGTGCCCTGCGGCATCCCTGTGGGAATTTATGTAAAAACCAACGGGATTCTGATTATTGGAACAGGAACGGTAACCGGGAACGATGGAATGAATTATGAGCCTGCGGAGAATCTGGTAAAAAGCGGAGATTATGTGAAAACGGTAGACGATCAGGTGGTGGAAAGCAAAGAGGATCTGATTGGGAAAATCAACCAGTGTCAGGGAAAATCTGTGATACTGGGAGTTTTGCGCGGGGAAGAATACATTCAGCTGAAGCTCCAACCGGTACAGACAGCAGAAAACGAATATAAGCTGGGTATCTGGGTGCGGGATGATCTGGCAGGCGTTGGAACATTGACGTTTTACAATGAAGAAGGAGATTACGGTGCACTGGGGCATCCGGTCAGTGATCTGGATACCGGAACGAAAGTGAATATGGGGGAAGGAACTCTGTATGAAGCGGAAGTGGCAGGTATCACTAAGGGAGAAAAAGGAAATCCGGGAGAAATTGCAGGGGTAATCACATATCTGGATCAGTACCGGCTGGGAACGGTAGAGGAAAATACAAATGCAGGTATTTACGGTAATCTGGAAAGAGTACCTGATACAGTGGGCAAAAGCCCTTATTATCCCATTGGCCTGAAACAGGATATTGAAAAAGGAGAAGCTGTCATTATTTCCACTGTTTCCGGGGAGCGGAAGGAATATTCCATTGTCATTACCGACGTGGATTATAACAGTGAAAATAAGGGAATCCTTTTTCAGGTGACAGACGGAGAACTTTTGAATCTGACCGGAGGGATTGTGCAGGGGATGTGAGTGAGTTATAATAAGGACAACACGGGAAATGCTGATAAATAGGGCGTTTCTGGTGGTTATCCTAATTCATTGACCAAGAATGGGACACTGTATCTGCGCGGATATGTGAATGTAAGTGAAAGGAGGAGCAGTTTCGGTAAATACATATTCATAATTGAATACCTGTCATAAACGGCCAGATAGGAGTAGCTAACCTGTCTGGTCAATTTTCTTATATTACAGATGCAGGCATCTGTAATCGCAATTCGCTACTCGTTGAATGGCATACTCATTATAACATGTTGTGATTTAAGAGTAAATAACTGGAAATACTTAGTAAGGAGATTGAAAAAGAATTGGAGGAAAATTCTATGAAGCATTGCGTGATGTGGTAAAGGATAAGTACAAGAAAATATCTCCGTCATTGTATTGGAATCTCCGTCATTTTGTGGTAAAATGATGCAGATATTTTAGAAATGAGGTAAATAATATGAGGATATTTGATTATAGAAAAACGCCTGAAAAATTATTAACACCAGAAATTGTCCAAATGATTGCCAGTATTCATGAACATAAAGGAAAACAGGAGTTATTCCTTGAGGCAAATCAGGACGAATTAAAAACATTGTTGGAAGTGGCTATGATTCAAAGTACAGGAGCATCTAACCGTATTGAAGGTATCTATACAACAGATAAGCGGTTAAAAGAGCTGGTAAGTCAGAAAGCAGAACCACGCAACCGTTCTGAGGAGGAAATTGCAGGTTACCGGGAAGTGCTTGCCATGATTCATGAAAGCTATGAATATATTGTTCCGAGGTCAAATATGATTTTGCAGCTTCATCGGGATTTATACTCTTTCTCGCGTGGAGCTGTCGGTGGCAATTATAAAAATTCTGATAATCTGATCGCTGAGATAGATGCTGAAGGCCATGAAAAAGTGCGGTTTATTCCTGTTCCAGCATTTCAGACGGCAGAAGCAGTGGAGGAACTCTGCAATCGTTTTTGGGAGGCATGGGAAGCGGATTATATTGATAAATTGATATTGATTCCAATGTTTGTCCTTGATTTTCTGTGTATCCACCCTTTTAATGACGGGAATGGACGTATGAGCCGTTTGCTTACACTCCTTTTGTTTTATAAAGCTGGATATATTGTAGGAAAATATATCAGTATGGAAATGCTGATTGAAAAGACAAAGGAAACTTATTATGAGGCATTACAGGCAAGTTCCGGAGACTGGCATGAAAATGAGAATGCCTATGAGCCTTTTGTAAGATACTATCTGGGAGTTACATTAAAAGCATATAATGAGTTTGAAAATCGTGTGGAACATTTAAAAAACAGAAGTCTTTCTAAACCAGATAGAATCAAAGCTTTAATTGATCAAAAGATTGGAAAAATTACAAAGAAAGAAATCATGGATACTTGTCCGGATATAAGTAAAACAACAATAGAACGGACTTTGACAGAATTAGTTAAAAATGGTCACATTGCAAAGGTTGGCTCAGGGCCAGCTACAGGATATGTTAGAATTTAAGTGGAAAATAGTTTGCTTACGTCATAAAAATCATAAATGACAGAAATTATTTGATTTCCCAACACAATATTATTAGGAATTTAAGACAATTTCATACTTGTCATAAACGGCCAGATAGGAGTAGCTAACCTGTCTGGTCGTTTTTTATTATATTACAGATGCAGGCATCTGTAATCGCAATTTGCTACTCGTTGAATGAGTAAACTCATTATATCATGTAGTGATTTAAGAGTAAATAACTGGAAATACTTAGTAAAGAGATTGAAAAAGAATTGGAGGAAAATTTTATGAAACAGGGATCTTTATTTTACGATCCGTCAAGCGAGCGGATGGACATACGATTTGGACTGGAATCTTATTATGGGGGATTACATTGTGGAACTGGTATGGATGTGCTGATTAATGGCAAATGGGTACCCACCAGGATTGAGCTTGGTGAAGACTGGTATCTGGTGGGTATCAAGACAGATAACATTTCAGGATTGGTTGTAAGACTTTAGCAGTTTAATTGCCGGGCGGCTTCTTTAGGGAAAAAGAGGTCGCCCTTTTTTGTGCGAGTAATGAGCCATGCGGGGACGCTTGCGTTCCCATATGGCGAATACCGCGATCAGTGAGCCGATAGGCGAACGTGTCCATTTTTAGGAAGGAGGTGTCCGATGTGAAATGCTTAATGAAGTACCAATGGGTAAAACTGCCCCGTAATCGTCTGCCAGAAGGCAAAGGACTTATGGGATACTGGGCGAAGCTTGCATCCCGTGCGGCATTCCGCAAAGGACAGGCCTCCTATTGTGGTTATAGCAACACTGTAAGCCCTGGCATGTGGTCTGGAGGCGTTGTAGGGCTAAAGAGCATACTGGGTATGAAAAGCCGCTCTAAGGCGCTGGAAACGCTTCAGGCGCTCTCAGAGTTGGGATATCTTGAATATACATTGGATACAAAAACGAAAAAGCTCACCTATCAGGTCACAGACTGGGTTGTGAAATGCTCAGGAGAGGATTGCATGGATGGGGCTGTTTATGCCACCGAAGGGTATGGCTTTCTCTGCCTTCCCCGCAGCATAACAGAGCGGCTTGCCGCAAAGCAAACTAAATTTGAGGAATCTGACGCATGGCTTGACCTTTGGTGCCACACGGTATTTGAGGAAACAAACAATGTGTTTTCATTCCTGGCGCCGGCTGTCCAGTATGGGAAATATGGCGCCGTTTTGACTTTGGAAGCCTTGGGTCAGCGATGGGGCTGGGAAAAGACGAAGGTATGGAGGTTTTTTCAGAAGCATGGGGATGTCTTTGCTCTGTACCGTCTGCCAGGATCCTATGGCTGCCTCATTTTTAATAGACTGTACCCAACCGGTACAGAGGTTTCAATGCCTACCCAGGAGGATATTATAAGTATTCTGGATAAAATACGCATTTTGGGTGCAAATACGCAGAAAAAAGGTTCCGACCATGAACAGCTTAACCGTATCGTCACATGGTACAGCAGGAAACTGACAGGGGCTATGGCGGAAGAAACGCATCAAAATGAGCCAGAAGGGGGCGTTGCACTTTCCGGCCCTATAATACGCGCGTATCTTTCTCCGTGTAGGAGTTGTAAGAATTGTATATATGACTGCAAGGGTAAAAGTATATATACGGATGCAGTGATAGAAACGAGTAAAATCCGCGGACCGTGTGTGCCTGTGGACATCACAAAAATAGCAAAGGAGTTATTCACATATGAGCAGACAGGATGAAAAAAAGCTGTATGAACAGCAGGAAGAAAAGATTTTGGCACAATCAGATGCATTTATCAGCCTTTTGACAAAGAGGGGGATCCTTGCGGATCAGAAGATTGACAGTGAGAAGGTGCGTTCCGCAAAGCAGGAGAAGACCAGGAACAGCTATCACAATACGCTTATGCTCCTGCAGCAGTACCGCACCATCGTCTGGATGATGGAATGTTTCCCGGAAACTATTGCGGAGGAACTGGAAAAGCCTTTTGAGGGAGTGGATGCCTTGATTGAGCATATGGATGTGGAAATGGCTATGGGGAACCGGAAGCTGGAGAACCGGATGGATGGCATCCAGAAATCAAGGCTGCTCCTGGATCGGGTAAATGAAGCGCTTACGGTGCTGAAGAAAAAGCCAGAGAATGGGGAGAAGCTGTATCAGCTGGTTTATTTGACGTACATATCGCCGGAGCATCTGAATCATACGGAGCTTCTCTATCGGCTGGACATGTCTTCCAGGCACTATTACCGACTCCGCCAACAGGCAATCACCATTCTGTCCATCCGGTTATGGGCGGCTCCGGCAAAGGATGTGGATTTCTGGCTGGAGATGCTGACGCTTATGGAGGGATTGGAATGAAAATGAAATGGCAGTAAAGTGGCGTAAAAGTGGCGCTATAGAGCCGATGACATGCAAACGGAAAAGAGGTATACTGATATCGTCCCAAATTGGGAGAGGGCGTAGGAGATGCCGTTTCAGGAGCAAGATGCTTTTGGAGCGGCATTTTTCATGCTATAAAAAATCCTGCGGATTTCCTATAGCACGAAAAAAATTATCGCACTGCGGCAGAGAGGAAGGATATTGCTTGCGCAATCTGCCGCAGGCGTAAAATCCCGCTTTGCGAGATTTATCTGACGCCAAAAAATCAAAGGAGGTACCTTCGTATGGTAAAACAACTGAAAAAGGGCAGGGAACATCTGAAAACTGCCTACTGGTTGCTGGTAGGGATGGCGTGTGTGACGCTTATTTCCCTGCAGCCGGTCATGGCCGACACGATTTGGGATCGTTTTTCCAAGATTATGAAAGATGTGTATGGTCAGTTGGTGGGAATCAGTACGATTGTTGCGGTCACAGCCGCTGCGATTGCGCTGATTGTCAGGATGGTTTCCAGGAACCAGCGTGCAGTGGATGAAGCAACCAGTTGGCTGAAGCGGATTGTAGTGACATGGATTGTCCTCAATTCACTGGGCTTTATCGTTGCTTACCTGCAGCCGTTGATTGCCGGTGGAAATTACGCAGGTTAAATTTCCCGGTCAAGCCAGATGGGAGGTGGTGAAAGATGCTTGACTGGATATTTGAAGGGATTGTGAACTGGATTAGCAGTATCGTATCCCAAATGATGGATGCGGTTTCCGGCTTGTTCCTTCAGGCGCTTGGAACTGATATGACAGCAATGGAGGAATATTTTCCATTTGTGGCCAAAGCCTTTACGGTTATACAGTACACAGCGTGGGCGGTACTGTTCCTGATTACGGTATGGCAGCTCTTCCGTGTGTTTGGAGGCCCGATTACGGAAGCGGAGAATCCGTGGACACTGCTTGCAAGGAGTTCTATCTTTGCATTGCTGATAGGATATGCCCGGCCGATTTTTATGATTACGCTGGATATTGCAAGGGCTCCCTATACGGCTCTTATGGATATCAGTATGACGGCGGAGGACTTTACGTTTGCCGGCGTTGAGGAAGCATTATCAAATGGGCTGACTACGATTGTCGCGGTTGTGTCTGTGGTAGGGCTGCTGCTTTTGGTTATTCTGGAGATTTCTCTGGGATGGAATTATTTTAAGCTATTGCTTGAAACAGTAGAGCGGTATATTGTGGTAGGCGTTCTTTGCTATACTTCCCCTCTGGCATTTTCCATGGGGGCTTCCAAAACGACAGCGCCAGTATTCAAGAGCTGGTGCAGGATGGTTGGCTCCCAATTGCTTTTGCTTGTAATGAATGTATGGTTCCTGCGGGGGTTCAACTCTTCCGTAGGACAGTATATGGGAAATGGCGGTGCGCTTTCGACAGGTCAGGGCAGCATCTTCCTTTGGCTGTTTTGCGCCCTGGCGTTCTTAAAAACGGCACAGAAATTTGATTCTTATCTGGCGGCGATGGGACTGAATGTAGCACAGACTGGTTCCAGTATGGGCATGGAGCTTTTAATGGCGGCAAGGGTAATCAGCGGTGTCGGAGGCGGGGCCAGAAGCGCTGGAAGCGTTTTCGGAAAAGGCGGAAGCACTGTAACCGGAACCGGTGCGGCGGCAAGTGGATTCGCGGCCGGGTTTGCCAGCAAATTTAAGGGCAACAGTTATGTGAGGGATGCAGTTGTGGATGGCGGAATCCGTATGGGGGCCGGTGGAAGCGTTGGCTTTGTGGGCCGTGCTTTTGGAGGAATGGCAGCCCGTAACGGGGCGGCTCTTACAGGAGATTCTATTTCTTCGGTTGCGTCCAGAAGTCCAAATGTATCAGGCAGCATAGCCGGAGATATTGCAGACCGCAGCCTTGGTAACTATATGCCGCAGCTTGGCGGATACCAGTTAAAGGATACGCAGATATCCGGCGGACAGATCAGCACCGTTGCTACATCTGCAAACGGACAGAGTTCCAATGTGGAGATGTATCATGCAGCACAGTTTGACAAGCCGGACGGGCCGCATTCCGTTATTACGGCATCAGACGGCAGCCAGTGGTATCAGATGGCATCCGGGGCAGGCGCTGGGGCATTTTACGATGCACCTGCATTTTCCGGGGATATCTCCGAGGCAGCCCAGGTCGCACAGGCCTTTCCGGATGCAGCAGAGGGGACAACGCTGCGGACAGTCGGAGACGGCGTTATCGAGGCGAGCGGAGCCGATGGCAGCAATTCTATGTGGTATAACAGCGCTTACTATGATGAGCCAGATGCGCCGCATACGATTATGCAGTCAGCAAACGGTGTGGATTGGTATGCAATGCAGCAGCATGCCCAGACACCGGAATTTGAATCCGGTGCTGCGGCAGCCATGTATAATCAGGCACAGTTCCAGGAATTTATGCCGGGATATGAGCAGCAAATATCTTCTGTGGATGGTTCCGGCCGTGCTGATGGGCATTTTGAAGTTCGTCATGAGAATGGTTCGGGTACGATGTTCTTTGACACTGCGCAGTATGCTGCACCCCGCGGTGATTATCAGGTATTTGAAGATGCGCGCGGCGGGCAGTGGTATGCGGTACGTGGAGAGGCATCTGTGGAACACAAGCCTGTATATGAAAATGGAAAACCCGTTTATGACGGAGAGAATGTCCGCTCTGTGTCGGTGGAAACCGTGCGTTACAAGCAGACGCCGGCACGGTTTGAGGAGCCGAAACCGAGAAAGAATTTTGGGAGTAAGCCGCCGAGACGTAAAAGATAATGAAAAACGGAAAGCTGGACCAGGGAAACTGATCCGGCTTTTCTACGTTTATGGAAGAAATATATGCTGCAGCACTGCAGCTTGAAATAGGAGGTGGAGAAGATGGCTGAACCGTCAAAGCAGCAGATTGGTGATGGATCTGACAATTATGGGCAGGCAGCCGGCCAGATGGCGAAAGCAGCCAGACAGTCCGGGCAGGAAGCTGTGAAGCAGACTGCCGCTAAAGGAGCAGAACAGGCATCCAATGCGGCTGCAGCGACTGTAAAAGCCAGTGTAGAGGGTGGCAAAGCTGCCGCTGAGATTGCAGCGGGAACGGCTGCAGGAGGGCCATGGGGAGCTGTTCTTTCGGCTGCCTGGTCTATGCGTCATACTTTGTTCAAAGTTTTAGTTTGTATCTGTCTATTCCTGCTGTTTCTGATTGTTATGATAGTGTCCTTGCCCTCGATTGTTTTTAACAGCATATTTGGGCTGGATGGGAACAAGCCGATAGAGGGTGTCACGCCGACTGCGGTTTATGCGGAGATGGCAGGGGCGGTTTCTGACGTGGTGGATGATGGGTATAGCCAGGCGCTTGCCAAAGTGGAGAGCATGATATCCGATGGCGGGTATGACTATGACTTATCTATGGAGGCTCTGGTTAATTATGCACAAAGTTCATCGGGATATGATGTCAGCTATATCCTGGCGGCATATTCAGCCTCCATGCAGCAGCAAAACACAAAGAAAGAAGATATGGTTTCAAAACTCGGAAACGTTGCCGGGAGCATGTTCCCGGTCACATCAGAGGAAAAGCAGAAGGAAATCATTATCCCAGTCACTTATTATACCTATCAACCAGTGACACTGACGGTTGTAACCGATAAAGTGAAAACAGGCACCGTCAATGGGGTGGCGCAGTACCGGTATGAAACCGCAGAAAAGACATATTACCTGCCGGATGAATCCCATACCAGTAATGAGCCGGTTGAGATTGACGCATATAAAAGCGTGACAGTATCTCTCCCGGTTTATTCTGGCGGCACAGTTACCGGCACTACGGAGGAAACCTATTATCAGGCGGATGGGAAAGAAACAGTTACGCCGGGGACGGAGACAATTAAATATATAGAATGTACGATTCATCCATTTGATAATGCCGTAATTGCCACAGCATTTGGGATTAACCTGGATGCGCCATATGAGCAATTTGGAATCACTTATGGAGAAGCAATCCAAAAGATGGCCACAGCGCTTAAAATGACGCTGTATGGAATAGCAGGAAACGGGCAGTCTGTTCCTTTGACAGATGCGGAATTAATCGCATTTGTGAACCGGCAAAACTGTAATGCTACACGAAAACATATTTTGACAACAGCTCTTTCGCTCGTAGGGAAGGTTCCGTATTTCTGGGGTGGAAAATCAGGTCCGGGATGGAATGATGAATGGAATACGCCAAAGCTGGTAACAGCTGCAGGTTCTACAACAAGCGGAACCATCAGACCGTATGGGTTGGATTGTTCCGGCTTTACTGACTGGACCTATAAGACGGCTGTGGGAGTGAACCTCTATGGGGGAACATGGAATCAGTGGGAAGAAACGGCTGCTGTTTCCGCAAGTGAACTTCTTCCTGGAGATTTGGGGTTTTTAAGAGAATCGGACGGACAAGGGTGGAGCCATGTGCTTATTTTTGCCGGATATGGAGAAGATGGCAGGCGGATGTGGGTACATTCATCAGGCGGGGAAGGCGTTATCTTAAATTCTCCAAGCTATGAAGCCACATTGGAGCTTAGGAGGCCACAGAATGTGGATTTTGATGCGCCGGTTCCGGACAATATTCAAGGTACGCCGATTTCAACTCTGGAGGTAGACGTGACGCATTATTGTGCCTGCGCAAAATGCTGCGGCAGCAATGCAAATGGCATTACTGCCAGTGGGAAAATAGCTTCCAGGGGAATGGTGGCCATGTCCAGCCATTATCCGTTTGGAACACAGATTATGATTAACGGTACAATGTATACGGTAGAAGATCGCGGCGGATCCGGAATTGAAAATGACATACACCGTGTGGATATTTACGTTCCAGACCATAACGAGGCGCTGCGGCTTGGACGGTTTAGGACAACAGCAACAATTTACAGATTAGGCAGGTGATTTATTTGGAGGATAAAGAGTATAACAATATTTATGCCATACCGGCAAATTATACAGACTCAGGTAAGATTTTGGGAGGTATGCTGGAACCGCGGAATGCGATTGAAGCAGTTATACTGGTGGCGCTTTTGGGTTATCCGGAGCTGATGCTGATTTCCATGCCGGGAACCATACGAATTGTCGTCATGACTGTGACGCTTCTGCCAACAGCGGTTGTCGCCATGATGGGAATTGACGGAGATTCCCTTTTTCAATACCTGGTTCACATAGTCCGCTACATGGCGAAAAAAAGAAAACTACATTTCAGAAGGGTGGGTTATCATTATGATCCGAAACAGCTCCGCAAAAGGAAAAAAGGCGGCAGATCAAAGAAAAAAGTTGAAAAAACAAAGAAAAAAGCTGGAAAAGCTTGATTTCGTGCAGGATTTTATTCCAATTAAAGACATTACACACGGAATCATACAGACGACGGACGGAAGATTTATCAAGATTCTGGAGATAGAGCCGATTAATTTCATGCTTCGTTCCGGGGAAGAGCAGTTTAGCATCATTTCATCCTTTGCAAGCTGGCTGAAAATTTCACCTATGCGCCTGCAGTTTAAGAGCATTACCAGAAAGGCGGATTCTGATAAACATGTGGCAATGATTCAGGAAGAGCTGGCAGAGGAAGAGGATACGCAGTGCAGGTCGCTCGGTGAAGGATATATCCGCCTGATTAAAGATGTGGGAAGCAGGGAGGCGCTGACAAGGCGCTTCTTTTTGATTTTCCAGTATGAAGAAATCAGACGAGGGGATAACGACGATTTTTCTCAGATATACGGAATGCTGCAGACCGCAGAACAGAATGCAAAAGCATATTTTCTGCAATGTGGAAACTCTATCCTGCAGCCAAGGGATCCGGATGAAGCTACGGTGGAAATCCTGTATATGTTTTTTAACCGCTGTTCCTGTGTGGATGAGGCATTCTCTTTGCGGATGAACCGGGTAGTGGTTGACACAATGGCGGCAAAGAATCGGGTCATCGGGGTGGACCCGATACCGCATATCCGAATGGCGCATTTTCTGTCACCGCGTGGGATTGACCTGACGCATTATAACTATATCATTATGGACGGGCTGTACTATTCGTTTTTATATATCAAAGGGAACGGCTATCCCGGTATGGTACGTGCAGGCTGGATGTCGGCGCTGATCAATGCCGGGGAAGGGATTGACATAGATGTCTATCTCCGCCGTGAGAACCGAAGTAAAACGATTGACAAGGTGGCGCAGCGTATCCGGTTGAACCGCACGAAACTCAAAAGTATGCAGGACACCAGTACCGATTACGAGGAACTTACGAATTCTATTCAGGCAGGGTATTTCATAAAGCATGGGATTGCAAATAACAATGAGGATTTATTTTACATGTCTGTGTTTGTGACGGTATCAGCGAAAAGCTATGAGGAGCTGATGTGGCGGAAGCAGCAGATTTCCGATATGTTGAAATCTATGGATATGTATATTAGCGACTGTAAATTCCAGCAGGAGGCGGCGCTGCGATCCGTAATGCCGTTTCTGCAGATAGCGCCGTCTCTGGAAAAGAAGTCCCAGAGGAATGTGCTTACCAGCGGAGCAGCGTCTACCTATATGTTTACAAGCTTTGAAATGTCGGATGATACAGGTGTGCTGCTGGGCGTCAACCGGCATAACAATTCACTGTGTATTGTAGACCTGTTTAATACGAAGAAAAATAAAAATGCCAACCTGAACCTGCTCGGTACCAGCGGAGCCGGAAAGACCTTTACGCTTCAGCTGCTTGCGCTTAGGATGCGCATGAGAGGAATCCAGTGCTATATTCTGGCTCCGATTAAAGGACATGAGTTCAAAAGAGCCTGTCACCGGATCGGCGGCCAGTATATCAAGATAGCGCCTGGTTCTCCGCATTGTATCAATGTCATGGAAATCCGGCATACGATTACACCAGAGATGGAACTGATTGACGAGATGGATTACAGCGAGATGGATTCCATGCTTGCAAGGAAAATCCAGCAGCTGATGATTTTCTTTTCCCTGCTGATTCCAGACATGACGAATGAGGAGGAACAGATGTTGGATGAGGCGCTGATTAAGACATATGCTGATTTCGGCATCACGCATGATAACGATTCTTTATATAAAAACAGGAAAGCGGCACATCCAAAGATGAAGACGATGCCGATTCTTGGGGATCTCCACAAAAATCTTTTGGAAAACCCAATGACGCAGCGGATTGCCGTTATTGTAAGCCGCTTTGTTACAGGTTCAGCGCAGTCCTTTAACCAACAGACCAATGTGGATTTGAGCAATAAATATATTGTACTGGATTTGTCTGAACTGAAGGGCAAGCTGCTTCCGGTGGGGATGATGATTGCCCTGGACTATGTTTGGGATAATGTGAAAGCAGACCGGACAAAAAAGAAAGCGATCATGATTGATGAAATCTGGCAGCTTGTAGGGGCATCTTCCAACAGGCAGGCAGCGGAATTCTGCCTGACGATTTTTAAGACAATCCGGGGATTTGGCGGGGCGGCTATTTCAGCTACGCAGGATTTGTCAGATTTCTTCAGCCTGGAAGATGGGAAATACGGACGGGCAATCGTCAATAATTCAAAAAACAAAATTATTTTGAACCTGGAGCCGGATGAGGCCCGTTATGTCCAGGATGTCCTGAAGCTGACGAAAACAGAGGTCCGTTCCATTACAAGGTTCGAGAGAGGGGAGGCGTTAGTATACTCGAACAACAATAAGGTGCCGGTAGTAATCAAAGCTTCCAAGGAAGAACAGGAAATGATTACTACAGACCGTGCGGAACTGGAAGCAATTTTGCGGGAGCGGCAGAAAGAAAAAACGCATTCCGCATAGAAATACTTATTTGGGCGCAAATACTTACAGCCCACATTTATTATACTGACAAGGAGGTGGCAGAAATGCTGTTACAGGATGAGCAGTACGTTGTGAAATGGCTGTCCCAGTATGGGGCGTTGCCAAAGACACAGATTGTCCGGATGCTGCAAAAACCGGAGAAGACAGCCGAAAAGATTCTTCGGAACCTGAAAAAGCAGATGCAGATAGCAGATGTGTCAGGCGGCTATTACGTTGGCCTGGATCCCATGTGTCGTCCGGATCAGCGTATCATACTGGCAGTATGGGTGCTGCTCAAGTTTATTGACTATGTAGATCCGATGGCTCATTACCCTGCGGTCTACCCGTCGCAGCTTTTCTTTCTAAAGGAAAACATCGGGTATGAGATTGTGGTTCTCTATGAAGGAGAACAGAGCCAGTTAAGGCTTTTACAGCCGCAGGAGGATCTGAAATATATCATTATTGTCCCCCATATTGCAATGGCGGAAAAATTGAAACTGCCGGATGCGCCGTGTCTGTTTGCAACGGTTGATTTTCAGGGGGAGGAGGAACCAAAAATTATTTTTTATTCAGAGGAGGCGGTAGGAAATGGCAGGAGAGAATTCATTCATAAAAGTCCTGGATAAAGTGGAGCTGGCGAAACGAAGTCTGGAGTCAGAGATGGCTTATGTGCGCCGCTTTTACAAAGATTCGGATTTTCAGGCGGCATACGATGCAGCCCTCCGGCTGGAAGAAATCTCAGAACGGCTGGCGCTTTTCACAAGAAGGCTTCCGGCATATACTGGATGCCCTATGGCGGGAGCTGCAGTGGAAAACTGCATGGCAGAAAGTATTCCGGTTGAGATTGGCTTTACGGCAGATGGCTGGTTTGCGCTCCGTATTCCGGCGCTGCTTCCCAAAAAGTCTTCTGGTTCAGCGGATTATATCCGCTCTTTTTTATACCCTGCCATGCGGAGGTTTTTCCAGACACAGCCGCCGGTCCGGTACCGGGACTGTGTTTTGGTTTACCGGCATGTCTATAGCAGGGATCGGCCAGAGCGCCAGAAACGGGATCATGACAATATTGAGGTCAATATGGTATCGGACATTGTGGCATTGTATGTTATGCCCGATGACAGTCCGAAGGTGTGCGCCCATTATTACTGCAGTGCATCGGGGACGGATGACCGTACCGAGGTATATGTTGTACCTAAAAATGATTTTCCATTATGGCTGGTGACAGAGCGCGCTATGCCGGATAAGGGGGTGAAATTATATGAAACACGGTAGATTTAAGCGGAAAAACATATGTAAAAACAGGCAGAGTTCTGTCCCTGAAAAATACATATCTTCCCAAAGGCAGAAAACGCCCGGTATTGCTGCGGTCTGGGGGCGGCACTATGCAGGAAAATCCGACAAAGAGAGCAGTCATGTTGTCGGAAAATGCTTCAAATCGGGAGAAGGTTAAAATGCTGCACTTCCGTCCAGGCAGTCAGGTCTGGCAGCTCATCACACTGCTTTCCGTCACAGGAGAGTTCCCGTTTCGCTCCATTCGGATGCTTGGGAAGGAACGTGTTCTGAAAGCTTTGGTGACAAAATTGACCATGCCCCAGACAATCCAAAATCCCCAGACTGAAACGGAAATGACCTGCAGATTGTTAACTGTTACTGGAAGAAGCAGTTCCAAAACAGTCCGTTTGTATAAGGCTGCTCTTCCCATACTGGAGTGGGTTCATCCGGCTGCGTACCGGTATTATATGGATGCATTCTGGAATCACCGATTCCCAGGGGACTCTGCCCACAGGGAGAGGAACCACAGGGTATCGGAAACGGTAATGCTCTGTATGCGGGCAGGAATAGAAACGAGGCCCTACCTGCTTCCCCATTTGCAAAACGGGGGCCGGTTCTCTGTCATACCGGAGGGCAGTTCGTTCTATCTTGCAAGGGACATCAAGAAGATTGGCCAGGCGGAGATGAACAAAACCATGTTCACCCGGATGGTCGGAGCTATTTTTTCTCACGGCAGTTGTTATGCTGTTTACAATACACGCGCAGCTGCAATGAAATGGAGTGGGATGGGAGAATTTAAGGCGCTCCACAATTTAACCGAAGTTGGGCGTCTGAATGCCGGTACGGATCAGATTTCTTCAGCAGTGCTTTTCGGTGAGTCTGGTGAAATAGCCCTGAAAACATTACTGGAGTCGGATAAAAGCCGGCGGCTTGAGTTCCGGTTTGATTCCATTTACCACCATATTTATTTCGTGCCCATGGATGTGTGCGGCATGCGTCAGCTTTCTATTCTGTCTGTCCCAGACTGGAAAGAAAAGCTGCTTGATTTATTGTTTGAGCCTGAAGTCAGATCTTTTGACAAAGGTTTTTTTGAATACGATGCCTGTGTGGACGGCGTATATATTTTATCGCATCTGGACGGTGACATTGCAAGACTCATTCGCTTCCGGGAAGGCATCCGTGATCAAACAGGAAGGTTTGAAATCCTGTGTTTTCCCCACCAGACTGACTTCCTTCGTGAATATCTGGGCCGGATGGTGAATATCAAAACCATCGACATGGAGGCGGTGGAAGCAGAGCTAGGACTGGAAATGCCTTTCTAATATTCCGTCATGCCTGGAAGTACGTGTAGCCATAAGGAAAGGAGGAGTTTGTTTGGCAGATAAAAAGAGAAAGGCTGCCATAATCGCTGCTGCCATACTGGGATGCGCAGCGCTGTTGTATCTTGGCGGAATGCTTGGCCAATTGCTTGGAAATTATATGGACTGGATGGCGGCAGATGGGTTTGCCGGCCAGGTTGAAATGGAACCAGTAGACTGGAACCCGTTGGCCTGCATCCCGCAGGCATTTACTGTAAACGGTCTCAAAGGGATGGCTGGAATCTTGATGGCTGGCGGGGTGGTGGTTCTGTATGTGAGGCTTCATGATAAGTTTGATGGAAAGAACTATGATCCAAGAGGCTTCAAGACCAGCAGCAGCGGCGCTTACGGCACAGCTTCCTGGATGGAGGAAAAGGAGATAAAGACAGTTCTGGAGGTGACGGCGCCAGCGAAGGCAGAAGGTGTGATTCTGGGTGAGTATAAAGGAAATGCTGTTTGTATGCCAAAAGATACCAGACTCAACCGCCATATTGCTATTTTCGGCGCATCCGGCACCATGAAATCCAGAGCCATTATCCGGAATGCCTTATTTCAGGCCCTGAAGCGGCAGGAATCTGTCGTGATTACAGATCCAAAAGGAGAGCTTTATGCGGATACCGCAGAGCTTTACCGCCAGAATGGGTATGGGGTCAAGGTTTTTAACCTGGTAAACCCTGAGCATGGCGACTCATGGAACTGCATGTCAGACTTAAACGGGGATACGCTGATGGCGCAGGTGCTGACCAATGTTATTATCGGAAACACCAGTTCCGGCAAAGGCGATCATTTCTGGGATAATGGCGAGGGCAATTTGCTGAAGGCACTGATTTTGCTGATTGACCAGGATAGGAGCCGCAGTCCGGAAATGAAAAATCTTCCGGCGGTATATCAGATGCTGACGCAGAACAGTGAGCGCCAGCTGACGGCCCTGTTTGAGAAACTGCCGCTGGATCATCCGGCAAGGGCGCCGTTTAATCTGTTTTCCCAGTCCAGCGATACGGTTCGTTCCGGTATTATACTGGGACTTGGAACCCGCCTGCAGGTACTGCAGAACGATGCGGTCAAAAAAATTACCAGCCGCTCGGATATCGACCTGTCGGCGCCGGGCAGGCAGAAAAGTGCATATTTTATTATCCTGAGCGACCAGGATGCCACGATGGCGTTCCTGTCATCGCTCTTTTTTTCATTCTTGTTCATAAGACTGACCCGCTATGCAGACAGCTGCAGGGACGGCCGCTGCGATGTGCCCGTCAATCTCATACTGGATGAGTTTAACAATGTGGGACGTATCGGCGGGGCGGAGGACGGATCGGATTTTGCAAGGTCTTTAAGCGTCATCCGTTCCAGGGATATACGGGTCATGCTGGCGGTGCAGAGCCTTGGCCAGCTGCAGAACCGGTATCCAAATAATCTGTGGTCCGAAATTATCGGCAACTGTGACATCCAGCTGATGTTGGGATGCACGGATGATGTGACCGCGAAATACTTCTCAGACCGCAGCGGGGACATGAGTATTGAAATCAATTCTACTATGACAGTAAGGAAAACAATTGCGGTTGCACAGGTGATTCCGCAATACCGACAGACTGAGGGGCAGGGGCGCAGGAAGCTGCTGACTCCGGATGAGGTTCTGAGATTGCCGAACGAGGAGATGCTCTGCATCATACGTGGCTGCAACATACTCAGGCTGAATAAGCTGGATTACACAAAGCACCCCATGTCCAAGCAGATGATAAAGACATCTGTGATGGATTACTGTCCGTCCGTCGCTGCACCGGTATATACCATGTCGGTTCCCGATGAGTCTGACCGGCAGGCAGAGCCAGAAAAGGAGAAAAAGCCGGCTCGCAGAAAAAGCTTATACAGTTCGGCAAAACCGCCGGCTGAATTTTAATTCATGATAATAGAATCCGGGATTCTATTATATTTAAAAAGGAGGATTTTTTATGGCAACAAAGAAACAGGAAGTTCTTTCGGAGGAGCAGACTCCGATGGAGGAAGCAGCTCCTCAGACCGAGATGAATCCGGAACTGGAGGAGATGGACAGAGAGGAGATGCATGATGCAATTGCTGCAGAGAGCCCGCCTCCCCAGACTGAAACAGAAATGACAGAAACGGTTGAGAATTCAGCAGATCTTAATGCCAAAGCAGATGACGAAGGGGCTTTGTCCCAGACTGAAACGGAAGAGCCAAAAAAGGCCCGCGGACGTAAGAAGACCGCGGAAAAACCGTCTGAGTCTGACACAGAAGCACATTCTGATCATAAGGATGCCGGCGACGGCGTCGAGGAGACGCCTAAGCCCCGGAAAAGGAGGGCTTCTGCCAGATCCAAACCGGTGGTGTCCATTGATGAGCGGCCGACCGTCGAGACTGAAGCAGACAAGGCGAAAAATGACCTTCTCGACTTACTTGAGTCACAGAAAACAGGCCGTATCCTGACCGGCACCATCCAGGGTGTGGAACGTCCGGCCGATAATCCCAGCCGTTCTCTTGCAGTCATTTATCATGGTGAGTTCAAGGTGATGATTCCTGCAGAGGAAGCTGTGGAGCCCCCAGCGGATTACCGAGGGAGGCTTCCGGAGGATGTTTTGCATTATATGCTTACCAAGCGGCTGGGCGCTGAAGTGGATTATATTGTCAAAGGCATTGATCCCAAATCCGGTCTGGCAGTAGCAAGCCGCCTTGAGGCGATGAAATCCAAAAGGAAAGCCTATTATCTCGGCACGGACAGGGATGGGAATAACCTGCTGTACTCCGGCGTATGCGCAGAAGCCAGAATCGTATCCGCTATCCGTGCAGGCATCTTTGTAGATCTGTTCGGTCTGGAGATTTACATTCCGCTCAGGGAACTGAGCTATCAGAGGTGGATGGATGCGGCAGCCTATTTCCAGCCGGGACAGCGTATTCTGGTGAAGGTTCTGGAGGTTGACCGCAGTGACCGCAACCAGATTAAGGCAACGGCTTCTGTGAAGCAGGCGGGAGAAAATCCTTATGAGAAGGCTCTGCGCAGGTACTCTGTCGGGAACCGTTATGTGGGTACGGTGAGTATGGTAGACACCAATGGTGTGTTTGTGGCGCTGGACGGGGGCATCGACTGCCTCTGCAGTTATCCGAAACGCGGCAGGCCGCCGAGGGGTTCCCGCGTTACCGTCCGTATCCTGGGAATCAACAACGATTCCAATCGGATATGGGGAGCAATCACTCATATTGCAGCAGCCAGGTAACTGTTTTTTACCATTTACAGAAAGAAAGGGGGTGAGGCCAATGACCCATTGTGACCTGAGTGCCGCCAAACAGCAGCACCGCAGGGAGACTGCTGTGCGTACCCGGAAAATGGTCCTGACACAGCTTACTGCTGCAGAAGAAGATGGCGCTTCTCTTATGACAGACTATCATGGTTATTTTCTGCAGATTTCTTTTTCAGAGCTGCATCCGCTGATGGTATTCTGTCTGGCAAAAGCGCTTGCAAAACCAAGCACAGCAAAGCAGCGGCAGATGACCAATGAACTGAATCTAAGAAGTATTCTTGGAAGCCATGCCATTAACGATGAAGTTGGGTGCTATTCCTACCGTGCAGCGCACTGGCTGGATACTGAGATGGAACCACAGCGTTTTTTTGAGATTCTTGACCGGTGCGTCGATGAGGCAGACCGCGGGTTTGGTAAGCTTACAGGATAGGCGTTGTATTCCTGCAGTTTGTATCGTGTAATATAAATAAACGATGACTGGAGGAATGCTTTATGAAAAAAATTCGTGTATTTATTGTATTGCTGGGATTATTGCTTCTTGGCGCCTGTGCTGCGTCAGATTCGGCTGAAACTCTCGTACCTTCAGAAGAAAAAGATACCCGGTGTCCGGAATACGAAGAGAAATCCGAGACTGATTCCAAAAATCGGCCTAAGATCCCGGAACTGAAGAAGACAGAACTTAAATTGGCGGATAACTCAGACCGGAACAAAAACAGTGAAGGAAGCAAAACTTCAGCCGCTCCTCAAAAGACAGAGGAGAGTGTTGCTGTGAAGCAGCAGGAAGGCAGCAGCCGGTCAGGGGAGAATTCCCAGGCGGCAGCGGCATCTTCAGAAGCAAATCAAAATGAGTCTGTTAAAGTGGCAGAAGAGCCGGAGGTGCCGGAAACGCCCGCAGAACAACCAGCAGTGGAGTCGTCTGCCGAACCGCCTGCAGTAACACAGCAGCCGGAGCCGTAACCTATCGTCCCGGAAGAACCGGTACAGCCGCCTGCCCAACCGGAAATACCAAAAACTATCTATGATTTTGCCTTTGATGCAAATGCCATCCGGGCAGAGCTGATTGCGATTGGGCAGTCCATGGGCCTTGCACATATTACAGAGGATGACGGTATCCCCTGTACGCCGGATACCTGCTCCTGGGCAGCTCCGGTTACAGCATCCGAATCTTTTCAGGGAGATAACCTGAAACGGGCGCTAAAGGACTATGTAACATCCATGCCTTCTATAATTGGCTCCTATGGGGGAGCGCAGTTAACCAGCTTCACGATTTACGTGCAGGATAATGGGGGAGGAAGTTATACATTTTATTTCTTATACTAAAACCAAATAGGTGAAAAAAGGGCTCTCTGTTTTTGCAGGGAGCTTTTTTTTGTGCCTGAAAACGAAAGGAAGGTTTACCTATATGAAACATTTATTCAGAAAAAGAGGAAAGCGCCTGCTGGCGTTGTTCCTTTCTATTTTGACCGTTGTTGGTGTCATACCGACAACGGTTTTTGCTTTTTCGCCGTCTGAGGGACAGACGGTTTCTTCCCATTATGGGGGCAATTTTGTAGGCTCCGACGGGGATTATTATTATTCAGCGGATAGCTACAGCTATCTGGTGTATGACAGCAACGGGAATACGACTGTAAGGACCAGCTCAGGCGGGAATCCCAGAAGGAAATATATGATTTCAAACGGCTCAGAGGAGCGCCAGGTATATTGCGTTGAGTCCGGCATTGCTTATGGGACATCCACAAACGGCTATACTTCCCAGAGCGGAAAAAACAGTTCATATTTTCAGAACCTTCCATATGCCGCCCAGTATGGGATCATGCTCACCAGCGTCTATGGATGGCAGCCAGGAAAAGGTTCGCCGGTACCGGGGACCAATGAGGATGATTATGCAATTGCAACGCAGATCCTCATATGGGAATACCAGCAGCAGTTAAGGACCAGCCCGCAGGATCTGCATCCCAGCCCGGCAGGAATCCGTGGGGACAATTATCTGCGCACGATTGATGGCCGTCCAGCAAAGCAATGCTATGACTGGATTCTGGCTCAGATGGCGCAGCATGCGACGATACCCAGTTTTGCTTCCGACAGGAGCAGCTCTGCGCAGGTCCATACCTTAAAATACAATCCGGAAACAAAAAAGTATTCCCTTACTTTGACGGATACGAACAATACCAGGGCGGATTTGAAGTTTTCCGGCGGCAGCGGCATCAGTGTGAGCCGCAGTGGGAACAAGTATACATTTACCAGCAGCCGTATGCTCACCAGTCCGGCATCGCTCACTGTGCAGAAAAATGTTCCGGGAGTCGGAAATGATATGCTGATCTGGGGACGTGTCGGATTCCAGACAATGCTGTGCGGAGCAGATGATCCGGTTGTATTCTATGTGAAGGTCGATACGGAGACTTATGGTACCGGACGTATCCGTAAGACTTCTGAGGATGACGTCGTATCCAATATCAGTTTTCATATTACCGGAAACGGCGTGGACAAAACAGTGAAGACAAAAGCAGAAGGTACTGTGGACGTCGAGCTTATGCCGGGAACCTATACGGTAACGGAGCAGGACATTGACAGATATGAGCCTCAAAAATCCCAGAGAGTCACGATTGTCAGTGGGCAGACTTCTACCGTAACTTTTAATAATAAGCTGAAACGTGGTTCGCTGGAGGTCATCAAGACATCAGAGGACCAATTTGTGCAGGATATGACATTCCATCTCTATGGCACGTCCCTGTCGGGGCTGCCTGTGGATGAGTATGCCGTAACAGATGCGTCCGGTGTGGCCCGTTTTGAAAATGTGCTGATCAGCGGAAGCGCCCCATATACTTTGGAAGAGGTCAACACCCCTGTCCGGTATGTGGTTCCGGCTGCCCAGACGGCGCCTGTCCAGTGGAATGTCGTCACCAAGCGCAGTTTCACTAATATCCTGAAAAAATTCCGTGTAGAAGTGACTAAGACAGACCGGAAGACCGGATATGCCCAGGGGGATGCCAGCCTTGCAGGGGCGGTATATGGCGTGTACCGGGGCGATGAGCTGGTGGCATCTTACACTACAGACGCAACAGGTTCTTTTATCAGTGATTATTTTATCTGCGGCTCCAACTGGACATTGCGCGAAATCAGCCCTTCCGAGGGATACCTGTTGGATGAAACAGTCTACCCGATTCCGGCAGATCCCGGTAATTATACCGAGGAACTGAACCAGATTCCCATTGGTGTTACCGAAGAGGTGATCATGGGGCGTATCCGCCTGGTTAAGCATATTGATGCGGAACTGGAGGATGTAGAAAAAGTAGAACCCCAGACGGAGACGCCGTCTGAAAATGGCGCAGAACCGGTATAGCAGGAAAACGGCGAAGTTTTACAGGCTGTTTCCACAGTAAGCGGCGGGGATGCCCAGACTGGGATGGAATTGGAAGCAGATGAGGCATTGTCCCAGGAAGCTGAAGAGGGAAGCGACGCAGAAGCAGCCGTAAATGGCGAAGACTCCCAGACGGATATGGAAACGGATGCAGATGGGCAGCAGTCACAGGATACAGGAGAAACAACAGAAGATAATGAATCGGAGATGGCTCCGGAAACAGAGCCGGAAACGGATCCTTTTGCACCTGTTCCGATTCCGCCGGAAGATATCGAAGCGCCCGGACATGAAGTAATTATCGAAAAACCGGAGGAAGGCGCCGAATTCCAGATTTACCTTGCCAGTGCAGGAAGCTTTGATGCGGCAAGGGAGGACGAACGCGATATCCTGATTACAGATGCAGACGGGTTTGCTGCTTCCAAGGATCTTCCTTATGGACGTTATGTGGTACACCAGACAAAGGGGCAGGAAGGACAGGCATTCATTCCGGATTTCATTGTATATATCCGTACAAACGATCAGACCTATTCCTATATCCTGAACAATATAACAAAGGCCAGCCTTATCCGTGTAGAAAAGCATGATGCAGAAACCGGGAAAATTATTCCTGCAGCCGGTGTCGGGTTTCAGGTCCGTGACCTGTCTACAGGCGAACTGGTTGCAGAAACAATTTATTACCCGACGCCTGTTATAATCAACACGTTCTTTACCAATGAGGAAGGATGGCTGATGCTTCCTAATGAGCTGCCGCATGGCCAGTATGAACTGATTGAGGTGGAAACCTGCTATGGCTATGTACTGGACAGCGAGCCGGTTCCTTTCACGGTGGACGGGACACAGGATGTGGTGGTAGTTGAAAAGCATAACATGCCGCAGAAGGGTAAAATTGTTGTTGCAAAGAACGGCGAAGTGTTTGCTTCCGTCACGACATCCGATGGGGCCGACAAGGATGGGGTGGAAGTCCTTTACCAGCCGGTTTATGAAATCCATGGCATGGAGGGGGCAGTCTATGAAATCCGTGCGGCAGAAGACATTATTACGGCGGATGGGACATTGCGTGCTGAAAAGGGCAAAGTGGTGGATACTGTTACAACCGGTCCTGGAGGCGCTGTTTCCAGCAAAGAACTGTATTTGGGCAAATATGAGATTGTTGAAACAAAGGCTCCTTACGGTATGGTGCTGAACAAAGAGCCGCATCAAGTGGAACTGGTGTATGCAGGGCAGGAGATTGACCTGACGGAAACAGCCGCCGGCGTTTATAATGAACGTCAGAAGGTAGAACTGGGTCTGGAGAAGACGTTGGAGCTGAACGAAGCATTTGGCATTGGCAATAACAATGAGCTTGCCAACATTACGTTTGGCTTGTATGCAGCAGAAGATCTTACTGCAGCAGATGGTTCTGTCATCCCGGCAGACGGGCTGCTTGAGGTTGTAAGCGTGGATACAGACGGCAGGGGCGTTGCCAAGACTGATTTGCCGCTGGGCAGTTATTATCTGAAGGAACACAGCACGGATGCGCATTATCTTTTAAGTGATGCCAAGTATCCTGTAGTATTTGCATATGGGGATCAGGACACGGCAGTTGTGACAATTGCAGCCAATGACGGTGAGCCTATTGTCAATGAACTGGTTTATGGTTCCATATCCGGTAAGAAGCTGGATGAGGATGGGGAAGGCTTAGGCGGAGCCAAGATTGGCCTGTTTGCACCATCTGCCGAGGAATTTACAGAAGAGGCTGCAATTTTAGTGGCAACTTCCGATGAGGATGGTTCTTTCCGGTTTGAGGATGTCCCATATGGACTGTGGATGGTACGGGAAATCGAGCAGCCGGAGGGCTTTGTACTTTGCACGGAGCTTTTCCCTGTTGCTATTAATGAGGATGAGCAGGTCATTGAGGTGGAAATTACCAATGAGTTTATCCGTGGGAACCTCCATCTGACGAAATTTGACAAAGATTATCCGGAAAATAAGCTGAGTGGGGCTGTATTTGAAGTATACCGTGACGTCAATGGGAACAAAGAGCTTGATAAGCATGATGAGCTTCTGGGTACCATGGAGGAAACCGAGACGGGCCAGTATGAGATGCGTGACCTGCTTTACGGCGGCGTGCTTGTCAAAGAGAAAACCGCGCCGGACGGCTTCTATCTGGATGAGAATGTTTATTATGCCATGATTGATACAGATGGGGAAACTTATGAGATAGAGAACGAAGCTGGCAAAGGATTTTACAACCAGGCCCACAGAGGAAACCTCAAGATTGTAAAAACTTCCTCTGACGGCCGCGTGGAGGGCTTTTCATTCCGCGTGGTTGGGGACAATTATGACCAGACATTCCAAACGGATGCCAGAGGTGAAATTTTTATTGAGGACCTGCGTGTCGGCAGATATACGATAACCGAAGTGGAGGACAGCGTCAGTGCAGGGTACAAACGTCCGGATCCGGTAACAGTGGAACTGGTAGTGGATGAAACCCTGACGGTCAATGTACATAATGATAAGATTACTGTGGATGTGCCGAAGACAGGAGATGCTTCCAATCTGTGGCTGTGGTTCGGTCTGATGGCAGCAGGAGCTGGAGGCATCGGAGCTTGTGCCTATAGTCTCAGAAAGCGTAAAAAAGGACTGAGATTCCACAGTAAGCGATAAGATTTCCGGTATTTTGTATGAAAGTAACTAAGAGGAGCCGGCAGGATGATTCCTGTCCGGTTTCCTCATTTTAGAAAGAATTTGGAGGTAGAAAGCCATGAGAGTAAAGTATAAAAAGCATGTTTTGCTGTTTCTGACCATGATGTGTATGTCCTCTTTCTCTGTAAGACCGGTTTTTGCACAGCCTCAGGGAACCAATGGCACCGAGCTGCAGGTTGCCCAGCCTGAACAGCTGGAGATTCAGTTGGGGGCGGAGTGGGCAGGAGTGGAGTTCCAAATGAAGACTGATGCCGGATTATATCCGGATACCATACCTGTAGGTCAGGATGGGGTACTCCGCCTGGAAATTGGCGGCAGTAAAGAGTATGTTCTGACCTGTATGAATTCCTCTGCAAAAGCTCCTTCCCCGACGCAGGCCCCTGCCACAACAGAAAGCCCGTCAGAAGAACAATCAGAAGAGATTGTGACAGAACAGCCGGAAGAAATCACAACAGAGCAGCCGGAGGAAATTACAGCAGAGCAGCCGGAAAAGGCAGAAGATGCTTTGGTTGCAGGCATACCAGTGCTTCATCTTTGCCTTTTTATCGGAGGCATGATTCTTGCGGTGGGTGGATTGGTTACGATGCATATTATCAAAAGGCGTAGAGAAGATGAGAGTGGTTACGAGTACGATGAGGAGGAAGAAGAATAGCCTCCAGACTGAGACAAAAAGCTAGATATAAACCTAATAGGAATAAAATACAGAATAAAATATAATAATATTCTCAAAAGGCTTGACATCTAGCGATTGATTTGCTATACTAAAACCGTGGCAGGGGCTTGCGTTCAGGCTTTCGGTACGTTTGGTATAGCGTCAGACTTATCCGGAGGAGGGTAAGGAACCGTTACGGATTTTGCGCACTGAGCGAATCCACAATAACGCAAGCCACAACTGAATATGTAGGCCGGAAGGCTGCTTAAATACTTACAGAGTCAAATGTTGGACGAGACACCCAAACGCCAACGCACTGGCTCTGTATGCTTTTTTCGCAGAGCTTCCGGCTTTTTTTATATAAAACGGAGGAATATAGATGAAGAATAAAAACAAAAAGAAAAAAAGAAAGGGATTTCAGGCAGGCAATATGCGTTGCCCCTATTGTGGCAGCACGGTAGTGTACCGGAGTGCAGACGGTATTTATTATGACAACAGTAAAGGGATGATGCTGTATGTGTGCAGCCATTACCCGCAGTGTGACGCCTATGTGCGTGTCCATGCAGGTACCAGGATTCCGGTAGGTAGCCTTGCCAATCATGAGCTGCGTACACTCAGGAGGACGGCGCACCAGTATTTTGACCAACTCCATCAGTCTGGGTACATGAGTAAACAGGATGCATACCAGTGGCTTGCGGATTTGATTTCAGCCCCACTGTCGGAGGCCCATATCGGGCATCTGGGGGAATATTACTGTAAGCAGGTGATTGAAGAAAGCCGCAGACTTCTGGAACAGTGTAGAGGAAGGAAAAATAAGAAACAGTTCCGCATGGTGAGAGGAGGTGCAGCATCATGACATTAACGGTCATACAACAAAGAAAAGTGGAGGAGAATATGGGCCTGGTACATCAGGTGATTAAGGATAAAGTACATGGTTACAATCAATGGGGATTCTATACTTATGACGATCTGTTTCAGATTGGGTGCGTTGGCTTGTGTAAAGCGGCAGCGACAGATAAGGGCGGGACTTTTTCCACTTATGCATATCGGCTGATTTGGCATGAAATATGTGATGCATTGATTCAGTCAACCAAACGGTATTCGGATGAAATAACCGCTGATGTGACGCCATATAAAAAGGTGGAAACCGAGAATGGGGAATTTTTAAGCGGGCTTCGTATAGATTTGTTCCAGGCGCTCAGTTCTGCCAGAAGAGAGGCGCCGCCCTCAACTGCCAAAGGGATAGACGCAATGGTTATGATGTCCCAGGGATACACCAGCAGTGAGATTGGGGAGCGTATGGGAGCTTCAGCGAAGCTGGTGTGTGCATGGGTGTCAAAGGCACGGAAGTTTTTGAAAGAACGTCCGGAAACAGAGGCGATTGCCGTCTATCGTTCTTAAAGCGAAAAAGGGATGCTGGAACCATAAGGTTTTCAGCATCCCGCTTTTTTTAGTTACACGACAGTAAAGTGAGGATTGTTATGAGGAGATTATTGAAAAAGACAGGAAATTGGCTTTTTCCTGCAGTTGTGATGCTTTTTACATTTTTATTTTTGAAGTATATGTTTTTGTTAGGGTACGTGCCAACGGAATCTATGGAGCCGACATTGAAAAGAGGCAGTTATATCATTGGATGCCGAATATATTCTGATTTGGAAGCAGGAGATATCATTATATTCCGACATAATGGGAAACTGCTTGTGAAACGGATTGCTGCAGTCGCAGGTGAAACGATTGAAAGAAATGGCGCCATTTTGACAGTTCCGGAAGACTGTTATTATGTTCTGGGGGATAATGCGGAACATTCAAATGATTCTCGCTTCTGGTTGGAGCCGTTTGTGGAAGGGAAGCATGTGGTGGCAAAGTTATTTTGTTATTAGGGTTGAAACGGATGAATGCGATAAGCTTTGTAAATAAATTATTTTTGCTAACTGGCTAGAATTGCAATTCATCCGTGTGTTCCTGACCACCAGCCTAATATATACCAGTTTAAATTGTATTCAAATTTTCCTGCATCATCAACAGGAATTTCTCAGCAGGTTTGGAAAAGACCTGATATTTTTTCCAGATCATATACATCTCAACTTCAATTTTTGGGGTCAGGGGGCGGAAACATAGCTTACTGTCGCCGGAAGTATTGATGATCCTGTCAAAGCAAATGGCGTATCCCAATCCTTCTTCCACAAGCAGGGAAGCATTGAACAGCAGGTTATATGTCATAGTGATATCCAGTTCCGAGAGGCGGCGCTTCATCCAACGGGAGATCCTTCCTCCCTCTGTTTCCTGCTGTGAAATCAGTAATGGCTGATCCCACAGATCCTCCGGGGAGACAGATTCTTTTTCTGCCAGTGGGGAGTCCTTTGGCATCAGTACACCCCAGATATCCTTTGACGGGAGCTTTAATGATTCATATTTGGTGGAATCCGGAGTTCCAAATATAATCCCAAAATCAATCAGCCCTTTATCAAGCTGTTCTTTGACAAAGACAGCATTGCCGCTGGAAATATGGTAATGGATTCCCGGATAAAGCTTTTTTAAATTTCCGGCAGCTTTTGCCAGCAGGCGCATCCCATCTGTCTCACCTGCGCCAATATAGACATCCCCGATCACAACATGGTCGGAGCAGGTAATCTCATTCTCTGTTTTCTTTACCAGGTCCAGGATTTCTTCTGCACGTTTCCTGAGAATCATTCCTTCTTCCGTCAGCGTGACCTTGCGGGAACCCTTTGTGCCGCGGATCAGCAGCTGTTTTCCAAGCTCCTCTTCCATATTTTTAATCTGCGTGGACAGTGTGGGCTGGGAGAGATGGAGAGACTCGGCGGCCCGTATGATGCTTTGTTCTCTTGCGATGGCAAGAAAATATTGCAATACCCGTATTTCCATATTGACGCTCCTTCTTATTGTTCTGATCTGTTTACAACGCTATTTTTATCTTTAAAGGAAGCTTTGCCTGAGGATACCTCTATGCCATTCGGCAATATTAAAGAAACCCGAAAGGATACCTCTATGCCATTCAGCAATATTAAAGAAACCCTGAATACATCCTAACACGAATTTCAATAGGTTTCAACTATGAAAATGGATTATATATAAATATTTGCTATTTTACTTATACAGGTTTATATTGGAACTATCAAAAACATCAGGGGGTGGTAATATGATGGCCATAGGAAGCCGGGAAGCTGTCATACAGAACCTGGAAGATGCCGGATGCGAGCCTGGAATGATTGAGGACTTTCTGGGATGGTTTGATAAAGGGCAGCAGGAGAAGCAGCTTGAGCTGTTGGGACATCACAGGGAGAGTCTGCTTGGCAGGGTCCATAAGGATGAAAAAAGGATTTCCTGCCTGGATTATCTGATCTATCAGATTCAGGGAAAACCGGCAGGAAAAAGATAACTTTAAGAGAAAGAAGGAAGAGAAAATGAGTAAAAAAATATTAGTGGTTTCAACCAGCCTGAGAGCGGACAGCAATTCGGATTTGCTGGCAGAGGCTTTTATGAACGGCGCCAGGGAAGCGGGCCATAAGGTGGAAAAAGTGAGCCTGAAAGATAAAACCATTGGGTTCTGCAGGGGCTGTCTGGCTTGCCAGAAAACAGGGAATTGTGTCATCCAAGATGATGCCGGTGGAATTGTGGAAAAGATGCTGCATGCGGATGTACTGGTCTTTGCCACACCCGTTTACTATTATGAGATGAGCGGACAGATGAAGACTCTGCTTGATCGGGCAAATCCTTTATATACCGCAGATTATGCGTATCGGGCTGTGTATCTTCTGGCGACAGCGGCAGATGAGGACGAACATGCCATAGATGGCGCAAGGAAAGGATTGGAGGGATTTATAGCCTGCTTTGAGAGGGCATATCTTGCGGGATGTATCTTTGCAGGCGGCGTTGACGCTCCGGGAATGGCAAGAGGACACAGCGCTTTGGAGAAAGCCCATGAAATGGGGAGGCAGGTATGAAGATTTTAGTGTTAAATGGAAGCCCCCGCCCAAACGGGAATACGGCGGCTATGGTAGATGCCTTTGTGGAAGGTGCAAAAGAGAATGGGCATGAAATCATTGTAGTGCCAGTATGCCAGAAGAAAATTGCAGGCTGTCTGGCCTGTGAATACTGCCATACCAAAGGAGAGGGCAGGTGTATCCAGCAGGATGATATGCAGGAAGTCTATCCGGTTCTTTCGGAGGCAGAGATGATTGTGCTGGCCTCGCCAGTGTATTATCACAGCCTGACGGGACAGCTTCAATGTGCCATTAACCGTATTTATGCTCTGGACAAACCGGCAAACCTGAAAAAAGCGGCGCTGATTTTAAGCTCTGGGAGCAACCAGGTATATGACGGGGCGATCTATGAGTACCAGAACTCATTTCTGGATTATCTGCAGCTGGAAAATATGGGAATCTTTACAGCATATGACAAACAAAACAAATCAGAAGAAAAACTGGCAGAACTGAAAGCCTTTGGAAAAAGTTTAGTTTAGAAATTGTTTAGATATTCTTGTGAATTCTTTTATCCTGCCATGCTAATCTGAACACAGAGCGGAATGTGAATGGATAGAAAGCCGGCAGGAAAAGGAGAACATAGAAAGTGACCATTAAGAAAAAAATCAGATTGTCCAATATTATGATGGTTCTGATACCGATTCTGTTTACATCGGTTGTGCTCATTGTGTGCCTGAATACCTCTCTGGGAAGCTACTGGCATACTTTTATGGATATGTACAGCGATGAGAATGGAATGCAGTTTGCCCAGAGCATGATCTATAACTACCAGCAGGAGCTTTGGGAAAACAACTGGGGACAGTGCCCGGAAATGGATGGCTGCCAGGCGGAGATCCGGCATAGTGATGAAATGACACATCTGGAACATAAACTGTCCGGACTGGGCTACCGTTTTATGATTACAAAGGATGGAGAAAGAATCTATTCCAACCTGTCCGAAGAAGATCTGGATACGGCCCGGTCTGTGGCAGGAGATGCCATTGATTATGCAAAAATGCTGACCGCCAGCCGGTATGAGGTGTCCGTGATCAAAAGCACTTTCTGGCACGGGGAAAGTATTTTCTGTATTACGGCTGTCCACCCACAGGAAACCGACGGAACGATGGTAAATTATCTGAAAAACGGCATCCTGCGTTATCTGGCCGGCATCCTGGTTCTTTTTGTAGCTCTGACTGTGTGTATCAACGGTGTTCTTTCCTGGTGGATTTCCGGCAGTATTTTAAAACCTCTTGGGAAATTGAGCCTTGGCACAAAAGAGATCCGGGAAGGAAACCTGGATACGCCTATGCAGTATGAGAAAAGGGATGAGTTTGGCCAAGTGTGCAGGGATTTTGATGAGATGCGCATTTACCTGCAGGAGTCTGTACAGCAGCGGCTGAAGGATGAAAAGCGCAGACGGAACCTGATCACTGGGATCTCCCATGACCTGCGGACGCCATTGACTACCATTATGGGATATCTGGACGGACTTTTAGACGGCATTGCGGACACACCGGAAAAACAGCTTCGTTACCTGCAGGCCATAAAGACAAGGACCGGGAATCTGGTCAGCCTGGTAGACAGCCTTTCTGAATACAGCAGGCTGGATGCCGGTTTCCGGTATCATATGGAGGACACGGATTTTAAAGATTATGTGGAAAAGTATCTGGAGCTTGTGCGTCCGGATATGGAAAACCAGCAGGTACAGATTGCATATTCCTGTGGGAAAGGAAGTTTTTCGGTCAGGCTGGACAGAGAAGAATTTAAACGTATCTTTAATAACCTGTTTGCCAATACGGTGAGATACCGGAGAAAAGAAAATTCGAGAGTCCTTATTTCCATGAAAAGGAAACTGGAAGGGAACTGCCTGGAGCTAGTATTCCAGGATGACGGCCCCGGAGTGCCGGGGGAGTGCCTGGAACAGATATTTGACAGCTTCTACCGGGTGGATGATTCCAGGAACAGCGCAGAAAAAGGAAGCGGCATCGGGCTGGCGGTGGTGAAAGAAATCATCCTCGGTCATGGAGGAACCATAAGAGCAGAAAACAGGGGAGGGCTGGCAGTGATAATCAACATTCCGGTTATAGATGGAGAGAGGGAATACGGGAAGAATTAGGGAAAGGAATCACCTGCGATGGAGAGGATACTGATTATAGAGGACGATGAGCTGATTGCGGAACTGGAGAGGGATTATCTGGAAGCGAATGGATATGAGACGGATCTGGCCTTTGACGGAATCATAGGAGAGCAAAAGGCAAAAACAGAAAAATATGACGCCATTCTGTTGGACGTGATGCTCCCCGGCAAAACAGGGTTTGATGTCTGCAGGGAGCTGCGTAAAAGTCTTCGGCTGCCTATCATTATGGTGACAGCTAAAAAAGAGGATATCGACAAAATTCGGGGATTGGGACTGGGGGCGGACGATTATCTGGTAAAGCCGTTCAGCCCTACGGAGCTGGTGGCCAGGGTAAAATCCCATATCTATATTCATAACCTGCTTTCCACCACGGAAGAAGAGGAACAGCAGGAGACAGAGATTACCTACCGGAATCTGACGATCCTGCCGAAATCAAGGAGAGTCTATCTGGATAAAAAGGAAGTCATACTGGTCAATAAGGAATTTGAGTTGCTGTTGTTCCTGGCGGAGAATCCCAATCTGGTGTTCTCAAAGGATACCCTGTTCGACCGGGTGTGGGGGATGGACTCCCTGGGAGATGCGGCAACCGTGACGGTACATATCAACCGCCTGCGGGATAAACTGGGGAAAAACGAATCAAAGAATCAGTTTATTGAGACCGTATGGGGAGCAGGCTATCGGTTTCGGATTGATTAAGGTTATGGGAGGAGGGATGCTTTGATGAAAAAGAAATATTTGCTTTCTTTTGCATTACTGTTGTCAATCGTGTTTTCCGGCTGTGGGCGGAATGCGGAGGATCCTGCTGCGGAAAGGCCGGAAATAAATGAAAGCAGTGCAGAGGTGGTACAGGACAGACATAAGGAATCGGATTCCGAAATGGAGAGCGGTGCAGCAGAAATATCGGGAACAGAAGAATTGCCGGAAAACACATCAGAAGATATGGCAAATCGTGCTCCGGAAGCATCAGCCGCAGAAGGCCAGAACGAAGAGACAGATACGCCGGTGGTATATATGACAACAGATTTAAGCAGTCAGGGACTCATGGATATTTACCAGGCGCTGTCTGCATCTCCTTCCGGCAAAATTGCCGTAAAGCTCTCTACCGGTGAGCCGGGCAGCAATTACCTTCGGACGGAACTTATTGGTGAGCTGGTGGAGTCTCTGGAGGGAACTATTGTGGAGTGCAATACCGCCTATGGAGGTTCCAGAGCAAATACAGCCATGCACTATCAGGTGGCAGAGGAGCATGGATATACCGCCATTGCGGATGTGGACATTATAGATGAAGAGGGTTCCATGACGCTTCCGGTAACGGGCGGGGACAATCTAACGGAAAATTATGTGGGGGCACATTTCGCGAACTATGATTATTATGTGGTGCTGTCTCATTTTAAAGGACATTCTATGGCAGGGTTCGGAGGGGCAATCAAAAATATCTCCATTGGGATTGCATCTTCGGAAGGGAAATCCCATATCCACAGCGGCGGCACAGGCGGGAGTATGTGGGGCGGCAGTCAGGATGCCTTTCTGGAATCCATGGCTGAGGCCGGGAAATCGGTTGTGGACTATCTGGATGGAAATATTCTGTATATCAATGTGATGAACCGTCTGTCGGTGGACTGCGATTGTGACGGAAGCCCTGCGGAGCCGGATATGCATGATATTGGTATTTTGGCCTCCTACGATCCGGTGGCGCTTGACCAGGCCTGTGTGGATCTGGTCTATGAGGCAGAGGATGGGCAGTCACTGATCGACCGGATAGAATCCCGCAACGGCCTGCACACTTTGGAGCAGGCGGAAAAAATCGGTTTGGGATACCGGGAATACAGGCTGGTAAGTATAGATGGCTGATATGCTGCACCGTGAGGCGGTTTATCTCTGGTATTATTTCAGTGTCCAGCTGGAGCAGATTTTTAAATACTGGGTATTGGGAATGGTGTTGGGCAGCCTGGTCTCCGTTTTCCTGAAAGACCGCATTCACAGTGCGTTCCGTTTTATGGGCGAAAAGCGGTTGGGGATTTTGGGGATTGTCATCGCCAGTGCATTAGGGATTGCCTCGCCTCTTTGTATGTACGGGACAATTCCTATTGCCGCATCTTTTTCAAAAAGCGGAATGCGGGATGATTGGCTGGCGGCTTTTATGATGAGTTCCATTCTGCTGAATCCACAGCTGCTGATTTACAGCGCAGCCCTGGGAGCGACCGCTCTGGCAGTGCGTCTGGTATCCTGTTTTTTATGTGGCATTTTTGCCGGAGGGCTGATACGGCTCTTTTACCGCAACCGGTCCTTTTTCTCTTTTAAAGGTTTTGAGGAAACAGGGAGCAGGGATACAGATTCCAATCTGCTGTTTCGCTTTCTCAAAAATCTGGCCAGAAATGTGAGGGCTACGGGATGGTATTTTCTGGCGGGTATTGCTTTATCTGCATTGTTTCAGAGGTATGTGCCTGCCGATACGGTAGCCGGGTTATTCGGCGGCAATGAGGCATTCGGCGTCCTGATGGCAGCAACCATTGGGGTTCCCCTATATGCTTGCGGCGGGGGAACCATACCGCTTTTGCAGGCGTGGCTCATGGACGGCATGAGTTTGGGGAGCGCCGCAGCCTTTATGATTACCGGGCCGGCTACAAAGATCACGAATCTGGGAGCGGTAAAGATTGTGTTGGGAATAAAGCGGTTTACACTATATCTGGCATATATCATGCTATTTTCTTTTCTGACCGGGCTGATGGTCAATTCTATATAACTTTGGAATGGAGGACAATCGATGGAGTACAGAATAAACAAAAGGACAGGCGACCATACCAGTGTGATCGGTCTGGGAACAAGCTATATTGCAGAAGCGGAGGAAAAAGAGGCAATCCAGGCACTGGAATATGCTTATGAAAATGGCATCAACTATGCTGACCTTGCCACAGCTGATGCAAAGACATTTATCTATTATGGGAAAGCCTTTTCATCCGTCAGGAAAGATATATACTATCAGGTACATTTTGGCGCAAATTATGAAAGCGGCGCATATGGATGGACTACGAATGTTGAGACAATCAGGCGTTCCGTGGATGCCAAGCTGACAGCATTGCATACTGACTACATAGACTATGGGTTTATCCACTGCCTGGATGAAGAAAAGGACTGGCAGGCTTATCAGGAGGGAGGTGCTCTTAAGTATCTTTTGGAGTTAAAAAAGCAGGGAGTGGTACGGCATATCGGGCTGTCTTCCCATACACCGGGCCTTGTGACAAAGGTACTGGATGCCGGAATCGTGGATCAGCTGATGTTCTCCATCAATCCTGGATATGATTACAGACATGGAGACTATGCAAACGGCAGTACCGAAGAGCGGATGTCGATGTACCGCAGATGCGAGGCGGACGGGGTGGGCATTTCCGTGATGAAACCCTTTTCCGGCGGGCAGCTGCTGGATGATAAAACATCGCCTTTTGGCAGAGCGCTGACACATTACCAGTGCATCCAATATGCATTGGATAAGCCAGGAGTGCTGACGGTGCTGCCGGGTATCCGAACTGCGGAGGATGTAAAAAATCTGTTGGGATTTTTTGGGGCTTCTACCGAGGAAAGGGACTACTCCATTATCGGTACATTTACGCCAGGGGAGGCTGTGGGAAACTGTGTGTACTGTAATCATTGCCAGCCCTGTCCTGCAGGCCTGAATGTGGGACTGATCAATAAATACTATGACCTGGCAGTGGCGGGGGATTCCATGGCAGAAAGGCATTATGGAAATCTGGAGAAGAAAGCCTCCGACTGCACAGGCTGTGGCCATTGTGACAGGAGGTGCCCATTCCATGTAAGGCAGGGTTCCAGAATGAAAGAGATTGCTACCTATTTTGGAAAGTAGGGGAACGCAGTCAGGAGTATGAAATGAGAAAAATAAGATTGAAATATATTATATATGCTATTTTGATTTTGCTATTCGCGGTAATCATTATTCTTGTGATACTTTTCCAAAGAAACATACGGACGGCTGCCAGTGTAAGAAAGCTGGAGGATGGTCTGTATTCCATGGAATATAAAGGTGATTATAGGCTTGATTTGTTTCTGGAACAGGGCGGTGCGGCTGATGACCTGGCGGTAGCAGAATTTGTGATACAGGATGTGTTTCACGGTCTGTTTCCTGTGGATTTAAGGGGCACATCCTTTGGTTGCAGCACCATTTCTGCCAGGACATCCGAAGGTGAGGCGGTATTTGGCAGGAATTTTGACTGGGGAACCTGCACGGCGTTGATTGTACAGACACGTCCGGCGAAAGGATATGCATCTGTCTCCACGGTCAATATGGATTTCCTAAACCTGGGACTTCGTATGCCGGAAGAAACGCAGATGCGCCTTTTGTCAGTGGCGGCGCCTTTTGCCCCTATGGATGGGATGAATGAAAAAGGATTATGTGTGGCGGTTCTGATGATTCAGGACAGTCCGGGATTCCAGCAGGATACAGGGAAACCGGATCTGACCACAACAACAGCGGTACGTCTGCTGTTAGATCAGGCGGCTGACGTAGAGGAAGCCGTGGAGCTGCTCTCCCAATATGATTTGCACGCATCTGCGGGAATGATGGTACATTTTGCCCTGGCTGATGCCACAGGACATTCTGTGGTGGTTGAGTATATTGACAATGAGATGTCAGTAACAGAAACAGAGGTTGTCACAAACTATTACCTCTCTCCCGGAGAAAAATATGGTATTGGGACGGAAGAATCCAAAATCCGGTATGCCATGCTGAAAGACCTGCTGCAGAGCAGTTCTTCATTGGATATGGATGGGATACGGGATGCGCTGGACAGCGTAAGTAAGCACAATTTTGATTCCGAGTTTGCGTCTACAGAGTGGAGCATTGTCTATAACCAAAGTACCGGGGAGGCACGTTATTACCATAGGGAAAACTATCAGAAGTATTATTCTTTTATAGCAGGCAGTCCATGATAACGCCAGAAATAGTAAGGAAAGAGTCAGAAGAAAAGGTTATCCGCAGCAAAAAATAAACAACAATAGTAGGAGGAAAAGAACATGAGCGGACATATTTTAGAATTATCACAGAATGTGAAGAGGAAAAAAGTAGTTTACAGGAACCGGTATGGGTTGGATATCACAGGAGAACTGTACTTTAAAAAAGGAATCTCTCTGGATCAGAAACATCCTGCCCTGATTATCGGTGCGCCTTATGGCGGGGTGAAAGAACAGGGGCCATGTGTATATGGCAACGAACTGGCACAGAAAGGATTTATTGTGCTGACCTTTGACCAGGCCTTTATGGGAGAATCCGGGGGCTTTCCCAGAAATGTGTCATCACCGGATATCTTTGTGGAGAATTTTAGTGCGGCGGTGGATTTCCTGGGACTGCAGAAGTTTGTAGACAGGGAAAGGATCGGTGTGATCGGTATCTGTGGTTCCGGCGGTTTTGCACTTTCTGCGGCACAATGCGATACCAGAATCCGTGCGGTTGCCGTTATGAGCATGTACGATATGAATGTGGCGGTCAGAGGGAATATGAACAAGGAAGAACTCCAGGCTGTAAAGGAACGTTTGTCAAATCAGAGGTGGCTGGATGCCGAAAACGGATACCCGGAATACCTGCCGGGATTTCCGGAGCAGCCAATAGACAAGGTGCCGGAGGATATACCGGAGCCGGGAGCAGAGTGGTTCCGCTTTTATGCCTTGAAAAGAGGACATCATCCAAATGCCAGAGGCGGTTTTACCACTACCAGCGAGCTGGCGATTATGAATTTCCGGCCCTTGGATTTCATTGATGAAATATCACCCCGTCCGATTCTGTTCGTGGTGGGAGACAGGGCACATTCCCGGTTTTTCAGTGATGCAGCTTATGAGCGGGCCTTGGAACCAAAGGAAATGCTGGTTGTGGAGGATGCGGAGCATATCGACCTGTATGACCGGAGAGACCGTATCCCCTTTGACAGACTGGCAGAATTCTTTACAGTAAATATGCATTGACAAAAAAGGATAGCCCAGATGGATATAAGATTTTAGAAAATGATATGGATTATAAGGAGGAAAAATGGCAGTAAAACAGACCGCAGGCAGAGACGCTCTGGGCGAATTTGCCCCGAAATTTGCACAGTTAAATGATGATGTATTATTTGGAGAAGTATGGAGCAGGGAAGATAAGCTCTCTTTGAGGGACCGCTCCTTGGTGACAGTGGTTTCCCTTATGGCTCAAGGACTTGTGGATTCTTCTTTTCAGTTCCATCTGGCCAGTGCGAAACAGAATGGAATTACCAGAACAGAAATCGCGGAGATACTGACTCATGCGGCGTTTTATGCAGGATGGCCCAAAGCATGGGCAGCATTTCGGATGGCGAAGGAAGTCTGGGCAGAAGAATGTTCTGAATCGGATGCGAAGTCCGCACATGCAGCGTCCATGCTGTTTCCCATAGGAAAGCCCAATGATGCGTTTGCACAGTATTTTACCGGGCAAAGCTATCTGGCTCCCATTTCTGCCGATCAGGTTGGGATTTTTAATGTGACCTTTGAACCCGGCTGCCGCAACAACTGGCATATCCATCATGCAAAGAGTGGGGGAGGACAGATTCTGATCTGTGTCAGCGGACGTGGATACTATCAGGAGTGGGGGAAAAAGGCGCAGGAGTTATTCCCCGGTGATGTAGTAAATATTCCGGCAGGCGTAAAACAATGGCATGGGGCGACGCCTTACAGCTGGTTTTCTCATTTAGCTGTTGAGGTTCCGGCAGAAGAAGGTTCCAATGAATGGCTGGAACCGGTGGATGAGGATGCTTATATGTGTGCATTGTGCTGAGAATGAAAGTATGTAAAATTGGTTGTTTCAGAACAGGAAATACTCTAAATTGCTGAAAATACCAGTTTGGCGTGAGTGACAGATAGAATTCTGCTGTTCATGTCAAACTGGTATTTTTGCGTGAATGGATGTTTTATGAACAGGTGATAAAAGTGATAAATACATAAAATATATAGATAATTCCTATTCAAATAAATAAAGTATAAGTATTTGCTATTTATATGCTATCTTGTTACGATATATTCAGGATTGGAAAACAAAAAGGAATTGAGAAATCTGCAAGAATTCATTTAGAAATTGTTTATTTTTCTGTTAGCTGGATGTTATCTGAGACAGGTAAAGTATACCTTGTCGGACGGAGTCCGCCAGTCCCACAGGGACGTAAATTAGGGGATGCCCGAATGGGTATACCCTATAGGGCACACGTAGTCACAGAGAGGGAGGACGGAAAATGAAAAAAAGATTCTATATATGTCTGCTGCTTGCGCTGGGAGTATCGGGCCTGATGTCAGGATGCGGAAAAGATTTTGGAAAGCGGACAGAGATAAACAGCCATGACGAGGAAAGCAGGGCAGAGGAAGAAATGGTCAAAGAAGAGACGGTAAACGGAAAAGAAAGCAGAGACCAAAATGCAATCCGGATTGCACCAACATCTGAGGTCAGGGAACTGGAAACCGGGCTGTCGATCGTCCGATATGAAGGGGAATATGGATTTGACGCATTTTTAGAGCAGGGAGGAGCCGGTTCGGATGCAGATGTTGCAGCATATATCACTTCATTGCTGGATCAGGAAATCCATATGGAAGGAAGTCCTTTCGGATGCAGTACCCTGTCGGTAAAAAATCAGACAGGAGGATACCTGTTCGGAAGAAATTTTGACTGGAACACCTGTAATGGATGGATTGTCAGCGCCAGACCGGAAAACGGGTATGCTTCCGTTTCGACGGTAAACATGGATTTTATCCGGGCAGGCGGAGTAGACCTTTCACAGTTACCGGATTCGGCGCAGGCTTTTGTCTCCCTGTATGCACCGTTGGATGGCATGAATGAAAAAGGGCTGGCGGTTTCCGTGAACATGATTCAGGACTCACCAGGCATCAGCCAGGACAGCGGAAAGCCTGCTCTTACCACTACAACAGCAGTCCGGCTATTGCTTGATCGGGCGGCAGATGTGGAAGAAGCGCTGGAACTCTTACAGCAATATGATTTCCACAGTTCTATGGGAATGATGGTGCATCTGGCTATCGCAGATGCGGACGGCAGGAGCGTGGCAGTGGAATATGTGAATCATGAAATGGTTGTGATCGAGACGCCTGTTGTCACGAACTTTTATCTGGCTCCGGGAGAAAAACAGGGAATCGGTACCGCCCAGTCCCATACCCGGTATGAAATCCTTACGGGAACATTGGAAGAACAGGGGGAGATGACAGAAACTGGGGTGCGGAATGCACTGGACAGTGTGAGCAAAGATAATTTTGGTGACTCCCAATCTACAGAATGGAGCATTGTGATGAATCAGGAGACAAAGGAGCTGATTTATTACCATAGAGAAAATTACGGAAGGGCATATGTTGTTCCGGTGGAATAGATGAAGTCGCAAAGAGATTTTAGCCTTTAGTGCCATCGCACAGCGATTTTAACAGGAGGAAGCGCCCTATGGGCACAAGGTGAATTGACACGGAGTGGCAAGAGAAGGCGGCCTGGGCCGTACCTGTATGCCAAAATACATGACAAAAAGGAGGAAATTATGAATTACTTAAAAACTTTATCGGATTTATACAGATTAAAAAAGAATGCGAAGTTAAGTGCAAAAAAGATGAAATCCCTGCAGGATGGAAAATTGCGTAAACTTCTCAGATTCGCATGGGAACATTCCGCTTACTACCGGTCAGCTTTTGAGGATGCCGGAATTACAGAAGAACAGTTAGACACACTGCCACTTTCATGCTTTCCAACCATTGACAAACAAAAGTTTTTGGAACATTTTGATGAACTGGTCACAGTGCCTGATTTAAAGCAGGAAAGCCTGCGGGAATTTGATGCAGGGGAAGCTGTAGACCGAAAGCCCTATCAGGGAAAATACCATGTCGTCCATTCCTCTGGCAGCACCGGGAAGCCTGGGTATTTTGTATATGATGAAGATGCCTGGAACCAGATGCTGTCCGGTATTATCCGGGCGGCTCTATGGGGGATGTCCATGCTCCGGATTTTGAAGCTGCTGATAAAACGCCCCAGGATTGTGTATATTGCAGCCACGGATGGGAGATACGGTGGGGCTATGGCAGTAGGAGACGGCATTGATGGAGTAGGCGCCAGCCAGCTTTATCTGGACATCAAGACACCGGTTACGGAATGGATTAGGCAGCTAAAAGAATTCCGGCCCAACATTGTCATTGGTTATCCATCGGCGGTTAAGATTCTTGCGCAGTTGATGGAGGACGGGGAAGTCAGCCTGGATGTGGAACGGGTGGTTTCCTGCGGCGAGCCGTTGGGGGCAAGTTTACGGAGCTGGCTGGAAAAGATATTTGGGACGCAGGTTGTCAATTTCTACGGCGCCAGTGAGTCCCTGGCTCTGGGAGTAGAAACGGATCCGGAGGATGGGATGCTTCTGTTTGACGATATGAATGTCATTGAGGTGGAAAACGGAGTGATGTATTTTACCTGCCTTTATAATTACGCACAGCCGCTCATTCGCTACCGTCTTTCCGACCGTCTGACTTTGCAGGCGCCAGAAGAAGGGGAACAGCCATTTACCAAAGCGGTAGGGCTTCTGGGAAGGAATGAAGATGTCCTTTGGTTCGAAGATGGAAAGGGAAACCGGGAGTTCCTTCATCCACTGGCGATTGAAGGGTTCTGTATCGAAGGGCTGAAAGATTATCAGTTCCGTCAGACCACGAAAGATACCTTTGAAATGTACGCAGAGATAGAACATGGCGCATCCAGGGAGCGGATCAGGCAGGAAATGCTGCGGCAGATGGGAGAAATCCT
The DNA here is from genome assembly GCF_000403845.2 of Eubacterium sp. 14-2. GTDB lineage: Bacteria > Bacillota > Clostridia > Lachnospirales > Lachnospiraceae > Petralouisia. The sequence continues at coordinate 71,862 of NZ_KE159569.1, read as the reverse complement.
GACCGGGAAAAAATTAGACTATGTGCAGTTCTATGTGAATTTTGTAAATGAAATCCTGCCGGATATCCGGACGGGGAAGAAACCTTTGATCTTAAAGGGAAAGGTGGCATAACAAATGGCAGATACCATATTACAGGGAGAAAAGATTACAAAAATTTTTCATCAGGGAAAGGCAGAAGCAAAAGTCCTTGACGGAATTGACATCAAAATATATGAAAAAGACTTTACGGTTATCATGGGGCCATCGGGAGCCGGGAAGTCCACCCTTTTGTACAGTTTAAGTGGCATGGATCAGATAAACGGGGGGCATGTGCTTTATCGGGGCAGGGAAATCAGCAGCCTTTCGGAAAAACAGATGGCAAGGCTCCGGGCAGAGGAATTCGGGTTTGTATTCCAGCAGACTCATCTGGTCAGCAACCTGACACTTTTGGAAAATGTGCTGGTGGCAGGGTATGTGGGCAGGAAGGACAGTGCAGAAAAAGTAAGGGAAAGGGCAAAGAACCTTCTGCAGCAGATGGATGTGGAGGAAGCCAAAGACAGGCTTCCTGCCCAGGTATCCGGGGGCGAAGCGCAGAGGGCGGCTATCGCCAGAGCCATGATCGGAAGACCAGGGCTTCTGTTTGCCGATGAGCCTACAGGCGCTTTAAACCAGGCAAATACCCGTGAGGTTTTAGGGCTTTTGACTGACCTGAACAGGGAGGGCCAGAGCATCCTGATGGTGACACATGACCTGCGGGCTGCATCCAGAGGGAACCGGATTCTATATCTGGAGGACGGAAAAGTCTGTGACGAACTCTCTTTAGAGCCTTACAATGAAATGGAAGAAAAGCAGCGGGAAAGAGAGGTCAGCCAGTGGCTTTCCGGGCTTCGCTGGTAGGAGGTGTATGGTCAAATGTTGGAAAATCGAATGATAATCCGGGCAGGAGTGAAAAGAAATAAGGGAAGTTTTTTGGGGATCGGAATCCTTCTGCTTCTGGCGGCGCTTTCTCTGACAGCCGTACTGATAACTGTCCTGGCAGGAAACAGCTATATACGGGATGAGATGGAGAGGTTGGGCTTTGGAGACCTTACCGCATGGGCATCGGATGTGCCGGATATAGAGTTTTTGATGGAAAGCATACGGGAGCAGGAAGGTGTAGAGGCGGCGGAGGCCCAAAGGCTGATTTTTTCCGAATATGAGGCAAACGGTGTGGAATCTGACAGCCAGGGGCAGATGATTCCCTGGACGCTTTCAGGCAGCAGGTACCGCTTTTTTCAAAATAACCTTTCCGGCTACCGAGAGGCTCCGGAAGAAATCGGGGGACAGGAAGTGTATGTTTCCCCTTCCATGAAATCCATGATGGATCTGGAACCTGGCGACACGGTTACCTTTCCCATAGCCAGAGGTGGAAAAACGATCAGCCTGACGGTGGCAGGGTATTATGAAGACCCCTTTATGGGCAGTTCCATGATTGGGATGAAAGGGTTTCTGATATCGGAGAAGACTTATGAAGAAATAGGTTCCGTCATAGAAGAAACGGGGATGGATGCCCTGGCCAGGGATGGGCTTATGATCCATATTCAGGCGGAGGATGGCATTACGGTTTCGGAAGTAAACAGAATCCTGGTGGAGAACACGCCTCTTTCCATGTATACGGAATTTATCCACAGTGCGGATACGATGGCAGGTTTTATGGGGATTCTCCAGAATGCTTTTTCTGCAATATTAGCGGCTTTTGCGTTAGTGCTGTTTGGAGTGGCTATGGCAGTGATGGGGCACAGTATTTCCGGTCTGGTGGAGCAGGAATGGAAAAATCTCGGTATTCTGAAAACCATGGGTTATACCGGAGGGCGGCTGACGGGGCTGTTGACAATACAGTATGGGGCTGCTATGGGAGGTGGCGTTATTCTGGGAATGCTTCTGGCGGTTCCGGCAGCAGGGCTGATCAGCCGGATGACGGTCACAACTACGGGTGTTCTGATTCCAGTTCATTTTCCGGTTCTGCCCTGTATGGGGGTATTCGCTATTCTACTGCTGGTTCCGGTGAGTTTTTGCATCCTGCGCCTTCGGAATATCAAGAGGATTGCTCCTATGGCTGCTATCCGTGGGGAATTGGATACCGTATCTGCGTCAGAAACGAAGTTTTTCCGTAACGGGATACGCTCAGGCGGGCTTTCTTTTCATCTGGCGCTGCGGCAGGTCCTGACAGGCAGGAGGCGTTACATGGGCACCTGTCTGGTAGCAGTATTTCTGGTATTCTTTGCTTCCCTGGCAGGCCGGATGAATGGCTGGCTGGGAGAGGATGGGAAAGGAATGATGGATGCCTTTAACCCGGCAGACCTTGACCTGGGGGTGCAGGTTTTAGGGGAACCTGGGGCTGAAGAAATGGAGCAGATGGTACTTTCCTATACGGATATTACAGACAGCTATCTGCTGGCCATGCCCAGTGTTTCCGTGAATGGAACGAATTACACGGCAAATGTCATTACAGAGCCGGAACGGTTCCACATCAGCAGAGGGCAGACCAGTATGGGGGCAGACCAGGTAGTTCTGACAGAGGCACTGGCATCCGATCTGGGAGCAGATGTGGGAGATTTCGTTACGATACGGGGAAATAAAGGCAGCGGGGAGTTTACGGTTTCAGGGATCTATCATTGTGCCAATGATATGGGGGCGAATCTGGGAATGAGCAGAGAAGGCTACCTTTCCATCGGGGAAGATGACAGCCGTTTGTGGTGTTATCATTATTTTCTGGAAGATCCTTCACAGAAACAGGCCATTACCGAAGCTCTGGAACAGACCTGGGGCGGGGATGTCCATGTCCATGAAAATTCCTGGCCGGGACTGTCTGGGATTATTTCTGCCATGCATATGCTGATTTTTTTCCTGTATGGAGTGAGCGCTGCATTTATCTGTGTCGTGACTGGAATGGCAGGAACAAAGATTCTGGATGCGGAGCAGAAGGATATGGGAATCTATAAATCCATCGGATGTTCTGTCAGGATGCTTCGATTCTCCTTTGCTTTCCGCTTTGGAATTGTGGCAGCAGTCGGGGCAGTGATCGGGACACTGGCTGCTATGGGATTCACAGACCCTGTGGTATCCACTGTTATGCGGCTGGCAGGAATCAGCAATTTCGCATCGGGGAATACGCCTGGAAGCGTCCTCCTTCCGGGGAGTATGGTAATACTTTTATTCTTTGGGTTCGCCTGGCTGTTATCAGGCAGGATTAAAAAAGAGGACATGAATGTGCTGACAGCGGAAACATGAAAGGTTTTGTATCAGACAGGAAAACTGAGACGGAAGGCAAACAGGAATGAAGACAGGCAGGAATAAGGAAAGGATGAAAATAAAATGAAAAACAACAACTACAGAACAAATATGGGAAAAAGGATAATGGGATTGATGGCAGCAATAGCGCTTTCTGCTTCACTTTTGGCAGGGTGCGGCCAGAGCAATAGAGATGCGGAAAGTGTAAGGGACACCGTATCCATCGGAGAGGAGGGGACGGAAGCACAAAGACCGGAAAGCAATACCGGAACAGGCGATTTTTCTGAAAATAGTATAGATACAGGGAATATAGAAAATCAGACTGGCGGGGATCAGACAACGGAAAGTGGAGGTACACAGCTGGAAGTCCGGTTCGGGGATAGCGGTGAGCCATTTATGATGACGCTTTTAGACAATGAGACTGCCGCAGCTATTGCGAGGTATGTAGGAACTTCTGACTGGAGGCTTCCTATCTATGAACGGGATGCAGATGCGGACTACAGCGTGCTGCAGTATTATGATATTCCCAGCAGGTATGAGATTCCCTCCAATTCAGAAACGGTGACAGAAGCAAAGGCAGGAGACGTATTTTATTCTGATCCGAACCGCATCGTATTATTTTACCATGATGCAGAGATTTCAGCAGAATATACAAAGATCGGCACATTTGAGGCGACAGAAGAATTTATAACGGCAGTGGAAGAAAATCCGGTACTGGAAGGATGGGGAAATAAGATTATCCAGATTTCACAGCCGTAAATGAAGAGCAGAGTGAGGAATGGGTATTATTTCTTATTTAAAAGCAGAATTAAAGGTCATTCGTGAAAGAGATCCTGCAATCAAAAGCAATCTGGAGATTATCCTGTATCCCGGATTCAGGGCGGTTTTGTATTATCGACTGGCTCATAAGCTGTATCTGAGAAAACACTTTTTTCTTGCAAGATGGATTTCACAGCGGACAGCAAGAAAAACCGGGATTGAAATTCATCCGGGTGCAGTGATCGGAAAAGGATTTTTTATAGATCACGGCAATGGCGTGGTCATTGGGGAAACTGCGGAGATTGGAGATAACGTCACAATGTATCATGGAGTTACCCTTGGCGGGATAGGAAAAGAGCAGGGGAAGCGCCATCCGACAATCAAAGATAATGTGGTCATTGGCACAGGTGCTAAAATCCTGGGCAACTTTACTGTAGGCGAAGGCGCCAAAATCGGGGCAGGAACCGTTGTACTGAAGGAGGTTCCTGCTGGAGCCACGGTTGTTGGCGTTCAGGGACGGCTTGTACAGGAAGGACAGTCAACAAAAATTTACCATAGTCAGAAGGGGGAAGGAGCATGTCGATTTTTAAGGGAGCCGGCGTAGCGATTATAACACCGTTTCGTGAAGACGGAGGTATCAATTATACAGAGTTTGACAAGCTGACAGAGTTTCAGATTCAGAACGGAACGGATGCCATTATTGTGGCAGGCACCAGTGGGGAAGCATCTACGCTCACACATGGAGAACATCTGAATTTGATTCGGCATTGTGTCAGAACTGTGGCAGGAAGGGTGCCGGTGATTGCGGGAACGGGATCGAACTGTACTGAAACAGCAGTGAAACTTTCTGTGGAGGCAGAGAGAGCGGGAGCAGATGGTGTTCTGCTGGTCTCTCCTTACTATAATAAGGCAACCCAGAATGGGTTGTACCAGCATTTTAAAACAGTAGCTGAAGCTATTCAGATTCCGATACTGTTGTACAATATTCCAAGCAGGGCGGGATGCAATATTCAGCCGGAAACGATAGTCAGACTGTGCCGTGAGGTGGAAAATATTGTAGGGGTAAAAGATGCAGGAGGAGACATTTCCCAAACAGCAAAACTTTTGGCTCTGGCAGAGGGTGAAGTGGATGTATATTCCGGCAATGACGATCAGATTGTACCTGTTCTTTCGCTGGGTGGGAAAGGCGTTATTTCGGTGTTGTCTAATGTGATACCCAGGCAGACGCATGATATCTGCCAGCTGTATTTTGAAGAAAAGACAGCGGAGAGTGCTGCGCTGCAGCTGCAATCTATGAAACTGATTGAGGCTTTGTTTTGTGAAGTGAATCCGATTCCGGTAAAAAGCGCCCTGAATCTTATGGGATTTGCGGCAGGTATACCGAGAATGCCTCTTACAGAGTTGGAAGAAGTAAATAAAAGAAAGCTGGAGCAGGCAATGAAAGCATATGGCATATTAGGATAAGAGGCGTTAGTAAGGAGGAAACATATGTCTACAACATTAAATATTTATCTGGGTAGTTTTGATATAATCAAAAAATTTGAATCTGCCATTATAAGTATGAAAGGGAAATTTGCTTTATGCTCAGGACATTATGAGGTAGAGGCCAGATCTGTTATGGGAATTCTCAGCATGGATCTTTCCAGACCGCTACAATTAAAGATTTCCAATACAACAGAAGCTAATATAGAAATATTGAAGCAATATTGCATTAAGGATTACAGTAATGAAAGGTAAACAGCAGGAGTCGGCAACATGGATTTTTGGGATGCTGGCTCTTGTTTTTGGTATGAAATAAATGCAGAGATAGAGGAAAAATTATGAGAAAGGTAATCTGTTTTATTTTGATAGGGACATTTTGCATGGGGATGTTATCAGGTGATTCCCCAATATGATAAAAAGGTGCTTCTGGTTCATGGTGATAAAGACGGGGGTGTACCGATTTCTTATTCGGAAAGAGCGGCTCAGTTGTATCCATCTGTTAAGTTTGAGATTTTATCCGAAGCCGGGCATGGCTTTTAAAAGAAAGGGGATATAAGCGCTGGCTAAAAGCATTATTGACGAGAGGAAGGGAAAAGAGCTGGAAGAAGAGATTACTTTGTGAGGTGTTGAAATGAAGGTTGCTATCGTAGATGATTCAAAAGAAGATGCAGGATTGTTGACAGACTATATTAAAAAATTTGAAAATGAGAAAAATATAAAACTGCAATGTTGTGTATTTTATGCCAGTTTTGATTTTTTAGAGACATATCACGGGGAATATGATGTGATTTTTCTGGACATTGAAATGCTTGGGAGTAATGGTTTGGAAGTGGCTCGTGAGATACGTTCAAAAGACGATGCTGTGGGAATTATTTTTGTTACCAGTATGGCGCAGTATGCCATTCATGGTTATGAGGTGAACGCAATTGATTTTATTGTAAAGCCGGTCAGATACTATAATTTTGCTACAAAGTTAGAAAAGGCATATCAATTTTGTAGGAAACGCAGCACACATAATATACTTCTGAATAACAAAGATGGCATTCAGAGGTTTTCAGCTTCAGATATTTTGTACATTGAAAAGGATGGGGATTATCTTATTTTTCATACGGTTCAGGGGTCTTTTCAAGGACGAGGGAGCATCAAGGCAATGAAAGAGAAACTTGCAGAACTGTATTTTGAAGAGAGTATTTCAGGATGTCTTATTAATCTTGAATATGTAATACATATTGGGAAAGATTCTGTAACCGTGGAAAGTGATGTGCAGCTTCCACTGTCAAGGAGATTAAAAAAGCAATTTTCACAGAAGTATATGAAATATATGGGAGGAGAATTTTAATATGATTTATACGATATTGGAAAACACTTATATACAATTTTCCTTTCAACTTCTGATTTCCGAACTGGTTTTTTTGCTGAATAAGCCGAAACGAAATCATTTTTCTTTCCGAATAGTGACAGGAATGGTTATCTATTTGCTATTAGCGGTTATATGGGAAATATTAGTGATTAGGATTGCAGGGGATTCTATATTGCCGTATGCTTTATTGTATTTAGGATATGCTTTGATGTCTTCCGTATTGATATGGGGATGTTTTGACATTAAGCTTATGGAACTGGTTTTCATTCTTGCAGGCGGTTATGCTACAGAGCACATGTGTTTTGCATTTTCCAGAATCAGTTTATATGTACTGGGATATCAATACATACTTTATGGAAGCCTTGCTCATCTGTTGATTACCAGATATTTATTTTATATTGTGGGAGCCGTAACAATATATTTTTTGCTTATAAAGGGTAATAAGGATCAGGATAGTCTGGAAATGGTTGATGTCCGTATCATATTTTTGACGCTGATATTATTGATGACAGCAATCATAATGAGCATATGCTGGTCACAGCCGAGTGAATATATAGGAACGTTAATGGGGGAAGTGATTTGTCCTGCATATAGTTTCCTATGCAGCGCTTTTGTTTTGATTATGGAATATTACATTTTGAGAGAAAACAGTATGAAACGGGAACGTGAAATAATGGAACAGTTGATTCAGCTATCTGACTCACAGCAAAAAAGTGCAAAAGAGGTCATTGACATTATCAACATCAAATGCCATGATCTCAAGCATCAGATCCGTGCATTGGCAAAAATGGAAGATTCCAAAACTCGCTCTGACTATTTACAGGAGGTACAGGAAGCGGTCTCCATTTATGATGCGACCTACCATACTGGGTGCAAGGCACTGGATTATGTTCTGAGAGAAAAAACATTGCTGTTTAATGAGTATCAGGTGCAATTTAGCTGTATGGTAGATGGGGAAGCAATTGTGTTTATGACCTCGGCAGATATTTACGCACTTATGGGCAATGCATTAGACAATGCACTGGAACGAGTGTTGCAGGAAGAAGATGATGAGCGGATTATAAGCCTTCATATTAAAAGCCGTGGACAAATGATTTTAATTCATTTGGAAAACCGGTGTAGCAGGGAACCGCTGTTTCAAGATGGACTTCCTGTGACTGACAAGGAAGACAAAAGAAATCATGGATTTGGGGTAAGGAGCATACGGTATATAACAGAAAAGTATGATGGAGAATTGCTGATGCATGTAAAGAATGGCCGGTTTTTTCTGGATATTTTATTACCACAGCCTAATTATAAATAATGTTATACAAGAAGTGCCTTCGGGTGCTTCTTTTTTTCTTGAAAAGCGACCAATTATCGTATAAAAATGACCGATTACCGTATTTGAAAATAGATAGCGGATATTTGCAGTATAATTCAGATATTGTAAAACCGATTCAGGGAACACAGAAAATGAAGAAAGGGAGGAAGAGAAAATGTTAGACTGGTTGGTTGAAGTATTGACACCGATTTTTCAGAATATGGGTGTCAGTCCTACAGATGTACAGCAGTATGTAGATACTTGCAGTGGTTATATTTATGGGATAGTAGGAACGATTGTTGCAGTAGCAGTTGTTATGGTAGCAGCACATTGGTTTGTCAAGAAAGGAACACGTCATGTTGTGCGATGGGGATCAGGGCTTGCCGGATTGCTGGTCATTACACTCTTGGCGAATTTAGTCTGCTATGGACCACTGTATAATAATTTGTCCATTATATTAAACAGCACAGCAAGAGTTACAGAAGAATCTGCAGACAAAAGCCGTGAAGCGATTGAAAAAATCGGGGATGAAGGAATGGTGCTGTTAAAAAATGATAATAACGCATTGCCTCTTGCAAAAGGCAGCAATATCAATGTATTCGGGTGGGCTTCTACGAATCCGATTTTTGGAGGTACAGGCTCTGGATCATCGGATAATTCCAATGCAATAGGAATCATCCAGTCTTTAGAAGATGCAGGGTTTTCTACAAATGAAGAGTTGACAAAAATTTATACAGATTACCGTGATACAAGAAACACGCCGGGAATGGGAAATATTTCTCATACAGATTGGACGCTTCCAGAGCCAACTGTAGATGTCTATACAAACGAAGTGATAAATCGGGCAAAGGAATTTTCTGATACAGCTATGATTGTGCTTAGCAGATCTGGAGGCGAAGGACAGGATTTGCCCAGAGATATGAATGCGGTCATCCATGGTACATATGATATTCGTGATGAAGTAGCAAATGGGAATGAAAACTATGGATATTATGGAGCCGCTTATGAGAATAACAGTGACGAATATGATGATTTTGATCCGGGAGAGTCCTATTTGGAACTGTCTAATACAGAGGAAGCTATGATTGAAAAGGTATGTGGTGAGTTTGGCAATGTAGTGGTTGTAATCAATGCCAATAACACCATGGAACTTGGATGGGTAGAAAATTACAGTTCTATCCAGTCCGTAATTCTCGCACCAGGCAGCGGCGCTTATGGTATGTCTGGTCTTGGAAGGATTTTAAATGGCGAAGTAAATCCATCTGCAAAAACAGTGGATACATACGTTTATGATTTGACAGAAGGTGTAACTTACAATAATAGCGGTGGATTTATCTACACGAATGTGGATGACTTGAATGAAGCAATTACAGAGGCAGACGCAGCTTATATGGGAGCAATGAGTTTCCTGAATTATACAGAAAATATCTATCTTGGATATAAATTTTATGAAACTGCGGCAGAAGAAGGGCTGATTCACTATGAAGAAAGCGTGCAGTATCCTTTTGGTTACGGATTGAGCTATACAACATTCAGCCAGGAAATGCAGAATTTTACTGACAATGGAGATACGGTTTCTTTCGATGTTGTGGTTACAAATACAGGTGACGTGGCAGGGAAAGAAGTGGTAGAAATATATTATACACCGCCCTACAACAATGGAGGGATTGAAAAAGCATCCGTAAATTTGATTGACTTTGCAAAAACACAGATTCTGGGGCCAGGTGCATCGGAAACAGTATCTTTTGTAATTGAGAAAGAGGATATGGCATCTTATGATTCCAGTGGAATTAAGACAGAAAACGGCGGTTATGTTCTGGAATCAGGAGAGTATGGTATTTCCATTCGTTCAGATTCACACACAGTGATTGCAGAAGATTCTTTTACAGTAGATACAGACATTGATTATAGCACAGAGAGACGTGCAAGCGACCAGAATATAGCAACGAATCAGTTTGAGGATTATTCAGCTGGAAGAGTAGAATATCTATCCCGTGCCAATGGATTTGCAAATTATGAAATAGCTGTATCTGGACCTAAAGAAGAAGAATTTTTAATGGAAGAAGAAAACAGAGCGAATATACAGGCAAAATCCACAGCATTTTATGATCCAACCGCATATGATGATCCGGAGGCTCAAATGCCAACAACAGGAGCAGATAACGGACTTGAGCTGGCGGAGATGACAGGCAGGGATTATGATGATCCGGACTGGGAGCTTCTGATGGATCAGATGACGGTTGAAGAAATGGTGGAGCTTGTAAATTTAGGTGGGTTCCAGACTGTCCCAGTAGAGTCTGTAGGAAAGATTGCAACCATGGACAGCGATGGACCATCTGGAGTCAACAACTGGGTAACTGGAGTATATGGTACATCATTTCCCACTGCACTTATGCTGGCACAGACGTGGAGTAAAGAACTTGCTTCAGAATATGGTGATAAGGTAGGGGCGGAATATGCAGACTGTGAGATTTATGGCTGGTATGGTCCTGCAATGAACATTCACCGTAATGCATTTAATGGGCGTAATTTTGAATACTATTCGGAAGATGGCATGCTGTCAGGTAAACTTGCCTCTGAAATAGTAAATGCCTGTGCTGACCATGGCGTATATGCATACATCAAACATTTTGTGGTAAATGATCAGGAAACGAACCGTAGCGCTATCTGCCAGACATTCTCTACAGAGCAGGCTCTCCGTGAAATTTATCTCAAGCCATTTGAGGATTGTGTAAAGAACTTTGATTACCAGGCAAGGCCTCTGGCAGTTATGTCCTCCTTTGTATTTATCGGTGACAGATACTGCGGATCCAATGCAAACCTTTTGAATAATGTACTTCGTGATGAGTGGGGATTCAAAGGAATGGTAATTACTGACTGGGATGGTTCTTATGGTTATCAGAATACGGATGACAGTATCCGAAATGGAAATGACCTGATGCTTGGATTTAATTCTTATGAATCCAACAAGATTACAGATACAGAAGCGGCTTCCTGTGTGCAGGCGCTTAGGAATTCTTCAAAAAATATTATGTTTACAGTAGCGAACAGTGGCGCGTATACCATCGAAAGAGACGAACCGTTGATTACGCCAATGAACGCATTGTTTATTGGAATTGATGCAGGAATTATAATTCTTAGTGCGGCAGTCATGGCAATCGTAGTATTGCGCTGGCGTAAAAAGAGAAATGGCTCAGAAGTATCGGTAGAAAAAGAAGAAATTTAGTATATGTGAATTGACTGGTCTTCTGTGGTGAACGGAAGGCCAGTTTCAAAAGGGAGCATATTTGGAATGGAGAAGTAGATATGAAGCATCAGGAATTACTTACACAAATGACATTGGAAGAAAAAGCGGCTATTCTTAGCGGTAAAACGGTTTGGCAGACGAGGGAAGTAGAACGCCTTGGGATTCCTGCTATATTTTTATCTGACGGACCACATGGAATCAGAAAACAGGCTGGCACAGGAGATCATTTGGGGTTAAACGCTTCTCTTCCGGCAACCTGCTTTCCAACGGCGGCAACAATTGCCAACAGTTGGAATGAAGAATTGGGAGAAGAGATAGGAAGAGCATTAGGTGAAGAAGCTGCTTCACAAAGGGTGAATGTACTTTTGGGGCCGGGATTAAATATAAAGAGAAGCCCTCTTTGTGGAAGGAATTTTGAATATTTTTCAGAAGACCCCTATCTGGCGGGAAAGATGGCGGCATCCTATATAAGAGGGATTCAGAGCCAGGGCATATATGCCTGCCCCAAACATTTTGCAGTTAACAGCCAGGAGCTTCGCCGCATGGCGATGAATGCAGTTATAGATGAGCGAACATTAAGAGAAATATACCTTACGGGGTTTGAGATTGCAGTAAAAGAAGGAAACGCCAGGTCTATAATGACAAGCTACAACGAAATCAACGGTGTTTATGCCAATGAAAATAAACATCTGCTCCATGATATCCTTCGTAAAGAATGGGGATTTGATGGATTTGTTGTTACAGACTGGGGGGCATCGAATGACCATGCGAAAGGCATAGCAGCAGGTTCCAACCTGGAAATGCCTGCTCCGGGACTGGATTCCGCAAGGGAACTGCTGAAGGCCATAGATGAGGGGAATCTTACAGTAGGTGAACTGGATCGATGTGTAGATGAATTGTTAGACGCCGTCTTGACGTTGAATAAAAATATGGAAGGGAAGCCTAAGTATTTTAATGAAAAAGCACATCACGATTTGGCGAGAAAGGCTGCTTTAGAAAGCGCAGTGCTTCTTAAAAATGAAGATAAAATTCTTCCGCTTAGATCAAAAACAAAAGTCGCGATTGTCGGAGATTTTGCAGTAAGGCCAAGGTATCAGGGAGCTGGTTCTTCCATGGTGAATCCTACTTTTGTAGAATCTATAGAAAAAGTAGCTGATCAGTATGATTTGCAGGTGATAGGAGTAAACGAAGGCTATCGACGCAGCGGTGAAAAAGATGAGGCAATGAAGAAAGCGACGCTTGATTTGGTAATAAATGCTGAAGTTGTGCTCTATTTCTTCGGTTTGGATGAAATCAGTGAATCTGAAGGCTTAGACCGTACCCATATGCGTATTCCCCAGAACCAGATTGAATTGTTGGAAGCGATTGTACAGGTGAATCCTAACGTGGTGGGAATTATAAGCGCTGGATCTTCTGTTGAGATGCCATGGCATTACTCTTTGAAAGCAATTCTCCATGGGTATTTGAATGGGCAGGCAGGCGCAGGGGCTATACTGGATATTTTGACCGGAAAAGTAAACCCTTCTGGACGTTTAAATGAGACATATCCGGTTAAGCATGAAGATACACCAGCATTCCGTCATTATCCAAGTACGGAGAGAAACTCCGAGTATCGGGAAAGCATTTTTGTGGGATACAGATATTATGACACCAGTAAAGTACGGGTACAATATCCGTTTGGCTATGGGCTTTCTTATACAACTTTTGACTATTCAGATTTGGAAATCAACGAAAAGGAAGTGAAATTTACGCTTACAAATAGTGGCACTGCAGATGGGGCAGAAGTAGCGCAGCTTTATGTGGGTTTACCAAATGGAAAGGTATTTCGTCCGGCAAAGGAATTAAAAGGCTTCAAGAAAGTATTCCTAAGAGCCTGCGAAAGTATACGGATCAGCATTCCATTTGATGATAAAACATTCCGCTATTGGAATGTAAAAACCAATCAATGGGAAATAGAAGGCGGAGAGTATGAACTTATGGTTGGTGCATGTGTTGCAGATATCCGGCTTGTGGGGACAATACATAGGGATGGGACGACGGACGATTTTCCATACAGCAAAAAACAAATGCCGCTTTATTATTCAGGGCTGATCCAGAAAGTGGAGGATGGGGAGTTTGCCTGTTTGCTTGGATATTCTCCTGCAAGTGGAAAGTGGTCTGGGGATTTGGACATCAATGATGCAATCTGCCAGATGTATTATGCAAAAAGTCCGGTAGCCAGAATGATTTATAACCGGCTGACTGCTATGAAGAAGAAAAGTGAAGATCGAGGTAAGCCGGATTTAAACATTTTGTTTATTTATAATATGCCATTTCGGGCAATTGCTAAAATGACAGGCGGTGCGGTCAGTATGGACATGGTACGGGGAATGGTGAAAGTAGTAAATGGACATTTTTTTAAAGGCATTAAGCAGATTGTGGCAGGATATTTTACAAATTCCAGATTAAATAGAGCTTATGAGAAAAAGTTGAAAGGAAAGTAGAGAAGGTGATGAAAGATGGATCAGTTAAAAAAAAGATGGGCAGGTTTTGAAAAGAAACATCCAAAGCTCGCCAAATGGCTCTATCAGATTGCGTTTTTCTTTGTATTCAGCATGGGGGTTACAATTGTACAATACTTATTTTTTACATTCATGCCAGGTATATTGGGAGAAGGGCTGGCAGGAACAGAGTTTATGTGGCCGCAAGTACCAGTTGACATACTGGGTGTAGAATTTACATGGAGTTTATTGGGATACAATGTTCTTTATGATACGGCAGGGACGATAATGATTGGAGGAGGACTCGGATATTTTATCAGTTATGAGACGGGTTCGTTTGTTGCACAATGTATTAATTTTCCGCTGCAAAGAAATATAACTTTTAAAAGTCATGGAAATCCGTGGTATCAGGCAATGTGGTATTTTATTGCCTGGATCATAATATCCCTAATCTGCAATGGATTCAATAATTTATGGATGCCGATTGCATCTGCTTATGTAGCACCGGCAGTGTATAACATATTAGTCACTTTTATAACTGGTGGTGTTTCTATGGTCATTTTCTTTTTTGTATTTAAGATTATATTTCCGGAAGGAGAGGTACAGAAAGAAAAATAGCGCTATGTAAGAAAATATGGAAGGAGGCTCTGCGTGGGCCTCCTTAGATTATTGAAAGTATATAGTTTTTTTCTATACAAAATGATTAAGTATAAGTATTTGATATTTTTGCTTTGTCTATCTATACTAAACTTGTGAAGAAAGAAGTTTGGCCGTAATGATTTTTCGGTTACAAGTTTGGAAAGAAAGCAGGAGGAATGTATGAATACGGAGAGTTTTATTACAGAAATGAATTCTGGAAAAAAGGTGGTATGCGGCTCCGATGTGCATCAGCATATGGGAAAGCTGAGCCAGGAGGCAATGAAAATAACGTCCCGGATCAATTGCGGCTATCATGAACCGCAGGAAATACGTGAGTTATTCTCAATTCTTACAGGACAAAAAATAGATGAGAGCTTTGGATTGTTTCCGCCATTTTATACAGACTGTGGAAAGAATATACATATAGGAAAGCATATTTTTATTAACGGGGGATGCCAGTTTCAGGATCAGGGAGGGATTTACATTGGCGATGGGACATTCATTGGCCCAATGGTTGTCCTGGCAACTTTGAACCATGAGCAGGATCCAAAGCGTCGCGGGGAACTGATTCCCAAACCGATTCATATTGGAAAAAATGTATGGATTGGTGCCCATGCAACGGTACTGCAGGGGGTAACGGTTGGTGATGGCGCCATTATAGCGGCTGGGGCAGTGGTGACAAAGGATATTCCGTCTGGCGTAATTGTTGGCGGCGTTCCCGCAAAAATGATAAAACAGATACCAGCAAATCAGGAAGTGGGATTGTCTTATAAAAGTTTCTGATGAGTTGAGAAATCAGCAAGAATTCATTTAGAAATTGTTTATTTTTTTGTTAGCGGTATGTTATCTGCATCCGGTATTCTTATTGCAAGCCAAAGGAAAGAACGGCAAGAATAAAAAGTATTGTATTGAAAAAAACAAATAATTAGAAAATCACAGGAGGAACACTCATGCAAGAAAAAGAAATCAGACAGGAGTATTTGACAGGAGAAAGAGCATTGTTTCAGGGAGCAGATCTTAAGATTAATGACAGTATCTTTGCAGATGGGGAGTCACCGCTGAAGGAGAGCCATGATATTGAACTGGAGGGTTGTATGTTCAAATGGAAATATCCTTTTTGGTATGCAAAGAATATCACAGCCAGAAATTGTACATGGTTTGAAATGGCCCGTGCAGGGGTATGGTATACGGATCATATCACTGTGGAAGATGCGGTGATTGAAGCGCCCAAAAATTTCCGCCGCTGCCGGGGTGTAAACCTGAAGAATGTAAACCTTCCCAATGCGGCTGAAACGCTCTGGAACTGCGAGGATGTGGAGCTTGACCATGTGACGGCAAAAGGCGACTATTTCGCCATGAACAGCCGGAATATGGTGCTTAGGGACTTCCGGCTGGTGGGCAACTACTCCTTTGACGGGGTAAAGAATATGGAAATCCACAATGCCCGTATGCTTTCAAAGGATGCTTTCTGGAACACGGAGAATGTGACGGTGTATGATTCCTTTATCTCCGGTGAATACCTGGGCTGGAATGCAAAGAACCTGACACTTATAAACTGCACCATCGAGAGCCTGCAGGGGATGTGCTACATTGATAACCTGGTAATGAAGAACTGCAAGCTTCTGAATACTACCCTTGCTTTTGAATATTCTACAGTGGATGCAGAAGTTACCGGGAAGATTGACAGCGTGATGAACCCTTCCGGTGGGGTAATCCAGGCAGACAGCATTGATGAGCTGATTATTGAAAAAGATAAGGTAGATCCGGAAAAGACAAGGATCATTTGCAGAAGAGAACTAAAGGAGGCAGTATGAGCCTGCTTTTGAAAGGGATTCTGATTGGATTGCTCTTTGGTGTACCGGTGGGGGCAGTAGGAGCCATGACCGTGCAGAGAACCTGGGAACACGGGATAAAGGCCGGCCTCCTTACGGGAATGGGTTCCTCTGTGGCAGACTGCATTTATGCAGGAATCGGGGCTTTTGGACTGACCATAGTTTCCGATTTCCTTCTGGAACATCAGACGGTTATTCATCTGGTGGGCGGAGCCATCGTGCTGTATCTGGGAATCCGCCTGTTCTTCCGAAAAGGAGAAGAGACGGAGGTTCCAGAAGTATCGGGAAGATGGAGGATGTTTCTGACATCATTTGCAGTAGGAATCACAAATCCGGCAGCAATCCTGACCTTTCTGTTTGCCTTCTCCTGGTTCGGCATTGCAGGAGGCAGCACAAAAGGGAATGGCTGGCTGGTAGTTCTGGGAGTGTTCCTTGGAACCTATCTCTGGTGGGGAGGACTTACTGCTGCAGTTTCCCTGGCCAGAAAAAAGAAGAGAAAAAACAGTTTTCAGAGGGTGAACCGGATTTTCGGGGCAGTTCTAAGCCTGTTCGGAGTCCTTGTCTTTATAAAGGCACTCCCCATATGAAACGATAACATAGAAAAAGAGGAGCAGACAGACCATGAAAAAATTTTGGGCTTTGCTGTGCATGGTGATAGTTATATTTTCGATGGCAGCATGTGGAAATATACAGGCACAGATGCCTGTTGACCAGGCAGAATCTCCCTTGGAAGAAGGGGCACCTCTGTCTGATCTTTCTGAAGAATCAGAGAATGCAGATGTTCAATCCGAGGCTATGGATTCCACGGAAACTAAGGCGGAGGGAATGCAGCCAGACACCATTTCCAATGAGTCAGAAAACATGACAGAATCAGCAGCAGATACGGAGGATGGGGAAACTGTACCGGAAATGGAAATGAGTGAAACGGTTGGCACAGAAGCAGATATCCAAAATGGAGCAGAGGAGGCTGTAATGAATATGAAGGTACAGGTTGGCGATGCAGTATTTTCAGCCACATTAGAAGAAAATGAGGCAGTAGCTTCGTTTGTGGAAATGATGCGGGAAAATCCGGTGAGCATTCAGATGAGTGATTATTCCGGCTTTGAAAAGGTAGGTTCTTTGGGAACAAGCCTTCCTGCCAGCAACAGTCAGACCACAACCCATGCAGGAGATATTGTCTTATATAATGGAAACCAGATTGTTATATTTTATGGCTCCAATTCGTGGAGCTATACAAGACTGGGGCATGTGGATGATCTGACCGGTTGGGAGGAAGCCCTTGGAAGCGGGGATGTGACGGTGACATTCTCGCTGGAGTAAGGTCCACATGACCTTTGGCAGTCAAATGCACGCTGCAGGCAGCGGGGTATTTGATTTTCGCAAATCAATTTGACAGAAAGTTTGGAGGTGCAGGATGCCTTACGATTTTGATAAACCTGTAGACAGGAGAAATACCCATTCACTGAAATGGGATGTAAAAGAGCATGAGCTGCCTATGTGGGTGGCAGATATGGATTTTCAGACAGCGCCGGAGATTCAGGCAGCAATTCAGGAGAGAGCCGCCCATGGTGTATTTGGCTATTCCATTGTGCCGGAAGAATGGTATCAGGCTTATATGGGCTGGTGGAAACGGCGGCATGGTTTTTCCATGGAAAAAGAGTGGCTTGTTTTCTGTACAGGGGTGGTTCCGGCCATTTCCAGTATGGTACGCAAGCTGACGACAGTGGGGGAAAATGTGCTGGTACAGACACCGGTTTACAATATTTTCTTCAATTCCATTGTGAATAACGGAAGAAATATTGTAGAAAGTCCGCTGCAATATGACGGAAACACTTATCATATGGATTTTGAGACTCTGGAACAAAAACTTTCCGATCCGCAGACTACCCTGATGATTTTGTGTAATCCCCACAATCCGGTAGGAAGAATCTGGAACCGGGAGGAACTGGGGCGGGTTGGTGATCTGTGCAGGAAACACCATGTAATTGTGATTTCGGATGAAATTCATTGTGACCTGACCAGTCCCGGCCAGGAATATATCCCTTTTGCTTCTGTTTCGGAAAGCTGCAGAAAGTGCAGCATTACCTGTATAGCTCCCACAAAAGCCTTTAATCTGGCGGGAATGCAGACAGCAGCAGTGGCCGTTCCTGATTCCAACCTACGGCATAAGGTCTGGCGGGGACTGAACACGGATGAGGTTGCAGAGCCGAATTCCTTTGCAGTAGAATCGGCGGTGGCGGCCTTTACGAAGGGGGAGGCATGGCTGGATGCTTTGAGAGAATATATTCAGGAAAATAAAAATTTTGTAGAGGATTATCTGAAGAAAGAGGCACCTCAGATCAAGCCGGTTTCCTCGCAGGCGACCTATCTCATGTGGCTGGACTGCCGGAAAATGCAGGGGTGTGCAACGGAATTTACACGATATCTGCGGGAACATACAGGATTGTACCTGTCAGAAGGACGACAGTATGGTGAAAGTGGAAGTTCGTTTATCAGAATGAATATCGCCTGCTCCCGCAACCAGCTGGAAGAAGGGCTGAAGCGCTTTGTGGAAGGAAGCAGAGACTATGAAAAATGGACACTTGACATGTGCTGATACCGTTTATAGACATGATATGTAAAACAATAAGATGTTAACTTTCGTTAGGAGGAAAACAAATAACAAAGAAGAAAATGTATGAATCTGATTGGATCTATTGTCCATTATGCGGAAACAAGACCCGCGATAAAATCAGGGCAGATACAACCATGAAGAATTTCCCTGTATTCTGTCCAAAGTGCAAACAGGAAATTCTAATAGATGTGGAACAATTTCAAATAACCGTGATTCAGGAGCCAGCCGCTAAGCCGCAGAGCCAATGAATTTGCAGATGATGCAGATTCTTGGTTCTGCGGCTTTTCTATATACAGCATATAACAGAGAGGAGGCGGTGAAATCTTCAAGATGAAAGAATACAGTTGGAAATGGAGGGATGCATATAAGAAGAAAATAGAAATGTTCTTCTCCTTATGATGCTCTGAACATAAAAACTGAATATTTGGCAGCCCGTTCAGAAAGCATGAATAATCAAAATCCGACGCCTTGTATACAATGGATGCAGGGCGTCGGATTCTTTTATGCTTCAGTCTCAGGAGTAAATGCCAGCCATTTGGAGCCGTAAGTATCCAGATAAAACCGGCTCCCATACTCATTCTCGACAAAACGGTCCTTGACACGGTACCATCCCTGTAGTTCTTTTCGTAAATCCGAGTCTGGGGAAATCGGTTCCAGCCAGATTTCCTTTTGCCTGTTAACCTCAGACCGGGACAGGGGCTGCCCGTTCGGCGGTTCTGCTTCAGAAAAGGGAGGGGCAGAGATAAATAATTCACTGGCTATGTCCATAAAAGGCAGGGTATGGCCGTCAGGAAAGGTCAGAAGCCTGTCGGCAGCGTTCACCAGCAGCCATCCATATGTGGCAGACCATACCGGCCTGCCATGAAATGCTGGCAATGACTGCAGGGAAATGGGCTGACTGGAATCCTGGACATGGGATTCACAGCGGCCAAGCAGGAAATCGGCGCTGACCCCGTAAAGGTCGGCCATATTTTCAAGGCTGTCTATGGAGGGAGATTTCCTTTCCCCCTCCCAGGCGCTGAGCGTTGGCTGGGAAACGCCGAGTTTTTCGGCAGCATCGATGACTTTTAGCTTATTGATTTGTCTTGCTGTTTTGAATTGTCTTGGCACTTTATCACTGTCCTTTACTTTAATAAAATCCATTTGCCTTTTCTGTCAGAATCTTCTCTCCGTAACAATCCTTTTTCTCTTAATGCAGTTATATTACGTTGGATTGTTCTGGGGGTTTTGTGGAGCAGAGAGGCAAACTCTTTCGCAGAAAGTGTCGACGAATTCTGCAAATGCTCAAGAATCTCCTGTTCAGTAGCGGAAAGCTTTATTACGGCTGCATGGTTGTCTGCGACATTATCTACGACATTGATGCCGTTCCGGATTGTCGTATGCAGCATAAAAGCGACATCCTTATATTCAGGCGCCGGCAGTCCTGCTTTCTCCATCTCCTTAAACATCCGGTCAACGCCTTCTCAAAATTCCTGCACATAATCATACTCATGCAGAAATGCAGCAATTTTCGGGTTGCGGGAAAAGTGGACCTGGCGCATGTTGTTCAAACGGACAATGCCGGGCAGGTTTCCAGGGCTTTCTACAACAATCCGATTGTCAAACATTTTGCTCTGAATATCGGTGCCTTTGATGCTGTAGTCGCAGCGCGTGGCGGCATTTATGATAATCAGTCTTGTTGTTTTTGAACTGCCTTGGCATATTATTATCATCTTATTTCAGAATGATCCATTTGCCGCGAGTCAGGCTTTCACGTGCAATATAGTTTTTATTTTTTAAGCTTTTGTATACTCTATTGACAGTAGATACAGAAAGCCCTGTTTCTGCTGCAACCTGTGTTGCATTGAGGCTGCTGTTTTTGCGAAGAGCTGCGATTACCCTTGCTTCATTTTCTGTCAGATTACTGTCATCATTACTGTCATTGCTCTCACGATTACTGTCAATTTCTATCTCAAGTGTGAGAGTAATACGGTCAGGAGCGGTTGTTTCCTGCAATCCTGGTTTTTTAAAGCCGTTTATTTCCCAGTTATTATATACATCGCACAGGCCCTGTCCAGAGCGTTCGCCTACCTTTATAAGCGAAAACATATTAAATATTCTGCCGTTTCTCGCATCACTGATACCTCCGGCAATAGCCTCGTCAATACTGATACGGAAAGTTCCCGGATTTGAAATCGTAATCTTACGGAATTCTTTGTCAATAACAATCCCGCGGCGGCCATAGTAGTCGGCATGGATAAGGGCATTGGCCAGACACTCCCTGAGTGACCGGTGTATCGGGGTGTCGTCTATACGCTGCATATTAGAATCCAGTTTAAATGGCGTCTTTACATCAGCAGTCAGACGGTCAATGATTTTGAAATAGAAGTCAAATATATTGCCGCTCCAATTTCCATCGCCAGAGCAGACACGGTCAGACCAGCGAGTTTCATTTGAAAGCCGTTCCCTGTAATCCAGGAAATAGTTTGGCAGTTCTTCCGTGATGGTTATAAAATCACCGAAAAATATAAGCCCGCCGAGTGTGGGATGAATTTTCCCGTCCTCCCGGCTTTTTTTGGCAGAACCAATTTTAATAAGGAATTCATCGTCTGCGAGTTTTCCCCATACATGATCCGGTTTCAGATTATTGAACATGATCCGGTAGCGGTGAACCGATTCCTGATTCAAATCATCTATTAGGAGGTTTTCCAGGAGCAACGCATCCTGTGGCGTATCTGCCTGATCGCGAAGCATAGCTTTTACTTCCTCGGCAGAACAGTGGTAGTCCCCCTCGTGGTTCCTCTTGAACGTTCCTTTGAACATATCCTGGCCGATATATACAGGCTTGTCCCTTCGATCTGCACGGGGAACCTCGATGACGATGAAGTCCATATCCCTATGCCGGGCGCTGTATACATGGTGTTCAAGCAAAATATTATTATTGATTTTCTGATGGTTGTTTAGCATATTCCAGATATCAGAGAGCATCTGCTGGGGATTATGGATTCCTTTTGGAATAAATTCCTTTGTGTCTTTGTTTTCTTCAATACCGAGAATGATGGCGCCGCCAAAGGTATTTGCAAATGAAGAGTATGTTTCCCAGATACTGTTCGGGATCCCTTTGCCCGCAGCTTTCACTTCGATATTAACATGCTCATTTGATTGTAATATAGAAGCAATGTCAATCAATTTGATGCATCCTCCGTTTCGTTTTTTGTTTTCCTGTACTTACCGCTTTTTATACGGGCATCGCCAGGTTTTTTGGCATCGTCCGGAATCAGCCAGGTGTTGCCGGCTTTCTGGACTCCGGGGATTCGGCCTTCACTGCACAGGACTCCTACGCGTCGTGAGGAGAGGTTCCACCTGCTGCCAGCTTCCGTTGTCGTTATGAATTTCATGTTCCGCTCCGGCTCCTTTCCTTTGCTATATATATTATATTCAGTTAGCGGAATAATATCAAGAGATTTCAGAAAAAAACGGATGAATACTGATTGCTGTTCGTTTTAAATTCACATCTGTATGTTTGTACTCTTCAGGTAATAGTGCAATGGAAGCGCTATTCTGCCTCAGTCATCTTTACAGTCACCTTGGAAAGCTGGGATTCTTTTTGTGGAAGTTACAGTCTCATTTACAGAGCTATTTGTACCGGAATGCTGTTTGCCGGCTTAAACATAATGCTAATTGTGTTTAACTCATAGGCAATGATCCGATTGTTTTACATATTCAGTTAAACATAATCAGCGGATGATACAGATGAAATGAGTTAGACATAATCAGAAGATGGAGGGCGGTTGGCAGTTTGCGTTGTAAAAACGGCTCGTTTCCCGTGTAATGAAATGTATGAGGAAGGAGCGTGGGAAGATGACAGACAGATTTGCTTTGTATATGCAGAAGCTGGGAAAGTCCCAGAATACAATGACAACATATATCCGGAATATCCGCCAGTATTTTGAGTGGTGTGAATTCAGTTTTGGGAATGCGCTGCCGCAGTTGTACCGGGCAAATGTGCTGGAGTATATTTCCTATATGCGGAACCTGAAAGGCTATTCCCCGAAATCCGTAAATAACCATTTATCTGCGCTGCGGTGCCTGAACGAGTTCCTGATAGCCGAAGGAACCCAGACTGAGACTGTAATCCTGAAAACAGATTTTATGAAAGTGCAGCTGCAGTATGCGAGCCCTTGTACCGTTGAAAAACGGGATGTTGATGCATTCCGTCAGCGGCTTTTGGAGAGCGGGAGCAAACGGGATTATGCCATTGTCACCCTGTACGCTTATTCAGGGCTTCGGAGAACGGAGTGTGTCGGTTTATTATTGGAGCAGGTGGATCTGGTATCAAAAGAAATCCGTGTTGTAGGGAAGGGGGATAAGCAGAGGCTGGTCTATATCAATGACAAAATCGTCCATGCAATCCGGGAATACTTAAAGGAGCGCAGGTCAGAAAGCCCGTATCTTTTTGTCAGCAGGCAGAGTGGAAAACTCTCTCCTTCCAGAATCAATCAGATATTCAACCAGTATTCGGATCGTATCACGCCGAAAACGCTGCGGCACTATTTTTGCTCACATGCGCTGGAGAGTGGATATTCCATCCATGAGATAGCGAACCAGGCAGGACATAGCAATGTCCAGACAACTTTGATTTACAGTAACCCTACAGCAAAGGAGATGAAAGAGAAAGCCAACCGGCTGTGAAGAATTATGAAAAAGAAAAGATTATATACAATACTCATTTTAATTTTTACAGGGATATTTATGTTAGGCGCCTTCCAGATTTATCGGCAGCTGAAGGAATATGGTGAAGGGGAATCCTCCTATACTGAGATAGAGCAGTATGTCTGGGTGGATGAGACCCCAGAAGACAGCGGGGATGAGGAAGAAAATGGAAGCCAGTCTGGAGAGGGGGAACCTGACCTTCGCTGGCCGGCCGTAGATTTTGATGCACTTAGTGAAATCAATCCGGATATTGTGGCCTGGATTTATATTGAGGATACAGAAATTAACTATCCGGTGGTGCAGGGGACGGACAACCAGTATTATCTGAAGCGTTTATTTAACGGTAAATGGAATGGTTCGGGATGTATCTTTCTGGACAGCCGGAACTCGCCGGATTTGTCAGACCGGCACAGCATTATCTATGGGCACCACATGAAAAACGGTACCATGTTTTCTGGATTGACGGAGTATAAAAAGCAGGGATTTTATGAGGGGCACCCGGTTGTTTTATTGATGATGCCGGAACAGAATGTCCGGGTGGAAATCTTTGCCGGTTATGTGGCAAGTGTTCAGGAGAATGCGTGGGAAATCGCGCTGGGATCTGACGTGGAGTTTGGGGAATGGCTGGAAGAGGCAAAAGAACGCTCCTGTTTTAAAAGTGAAATCACACCGGCAGTCACAGACAGGATTGTGACGCTTTCAACCTGCAGCTATGAGTTTGATAATGCGAGGTTTGTGCTGGTTGGAAAAGTTATAAAATAGAAAGTACACAAAGCCCTGATATCTACATTGAATTTGTGGACTATCAGAGCTTTTTAATGCAATTGCCATTCGCCATTGCTCGCCTTGACAATTTGTACAATATACAATGCTTCTGCTACTGATAACAGTACGACAAAGTGTATCTCTGCAATTTGGGAAAGGGCCGCCAGCGTGACTGTATGCCTGTAAAAAAGGCGTATTGTGGAGTTCTGTAATTTGGTTTCCAAGTAATCATCGGCTGTAATATGGTTTTTTAGGGTAAAATAGGACAGACATTCGGGAATCACTGCAGCAGGATGTTTCCATTTCTCCGCTGTTAAGCAGCTTGAAGGGTGGGACGGATTCTTGCCTGAAATACAATCTCATTGGAATAAATGTTGCCGATTCCTGCAATCACGCTTTGGTTGAACGGACATTCCCTAGGTGCCTTTTTTCGCTTTCCAAGTTTGCTTTGTAGATAGTTGGAGCTACATTCAGAGGATAACGGTTCAACCTCTAATTTCTCAATTCCCTTATATGTATCTTGTTAACCGCTTTGTATTAGCCAAAAGCGCTCGAAACGTTGGGTATCGGAGAAACGAGGTTCCGTTTCATTGTTTAGTTGCTAATGATATGTGTGTGATTTTCCATCAGATAGTCAAGCGACGTAACAAGCAAGCAGTCTATAATTCGCAATTGCAGAATGATTCGGTTTTCATTTCTCAAATTGATTATTAAAAATTTTCCTCTGCGTGTCGTAGCGGTTATATTTTGTCCCGTAATAGCTTTGTAAAATTTGTCGCTGCTCGGCTGTGCGTTAACCTCCGGACGATTGACGGCGATTTTTCGATAATAAGTCCCTTTATCTGTGGCATGCTCACATTTTTTAACATTTCTATTTCGGGTAGTTCAGGTGTAATTATCACCGCTTTTTCTTGCTGATTTTTTGAGTTCGCTGTGATAGAAATAATTAACGATTGTAGGTAGCGCATTGAAAGGACGGCTCATACGGTCGTCATTCGTACCATAATCAAGACCGATTTCAGCGACATATTCTTTTAGCTCTGTGTCAACCGATTCCCAATAATTGTGGTCGTCCCGGTTATAAATATCCTGATACACGGCAGGAGGATTCTCTTTCATATAATCTATAATGATTGCATTGTAGTTGCCATGAAGATTGGGATTTTCCAGCCATATTAAGAATTGCCTCTATTGTGGAGAGTTGGAGTACCAGAAGGAATATCTCTGAATATCTCGAACAGAAAAAGGGCGAAGAATCGCGGTGAGCTTGACTGCGTCATCAGTGAGGGGAAGCACCAGTCCATTGTCATCAAAGAGGAATTTGAACGGGTAAAGAGGATGATGGAGAAAAAGCGTGTACAGACGGAATAGTCGTGGAAGAACAGGGGCGTCTACTTGGAGAACCTTTGGTGTAGCAAGAAGTGGAGAGGCAGATCGCGAAGCTGGAATAGCAGATGATGCAGTATGGCGATGTGAAGCTTGCCACGGAGTCAGATGTCAGCGACAAGTCGGAAGACCTACAAAGGCTCTTGAAGCAGTTCACAATACCGGAGGATGGTGAGTTTGCGGAATACGTTATAGATAAATATGTGTTTGGAGTGAGAGTTTATGAAGAATGCTTCGAGTGGTTGTTGAACTTGAATTCCGATGCTTGCAGGGAACTGGATTGATGCCGGTTCCCCCATTTTTGTTTAAACGAAAGTGAGGGGGAAGGCTATAATAGTAGATATATGTCTTCTGCACTGTAAAAATTCCTCAATTCTTTTTACATTTCTATGTTTAGGACTAATATCAGTCCCATTATTTTCCAATTTGTAAATAGAATAAAGAACATAATTGGACTGAAAAGGGTTCAAGAAGAGGTGATATTGTTGAGACAAAAGATTAAACAAAACAAAAATGGAGATATTGGAAAAAATATTAGAGAGATAAGGGTTGCAAAAGGTATAGGGCAGACAGAACTTGTTCGTTTATTAGATCTACAAGGAATTCCGATAACAAGGGAATGTCTTGTAAAGATTGAACGAGGAATACAACATGTACAAGTAGAACAGTTAAGAGCAATAAAAGATGAACTTAATACGACATATGATGAATTACTAAAATAAAATACCTATGAGGAGATAATGTATGAATAAAATATTTTTAATTGATGGAGCAGCAGGAACAGGAAAATCCGATTTGATAAATTTTGTTAAAACATATTTAGATAATTATGATATTAACGTGATTTCAAAGTTTACAACTAGAGAAGTGAGATTGAAAGAAGAAGCGAAAGAAACAGAACTCACCTTTATTTCTGAACAACAATTTAAAAAGTGGGAGATGGAGAATAAGGGGCAGTGTTATACATACCCATATGGAGGTAAAAAGTATGGATTTAGTAAATCTACGTTAATGGAGTCTGTAAAGAATCATGAATTCACTTTTGTTATTATACGAAATAAAGCTTTAATAGATAGAATTCAAGAAGAATTTAAAGAAATTGCTTATGTAATACATATTTTTATATATACTGATGAAGGTTTGGCAACAAAAAGATTAAGGAAAGAAGGATTTGACCGACAAGCAATAGATTTTAGGTTAAAGAGAAATGAAATGGTTTGGCCAGATTATGTAGATACTCCAGATGAAAATGTAATTACAATTATTAATAACTCAAATAAATCAGACTTTCATAAAAAAATATTACATTTAATAAAAAAGTATTCCAGGAAAAATGAAGCGGGTAATGTGCTTTATATTAACCCATCTATTAAAAATGAGTTAATTGTTCCATTAGTTGGATATAAGGATAAATTGCAGAGGCAAATGGAACGATACCCATATGAAAAAAATGTCTTTATAATGATGAAGTTTCGAGATAATAATTTGGATTTTTACAAGTTTATAAAAAGAGAACTAGAGCGTAGAGGATTGAACTGTGTTCGTGCTGATGAAGCAGAATGGAATATTACAAATGATGTATATAATCCGTTGGCTGTGTTATATTGTTGTAAATATGGAATTGCTTTGTTTGATGAACCTGAAGAAAAATCCCATTATAATCCCAACGTGGCTTATGAGTTGGGTATAATGCACTATCAAAGGAAAGATTGTTTGATTTTGAGGCATAGTAGTTTATCGGAAGTACCATTTGATTTGATTAAAAATTTGTATGTAACTTATTCGGAAAAATATCAATTTGAATCAATTTTAGATAGTTGGTTAACATCGTTAGATTTATAATAGAAAGTATATAATAGGAGGGCGAGTCATGGAATTGTTGAATTTATTTAAAAATGCAGAAGAAAAGCCAGCACAGAAGCGGCTGATAATAGTTGGTGTCAACCCCATCATTCAAGAAATAACAGAAAAACCGTTAATGTTCTATGATATTTTGAGAACATGTGAGAATTTAAGTATAACACTTATTTATGAGAATGAGACAGAGAATTTTAATCAATCTTTATTCTATACAAAAGGTATAAGTAAAAATAAAATGGACTTCGATAAGTTGCAAACTTATCGAAGTAGGTTAATTGGTGGGAAAAAGGGGCGTATGAATACGGCAGGTTTTGTGGAGGATATTCTTAGTCATTGTGATGATGAACACATTCAACAGAATATGCGTAAACGAATAAAACTATTGCAAAATAATTTGCGCCAGTTTGTTAATATAATTTTGGCGGATGATGTAATATGGTACTGCTTTACGACATTGGATTTACCAGATTTATCTATGTACCGGAAGATAACACAGTCATCGGATAAAGAACTATATGATCAGTTAAATACTTATATTGAATTTATGTTGGATGAAAAGGCAGGTGGGAAATTTATGTCAAAGCCTAACGATGAATTAATTGAATTGTATGATATGAAAGATATGCCACGAGGAATTTATCCAAGGAAAGCTTTTTATACAACAAATTTTCAAAGATATTCTGTGTGGGCTTTTATATTTAATAGAAAAGGAGAGTTGCTTTTGCAACAGCGCAGTCCTTATACCGCAGATAACAGAGAACTTTGGGATAAATCAGCAGGAGGGCATGTAGATTTAAAAGATAGTTCTACAATTGTTACTGCAAAAAGAGAGTTAGTTGAAGAACTTTTTTTACCAGAAGCTGAGTTTTCTAAATATATGTCGGCTGAGTTGGGTGATATTGTAGATTTTGGTGAATGGAATATTGAGAAGAGACCGGAAAAATATTTCAAAAATGAATTTGATGGATTGGCTCCGGCTGATTGGATTGTATTTCGTGCAACAACACAAGAAGGAGAGCCAATGACGGTGCAGAGGAAATCGCCTAGAATTATGCATGTTAAAGATAAGGATAAGCAGGGAAATAATATTGTATTAAAGGATAAAGATGGAAATGAATTAAGAGGAAAAAATGGAAAGGTGATATATCAGGAACATAAAGAAACTTGGTTTACAAGGTTTATTAGTGACGTGTTCTTATTTATTGCACCTGAAGGCTATATTGATACCCAAGAGGAAATTGATGAGTTAATGGGAATAGCAGAGGAAAAAGGAGCACAATCTGCCCACCGATTGGTAACTATAGAAGAATTGGTAGAAGATGTGGAAACTAATCCAGAAAAATATACAGATGATATAATCTATATGTGTAGTGAAGAGAAGTGGTTGTTAGTAGAATTTACAGAATCCATAAAATACATTTTTCGATAAAAATTTGGGAGAAAACAGATGTATGAAACAAAAGAAACTAATTTTTTCTATATTCTTGTAGCAGCAAGTGCAGTTGGTAAAAGTGCATTGATGCGTCAAATTGTAGACGAAAACCTTTGGGTTGGAGTGCCTAAATATTCGACTAGGGATGTTCGCGGTGAAGGTGATGATGTAGTTGCAATGGATTCGCACCAGATAAAAGGGGTGTTGGAAGGTGAGGCAGCCGATATTCGTTTGCAGAGAATCACAAAATTGAAGGAATTATGTGGGGGTTGTAAAGGTGTAGTTTATTATAAAAATAGTAATTTTTATGGTATTCAAATAGAGGAGATTTTAGAAAAATTAAATCAAAATAATGTTGTTGCAATTATTAGTGATTTTCATGTAATTAAAGTATTAAAGGAAAACGAACAATTAAAGAATCGGGTAAAAGTTATATATATTGCTTCTACAATTGATGAAAGGGAATTATTAAAGCGCTTTAAGAGTAGGGAGGCTATAAAATTTGACACTGATTCAGAAAGTAAAAAACTTGCTATAAAAAATATTCAGTCGCTATGTTCTGTTTTAGGAAGTGCAACACGTCTTAGTTATATGGATAGAATAGAAGAAGTTATGCCATTATTAAATGAGGAATGGAATAATATTTTGCCATATTTTGAAACCATAAAAACGCGTGGAGCAAACATAAGGATGCTTTATAATCAATACATAGAGAATATTTCACTGATAGATTATGCCATTTTGAATTTCTATAATTTGGAATATATGTATAGTCAGGTAAGAAATATTATTAAAAATGTCCAAATATCTCATAGAGTTAAGCATCCTCCTGTGTTTGTTGTTTGCGCTGCTCCATCCTCAGGCAAAGCCACATTAATGGAAATAGTTGGTGACTTAGGAGAAGTGAACGGAAATATAAGGATAACTCATAAGTACGCAAAAAGAGCACCAAGAGAAAGAACTGATGGAAGAGATGGGATGATTGCGATTGGTGAAACAGGAGATTTTTCTAAATATATTGATGAAGAAAAAAATATATGGGAATGGAGCTTTCATAAAAAGGGAGGAGGAACAGGAGGAGTTAGATACGCTGTCAATAAAGCTGAAATAAATAAAAATATTTCAGATGGAATAGCACAAATTTTTATTTCTAATATGTCACAAATAGAAGTGGCAAAAAAATATTATCCAGATAATGTAGTTATTTTATATTTACACGCCACACATGAAACAGAAACTAAAAATCATATTATTGAAAAATGTAGATTAGATATTATAAAAAATATAATTAATGAAATTGGATGCAATGAAGATACGGCACATGAGTTGTTAGTAAGTAGAGATATATATCAAAAGGAATTAAATGAAGATATACAAAGTAAATTGGAGGAGATAAAGAGAGTACATGATTCTTTTTTAGAGCATAATCATCAAATAGATCATGTTTTATTAAATACTGGAACGAGAGAAGATTTAGTAGCCCAAATGAATAATTTAATAAATTATTATATTCAGTAGAAAGTAAAGATACAAGATATTTTTTGTGATATGTGATGTTTTAAGGGAAAATATTTATATAGGTGTTGCTATTACGGTCTGACAAACTTTAAAGGCTATTTTTGCTAATATGAAATTGGACTAGCCGTCTATTGGTAGTACCTTTATGTAAATATGTCATAACATATTTGTATGGAATTATTAAATCTAGCAGAGTATCCAATGAAATTATTCTAAATTGGATTTTGTGTTAAATTAAGGAATTTTAGTGGCAAAAGAGCAATTTGTCGAATTCAAATTTGGGTGAGGTAAAAAGTTCACTAAGCCTAACAGCAGCACATATATGTATTATAAGTGCCAATGTTCTGGTTGTTCATACAATGACAGCCTTGCCGTAACCTATTGTGTTTTAAGTTCTTGAACAGGATTCCAGTCGCCGCCTAGAAAATCTAGTGTCATGCGGCCAGAAGAATGGATACCGTAGCGAGTTAATCTACGTTTGTTCCACAGGTCTGAATATGAATACCTTTTTTTCCAGTGGTTGCTCCAAGTCCCTCGGCAAGCTGTCCTTTATTCTGTTCGGTCATTGGGAGCAGATCAGGCATATTGACTTCCAGCTTTTTATGTATCTTTACAAAACTGAAAATATAGCGGTCAATATAGGTGCGAGAGTTTTTGCTATATGTCAAAAGTTTCCCAAAAGTGTCCTATGGTATATTATTCTGTCAGAAGAACAGGGGGCATATCTCAAAGCAATACGCTGTTTGTCAGCCTGTTTTGAAAGTAGGGTCAGCGTTTCCATACTCTCATCAAGTCGAGGGGACGCTAGGTTCAACATCCTTGCCTAGGCAGTAATTGTATAGTGGAAATAGGTGTTGAATTTCTGATAATCTGTGCAGCTGGGACAGAATAGGTTTGTAGTGTTTTGAGCAGAACACAATACAGTCTACTTTATCTGGTTTCAGTTCATAATGAATTACTTTGTTCGGAAAAAACGGGTTGCAGGTCATCACATACCCATCGCTGAATCTGTTTAAAAGCCAGTACGTGTAGTATTGGACGGTAGCGGTTGAGGCTGTAAAAAATCTTGTGTCTATGAAAAATAGGATTTCCTGATAGGAATTAGATATGTAAGCTTTATTTGTAGTTTTTTTGTTTTTGTTGTCGTCGATTTCCTGTCGATTTATCCTTTGTATTTATAGTATAACCATATCTGGAAAGTTTATACATTTTATTTCGTTTTTTTGCATGGTTTTTAAGGCCCTGTATATATTGCTTTTTCGTGGGCTCTGCCCAGATCCTGCCCTTTGGGTACACCCGGCCTCCGGAATAAAAGAAGCAATTTCAGGCAATACTACAGGTACCGATGGAATAAGAAAGGTGGGATGGCAAGGCATTTGAGCTGATGCCACCCCGTTTTTTTACAGATAATCTTCCAGACGCTCCCCGTAAAGAAGAATCAACTGGTTGAGAACCTGATCCCAGTTCCGGTATCTCTGCGTCCATTTCTTTGTTATGTTTTGACTTGCCAGATACAGCATTTTTTCCAGGGATGTGTCACTTGGAAACACACTTTTTGTTTTTGTGACTTTCCGGTACTGACGGTTCAGCCCTTCTATGATATTTGTAGTGTACATGATCCTGCGTATATCATCCGAAAACTGGAAGAATGAACTGACGTCTTCCCAGTTGTTCTCCCAGCTGCTGATGGCATAGGGATATTTCTTTCCCCATGTTTCCTTTACGCTTTCCAGTTCTGACAGGGCTGCGGCTTCGTTTGGGGCATTATAAACCGCCTTAAAGTCGGAAGAGAACTTTTTTAAATCTTTATAATTCACATATTTAAAAGAATTGCGCAGCATATGGATCACACATCTTTGTATTTCTGCCTTTGGGAATACTGCCTGTATGGCCTCTTTAAAGCCGGCAAGCCCGTCTACACAGAAGAAAAGCACATCTTTTACCCCGCGGTTTTTCAGATCATTGAGCATCCCAAGCCAGAACTTGCTGCTTTCATTCGCCCCAACTGTAATGCTTAAGATTTCTTTGTACCCATCAACGGTAACTCCCATCACTATATAAGCTGCACGGCTTAAAATCCTCCCATCCTCCCGGACTTTGTAATGGATACAGTCCATAAAAACAAAAGGATAAACCGGATTTAAGGGACGGGACTGCCATTCTTTCACCTGCGGGAGGATTTTATCTGTAATCTTGCTGACCATTTCTGCTGACATTTCAACCCCATACAGGTCACTCAGCTGGTCGTGGATATCGCGGGTACTCATTCCGCGTGCATACAGGGAGATCACCTTTTCTTCCAGGCCAGAGATATCCCGCTGGTATTTGGGGATCAGCTTTGGCTCGAACTCCCCATTGCGGTCCCTGGGCACATCAATCTGGAATTCCCCATACTGGCTCTTGAGGTTTTTGGCGGAATATCCATTCCGTTTATTATCTGTCTGTAAATTTCCTTTATGGTTTTTCTCATAACCCAGGGAAGCATCCAGTTCCGCTTCCATGAGTTCCTGCAGGATGTCTTTAAAACTATCCCGGAGCAGGGTATAAACATCAGCAACGCTGTTTAAGTTGTTTTCTGAAATAATCTGTCGAATCTGCTCTTTTGCTGCTGGCATAAAAATACTCCTTTTCGATAAAAATTTTCATATCCTAATTCTTACCAAAAAGGAGCCATTTATTTCCAAAAACACAAACTTATTTACACTACCCTTTTAGCTTTGCTCCAAGGCTGATTTTCGTATGTTGTGATTTATTTAGAAGCTAGATATTATAAGTTTTTTTGATCTGGCTCTATTTTGGGATAAGAGAGGGAGAATAGTTCTTCTCCTAATAAGCAGAATTCTCCCTCTTTATAACTAAATCGGCATACAATCTAACTCATACTTAGAAGAATAATTTTTAACATACATCTGATACCGTGGTATCCCTTTTTCATCTGCGATGTGCATTAGCATTTTTCGATAAAAATCAGGAATTTGGCTACCAAAGTAAATGGCAATAGGTTTTTTCTTAATTGGATAACGGTCTTTTTGCTCTACAGTTACATTAGGAGTAGAGCATGTTATTCTCCATTCATTTTCATAAGACCAGTCATTTGATTTATGTAAAGCGGCTTTTGTAAACAAAAAGCCATCATCATAAAATTCTTCAACAGGAATTCCTATCATGCGGTTTAGCTGTTGCTGCACAATCCACTGCCCATATCTTGTTGCATCGTAACGCTTGTTTGAATATATCACAGGATAAATCGCTCCTAGTTTTATATCAGCACACGAACGATTTGGGCAGTTAGAGCATTGTGTTATTTCATTATTTCTAAAATCATACCCTATAGCAAATCCTTTATGATTATTTGCATAGTGCGCCCACATTAACGGAGATTTAATGCTCTCTGATAAGCATACCATTTTCGTGTGTTCTCGTATTCCATCTTTTGCAAAAGAAAAACATTGTTCCAACCATTGGCTAAAACCAGGTACTGATTGCCAAACAATATCCGTAAGTTGCTCGGTATTCAGTGAAGAGAGCATTTCTGTTGCTAATTTCTGTAAATCAGCGTTAGGAAATTGTATTTGTTTAATTGTTTCTATTACAGAAGGGAGGGAACCAGAGGAAAACATTTTTTCTATTGAATCAAGTATGGTATCTTTATCAAAAAAGAAAAGGCTATCGTGAAGATCATTAAATAAAGCAGCTTTAGAAAGCCAAAGTTCATCTTTTTCAAATGCTTCTATGCTGTATTCTGTACACGCTCTAAATTTATAAAGTTGTTCGGGAACATTATTTCTTATGAATTGTATCAGTGGAAGAAATTGGCGGTCAACTTCTTCTTTAGGAGCTTTGGGACTTATCATAATTTGTTCAATTATTTTTTCAAATTCATCTCGATAACTCATTCTTCTTTCCTTTCTAATCGGGCTACGCTATCAATTAAATCATATATTTTAACTCTGATTTCATTTATTTCACAGACACGTTCGTTTAATATCATAATATAAGTGATAATAGAGAACAGCTGACCGCTTGTGTAGTTGCCCAAATAAACTGTAAGAGCAATAGCAAAAATTAATAACGCTGATTGTAATATATCCGTCCACAAATAAGCTTTTGCATCCAAGTTAGAGTTTAATACTCTCAAATTTAGAATTGTATTAGTAAAGCTTTTAAATCGTTGTTCATTCCTACTTGAAATAATATCTTCTCTTGTTTCATCATGATTCTGAAACTTAATATTGTTACTAGCAATCATTTTGTGGTATTTTTTCTTTATAATAATTATTGTTTTCGTCTTCAATAATGTGTTCATATACTCTGGTATCAATAATTTTATTTATTGCACGAACAGCAATGAGTAGAAGTTGTAAAACTATTAGTATATAAAACCAGAAGTACCTGTGATCCAAAAAATTATCAATACATATTCCAATAACAAAAGGATTCAGTGATAGCAGAACAATCTCCAATATATCCATAGCTAAAACTGTCATAATGCCTAAGGGGGCTTTTTTAAAAATATCTTGAAGCTTTAATACTAAATCTTTCATTAAACTATTCTTTCGTTTTTATTCAGTAGGTGTTTATATGGTTATCTCAGCTTAATCTCATCACTGTCCCCCACCAGCCATTCCATGGTGACCTCCAATGCTTTGGCGATCATACGCAGCTCTGCATCACAAACATGCCGCTGGTTCTTTTCGATTCTGGAGATGATTAATGGAGTCATGTCTTCCATAACCATGAATTGGAGCTTTTTTGCCAGATCTTCCTGGGTGATGGGTGGCTTTTGAAGAGCCCTTCCCAATCGGACTCTTTCTGAGCAAATATTTCCTTTTATTGTAAACATACTCTTACCCATGTGAATTAGCCCCTTTAATATATCTACTTTCGATATTTTTCATCTGTTCTATTGATTTTATACAGAAACCAGGTATAATGTTGGATAAACTAGATATAAAATATCTAGTTTGGATAGTTCTGGAAAATTTTTTGAAGCTGGCAATGGGGAATATGCTTTATCGGATGAAAAGAAGGCTCAGCCCCAAATGGCATCAAGATAAATTTGTGACAATATATAAAATAACCTGGGATTGCCACTATGGAATGTATGGCAGAAAAAAGGCACAAGTATGGCAGGGCTTTGCCGATGACATAGGAAAAGAAATCTGTTATACTGCTATCGTCTACAAGTGGATTCAGGAGAGTCCGCTTGTTTTTTTATTCCAATAAATCAAAGGAGCGTGATGTAATTATGAAATATTGTCCTTATTGCGGTGCCGGCCTGCCGGACGGTACAGTATTATTTTGTCCGGAATGTGGAAAATCTCTTCCAGATGAAAAGAAGAATAGTGAGCAGCCGGATGCAAAAAAACATAAACCGGAAAAGAAGCTGCGTTCAAAGAAACGTGCCAGAAAGCACTCAGAGCCTGTTTTGGATACTTCTTCTGATGAAACACAGGCAGCGGATGATTATGATGGATATTATGATGATATCCTTCCAGTAGACGAAGGCAGACAGAGGGAAGGGATTGACCGGTCAATTGTCAAAAAATAGCGGCGCTGGTAGGCGGGCTTGTAGTTGTTATAGGAATCTGCATTGCCCTTATGTATCTGCTGTGATCTTTTGTTGTAAATATCTTTGCCACATCGTGTAATCTAAATAAAAGAACATGAGGTGATGAAGATGATCTATATATCCAAAGGAATTGTGGGGAAAGGCTCTACAACAGAATTAGTTCAGGTGATAAGGGGCGGCCGGAGTATGTATCTTTCCGGCAGAGAAGCTGATTTATGGCTGAAGGGACGCTTTTCATTTTCCCAGACAGTTGAAGAGGAGCGTACATTGCATCATCTAGTTCGTATGGGTCTGGCAGAAATGGAACCAGAAGAAAGCAATGACGCAAGATATCAAATCCTTACAAGATGTATTTGCTGCCCTGCAAAAGCGGCAAAAAGAAAGATGGGCTTATCGATGGAAGAAAAAACCGTGCTGTCCTGGCTGGTAAACGCCGGGATCAGGTTGTCTACGGCAGAGCTGGTTTACTTGATTGAAAATAAGGTGGAAGCAGGGCCAAAGTTTTTTTATCCGGATAACCGGCAGGCATTGGTAGAAGCGATTTATACGGTTGATACCATAACGGACAACATTCTGGAAAATCAAATGGCAACGGCAGGGTGCCGTGACCGTGTTGTGCAAAGCATTCTTTCCTTATTAAAGAAAAAGAAACTATTGATATTGTGAGGTGGTGGGATTGAAAAATGAATTTAGACGTATTCCGGAAGCCATGCAGCGTCAGGTTGTGCTTCGGCTTGCTGTCGGCGCAGGATTTCTGCTTTTGTTTCTTGTATTGCAGATTTGCCTGGGTGATATCTGCTTTTCGCTTCCATGCCTGCTGTTTGGCGGTGGGATGATTGTAAATGGAGGCCTGCTGTTTTATAATGGCATCAAGGGCAATTTCATCCGTATCCAGGGCATATGCAGGCAGATTGAAACGACAGGAATACGAAAACGGATAAAGAACCTTTATATTGATATGGAGCCATACACATTAAAAATGCCTGTTCGCCACAGAATAAGGAATTTAATCAGAGGCGATACTGTAATTATATATTTATCAGAAAAAACACCAGTGTATGAACAGGATAAAGGATATCTGATTTGCAGTTATTATGCGCTGGAGATTAAGAAAGAGGTGTAGTTTATGGAAATATCGGAACGGGAGAAAATATATTCTCTGGTGGATGAAATCAGGACATTGATAGAAGAAAATGAAAAAGAAGACGGGACATTCCGTTTTGATCCGATACGTGCCATGATTGCTTTGGATTTTGCGAAAACTGAGATAGCCAAAACAATTGATGCACCGGATTTGAAATAATAATTTTGAATGAGTTTTCAGGCGGATTGACTATTGAAACAGGTTATGCTATAATGCATATATCAGTTTCAAGGTTTTCCAGAGGAATCCAAAGTTAGCAGAGTTTTCACAGTGTCAATTAACACATGAGTGTTGGTTGGCACTTTTTTTGTTTTCTTAGGTTTCTGCCCCAAAAGCGGGTTGAAATAAATAAATGATATGGCAGGCGATCCCTGCAGGAAAGGAGAATTACTATGTTAGACGTAATTGCAACCAGTGCCGTTGTATCCAGAGGCTATGAAGGTGCAGCAGCGCTCAAATTTTCAGAGAAAGGAGATGCCGTAAGGTTCCGTATTGGAAAGAAGGTTTATGATTCCCGTGCTGAAAACAATACCCGTTGGATTAACCTCTCGGTTAAGGCATTCGGGGATGTATGCAAGAGGATTGCCAAAATGCAGCTGAAAGAAGGCTCGTTTATCAATTTCCGCGGCAGGCTGGACGAAGATAATTGGACAGACCAGCAGACAGGCGAATCCAAAAGTGCAATGGTCGTTATCCTGGACGACATCGAGTATGCCGGAGGCAAACCTAAAGAGAACCAGGATGCGAACCAGCAGCCAAATGGCACAGCTCCCAATACCGGGAAAGCGGCAGCGGCACAGCCTGCAGCGCAGTCTGCAGGAGGACAGATGCCGGACGGCTTTACAGGCTATGAAGCGTTTGGCGGCGGCTCGTTCTTTGACGAGAACTGAAAGGAGCAAAATTGAATCAGGCGTATTGAGGCGCACATGGGTTACATTCTGTAATTTCATGTGCGTTTTTTGCGTCCTGCATTCCAGAAAGGAACCAAAAACCATGGATAACAGAGAAAAACAGGCCCGGTTTGTCCATGAGGCGCTTGTTGTTATGGGGGTATTGGCGCTGCTGTGCTTTGTCTGCAGGCTATGGCCAATCCTCCTCCTTGTGATATTGGGCGTCCTGATTGCGGCAGTCCGGATGGTATTTCTGGCAGCAAAAAAGGTGGAAACCGTAGAACCCATGCCAGCTCCACAGCCACAGCCGATACCGGTACCGACGGAAACAGATGTCAAAGCGCTTGCCTATTCTGTCATACTCAGACGGATTACTGAGCTGGTTGCTGCTGAGTATCCGGAGGCGAGATGGGTATGGGAAGCGCCTAATGCGAAAGCATTGTTTGAAACGGGCGCCGATTTGTTTGTGCTGCTGAACCGTGCGGGCGGGTACCGACGGGCAAAGGTCATTATCCACAATCTTCAGGTTCTGGGCATCGAATATGAAACGGCTGCAGAGCCAGCTAATCCAGAGCCGGAACCGGAAGGGCCAGAGCAGTCCGGAGAAAATGAAAAGGAGAGCTTCCAGCTTATCGCCTTTGAATGGGCGGAGGCGCACATATTTGAGCTGAATACACGGTGTAACGAGGCGATTGGGCAGAACCTGTCGGAACTGCTGATTTATGCGGATGAGCTTCCTGCGAAAGAGAGCTGGGAGGATGTCTGTGGCGAGCTTGTCAGGGCTGGCCTGGAAGATGCCTGCTGTGTGCCGGAAGGAATCAAAATCAATCTTACGCAATGAAATGCAGAAAGGAAATGAATTATGAGTGTATCCATTAACAATATTTTTAATTACAGCCGTCCGCTCCCGGAGCCTTTTGATACCATTACCAACAAAAAAGTCAAGGTTTCTTCTAAATATGGGGATGGAAGCACAGCTTCAACGCTTTGCGCTACGGTCATAAAAGCAGTGCATGCAGTCTGCCGCTGTATGAATGGCAGCGGGGAAGGCGCGGTCGGCGTGATTGACCACCGGACTGTGGCAGAGTACAAATCCTCCATGGGGCCGGATGCCTACCATCTGGTCGTTTATGACAGCAATTCGGGTTCGGTGACGGCAAGCGTTTACGATAAGAACACGGAGGTGTTTGAGAGTTATACGATGAACGCTTCCGGCCGTGACGGGGCTGCCGTCATGATGGCGCTGATGCCGATCCTGCAGGGGGATGATGAGTTCCAGGAAAATCTGGAGCAGTATTACGACCAGTTTAACAGCGGGTATCCCGATATGGCGAAGGCCACGGAATGCATGGCCATGCTGTGCGACAATGCTTACCGCCGGATCAAGGATCCTGCGTGTTCCGCCCATATCAAGGTGGGCGTGGACAAGTCGGGTAACCTGATGCGCGTTTCACAGGCGCAGCTGGATTCCGGGGCGTTTGCGCCGACCAACGTATCGGCAGGCGAATTTACCATATTTGCCAAGACCGGGCCGGCAACAATCAAGAAGGCGGTTTCCCTTGTGGAGCATGAGGATTTCGTCGGTAAGTATGGGCTTCATAAAAGGGCATTAAACGCAGTGGAGGAGAGCCTTGTCCCGAAACTCCCGGAATGGTATATCATTCCGCAGGAGGTTGTGGACATCTGCCGGCATGCGCAGGCGACAACGGGCAGATCCATGCAGATGCGTAATTTCCTGTTACGCGGGCCGGCAGGCACCGGTAAGACAATGGGAGCCAAAGCGATTGCTTCCGGGCTTCATCTGCCTTACATGAAATACACCTGCTCTGCCGGTACGGAAATATTCGATTTTGTCGGTATGATTTTCCCGGATTCCGATTCAGTGTCAACTGGCGATGCACAGCTCGATAAGGAGAAGGAAACCTTAAAAAGCATGGGCGGCGTGAATTACGCCAATGTGTCCAAGCTGATGGGACTTCCGGATTTGGATGATATGGACTATGACCCGTCAGGCGTTTACCAGGCTTTGACCGGAACGGAGAACCCTGCGGCAACCTCACAGGATTGTATGCGGATTGTTCTGGACAAGGTGACGGAAAAGGTGCGTGCGCTTTCAAAGCGGGATGAGGCATCCAAAAGCAGTGGGCAGACCTACAGTTATGTGGAAACGGATTTTATCAAGGCTCTGAAAAACGGATATGTGATTGAGATTCAGGAGCCATCCACGATTGTGCAGCCTGGTGTGCTGGTGGGCCTAAACTCCCTCTTGGAGCAGTCCGGCACGATTACCCTGCCCACGGGCGAGATGATTGAACGCCATCCGGACGCAGTGGTTGTAGTGACAACAAATACCAGCTATGAAGGATGCCGTGGCATGAACCAGTCCGTTCTGGACAGAATGAGCCTGGTGCGTGATGTGGAGCTGCCGGAACCGGAAGTAATGGTTCAGCGTGCCATGTCAGTTACCGGCGCGACGGACGAATATCAGGTATCCCAGATGGTGCAGGTGGTAAATGATATGGCGGAATATTGCCGTAAGAACAGTATTACAGACGGCTCTTATGGAATGCGGAGCCTGATTGACTGGATTATCAGTTCTGAAATTACTGGGGATGTCTATCACTCGGCGCTTTACACGATTATCAGCAAAGCGACTGCCGATGAAATGGACCGGGAGGCATTGATCAGCATCGTACTGGAACCGATATTTGCGCCGCCCAGAAAGAAAGCGGCAGTATAAAACAAATAGGAAGGAGGATTACCCTATATGGCAAGGGTGAATCACAAACTTGTGAAGCAGCGCCTCAATGAGAAGCGCAGCAAAATTACTGACCGCCAGTTCTTCTCGTCCCGTATTCTTGCGGGACACTTTGAAGATTTGGCGGCAGCGCAGACACGGCGGTATCATTATAACCGCCGTGTGCGCGTTAACCTGTATTGGAAGCCGAAGGACCCGTTCCTGGCGGCGACGGACAATATGTACATCCGTATCAATTCAGGGAACCCAATGGTCACGAAGGTAAGGGGCCGGGAGAGCCGCTACCAGATTGTGTGCGGCACGTTTGCGCATGAGCTGGGGCATGTCCTATATACGGATTTCCTTGCCGCACAGACCCATACCAATTATCTGGAAAGATACAAATGGTATCCCTATCCGCCGGATCTGAAGACATCCGCAGACGCAGGGAAAGAAAGGGCGTTCTGGGATTATGTCAAAACAGACACTAAGAGCCTGGAGGCAGTGCAGTTTATCGCACACCAAATCTCAAATGTCATCGAAGACGGGTACATTGAAAACCGTGTCCTGACGAACTTTCCAGGGACGATTGGATATGGCCTGGAAGAACTGCGGAAACAGCATTTTGCATCGATTCCAACGGTAACACAGTTAATTGAGCAGGAGGATGACGGCAGCAGGCATATTTTTGAAAGCATTCTGCAGGTTTTGCTGTCCTATGCAAAATTCGGTGAGATCAAGTATGGCGACGAGCCTCTCAGTGATGAGCGGATCCAGACAGTATTCAAGCTGATTCCTGACATTGACAGCGCACTGATGAGCAAATCCGGAAAAGAAAGATTACATGTTGTCAATCTGATCCTGGTACGCTGCTGGGAATACATAGAAGAATTCTGTGAAATCTGCAAGAAGCGTCAGGAGGATGCCGCAGCGGCAGGCTCTCCTGCAGGCATTGGTGAAACAATGGCTGAAGTGTTGAAGTCAATTGCAGGTGGATCTGAGATGGGCGAAGGAAGCAGTACGCCGGTACCGGAGGCTTCCGGAAGTTCTGAAACTTCGGCAACGGCAGGCGCGCGGGCAAAAACGCAGGAAGATGCAGAGGAAAGCAATGAAGAAGAATCAAAAGAGGAGGATGGAAATTCTCCCCAGACTGAAACGGAAAATGAAGAAAATCCATCTGAGTCTGGAGAGGCTAAACCTGAAACTCCAGAGGAATCCGAAGGCAGCGTTGGTGGCTCCGGGCCAAATTCCGGGAAACAGGAAACAACGGAAAGCGAAGGCGGAAGAATCCCCTATCAGCAGACAGAGTCCCTTTCCGAGCCGCTCGGAGGGACAACGGAAAAGAATGAGTCTTACGAACGGGAGCATTATGACCGTGCTGCCGCCGATATTGAGCGTATGCTGGATAAAATGGCAGAAAGGGCGGCCTGCGAGCAGCTGGAGAATGAACGCATCCAGGAACTGAATGATGTTGCGCAGAATATTTCTTATGGAAATATCCATGCCGGCGTCAGCATCCGGATCAACCGCATTTCCAGTGTGGATGAGGAATTGACGGAGCAGTACGATATGATATCGGCACCGTTAATCAATATCTCGCGCCAGCTGCAGAAAAGCCTGGTCAAACAGCTCAGGGAAAACCGCCGTGGAGGAAAGCAGACCGGTCTGATTATGGGAAGGCGTTTGGATGCGCATGCCCTGTGCCGGAATGACGGCAAGGTGTTTTATAAGAACAGCCTGCCAAATGAAATTCCGGAGCTGGCAGTGGGATTGCTGCTGGATGAATCGGGTTCCATGTGTTCCTGTGACCGCAGCACCTATGCAAGAGCGTCAGCGATCATCCTATACGACTTCTGCCAGAGCCTTGATATCCCGGTAATGGTTTACGGACATTCCACCGGATATGACACAGTGGAGCTGTATTCTTATGCAGAGTTTGAGAGCTTTGACCATGACGATAAGTACCGGCTCATGGACATCAGCGCCCGCGGAAGCAACCGTGACGGCGCAGCCCTGCGGTTTGTGGCGGAACAGCTTTCCAAACGGCCGGAAGCAGTGAAGATACTGATGCTGGTTTCGGACGGACAGCCGGCAGATTCAGGATACGGCGGCTCTGCAGCAGAAGAAGATCTCCGCGGCATTAAGCAGGAATACCAGCGGAAAGGCATCCTGTTTGTTGCGGCTGCTATCGGCAGCGATAAGGAAAATATCGAACGGATTTACGGGGATTCCTTTTTGGACATTACCGATTTGAACCAACTGCCCACAAAGCTGACCAATGTGGTCAAGCGGCATATACGGGTATAAAACAAGGGAGGCAAAGAGCCGTAACCGGCCCTGTCCTTCTTGAAAATAAAAGGTGCAGCTACTATAAAAACAACAAAGAAAGGGAATGAAAAAATGAAAGCAATCAGTATTGGAAAAAGATATGAAATTTATGACGACTCGCTCAAAGCTTATGACAGGCTGCCGGCAAAAACCTATACCGTCCGTTTTGAAAAGATGTCCGGCTTTTTTCTGGAGACGCGCACAGACCTTGCAGTAAAGGAAAAGGTCTACGGCATCCATCCGGAGAAAGCAGACAAGGTGTTCCAGGCATTTACGAAATTTGAACGGAACCTGGGCGTTATTTTGAGCGGAGACAAGGGGATTGGGAAATCCCTTTTTGCCCGGATACTGGCGTCAAAGGCTGTGGAAGATGGATATCCTGTCATCATTATTGACCAGTTTATTCCTGGTATTGCCTCATACATTGAGTCTATTGAGCAGGAGGCTGTTTTTCTGTTTGATGAGTTTGACAAAACCTTTGGCAGCGCCAGCTCCGGAGACAATGGAGGAGATCCGCAGTCCAGGCTCTTGAGCCTGTTTGATGGGACATCTCAGGGGAAAAAACTTTTTATCATTACCTGTAACAGCCTGCGTAAGCTGAATGACTAT
Source organism: Eubacterium sp. 14-2 (assembly GCF_000403845.2). Taxonomy (GTDB): domain Bacteria; phylum Bacillota; class Clostridia; order Lachnospirales; family Lachnospiraceae; genus Petralouisia. Next base: position 27,963 of record NZ_KE159569.1, on the reverse strand, counting down.
CTGGTAAACCGCCCTGGGCGGTTCCATTACCATTTCCGTTTTGAATATCCCTCCTCGGAGGAAATCATGGAATACCTTACAGATAAGCTTGGGACACAGTATGTCAGTGAAATCCAGAAGGTAATCCTGTTTTCCAAGAAAGTGGCGCTGAACTTTGACTGCCTTAGGGCGATTGCGTTCGAGCTTAGTATGGGAGGCGCATTTGAAACGGTGATCCAGGACCTTAATATCATCAACACCAGGGAAACGGCTTATAATGTTACCCTTCATTTCAATGACGGGACAGTCATGAAATCAAACAACTGCCGTTTGGATATGTTCAATAAAGAGGGCAGGGAGATGGTGTATCTGGATGACGAGAAGGGCAGGAACATGGTTACGGCTGAATTCAAGCCGTCTGCGTGTGTCTATGATCCTACGCGCAGCGCAACGATCCTTCCGGCGGACAGCATCATGCTAAGCTATAACGATTACTATGGGGATGAAGCGCAGGAAGAAGTGCAGAAGCTGATACCGGAGTATTTATCTATAGTCCGTGCCGCAGAAAGAAACATTCACTACCTGACGGCATGACAGAATGCGGGGAGTATCCCTGATTTGAGCCAGCTGCCCACTGGGGCCGTCCTATATGGAAGAACGGTATTATGGGTATAACAACATCAAAATATAAAAATATGACAGACGGGCAGCTGAAAATACAGTTGCCCATCTCTGTCTTCAAGAAAGGAAAATAGAGATGCATTTTAGAACATTGGCAGCTGTACAAGCTCCTATTACTATAGAAGAGGATAAAGCAAAGGATTTAGAAATTGCGGCTGTGCTTGCAGAGCTAAAAGCAAGAAAAGACGCGGAAAAAGACAATATCATGATAGGCGTTTACATGGAGGAGTTAAAGAATCTCTGTTCTTCATTTGCAAGAGCAGTCAATCGTGAAATTGTTGGGATTATGGATTTTTATTCTGCAGATCCGATAAATCCGGAATACCTGTCTTTTGAAGATTACACGGAGGAGCTGCGCAAAGAGTATAATTCAACAGCAGATTGTATCAAGCTTGCGCAAGGAAAGATTGTCGAAGCAAACGGATATTCTTTATGGGGGCGTTTCGTGATCCGGAATGGAAAGGTATTTCAGAGAGAAGCCGGTCCGTTAAAACATGAAAAGTGGACAAAAAGGGCTAAGCGTATGAGGGCATTGCCTGATTATCCCAGAAAAAAGCTGTATGCCAGCTTTGCAGATTATGCGGAAAACGAGCGCGGATTTTCATATGATGAGGAACATGGAGGCTATGGCTTCATTTACAATCCTAATGCTATGTGGGACTGGTATCAAATCGGCGGCAGATGGCCGGAGATGTTTTTAGTCAAAGATTCGTGTACCGATTATTCGGTTGGCGAACGCAGCTGGTGTAATGAGAATTATGAATCCGTTGCGCCCGAAGGATATATCTGGGTATGTGCTGCTAAGAAAAAGGATATTGAGTGGCAGGCAATGCGCGAGTGGCGCGAGAAAAAAGCCAGGGAGCGTTTCTTAAAATTAGAGAAAATATTTGTTACGGGCCAGTATGAGGAAGGCTTCAGAGGAGCCATTACCCCTCAAGGCGTTTTTTATCATGAAGAAATGGAGTATTTCAAGGGTGAGACAGTTGAGGATTATCTGAAACGGAATGACATCCTTGATAATCGGAAGTATCCGGTATATGTCCACGATATCGTAGACGCAGACAATTGGTTTAGCAGAGAGGACTTTGAGTGGATAAATAACAGCGCTGTTCCGGTTGACTGGCCGGAACGCATAGACGAGTACATTGACAATCTGGAAGACGAAGATGTTCTCGTAGGCGTGGACTATCATATTTAAGGGAGGGATCGGAATGATTATAAATCGAATTGGCGCTGAATTTGAGTATGAAGGCGTTACTTATGTGGTTGGCGCATCCATTGTGGGTATGCCTGGAAGTGAATACGAGGGTTTGTATGGAAGCATTACGGAAATCCGTGACGGTGGGGATAAAGATACGGAAAATGAACCGCCGGATATTTATTGCTCCTTTGAACCCCCGATGATTCCTTACGATGTAAAAGAGCTGGAGGAGAGGTTTTCGGAATTGTACCAGAATCCAAAGACCATTGACGATATTGTTTTGGATTTGGTTATCATGGCGCCGGAAATGATATGCCTGTTTGATGACCTGAAAGAATGTCGTCATCATCCAATGGTATTCATCCTGGCAGAAGATTGGGCGGTAGAAGGCGAACACGGCAGTTCTTCTGAAGTGTATACGGATTTCGACGATGCCAAGCGCCTATTGGTCCAGAAATTAGAGGAAGAATTGGAAAACGGATGTATTCCGCGGTGGGCCGGTTATGGGAATTTTGTGGTGCATTCCACTGCAGATTCCTATGAATGCTATATTGACGGGGAATACTGCGAAAACCATTATTCGCTTTCAATCATTACCCAAAAACTTTGCGCGTCCAACCGGTTTGTACGGGAGCTTGCTGAGATTCATAAAGCCTCCTGCCAGCTTGAGGATTTTGTTTCCCAGGTGTCAGACTGGGATGAAATTGCAAAGCTTACAGATGAGAAGTATGGACGGATGGTTCATGACCCACGGTTCCCGGAAAGACTTCAAAATGCACTTGGTAAGAATGACCACTACTGGGAATCTTACTGGGAAACTGTGTCAGAGGTTGCACACGAATTGGTAAATGAGTATTTGGAAAAACCAGACTGCTATAAGCCGGAAACAGATAACCCCTATCCCCTTTGTGTTGGAAACGGCACAAAAAAATGCAGGGAGTGCTGTCTTTGGGTTGATTTACAGCCTGACATAGAGTAGGAGGGTAATTGTATGAGTTATACATCTTGGCATACTTATGGGTACGGCATATGCGTTTCCGATATCAGAGAGCATTCTGTGGAGCGTATCCAGAACTTGCTGGCAATGGCGCCGGTATTGCAGAAGAATATTCAGGAATGGCTGGATGAGTGTGGGGTTTCAGATCCGGATTATGACGACTATATGGAGTTCGATCAGGATTTCAGACTCGGATTGGCCACTATTCTGAAAGAAGTGATTCTGGAGGCGGAAAATGTCCGGCTTGAGGCTTGTGACAGCTTTGAAGGAAAAGATTATCTGCTGTTTGTCCCGGATTACCCATGGAATCTGGCAAATCAAAAACAAATAAAGACGGAAGAGGAGGTTGCCGGGATTTTTAAAAAGTACATCCCGGTTCTGACAGACGAGCCGATTGACATAGATTATCAGTCGGTCGAGAATGGGGGATAAGAAGACGCCATGTATAAAACACAGGATCAGGAAACGGCTCTGCTTAGGGAGGAACTTTCAAAACTCTTAACAACCCTGAAGCATAACCGGGAGAAGGTTCCCCTTGACGTGCTGAAGACAAAGTACAAAAAAGGTTATGACACGTTATGCGTAAGCATTAAGCGTTCTGCATCGGACTATGCCAAGCGGACGGCTCTCTGCGGTATCCGTATTCACGAGGATTATCTTGACGAGGCAGCCGCTGTCATCAATGGGACGATTGAACGCTGTGGGATTTTAAAGCTGCTTTCCAAAGCGGCTTTTTCCCATCAGGACATAGATGAATTTGATTCCCTTGCCGGAACGCTGCAGGAGAAGATTCTTGATGGCCTGGAGCCTTTCTATAGGAAGCATCTTGGGCTGTACATCACGCCGGAATGTCTGGAGAATCCGGATGTGGCGCCGCTCATCTACTGCGTGGTAAATGACTGTGTCCTGCAGGATGGAAAATGGATTCCATTGGAGCTTTATAAAACCGGCTCTGCGCGCCTGCAGGAAAAGTGCGTATAACCGTCAAAATGAAATATGAAATGGAGGTGGCATTATGCCTGAAAAAAGCGAATCAAGGCCGCTTACCAGCATTGTATCCTATCCGGAACGCGGGGAGGGCGGCAATAACCGTTACCGCGGGAATTGTTCACCGAAGCTGGTTGAGGATCTGCTTGGCTTCTTCCGCCCGCAGGAAGTCTGCGACTATATGTGCGGGAGCGGGACAACGAAAGCGGCTGCGGACAGGCTCGGTATCAGCAACCATCTGTACGACCTGCACAGTGGATTTGATATCATGAGCTGTGAAATACCGGAGCGGCCGGAATTTATCTTCTGGCACCCTCCATACTGGGATATCGTGACCTATTCAGATGTTATGTATCATGCGTCGGAGGTCCAGAGCCGGTATGGGTATGATCCAAAGCAGTCTGACCTGTCCCGTATAACGGACTGGGAAAGCTTCGTTGGGGCAATGAACTATGCCATGATGAAGCAGTATGCTTCTATGGAAAAAGGCGGGCGGATGGCAGTCCTGATGGGCGACATCAAGAAGAAAGGCCGGCTTTACAGTATGCTGGCAGAGATTGTGAAGCCAGGGACGATGGAGAACATTATTATCAAGGCGCAGCACAATTGCTTTTCGGACAAAACCAGGTACAGCGGTTCTTTCATACCGATTCTGCATGAATATGTGATGATTGTCCGGAAAGACAATGCACTCATCTGCCCGATCCTGATTTCGGAGAAAAAGCAGGCTGACATCCGTGATATTCCGGGGGCAACCTGGCGGGATGTGGTGGCGGCTGTCCTGGAACAATGTGACGAGGCGGTTCCCCTTACCTATTTATACGGGCAGATTGAGCCATACCAAAAGGTTAAAGGACACAAATGGTGGAAAGAGAAAATCCGCCAGACACTGCAGTACCATCCGGAGCATTTTCAGCATGCAGGCAGAGGGCTCTGGAAGCTGCGTACAAAAACGAATTAAGGAGAAAATGAGTATGGAGGTAAAGCGCGTTTATTATAACGATGACGGCATTCTTATCCCTGGACACCTCATGAAGCGGAGATTCCGGAAACCCGTGTTTTATCCGTTTGAGAAGAAATGTGGGTTTGATTATGAAATCATGCGCGATGAAAAGCTGATTGTTGAATACAGCCTGGAAGCGTATCGAAGATTTTATAAGGATGTATATCCGGAAGGAACTCGGATCCTGTTGATTGAAATGAAGGACGATCCGCATCCAATACCAGCCGGGACGAAAGGGACAGTAGATTCTGTCGATGACGCCCCGACAATCCATTGCAGGTTTGACAATGGAAGATATCTTGGAGTCATTCCTGGGGTAGATGTGTTCCGTAAAATTACAGAGGATATTTGATTATCATAGTTTGGAGATAGGGGGATGCTGCTTTTGCGGCATCCCTTTTGTCGTTCTCTGGCAGGAATTTGTATTATTTTAATAAACCATTTCGGGCGAACCACAAATTTGAAATCAACATGAAGTAAAGATTGCCTTTTTGATAATATTTTGATAAAATTAGGATAGAATAATGATGAGAAAGGAGCGATTAAGTATGATACAGATTCGGCCCGTTTCTGACCTTAGGAATAAATTCCCGGAGATTGAGACCATCGTAAACAATGGGGAGCCGGTCTACCTGACAAAGAACGGTTATGGTGCGATGGTAGTTTTAAGCCTGGAGGAGTATGCAAGCCTGACAGACAGTATTGAAATGAAACTTGATGAAGCTGACCGGCAGGCATCTATATCGGAAGAGAGGCTTTCCCATGAAACAGTCTTCCGTAATGCAAGGGGTGCGGTGCATGGAAAATAAACCTTACCAGCTCCGTTATTTGCCGATATTTGAGCAGGATTTGATCAATACGGCGAATTATATTACAAATGTTTTGAAAAATGAGGATGCAGCGCTTCGGCTGATTGATGATGTGGAGTCCGCTATCCTGGAAAGGCTGGATAATCCTGTTGCCTTTGATCCATACCGTTCTGTAAAAAAGCGTGACCATCCTTATTATCGAATTTATGTGAGAAATTATGTTGTCTATTATGTGGTGATTGGTGACGTGATGGAGGTCCGGCGCCTGATATATGGTGCAAGGGATACCGACAGGCACTTATAACGAATACAGGGTTCAGGGCAGTTTGTCATTGATGATTAACTGCTTTTTTCATTTTTGAAATAAGAATTTATAGAATTTGAGAGAATCAGTTATCGAACAGAATTAAAGCGAGTTGGTATTAGTTTTTTGCTTTGTTTCAAAAGAGTATTTTATAAAAATATGATAGTGAGTTAAGGCAAGATAAACCGAAACGGGATGTTTTGCCTTTCATTTTCTTATGGCATGCCGCCCTTATGGTGGCATTTTTTATATTTTCAGTAGGAAGGAGGAGGGATAGAGATGAATATTATTTGGTTTTTTGCAGGGATTATGATAGGAAGTATGGTTGGGGTAGTATTGATGTGCTTGTTACAGATAAACCGACATAATCCTGAAAAATAAGCAGCAGTAAACCCAGCACCTTTCGTTTTCGGACGGATTGACGATTGTGATGAATTCTGTTATAATGCATATATCAGTATCAGTTTTGGTTTTAGCCAAAAACAGTTTAACAGAAGTTTCACAGTGTCATTTGCTTTTTAGCGGATGGCACTTTTTTTGTTTTCCGGCCTTATTTTGGCACAAAGCAGGCAGTCCTTTTGGGGTGCCTGTTTTTGTTATATACGCGAATCATGATCCAGGAAGAAATGCTTGCATTTCTATCTGGCGAATATCGCGACGCCGGGCAGGTTTCCTGCACGGATATCAAGGCGGTAAATCCGTCAAAAAAATGAAAGGAGCATGTATTATGCAAAATTGTCAGGACAACTACTCTACAACCTTTAGTTCTTACAGTGAGATGTATGATTACCATGATGAGCAGACGAAAAAAAGCCAGTGGATTACCTGCAGAGTTGATGAGCTGCAGATAGAGCCTCTGGATGCCGCTTCCCCTCTTTATGGAAATCTATCTGCATTCGCGCTGGGAACCAGTCTGGATGCTGTGGAAGATACAGCGTCAAACCTTGGGCTTGCCATGCGCGTCAATGGGAATCTTTATCCATTGCGCATGACAGCTAATAAGAGCCTGCTTGACCGGGCGAAAATTGGAGGCACGGCATTGCCGAAACTCAGCCGCAGTGTGCTGGCTGAGGTGTTGAATGCTTGTTTGAAGCTTTATTCATCTTCAGCCCTGCTTCTAATCCGTGATGAAAAGGTATCAGCTGTACACTCCGGTGATTCGACAGACTATTCGGTCCTTCCGATCAATGAGCTGCTGGGCGCACTAAAGGCAAAGCTGGACGCCCGCTTCCCCGGAAATGAGTATGAGTGCGGTTATTGTGATCATTCTCTGGTCAGCGCTTCATGGAAAATGCCAGATCAGAAAGAAGATCTGCTGGGAGCCTATACAAAGCTTCTGGCATCCCAGGGAAAAACGACGATGGCGGATAAGCTGATGCCGGGCATCCGTTTTATTACTTCGGATACAGGTGTCGCTTCAGCAAAGGTATCGGCATTACTGGTCGGCGGGCAGCACCCAATCCATATTGGAGGCTGCATTGCTGTAGACCACAGGCACCAGAAGAAAGTCAGCGACTTTGACGCGGCGCTTGATCAGCTTTTTGCCCAGTTTGGCGATTCCATTGCCAAGCTGCAGAAACTGCTGGAGGTGCATCTGGATTATCCGGTCAATGCAATGACCCGTATCTGTAAGAAATTGAGTCTGCCGAAAAAAGCAGCCGTTGAGGCAATCGCTATGTTTGAGATGGCTTATGGCGGCGGTACGGCAACGGCACATGATGTGTTCCTCGCCATGCAGGAGATTCCTTTTATTCTCAAGACTGAGAATACGCCAGAAAGCAAGCTCCTTGTTGTCGAGGAGAATATGGCCCGTGCGCTTACCTTTAAATGGGGCGATTTCGATCTTGCAAAGGCGGTGAGTTACTGATGGCAAAACCGATTATATTATGTGATACTGCAGGAATGACCAATGACAGATGGCTGGAGTGCCGTATGCATGGCCCAAAAGGAGATATTCCCTATACAGTCGGTGGAAGCGATGTGGCAGCTATTTTTGGAGTTTCCCCGTGGACAACACCCATGGAACTGTGGCTGATTAAGAAAGGCCGCATGAAGCCGGCAGCCAAAAGCAATTCCAATCAGCTGATGATGGGACACCTGCTGGAGCCGATTGCTGCATACTGGTATGGGCAGAAAACAGGAAATGCCGTGACAGAGGACACACATCTTTACCAACATGCAGACCATCCATATGCGCTTGCAAACTTTGACCGCAGGTTTACCCGGAAGTCAGATGGCGAGCCAGGAATTTTAGAGTGCAAAAGCTGTACCTACCATAAGGCGGACGAATGGGCGGATGATGCAATCCCGCTGCATTATGAGTTTCAGCTGCGTTTCTATCTCGCAGTTGCGGATGTGGATATCGGCGCTTTTTCAGCGGTCTGGGGCAATAACCCGGACAATGATTTAGCGATCCCGGAAATTGTCCGAGATAGGGCAAAGGAGGATATGATATTTGAGCGTCTGGAGGAATGGATCTGGAGCCTGGAAAATGATAAGCCGCCTACTATGGCAGACGTGGCGCCAAAACTTGCACTGCAGTCACTTGCACGGATTTACGGCTCAAGTCAGGGGGGATTGCCCACAGTGGAATTCTCGCACAAGTATGAGCCTGCGCTCCGTAAGATTGCGCAGCTTCAGGGTAAGGTTACAGACTGCAACAGAGAAATTAGAACATATGAAAAGGAGATTGAGGCACATAGCGTGCGAATTGCTGAAGTCATGAAGGAGCATGAACATGGGGTTCTGGAAACCACCACAGATAAGCTGCTGATTGATTTCATCACAAAAACTACCCGCCGACCGGATTCAAAGGCCTTGAAGGAAAAATATCCTACCGTATATGCGGATGTCCTGAAGGCTTCGGAAAGCAGGAAAGTGAAAGTATCGGTACAGCCGATTTAATGGAGGAAATACCCTACGGGTACAAGGTGAATTGACACGAAGTGTCAAGAGAGGGCGGCCTGGGCCGTACCTGTATGTCCAGAAAACAGGACAAAAGGAGGAAATGCTTATGGAAACTATTTTTACTGAGAACTGGGAACAGCGTTTGGAAATGCAGTTCCTGAAAAATGGCAGGTGCAGAAAACGTGCCTATATATGCTCACCACTCAGCGCAGAAAAAGATGTTGATTTTCTCCGCAATATGCATTCGGCAAGGGCGTATATGTATTACGCCTTTGAAAAAATGGAGATGTACGCCAGGGCGCCGCATGCTTATCTGCCAATGCTTTTGTGCGACAGGATTCCGTCAGAGAGAGACCTGGCTCTTAACTTTGGGCTTTCCCTTTTGGAAAACAGTGAGATTATCCTCATTTGTGGAAACCATCTCAGCAGTGGGATGAAGGGAGAGATTGCATATGCTGCCTGGTTCCAGATGCCTATGGTGGTTTTTGATGAAGGGCTTTATCCTGAGGTGCAGAAGGAAATCGCGGAACATGGAGGTAATCAACAATGTGTGCAGCTTGACCGTGAAAACTATGTCATGGGATTTTCCACGCCGGTAACGTATCTTGAAAATGCAGCGATGCTCAAATGAATGCGCTGCGGTTCATAAATAGCTCCTAAAGTGCGGCAATGCTGCCTTTGGGAGTTTTTTATTTCATAGGAAAGTGCGTCCTATGAAATAAAAACAATACGCGCACTCGTGCAGGAGGAAGATGTCGCCAAAGCGACTGCACTCGGCGCAGCAAACCGTACAAGTCCCTGATAAGTGAAGGATTTGGGAAGTGGAAGCGGACTTGTCCGGTTTGTTTTAGACAATATTCCACAGAAAGGAGTAAAGAATTTGTTATGCCAATTTGAAAAAATGATTTATCCGCCAAATCCGGCTCAGGTAGATCCGGGTAGCTACATGATTGCTCTGTACCGCCCTTGCGAGAAAATCAAGGACGCATCGGGGCAGGTTCTTACGCAGGTAAAGGCAGTTGGATACTGCCTGCCGGTTGCAGACCACTTGCGTTATGAGATGCAGGGACATTGGAGCAGGCATCAGAACCACGGGCTTCAGTTTGAGGTTGAAAGCTATGACGAGGTGCTGATTCCATCAAAGGAAGGGATTATTGCTTACCTGTCGTCCGGTAAAATTAAAGGCATTGGTCCGAAGGTTGCCGAACGCATTTATAGGGCTTTTGGCCTCCGTACACTGGATGTGCTGGATAAAGAGCCGGAAAGGCTGCTGTCTATACCCGGTATCGGTGAAGACAAACTGAGAAAAATATGTGATTCGTATCTTGAGAACAGGGGCGCACGCGATGTGGTTGCTTTCCTTGCGCCGCATGGCATCACGCCAAATCGTGCAGTGAAGCTGTATAAGGAATATGGAAACCAGGCAATGGAGATAGTCAAAAACCATCCGTACCAGCTTTGCGAGATGACCGGTATTGGCTTTAAAACAGCGGATAAAATTGCCATGAACATGGGCGTTAATCTGCTGTCAACTGAGCGTGTGGATGAAGGGCTGCTATTTACATTGGTGGATGCAGAAAGCAAAGGCCATCTGTGTATGGAGAAGCATCCGTTTATAAAAGCGTGCCTGAAAATCCTGAATACGCCACAGCTCACAGAGGAAATGGCTGCAAACCGCGCCGCAAGGCTTGTATACAGCGGCCAGCTGGTGTCATACCGGGGGAATGTCTACCGGGCAAAAATTGCATATGCAGAAACACAGCTTGCAGAACAGCTTTGCCAGCAGATGAGGACAGGGAAAAAGAATATCTGTACGAATCTGGATGATGAGTTGGATGAAGAGGAGCGACTGATGGGCCTGAAACTGGCTCCAGAACAGCGCGATGCAGTAAAAATGGCGCTGACACAGGGGCTGTCCGTAATTACCGGAGGTCCCGGCACAGGCAAAACCCTGATACAGAAAGCAATTCTGGACATTTACCGGCGCCAGTATCCGAGGGCTGCAATCTGCTGCAGCGCTCCTACAGGACGGGCAGCCAGGAGGATGGAGCAGCAGGCAGGCTGCACAGCCTCAACGGTTCATAAAGCGCTTGGGCTGGTTGCAGATGAAGACGGCAGCTATGGGGAACCGGAAATCATAGAAGCGGATTTGATCTTAGTAGATGAGGTTTCCATGCTGGATATTTATCTGGCAGGCTTTCTGTTTGGGGCGATTGAGTATGGGAAACGGATTGTCCTGATTGGCGATGCGGACCAGCTGCCCTCAGTCGGGCCTGGGGCGGTACTTAGTGAAATCATTGCAAGCGGCCGCATTCCTGTCGTCAGGCTGGATAAAGTGTTCCGGCAGGATTCCGGAAGCCGTATCGCAACGAATGCAAAAAAGATCCGCCATGGGGATGCGTCATTGGAATACGGGGATGATTTTCAATTCATCCCATCCCCCAATATGCAGGTATCGGCTGAGAAAATAGCAGAGCTTTATCTGCAGGAAACAAAAAAGTATGGCATTGGCAACGTAGCTCTGCTTACGCCGTACCGCCAAAAAACGGAAACCGGGGCGAATGCCCTGAATGAAAGATTGCGGGAACTGGTGAACCCAGGTGGTTTGGGAAAGCCGGAAATTATCCGCGGCAAACGTATTTTCCGTTGTGGGGATAAGGTCATGCAGATAAAAAACAAGGATGACGTCAACAACGGCGATATTGGGTATATCCGAAATATCTCCGGCAGTGGCGAAGACACAACCGTACAGGTGGATTTTGGCGATGGACGGATGAAGGAGTATGAACCGGCAGAACTGGATATGTTGGATTTTGGCTATGCATTTACTGTCCATAAATCGCAGGGTTCCGAATATAAGTCCGTTATCATCAACCTGCAGTGCGCACATTACAATATGCTGACAAGGCCGCTTATCTATACGGCAATCACCAGGGGAAAAGAACGTGTGGCTATCGTCGGGGAAAAACGTGCGCTTTGTATTGCCATCAAGAAAACTGATACTGAGAAACGAGGCACCTGCCTGGCTCAACGGCTGCAGGAGCTGATCTGACAAAGAAACACCGAGAAAGTGTCCCTTTATACCGAAAGAATATGGGCAATATCAAAGAAAGGAGCTAACAATGGCTACAATTTTAGACAAATATCGTGAGAAGCAATCCATCATCCAGTCCCAGATTTCCGAGAACAGCCTTCCGCCGGAAGAGCTGCTCCAGATGCAGGAACTGAATTACCGGGTCTGTGTCCTGGAGACGTTCCAGGCATTCTGCAAATCAGCCCCAATTACCATGGACACCCGTGTCATGGGGTACCACTTCCAGCTTGTGGACGCCTATGTGCGCTTCATACTGACAGAGAGAAGGTTCGGGCTGAAAACAGATGCGGAGGGGAAAAAGAAACAGGAGACAGCGCTTACATCTTTTGAAAGCGTTGTCCAGGATGGGAGGAAGCGTTTCTCCAGCTTTGCTGCCAGTACGCAGGAGCAGTATAAATCCTGTATCAGCCAGTATATCAATACGATCCTGCCTGTTTGGATGCAGTATCGGAACACTTACAATAATATCAATTTATAAGGAGGCTTTGTTATGAGTCAGAATAACTCGAATGATAAGGCGGCAATGCACGCCATGATTGAAAAAATCAATGAGGTGTCAGGGTTTGACCCGGCTCCGTTTGCGGTGGACTATACGGATTTGAATACGGGAGAGACCCGGAAACGTCTCCCTGTCATGATTCAGATGGCGTGGTTTCGGATGAAGTACCCGGAAGGGAAAATAGCGGTTCAGGTCACTCCTGCAAAGGATTGCTTTGTGGCTACCGCAAGGGTATACCCCAAGTACAGCGATCCTGTGGAAGCCTATCTTGCGGAAGCGACGGCATCCAGGGGATATCTTGCAGACAAGCCTTCCGTGTCCCCAAGGGAATGGGCGCAGACGGCTGCGGTCGGGATAGCGCTCCGCAATGCCGGCTTTGGACTGCAGTTTGCCATGGCAGGCGAAGACTTTGAGGAGAATGCGCCCGATGAGCTGGGTATGGCAGAAAATGGCGCAGAGAATCAAGCGCCGCAGGCCTTCAGACCGAACCAGACGCAGCCGCCTCAGCCCAAAGAGGAGGAATACACGGCGATGCCTATGACTCCCAAGGAGCTGACGCAGGAGGAAAAGCTGCAGCAGGCTATGGCGAAGCCCTGCCCGATTACAAAGTTCAGTGGTAAAACGCTCGGTGAGGTATTGCCGCTGGATCCTGGGGCAGTCACATGGGTTGCCACAAAATTCAAGGGCGATGAAGAAATCAGCGCGGCAGCGCGGTTTATCTGCGAATATGCAGCGCAGCAGGCTACTGCCTAATGTAATATCACAGATATGGGGATGGCGTCCTGCCATCCCCGGAAACCCGGAAGGGATACCTCTATGGCCAGGGTCTGGTCTGCACTACGTTCCGGTCGTTGCTAAACAAGCGCCACTGGCGCTTAGCAACCCAGCGTAAGCGAGGGCATTCGGCCGAGGTTAAGGAAAGGAGGACGTATGGAGATATTTCACATGTGGGATATTGTTTCGCTGCTTGGATTGCCTATGCCGACAGCAGGCAGAAGCTCGTATTACATACAATGCCCCTGCTGTGACGAAAATCCGAGAGAAAAGCATCTAAATATCAATCTGAAAAAAGAAGTGTTTCGCTGTCCGAGATGTGGGATATCCGGAGGTATTTTTGATTTATATGCACTTTACACAGGAGCGCCGCGGGATAAGGTCAGAAGAGAACTGGTCGAACGGATTGGACCTCCAGAGCTTATGGCCCGTCCGAAGAAGAACATTGTGGAAAAGCAGAAAGAAGAATGCCCGCTTGCTGACATTGAATCGCGGAATAGCGTCTATACGGCGCTTCTTGATAAGCTGTCATTGGCGGCAGACCACAAAGAAAACCTTATGAACCGCGGACTGACGGAACAGGATGTTGAACTTCTGGAATACAAAACGACGCCAGTTGTAGGCATGTCAGCGATTGCAAAACAGCTGCAGTCGGATGGCCTGCACCTTGCTGGTGTTCCAGGTTTTTACAGGGACAAAAGCGGAGCGTGGACATTTATCCATGAGAAAAGAGGTATTCTGATTCCAGTCAGAGACCGGATAGGAAGGATTCAAGGCTTGCAGATACGAAGGGATAATGTCAGCAGACGGAAATTCCGCTGGGTATCCAGTACGGAAATGGAGGCTGGATGCAGGGCGGAAGGCTGGACGCACCTTGCAGGAGCGGTACAGTCCACGATGCTGCTGACGGAAGGACCGATGAAAGCGGATGTGATTCATGCATTGACAGGGATGACAGTACTGGCAGTGCCAGGCGTAAATTCTCTGACACAGCTGCAGATGACGCTTGAGGATTTAAGAAATGAAGGATTGTTGGAAATCAAGACAGCTTTTGATATGGATTTTGCAACAAATCATCATGTGCAGAACGGGTATAACAGCTTACTGCAGCTTCTTGGAAATATGGGTTTTACATTTGGAACTTATCTGTGGGATCCGCGTTATAAAGGGCTTGATGACTACATTTGGGAATGCTGCCTTCAAAGGCAGACACAGTAACGAAAAGAGGGCGGGGCTTTGGCTTCGTTCTTTTTTTATGGAGAACTTGCGTATGAATCAGAATAGTAATTTTGGATAAAATAACACGTATAGAAGTTAGCTAATTTCTTGACTGATTAGGGAAAAATTAATATAATAATATTAGGGAAAAGAAAGAACAAACAATATATTGGCATAGGAAGATATTTGTATAAAAGGAAGGTGAAGCATTATGATGACAGCAACAGCAACAGAAGTACAGAATAATTTTGGAAAATACTTGCAGATGGCACAAGCCGGTGGGGAGGTTATTGTTGTAAAGAATGGAAAAGAGGTTGCCCGTCTGGTTTCCTATGATAGAAGCGTTTCTTTCCTCACGGATTCACTTACCGGAGTGCTGAAAGGGGATTATGACGAGAAGCAAATCAGAATGGAGCGTATGGGCAAATATGAAAATACTGATTGATACAAACATTATTCTTGACGTTTTGTGCAAACGGGACGATTTTTACAAGGATTCTGCTATGGTTTGGAAGCTTTGTGAGGTCAAAAAGATTACTGGTGTAGTGTCTGCCTTGTCGATTCCCAATATCATATATATTATGCGAAAGGAATTGGATGCAGAAAGGACGAAGGAGATTTTGAACAGTATTTCCCTGATTTTTACGATTGCCGACCTAAAGGCGGATGATTTGAAAAAAGCAGCCAGCATGAAATTTAAGGATTATGAGGATGCGGTTCAGAGCGCCTGCGCTTCCCGCATCAGGGCGGAATATATTATAACCAGAAACATCAGGGATTTCAGAGAGAGCAAAGTAGCCGCCATAAAGCCGGCAGAGTTTTTGGAAAGGATATGACTTTTATTGATTTCAAGAGGACGAGGCGTTAAGCTTCGTTCTTTTTTACATTTCTTTTTTATAATGCGTATTTCAGTTGTAAATGCGTATATTAAACGGTGTAATGATTATATAGCATATCTGATTATGGAGAACTGCTTTTTCCATAAGTATAGAAAATATTTGAAATATAGGAGGTTTCATTATGTTGGTATCCATTGATCATGGCAATTATGCCATAAAGACACCGAACGACTCGTTTGTTTCCGGCCTTTCCGAGCATACGGCCAGGCCGCCCATGGCAGAAGAGATATTGGAGTATGATGGGAAATTCTGGACATTGAGCGGGCAGAGGCTGAGCTATATGAGGGACAAGACCTGTGATGACCGTTACTTTATCCTCTCTTTATTTGCAATAGCAAAGGAAATGGAGCGGACCGGGCATTATTCTCCGTTGGAACAGATCCAGTTAGCAGTT
This sequence comes from Eubacterium sp. 14-2, assembly GCF_000403845.2. Classification (GTDB taxonomy): domain Bacteria; phylum Bacillota; class Clostridia; order Lachnospirales; family Lachnospiraceae; genus Petralouisia. The sequence continues at coordinate 12,217 of NZ_KE159569.1, read as the reverse complement.
GGGCTTCCTCCCGAACATTATGGTATACTGAAAGATAAGTTTGCCAGTTATTTTAAACGTGGAATGATTCAATTTGCATATAAGGACAAGCCTTATACAGTGCTGATTAACCGTGTCATGGTATTCCCGCAGGCGTATGCTGCCGTAGTGCCACAGAGCAGCCTGGTAGTCCATACGCTCCGTATTTTTATTATTGACGTAGGGGGTTACACGACAGATGTGCTGCTCCTTCAGAACGGGAAACCGGATCTTCAGTTCTGCCGTTCTCTTGAGACGGGCATTATTACGATGAATAATGAGATTATCCGTAAGGTTGGAGCTTTGCATGATATGCTGATTAGTGATGAACATATCACGGCCGTACTGCGTGGGGAAAACAGTGTTATTCTGCCGGATGATGTTAAAACGGCAATCTATGAAGCGGCAAAACAGCATGCAAATGATATTCTAAACCGCCTTCGTGAACTACAGGTAGACCTGCGTGCAAATCCCGCCGTGTTTATCGGAGGGGGAAGCATCCTGCTCCGCCCGTTTTTTGAGGCTTCACGTCTGGTGGCAAAAGCAGATTTCGTGGAATCTCCCAATGCGAATGCCATTGGATATGAAATGCTGGCAAGGAAACAGATCTCCCTTCGTCCTACCGTATAATGGGCGGAGGGATGCATAGTGAAAAAAGATGGAAAATATCGCTTTACCCTTCAGTTTGGGGCTGATTCGGAGGAACAGATTCGGGTAGGAGAATTTCTTGAAAGCCTGGGCAATAAAAAGAGTGCCGTTATGGTCGATGTGCTGAATGAGTATCTTTTGTCCCATCCGGAATTGCAGAAGGGAAACTGTAAAATAGAAGTGAAAGTGACATCCGGTTATAATCAGGACAGGATGGAACAGATCATACGGCAGATTGTAGAAGAACGGATTGCCCGGCTGCAGCCAGGCGGAATCCCGGCAGACATCCCACAGGATGAAATATCAGAAACAATGGAAGACGATATAGCACAGATGCTTGACAATCTTGATTTGTTTCAGTAATAGGATAAGTGGACCTGCTAAAGCTATGGCAGGTCCATACGCTTTATAAATATAAAAAGTCCATAAATACCATATAAATTCCACTTATAGTGCGTGTAATGGAATGGTGGATTCTTCAATTCCAGTATAAGCTACTGTAAAATAAAAATATAAGGAGAAGATGGAACAGTGGACTACATAACTTTAGGAAAAAATGTAAGGAAGTATCGTTTGATACTTGGATTCAGTCAGGAAGAATTGGCAGGTAAATGTGATTGTAGCAACAGCCACATCGGTCAGATAGAGAATGCTCGCGGCATTCCCAGTCTGGATATGGTGGTGAGGATTGCAAACTCACTGTCTGTAACGGTGGATCAGCTGCTCAAGGAATCCTACTCAAATCCGGAAGTGGTGTATCTGCGGGAACTTGCAGAACGCATTGAGAAATATCCTGTCGCAAGAAGGATTCAGGCCTGTGAAGGGTTAATGGCTTATCTTGATTCGCTTGAGAAATTCAGCCAGTAATTGAACACAGACATTTGAGTTTTACAGAAATAGGGTGTTAATTATATACTCGGATAAGGCCAGCTGGGATATTTGGTTGATTATTCATGCATAATGGACGGCTATACTACACGAAAGTGCGGTATGGTCGTTTTTTGTTTGCTTAAAAAGGAGAAATTTCATATTGAAATCCGGCTGATTTAGGCAGGATAACGTAAAACACAGTGATCAGGCATGCCATCATGGTATGTCTGGTTCCCTGCTATGGTGGCGTGCCCCAACAAAAAGGAGGTACACGATGGACCATCAGCAGGAATACGATGATGTATTAAGGGCGAGGTTTACAAAATGGCTGGATACCGTTATTTACAGAGCTAAGCTCAAATATCTGCGGAAGACGGAAACGAAGCTTGATACAGTTTCGCTTGAGGAACTGCCAGAGCGCATTCTTCCTGTTTATGAGGATGATTTAAGACAGATTGATTCAATGGATGCGTTTGCTTTTGAAGAGGAGCGGCTTGCTGATACTTTTGCAAATTTTCCAAATTAAGCGGTAGCAGATACTTACTATGAAAGCCTTTGGCTTCCATAGCATGGATGGCCATGCGGCCTGTCGCACGACAAGATAAGCAAGATGGAAGTTTACTATGCTGTTTGTGGAGGAAAGGAAACCGGAAGAGATTGCAAAGGAATTAAATTGTTCCCCGCAGCATGTATATGACCAGAGGTATCACGCATTAAAGAAACTGCGAACAGAACTGATGGAGGAAGGTGATGGCAGATGAACCCCGAAGAATTTGGTAAGATATTAGAAGAGGCTACGCTGGGCAGTCATCAAGCATTGGAGAGGCTTTTTGAGTTATATGACCCGCTTATCAGCAAGCATTGCCGGATAGACGGCAAGATAGATGAGGATCTGAAACAGTACATACTGATACATATTGCCCCCAATATTTCAAAATTTGATATTTAGGCCTTGGCGGTTCTGGATTTTTCAGAGCCGCTAAATTTTTTTCAGTGAGATTCGAGAAGTGCAGAATCAGATGGCTTTTTATAAGTGAAGGCATCCCCAGCCAAACGCACATTGACAATTACATAGTCCATCCCGGTACATTCCCTGATGAAGAGCGGCTTTCCGTCTGCCTGGCAAGCAGAACTACGAGCACTGATATATGGATGGCTTCCATATAACGCTATGAACTGTCAGGGGCATAATGAGACTTCCGTAATTCGCGGCCCGGCTACAATGAAAGCGGGGAGATGAAATTTCTATGGACCTGTTCGCTGCAGGCGCCGGGAGGACGTTAAATGATACTGATTCTGCCTTGTGAATAGGAGTGGATTAAATTGGTAATAATGAAAACAGAAACAGAAGCATCCTTTGGGTATCCCGTGGTGACCAAAGGAAAGGACAAAAAGAGGAAACACCCTTCGGGTATACCTTGATGTCCCAAAAAGAAGGGACAATAATAAGGAAAGGAGTTTTCTATGGAATATGCAACTGCAAAAACAGTGGACCGCTCCCAGTTAAAAGATATACGGGATGTTGTAATAGACACCTCAAAATCCTGTGAAGAACGTATTCAAGGTTTTATAAAGCAGATTGGAAATCCGTATTGTTATATGGATGACGGAGTTGTAGTGGAAATTGGATACGCAAATACAGGGGTAAGTTTACAGGAACGGTTGGTAGCCTATGCGAGCAGCATAGATCAGGATTTTGGGAATTTGCGGTAACTGGTGCAATCCTATTGACAAGGTATGAAAAGTTGGACATAATATGGAATATCAAATGCGGAAGCATTTGATATTCCAACGAGGAAAAATACGAAGTGTTTTTTCGAGTATCCCATGGCGGGAGCATTTGATATTCCAACGAGGAAAAATACGCAGTATTTTTTCGAGTATCTCAAAGTAGGAGCATACGGTCAATGAGATGGCCCGGTCAGCCATCTGGGATAACCGCCAGAAACAAATGTCCTGAAAGAATTTTAGGAGGTTTGTTATGGCAGTTAGAAAGAAACAGGTTCCAGACCTGGAAGAATATAGGGCAATGGCATACTATCGTCTGTCTAAAGATGACAAAAATGAGGACAGGGGCAGGGATAGTGACGGTGAAATCAGTGACAGTATTCTGAACCAGCGCAAACTGGTTCACGCGTATCTTAAGAATCATCCCAATATTACACTTATTGATGAAGCATATGATGATGGTTATTCCGGAACGAATTATGATCGTCCCGGTTTTCGTTCTGTCCTTGAAAAAGTTCAGTCCGGAAGCATTAACTGTGTGATTGTAAAAGATTTATCAAGGCTTGGAAGAGAGTATATTGAAACGGGAAAATATCTTGAAATGATATTCCCGTCTTTTGGTATACGTTTTATTGCCATTAACGATGATGTTGACAGTGAACACAGTACAGCGGGGGATGATATTATCATTCCTATTAAAAATATAATGAATGAGTCCTATTGCCGCGAATTATCCAAGAAGCTGCGGAACCAGTTTCGGATTCAGCGTGGTAATGGAGAGTTTTTAGGTGCCTTTGCGAGCTATGGGTACTGCAAATCCCCTGATGATAAGCATAAGCTTATCGTTGATGAGTATGCAGCCGAAGTCGTGCGGGGCATTTTTTCTATGAAAATCAAAGGGCACAGTCAGTCTGTAATAGCAGATTTTCTGGATCATGAGCAAATATTGCCGCCATCAGAGTATAAAAAGAGCCTTGGCATGAAATATAAGACCGGTTTTCAGGCTTCCTCACAGTCAAAATGGAGTGTTGTTACAATCAACAGGATATTAACAAACCCGATTTACATTGGCACGCTTGTGCAGGGCAAACGTGGCACACCGAATTATAAAATCAAAAAGATGAAGGTGCGCAGCGAGGATGACTGGGTGGTAGTTGAGAACAACCATCCGGCAATTATTGATCCACTCATGTTTTCTACTGTGCAGAAGATGATGGAGCGTGATACCAGAAGGCCGCCGAAAAAGGATACCCTTCTGCCGTTGGCCGGAATATTGTTTTGCCCAGACTGCGGGCGCACTTTGCAGCGCAGGACCGTAACGAGGGGAAAGCGGAAACACTATTATTATGTATGTGCAACTTACAAAGACGGGAAAGGCTGCAGCAGCCACAGCTTTGAACAGAAAAAGCTGGAAGAAACGGTTTTACATGCCGTATCCAACCAGATACAGATGGTTGTAGAATTAAACCAGCTGGTTCAGGATATTGGGTTAAACAATATTGACCAGATCCGACAGGGACGCATTGATGTTATGATTGTAAAAAAAGAACAGGATCTGGACAGGGATAAGGAATTCCGTATGAAGCTGTATGAAGCGCTGAATGAAGATTTGATTGACAGGGATGAGTATAACAAAATGCGGATGAAGTATTCAAAGCAGATTGAAGATACGGAGAAAGCAATCCGTAAGCTCCAGCTTCAGCGGGCAGAAATTTCATCCGGCAGCAGTGCAGACAATAATTGGATTATGCAGTTCATAAAATTTAAAGGGATTTCCGAGCTGACCCGTGAGGTAGTTGTAACATTGGTGGACCGTATCTATGTATATGAAGATAAACGTATCCGTATTGAATTTAATTACCGGAATGAAATCGCTGCATATCAGGAGATTTTACAGGAAGCACCCGTTGGGTATCCCTTTATGTCCAAAAAACAGGACAAACAAGAGGAAAGAGCAAAGGAGGTAGTCTAAATGGCACGAAAGAGCAGAGTGAACAGATTAAAAGAAGCTGCTCCTGAGGAGGAAATATTGATACTTGCCGGTGAATATGGACGTCTTTCCGTAGAGGATGGAGACGATATAGAGCAAAATTCCATCGGTAATCAGCAGAAAATCACCCTGCATTATTTAGAAGAGCATCCGGAAATAAAACTGGTAGATACCTATTATGATAATGGTTATACAGGAATGAATTATGAACGTCCGGGATTTATCCGGATGTTTAAGGACTTGAAGAGCGGCCGGATAAACTGTGTGATTGTAAAGGATATTTCCAGACTGGGTCGGCATTTTGTAATGACAAGCGAATTTGTAGAGCGGACATTCCCTGAAATGGGTGTCAGACTCATTTGTATTAACGATTCTTACGACAGCATGGATGGGAACGCAGACGCCTCTGCATTAACCATGCCTTTAAAAATGGTCATGAACGATTATTATGTAAAGGATATCTCCAATAAAATACGTTCCAGCATATCGGCAAAAATGACAGGGGGCGAATTTATTCCAGCCGCAGGCAGCATTCCATATGGGTATGTCAGGAATGCAGAATTTACTACCTACGACATTGATCCGGAACCTGCGGAAGTAGTGAAAAAAATTTATCAGTTAAGAGCCGGCGGTGAAAGCTTTAACGCAATTGCCCGTATATTAAATGAAAAAAATATCCCTTCGCCGGGGAAACTCAGGCTGCTTCGGGGCATCACCAAGGCTAAAAAGTATGAAAATGCTCTTTGGATTCGAGGGACGATCCGTAAAATCTGCTCCGACCAGGTCTATATAGGAAACCGGATTCATGGAAAAGTAAAGAGGGATAAAGTCGGTCTGGAGAAAAAGCGACGGAACGAAGAAGAGTGGCAGGTGATTGAAAATGCCCATCCGGCAATTATTTCTGTTCCATTATATGAGAAGGTCCAGCAGATAAATAAGGAAGAACTGCAGCGCAGGGGCAAGTTTGAGCATAGAGCAGAATGCGGTAATGATTACCGGGATTTATTCCGCGGTATGGTGTTTTGTGCAGAGTGCCAAAGCCCTATGGGCGCAGGAAAAGGATGTGCCAGGCCGAATGCCAAGACGCCAAGCCGCATATTTTACGATTGCAACGGATACAGATATTCTGCCCATACGCAATGCAGCAGCCATTATGTGAGGCAGGAGACATTAATGCAGGCGGTGACTGACACCTTAAACCAACAGATCCAGGTAGCCGTAGATGTAGAACAGCTTGCCGACAGGCTGAAACGTATGCCGAAGGTTGTTTGTTATCAGAATGATGCAGAAAACCATTATGCAAGCGTTTCTGCAAAGCGTAAGAATGTGGAAGCTAAAATGGAACAGCTTCTGATAGACCTTACACAGAAGGTCATTGACCGCAGGGAATATGATTATATGAAAAAGCAGTATGCAAAGAAATATGAAGAGTTTTTGCAGGAGGAAACGAAAGCCTTATCTGACATACGGGCCAAAGACGCTGCCCTTAGCGTTACAGAAAAATGGCTGGATGCTATCAAAAAATATCAGAAGATTCCAAGTATTGACCGTGGGCTTCTGGAATTATTGGTAGCCCGGATTGAAATATCAGAAGACAGGACAATTAAGATTATCCTTAATTATGAGGATCCATACCAGCCAATCTTGGAGTTCCTTCAAAGAATAGAGGTGGTAAAGGATGTCAGCTGAGAAACAGGATTTCTATTATCTGCGGCTTTCAAAGGAAGATGGAGATATAGAGGAGGGTTCTGCAGAAGAAAGCTGCAGCATCACTTCCCAAAGAGACTGCATTAAAAGATATTTGCAGGAACACAGTTTTCAGGCAGATGAGTTTGAGGAAATTGCAGATGATGGGTACTCCGGAACCAGTATGGACCGGCCTGGAATGAGACGGCTGCTGAATCTTGTGGAAAACAGCAAGGTACGGACAATTATCGTTCGCGATCTTTCCAGATTTGCCCGGAATTACCTGGAGGCAGGCCATTATCTTGAATTTGTATTCCCGGCTTATGGCGTGCGGTTCATTTCCATCAACGATCAGTTTGACAGTGAGCAGCTTGGCGAAAATACTGCCGGACTGGAATTGGCAATAAAAAACCTGCTGAACCAGATGTACAGCAAGGATATCTCGCGGAAAATTAAGAGTTCTGTGGATTTAAAAAAGCTGAGCGGGGAATATGTTTACGGGACGGCGCCTTACGGATACAAAAAGGGTGAGAAAAAGAATACGATTGTGATAGATAAAGAAGCGGCCGAGATTGTGAAATCTATTTTTGAATGGGCGGCAGCCGGAATTACGATTACCCAGATTGCCCGGAAACTCAACGAAGCGCAGGTGGTGACGCCTTCTGTCTATCTGGCATCGGTAAGGGGAAAATACAAGACACGGGCGGTATGGACCTTTGAATCAGTCCGAAACATTTTAGCCAACCGTATTTACACCGGGGACACAGTGCCCTTTAAATCCCATGTGGTTCGTGTGGGTAGCGATAGAGTGAAGCAGATTCCGGAAGAACTCCAGCAGGTGATTCCGAATACCCATGAGGCGGTCATCTCCCGTGAGCTTTTCTACCAGGCCCGAACCGTGATAAAATCAAAGAAAAAATCCAAAGCCTCACCTCGTCCCAATCCATTCAGGTCTTTATTGGTATGTGGCTGCTGTGGAAATCGTTTATCGAAAAGCAAACCGCAGAACAAGAACTGGATATGTGTAACACATAGATATAATCCCGGATCAGACTGTGAGAAGGTCCGGTTCCGTGAAGATAAGCTGACAGAGATAGTCCTTCGAGCAATCAATGTCCGCTGTAAGCTGCTGGATGCAAAAATAAAAAAGATGAAGGAGGTGAGCCACTCAGCAAAATCCCATGAGCAGATCCTTCAGACAGAATGCAAGACGCTGCGCAAACAGATCGACGGATTACAGGCTTTAAAGATGCAGCACTATGAATCTTATGTAGAAGGCCAGCTGAGCAAAGAAAATTTCCTAATAAAAAAACGGGAAATTTCGACAAAAGAAGAAGATTTAAAAATCCGGCTCAGTGTGGCAGAACACAAACAGATGGAGCAGGCTGAAAAAATCAAAGCCAGCGCCACGCAAATGGAAACCAGCAAAAAAATAATAGAGTACCAGGAGATTACAGGGCTGACGCCTCAGCTGATGAAAGAGCTGGTAAAAAAGATTATCATACGTCCAGATGGCTCTATTCATATAGAATGGAACTTCTGTGATGAAATAGGAGAGGTGATTCCATTTCACAGCAACTTGGCCCTGGAAGAAAAATCCATATGAAAAATTAGAAAAAATGTTGTCCTTTACTTGACACACTCATGAGCGGAAGCCCCATTATACAGAATGGAAAAGTCATTGGGGCAGTCACCCATGTGTTTGTGCAGGATGCCTCAAAAGGCTATGGGATTTTTATAGAGAATATGCTGCAGCATTAAAGTTTGGGCAGAAATAAAAAGGACGTAACAGGGAGTTTTCCCCAGGTTGCGTCCTTTTGTATTAATAATATTATTGTATATGGAACAGGTTTGTGGCAATGGGAGACCCGCAAAGTATAGATTCTATGCTTTGTGTGAAAAAATGTGATATATTTATCTTGTTCTTATTGACAAAAGCAAAAAAAATGAGATATATTTGTAATATAAAGAGATAAATATATCACAATAACAGGAGGAACAATATGAAAACCAACAAGATGAAAATTTGGATCGGATGTGGGATAATTTGTGTGTTGAGTGTGCTTCTTTCGTCGTGGTATGCGGTTACTTTTAATGATTCCCGTCTGATAGTCCCAATGGATTTTAAAAATTATGTATTTGAGATAAGGGATTTGCCGATGATTGTTTCGGTTTCTCTCACCTGTATTTATCTTGCCATGCTGTTTGTCGTTCTTTTTATCCATACAGGAAAAAAGCAGAGACAGGCGGAAGAAACAGGCGTCACCCGTAAAATAAATCCGAGGCTGGGTCGTTTGGGCGTATTAGGATTTTTGGGGTTTGCCGGTTTCTGGACATACTCTGTGAACGGCATAGTTTTCCCGTTTGCGTTTTTCCTGTTCTTTGGTTTTTTTGGTTTTTACTATGAGGGAAAGATGTCAGGGACATTTATGGATGAGCGCTTTCGTGAGAACATTGCCTGCGCTAAGCTGAAAGCGTATAGGATTACTTTTGGAATCATGCTTATTGCGCTGGTAATTCTTTGTCAGGGAAAACTTTTTGGAAGCCTTGAGTATACCCTGATTGCTGCAATTATTACCCTTTCCCTTGCATTGGCTTTGGGGATTTTCCTCTCTGAATATCTGCTGTACCGATATGACCATGACGACCAGGCAGAGGAAGGCGGGGAGTAGGATATGGCAGAATTTGAATGCAGATTAAAAAAGTACCGGCAAATGAAAGAACTGACACAGAAGCAGCTGGCAGAAAAAGTTGGTGTGCGCCGGGAAACGATTATGCGTCTGGAAAGGGCGCAATATAATCCGTCGCTGAAGCTGGCGATTGATATTTCCAGGGCCGTAGAAGTCCCGATTGAAGAAATTTTTGTTTTTAAGTAATAAAATCTGCCTGTTGTAATATTGCGCGGACATTTGTTTGTTATATTGGGAGAAAAAACAAAGGAGTGTGGATATGAAAAAGATTTTGTTGGTAGAAGATGACGACCTTTTAAATAAAACGCTGACCTACAACCTGATTTCTGAGGGTTACGATACCATATCAGCCCTGAATGCAGGCACAGCTGCAGAGTTACTGAGGCAGACGGAATATGACCTGGTACTTTTGGATATCAACCTGCTGGGCGGCTGCGGCTATGACCTGTGCAGGCTCATGATGAAAACTATGTGAACGAACACACCCTGACTACCTCCATCAGCCGGATCCGGGGCAAGATTGAGGCTGATGGCGATACTTATATCAAAACGATTTACGGAATTGGGTATCAGTGGATGGGAGGCGAGAGAAAATGAGTATGGGGCGGATCTCGGTAAAAAAGATATTCCTGCTGACCTGGGCTGGTATGGAGGTTTCCATGCTGGCCATTTGTGCCGTTCTCTTATGGATGACAGGCGAGATCTGGGTGCTTACCACAGGCTGACTGCTGATGCTCTGTGCTCTTGCCTGGATGTTTCTTCTGACAGTTGTTTTCAGTAAACAGCTTTCCATATTTACCAGAGAGCTGTGCCGGGCACTGTCCGGAGAATCTTGGCCTTTCCCACGACAGCAAATGGACGGCGGAAGCCGTGTTCAATCTGCTGGATAATGCGGTGAAGTACACTCTGGCTGGAGGCGCTATCCGGGTCTTTGTAGAACAATGGGAAATGTATGTAAAACTGAGTGTGTCTGATACTGGCAAGGGTATTTCCGAGAGCAATCAGGCCGCTGTTTTCCGGTGCTTCTATCGTGAGGAAGAAGTACACGAACAGCAGGGCGTGGGTATTGGCCTGTATCTGACCCGCGAGATCGTAACACGGCAGGGCGGCTATATC
>NZ_KE159569.1:0-876 GCF_000403845.2 Eubacterium sp. 14-2 | reverse complement strand
CTGGCCAAAAAGAATGACGAGGAGCTGACCATCTTCCGCCGCCGCAACATCGGCTTTATCTTCCAGAACTATAACCTTGTCCCGATCCTGAATGTCTATGAAAATATTGTCCTGCCTGTGGAGCTGGACGGCGACACGGCAGATGAGAAGTTTATGGACGAGATCGTGAGGATGCTGGCATTGGAAGATAAGCTCCACGATATGCCGAACAACCTTTCCGGCGGACAGCAGCAGCGTGTCGCCATCGCACGCGCCCTGATCACCAAGCCGGCCATCATCCTGGCTGACGAACCCACCGGAAATCTGGATTCCAGGACCAGCGCTGATGTGCTGGAGCTATTAAAGCGTACCAGTATGGAGTTTAGCCAAACCATTGTCATGATTACCCACAATAACGAGATTGCCCAGCTGGCTGACCGGATCGTAAGGATCGAGGACGGCAGGATCATGGGCTAAAGGAGGTGGCGGATCATGATATGGCCTTTTGAAAATGACACCGGCGCCATTGTGAGGAAACTGGCGAAGCGGAAGATTCTTATCCCGTTCCTGCAAATGGGACTGTTCCTCTCTGTGCTGCCTGGCATGGCGGTGATCCTGTCAGTCTGGATGGTGAGCAGGAAGAAAAAGCAATCCCTGGTAGAACAGATGCGGACGATGGAGTGATTGATAGATATTTATTCAGCATCTCACAGCAACAGAGAAACATTTCACAGCAATCAAATTGTTTTGGCATTTCCGACAGGCTATAATAAGATGTCTGTCTGTGGCAGCGGCAAACGTATATCTTTTGCTGCTGGCGATATCATGAGCGCAAGTGAGTCAACATGCTTGCATGATTGACGAACGGCGAATGTCGATCATGAACCGAAGGTTCAT
>NZ_KE159568.1:1490727-1540727 GCF_000403845.2 Eubacterium sp. 14-2 | reverse complement strand
TCTGTCATCTCCCTCAGGCGACAACTTCTATATCTTAGCACATCTTCGCCTGTCTGTCAATGACTTTTTTCATCTTTTTTTATTTTTTTCTTCCAACCTTTGCGGTTTTTCTTTTTACCGCGCGGTGGAATTTAATAATATCATGGTTTTTTCTTCCTGTCAACATTTTTTTACAATTTTTTTCACCAGTTTAATTACAGCCTTATTTACCGGAAATTACCTGGCCTGAATGGTGGTAAAATAAGTAATATGCAAAAATACCCATTTTATACAGAGGAACTTCTGTTTTCTGTATAAAAACGGGTATTTTTCGCAAAACTCTGTTTTTTTACCGGTTCTTTTATGCTTCCGTGTCTTCCTGCTCCTGCGTTTCTGTCTCTTCCGCTTCCTGTTTTTCCGGGGTAATAACTGCCTCTTCTTCGAAAATGGACTCACATTTCGCACCGCATTTATTGCAGAAAACAGCATCCTGTTCTACTACTGCGCCGCATGCAGGACATTTCTTCTTTCCTTTTAAGTCGGCGATTTCAGATCTCAGCTGTTCAATTTCTTTCAGAGAATCTTTAATCAGTGTGATTTCTTCATAGAAAGGTTCTTCATCGTCTTTGTGGAGTTCAAAGTATTGCTTTCCGATTTCCATATACTGTCTCTCCACAAATTCTTCTTTTGCTCTTATATCCAGATTCAACTTCGCAATCCCTGTCAGATCCTTTGCTTTCTGTGATACATCTTTTCCGGTTGCTGAAATGGTTTCACCCAGTTTTGTCAAAAACGTCATATCATTTCCTCCTTAAGATCTGCCGCAGCATTTCTGTCAGCGCGTACAGATATATACCATGTATCCGGCATACATTGCAAGCATAATGATTCCATGCAGACGGCCGATTTGTTTTCTGCGCCATGCAAACACCCACACAACAGCACTCATTACAATAAGGATTATATCATCAAACAGGTTTTCCATCAAGACTTCCATGGGACTTAAAACGGCGGCCGCACCAAGTACCATCAGAATATTAAAAATATTGGACCCGATAACATTTCCAAGCGCCATGTCCGTCTGACCCTTCCTGGCCGCTACCAGTGAGGTAACCAGTTCCGGCAGAGAGGTTCCGAATGCTACAATGGTAAGGCCAATGAGCGTAGAACTCAGACCAAAATCCTCTGCAATGGCAGTGGCGGAATCCACTACAAATTCTCCTCCTGCCACAATTGCACCGATCCCTACCAGAATATACAATAAGCACTGCCAGCCCTTCATGGTCTCCACTTCTTCCTCCACGGCGCTGCTTCTGGCCTGTTTTGCTTCCATGACCATCCAGATCAGAAACAGGGTAAAGACTGCCAGCAGAATCACTCCGTCCATTCTTCCAATGGACATGTTCATGCTGCCCAGAGCCCAGAGCATGGCCGCCGCCAGAATTGAAAGAGGAAATTCCTGTTTCATGGTGGACCTTTTTACCGTCAGCGGTGCAAATACCGCGCAGGCCCCGCAGACAACCATCAGATTAAAAATATTGGAACCAACCACGTTACTGATAGCCATGGTATTACTGCCTTTTAAGGCGGCAGCGATGCTGACAGCACATTCCGGCGCACTGGTCCCCATGGCCACAATGGTAAGGCCGATAATCATTGTGGGAATTCGGAGCTTATGAGCCACACCAGCGCTTCCGTCCACAAAAAAATCGGCTCCTTTTATCAGCAGTGCAAACCCTGTTACAAGAAATACATAATTGAGCATTTGTTCCCTCCTTACTGAACAGCCAGAATATAACATAAATTTTCAGCTAAAACAGTACCCTGATTTCCGTTCCCTTTCCCGGCTCGCTTTCCAGCGTAATCTCTGCGCTGTGCTGGGCCACTATATGTTTTACAATGGCAAGGCCAAGCCCTGTTCCGCCATTTTGACGGGAACGGCTTTTATCCACCCGGTAAAACCTTTCAAATATCCGTTCCTGATGTTCCCTGGGAATCCCGATTCCCGTATCCTTTACAGACAGAAATACTCTGCTGTTTTCCGTATCTGCTGTAACTGTCACTTTCCCGCCCCGCTGATTATACCGCAGTGCATTGCTGCAGAGATTGTACAGAAGTTCTTCGATGAGATTCCGGTTTGCTGTTATCATACAGGATTTCCCCTGAAGCCTCAGGGTAATCCCCTGTTTTGCCGCCTGGACTTCCATCAGGGCCAGACAGTCTCTGGCCGCCCGGTATAAGTCCATCTGTTCAAACTCCGATTCCTGCTCTGTGTCGTCTAACTCTGACAGTTTCAGGATATCATTAATCAGCCACAGCAGACGGTCAGCCCCGCTGTGAATCTCTCCGGCAAATCTCCTGACATCCTTATCATCTGCCATTCCGTTTTCAATCAGCTCCGCATAACCGGAAATGGCTGTCAGAGGGGTTTTCAGCTCATGAGACACATTCGCCGTAAACTCCTGCCGCATTCTGGCATGGTTCAGCATATTAAGATGCTGTTCCCGGATTGTAAGGATAAAGGGGCGGATTTCTTCGTAAACATCCTCCTGCCCCGGCCCCTCCAGATCTGAGGCCAGTTTTTCAATTGGGCGCAGAAGGTTCCGGGTAAGGTAATGGGAAATGGTTCCGCAAATCACCACAATCACTGCTGCCAGTATGGTTACAAGGACAGACGTATGCTCCAGAATCCGGAAAAAATTTTCCGAATCCTTTCCCACCCTCAGCACATCCCCGTTTTCCAGGCGTTCTGCATAATACAGGGTATGGAGAGAACTGGTGACAGACCAACGCACCGCCCGGCCCTTTCCCCGTTCCAGCGCATCCCTGATTTCCGGCCGGTTTCTGTGGTTTTCCATTTCCTGACGGTTGACTCTGCTGTCATAAGACACGCTGCCGCCTTTCAGAATCAGGGTAATCCGCAGCCCGTCCTGTGCCAGACGTTCTCTGTTTTCCTCTGTTTCCCAGAATTCCGGTTGAAATGGCTGTATTACATGAGTATAAGCCTCTATATCATCATATACCTGATTTTTTAAAATATTATAAAACAATATCATGGAAACTGCCGCCAGCACCAGAACTGCCAGAGAAGAAACCATGATAAAGTGCATATTGATTTTCTTTTTCATTCTTTTCCCAGTACATATCCCACGTTGCGCACCGTTTTGATGGCACTTCCGCCTTCTCCCAGTTTCTGACGCAGTGTTTTGATATGCATATCCACGGTCCGGCTTTCTCCCTCGTAATCAAATCCCCAGACCTGGTCCATAATCCTGTCCCTGGACAGTACGATTCCCTGATTGATGAGAAGCATTTTCAACAGTTCAAATTCCTTGAACGTGAGCTCACATGGTTTTCCCGCCGCCAGAACACTGCGTTTATCCGTGTCTACCACAATGCAGCCGCTGGTCAGCAGAGCCGGCTCCGGCAGTTTTTCCGTGCGGCGCAGCAGGGCTTTCACCCTTGAGATCAGCTCCATAATGCCGAAGGGCTTGGTCATATAATCGTCTGCCCCCTGATCCAGACCCTTTACCTTATCCAGCTCCGTGGAGCGGGCTGTCACCATTATTATGGGAATCCCGGCGGTTTCCCTGTGCCTCCTTACTCTGGCCAGAATATCCAGCCCATCCTGGTCAGGCAGCATGATATCCAGAAGAATCAGGGACGGGAGCTGCTGCTCAAGCCCCTGCCACAGCTCTTTTCCGGAGGCAAATTCCCTCACATCAAACCCGCTGTTTTTCAGGGCATAGCGCTGAATTTCCCGGATATTTTCATCATCTTCCACCACATAGATCAATGGCACTGCTGTCCCTCCTTCCTGGTTTTTCCAAAAATCTGTCCCCGGATGTTTTCTGCAGTACGGGCCTCTGCAGACCTTCCCATCCTACGAAGGGAACTGGTATTTCTCCTGATAATCCTCCTGCATCCGGGCAAACCGGACTCTGGTTTCTTCCGACAGGTTATTCACATAATCATGGGCTTCCACCGTATTGTCTTCCATCTGAATCATATAGACTGCCAGATTGGAACAGTGATCGGCCACCCGCTCATAGTTTACGGCAATTTCCGACAAAATCATTCCCAGTTCAATGGTACATTTCCCTTTCCGCAGACGTTTGATGTGGCGCTTCTTCATTTCCTTATTCAAATCGTCAATGACTTCCTCCAGGGGTTCCACCGTCATGGCCAGGCTGGTGTCATGCTGAACAAAAGCCTGAATGGAACGGTTTAAAATATCCTGTACTGCATCGCCGAATACTTCCATTTCAAGTCTGGCCTTTCTGGAAAACTCCAGCTCTCTTTTTTTCATATCACCGGCCAGTTCCATAAGATTCAGGGCATGGTCGCCGATTCGCTCAAAATCATTGATGCTGTGCATCAGGGCAGAAACGCTCTGGCCCTCTCTGGCTGTCAGATTCTGGCTGTTGAGCCTGGTAAGGTAGCTGCCTAACTTATCTTCATATTTATCCAGCAGATCTTCATGATACTTTACAGATTCTGCCTGTTTCCTGGAATAATTTTCAAACAGTCCCATGGCTTCCGTCATGGCTTTTTCAGCAATTTCCGCCATTTTTCTCACCAGGGAGGTACACTGTTCAATGGCAAATCCCGGCGTGGACAAAAACCGTACGTCCAGAATTTTAAATTCATTTTCCCCATCGGAGGACAGCTTTTCTTCCTCTGTTACCGGGATGGTAAGGTACGCCAGTTTTTCCAGCCCTCTGGTGAATGGAAGCAGCAGCAGAGTGGCAAAAATATTAAAGATACTGTGAATTGCTGCGATTCCCGCCGCACCTGTGGTTTCTCTGGCAAACTCGAACTGAAAAATCCCATTGAGCACAAAATATAATATCAGAAATACCACAGAACCTATCACATTAAAGTAAAGATGTACAAATGCAGTCCGTCTGGCTCCTTTGTTGGCTCCCACGGAAGAAATCATGGCCGTCACACAGGTTCCGATATTCTGTCCCATGATAATGGGGATTACCGAACCATAGGTAAATGCCCCTGTGACAGACAATGCCTGCAGAATACCCACCGAAGCGGAAGAACTCTGAATAATGGCTGTCAGCAGGGCGCCTGCCACCACGCCAGCCAGCGGATTGTTGAATTTTGTGAGAATCCCGGTAAATTCCGGCACGTCCGCCAGCGGTTTTACCGCATTGCTCATGGCTTCCATTCCATACATCAGCACTGCAAATCCCAGCAGGATTTCCGAAGCGTCTTTTTTCCGGTCGCTTTTGGCGCTCATCATGAAAATAATTCCAATCAGCGCCAGAATCGGTGAAAATGATGAGGGTTTCAGCATACGGATAAAGAAATTACCGCTTTCGATTCCGGTCAGACTCAGCAGCCAGGATGTTATAGTGGTACCGATATTGGCTCCCATAATAATTCCCACAGCCTGGGACAGTTTCATAATCCCGGAATTGACAAATCCCACCAACATTACCGTTGTGGCCGACGACGACTGGATCACTGCTGTAACTCCGGCTCCCAGCAGAACAGCTTTCAGGGGATTTGAGGTTAAATTTTCCAGAATTCGTTCCAGTTTCCCGCCGGACAGTTTCTCCAGTCCGCCGCCCATTACATTCATTCCATACAAAAACAGTGCAAGTCCGCCAATCAATGACAGAAATCCAAATATGTCCATTTCCACTCCTCCTGCGTAAGTCCTTTTGTCTTAACGTCTGGATTATTCTATACGGTTTCTGTAAATGGAATACATAATTCATGTAAAATCTGTGTAAAACAATTCCTGCATATTTATTTTCTGCTTTTCTGATTCACCCACTCCCGGAACAGAGCATACAGCACAGACATCAGGGGAATGAAAACCAGCATTCCCACAATTCCCATAAGTTTTCCGCCCACAGTTACCGCAAACAGTACCCAGATGGAGGGAAGTCCCACAGAATTCCCCACCACATGAGGGTAAATCAGGTTGCCTTCTATCTGCTGCAGCACCAGAAACAGAATGATAAAAAATACTGCCTGCATGGGATTCACCATCAGTATCAGGAAAGCTCCCACTGCACATCCGATAAAAGCCCCCACCATGGGAATCAATGCGGTAAATGCAATCAGCACCCCTACCAGCAGTGCATAAGGCAGCCGGAATATGGTCATGCTGACCACGAACATGGAGCCCAGAATCAGCGCTTCCAGGCACTGGCCTGTGATAAATCTGGAAAAGGTCCTGTGAGACAGAACACAGACATGGCATATTTTTTCCACCGCCTGTTCCGGCAAAAAGGCCCGGATTGTTTTCAGGCACTGTCTGCCCAGAGTTTCTTTCTGCATCAGAATATAGATGGCAAATACAAATGCAATAAAAAAGGTCATCACACCGTTAATTACTTTCATGGTCGCGGACATGGTATAGGAAACCACACTTCCTGCACCGCTCAGGGCAAAATCTTTCACAGCATCCAGCCAGCTTTTCCAGTCAAATTCCAGAGACCTGATGTAGGATTCGATTACATCCCAGTCCCTGAACAGCTCTTCCAGCCACTTCTGGGCCTCCGGTAGAAATGTAACCATTCCCTCACTGATACTGTCAAAGGTCTTTCCAAGCTGAGGAATTACCACCACAATCACTATGGCAATTACGGCAAACACACACAGTATGGACAGCACCAGACTCACGGGCCGGGCCGTTTTCCTGTTTTTTGCTTTTGAGAATAATTTATTCTCAATGGCTGCCATAGGCAGATTCAGAATAAAAGCAATGGCTCCTCCCAGTACAAAGGGAAACAGAATTCCCCACATAAATACCATCCAGGAGCCAACAGCCCCCATATTCATCAGCAGCGCCAGCAATACCAGGGTAAATGTTATAATACCCAGAATCTTTTTTATGTTATTTTTGTTTAAGTCCATAAGGTTCCCGCCTCCTGTTCTGTTATATGTCTGAAATACTGTCTCTCAAACAGACTGTTATGGTATTAAGGCACAGTCTAACATTTTCACAGAGGTTTTTCAACACATTTTATTTCTGTCTTGACAAATCTCCTGTTCCCGCCTATAATTGGCGTAAATTCAAAAAATTTTAAAAGCCGTGACGGGAACAAGTAACAGAAAGGAAATCCTACAGAGAGCTGCCGGAAGCTGAGAGGCGCAGGAAGAACTTTATGTGAATACCTCCCTGAGCTTCACACCGAATACGGACATTGACCGGCGCTGATATATGTGACGGTACATACCGTCAGTAGGCTGTGACGGAGCTGCAGCCGTTATCCTGCAAAGGTGCTGACAGGCACCTGATAAGGCAGACTGTGTGAACAGTCTGTAAATTAAGGTGGTAACACGAGTAATGACCTCGTCCTTTTTAAGGACGGGGATTTTTTATTCTACGGGAAGTTCTTTGGGATTTCCTGTAAAATAAAAACAATGATGCGGACTTGTCCGCTGTGTTCTTCAGGAGGTAAAATTATGACAGTATACGACGAACTGGTTGCCAGAGGGCTGATTGCCCAGGTAACAGATGAAGAAGAAATCAAAGAACTGATAAACAACGGGAAGGCTGTGTTCTACATCGGTTTCGACCCCACGGCTGACAGCCTTCATGTGGGACATTTTATGGCTTTATGTCTGATGAAACGTCTGCAGATGGCAGGCAACAAACCCATCGCCTTAATCGGAGGCGGCACCGCAATGATCGGAGACCCTTCGGGCAGAAGCGACATGCGCCAGATGATGACTCCGGAAACCATTCAGCACAACTGCGACTGTTTCAAAAAACAGATGAGCCGCTTTATTGATTTTTCCGAGGGAAAAGCCATGATGGTCAACAATGCGGACTGGCTGATGGGACTGAACTACATTGAGGTACTGCGGGAAGTAGGTTCTCATTTTTCCGTAAACCGTATGCTGACTGCTGAATGCTACAAACAACGCATGGAAAAAGGCCTGAGCTTCCTGGAATTTAACTATATGATTATGCAGAGTTATGATTTTTACGCTTTATATCAGAAATATGGCTGCAACATGCAGTTCGGCGGAGACGATCAGTGGAGCAACATGCTGGGCGGCACCGAGTTAATCCGGCGTAAGCTGGGCAAAGACGCCTATGCCATGACCATTACTCTGCTTTTGAATTCTGAGGGAAAGAAAATGGGCAAAACCCAGTCCGGCGCCGTATGGCTCGACCCTGACAAAACTTCACCTTTTGACTTTTATCAATACTGGCGGAACGTAGCCGACGACGATGTACTGAAATGCATCCGCCTGCTGACCTTCCTTCCTCTGGAGGAAATTGACAAAATGGATGGCTGGGAAGGCGCTCAGCTCAACACCGCAAAAGAAATTCTTGCTTTTGAGCTGACCAGCATGATACACGGAGAAGAGGAAGCGCAGAAAGCACAGGAATCTGCCAGAGCTCTGTTTTCCAGCGGAAATGCAGCAAACATGCCGGCTGTAACCTTAAGTGACGATGACTTTACTGACGGAACCATTGACATTCTGGGGCTGCTGGTAAAATCCACTCTGGCCTCTTCCCGTTCTGAAGCCCGCAGAGCTGTAGAGCAGGGTGGCGTCTCCCTGGACGGTGAAAAAGTAACGGATATCAGAACTTCCTATGAGTCCGCTGCCTTTGCAGAAGGAGTCGTACTGAAAAAAGGGAAAAAGAACTTCCGCAAGATACTGAAAGGATAAAACTGCCTTTCCTTTCCGAAAAAGTAAAATAAGCAGACAGGCTTTTGTATCTTAAATTTAATAATAAGTGTGTTTAAGCGGTGTAGCCTGTTGGCTACGCCGTTTTTGCTTTGGTGCGTTCCCGTTCTTCTAAATGTTCCTGAAACGCATTTTCCATTTCTTCGGAGCCAGGTTCCCGCAAAATGCCTGTGCCGTTGCAGTAAATGTCCATCAACTGGACACGCCTGGATAAACGAAAACTGCCTGACAAAAGAAAACGTGGCAGATTTGCAGATATACTAACTGAAATTGATATAAAAAAGTTAAACCTGATGATATGCGTCCGCTTACTGCAGGCGAAACACAGCGTCTGCGTGATGAATTTATGGTTGACTTCACCTATTTAAGATTATCTGCAAAATATAACTAAAAAATGGGCTACCAAAGTAGCCCAATGGGAATTGTAGGATTCGAACCTACGGCGTCTTCATGTCATATTAATTCTTACTTTTTCCTATGCTCCTGCATACTTTTGTACAAATTCCCAGAACTGCCTGTACCCACCATAATGCTTTTTACAGTTGTTATTATTGTCATAATCGTACCTCCTGATATTATGAATCTATATTGCCATCCATTTTTTAACTTATGAGAATACATGACAGAGCAACATGAGAAAGCGCAAATTAATACTCCTGGCCATGACTATATAATTATCTAAATTTTGATTCCTAATTGTCTCATCATATAATACAGGTTATTCGTCCTAACTCCAAATTCTTTCGCTACATCTGGTATTTTAGCATTTCTATTTGGGTTCTTTACACTTAATCCCCCTGATGGCACTTCTGCTGTAATAATTGTATAATCATTTATGGCTGCCGCTGCAATCAACCAGGGGTCTGCAACATCTCCATTAGCCCATGTTTGTAGTGCTTGTTCTTTGTATAAGCCACACATTTGTATATACTGTAAAACCTCTTGATACTTACCAATAATTTCTGGTGATATATGATTACAGATAACAAATCCTGCTTGTCTGCTTACCCAATCAGCCAAATCATCCTCGCCTTTATCAATTTCTGCTTTGACTATATCAAGCAGTACTAATCTGCCCAAACTCGTACACTTTGATATTTCTTCCCAATAGGTCGGAACTAAATCAAAAGCATAGTACTGTCTATACGGTGTCATAAATGAATTGGAGTCGATTAAAAACTTTTCTACCATTCCGCACCTCCAAGACGTTGTGCCACCTCAGAAAATGTCTTACGACTGGTATTAGTCAAACGATATGCTTCTGTATAAGTAGTCCTTCCCATATTAATACTTTCACACAGCGCCCTTATAAAACATCCATCCAAGCGAGAGCCTATTGTATTATAATAATTGCCGCCATTGGTTTGTTTATTTTCTTTTATCTGTTTATAATTATCAACTGCAGTTTTTGCTACCTGATTGTATATATTCTGCTCTATCTTTTTAGAATCAATAGCTTTTCTGGCTATAACAGTCACCCCGCACCGAAAATATCTTGCCAATTCTGTAATTTTTCCGAATATATCCATATCATACATATCCCATTTGTTTAAAAATTCATTCTTTGGCACTAGTAATTCTCCTGCTACAGCATTACATATCACCTCTATATCACTAACACCAGATATTCTGCTTTGTCTGTCATTAAATAAATCATTTCTGCCTAACCAGATATGAGCCACTTCATGCAACAGAGAAAATAATCTGGCACCGTCAGAATCCGCTGCATTGATGAATATAAGTGGTGCCCAATCATCTACCATCGAAAATGCTCTAAATTCATCTACATTCAATGAACGATGAGTATTCTTGCCAACAATACCACTCATCATTACAATAACACCACATACCTCCAGTTGTGCTCTGATACAATTGAAAGATTCTCTGGTATCTTTATTTCTTTCATACCAGACACCATCCAGTTCTAAATCCCTGCGTATTCTATCAACAATAACA
This sequence comes from Eubacterium sp. 14-2, assembly GCF_000403845.2. Classification (GTDB taxonomy): domain Bacteria; phylum Bacillota; class Clostridia; order Lachnospirales; family Lachnospiraceae; genus Petralouisia. The sequence goes on along the minus strand of NZ_KE159568.1, from coordinate 1,530,116 downwards.
TCAATTTCATGAATTCCTTCCATACAGCCAACGAGCGATAACTTATCAAAACCTAAATCTTGTCTATATGTTTTCATCCACTCCTGGATATTCTCCATCTCATGAATGGTATCAACTAAATTGCGACTAGGATTTGCTAATTGAATACTATCAACAGTTCGATACTCTAATAAATCAATCTGTTCCACGGGTGGCGTTTGCAGGAAAAAATATCCTAACGGAATATTGGCTTTCTTACTAAAATCCTCTATCTGATTGAAAGTCGGTTTTTTTGTACCATCAAGCCACTTTGTTATATTATTCATCAATTTATCACCCAGTTTATCTTCCTGTGTCTGGCTTAAAGCCCAGTTGATTATTTCAGGGCAAATATTCACATTCACTGTTGACATAGTACAACCTCCTTCCATCAAATTTTCTTGATATAATTATATCAAATATAATGTAAATTCGCACCATATTTTGATAAAAAATTTCATTTACTTAATAATACGAATGCTCTTTTATAAAGCAGGTCTAACTCACACCCACAACTGCCACATTCTCTATCTGCCTGTTTGATAGAAGCAATGAGTGTATCTTTATTACTTTCTCCCTTCAACCATGCATGTGCAGGAATAGAAAACAGGTCCCATCCAGATGCTGCAAATTTTTCTATAATATTCCTCAATGAAATTGGCTAAAATACGTTTTGTCCACCCATACCGCTTTGCCATCCGAATGTAAAATTCTCTCTGCAAATCGTCTTTGCATTTCTCCATAATGACAACGTTATCGATCAGTCCTTTTTTCTTTAGCAGTTCGTCCAGCCGAATTTCCAAATATCCGTATTCTTCCTCCACGTTCCTACCTCTGCATTTTCATACTTGTTTCATGCTTACAGTCTCATTCTATATTTGACATAAACTTACTATCCTTAAATAAAGATCAGAATACTGGTTGTAGAAACATTAGTTCTTTTCTCTTAAATGCGGATTATAAATTTATATCTATTTTCCCTGCATTTTTATTTTATACTTGTTATAGTGTAAGAACAATCTATTACCATTTTTCTCCGCTATAATCAGCCCTTTCTGTACAACACTATGTACCTTTTATTATAATCAAAACTTTCTAAACTACTATGCAAAATTTCTTTCCACTGTTTGCCATTCCTTATCTTTAAAAAGAAATGTCATCTTTCTATTTTTTAAGATCCTGTTCCCTTTCCTTTTGTACACATTCATAAAACAAAGACCATGCGTATTTAAAACCTGACCGGAATAAGAGCTCATCATTTCCTGAACAGTAATACAAAATATACTTCTCCAGCTTTCGATAATTTTCAATATCCAATTCCCCCTCCAGCCAATCTATATCAAAATCGTTAGACACTTCTATTCCAAACAAGCACTTATTCTCATGTAACCGCTCCACATCTGCAATAGACAGACCTGCCTTTCTCATGTTTTTTTAACAGTTTTAAAACTTTATCATTTGGATTATGGTGGTAACAATCCGATTCTCGCTATCAACGTGAAAACTGACCTTATGGCAATCTTCTCCTATAGCAGATATCTGTTTTCACATCCGGGAAGAATATTTATATCTTTATGGTATATTCTTCTTTATACTCTATTATGGATTTCGCCCTTATCCGGTTTCATACTTCTGCTTTGAAGAACAAAGCGGACAGGTCCGCAGGGGCTCCCTGAATTCCTCACTCATGAGGGACCTGGACACTTTGCTGCGCCATTTGCGGTGCGTCAGAGCATACGCAGTATGCTGAACGTATCGCGTTTTAGCACAATTGCGAAGCAATATTTTACCTCCTGTGCGAGTACCCTCGCTTCGCCGGGGCAGACCCTGCGCATATTATTTTTATTTTATAGGAAAGATACTTTTACGCGTTAGCGTGACAATGTCTTTCCTGTAGAAAAAAATAAGCCAGTCCACTTAAAGCAGGCTGACTTTTCAGGCAGGATGTACCTGCCATGTTTTCCCGAATTTTCAATTTATCCATATCTGTTCTTCCATTTCCATATCTTCTGTTTCGCTGTTTTTTAGCTGTTTCCGGAGAGCAGAATTCTGCCCTCCGGGAACAGTCCCAAAAGCATGGACGGGCATTCAGCATTCCAGCAGTTCCAACGTACATGTTCTGGCAATGGCCTGACGGATTTGAGCCCGAAGCGGCAGTACCGAAGCAGGCGATACGGAAAGCTCATCAATTCCAATGGCCAGAAAAGTTTCCAGCAATGACAGATCCGCCCCCAGTTCTCCGCAGATACCTATCCAGATACCTGCTTTATGTGCAGCATCTGCGGCAATCTTTAACGCCCTCAAAACCGCCGGATGATGGGGGTCAAAAAACTTGCCAAGGTCATTGGCCTGCCGGTCACATGCCAGGGTATACTGTGTCAGATCATTTGTCCCCACTGAAAAAAAGTCAACCTCTTTTGCCAGTTCCTCCGCAACCAGAATGGAAGCCGGCGTCTCAATCATGATACCAATTTCCGTGTCTTTCCGGTAGGGAACGCCTTCCGCGTCCAGTTCAGCCATTACTTTCTGGCATGCACGTTTGCATTCTTTCACTTCCCACACGGAGGTAATCATAGGGAACATAATTGCAACTTTCCCGTAAGCGGAGGCTCTGTACAGAGCGCGCAGCTGGGTACGGAATACTTCCGGCCGGTTCAGGCAGATGCGGATTGCACGCACGCCCAATGCAGGATTTTCCTCTTTCTGGAGTTCAAAATAATCCACCTGCTTATCAGCGCCAATGTCCAGGGTGCGGATGACCACTCTTTTGCCTTCCATAGCAGTAACCACTTCTTTATAAGCCTGGAACTGATCTTCCTCAGAAGGATAATCATCAGAAGCAAGATATAAAAACTCTGAACGGAACAGGCCGATTCCCTGGCCATCATTGGACAGGACAGCCGTTACGTCTTCCGGAGAGCCAATGTTGCAGTAAAGCATAATCTTCCTGCCATCCAGCGTCACATCCTCCTGCCCTTTCATAGTCTGCATCAGCTCTTTTATTTCCTGCTGTTTTTCGTATTTTGCCTAAAAGGCCGCCAGGGTAATATCATCCGGTTCAACTGCCACCTGTCCGGTTTCCCCGTCTATGTAGGCCATCCGTCCGCCCAGTTCCGTTTTCAGCGCGTCACCCAACCCTGAAATGGCGGGGATACCCATGGTACGTGCCAGAATAGCCGTATGGCTGTTGCCTGATCCGCCCTGTGTAATAAATCCAAGGATTTTACTTTTGTCAAGCTGGATTGTCTCAGACGGCGCCAGGTCATCAGCAGCCAGTATCACCGGCACTTCAGAATCAATGCCTCCCTCAACAACGCCCATAAGGTTATTGAGTATACGACGGGTTATATCTCTGATATCTGCAGCCCTTGCCTGCATATAGGCATCATCCATGGCAGCCAGCATGCCTGCAAATTTTTCACCGGCAATTTCCACTGCCCGTTCCGCAGTACACTTTTCCTCTGCCAGAGTGTCCATCATGCATTCCACATAATCCTCATCTTCCACAAACATGGCATGGGTTTCAAAGAGAAGTGCCGTCTCATCTCCTGTTTCCTCGCGGGCCTTTTCAGCCAGGGCATTCAGCTGAGCAATGGATTTTTCCTGAGCAGCGGTAATACGTGCCTTTTCCGTCTCAGGATCGGAAGCAGGAGCATCTGTAATTGTAATTCCCGGACGCTGAAAGAAACAGATCGGGCCGCTTGCAACTCCTTTTGAAACACCTTTTCCCTGTATTAAGATCATATTTTCCTCCTTATGTCACTTACAGATTATCCTTAAAGAACTGTTCCATAACAGCTGCGTTAGCCTCCTCGTCGCCTCCTTCCAGGATAACAGATACCGTATCGCCCTGCTTAATTCCCAGCCCCATGAGAGCCATAAGTTTGGAAGCTGTGGCAGAACTGCCTGTTGCTGTGACAATGGTGACAGTGCTGTCCAGCGCTTTTGCTGCCTTAGCCAGCATGCCGGCAGGACGTGCATGGATACCTACAGGATCGTTAATGGTGTACTCAAATTTTTTCATAATAATACTTCCTTTCTTAAAATATATTAATGTATAAATTACATTCTTTTTTATTCACAGGAGCATGAACACTCTTTTATATAAATCTGCCATGCCTGAAATCCGTTCATGGCCTCCGGAACCACAAATCCAAACTGCCTTAATGAAGCGCCGCTTATCACTTCGCCGGAAGCAAACCCGTGGGGCAGCCGTTTTCCGGGATATTTTTCTTCAAAATTTTCATTCAGGTAAAGCTGATAGTCTGCCTCATCCTTTAACCCCTGTACCTTTACCCTGACCGGCACAGGATTTGCCTGCACATGATGATATACTGCGCTGACCAGCGCCTCTCCACCGGACGGGTCCGCAATCTCCCATACGGTACATGTGCCTTCAAGGGGACTGGATATCCTGTAATAATCTCCGTGCTGTATCAAATCATAATGCTTTTTAAATACATCTGTCTGTTCCTTTATCTCCGCTTTTTCTTCCTGTGTCAGTTTATCAATGTCCAGTTCATAGCCGAATGTGCCTGCCATTGCCATGCACCCTTTGGTGGAAAGGGGCGTCACCCGTCCGGTCTGATGATTCGGAACCATGGAAACATGTGTTCCCATTACAGAAACCGGATAGCCAAAAGATGCGCCGTACTGAATACTCAGCCTCTCAATCGCATCTGTTGTATCACTGGCCCAGATCTGCGGCGTATAAAAGAGCATTCCGGCATCAAACCGCCCGCCTCCGCCGCTGCAGCTTTCAAACAGAATCTTCGGGAATCTTTCTGTCAGTTCCTCCAGCACCCTGTACAGCCCAAGCACATATCTGTGTGAAAATTCTCCCTGCCTGCTGCTATCCAGCATCCTGCTGAATTTATCACAGATTGCCCGGTTGCAATCCCATTTCACATAAGTAACGGGTATCCCATCCAGCAAATCGAAAATCTGCTCTATGATGTAGTCCTGCACATCCTTTCTGGAGAAATCCAGAATCAGCTGGCCTCTGCTCAGGCATGGCTTTCTGCCGGGTACCCCCACCGCCCAGTCCGGGTGGTTTCTGTACAGGTCGCTGTCCTCAGATATCCCTTCCGGCTCCAGCCAGATGCCAAACTGTATCCCTTCCGCTACAATTCGTTCTGCCAGTTCTTTTAATGTACAGCCAAGTTTCTTTTCATTGGGAACCCAGTCGCCCAGACTGGAATTGTCGTCTTCCCTTTTTCCAAACCAGCCGTCATCCATTACAAATAATTCAATTCCCAGTTTTTTTGCCTCTTTCGCAATGGCAATCAGTTTATCTCCGGTAAACTTAAAATAAGTTGCTTCCCAGTTATTAATCAAAATCGGCCGCCGCCTGTTTTTCCATTCTCCCCGGCAGATATGCTCCCGGATTACTTTATGAAAATTCCTGCTTACCCTGCCTGTGCCGCTCCCGCTGTGGGACATAATCACCTCAGGAAGCCAGAGCGTATCGCCGCTGCTTAAATTCCATGAAAAATTATCCGGATGAATCCCGCAGATCAGTCTGGTTCTGTCAATCTGATCTTTTTCCGCTTCTATCAGAAACTCTCCGCTGTAGACAAAGGAAAAACCATAACAGCTCCCCATCCTTTCATCCGAGCCTTTTTCACACAAAAGGACAAAAGGATTATACTGATGGCTGCTTGCTCCTCTGATGCTTCCGACAGCCTGTATGCCATGATGGATTTCCTCTCTTTGAAAGTTCATCTCCATGCAGTGCCTGCCATAAAAAGATACCATCTCAAAATCACCGTATTCCCAGTCAAGGTTCATACTGGCTGCTTTCTTTAAAATAATATCTTCGATTCCCCCATTTGTTATTTTTACCGCTCTGGTGATAATATCCAACTCTTCCAGTATCCCATAATAAAGCTCCACCTCCATACGGGAATATGAATCTTCCAGCCGGATAATCAGCGTTTCCGCCTCTTCATCTTCCGCATATACGGCCGGCAAACCTGGAATCCCATATTTTCCTTTCTGCACCTGATATCCGGTATAGCGCAAATCCGCCCCCTGGCTTCCGTCTCCGTTTTGCACTCTCAGGGAAGTTATCCTGTAATCTCCCGTACCGAAACTGCTGTATTCCTGTGGAAGGGAATCCATGGAATATGTCCTGTCACGCTTCCCCATTTCGTATGGATTACCTGAAAAACCTCTGTCTGTCTGAAAGAGCAAAAGAGATTTGTCACTGTTATCCGTTTTTTCACCATAATATGTATGGAGCAGGAGATTCCGGAAATCCGCCTTCATCTGATAGGTGGAATTTCTGGTATGCAATGTAAAAACCCCGCAGTTTTCATCAATGATGATGGCCAACTCTGCTTCCCCCTTTCATCTGTTCCAGATAACAAAAACCATAAGCCGGTACGGAAAAATCCTGCAGCACATGAGTCTCACCCGTCAGCATGTCTGTAAATTCACCCGGATCATGAGGAAATGTAACTTTCTTTTCCCACTCTGTGAAATTGAATACACCGATGATTTTCTGCCCCTGTGCATACCGTCCCACAGCCAGCAGCCCTTCGTCACCGGTATCCAGAGTCCACACATCTGCCTCAGTTCCAAAAGCCGGGGAGGTTCCCCGCAGTGCAACCAGTGCATTCATTCCGCAGAACACTTTCCCCTCAGGGGTTTCCAGATCGTGCATATGTTCTGCCTGTTCCCATCTCAGCCTGCCCCGGTGAAGATAACGGCTGTCATCTGCCTTTTTGGGATCTTCCTTATAACTGTAATCATTTACCTGCGCCAGTTCATCCCCGCTGTACAGCATGGGAATGCCGGTCTGCATGAACATCATGGCATGCAGTGTCAGGTCAAACTGTACCGCCCGTTCCATTGCCTCATGATCCTGCTCAAATCCCGCTTTTTCGATACCGCAAAGACTGGCTGTGGTACCGCAGAGCCTTGCATCCCCGCTGGTACTGTCATCATTGTAAAGCTCTCCTCTGCTGGTACTGTTACCTGCATATCCCTGAAAATAATCATTCAGATACCGCTTATGGAGTATTTCATCTGTACCGAAATTCCGGTGAAGCCAATCATAATCCAGCCCCCAGCCAATGTCATCATGGCAGCGGAGATAATTCAGAAACACATACTCTTTGGGCAGGGCATTTACCGTATCCAGCTGCCTGCGGAGCAGACGGGTATCCCTGGTGGCCACCGTATGCCATGTGGTGCACATGGTGGTCACATTGTACAGCAGATGGCACTCCGGTTTTTCTATACTGCCAAAGTAAGGCACTACCTTTACCGGTTCCATAACCACTTCTCCCAGCAGTATCACGCCTGGGCAGACAATCTCGCCTATCATCCGCATCATACGGACAATAGTATGAACCTGCGGGCGGTTGCGGCAGTCGGTCCCCAGTTCCTTCCATATGTACGGCACAGCGTCAATGCGAATCATATCAATGCCCTTATTTGCCAGGAAAAGATAATTATACATCATTTCATTGAATACCCTGGGATTCTGATAGTTTAAATCCCACTGATATGGATAAAATGAAGTCATTACATAGTGCCTGCAGTCATCCAGCCATGTGAAATTTCCCGGGGCAGTAGTGGGAAAAACCTGGGGTACGGTTTTCTCATATTCTGCCGGTATGGAGGGATCAGCAAAAAAGAAATACCGGCTCATGTACTCCCCTTCTCCCTGACGGGCTCTTTTTGCCCATTCATGGTCCTGGCTGGTATGGTTCATTACAAAGTCCATGCACAGGTTAATGCCTTTTTTATGGCAGAGTGCGGACAGTTTCTCCAGATCCTCCATTGTCCCCAGATCGGAACGCACTTTGCGGAAATCTGCCACCGCATAACCACCGTCGCTGCGGCCGGGCACCGTGTCCAGAAAAGGCATCAGATGGAGAAGATTTACGCCTGTCTGCTGAATGTAAGACAGCTTTTCCCTCAGCCCATTCAGATTCCCGGCAAAATTATCAATATACATCATCATCCCCGTAAGGGCGTTGGACTTATACCACTCCGGATCCGCTTCCCTCTCCAGATCCTGCTTTTTCAATGCCTCAGGACGATTCAGAGCAAATTCATACAGATTCTGGCACAGTTCTGCAAACATGGATTCATTGTCATAAAGTTCCATGTACAGCCACCGCAGCTCCTCTATATGGCGGTTCATACGTTCCTGGAACCGTGTTTCTTCTTTTTTCGCCATTCCTGCCACCTTCCTTCCTTAAATCAAATGTAATGTTTCAAAGGCACTGTAAAGACCATCTTCTGTCACTGACGGGCAGATCATGTCAGCAACCTTCTGCAGAGACGGACTTCCATTTGCCATACAAACGCCAGTTTCCGCAGCCTGAAGCATCTCCAGGTCATTCATGCTGTCTCCCACAGCAATTGTGTCTGTCCTGGGAATACCCAGAAATTCACACAGCCTTTCCACTGCCTTTCCTTTATTGAACGCCTTGCTGGCCAGTTCTCCATTCACAATTCCGCAGGCATCTTCATCCTGAATGCAGAAGTCAAATTCATCTTTCAGTACCTGCATTGGCTTTTTCAGACGCTCCGCTCCCCTGCTCATAAACGCCATACCATAAATAGGCTCACCATCGTATTCTGACATGGGATGGATGTCCAGTTCACTCTCAATCTGAATCCGCCACCGCAGTAACTCACTGTTTGCCTGGGATTGTGCATTCTCCGCAAGAAATTCCTTAAACCCCTCATCCGTATAACTGCAGTTTTTTCCTCCTATGGTGCGGTAAATGCCGCTCTCCTTAAAGACATCCAGTACCCTGGCCTGCTGCTCCGGGGTCATGGGGCAGTCATAAACCACCTGACCATTAAATTCAATATAGCCGCCGGCGCTGGCAATCAGCCCGTCAAATCCGTATTCCAGTACGGGAAAGAGCATTCCATAATTCCGGCCGGAACATAATACTACTATATGACCCTGTCCGCGGGCCTTACGGACTGCCTCTACCGCAGACCTGGGCGGGACATTTTTTCCAGGTTCCGTTAAAGTTCCATCAATATCTAAAAAAATCAGCTTCTGATTCATGATAACCTCCTTATGTACGCGCTTTCATTTTGATTATTATATATTCCATACACAACGGTGTCAATCCACCCTTTCTTTTTTTCTGTTTTTAACAAAACCAGATTTTAAAATTTGTAAAAAATGCTGAAATATTAATTTTTCCTTTCTTGTTATTGACAGTTTCGTCAATTACATGCTATTCTCACTCCAGAATGAACGCGTGTACATCATGCGCATTTTATCAGTACATTAAACAAAATATTTAAGGAGGAAGCTATGAATTACGATTATGCAAAGATAGCAAAAGAAGTTATTCAGGCCGTCGGCGGACCCGAAAATATCAAATCTGCCGCTCATTGTGCCACCCGCCTGCGTCTCATTGTCGCAGACCGTTCTTTGGCTGACGATGAAAAAGTCGGCGAAATTGATGCAGTGAAAGGTACCTTCTTCACAGCCGGACAGTATCAGATCATCTTTGGTACCGGACACGTCAACCGGGTCTATGAACAGATTACCCGGCTTGGCATTGCCGAAACCACTGCAAGCGAAGCGAAAGAGGCAAAAATGGATGGTAAAAATCAGGTGCAAAAAGCCATCCGTACTTTCGGAGATGTATTTGTTCCTGTTATCCCCGCCCTGGTAGCCACCGGTCTGTTCCTTGGTTTAAAGGGCGCTTTGCTTAATGACAACTTTCTGGCTTTATTCGGCATGACCAATGCGGATATCCCCCACACCTTCCAGGTTCTGGTAGATGTGCTTTCCGGTACGACCTTTGCTTTCCTGCCCGCCATTGTGTGCTGGTCTACGTTCCGTGTATTTGGCGGCTCTCCGGTTCTGGGGCTGATCCTTGGGCTGATGCTGGTAAACGGTTCTCTGCCAAACGCCTACTCTGTGGCAGACCCCTCCAGCGGCGTGACTCCCCTGATGCTCTTTGGCTTTATTCCCATCGTCGGTTATCAGGGCAGCATCCTTCCCGCCTTTGTGGCCGGCGTAATAGGAAGTAAACTGGAAAAGAAGCTGCGAAAGACAATCCCTGCAGTTTTTGACTTTATGCTCACACCTTTTCTGGTACTGTTTATTATGCTGATCCTTTCCCTGCTGGTCATCGGGCCTCTTCTCCATGCACTGGAAAATGTCCTGTTGGTCATTGTGGAATATGCACTGGAACTTCCCTTTGGTATCGGAGGCCTGGTAGTCGGCTTTTTCTGGTCTATTATTACCCTTACAGGCGTCCATCACATTTTCAATATGCTGGAAATCAGCCTGCTGGCCAGTACTGGCTTTAATCCCTTCAATGCAATTTTGTGTATGTGCGGATTTTCTTCTGCCGGAGTATGTCTTGCCATCTCCATAAAGGCCAGAAAGAAAGAAATCCGTGCCATCGGGCCCAGCGCCACCGTATCTGCCTTACTGGGTATCGGTGAACCTGCCCTGTTCGGTGTTATCCTGCGTTATGGTATGAAACCATTTCTCCTGAGCTGCTCTATTAATGGCGTAGCCGGAATGATTGCCATGCTGATGGGAATGAAAGGTACCGGTAACGGAATAACCACAATTCCCGGTACCCTGCTGTACATATATTCACCATCTCAGCTGGCGATCTATGTGATACTTGCCCTTGCCACTTTTGCAACTGCCTTCTGCCTGTGCTGGTTCTTTGCCGTGCCTCCTGAGGTCATGGAAGCCGACGCGCCTAAAGGCGAGAAAAAGGACGTTCCGCCTGCTCCGGCCGCTTTTCCGGATATCCTTGGGGCTGTGGCACAAGGGACTTTCGTACCCATGGCAGAAATTCCTGACCCAACATTTTCTCAGGGCGTTCTTGGAGAATGCTGCGGTGTCGAGCCGGAAACAGGCAAAGTTTTTTCTCCGATGGACGGTACCATCAGCCAGCTTGCCGACACCTTACATGCTGTAGGTATTGAAGCAGAAGGCGTAGAACTCCTCATCCATGTGGGCGTAGATACGGTAGAAATGAAAGGCGACGGCTTTAGGAGCCATGTCAGAGAAGGCCAGACTGTTAAAAAAGGCGATCTCCTGCTGACTATGGATCTGGAAAAGATTAAAGCAGCCGGCCATCCCGCCACCATTATGGTAGCAGTTACCAATTCTGATGATCTGGCCTCTGTTGAAGCAGTAGCATCCGGTCAGGTAAAGCCTGGTGACCAGCTGATGTGCCTGAAGGCATAAGAACAAAGGGGCTGTCGCTTTAATGAATGAAAACTCGTGAAGCGGCAGCATCCTTTTTGACTTTTTTATATCTATATTCACGCTATTCTATTAGAAAAGTTGTCCTGAAATAAAAAAGGACGCACTTTAACACGCCTATAAAACAAGGCGGAAAAACCTGAAAAAACTTTTTGACTTTTCAAAATTTATGCACTTTTTATAGGGAATAAATAGCTTCCTGTTCTTCCTTTTTGTATCTTATTATGAAGCTTGTTCACATTTCTTGCCATTGCAAGCAAAACACTTTCAGCAAGAACATTTGGTGTACCCCGGCTCAAATATCTTCGAAACTGCATGTCCTGTTTCAACTCGCCAAAAGAACCTTCCGCCTGGATGCTCCTGTTTGTACGGAGCAGAATCCCTTCCTCTGAGAGAATCCTCTCCAAATCCTTTTTTCGATACTTTAGAAATGTCTTTGCCACAGAAAGAACCTTATTGCGTTCTTCCATTGGCGTTTTGCAGTTATTTCCTTTGATGCAGTCCTTTTTGTAAGGGCAGCCTTTACATTCGCTACATTGATAAATACTTTTTTCGCTGACATACCCTGTTTTTGACTTTGAGCGGCGTACATATGCAAACGATAGTTTTTTCCCATTTCTGCAAGTGTAGGAATCACTCGTTTCATCATAATCCATATGTTCCATTCGTCCAATATCGTTTTTATATTTTCTCGTTTTCGATATTTCATAATTCGATGGCCTGATATATGCCAACTGCTGATTTTCATCTAAGAAAACGTAATTCTCTTCACTTTCATACCCTGCATCTGCGATGATCTTTTTATGCTTGAAGGACAGATATTCTCCGGCTTCTTTTAAAAATGGAATCAGCGTGGTGGCGTCTGTAGGTTGTGGCCCAACCGTTAGCCAGACGATGTATTCTGCATCTGCCCCATGCTGCAGGTTATATGCCGGTTTTAACTGTCCGTTGCCCATAGCATCTTCCTTCATGCGCATAAAAGTCGCATCCTGATCTGTTTTTGAAAAACTGTTTCTTTTTCCGCAGATATGCAGCTTTTGCGTATATCCTTTCAAACGCCCCAGGTAACCTTCCAGTGTTTCAATGCTCTTTTGCAGCGCAGATTTTCTCTTGCCTATTCCATGTACAAACGCAATGTTTTCCTCCTGTTTTAATGCATACAGTTTTTTGCGCAATCGTTTTACATGTTTCATTTTGACGGTATCTCCATGGACAATCCGAATCCCATAAAGCTGCTCACATTCGGCAATGAGGTCGGCGATTTTTACCAGCAGTTTTCCCTGGTTTCCTGTGACGGCCTTTTTCCAGACAAATGTATATTTATTGGCGCAAGCCTCGATTTTTGTTCCATCCATAAAAATCGTTTCCCCTGAGATTTCCCTGAGATCATAAAGAAGGTGGGACATTTCAGCGAGAATGCGTTTCGCGCATGGAGCAAAATGAATGCTACGAAACCGTGCAAAAGTGGCATGGTCAGGAACTGGCTTTCCTTCTAAAAGATACATAAAGTTAATATCCCGCTTACAGTTAAGCTCCATAGAGCGGGAGGAATAGTCACCATTCATGTATGAGTACAAAACAATCTTCAGCAGAGTTCTTGGAGAAAACGTATTTATTCTTTTGTAAGTAGAATATAAATCAGTTAAATCCATGGCCTCCACAAACTGACTCAGTAATCGCACAGAATCATCTACCGGAATGATTGTTTCTAAATTTAAGGGAAGTTTTAGTTGATATCCTTCCCCATTCAAAGTATAATTCTTGTGTAATGATATAAGGGTTTGCATACTTATATTTTACACCAACTGCCGGATTCTTTCGAGGTCTGGCAGTTATTTTTTGTATAGAAAAGGAGCTGCGCACTAATTACTTAGTGCGACAGCCCCTTCATTCTTGACAGCAGCGATAATCTGGAATAAAATATCCTGTATAACGTTGCGGACTGATAAAATTTACTGACAGATATTTATCCTGAACAACAGGAACCGCCCATGATCCCATGCACAAAGAAAGGAGGGATTGCCATGGTCAGTATGCAGGATATTGCCAATAAGGCAGGAGTTTCCAGAGTTACCGTCTCCAGAGTTCTTTCCAACCACCCTTCTGTCAAAGCAGAAACACGGCAAAAAGTTCTCCATTGGGTCAGGGAATTAGATTATGAACCGAATCTCATTGCCCAGAGCCTGGCAGGAAACCGGACGAACATCATCGGCCTGCTGGTCCCGGAAATTGCTTACCCTTTTTTCAGCGAAATTATAGAAGCCATAGAAAACCAGGCATTTTACGAAGGATACAGTGTGATTATCTGTAATACACACCGCAGTCTGGACAAGGAGAAAAACATTCTCGCCCAGCTGCGTCAGAGAAAAGTGGATGGTGTAATTGCAGTCCCGGTTTCTGCGCAACACAGTCTGCCTGCCTACCAGCGTCTGCAGGTTCCGGCAGTGATGATTACCAAGCGAATGGAGGGATTCAGCAGCGTATATATCTCCCATTTCGATGGCGGCCAGCAGATAGCCCGGCATTTTCTGAACATGGGGTTTCAGAAAATAGGATATATCGGTCCCACCAGAGAATCCACCTCCGCTCTGAAATACGCCGGGTTTCAGCAATATCTGGCTGCCAGCCAGATCAGCCTGTCCGATGTAATTGAATGCCCTGCACCGGAAAATATGAATGCCAGCCTGGTCTGTCAGCTGGTAAAGCAATACGCGGCTAATTCCGGCCTGCACTGTGAAGCATATCTGGCCAATGACGACATTACCGCCTGTGAAGCCATCACTGCTTTCCGTGAATTAGGTTATGCTGTTCCCCAGGATATTGCCATTGCCGGTTTTGATAATTCCTTTCTGGCCAAGGAAATCAGCCCCAAACTTACTGCTCTCGCCCAGCCGCTGGATGAGATCGGGAAAAAATCCGTAGAAATCCTTCTGGACCAGATAAACAACAGTGCCGAACCATGTATGTATGAACTGGAATCCCGTGTCATTGCCAGAGAATCCACCATCCGTTTTGTACAGACCGGCCATAAGACATTGGAAAGGGCAACATGAACAAGTCCCCTTTAACCCCCTGTTCTCACTTATGAGGAAAACCGGGGGTTTTTGTTTTGATTCTCTTTAAATCTGATACCAGATAATCTCATTTTCCTTTAATTTCAGGGAGAAGCTCTCTCCATTTCCTTTATAGACCAGGGTTTCCTGGGTTTCATAGGTATTATTTACCACACAGAATTTGCCATTTGCCGGATAAGCGTGAACCTCCACATTGAAGTTCGTGCTGAACCAGTGATGAAGGCGAGATTCCTCATGGGAACTCCACAGTACGGAGCGGTACAAAAGACGGCTGTTTTCAAAACTGTAAGGCAGGCCGCTGATGTAAACCGCCCGGCCTTTTCCAAATTCGTTTACTGCAAGCTGAACCTCTTTTTCCCGTTCCACAAGAATTTCTGTTCCTTCCAGAGCATAAATATTTTTCTGGCCTTCTCCAAAGTCAATATCTCCCTGACAGTCTTCCGTAATAAAATGACTGTGGCTTTCCCAGTTGTATTTGTCATAGCCCAGGGTGAATCCACGTTCCTCTTCCACGCCAAATACACCTGCAAGCTGGAAAAATCTGCCGTTGGCCTGATGGGCGGACGGCTCTCCCACGCCGATAATTCCGCCACCTTCGTATACAAATTTCTTAATGGCAGTCACTACTTCTTCATCACACCACCATTCGCCTCCGGTATGAGCGGTATCTGCCCCTCCCACATTAATCAGTACATCAATTTCTTTCAATACGTCAGGATTGTTTTTAATATCCTCAAAACTGAGAAAAGATACGTCAAAGGGCGCACCGGACAGCGCTTCAATGACCCCTGCATAAGAATAATTCTGCTTCTGGTACAGGGCATGATGCACCATATGGCAGCCCCAGGCGCGCATTTTACCCCAGCAGTTCAGTACAGCAACTTTTTTCACACAATAGGGCACACAGCCTTTTACATTTTCATACAGCACCCGGAATTCCTCGCAGACGCTTTCCACATAAGAAATAAATTCCGGGAACTCCAGAGCCAGCTTCAGATATCCGCCATAGCCTATCCGGTCAATGGGTTTTCTGAGAATGGCCCTTCGCGCTGTTACCCAGTTGACCTTCGCTTCCTTTACCGGGTCGCCGCCCTCACAGAAGGTATCCGGGAAGAAATAAGGCAACAGCCTTCCTTCCGTGTATTTTACCCCTTCTATGTCGCTGATGAGCCGCAGTGTGGAACCGTTTCCAACGCTTCCTACCACAGCGTCCACTCCAATAGAAGCGAATTCTTCCAGAAACGGCTCCGTACCAATCCAGTGATCTCCCAGAAACATCATGGCTTCCTTGCCGCATTCGTGGGTGATATCCACCATTTCCTTTGCAATTCTGGCCACTTCCCTGCGCTGGAACTCCTGGAAATCCTTAAATTCCCTGGTGGGAATCCGGTACTGTCCATTGTAATATCCCTGGTCTATAATGTATTCGGGACGGAATTTGTATCCTGCTTCCTGCTCAAACTGTTCCAGAATATAAGGGCTGACAGATGCGGAATATCCGTACCAGTCCACATATTTCTCTCTTGCCAGTTCATCAAAAATCAGTGTAAACTGGTGGAAAAAGGTGGTAAACCGCAGTACATTTACATAAGGGTGATCCTCGATAAATTTTCGCAGGCGTTTCATGGTGTACGCATGGGTTTTGGGCTGACGCACATCAAAGGTAATCTGATGTTCCACATCCTGCCATCCATTGGTCACCGCATTGTACATATGTACCGGATCCCAGATAATATAAGCCAGAAAGCTCACCGTATAATCATGGAATGGAATGGAATGAACCGTCACTTCCCCGGTACTCTCCTCATAACTCCACTGTTCCGGAAGCACTGGCTGTCCCGTTGTCCGGTCCATTACTTCCCACCAGCGTGTGATATCATCCCGGCTGTTTGGCTTTAACATATCCGGATACAGGCCTTTCATCAGAGGAATGTTCAGCCTGTCCCCTTCCGCCATATAAAAAGGCGTCATCACATACATCTGCTGCACTTCCTCGGGATTGGCTCTGGCCCAGTCATTATCTTTTCTTGTGGTGTAATAGGTGGAATAAATTTTCGCGTCCACCTGCTGCAGTTCCTGTGGGAAATCTGTCCCGTCACAGTCACGGACTGCGTCTGCTCCCCATTGCTCCATCAGCTCCAGTGTCTGTGGAATCACGTCCAAATCTGTTGGTATGGTAACACGTCCTTTTACTTTATCCATTTTTCTCTCCTTCTGTGGCAATAACTTTTCTTTTATACGTTCAGAATCTGTCTGTAAATCCGGTAATCTTCCTCCGTGTACACATCAAATATAATCCGTTCCAGATCAGAATTCTTTTCCAGATATTCTCTCACGGTCTTTACCGCAATCTCTGCAGCTTCCTTCTGGGGAAAATGAAATTCTCCTGTGGAAATACAGCAGAAAGCCACACTTTTCAGTCCTTTTTCAGCCGCAAGTTCCAGACATGAGCGGTAGCATCCCGCAAGCTGTTCACGGTGAATTTCTTTCAGGCTGCCGGAAACAATGGGGCCAACCGTATGCAGAATATAACTGCAGGGCAGATTGAAGGCCGGTGTAATCTTTGCTTTTCCTGTGGGTTCTTCATGGCCCTGTTCTTCCATGATTTCATGGCAGAGCAGGCGAAGCTGTATACCTGCGGCGCTGTGAATCACATTGTCAATACAGCCATGACAGGGTACGAAACATCCCCGCAGGGCACTGTTTGCCGCATTTACAATGGCGTCTGTTTTCAGGGTGGTAATGTCTCCTTTCCAGAGCGCCAGACGCCTGTTCCCCGGCACAGTGGGAAGTTCATCCCCGTCCACAACCCCTTTTACCCTGACCTCTTCCTGAAGGTATTCATCCTGTATTTTCAAAAGTACCGGATCCACCGGCTGAGGTTCACGGATATTCATCAGCGTCCGGAGCAATCGTTTCTGCTTCTCCGGATCCTCCGGGATTTCCATGCCTTTATAAGGAGAATCCTCCTGCAGTCTCTGAATCAAAAATACTAATTTTTCTCTGTGTGTCATTCTGACCTCCTGTTTTTTCAATATTAGGCGCCAACAGCAATATTTTCCTCATAACAACATTCCCCTGATAATATCAGCATATCATAATATTGAACCACAGAAACCGTAGCAGCGGTACAGATGGTATTTTCATAACTGTCCATTTCCTGAATCATACTATTTGCCCACTGAAAATTCAATACTTTTTTCCGATATTTCATCAAAAATACACACCGCCATATTTCATGTAAAATATCAAAAGCAAAATGTAAAGTCCGACAGTAAACAGGTATTATATCCACAGGATATATACCGTTTACTGTCGGACACACACATGCCAGAGCAATTTTTTATGTACTGTTACAGGGACAGCTTTTTATTACAGATATTCCGCAGTCCGTCCTTATGGGAAGTGACAATCAGAATGGTTCTGTTTTCTTCCACAAATCGCTCTATATTCTCCAGAATTATCCGTTCATTTTCCGCATCCAGTCCATTGGTAGCCTCGTCCATAATCAGAATCCTGGGCCTGCGTATTAATACTCTGGCCAGAGCCAGACGCTGTTTCTGCCCGCCGGAAAGATTTCCGCCGGATTCCTGTATCCAATAGTCCAGACCATGTGCCAGGGCAAATTCCTTTAGCTGTACCAGTTCCAGTATCTGAAGAATTTCCCTGTCTTCATACCGGCCGCCCAGGGCCACATTTTCCCGCAGAGTCCCTTCCAGAATCACAGGTTCCTGAAACTGTATTTTCAGAAGGTCAAACAGTTCTTCTTCCGGTATGGCGTGGGCGTCATGGCCGCAGATTTTTACCACACCTTCCGTCACCGGATAAAAGCCGCAGATTAACTTCAGCAGCGTGGTCTTTCCGGAACCGCTTTCTCCCTCTATAAATACTTTATCTCCGCTCTTCCAGGATGCATGGATATCGTTAAGGATATCCTGCTCTTTCCAGGCAAACCGCCGGATGTCCAGTTCCACCCTGGTTTCTTCCTCCGGAGCAATTCTTACTCCCTTCGTTGTTTCTTCCGGCGTGAGATATTCATAAATCCGGTCCGCAGCTCCCACACACCTCTGGGTACCGCGGTAAAAATCTGCCATATTATTCAGAGGTTCCACCAGCTTCTGGGTATACGTGTAAAACAGCAGAATACAGCCTACGGTAATTTCCCCTCTGTACAGAAACACGCTTCCCAGAAGAACCATAAACACCGGGAATATAATGGAAATCAGAGAATTCACACCATAGGAGCAGACATCCAGACGGATAATCCTTCTGGCAGCCTGGAAAAATTTCTCCCATATGTGGGAATAAAATCTTTTTTCAAAAAATTCTTTTTCGTTCAGAGTTTTGATTTCCAGCACCGCTCTGGTATCTTCTGTCAGGTGCTGGCTCAGATTGGCGGTTTCCTGGGAAAATGCCTGATAATTCTCCCTCATTTTCTTATTTATACGGTTGACTGCCAGGAAATACAGGGCGCCCACCAGAACCTCCACACTGCCCAGCAGAAGGTTTCGAGCCAGCAGCACGCCGGTAATGATGAAAATTTTTGTCATGTTCAGCACCAGCATCAGCACGCTGATTCCCGCCGATTCCGCAATCAGGGAACCATCATTCATCACTGCGGAAACAATATCTCCCGTGGTTTTCTCATCAAAAAATACCGCCCGCTTTTTCAGGAGCTTCCCGTACATCATGGTGCGCATCTGGTTCATCAGGGTATAACGGAACACATGCCATACCCGCATCTGATAGAGACCTGCTCCAAAGGCCAGAAGGCCTGTGAGCCCAATCCTGCCGAATTCTTTCATGACTTCCTGCCAGGGGGCTTTTGATACCACCAAATCCACAAATCCCTGTATCTGATACACAAAATACAGCTCCAGTACCGTGGAAAACATACAGAAAAACAGCAAATGCAGCTGTTTTCCTCTGAGGTTTCGGAACAGGCGGACCAGTTCCCGGTATTTTACTTTGTTTTCAGAATTCAATTAATACCTTCTCCTTTACCATTTCTTCAAATAATACTTTATAATCTTCAACATTTTCAATATTACCTGTAATAACTATAATTTTTTCGGAAAGAAAAGTCTATGACGTTTTTCGAAAATCAACATTATCCCATGTTTTCTGGAAACGTCATAGACTTTCTGTTAGTTTAAATCTAAACCACGAGTAAGTTATAATAAAACTCAAAACTGGAATTAATCTAAATCCATTTTGTACCTCTGTTCATAATATTTTTTTGTAGATTCACAATCGTCCTCATATAACTTCAAAAGGTAATAACTGTTTCTAAGACAATTCTCTGCCAGGACCTCATTTTCATATCCGTCTTTTTTCTCATACACACAGGAAAGATTTCCCATAATCTTTCCTGCCATATCACTCCGTTGGCACTCTATTGCCAGCCCTATCCCTTCCTTTCCAATATATTCAGCCTCCTCTAATTTATTATCCACTTCCAAAAATCCTGCATAATTAAGATACAAAGGAAGGATAGATATCGCATGGTGCTGTTTCAATACTTTACTATTATTGTATTTATTCAGCAACTGCTTATACAGGGCATTCGCCTTCTTTACATTCCCAGATCTTTTCATACAAATCGCTATCTGATTTAATATTACGAACTCCTGTCGGAAAGGAATCCGATGAACTGTTCCATCATATTCTTTCATCGTATACCGAAGTAATTGCTCCAGATCTTGAATAATCCCTTCATCAGAGATTTCTCCTGCACTCCACTGTTCCTGCATCCAGGCAGTCTCCAGAAACTGCCTGTTCAGGAGAATATTCCTGTCAAGACTTTCTTCCAGTTCCTGCAGAAGAACATGAGCTTCCTCATTTCTTCCTCTTGACACTTCACGTTTAAAAAGCCTGACCTTTTCATACAGACTGTAATCATCTGCCACAATAAATCCGTAATAGGTTTTTCGCTCAGAACCCATCCGCTCCATCATGGCATACAGATTATTCCGGTTAGGACTGCGTTTTCCGCTTTCAATCCTTGAAAGGGTTTCCTGCGTACAGATATCTGCGCTTAATGCTTCCTGAGATAAATGCTGTGCCAGACGGAATTCCCGAATCATCTCATTGCTTATCACCACTTCGCTCTGCTGGCTTGTCATCAGAAAATAACATACTTTTTCTAACGGAGGTTTTTCTCCTGCAAACTGAGAAAGAAATTGAATTGCTTCCAGTTCATGTACCAGTTCAGGCTGTTCTTCTGCCTTTTCCAGCTTCTTAAGACACTTTATTTCCAGTTTTAAAAATTCCTCCATCAGTGTCAGTACACCATTCTGAACCAGACATGCTTTCCCCTGCCTGCAGATTTTATATGCTTTCCCTGTCTCGTTCTGCTTCAGATAAATCTCTGTCAAAAGCCATGCGCACTGAGGATATATTTTTGCTTTTTCTTCTCCGTCCGTATAGTGATCTTCCAGGTACTGAAACAGAACTTCCAGGTAATTTTCTGCTGTCTTAAAATATTCGGTTTCCATCATCAGATAACAAATCAGCAGCAGAATCCGTATTTCCTGTACGCAAAGGTAATATCTTCTGCCTTTTTCCGGTTTCCATTTCGGAACCGTAAGTTCCAGGGCCTGCGTCAATGCTTCCATGCACTCTTCTGCAATATGATTCTGCACATATCTGTCAACCGCCTGCATCATCTGCAGAAACTGCCTGTGCAATACTTTTTGCTCTCCGGTGCATAATCTGTATTCACCCAACAGGGCTTCCACACACCGATGATCTTTTTTTATAAGGCTTTCCAACATACATGTCCGCAGAAAAACAATCTGATATTCCTCCTGGGACATGGCAGTCTCCAGTTTATCCAGAGATTTCCCCAAACGCTGAAACAGCGCTTCCAGCAATACTTTATCTGCTGTTTTTTCTCCTTTTTCCAGACGGGACAGCTCCGGAATACTCAGAAGGCCCCCTGCCAGCTCTTTCTGGGAAATTCCCATCTCCTCCCGCATGGAATAAAGCATATTTCCTATGTGTCCGGTCACTTTTGCTTCTCACCCTCTCACTCGCCTTCCCAGTCATCCTCCTCCCAGTCGGGATACTGCTTTGGCGCCTCCCCTTTGCTTTTGATAATTTCCGGTTCTTCGGTGCCTTCTTTCAATACCCGGAGCACTTTGCACTGGAACAGCCACTCATCTCCGAAATCAAACAGAAATTTGAACTGTTTCTCTTTGCACAGACCTGCCCGGTCCAGGCTGCATTCCTCTGTGGACGGACCATCGTATTCCATTTCCATATCCCTCATAAAATAGCAGTTCCGGCGGCTCCACTGCACATTATCCATGAAAAATGCATGGGCATGGTCGTCGTCAAACCCAAAGGCTTCCAGTATAATGCTGTGTAGATCCCACAGTGTACTTCTGCCGGAAATCCGGATATGGCGGTAACATCCTGTTCCCAGGGAAACACTGATTACATAGGAATGGTCTCTCCCGGACTTTACAGTTCGAAACGCCGATTTGTCCGGCCGGTTATCAGCCAGTTCCGGATGCAGAAGACGCCTGACTTTCCACTCCAGTTCCTCCGGCAAAATCCCCTGTTCCAGAATCATGTCAATCTGTTCCACCATGTTTTCCGGCAGACTTTCCACCTGTTCTTTATTCAGTTCCAGTATCGTTTCCATCATCTGAATCATTTCATCCATTTCTTCCTCTTCGCTCATGGAAAAATGTTTCAGAAAATCAGCTTCCGCAGTCTCCAGTGCAGGCAGTTCTTTTTCCATACTGACAGTGATTTTCAGCCTGCTGCAAAAGGCTTTCACAAATGCAGCGGTACGCTGGTCCCGTACTTTTATCCGGTCCGGACATATTTTCTGCTGCTGAAGAGATTCCATAAACAGATTCAGCAATTCTTCCGGATTATCTTCATAATGTTCCACCGGAGGCACCGGAAGGATATAATTTGTGGAGGACTCCACTGCCAGCAGAATAATGGGGAAATAGGGAATTTCTTCCGGTTTGTTCCGAACAGGCTCCGGAAACCGGAGCAGCTCACATTCCCATACCCCCATCCGTTCCATCCGTTTCAGGCTGGCTATGCCGATATCATTGCCGGCTTTGGGCGCCGGCCACTTTTTCGGCTTTATACAGGGAAGTTTTGTACTGGTCAGCACAAAACCCTTTTCACCGGGTTCCAGCATCAGAATCTCTTCTGTAAGGTCATTTACCGGCGCCAGTCCCAACGCAATGGGCGTGGTGCTTTTCAGAATTTCCGACAGCTCAATGGCTGCCTGCAATGCCTGACAGAGGAGTTCCTGCTCCTGTTCTGTCTGCAGATGCCAGGGATAGTGGTTGGACTGATATTTCACAAACTGGGGATAGGCATTTTTTCCGGAAATCCTGATATCATGTGCACGGGCATAAGCCCTGGCTTCCTCAAGCTCCTGTTCCGACAGTTCATTTTTCCCCTCAAAGGCACACTGCAGACAATTCTGCTGCAGCAGATGCTCCTGAAATTCCAGAGGGGAAAGCTGATATCTGTTGGCTCTGGCTATGGTACGGAAACTTTCCATGCCTTCATCGCCAACATAAAGGCCCAGGGCGCAATGCTCTCCTGCCGCCCCCATAATACTGATGTAACCGATTCTGCCATCGGACAGTTTTACCCCAAAAAGCTGCAAATCCCAGAGGATTTTCCACAACTTTCTTTTCTTATATTCAAACGCAAGTTCATACAGTTTATCTGAAATCATCTTTCACCGCCGTTTTTATAAAAACTGTTCACCATAACCATAGTGTTCCACTACATAATCAATGTCTTTATCGCCTCTGCCGCTGAGACACACCAGAATCGAACCCTGTCCCATTTCCCTGGCTTTTTTCATGGCCCAGGCAACTGCATGGGAGCTTTCCACAGCGGGAATAATACCTTCATAACGGGACAGTTTAAAGAAGGCTTCCATGGCTTCCTCATCTCCTGCGGTCTCATACTGAATTCTTCCCTCATCATGCAAAAATGCATGTTCCGGCCCTACGGAAGGGTAATCCAGCCCGCTGGCAATAGAATATACCGGCGCCGGCTCCCCTGCCTCATCCTTCAGCATAATACTTTCAAATCCATGCATAACGCCTTTCTCTCCGTATTTCATGGAGGCTGCATGGTCTCCCAGTTTCTCGCCTCTTCCCAGAGGCTCCACTCCCACAATGTCAACAGGGTCGTTCAGAAACGGAATAAACATGCCGATAGAGTTGCTGCCGCCGCCCACGCAGGCACATACCACATCCGGATCAATGCCTGTCATTTCACGGAACTGATCTCTTGCTTCATATCCTACCACAGACTGAAAATCCCGAACCATCAGGGGGAAGGGATGGGGCCCAAGAGCAGAACCGATACAGTAAATGGAATCTTTATAATTTCTGGCATAGGAATCAAAGGCGGAGTCCACGGCTTCTTTCAGAGTTTTCAGCCCATGGCTTACGGGCACCACCTTTGCCCCCAGGATTTTCATGCGTGTAACATTCGGCGCCTGTTTTGCAATATCCACCTCTCCCATATGAATTTCACATTCCAGTCCGAAGTAGGCGGCCGCTGTTGCCAGCGCCACACCATGCTGTCCGGCACCTGTCTCTGCAATCAGGCGTTTCTTTCCCATAAATTTGGCCAGCAGACCTTCTCCCATACAGTGGTTCAGCTTGTGAGCGCCTGTATGGTTCAGATCCTCGCGTTTCAGATAAATCTGACAGTTGCCAATCTTCCGGGAAAGCCGCTCACAGTGGTATACCGGCGTCGGCCTTCCCTGAAATTCTTTGCGGATTCTCCGCAGTTCGTTGATAAACTGTGACGAATGGCAGATAGTCTGATATGCTTCCGTAATTTCCTCAAAAGCCGGTTTCAGCTCCTCAGACAGATAGGCGCCGCCGTATTCCCCGAATCTTCCTTCTTTACTGGGATAATTTCTTAAATATGTTCTGTAATCCATGGTTTTCACTTATCCTTTCCTGTTGTTTATATTACTGCAAAATTCCCTGGCTTCCACAGCAAAAAGACCCTGCAGCCAGTTTCACATGATAAACATTTTCATAAAAATCATATATTCCCTTCTTTATCCAGCTCACTCTGCACTCTGGCCAGATCCTCCCTGATATGGATGTGCTGGGGACAGGCCTCCTCACATTTACCGCATTTGATGCAGCTCAGGGGCTTCTCTTTATTCTCCATCTGTTCCCAGCTGCCTTTTATCATATCATATTTCCGGTAAATATGGTACTGATTCCAGATTTTGAAATTTTTCGGAATGTTCACTCCTGCAGGACAGGGCATACAGTAACCGCAGCCGGTGCATCCGTTCTGTACTCTGGAACGGAGGGTCTGTACCACATCTGAAATAGCCTGCTGCTCCTGCGGGCTTAAGGGAGTGTAAGTTCCGAATGTTTTCAAGTTATCCTCGGTCTGTTCTTCCGTGGACATACCGCTTAATACCACTTTTACATTTTCATGGTCAGCCACCCAGCGCAGCGCCCAGGACGCAATGGAACGTTCCCGGTCCAGCCCATAAAATTTTTCATTGATATCTTCTGAAAATCCCGCCAGGCTTCCGCCCCGCACCGGTTCCATAACAATCATGGGTACCCCTCGTTTTTCTGCCAGTTCATAGCCCCGGCGGCCTGCCTGTTCTTCCGTGTCCATGTAATTATACTGTATCTGGCAGAAATCCCAATCCCGGCTGGTTAAGATTTCCTCAAATACTTCATAGCTGTCATGAAAAGAAAATCCCAGGTGACGGATTTTTCCTTCCTGCTGAAGCTCCTCACAGATTTCCAGAACCTGCAGCTCTTTTATCTTCTCCCAGCGGCCTTTATCCACCGCATGAAACAGATAGAAATCCACATATGTTTTCCCCAGACGTTTCAGCTGTTCCTCAAATACCCGGCGGACGTCCTCTTTCCTCTCCAGAAGCCATATGGGAAGTTTTGTTGCAAGATAATAAGAATCTCTGGGATACTGCTCCAGCACTTTTCCCACAAACCTTTCGCTTTCCTGTTCATGATAGGTATAGGCAGTATCAAAGTAATTTACTCCTGCCTGATAAGCCATATCCAGCATTTTTTCTGCCCTTGTTTCATCAATTTTACCTTCTGCAGTAGTTGGAAACCGCATACATCCAAAGCCCAGCAGGCTGGTTTCCACGTTCAGTTTTTCTGTTTTTCTTTTTTCCATTTCTGTTCTCCTTCCGATGCCTTTCCTGTTCATCACAGCCTGTTCACCGTCCGTAGACGGATTGTACCGCAACAAAAGATACTTTCGTACTTTAGCGTGACAAGGTCTTTCCTATAGAAGAATAAAAACAGCAAGGCTTTTGTACCTTGCTGCTTCCTGTCAGTCATTTTTCACACAATACCTTATAAGTTTTCCGGTATTTCTGACTCTTCCCCTTTATTTTCCAGACTCTTGCTGAATTCCTCATTGATCTTCCGCAGTGATTCGTCAATCTCTCCTGCCTTGGCAATGATTGCAGAATATTTCTCTGTGGCCATGGAGGACAGCTTGCCCATTTCTCCTGCCACAATATTAAATCCTCTTCCGGCTTCTCCGGCCCTGGCAGCTTCAATGGAAGCATTCAATGCCAGAATATTCTGCTTCCTGGATACCTTGGTCAGATCCTGTACCATACTCTCAATCTGTTCCACGTTCCGGGTAGTCACATCAATCTCCTGGTCTATGGTATTAATCTTATTTTTCTCTCTGTAGCGGGTATACTCTGAATTCACCAGCATATTGATCATTTCTTCCATCAAATCCGCCGATGCACGGATTGCCTTCTCTGTCTTAACCGGAACTTCCTTCAGAGCTTCAATGTATTCATCGGGATCCACGCCGATTTCCTCAGCCACTTTACGGAATTTGTCAAAGTCCGGCGGCGCCGGCAATACCTGTCCCCCCAGGATTGCGCCCAGCTTCTCTCCTTCCACCACAATGTCCGCTGCAAAATCCATAAGACCCGCATGGCAGAAATAAGTTCCCACGCCTTCCATATCACATTTCTGACAACGCTTTAATCCGATCTCGCTGCCACGTGTATATTTCATACAGAAATCCAGAAAATTGCTGACTTTCGTAACATGTTTTCCTTCCTTGTCAATCATACTGACAGCTACGCCCGTTGCATCAGCAAACAAATCCTGAAGTCTCTGCAGTTTCTCCTGATCAATTAAATCAAGTATTTCCATAATTATCTTCTCCTTTTCCCCGGCAACTCGTAAATCTTATCCCATTGCAGGTTTTCCCGTTTCTGTTACCTTTATCATCCCACAATATAAAAACCGCACTATAATATCTGTAGACATTATAGCACGGTTTTTTCCATAAAACAAGAACAAAGTGGACAGGTCCGTTTTAATTCCTCCCCCGGTTTTTACAGGGAGAAAAAATTCACCTGATAGGAAATTGCTTTTCCTGCGCCTGTGATTTTTACCTGAAACTGGTCCCCGGAACGATAGGAAATATTATTGGGACGGAAGATAATACAGCCTTTGGCTCCGTAATTATTGTTTTCCACATTAAAATACCCATATTTCCTGTTGTTTTTTGAAAAGGTCCATTTTTTTCCGTCTTTTTTTCTGGTCAGTACCACTTTTACTTTGTCTGCATTCAGTTCTCTTCCCATACTGATGCTCCAGGGATAAGAATCTCCGAAAAATTCCAGCGGCATGTTCTGAGCCGGCCAGGCAACACCGTAATACGATGATTTTCCGAATGCATTATCTATGGCATACATGGCGGAATAAGAAGACGCCCATTTTTCCGTTCCGGATACAAAACCGAACCCTGTTTTTTTCATAGGCGGGTTTAAAATCCAGCGGCGATGGCCTACCAGTGGAATATTACCCTGGTCTCCGTCATACATCCACATTCTGACCAGCGGATAATTCAGCCCCGCAGGACCTCCGAATGATGTTGCAAGGTTACTGCTGCCGGCTCCGGAATAACACAGCTGATAAAGAGACTGGCTCATTCCGGAGGGTTTGACCGGATAATGGCTCATACTGTTGTTCACGCAATTAATCAGAGCTGCCGCCTGGGCCTTTTTTGTATAATTGTCATCCAGTTTTACATTATCATTGATTCCGGCAATGTAACGGATGGCATTTAAGGTCTTTAAGGCGGATTTCAGACTTTTCTTATCTATCTTTCCTGCGGAATAGGGGGCTTTTAACTTCGGCGCTTTGCTGAATTTCACCTTCTCGTTAATATCAATTTTCTTTGATTTCAGATAGCGGCGGATTTCACTTTTTGAATGGTACTTTACATTAATGCCTTTACTGCCTGCCGCCTGAACGTCAGCGGGCGCCACACTTATGCAAAGAGATACCGCCAGCGCCAGCAAACATATTTTTTTCAGAACTTTTCTCATCTTACTCACATTTCCCTTCTATTTATTTACTTTACTTTTCCATCAGCGCATTTTCTCATCACCGTTCTCTCTGCAGAATTTTCGGAAACAGTATCAAAAATGCGGCAGTAGTGGCCACTCCGGCAGCAAAATCAGAAACTGCCTCTGCCAGAAACACTGCCATCAGCTTATTTTCCAGAAACACCGGAAGGATAAAAATCAGCGGTATCATCAGGATCAGCTTTCGAAAGCAGGCGAAAAACAGTGACACCTTTGCCTGTCCCAGCGCCAGAAATGTCTGCTGGCACGCCATCTGAGGCCCCATGGCAAAGGCTCCCGCTATATAAAACCGCATCCCCCAGCTGGCCATTTCATACAGCTCCTGTGAACTGCTGTTGAATATTTTTACGAATACGCCCGGAACCGCCATCACCAGTATCCAGGCTGAAGTGGCAAAAATCCCGCAGCAGCACAGCAGCAGCCGATAGGTCTTTTTTACACGTTCATCGTTTCCGGCTCCGTAATTGTAGCTGACAATGGGCTGGGCTCCCTGCGTCAGGCCGCTGAGAGGCAGGAAAATCATCTGCATCACACTGCCCAGAATCGTGATGGAAGAAACTGCCAGGTCGCCGCCATACCGATAAAGGGAGGTATTAAAGGATATATTAATCAGGCTTTCGGTGCTCTGCATCACAAAAGGCGATATGCCAAGGGCCAGAACCGGAGCCACATATTCTTTTTTCAGCTTCAGGTACTGTTTCTGTATCCGCAGTTTTGTTTTCCTGCCCCTTAGAAACCGCAGTACCCACACTGCCGATACCGCCTGAGAAAGAATGGTGGCCAGGGCTGCTCCTGCCACTCCCATATGGAAACCGAAAATAAAAATCGGATCCAGTACAATGTTCAGCAGGGCCCCTATCAGTATGGTAGCCATACCTTCCATGGCAAATCCCTGTGTTGTAATGAAACTGTTCAGCCCAATGGCCAGCATAACAAATACGGTTCCGCACACATAAATACGCAGATAGCCCCAGGCATAGGAAATGGTATTCTCACTGGCCCCAAACAGAAACAGAAGTTCTTTTCCGGCAAACAGAAAAAACAGTGTGAGCAGCACCGCAAGGCCTGTCAGCATTACCACGCAGGCTCCCAGCGTCTTCCTGGCCCCTTCCATATCCTGCTTTCCCATATAAATAGCTGCTCTGGGCGCTCCCCCGATTCCCACCAGTGCACTGAAAGCCATAATCATCAGAATCACCGGCAGACATAAACCGATTCCCGTCAGTGCAATGGCTCCTGTACCCGGAATATGGCCGATGTAGATGCGGTCCACAATATTATAAAGCATATTCACTACCTGGGCCAGAATTGCCGGCAGCGCCAGTTTTAACAACAGTTTTCCCACAGGATCTTTCCCCAGGTCCGCTGTCTGATTTTTACTTATCAACGCCATATTGACTTCCTTTAATTTTTACTGTTCTGTCTTTTGCTGACAAAATCAATGATAAGATCCACAGCATCGTCCAAACTGATCACACTGCTGTCAATAGTAAGATGATATCCGTCGCATTCATTCCATTTCTCATCGGCATAATAAGAATGGAATCCGGCTCTGGCCTTATCTTCCTTTTCCACCAGCCTTCTGGCTTTATCCGTGCTGATTTTCCGGTCTGCGGCTGTTTTGTCTATGCGGTATTCTTTGGGTGCATGAATAAACACGCTGGTCATATCCGGATGATCCTTAAGAATATAGTTCCCGCACCTTCCCACAATCACACAGTCCTCTCTCTCTGCCAGGTTCTTTATAAATTCAAAAGGAACCTTTCGCTGTCCCTGAGATCTGCTGTCTGTTGCAATTACATACAGCAGGCTGTTGATGGGCTGTTCTTCGTAAAAGTCCCGCAGCTCATCATATTTGTTCATTCTTCTTGCCTCTTCTGCCATGGAGTCCTTGTCGTAATATCTGATATTCAGTTTCTTTGCAAGCTGGCGTCCAATCACATGACCATAACTTCCAAACTCCCTGCCAATTGTAATAATCATAGTATCACTCCTCATCTGAACTTTTTCAAACACGTTATAGAATTATTATATCACTGTAGTTTAAAATTACAATCGTCTGTTCAAAAAAGAATTTTACTTTTTGCACGAGTGCCATAAGAGCTTTTTTCTTCTGCAGGAAAACACTTTCAGTCTTTCAATTAAAGTATTTTCCTGTATAAGAAAAAACAGGGACAATTTATGGTTATCTTCCAAAAATCATCCCTGTTTTTCTTTCTCTCTTCTGTACGTTCATCCGCGTATACCTACGCTCTGTCTGAAAGATTTCTGAGCATTTCCACGTTCAGATTTCCGCCCATCATCAGTGTTGCTGCTGCAAACTGTGCTCCATATTTTTCCATATAATTTTTTACTGCAT
Source organism: Eubacterium sp. 14-2 (assembly GCF_000403845.2). Classification (GTDB taxonomy): domain Bacteria; phylum Bacillota; class Clostridia; order Lachnospirales; family Lachnospiraceae; genus Petralouisia. The sequence goes on along the minus strand of NZ_KE159568.1, from coordinate 1,500,018 downwards.
TCTGAATTCTTTTCATAATAATTTCTCTCCTTTTCTGTAAGACGTTTTCTCTTTACGCTGTCTATCATACTATCCCAAAGCCAGAAAAAACAGGTGGTTTTTTGACTTGTTTTAAGTCGATATTGACTTTTTCAACGGTATTTTATATAATTTCAGCCAGAAAAACCTGCAGACAGGAGGCATGGATTTATGGCGGAACCTTATTATGAAATTTTCCGTGAAATCAACGAAGCCGGCATACAGCTGGCATATCATACCATTCCCGGAGGTTACCATCCCCTCCACTGGCACGAAGAACTGGAGCTTCTTTTTCCCCTGAACGGAGACGCTGATGTGACCATAGACGGAAAAACATACCAGTTAAGGCACAGACAGCTTCTGGCGGTAGAATCGGAACAGGTACACAGCACGAATACCAGCAGCGACCGTCTGATGTGCCTCTGCATTCACATATCCAAAGCTCTGATGAGACGCTATATGCCGGACATTGAATTTTTTCGGATTCACTGTATTCCGGATGAAATTCCTGATTCACAGTTTGAAGAATACCTCCGCCTCTGTCAGATGGCCGAGACACTGACCCGCCTTTACATTGAGGAGCTGCCGGCGTCGTTGCTGGAATCTGAGGGAATTATCCTGCAGATTCTGGCTCACCTGATGCGGCATTTTGCATACAAAACAGCGCCTGAATTATCTTCTGCCCACATGCAGACCCGTCAGAAGCTGCGGGACATTATTACTTATGTGGGGGAACATTTTCAGGAACCCATTTCTCTCCAGGATGCTGCCGGGCTGCTAGGTCTGAACAGAGAATATTTCTGCCGCTTTTTTAAAAAACATATGGGGATTTCTTTTCTGCAGTATGTAAATGAAATACGGATTACCCATATTTACCAGGAACTGCATAATACGGATGCACCCATCTCTGAAATTATGGAAGAAAACGGATTTACCAGTCAGAAATTATTTAACCGGACTTTTAAGGAAATTTACGGATGTACCCCTTCGGCTGTGCGGAAAGGACAGACCGGCCAGGACAGATCCGGCTGATTTTTTCATGTATAAATTTATTCCTGCAACAGAACAAAGAATCCTGCTTTGCAGGATTCTCCGCCTGCGGCGGGTCGCTTTAGCGACATATTTCTTTTCCGCTGCAGTGTGATAATTGTCTTTTCTTCTATAGGAAATCCAGAGGAATTTCCTATAGAAGAACAAAGTGGGCAGGCCCTGCGCATATTATTTTTATCTTACAGGAAAGATACTTTCACCCTTTAGCGTGACAAGGTCTTTCCTAATAAGATGACAAAACCCCGGAAATCTTAAATTTCCGGGGTTGTTAAGAGGCGCAGACCGGATTTGAACCGGTGAATCAGGGTGTTGCAGACCCACGCCTTACCACTTGGCTACTGCGCCGAAATATAATGCCAGACAATGGCTTTTGGAAATAATAAATTCACACCTGAATCTATTATATTATAGCAAAGATTAAAATATTCGTCAAGAATTAAATTCGTCAATTTTTTTCTTAAATGACTCCTACGGGAATCGAACCCGTGTTACCGCCGTGAAAGGGCGATGTCTTAACCGCTTGACCAAGGAGCCTTAGCTGTGTCAACAACAAATAAAATACTACCACAAGTTTATTCTTTTTTCAAGTATTTTTTTCAATTTTTTTTATTTTCCTGCAGCCGCTGACGGGCAGGGAGTAATTCCCGGTGCCTGCACCCGAATGTGATTACTTCCTGCCCCATGTCTATCCCTTTACAACACCCACTGTTTTCAGCTTTCTCACCGGCGTTACCAGGTCGGCCTGCTGCATCATTACCTCATCGATGTCCTTATAGGCAAATCGGCATTCTTCCGGCACATCAGTCTTTTTGCGCTTGCCAAGGATAATTCCCTGCTCCTTTAAGTCCACCATGACCTTCTCCACAGAAAAGGTTTTCATGGCTCCTGACCGGGAATAACTTCTCCCTGCGCCATGGGAGGAAGAACAGAATGACTGGGGATTTCCCTTCCCCTCCACCACATAGCTGTATGAGCCCATGGCCCCTGGTATAACTGCCAGCTCTCCCTCCCGGACTCTGGTAGCCCCTTTGCGGTGCACCCACACATCGGCCTCGTAGTGATGTTCCAGAGCGGCATAATTGTGATGGCAGTTGATTTCCTCTCCAAATTCCACCTTAAGCTCCGTATGCTTTTCGATTACTTCTTTTACAATGGCACAGGTTTTTTCCAGCATACGGGCACGGTTTTCAAAGGCATAATCCATCGCCAGATTCATCCAGCGGATATACTGCTGTCCTTCCTCAGAATGCACCGGCAGAAAAGCCAGCCGGTACTCTTCCTTCACCTGGCTGTACCATTTCCGGTTCAGTTCTCCTGCTGTTTCATGAAAATAATCACAGATGGCCTTTCCAAGGTGACGGCTGCCGGAATGAATCATAATACAGAGCATTCCGTCCTGGTCCTCCTGAAGTTCGATAAAGTGATTTCCGCCTCCCAGGCTTCCCACCTGAAAATACCCGTCTTCTATCAGAGGCACCAGCTCTGGATTATTCTCATAGTAACCGAATTCCTGCTTTGCCCGGTCCAGAACTTTTGACTCCTGAGGCTTTTTATACCGCTCGGTATTCAGGGGAATGGTACGCATAATATTGCCGATCACTGCCTGAATGATACTTCCGTTTCCAGTCTGTATTTCCTGAATGTCCTCCATCCGGACATTGGTTGGAATGTAATCCATACCGCATCCAATGTCTACGCCTACCGCATTCGGAATGATCACATCCTTTGCGGCAATTACTCCTCCGATTGGCATTCCCTTCCCTGCATGGGTATCCGGCATCAGGCATACCCATTTGTGAATAAATGGAAGCTGTGACAGATGATATGCCTGTTCCAGGCAGTTTTCCTCCAGCTGCTCCATATTTTCAAGCCAGATTTTTACGGGAAATTCTGTATTTTCGTTATAAAGTACAAACATATCCTCCTCATCCTTTCTGTTTTCCTGTTGATGAAATTATTATATACAGAATCTGGAAATTTATCATTTCAAAAAAGTTGCGAACTTAATGTTCTGCCTCTCAGGAGGTATGATATAATATCCACTGACAGGTAAACAGCCCACAGGAGGACAGGGTCATGTCTGATTTTCAGGAACTGATACGGAATTTTTCCAAAACAAGAGAATATGTACGGGATTTTTTTGTCTGCGGATTTAAAACCAGAAATGAATTTAAGGAGAAAAGCCCCCGGACCTACGACAATGAGCGCCGGCGGCTGGAAAGCTGGCTGAGTCCTTATGTACGGAAAGATTATGTGTCCGGCGGTTCTAATATTTCCCTTGCCATCGACAGCAATCTTCTGGACACCAATCCTCTGTTTCGGGTGTGGAAAACAAAAAGTTTTACAGACAATGATATTGTTCTTCATTTTCTGATTCTGGATTTGCTGCAGGATGGAAAACGTCTGACTGCAGAAGAAATCACAGACTGCCTTCTCACAGAATATGAGGCGCTTTTTGAAGTACAGACTGTCCGCAGAAAATGCCGCGCATATGAAAGGGAAGGCCTGCTGACCAGAGAGAAAATCGGAAAAAAGGTGGTTTTCTTTCTGGAAAATACACTGGCGCTCTGGCTGAAATCCAATGAACAGGTTCTGGATGCACTGGCATTTTACCAGATGGCAGAGGCTCTTGGCATTATCGGAAATGAGCTGTCCGAACAGCTTGACTCCCGGAACCGGACCTTTCGGGTAAAACACAGTTTTTTTGTACATACCCTGGAGGATGAAATACTTCTGCTTCTTCTGGAAGCCATGAACCGGAAGTTAAAGACAAAACTTGCACTGAAAAGCTCCAGACGCAACGGGAAGCATGTGATTTTCTGCACTCCGCTGCAGATTTTTGTCAGTTCCCGGAGCGGCAGACGTTATCTCTGCGGATACACAGAAAAAAACAGGCGATTCACCTGTTTTCGGCTGGATACCATTAAAACTGTCACTCCTGGGGAACCGGATGAAATATATGAAGAACGAAAAGAACAGCTCAACCGGAACCGCTGTTATCTCTGGGGCGTGTCTTTTCAGGGTACAGAGCGCCGTCATATGGACACTCTGACCATGATCCTTCAGGTTCTGGAACCGGAAGAACACTATATTGTGGAACGCCTGAACCGGGAAGGCAGAGGCGGCACTGTTACCAGAATAGAGAAAAATATTTATCGTTATGAGCGGGAAGCCTTTGACTGTAATGAGATGCTGCCCTGGATCCGTACTTTTACCGGCAGAATTCTCACACTGGAATGTACTGCCAAATCTGTGGAACAGCGATTTTATCAGGATCTGCAGGCCATGTACCGTATGTACGGAACTGCTGAAGAAACTTCCGGAAAGGAGGATGAAAATGGAACTGTTTTCTGAAATATACAGCTGTTACTATCAGGTATTAAGACATTTACTATGTAACCGCAATCCTCTTACCATAGAGGAAATCCGCAGCCATATTTGCCGGGAAGGATTTGAGGAAAGCCTTCTCTCCATTATTCCCAAACTGGAACATGGTGACTGGAATTTATTTGAGAGAAAGGGCGGTCTGTACCTTTCCAGACTTAAATCTGACTTTCTCACACCTCTTTCCAATCTGGAAAAATCATACCTGAAAGCTCTGCTGTCTGATCCCCGCATATGCCTTTTTCTCAGTCCGGAGCAGGAAGAAACCCTGAATCAGATGCTGGCCTCTGTATCTCCTCTCTGGAAACAGGAGCATTTTTTCTGCTATGACCGGTTTACGGACGGAGATCCCTATACCCATGAGCTTTACCGCAGACATTTCCGTACTCTGCTGCTGGCCCAAAAAGAAAGCCGGTATGTGGATATTGACTACAATGCTCCCTCCGGAAATCGGGTTCATCACTATTATGTGCCTGCCCGGCTGGAATACTCAGTGAAAAATGACAAATTCAGGCTTCTGGCATTGAAAAATTCCGGAAGCAATGGTATGCGTCTGGAAATTCTCAATATCGCCCGTATTCAGAGTCTTCACCTTACGGAAAAAACCCTTTCTTCTCAGGTGGATTTGAATGCCATGATACAGAAGTCCTATTACAGAGAGCCTCTCAGGCTGCAGATTGTCAACAGGCGCAATGCCCTTGAACGGGCCATGCTTCATTTCGCCAACTATGAAAAAAATACCAGAAAAACAGATGAGAATACTTATGAATGCCTGATTTATTACAACCAGTCCATGGAAACGGAATTACTGATAGAGGTTTTGTCTTTCGGCCCCATGCTTAAAGTTCTGGGAAATGAAAAATTTCTCCGCAGTCTGAAAGAAAGGCTCCGGAAGCAGAAACGCCTGATTTCTCCGGATTCCTGCGGCTTTATACCATATCCACTCCCATAAAAAACAACATTACAATTGCCTCAGCAATCCCCACAATAAGAATTCCGGCTTTTCCTACAACTCCCGGTTTTTTTATCTCTATGGGAAGAAGATAACCTGTTCCCGTAAATATCAGAAGTATGGGAAAGCAAATGAGATTTTTCAGCAATCTGTAATCATACAGAAGATAAACTGCCGGAAGCAGAATTGCTATGGTGGTCACAGGAACCCCCAGATAACTTTCACGCTTTTCGGAAGTCTGTCTCTGGCGTTCTTCTTCCAGCACATTAAAATATGCAAGCCTTATCAGAGCACACAGTACAAACAGTGCTGCAATGACTCCTCCAAAGCTCTCTTTTCCGGAAATCATATAGACAAAGATTCCGGGCAAAACTCCGAAACTGATTAAATCACTTAAAGAATCAATCTGTATCCCAAATCTTTTTTCACTGGATGTTCTCGCTTTGGTAGCTGCCACAGCCCCGTCAAACATATCACAGACCCCTGCTACCATCAGACAGACCACCGCATTCCAGTAGTCCTGGCTCAACAGCCGGAGTATGCCCACAAAAGCTGACAGCATACCGCAATATGTAAGTATTACTGTATAATCATAATATCCAAGTAACTTTTTCTTCATTATTATTCTCCTCTGTATCAGTTTATCTTTATATCAGCCCAAATGCAATACTGTACGCCAGAATGCACCATGGTTTTCCCAGAATAATAATCCATATAAATTTTCTTCTGTTCATCTGAATCAGACCGGAAAAATAACAGAGAAAATCATCCGGAAACAGCGGAAGCAGTATGGCTATAAAGAGAAGCCAGTCAAAGGATCTGCTTTTTTCAATACGTCCGCTCCATTTTATATATTGTTCCTTTGGAAACATGGTGAGCACAAGGTCTATTCCATATTTCCGGGCCAGAAAATATGCAATAACAGAACCGCCGCTGATTCCGATATAATTACACCAGAACCCCGGCATGGTGCCAAATGCCACAGCACCTGCCGCGCAGCCCAGATACCCCGGCAGTACAGGTACCACCACCTGAAATGCCTGAAATACGGTAAGTACCAGAGGCGCTGCCAGACCGTAGCCTTTCATATATTCCTGCAGGGATTCCACCGAATCAAATTTCTGATTAAATATATCTTTTATGAAAATCAATGCCAGAATCACAACACCTGCAATCACCAGTATTTTTATTTTCTTTACCATACAGCCATACAGTCCCTTTCCCGCTGTTTTACTTTTCGGTCTGCAGTTTCTTTCGCCCCATCCTGCTTTCCGCTTTCAAAATAAAATTCATATACCATCCGGAAAAACCGCATTTTTCCACAAACCAGTAACTTCCCTCTGCTATACCAATTCCTGCCGCCACATCAATCAATACATGCTGCTTTGTGGTAAGAGTGGATATACAGACACTTAAGGCCATCAGAAGAGAGGCCAGCCGGTACCATTTCGGTATTTTTTCATTTCTTCTCACCGCAATAAAACAGAACCAGCTTGTCAGACAGTGAATGGAGGGAAACAGATTATCAGCTGCATCCACCTGATACAGAAATCTCATTAATTCATCCCATATGGTACTGCCTTCAATTACAGGCCTTGTGTTTGTAGTCGGAAGAAAAAGAAAGCAGAGAAAACACACCAGTTTGGTCAGTAAATCCGCACTCAAAAAACGGAATGCCTCTTCTCTGTCCTGCCTGCAGCCGATTATATAATTTACAACCCAGAACACATAGCAGCCCAGATATATGGCAACCGTCCAGGGCACAAAAGGGATTCTGTCATCCAGCCCATTGGAAAGATTATAATGAACCTTGTCTGACATGAACAGTCTTGTTCCGTTATAGGCTATGGTATTACAGACAAGGGTAATAATCAGCGGCAGCCACATAATGCCTGGTATAATCTGTATTTTTTTACGCATACATTTCTCCTTTTTATGTTCCTGTATAAATATAAACCATACTTCTTAAATAGGACCTGAATTATTTCTTAAATTTTCTTAAATATTTCAGCAAAAAAGATGAAACCTCCGGCAAATGTACTTCATCTTTTCCAAATCAGATTTTGATACACAAAATCCTGTAAACATTGCTGCTTACAGGATTCCTACCTCCCCGAGTTGGGCTCGAACCAACAACCCCGCGGTTAACAGCCGCGTGCTCTACCATTGAGCTATCGAGGATTATCTTTTCAGTTTTTCTTCCTTATACCCTGAAAAACCCATACAGTATACAGCCATCCATCTTCTTCCTTCCCGTCTTCCTGAAGGTCAAGCCCTCGACCGATTAGTAGCAGTCAGCTCCATCCATTGCTGCACTTCCACTCCTGCCCTATCTACCTCGTACTCTCCAAGGGGTCTTACTTCTTTCGAATGGGACATCTCATCTTGAGGGGGGCTTCACGCTTAGATGCCTTCAGCGTTTATCCCGTCCGGACTTGGCTACCCTGCCATGGCACTGGCGTGCCAACAGATGCACCAGTGGTCCGTCCATCCCGGTCCTCTCGTACTGGGGACAGCTCCTCTCAGATCTCCTTCGCCCGCGCCGGATAGGGACCGAACTGTCTCACGACGTTCTGAACCCAGCTCGCGTACCGCTTTAATGGGCGAACAGCCCAACCCTTGGGACCTGCTGCAGCCCCAGGATGCGATGAGCCGACATCGAGGTGCCAAACCACTCCGTCGATGTGAACTCTTGGGAGTGATAAGCCTGTTATCCCCAGGGTAGCTTTTATCCGTTGAGCGATGGCAATCCCACGTTCTGCCACCGGATCACTAAGTCCTACTTTCGTACCTGCTCCACCCGTCGGTGTCGCAGTCAGGCTCCCTTCTGCCTTTGCACTCTTCAGATGGTTTCCGTCCATCCTGAGGGAACCTTTGAGCGCCTCCGATACCCTTTCGGAGGCGACCGCCCCAGTCAAACTCCCCGCCTGGCATTGTCCCACCGCCGGCTTACGGCGGCTGGTTAGAAACCCGGTACTGCAGGGGTGGTATCCCAACAGCGGCTCCGGAAAAACTGGCGTCCTTCCTTCATAGCCTCCCACCTATCCTGTACATGCAGCACCAGATCCCAGTACCAGACTGGAGTAAAGCTCCATGGGGTCTTTCCGTCCTGGCGCGGGTAGCCAGCATCTTCACTGGCACTTCAATTTCACCGGGTGCATTGTCGAGACAGTGCTCAAATCATTACGCCTTTCGTGCGGGTCGGAACTTACCCGACAAGGAATTTCGCTACCTTAGGACCGTTATAGTTACGGCCGCCGTTTACCGGGGCTTGGATTCAGAGCTTCGCTTGCGCTAACCCCTCCTCTTAACCTTCCGGCACCGGGCAGGCGTCAGCCCATATACTTCACCTTCCGGTTTTGCATAGACCTGTGTTTTTGCTAAACAGTTGCTTGAGCCTTTTCTCTGCGGCCTGCTTTCGCAGGCACCCCTTCTCCCGAAGTTACGGGGCCATTTTGCCGAGTTCCTTGACAATGCTTCTCCCGTCGGCCTTGGGATTCTCTCCCCATCCACCTGTGTCGGTTTACGGTACGGGTACAGGATAAACTATAGCGGCTTTTCCCGGTACGCGCTCTCCATGCTTCGCTACTTCTTCTTCGCTCCGCGTCACAGCCCCGGCTTGACGGGGGGATTTGCCTCCCCGCCACCTCTTCTGCTTGCACCGGGCTTTCCGTTCCCGGCTCATGGTTCCCGCATACGTCCCCACAGTTCTGTTATCCCGCAGTACAGGAATATCAACCTGTTGTCCATCGGCTACGCCTTTCGGCCTCGCCTTAGGTCCCGACTTCCCCAGGGCAGATCAGCTTTACCCTGGAAACCTTGGATATTCGGCCGGAAGGATTCCCACCTTCCTCTCGCTACTCATTCCGGCATTCTCTCTTCCCGTC
>NZ_KE159568.1:1185399-1488102 GCF_000403845.2 Eubacterium sp. 14-2 | reverse complement strand
TTATGCGGTATTAGCAGCCGTTTCCGGCTGTTATCCCCCTGTGTGGGGCAGGTTGCCCACGCGTTACTCACCCGTCCGCCACTCAGTCATGGCATCTTCCATTCCGAAAAATTTCCAACGCCATGCTTCGTTCGACTTGCATGTGTTAAGCACGCCGCCAGCGTTCATCCTGAGCCAGGATCAAACTCTCATCATAAGTTCGTTCCGGCCAGTCCTGCTTCTTCCTCTTTCCCGAGGCCTCCGCTCTTATCTGGCTTTCTTTACTGTTTTAGGTCGCATCTTTTTATCGAATGCTGTTCTTCTTGAATATCCGCCATCTTCCGATGGCTTCCTGTCTGTTCCCAGACAGAAACTCTCTGAATCTTTCAAGGTTATTTCACTGTTCAGTTATCAAGGTTCCCTCTGTCATCTCCCTCAGGCGACAACTTCTATATCTTAGCACATCTTCGCCTGTCTGTCAATGACTTTTTTCATCTTTTTTTATTTTTTTCTGACTGGCTTTCCGAAATGAAAACTTTTCAGAAAAAGCAACAATTCTCAGAAATGCAATCCCTTTTGCCTGTGCAAAAGGGATTGTCCAAAATATGGAACGGAGAAAGAGGGATTCGAACCCTCGCGCCGGTCACCCGACCTATACCCTTAGCAGGGGCACCTCTTCGGCCTCTTGAGTATTTCTCCGAACTGACATTTTTCGCTGTAAAATTGTCACCTGCGTCATAACGCATTGCCTATTCTACTAAATAAAATTACATTTGTCAAGGGTATTTTTGAATTTTTATTAAAAACATTTCAGACATTAAATTTGTCCATCAGGCCCACCATGGTTTCCACCTGTGCTTTCTGTTCCTGACTAACCGCCGCTGTTTCCTGAGAAGCAGCCGAATTACTGTCCACAATTTCAGCAATACGCATCACACTTTCATTAATCTGATGCATATTCCTCACATCACCGGTGAGAATCTCTGACATTTTTCCCATTTTTCCGGTGGCTTCTCTGGCTCCCACCATTACCTCATCCATGCTGACAACTGTTTCATCGGCAATGGCTATACCTCTGTCTACTGCCAGCACCGTCCTCTCAATCAGCTTATCTGTCTCACCTGCTGCTTTGGCAGATTCATCCGCCAGGTTTTTCACCTGGTCTGCCACAATGGCAAATCCTTTGCCGGCTTCTCCCGCCCGTGCAGCTTCTATGGCCGCATTTAAGGAAAGAAGATTCGTCTGAGAGGCAATATCTTCAATGGTACTGATAATTTTACCAATTTCTTCTGAACAACTGCTGATTTCACTGATGGCTTCCTTTAAATTCTGCATCTTTGTATTACCTGCTTCCAGTACCCGGCCCGCACGGGTGGAAATTTCCACAGTTTTTGCCGCCTCGGACGCACTGTTTTCCATACTCTGATACATATCGTTCATCAGGCCTACCAGATCAGAGACTTTTCCGGCCTGCTCCATACTTCCTTCTGCCAGATCCACTGCAGCACAGGACAACTGCTCGGAGCCGCTGTCAATCTGCATGGAAACTTCCCGAATGGTTCCCAGAGTTTCCCGCATTTTTTCACTGATTTTCAGGAAGGACTCTTTAATCTGACCGTATTCACCCACATATTCCTGATGAATCTCAAAATTATAATTGCCGTCTCCCATATTTTCCAGGATATCAGAAATTTCCCGGATCATACCTGTGATGCTTCCCTTCATATGTATAATGGCGCCGGCCATTCTTCCTACTTCGCTTTCATCTTCTTCTATTTCAAAATCCTCATGAAAATTTCCTTCTGCCAGTATCATCATCTGTTCTGATACTTTTATAATAGGAGATAACAGCTTCTCTCTGGAAAATTTCACAATTTTTACAATCTGAAAAATCAGGTACAGAAAAGACAGAGCAAATAAAATTTCTACCCCAACCTGAAAAACTCTCAGTTTTATTTTAGAATTATTTATCCGTGTCTGAATCTGTGTTATCACCGTATCTGTAAGATCGTTAATCTGTTCGGTGGTATTCCCGTATTCTTCTCCGAACACGTAATTTCTGGCAGACTCAATATCTCCCTTTCCTGCCGAAGCCATGGCTTCTTCTTCCAGCGGAACCAGACCGTCAGAAAACTCTGCAATCTGATTCATGGTTTTCCACTCTTTATCCGTAATATGATTTTTCTTCAGCCCTGCCCAGGCAATATCGCGGTTTTTATCTTCGTTCAGTTCCTTCATATAGGCATCATAATATTTCTGTGCCCCGGTAGAAGCATATGCCTGCACCGCATATGTCAGTGTCTTGGAGCCCAGGCGATACTGATTCAGATAAGTAGTCGTTTCAAGTTCTTCATCCGTTACTTTCCCCATCCATAAATTGGTTCCCAGGGAAAGTAAAAGCAACACTGCTCCCACTGCAACTGCTATAATCGACTGACTGACTATTTTCTTTAACTGATATGACTGACTGTTTTTTTCCATAACATTTCCTCTTTCCCTCTGTAAAGTTCAGGATTTCCTGAAAATCCCCTTACTTCCTGGTGAAACTCAGAAACTTCCACAATCATATATTACTTTATTATGGATAATACGTCAAGTTTAACTATACTTTTTCTCATATCCCTGATGTTTTTATATATTATGTATAAAAAAGAAAGCGCTATGCGCATAATTATTTTTATCTTACAGGAAAACACTTTCACGCTTTAGCGGGACAAGGTCTTTCCTATAAGATAAAAAAGAATCCTGCAATGCAGGATTTACTTTTTTTCATATTCTCCGGCTGCTGAATCGTAGAGATTGTTTCCTTCGCTGTCAATTACCACAATCACTGGAAAATTTTCCACTTCCAGCTTTAAAACAGCTTCTGCACCCAGATCTTCATAGCACACTGTTTCTGATTTTCGGATACATTTTGAAAGAAGGGCGCCTGCGCCACCCACTGCTGCAAAATAAACTCCATGGTTGCGCATAACAGCTTCTTTTACCTCCTGGGTACGTTTTCCTTTTCCAATCATGGCTTTCTGGCCCAAATCCAACAGGCGCGGGGCATATTTATCCATGCGGCTTGCTGTGGTAGGTCCCGCAGAACCAATCGGGCGTCCATCCCGTGCAGGAGAAGGCCCCATATAATAAACTGTTGCATTCTCAATGGGAAAAGGAAGGGCTTCTCTCAGTTTTCCTGCAAGCTCCTCCTGTTCTGGCTCTGTCAGATTCTGTCTGTTTCCGCCTGCGCCGGCCAGTTGTTCATAATACTCTTTTTCTGTCTGCTCCAACAGCTCCACCAGTCGTTTATGAGCGGCATCTCTGGCCACGTAGAGGGTTCCGCTGAGATAAACATAATCCCCGGCATGAAGATTGTCTGCGATTTCTGCGGTAACAGGCATTGTAATATACTGATCCATTTTTCTCACCAGGCTTTTGGAAAATATTTTCCGGCGCATTGCATGCTGCCCGCGCCTTAAAGCCAACCTTTCTGCATAATTGCTGCCTTTCGGCATTTACAGTTCCCGAACCACATGACGGTTCACATGGCAGCAGATATTAACTGCTACAGGAAGCCCCGCAATATGTGTGGGCCAGGTATTGATATTCACCGCAAAAGCTGTGGTGGTCCCTCCCAGCCCTCCCGGCCCGATTCCAAGACAGTTGATCTTTTCCAGAAGTTCTGTTTCCAGCTCTTTCACCCAGGGTACTTCTGAACACTCATTTACCGGCCTGGTAAGGGCTTTTTTGGCAAGAACCGCACATTTTTCAAAGGTTCCTCCTATTCCCACTCCTACTACCATGGGCGGACAGGCATTGGGCCCGGCGTCCTTTACCGCGGTCAGCACAGCGTCTTTTACTCCTTCAATACCATCTGCAGGCTTCAGCATGAAGACCCGGCTCATATTTTCGCTGCCAAACCCCTTTGGAGCCAGTGTAAGTTTTACTTTATCTCCCGCTGTAATCTGATAATGAATCACTGCCGGCGTATTATCTCCGGTATTTTCACGAATAATCGGATCCCCCACTACGGATTTTCTCAGAAATCCTTCCAGATATCCCTGGCGCACTCCTTCGTTGACAGCGTCTTCCAACAGCCCGCCTTCCACATGAACATCCTGCCCCAGTTCCACAAATACCACAGCCATACCCGTATCCTGACAGATGGGAATCATCTCTTCCCCGGCAATTTTCAGATTTTCCTGAAGCTGATTCAGAATTTTTCTGCCCAAAAGCGCCTGTTCCTGTTCTGCTGCCTGATTCAGCGCATCCTTCATATCACCGGAGAGATAATAATTGGCCTCTATGCACATTTCTCTGATATTAGTTGTAATTTCTTCGGCTGAAACTGTTCGAATCATGATGTTTCTCCTTCCAAATTAACGTGAACGGCATCTGTTTTTATAATACCGGATGCAGGCCAATCTGTAAATATTTTTCTGCGGCTTTTAATGCTCTGTATTTTGAAAAATGAAAGGTTCGAAAATTCATGTCTGCTGTGGAGCCCAGAATTTCCTGAAACCGCTGCTCCAGCCTGCATCTTCTGCATCCTGTATCATAATCCCTTTCGTATGCCTGACTGCAGTTTTCATGTTCAACCTGACACTGGCTCAGAGCTGGAACTGCGTCTGCAGACAGATGTGAAAGATAAACAATATCCCCGTAACTGATGGTTTCACCCATCCTGGATATATTATAAGAGGCAATCAGATGTTCCACTCTTCCGAAAGAAAAAATCAGATAACATACGGTAACAACCACTGTGCAGTACCGAAACAGCCTGAAATTTTCTTTTCGGATACTGACCATTACTCCTGCCATCAGAACCAGCAGTACCGCCAGAAACCAAAGTACAAGTATCCGCAGAAAACTCAGGTGATATACGGAAATATACAGCAGTATCCGGAATCCGCTGGAGACTGTCATAACACAGGTACAGCCGGAAAACACCATCAAAAGCAGATTCAGAAACCGGTTTCTCTGAAACACAGACAGACACACAAACACCAGTACCAGATTAAAAAAGCATACCAGCAGCAGCTGGAAAAATCCCTGATGTGCGTATTCTGCATAGGTATAGCCTTCCGGCAGCAGTTTTCCGCCAGTAAACAGAAACATCACCTGTATGATGCAAAAAACCAGATATACCGCTGTGACCATGGACAGAAACGTAATGGCTGTCACCGGATTTTTCTTTTTCTTTTCCTGTTTCCATTCCGGCATATTATTCAGAGTCAGAGCCGATAAAAAACAGTAAATTCCAAAAAATCCCAGAATAATCAGTATCAGTACCAGGCACAGATTCGGCGAAAACAAAATCTGGCCCCACAGATTATGGAACAGTTCTCCCACAAGCCGGGAAAATATCTGGTCTGCACTGCTCAAAAGCCCTGTTACTGCCAGAAGCATGGGAATTCCTATTATAATTCCAAGTAAAATGTATCTGCTATTCTTTCTTTTTTTCTCTGTTTTTCTGTTTCTTTCCAGATATGTTCCTCCATGTATAAAAGGGCTTGCAGCCTCCGGTATCATACAGAGATACAGAAACAGAATATTACAGAGATACTGTCCAAAGCTCCAGTTTTCATCCTGATAAAACTGACGTATCATAAATACGGTAATCAGAAGAAGAATACCCACCGTGTTGAAAAATATCACGAATTCATTTGCAGTGAAAACTGTGCTGACGCCCAGCAGAATACTTCCGCCCACATACCACCAGTTGGATTTCTGCCAGGGAATCTGATTTTTCCGCAAAAATAATATGCAGACTGCCAGAGTCACAGCTGTTATCAGGGGATAGGTAATTCCCATAAAATTCCGATAAAAAGCCACTGCAAAACACAGGCTGTAAATCAGAGCCAGCCCGGTAAAATAGGGGACATTTTCTTTCATAATCGGATTTACCGGTTTCACTTCCTGTACCAGGGCATGATTATCCATTACCGCTTCTTCCGGCTCAGCATGATTTACAGGCTTCTGTTCCTCTGCTGACAGCAGGTTTTCGGGTATGTTCTCCTGTTTTGACCTGTCATTGTATTCACTGCTCATCTTCGTCCCTCCATTCCAGAATATCACCTGGCTGACAGTCCAGGGCTCTGCAGATTTTATCCAGAGTATCCACTTTAATTGCTTTTGCTTTTCCATTTTTCAGAATTGAAATGTTTGCCATGGTAATTCCCACTTTCCCGGAAAGCTCTGTCACACTCATTTTCCGTCTGGCAAGCATTACGTCTATATTGATAATAATCGCCATGTATCCTCCCTTCCGGTTTCCACTGCCCGGTTCCTTTTCTTCTAAATTGTCAGTTCATTTTCTTTCTGAATATCCGCCGCTTTCTGTACCAGATGGGAAAGGACAGCCGCTGCCACCGCTACCGCAGTTCCGGCAAATTCTACCATAAGGGAAGCCAGAAAGATTCCCGGATGATTCATATTCAACAGCAGCAGCACCAGATTTGCCAGAAAAAAATATCCGCTGTCAGTCAGTGCCAGCCCGGAAATATATTTCAGATATCTGGCATTTTCCTCGGAAAAGGAATTGTCCCTGCCGATTTCCGTGGAAATTTTCCATCCAAAATACAAAATAAGAAAGCAGGGAACTGCTGAAATCCGGATAACTGTCAGCCAGGGGACATAACAGAAGGAAAATTCCGGATTCAGCCGAACCATCTCTTTCCCGAAAAGAGGAATCAGATAACCGTAAATTACTGCGCCGCATACACCAATTCCACCGATAATTCCTTTTAACCATTTGCTCAAATTTGTCTGAGTCATTCTGTTCCCTCCCTGTTCCTGTAAATTCTTTCTGTTTCCTGAAACGTTATTTTATAATCAGAATACAGGATAATTTTGAATATGTCAATATATTTTTATCGAATTACAATAAATTTATATTGTAATTTTATTTAAATCGGGGGGGACAAATCGGACAGGTCCGCTTCAGCTCCCCTGCCCCCTCACTCATGAGGGGCCTGGACGGTTTACTGCGCCATTTGCGGTACATCAGAGCATACGCAGTATGCTGGACGTATGGCGTTTTAGCACAATTGCGCAGCAATATTTTACCTCCTGTGCGAGTCCCCCCGCTTCGCTGGGGCAGACCCTGTACAAAAAGGCCTGATGGCACTCCGGGGGTATATGGACAATCACATAAAAATATGGTATGATTTTTACAACACTGAGTATGCATTTTAACAGCATTTAGAAAAGAAATGGGAGGTATATGCCAGGCTCCCATAACGAGGCATTTATATGGAAAATTACACCTTTCTTCAATCCATGGGCAGAGGCCGCCATCCGGAAGGGGCGGGCATTGCGGACAGTTCCTATTGCATTTTTTCTGCTCCTGTAAAAGAGCCGGTTCTGCATCAGCGTATTTTCGGAGATGAGACTTCTCTGACTCTGGAACTCAATTACGGGGAGGAAAATTTACTGAACGATCTCCGTCTCCGCCAGGAGGGTACAAATCTGGTTCTGGAGGAATCTTCTGAAGGCCTGTTTCAGACTTTTCTGGCAGATAAGAACATTAAATATGTGGGGCAGGCTTACATGTATGCTCTTCTGTTTAAAATTGCCAATCTGGCAGAACTGATTGAATACAGCCTGAAGGAAATGAGAGCTCTGGAAGATTCCCTGGACAATAGCATTGACAACAGCGGCACTTACCAGATTCTGGACTTCCGCCGCCGCTATACAGAATACGGTAATCAGATTATTGCCCTGAAAGAAATCATTGCCCGCATTGACAAAGGCTATTATCCCATTCAGATGCAGAACAGCTATGTACTTCAGGGGCAGGTAGCGTTGGATTTCCGGTTTTTAGAGGAACGCTATGAGTTAAACAAGAATACTATTATCAAGGATCTGGACACTTATACTTCTATCATCAACAACAACATCAACCGCAACACACGACTTCTTACACTGGTTTCTCTGGGGGCTGTGGCACTGAATTTCATGTTTGGAAGTCTGCTGGCTGTCAGTCCGGTTATTGGTATTGCAGGAGGTGTTCTGATTGGGGGTCTGACAGCGGGAGCTGCTGTTTATTATCGTTCTGACGGCAGCCGCCGTCTTACGTCTCATCATGACGGCCATATTCTTTCTGATTCTCTGGAAGACAAATCTGCTGATGGTTCTTATTCTCTGGAAGACCGGCAGAAAAATTCTGAAAGCCCGAAAGATCCTGATAAAGATTCTGCAGAATCTTAACCATCTCTTTTTCTCAGGAATATGATACAATTACCCCGGAAGTTAAATATACATTTAACCTCTGGAATAAACTGGCAGAAATGAAGGCCGGAAATCTTACAACGGATTTCCGGCCCTGTTTTTCGTTTTTATTATGATATTTTTATCCTTCTGACTGTCTGACAGTTCCTGGGGATGATATTATATTTTTCCAAATTTATTGGAAATAACTGTCCGCGGCCGGTCGGCGTCTTCTTCTGAATCCCAGGGAAGCACATCTCCCGGTTCCCGAAGATAATTGAGAACCTGCCAGATTCCTTCGCCCGTATAGGAACTGACACGGAATACCGGTCTGCAGCCGGCCATCTCAAGCCAGTGATGAGCCCGGTCCGGATTGCCGTCTTCCCGGTCAATCTGAGTGACAATCCCGATTACCGGGCGGTTACAGGCAGCTGCACAGCAGGGCGGATAGAGGGAATAGGGCTCTGCCGCATTCAGCAGAAGGCCTACCACATCCGCCTCATAGGAATACAGCGCCAGAGCACGGGCCAGTGTGGACGTTTCTGCATATTCTCCCGGTGTATCAATCACCACATCATAATGATTGATATACTGGGTTTTGTGATAAGAAATCACATCACCTTTCAGGGCCTGTGTCAGTGTGGTTTTTCCACATTCGCTGCGGCCCATTAAAATTATTTTTTTCATGTTCTTGTAATCTCACAGACTGTAAAGCCCAAACGATTTTTCAGATAGGCCAGAATATTGGAAACGGCAGACTGGACATTGGAAATTCGTCCTGTAAAAATCAGCGTTCCGCTAAAACGGTCGATAAAGCCAATCTCAATCGAAGAGGTTTTCAGTGCGATGTCGCCGGCAATTACGGATATTTCAGATGGACACATACTTAAAATTCCAATTGCCGACTGCTTATAATCCAGCTCCGGGTTCAAGCCCAGCTTCTGGTAGATAATTTCGCCAGGACTGGCAATAATATGTGCCAGTGTGACCTGTTTACCGGGAACTGTTTCCTGAATAATACGCAGCTTGCCCTCCGCAGACGCGCCAATATCCAAAAGATTCATATCCATTGCCAACTCACTCCTTTTCTTTCATCTTCCGGTAACCGGATGGATTACCCTGGAAAACATAACGCCATATTACTGTATCATATCAGTTTTTCAAGCAGGCCTTTATGGGGCGAAGGAATGACACAGCTGCTGGTGATATCGCCTGCATCCGCCAGCTGAGTGACACAGGAATTCAGCGCCGATTTTACAGCAGAAATCTCACCTGTAAAAATCAGATATCCTTTTCCTCCCAGACCTCTGGCTACCCGAACTTCCATAAGGGTAATGTTGGATGCTTTTGCAGCAATATCTGCCGCCCGTACTGCAGTCAGTGCTGACATTGTTTCCAGCATCCCCAGGGCTGTCACATGTTCTACATCAACTGTGCCCACCAGAGCTGACGGTACAGATGCATGGACATTATTGATGATATGATGGCAGATAAGGAAAGTCCCCGCAATCTGCCTGCCCTTTTCCATAGAGCTCTTTACCGCCCCTACCTGTCCGCTGATAATAATAATATATTTTCCAGGGCAGATAGCAGTAGCCACCAACAGCTCCACGTCCGCAGCCTTAAGCATTTCATCTGCAGACTGTACGCCTGCAGGAATGCTTTTCAGCTCCAATAATCCAATTGACTTTCCCATACGCATATCCTTTCTCACCTGCTGTCAGCCTCACAGACTGACAGCAAAATCTATCTCTTACGCCTGAATCACAATACTGTCATTGCTGACATCCGTTACCGTACCCGATATGCTGGCATGAAGATTTGCTCCCAGCTTACCTTCCGGAATACGGGCAATCAAATCACCTTTTTCCACTTTGCTTCCTGCCTGTACCACCGGCTCTGCCGGCGCACCTACGTTCTGACGAAGAGGCAGCGTAACTTTTCCGAAAACAGGCGCTGCAGTTTCATCCATGGGTGCATCCACATCATAAGATGAAAGTCCGAGCTGATGGATGAGCTTGTGAACCGGATATCGTTTGTACTCCCGGAAAGGTGCGCCCCGGTCCGGCTTGTTGTTCAGCGTGTTGCGGATACCCTGTTTACCCAGAATGTCTTTAAGATTGCCGTTCAGCTTCCAGGGCTGAAGTCCCATTACACAGGCGTACTCGCACAGACGGCAGCCACAACAGAGATAAGCGTTCATAGGAGTCTGGGCCGGATCGCACATACTTCCATAGGCCGCAATCCGCATCAGCTTATGGGGCTGAATACGATGTCCCAGCAGTCCTCTTGGACAGACTTCGGAGCAAAGGGAACACTGCATGCATGCAGTTGCCGCCTGCCGCAGTGAAACACCCAGCGGACGCTCCAGGCTGTTCAGAAGAGGATGGCCTGCCGGAACCACAATCAGTCCTTTTGTGGTCTTTGTGATTGCACTTTCCGGTAAAACAATACGTCCCATCATGGGTCCGCCGTTTACAACGCGGTAATCTTCCACAACAGGTCCTCCTGCCAGTTCCAGGGCTTCTGCCACGGTAATACCCAACGGAACCCTGACGGTTTTTGGTGTACGGACAGCACCTGTCAGAGTCACATATTTTTCAGTAACCGGGTGGCCGTCCACAGCATCCAGCACATTCAGGGCAGTTTCCACGTTAGTTACCACAACGCCCACATTTATGGGAATTCCTCCTTCAGGTACCACTCTCCCCGTAACCTCGTAAACAATAACCTGTTCATCACCTGCCGGGTAAAAAGCTCCCAGCAGATGAAGCCGCAGTTTCGGATAATCTGCCAGTTCACGCTGCAATGCTTCAGCTGCAGTATGATAATGCTCCTTCAACGCAACAACGCCTTCTTCTGCCCCCAAATGTGCAACAATCCTGTCTAAAGCAGCCAGCAGTCTTTTTGCCTGGCCTGCCATAAGCTGCTGATCTACCCGCAGGAGCGGCTCACACTCAGCCCCGTTGATAATTACGGTATCCGCTTTGGCATTCAGCTTTACATGGGTGGGGAACCCTGCGCCTCCTGCACCGACAATACCGGCGCTTTCCACCAAAGCTGTTAAATTTTCCTGCATAGGAGCACCTCCCTAATCAGCGCACATCCATTCCTCCGACCAGTACGCATCTGCGCCTCCGGGCAAAGGATTTGGCTGAAGTAAGTCCCTCTCCGGTAGGTCCGGCAATGGTAAATGTTGTATAACCTTCACCGCCCACGCCGATTCCGGCATAAGAAGGGCCGTTTTTAACAAAAATTGTTGTCTGGATAAGTTTTGCCATTTTCGTCAGCTTATCCACGTTGCGGGAATGCATCATGGCTGTATGGCGATTGCCATGTTCCACACGGACAGCCATTTCAATACCGGCATCCACATCCGGTACCCGCACAATGGGCAGAATGGGCATCATCAGCTCTACCTGTACGAAAGGATGATCCTCTCCGGTCTGAGCTATGATAACTCTCACATCGTCATCTACATGAACACCCGCCTGCTCCAGAATATATTTTGCGCTCTTGCCCACGAAAGACGTCACCGGACTCTTTCCGTTCTCCTGAACCACCAGTTTGACAATCCTGTCGATAATTTCCGGATCTTTCACTTCATAAGCGCCGTTTTTCTTCATGTTGAAAATCAGATAATCTGCCGCAGAGTCCACTACAATGACTTCTTTTTCTGCGATACAGGGCAGATTGTTATCGAAACAGCAGCCATCAATAATATCTTTTCCTGCTTTCTCAATGTTGGCAGTCTCATCCACCACTACGGGAGGATTACCTGCGCCTGCACCGATAGCCTTTTTACCACTGGAAAGTACAGTTTTTACAATACCAGGACCACCCGTTGCCACCAGCATCCGCACCATGGGATGGCTCATCATGGCATTTGTATTCTCAATGGAAGGCTGTGATACGGTAACCACAAGATTGGCCGGCGCGCCAGCTTCAGCCAGTGCACGGTTAATCAGCCGAATCAGATGCAGGGAAACATTTTTTGCCCTTGGATGGGGGCTGAATACCACGCTGTTTCCTGCCGCCAGCATTCCGATGGAATTACAGATAATTGTCTCGGTGGGGTTTGTGGTGGGTGTAATTGCCCCAATTACCCCAAAGGGAGAATACTCTACCAACGTAAGACCATCATCGCCTGACATGGCATCTGTGGTCAGATCTTCTGTTCCCGGCGTTTTTGTAGCTGCAAGCCGGTTTTTAATTAATTTATGCTCATAATTCCCCATTCCGGTCTCTTCTGCAGACTGGCGGGAAATATATTCCAGATTTTCCTGCTTAAGCACCACATCGCGGATAGCCTGTACATAAGCCGCTCTGTCATGCATTGTGCAGTTTATGTATTTCTTCTGCGCAGCAGCAGCAGCCTCTACCGCGTCATTCATGCTTTCAAAGATGCCCCAGTTTCCGCCGCCTGCTTCTGCAGCCGGACTGGAAACGTCATCCAGTCGTCCTAAGACCGCATTTACTATGCTCGCTACTACGCGTTCATCAATATTCATTGCTTTCCCTCCTTAAACAGACATTGCATAACGTGCAATCTCCATATCCTGCTCTACCGTTCCGCCGGATACACCGATACCTCCCACAACCTGACCGTCCACTATATAGGGGAAACCTCCTCCAAACAGGATAATTTTCCCGGGTGCGGCATTTTCAATCCCGTAGAGGGGGCCGTCAGGCCTTGCCGCCTGTCCCAGTTCGTGGGTAGGCATATGAAAAGCATTTGCAGTATACGCTTTGCCGGCTGACACTTCCACGCTGCCCGGCAGCGCACCTTCCATCCGTTCAAGCAGCAGCAGGTTTCCTCCGTTATCAACAGCGGAAAAAACCACCGGAACGCCAAGCATCCGTGATTTTTCTCTGGCTCTCTCTGCCATACGTTCAAGAACCTCCAGAGAAACAGGAGGAAGACTGCCCGTATACTTTGCCAGTACATCTTTCACCACATCAGCCACTTTTTCTTTCATCTGCATCCGGCTCACCGTCTCTTCCTGAAGACGGGCCATGGCGTAAACAGCATCGGATAAACGGTTGACGTAGCGCATCAGTACCTCACGCACGGGGGAGCTTCCTGACAGTTCCACCATACGCCGCTCTGCGCGCCGCACAATGGTCCGGGCCACATGGAGGGCAGATGATGCCGTATCCACACCGGGAATCACAAAATGTGTCATTTTCCCGGTAGTCTCCGTACATGTATCTACCACATGTTCCAGAAAAGCCACATCCTCTTCTGAAATTACCTCTTTCAGTCCGGAAGCTCCTTTTCCGTCGCTGGCCAGTTCTGCTCCCAGGGAAAACAGTCTTCCCTGAATTGTGTATATGGTGGTCCGGATATACTCCTGGTCTGTATTGGAACGGGCCAGACCCAGCATGGAATTTGCCTCATCTATGGTGCCGTAACACTCAACCTGAAGATCAGATTTGCTGACCCTGGATCCGCCTACCAGACTGGTCTGACCTTTATCTCCGGTCTTCGTATACAAATTCGCCATCAGCTCACCTCCACAGAGTCTACGATACCCACGATGGATGTATCCACCGGAGCCGATCCATCACCAAAAACATAACGGGCTGAACTGCCCTTACAAACAATTACAATTTCTCCGGTACCAGCTCCTACGGAATCCACAGCAATTTCAGTTGAGCCTTCCCGTTCCAGACGTTCCGTAAGTTTTTCAACCATCAACAGCTTCATGCCTATCAGATTCTCGTTTTTACTGGTAGAAACTACAGTTCCAATTACTCTTCCCAGATACATTATTCCACCTGCCTCATGATTCAATCTCTATACGGATGCCCCTTCTGCGGGCTTCATCCGACGCCAGCTGGGTGATGATTGTCCGTTTTGGAACGACGATTACAGCATGATCCGGACAGGACTTTATGTGATTTACACTAAACACACGTCCTTCTAACGCCGCCCGGAACTTTCCTGCGTTCATCCCCGCCTTTGTCCTGTTTTCTGCCTGCATGTTCGGCGCCGGCTTTCCGGCAGCAGGAACGGGAACAAAACTCATGACAGCTTTCTGAGCTGTCTCCCGCAAATGCTCCGAAGTTGTCAGCAATGCGCCAAAATTCTTCAGGGCATCTCTGTTCTCCCGCATCTTTTCTTTGAGGGCTTCTGTCATGCGGAATCCCCGCCGCACACGTTCCGGGTTATCGGGACAGCAGCCGTCTGCAGCCACTATCACATTTTTCCCGCGCATCAGCCCATCCAGAATAATAGCGGCGGCCGGGGTATCCGCCATACATGCAGCCACATGGGCTGCGGTGTTCACCGTCATAGCAGGAACCAGGATCGTATCATATCGGGCAGTCAGAGCCTCCGGCGAATCTCCGGGTTTTTCCACCCAGAATTCCTCCGGTTCCAGAGCGGAGCAGATTGCCGAAGTATCCAGTATTTCGGCTGCACTTCTCGTCAGCAGTACACGGTAGGTAAAGCCTTCCTCCAGGCGCAGCTTCCGCAGACTCTCCAGACCAGGTTCCAGGCCCATATTTGATCCGGTATAGACTACCAGCGCCTGTTTCTGGCGTTCCACAAGTTTTTGTATCACCCGTTCTGCAAGCACCTGGGTTACAATTTCATGGACACGTTGTTCCTGCTCAGTCAACGTCCTCACCCCCTTATCTGGTACAGTTCATGGCAATACCAAGAGGTGTGACCAGCAGCGGCGCCGCCGGTTTCACCACAGGTGTGCCGAGATATTTTTCAAAAACTTCCTCAAACTGAGTAAAGCAGCATGCGCCGCCTGCTACATAGACCGTATCCACAGGATACTTTTCCAGACTCCGTTTGACGATTGCGGCCATTTTTTCCACTACCGGTTTTATTACGGGAAATACGTTTGCCTCCTGAGCTTTGTCACGTTTCATCAGCTCAGCTTCCTGAGTGCTGCATCCGTAAAATCCTGCCAGCACCAGAGTCATGTGAGTGCCTCCCGTAGGCTCATCTGTTGTATAAATGACTTTCCCATTCTCCAGGATGCTGATTCCCGTAGTTCCGCCTCCCACATCCACCACTGCACCGTCCGTAATACCCAGCACAGCTGCGGCTGCCGTAGGCTCATCTACAATTTCAGTCAGCCGAAATCCGGCTGACTCTACCACATTGCCAATGGCTTTTACATTACCTTCCAGAATTCCCGGCGGAATTGCACAGGAGCCTGCATCCAGTGTCTCACCCAGCAGCTCCTCCAGCTGACCTTTCAGTCTGGTCACAGCCTGGACAGCTCCCACATAATCCACTACAATACCGTCCCGAACTACAGTTGATGGGAAAGTGGCACCCGCCACCGGCCGGTTTTCCTCGTCCACAACTGCCAGTACAATATTCGCAGTGCCCAGGTCCACGCCGGTACGCAGAGTGCCCTTCCATTCTTTTTTCTCGCCGTTTTCTATCAGATTCTCAAATTCAAGCAGTGTCTCATTGCACTGCGTTATATCGCAACCCATATGCACTTCCTCCACTGCCTTTAATCCGGAAGAATATATGCCCGGTCACCGTTTTTCACTCCCAGGGCATTGGCCTCCTCCACGTCAATGTGCATTTCAGGGGCAAATTTGTCAGACACGCGAATCAATACATTATTCAGCACTGCGCCGCGCAGACCGCCTATTTCCGCCCGAACAATCTGTTTGTCGTGTACTCCCATACGTTCCGCAGTCGCAGGATCAAGATGGACATGACGAAGAGCGGCGATAACGCCTCTCTTCATCTCCACTTCTCCACATGGGCCGACTACTTTTACGCCCGGTGTCCCCTCAAGCTGTCCGGATTCCCGGACAGGAGGGTGTACACCAAGGGCAAAACCGTCGCCGATGGAAATTTCCACCTGAGATTCTCCGCGCAGAGGGCCAAGTACACGCATACGCTTCAATTCACCTTTTGAACCCTGGCTGGTCACTGTCTCTGCAGCAGCGTACTGACCCGGCTGTCCCAGTTCTTTTACCTGCGTCAGATCACTGCCTTCTCCAAACAGTGTATTCATATCCGTCCGGTTCAGATGAATATGGCGGTTAGAAACGCCGATGGGAACAGAGCGCTCCCATTTGCACAGTTCCTCCACCACAAGCCGCACTAAAAGGCGCAGGAATTCTTCCTGTGCGTATTGGCTTTTCTCCACGGCTTATCCCTCCTCTCAAAGATCCTTCGGAAGGATTCTTTCCACATCTGTATTCGGACGCGGAATAACGTGCTGTGATACAATCTCGCCTACTTTTTCAGCGGCAGCAGCACCTGCATCCACAGACGCTTTTACTGCGCCCACGTCGCCGCGAACCATAACGGTCACAAGACCTGAACCAATCTTTTCATAACCAATCAGCGTTACATTTGCTGACTTTGTCATGGCGTCGGCTGCTTCAATGGCTCCAACAAGACCTTTTGTTTCAATCATGCCAAGAGCTTCACCCATAACGATAACCTCCAATCTGTCTTATTCTGTCGTCTCCTGTTTGCTGCCTCGTTTTCCTCCCTTACGCCCTTTCTGGGCTGCCTTTCTGGTCGGTTTCGGAACTACAGGTTCCTGAGGTTCCGGGGAATCTTCTGTTTCAGAATTTTCTGCGTCCTGAGGTTTCTCCTCCGGTGCGTCTGTGCTCTCCGGCTCTGATTCCTCAGTATTTTCCGCAGGCGCTTCCTGCTCTGACTTTTCTTCCGGTGCGTCTGCACTCTCCGGCTCTGATTCCTCAGTATTTTCCGCAGGCGCTTCCTGCTCTGACTTTTCTTCCGGCATTTCTGTGCTTTCCGGCTTAAATTCCTCAATATTCTCCACAGGTGCATCCTGTACAGGAGTTTCTTCCGGCTCTTTTATTTCTTCTGCCTGATCCGGCACCGGGACTGACTGCTCTGTCTCCTGTTCCTCCGGCTCCTTCGGCAGTTCTTCTTTCACCTTCTTTGAGCCCTTTGGCGGTTTGGGAGGCTTCGGCATATCCGGCCCCTCTGGCCTCTGTGCACCCCCGACCGTATCCGGACTGTATACCAGCATATCAAGTCCGGCAGAGGGACGGGGAATCACACGCGTACTTATTACCTGATTTATTTTAGCGGCTGCCATCCGGGCTGCGTCTACTGCAGCTTTCACTGCACCCACATCACCCTGAACCTTAATGGTCGTCCAGCCTCCGCCTTTTGTCAGCTCATAACCAATCAGCTCCACATTAGCTGATTTCACTGCTGCATCTGCCGCTTCAATACCGGCAGCCAGCCCCTGTGTTTCTATGAGCCCCAAACTTTTCTTCATGCCCTCACCTCCCTTCCAAAGGCTTTAACGGTAACTTCTTTACCAACCGTGCTGCATTTGCTCCCAGGATGCGTACCTGTCCCGCAGATCGAACCGGAATCCTGAACAGCGGCTGGCCGAAATCAAATTTGGATACATGCAGAACTGCATCCTGTCCATCCATTCCGACACCCACGCCCAGACGGGAGGCCTGTGCACCTTCCCATGCCATTGAAAGAGCATCCCCTTCCATTTTCGTCCAGGTTTCACAGGGAATGCCTTCTTCCTCCATTCCATAGAGTAACTGCCAGAAAGCCTTTTCCGGAACATCCGGACTGCACAGCACATGAACGGTAGGTTTTGTCATTGCTATCTGGGAAGCATTCATACAGGCTCCCCCCTCTCCGTCAGGGAAAGTACCAGCCCCGTTGCCACCGCGTTACGGGGGCCTTCTGTCCCACGGATATTACCGCGGCCTGCCACAACCTTATACTGTGACAGGGCATCTGTAACCATTTGCGGCACTTCAAAATCCAATGCAGAACCACCCACCAGTACAACAAACTGAATGTCACGCACATTACCGGTAGGACTGACTCTTGCCAGTGCACGCAGAGCATTTGTTACAAATACCTTTTGTTTGGCCTGGCGGCGAATAAGCCGGATTTTCTCCATGGACCAGTCGCCTTCCAGCGGAATCATCTTACCTTCTTTCAGGATAATTGTCCTGGCAAAAATATCAGGGCTCAACGGTTCCGTAAAGAACTCAACTGTTCCGTTTTCATGCCGGATATGGAAAAAACTTTCCACTTTGGCCAGAGGGTATTTTTTTACATCCTCAGCGGTATCAAAACTGTCCAGTCCCATCTCCGACTGAATCAGAAGTGTTACCATGTTACCTGCGCCTGCCAGATGGATGGAGTGGATTTCTCCTTCTCGATTGATAATTGATGCATCGGTTGAACCTGCACCCATATCCAGAATTGCCAGAGGTTTGTTGGTACCCGGCGTTGTCAGAGCCCCGCGGATAGCCATATCGGCTTCCACGCCTCCAACCTTGACCGGAATGTTAATCTGCTCTGAAAATTCTCTGGCGATTGCCTCCATCTGGAGACGATCCGCCTTAACCATAGCGGCAATACCCACAGCGTTTTCCTGTGAAAACTCATTGGCCAGGCCGCCCTGGACTTTCTGAGGTGTAAATGTATCTACTGCCAGCAAATCCTGAATGTGGATATCCTTTGGATGCTGCTTTGTGAGGTTCGCCATAACCTGACGGACTTTTTCAAGCATGCCGCCTGCGTTCGTTCCCGGTTCTCCCCGGACATCTTCCAGGGCAGGAAGGGATTCCACAGCCTGCATGATTTTTTCGCCTCCTGCATCCACATCCACTTTTACCGTCCGATTCTGACCGTAGAATTCAATGAGGCCTGCCGGGATTTTCCGCTCTCTGACATCACCTGCAGGAGTTTTAATTACCACAGCAGAACGGTTTCCGATTAATGCACGGGCTATGGGAACCACCTGCTGCGTCTCTTCCGAAGACAATCCAAAAAGCGTTGCAATCCCATATGGATTGGAGAGTACCTCCACCACACCGCCCACACCGGAGACTTCCACTGCAGAGCGCATACCCAGGGGAACTTTATCCACCAGAGCCACTTCATCTACAATAGGTATCTTACGGTGCAGACGATTGTGAATCAGCACGCCGTCATCCCGCTGAACAATAGCTGCGGTTACCTGCCGTGTTCCCACAGAGCCTTCGTTAATCAGCCTTGCGGCATCCTCAAAGTCCACACTGGCAGGCACTACCACGATATAATCTTTCCCGCCTGGCGCAGAAGCAAGCTGAGTAAGCAGGATGGTCTCCCCCACACCGACGCCCATACCGCCGGGTGTGGAGGGATTATGTCCAATCATGGTAGATTCTGTAATAATGGTCTCTGTGATGGTTTCCATAGCTACGTCACCGATAACCGGAGCTGCTTCGTTCAGACATACCTCCGAGAGCTCTGTTATCTCAACGCCAGCCTTTTCCATGGCGCTGGTCAGGGAATGGACGACGCCATTGATGTTCTGCCGGGTTCCCTTGATACCTGTTGTGGGTACTGTGCCGCTGGCCAGAAACTCCGTCCGATTTCCGTCAATCCTTGCCAGAGCCGTTTCTGTTGTCGCATTACCAATATCAATGCCTGCAACAATTTTCATAGTGGAACCTCCCAACTTTGCAGAATCTCAGAATTTCTTTAATCTGCCGCGCTGTTCGTAAACATCAGCAGCCTCGCGAACGAGAGAAGCCGCTGTTTTTGCACCATATTTCTGGTCCAGCTCGTTGGCGATATCAATCAAATCCTGTTTACTTGAACGATAAGGACGTAATGCATTATAAATCTCCAGCAGACGGTCATCCGGTACAGCAATCAGTTCAGCCGCGCGACGCAGATTTCCTGC
Source organism: Eubacterium sp. 14-2 (assembly GCF_000403845.2). GTDB lineage: Bacteria > Bacillota > Clostridia > Lachnospirales > Lachnospiraceae > Petralouisia. The sequence goes on along the minus strand of NZ_KE159568.1, from coordinate 1,468,240 downwards.
AAATGCTTCGCGGTTTACGGATTCTGCCACCTGTGCCTGCATTTCAAGAGTTTCCGGGGAAATACGCATATCATCTGCTGTAACTTCACCGGAAATTACCTTATCATAACTCAGGGAAGTGAAAGGTTTGCCAGTAGGCGTTTTGATTTTATCGGCCATATTTTCAGCCAGAGGGTAATTCTCAGATGTAATTTTGCCGCCGGCAGAGGCAGCAGGAGCTGATGGGGACCCACCGTTGTTCATGGCCTGCATAACCTGTTCTACAATCTGTTTCATTAAGAGTTCCTGATCCATGATTATGCCTCCTTTCACTGGAATGAAACTGCGACAGCCTGAGGTCGCTTATCGTTGTCAACATGTTCCGTTTCTTTAATATGCAGTAATGCTGCAATCGCCTGATAAGTAGGACGTGCCATCTGGTCATTGCGAACCGGTACCGGCGTAGGAGCCTCACCTTTCGCATATTTGGCAGCATTCTTACCAATCTGGCGGAATGTTTCCATTTCAATCAGAGGAGCCTGTGAAAACAGCTCCAGGTTGCTGAGGGGCGGAAGATCCTTCTGATGGATTACCGTAGTACCCTTGGACTGAATGCCGATACCGATGCCTGAACCTGAATATTCAGCTGCATCGTGAGCGATAAAGGAAACATCAGATGTGCGGTATACGCGAACCACACGCCATTTTAATCCTTCTTCCTCAATTCCGGCAATAATCTCACGAAGCACTTTGTCGTGAGGCTGATGAATAATGGTCTCGGTCTGATAAATACCAAAAGCCGGTGCCAGACCGATAACAACTTCATCGGGAGCCACGCCCTTTGGTGCGTCACCCTGCTCGGTCAGAGTCATCTTGCCGGCTGCGGGCAGACTTACAGGTGCAGATGCTGCAGGCGCTGCTGCTGCAGGTGCTGACGGGCTGGCCATTTCCTTAATTACTTCTTCAATGACGCTACGCAGTGTTTTTTCGTCAAAAGTCATATCTCTCACACCTCCTTCTTAAATGTCTTCCGGCCGAATAGCATTCGGAATATCGCTGATCTGTTTCCATCTCTCTTCGCTGATCTGGTAGCCAGTCATCGGTCCATGATAATCATTCGGCGCATTGACAGCAGACAATACATGGAAATTGTCTCCGAAAATTGAAGCTGTGTGGAGATAATCACCTGCAACCTTCTGACGAAGCATGTTGTAAATATTCTGTGCCACATCCGGGAATCCTGATTTGTCAAGAGCTTTCACAAAATCAACACCCGTTACATTACGTGCCATCATATCTTCAATAGCTTTCAGGTCTTCATTTACATTACGATCCGGCATGTCATTGGAACCATTTGCATAAGTTGCTGCTTCCACTTCCGCATCAGTAATTGGCGGCAGACCCAGTTCACGGAACAGACCCTGAAGTGCACGAGCCGCTTTATTGCGGGCTTTGATAACGTCCTCTTCACGTACAGGCTGTAAACCACCGTCAATCTTCATATCGCGCTGGATAATATTCCAGTCATCATAGTCTTCTGCATCCCAGTTGGAGCCTGCGAACATATTGTCGTAGTTCGGTGTTGCAGAATAACCAGAGCATATGTAATCGGTGCCGGAGAAGAACTGAGGTACGCTGCGGGCCACACGACGCAGATCTGAATGAGTAAAGGTCTGGTCATTGGAAGTGGTGGATTCAAGATCCAAAAGCATTGCAATCAGGTTCTCAGCAGCGATTGCACGGATACCGCCCGGTACGCCTGCCGGTACGCCCACGCATGATACGGAACCATTCTGTGTTCCCTGGACACCTGCGCCCTTGGTAACTGCCAGGCAGCGAGCTTCCAGATACAGCATGGATTTGCCTTCAGCATAACCCATCTGAACTTCGGAACCTGTTCCGGAGGTGAAACGCATTTTCAGGCCGCGGCTTGCATAGCAGCTTGCCAGGAATGCTTTAGAGTAAGGAGTATCGTCACCGTCCATGAATACCGGCTCGGTACCATATACGGAAATTGTTTCAGCATAAGTGGTGAAACCACGCATACCAAGCATTAACTCTGTAGCTTCTTCCAGCGCACACTGTGTCATAACTCCGGGACGTCCTACCTGAGCGCCTACCATAATTGCAATTGCATTAAACGGAGCATAACGTGCAATACCAACTGTTGTTTCCATTTCAGCAAAACCACGTACGCCGGCTTCTGCAGCGTCAGCAGCAATCTGAACAGGATTATCCTTAACGTTGGTAACATGACACTGGTTTGCAGGCATCAGGCGGGCACGCATCTTTGTCATACCCATCATGATTTCCACAATTGTCATTTTTCCTACAACCTCAGTAAGTTTTGCAGGAGTAATGGAAAGTGTAATATCCAGAATTTCCTTACGGGAAACATTAATATCTATAATTTTACGTGCAATTTCAAGTGAATCCAGGGCCATTGCCTTTTCTGCATTCTCCAGACGAATTGCATGGTCTGCAATAAAGGTATCCAACATATCAAAATCAGCGCGGCACTTACCGTCCAGCTCTGTTACGCGCCCGTTTTCAATCTTGATGCTCGGAGTCGGATCGAAGGGGCTGTTCATTGCAATCAGACCAACCTCAGGCCACTCCTTGACGTAACCGTCCTGATTTACCGGGCGGTTCGCCAACACTTCAAAACGTTTTGATTTCATAGCTTACAGCTCCTTCCTGATTAAAGAATGTAAGGGGTAGTGGTTGATTTCAGCTCCTCATCCGGCGCCAGGCTCTTCAGTAACTGAAGTCCTACGTCACGAGCTGCAATAATCGCCTGCTTCACCGCACCGGAATCACCGGAGAAGAAGTAGTTTACTTCGTTGGAGAAGCTGGTTCCGCCATTGCCAGGTGTTGCGATGGTGATAGCATCAATGGTTGCAGCCTTGGAAGCCGCATCTGCCAGAACCACACCGATACCTGCCGGAGCACCTACGGTAATACCAAAAGCCTTGCCAAGAGGTGCACCCCATACTTTATTTAATACATAAGAAGCGCGGGCACTGTACTGGAACTCCAGATGTCCTGCACTGTTACCGTAAACATCGCCCATTGTACGCGGAATCTCGCGCAGGCAGACTTCTACTGCACGACGGGCATCCGATACATCTTCAGCTCCGAAAATAATCAGGGAACCGTGTCCTGCACCGCCTTCTGTGTCACGGGGACACTCTACCAGAAGACATTCACTGTTTGTTGCTTTTACTGCCTCATCAGCTGCAAAAATCTGCGGACCTGCACCTACGCGGTCACTGATGATGCCGATAGCACGATATTTAGGATCAATTTTAAGTGCTTCATGAACCTGATGGTCAACGTTTGCGATAACCAGTCCGATTGTATGGCCCATTGTTGTGCCAACATACTCTGTCAGGTTGCATTCCGGTGAAGCAGCTGCAGGAGCTTCGCAGCATTTCTCCTCTGCAGGAGAAGCAACGGCGCCCAGCCTTTTCATAACTTCTTCTACGATGTTGTTGTTCAGTTCATCCATGTGTTTTCCCTCCAAATTAATTTTTTTGCTTTCACAGCGTTCTCATAAAGGTGGTGGGTTTCTCCGGAAATCCCGAAAATCATTCCATATTCGGAAGGATCTTCTCCACATCTGTATGCGGTCTTGGGATTACGTGACAGGAGACAACCGTTCCGACTTTTTCAGCAGCGATGGAGCCGGCGTCTACGGATGCTTTCACTGCACCTACATCCCCGCGGACCATAACGGTAACCAGACCGGACCCGATTTTCTCATAGCCAACCAGAGCCACATTTGCAGATTTAACCATTGCGTCAGCAGCCTCAATAGCGCCGACCAGACCTTTTGTCTCCACCATACCAAGGGCTTCTCTTTGCATTTTGATTCCTCCTTGTTTTGTAAGTTTTGCGCGTATCCGTCAATTTCCGTATTTCCATGAACTGTCTGTTATAATTCGCGTCCTGGATTCCTGTATTTTTCTGAAATAAATTGCGGCATACCCACATGATTGGTTAATTTGTTGCTATTTCCTATTATACTAAAATCCTGCTTGTACTTTCTTGTCCTAATCAGAGAATTTTTTGTCTGATGTTTTGTTTAATTTGCACAATTAATTTTTCCTTCATCACGAAACAGACGTCAGGCTGCCTTCTTATCTGCACAAAGGCATAATCTCCTGATTTATTTTTATAAAAATGCACATAATTATCTTTCACGCTAAAGCGCGAAAACGTCTTCCTGTAGAAGAAAAAAGAATGCGCTATACGCATTCTCCGCGCGCGAGCGGATTGCGCAGCAATAAACATCACCCCCGCGAGCTGCGCATCATTGTTTTGTTCTTCTATAGGAAATCCAGAGGAATTTCCTATAGAAGAACAAAGCGGGACTGCCTGCTGATTTCTCAGCCTGGCACTCCCGCTTCCAATTTCCTGAATGTCTGTAATTTAATCCGTTAAAATATTTTACTTCTTTGATTAACCTGTAATCTGGTCAATCAGAACTGCTGCTTCTTCTTCAGTTGCCCTGCGCGGATTGGTAGCGTAAGTGGCATCTGCCAGAGCAGCCCTTGCCAGCTCTCCGCGCATTTCTCTGACTTTGGACAGATCAGCGCCCCATGCCCTGAGCGTGGGAGGAATCTGCATCATCTGATTCAGACGCTCTATTTCACTGATCAGATTGGCAACGCCAAGCCGCACCGTGGCAGCCGGAAAATCCATAATCCTTGCAATACGCTGGTATTTTTTTGCTGCCAGAGAATACTCTCCGCCCACCACATGAGATAAATTTGCATTAAAGGCCAGAACTTTCGGCAAAAGCATGGCATTAATACGTCCATGGGCAATATGGAATTTCCCGCCGACTGCATGGGCAAGTCCATGGTTAATGCCCAGTCCGGCGGAATTAAAAGCCAGTCCCGCCATACACGCCGCATTCTGCATCTCTGTCCGGGCAAGTAAATCCTCCCCATCCTGATAAGCAAGAGGCAAAAACCGGAACACCAGAGATACGGCTTTTTCACACATGGCGTCAGAAAAATCATTTGCATTGGTTGAAACATAAGCCTCCAGGGCATGTGTCAGCACATCCATGCCTGCATCGGCTGTCACAGACGCAGGAGCGCTGGCGGTAAGAGACGGCTCAAGGATGGCCACAGGCGGACGCAGCGCCTGGCTGTCCAGAGGATACTTGAGACCTCTGGCATTATCTGTAATTACAGCGTAATCTGTAACTTCGGAACCGGTGCCGCTGGTGGTAGGCACAGCAAAGCATTCCATATGGTCCGCCTCAGCGCAGAGTGTCTGCTTTGCAATGGCCCGGATAGCCTTTGCCGCATCAATGGTGGAACCGCCGCCCACAGCAATCACGATTTCTGCCTGGCAGGCTGCAAGGGCTTTTACTCCCTCAGCCACCACTTCAATGGGCGGATCCGGTATTACGCCGTCAAAAATGCTGACTTCACACCCTGTCAGATAGGTCATTACTTTGTCTATGGTCCCTATCTGCACCATAAAGCGGTCCGTAACAATAAGAACACGCCGGCCTTTCACCCGGCGCAGACGCTCCAGAGCACCTTCTCCAAAAAATATCCTGGTACTGAAACTGAATTCCTGCATCATAACCTCCATTCTGCCGCTGACGCCTGCGGCGCAAATTCCAACGGAAAACTGTATGCCGCAATGTCCATCGGAGCAGGCGCTGCAGACATATACACCCGATTCAAAGCCCCCATTTTACAACCTGTTCTGCCGGAATTACCTGTTCAGACAGTCACTCCGCCGCAGTGAAATTCCCGGTACTCCGTAGGCGTCATTCCCACTTTCCGCTTAAAAGCCTTACTGAAATAATTGGCTTCACTGTAAGAAAGCTCATAGGCAATGCTGATGACAGGCATGTCCGTTTCCACAAGCATTTCCTCAGCAACAGCTATTTTACAGTCTGTAACGTAGGTAATGAAGTTGACCCCGGTAATTTTCTTAAAAACCCTGCTGAAATAATAAGAACTCATATTTGCATATTCTGCAGCCTGATCCAGGCTGATGCCGCCCCTGACGTTGCGGTCAATAAAGTTGATCACCCTCTGCTCACTGTCCACCTGATAACTGCTGTCTTCTTCAAAAACAGTAAAAATCACATCCAGCATCTTTTTCAGTACAAGGTAGGTATCATATTTCTGCACCTGCTGGTCAAATCGAAGCCTGAACTGTTCCATCATACATGCCAGTCTGGTCCGGGCAGCAGAACCCAGAGGATCTCCCAACTGTACAAGTCCTTCGGCAAACCGAAGCACCTGAAACCGAATCATACTTTTATTATGTATATCTTTGTGAAGAGAAGCAAGGTAATCTTTTGCAACATCTGTGCACTTTTTATAACAAAAGGCCCGCATCTGCTCAGCCAGAAGTTTCAGATACTGTTCCCGCCGCTGTTCCTCTCTGTCATTTAATCCGGGGGAAGCCTCCCGTTTCAGGGCTCGAACTGCTGCCAGCAGCCAGGCCGGACGGCAGGGTTTGAGCAAATAATCCTGCAGTCCCAGCCGCCATACATGAGGTGCAATATCAGCACGGACTCCTGCGGAAGTCACCAGAATCGGGGTATCCGGCGATACCTGCCTGGCCTTCGCCATCATGTCGCACCGGCGCAGATCAAATCTGGGTACATCTGCAATCAGCAAATCCACATTTTCTTCTCTCAGCATACGGATTGCCGTTTCTTCTTCCGCTATGGGAACAATTTCTGTGGACTCCAGCCCTTCAGCCAGAATATTTCGGGTAATTTCACGCTCCAGCCGGTTCTCATTCAACACTAAAATCTGGCCCATTCACTGCACACCTCCTTATCCGTCTTTCTTATGAGGCAGCCGGAAGCAAACCATCTGTCCCGGCTTTTCCTCCTTTCCAGGTCCTACGGAAAGGCCATACCGCTTTCCAAACATCCGTTTCAGACTCCTGTCTGAATCATGAAGGGAAAATCCCTCCTCCTGAAAAAATCCCCCGGACCGGTCATCCATCTCTTCCAGCGTCATTCCTTCATTATCGCTGACTACCTGAATTATCACGTCTCCCTGTTCTTCTTTCGCAAGAATTTCAATTTCATGGGTTTCCCCAGCCTCGCATCCCTGAACAGCCAGTCCCACAAGCGGTTCCAGAACCATGTAGGGACAGTTTGCATCCCAGTATTCCTTTGGAACTGAAATATGAAAGCGAAGAGCGTCCCCTACCCAGGCTTTCTGAACACGCAGCAGAGCGCCTATATAGTTCAGTTCTTCTCCCAGTGTGGAAATTTCATGTTCTGATTCCGTTACATAACGCATAATATCCGCAAAATCATATACCATGGCCTCTGTCCTGGCGGCCTTTTCCTGGAGAGCCATCTGTGAAATAATATTCATCACAAAGAAAAAATAACGCAGTTTCCCCTGATTTTTAATACTTGTAAGTTCACGTTTTCGAAAAGAAAACTCTGCACCGGGACAGGTTTTACACTGTTCCCCAGCGTTTATATCCTCAGATTCCGGCAGCCTGCCCGTCTGCCCGTTACTCTGCATCATAAACAGAATCAAATCATGCAGCACTGTCACTGCCGATTTAATCTTCTCATAGGAGACTGTCTGAGTTTCATTATACGCTTTATCCAGGTCCTTATCTTTCCTCCAGTCTGTCTCAACCGGCAGAATCCTGTCCAGTTCCCCTTTTTCATCCCGGTTTAACCGTATCTGGCCTCCCATCAGGGAACCCATATAAATACCGTCGCAGATCAGCGGCAGGGCAAAATCCACCAGTCCTGCATGACAGCGGTAGATATAAGGCTCTCCGGTAATAGCAGCCTGCAGACCTCCATGGGCATCACACTGTTTGCACATTTCAAAAAATCCCTGATGCTTCCGCCCAAGCTGACAGTAAGGGGTAAAACCACTGTAATGCGTAATGGGACATCCGCGATAGTCCACTGTCACAAAAGCCAGTCCCATGGCCCTGGAACAATTATCCTGCAGCATTTGCAGAAAACCGATATCAAGATAATCCGATATATTTTTTGATTCTTTCAACATACAATCCATCTCCCGATATGATTCTGTCTCTCAACACTCCAGACAACTTCTGTCCGTCTTTGTATAAATTGACGACAAAAAAATTCAAATCTGTCTTTTATTTTAATTATTATAACAAAAAAATCCCATCCATACAATTCTTTTTTGTGATTGAAAAATTTTTTACCCTGCCTGTAATATTATTTTTTCTTTCAGAAACTATGAACAAAAAGATTTAAATAGAAATATTATCTTTCTGCCATACTCTATAATACACTGTTTTTATGACTAATCCTGAAAAAAAGTATATCATCTGAAAAATTTTTCTGCCGCAAAAAAATACAGGCAAATTTTTACCGGCAATTTTTTACAGGTTGACATTAATGTGGAACTAATCTACTATAAAATTACATTGTGGAATTCAGAGATTTCCATAAATAAACATCAGTCAGATAAACTTACAGAGAAGTCGGGTGAAAATCCCGCGCGGTCCCGCCACCGTAATATGTACTGAAATATGCAAAATACATTAAGCCGGTTCGCTGTATCTGTCTGGTACAGATTCACGATCGATGGACTTGTACATACACCAACGTTGCGGCATTCTGTTTCCGCAACCTGTATGTTATATAAACGCTCTTTCGAAGTGAAAGGGCGTTTTTCCATGTACAGAAACTTTTCCAATGAAACCTTTTATGACCAGGAATCTCCTTTCCAGTCTCTGATTGATACGGGAACCTGTGTCATCCGCATTCCCAATCGTGACACCATAGCAGGAATCAAAAGCGACATCAAATTTCTGGCTACTGTTCTTGACGCACCTGAAGAAGGAGAAATCCTGCTGGAGGATTTTGACGCACAGCTTCAGGAACTGGCTGATATTGCATCCAAAATCCCACAGGAAGAACACAAACGGGTTTATTTTGAAATTGCTCCGGCTCCCAACATGTACAGCTGCGGCAGCGGTTCTTTCATCAATGAAATGATAGAATGGATTGGTGCTGAAAATGTCCTGGCCGACCAGTCAGGCTGGTTCACAGTAGAAGGAGAAACTATCGTATCTGCCAATCCGGACTTTATCTTCACAAATGCTGATTATATGGATGATCCCGTACAGAAAATTCTGGACAGAGACGGATGGGCAGATATTTCCGCCATCGCCAGTAAAAATGTATACAGCATTGACAGTAATTCTTCCTCCCATTCCAACCATACCATTGTAAAAGCCATGCGCCAGATGGCCGAAATTCTTTATCCGGATTATTACACAACAAAATGAAATATTCCACAAAAATGACTGTACTGTTTATTGCAGCATTGGCCGCACTTCTTTTTGGTATCGGCATTGGCAGTGTATATATGGCCCCTGGAGATATTCTGGCCATTATTTTAAATCACTTTTTTGGCACGTCACTGTCAGAAACTCTGCCTGCCAGCTATCCGGCCATGGTACTGAATATGCGCCTGCCACGGGTGATACTGGCGTTTTTCACCGGGGCTGCACTGGCAATAAGCGGTACTGTAACCCAGTCCATCCTGCAGAACCCGCTGACCTCTCCTTTTGGCCTTGGCATATCTTCAGGCGCCGGACTGGGTGCGGCCACGGTAATCGTATTCGGTCTGACCGTAACAGGACCAGGCACTTTTCTTCTTCCTGGCGTAAGTCTTGGATTTGCCCTGATTACCGTATTTCTGGTGGTATTGATCTCCTCCCGGCTGGACAGCAGTGTTTCAAACGTAACCATTATTCTGGTTGGTACTGTATTTTCTCTGTTCTGTAACGCTGTTATGAATCTTATGGCAACCAGTTCACCGGATTACGGTGAACGAATCCAGATCTGGCTGATGGGCAGTTTTTCCATGAAAGAATGGAACGCCGTATGGGTACTGGCTCTGGCCACTGTTTTTGGACTGATTTTCTTCCTGTTTCATTCCCGCGAGCTGGATGTGATGACTTTCGGTGAAGAATCAGCACAGGCAATGGGCGTCAATTTGCTGAAACTCAAACGTATCCTTCTGGCTGCCATAGCAGCTCTTAGTGGAACCGCAGTAGCTTTTGTGGGTATTATAGGCTTTGTAGACCTTATTGTACCTCATATTATACGCCGCTGGTTTGGCGCAGCTCATAAAAAAATACTGCCTGCCAGCGCTTTGTTTGGTGGTACTTTTCTGGTACTTTGTGATCTGGCGGCCCGGACACTGATTCCTGCCCGTGAAATTTCCATCGGCGCCATCACATCACTGTTGGGCGCACCTTTTTTTCTGTATATCTTTTTTGCAGGACGCAGGAATCGATAATTTGCCGATGAAATAGAAATGGAGGTTATTATGCTTCGAATTGAACATTTAAGCTGCGGCTATGGTGGACCGCCCATTGTAAAGGACGTCTCTTTCCATGTAAAAGAAGGAGAAAAACTGCCCTGATGAGTCAGTTTTCTCCGGCCACTTTCGACTACACTGTCTATGAAACCGTTATGCCGGGTCGTTATGCCCACCAGTCAAAAGGTCTGCTGTCAGGAGAAAGTGCGGCTGATCGTCAGATAGTAGAAGAAAGCCTGCGGCTTACAGGCACTCTGGACCTTCGAGAACATCTGGTCACCAGATTGTCCGGAGGACAGCTTCAGCGTGTATTTCTGGCTCGTACTTTCGCCCAGGAGCCACAGGTCATTCTGCTGGACGAACCCACCAATCATCTGGATTTGCGTTATCAGGTAGAATTGATTGAAAGTTTAAAAACCTGGTCTGTTGCCGGGGGTCATTGTATTGTAGGAGTATTTCATGACATGAATCTGGCCCTGTCCTTTGCAGACACCCTGCTTCTGCTGAACCATGGACAGGTGGAAAGTTACAGCAGCCTGGATAATTTTGATCTTTCTCTGCTGGATAAACTTTACAATATGAATGTAAGAAGCTATATGGTATCTTCTCTTCAGCGATGGGTGTGAAACAGTAAATCTGATTTGCAGCCACAGGGTACTTACCCCAGGCATAAGCCAGTTATCCGCGCAGACGCGGCTGCCTGGTTTATTGTTTCCGGAAAGACAGCATACCATCTCCCGTCCGGAAAACCGTATGCTGTCCTCATCCTTTTACAGTCTGTCTCTGATATTCAGATTAATTCTCCATTTTCTTCTCCACCAGAAATCCTCCCCCTTCCAGTTCATCCCTGGCTTTTTTCATATTCTGAAGCCCATAAACCTCCATATACCCTCCCGTCACCTGACAGGATTCCTTAAAAATTTCCTCCATCTGACCTCTATCCATGTAAATTTCGTTTCCCGGACTTTTCAGAATACCGGCAACATATCCCTTTCTTACATGACCTCCTTCATCCGTTATGGACAGAGAAAGACTCTGATACTCATCCGTCCAGCTTTTTATCTGTTTTTTATCAGGACTGTATCCGTGTTTGTCAGAAAACATCTGAAATGCAACTTCACCGAAAAACAGCGCCGCTGTATTTCCCAGAACAAGATTCCCCTCTGTTTCCTTAAAGTTCAGCGGATACTCTTCCAGACTGACTCCCACCAGGCTGGTTTCCAGGGTATATTCTTCCAGCCCCACTGTCACCATAGTGGAAGCAGATGGTTCAAACCTGCAGAGACCGGAAATATTCTGTAACTGTTCTGCAGTTTTCTCTGTCAGTTCCCGGTCAGACTGGATGTAAAAACCATAGATTTTCTGCTCTTTCTGATAATTTTTCCACAGATTTGAACAGAAAACCATCAGAAAAATAACTGCTGCACCGATAACAATATCTTTATACAGATTACGTCTTTTCATGATTTTTCCTTTCCTGACCAGGAATTTTTATGCATTTCGGAAACTCTCCAATAATGCTTCATCCGCAGATAAAGCCATATGATAATCAAAATCAGCACCAGAAAAATACCTGCCAGAATAGTTATCCACCACTGATTGGTTTTCGGAGCTTCCTTTTCCACTTTCAGTTTCACAACCTGCGGTTTTTTAATGGCGGTGTGAAGTTCCTGACTGGTTTCCACCGGTTCCCCCTGTTCATTTTCATAGGAAAACACCACTGTACCGGTGGTATCGCCATATTTTTTTCCACCTTCATCAATCACATTTCCCTCATTATCCATGGTCAGGTTGCCGGCAAATACGGAAATCTCTCCGTCTGCAGAAGAACCTGCCTCCATGGTTCCAAGAAACAGTTCCTTCTCCGGAAACAGCCCTTTGCCTTCCAGACGTATTCTGACATTATAAATGACCGCAAGACCCGTGTTCTGTATCTGAAAAGTCAGCAAATCCGTATCTGCCTCATAAATACTGTCCGGAAAAGAAAGATTCGTAAGCTCCGCCTGAGGAATCTGCACCACAGACAGAGTCACTGTCTCCGTGGAAGTACAGGCAGTCCCCTGTTTATCCTCATAGTCAAACTGAAACTGTACTGCTACGGACTCTGCCGCCGCTTTTTTTCCCACAGTCACATGCTGAGACAAATCCATGGAACCTCCGGCCCCCGCCCAGTCAAAATACCAGGAAGTCTTTTCAAAGATAATATCTCTGTTTTCACAGGTCATGGTCACCTTTACATTTTCCATGGCATAACTTCGGCTGCAGTTTCTGGCAGAAAGGGACCAGAGTGCCTGTGTTCCGGCTTCCAGAGAAGCCGTCTGCAGACTGTTATCTGTTATCATAACTCTGGGCTGATGGATAATCTGTTCTCCGCTGCCTGAACCTCCTGCTGGCTGGCCTGATTCTTCTCCTGCATCCGGCAAAACAGAATCCGGCACCTGATTTTCCATGGTAAAATCTGAATTTTCCTCCGGCGGATTTTCTTCGGAAACTTTTGGGATTCCGTCTGTAATTTCCACATAAATGTTAAATTCCTGCTGCAGCCGTTCCTCTGACGTCTCAGCCTGCACCCACAGGCGCAGGGGATACTGACCGTTTACCCGGTCTTCCTTTAACTGAATTCTGCACCGGTACAGATAAATTCCATCTTCTGACTTCTTTACTTTTTTCTGATAGTTTTTATAGTAAAAAGGGCTGTTTTCCTCACGCTCAAAAGAAATACCCACAACGATTCTGTCCTGCTCCGTTTCCTGTTTCATCATAAAAGGAACCACCAGCGTCATGGTATTTTTCTTAACAGAAGGTTCATATCCTTTGGAAAAAGGAGCGTTCATACCCTCGTACTTTTTATTGGCGTCAATGGTGATAAATCCGCCTTTTTTCTGACTGTCATCCGAAATTATCAGACCCTCCGCCCTGACCGTGACAGACACAGCCAGAACAAAACACAGAATGATACTTATCAGAAAAAAACCCTGTACCCGATTTTTCCCACACAATTTTCTGCATCTCTTTTTTCTGCATCTCATACTTCCTGTATCCTCCCTCCGTCCATCTCATAAACTCTGTCGCATAAAATTCGGATATCTTCGCTGTTGTGACTGGCCAGAATAATGGTTTTTCCATTCTTTTTCAAATCCAGAAGAAGATTTCGAATATCTTCCACTCCATGTTTATCCAGTCCGTTAAAAGGCTCATCCAGAATCAGAAATTCCGGATCTTCCATAATTGCCTGGGCTATTCCGAGACGCTGGCGCATCCCCAGAGAATATTTTGCCACAGATTTTTTTAATCCTGGATCCAGTCCCGCTTTTCTTATGGTCTGGCGGATTTCCTCTCGGGAAATTTTTCCTTTAAGCCCGGCCAGAATTTCCAGATTCCGCATACCTGTCAGATTTGTCAGAAATCCCGGTGTTTCTATAATTACGCCGATACTTTCCGGAAAATCAATCTCTGTTCCGATGATTTTCCCCCCAACCCGTATAAATCCTGCTGTTACCGGAAGAAATCCACAGATACATTTCATCAGAACCGTTTTTCCGGAACCATTATTACCGGAAATTCCGTAGACTTTTCCCTGTTCCATACTGATATTAATGTCATTTAAAATCACGTCGTCCCCGAATTTTTTCGTCACATGACTGATTTCAATATAAACGTCCATGTTATTTTCTCCATAAATTCCTGTTTCAGGCCAGTACCCCCGTTGCTGCCATATCTGCACATCTCCTGGCTGTGGAACTAAATTTCCCGCAGCCTCCGATATAAAATCAGGCTGTGTATCAGCATTACTGCCAGAGAAATCACCAGGAAAAATATCCAGATTCCCATCTGGTCTGTTCCCCAGTCTTCCTGGCATACAACCCATTCTCCCGGATACCAGGCATACAGTTTCGGCAGATACCTTTCTTTTAATATAATCATCATATAATAAATGACGAAGGGCAGCCCGTAAGCCATATAATAATTCCGAAAAACCACTGCAAAAATACCGGAAAATTCTGCCAGGATTCCTCCTGTAAAGCTGATGCGCAGAAGAATTTCCAGAACACTGCGGATTTCTTTCCAGGAAATACTTCCTTTCAGTTCCAGAGGATAGAGAAAGAAAAAGCAGAGCAGAAATCCTCCGGTCCCCGCCAGAAAAAAGGGCAGAAATCCTCCGGCGTAAATCCTCCAGGTTTTTGTTCTGATATACTCCATCCGGCTGGTTCTGGTAAGATACAGTTTTAAAAATCCACTGGAGGATTCCCGCACATAGGCAGCTCCCGGCGAAAGCACTGCTGCAACAGGTATCAGAAACAACATGGTCTGAGCTTCCAGTGCAGTCTGATAAAATTCAAGAAAACTTCCCGGATTTAACGGAATTTTTGCCTGATAGAAAGGAAATCCCAGCGCCATGGCCAGAAAACTTACCAGCACGGCAGCCTGAAATCCTCTGTCCCGTAATAATTCTTTCATACGTCAATCTCCTGTAAAAGAACTAAAATTGTATTTTTTCAGTGTATAAAAGGAAAGAAAGGACAAAAACAGCAGCAGTACAAGAAATATCATACAGGACTGGCCAATAGACGGAAGCACATCATACCCAAAATCATGCATTCCGTAAGTGGCATGGTTCAGGGGGCTGACCCACCCGGTAATCCTCCGTACCAGAAACATTTCGTATTCTTCTTTGCGGAGTATTTTCGCCAGAATATCGGGATTCAGAAGGAACCCGAACAGACTGTAAAACAGCCCGGCGCCGATGGCAGCCTTTCTTCCTGATTTCATCTGAAAAAGCAGCATCAGAAAACTTAAAGTTAAGGCATAGCAGATTAAGAGAACCATAATCTGAAAGCTGCAGGACACCGGAGTGGTACTTTCCATCACCTTTACTGTGGATGGAACGGATAAATCCCTCCCCATACCGGAATAGGCCAGAAGGGCCGCTGTCTTGCTCCAGATATTTCCAGGATAAGTTTTCTGCATACAGAGAATTCCGGTCACCAGAAGCACATATGTCATATACAGCACGGTTACCAGAAAAATATAAAAAAACTGTGCCAGCAGCCACCGGCTCTTTTTCATGCGAAGAAGCATATAAGGGGTAAAAGGACTTAATTTCGGCAAATCCAGAAACAGCAGAATCAGCAGCAGAGAACAGAGCAGAATGGAATCGGCGTCTCCAAAAGTCCAGATAAAAGGCTCCAGTGCCTGCATGGAGGAATCATAATAATCTGCCACCATCATGGCCCGGTCGCTCAGGAAAAAACAGAGAATAAAGGAAAACAGAAAGGTGATGATTACCCTCGGATTTTTAAAAAATCCAAGGAAATTCCATCTGACTGCCGCTGTTACCTGTCTTGCCCCTTCCATCTTCCTGTTCCCCTTTCTTCCTGTGATAAATCAGTATCCAAGCCCCCGGTCAATAATCGTTCCGTCCAGAGCGTTGATGGTCAGCATACTCTGTCTGGAATGTTCTCCCGTATTTATTTCCGTATGGTCTTCATACTCTGTCTGAGAACCTCCGAATACGTCCCACACCGGTACCATAATCCCTGTGGTACTTTCCACGGTGGGATCATAGATTCTGGTATAGCCCAGCTGAATTTTATTCACATGATATGTCATATTTTCTGCATACTGCAGAATGTCTGCATTGGATATTTCCATCATCTGCTCATATATCTGCATAACGCTGTCAAAATCCATCAGTTTTACATTTTCCGTCTCAATCCCTTCCACATGATAAGGATTGTAAATTTCCACTTTCTGAATACCGTCATCTCCCACAATCACTTCACATCGCTCATAGCTCCAGGGAACCAGCGTACTGTCCGCATCTTCCCAGGCTCCTCCATAAGAATCTGTAAAGGTTACAGGTATTCCATCCAGCACTCTGCCGAAATAAAAAACATATCCCGCATCCAGTAAAGTCTCTTCTGTAAGGTTATCGTATCCGCTTTTCAGAAGGGAATAGTCCCAGTCTGTGATTTCCCAGTCCCAGCCCAGTCTGTCTATTTTTTCTCTGGCTGTTTTTTCTGCATCTTCATAGGAAATATTCAACATGTTCTGAATGGTTTCTTCTGATATGGAAGGCTGTTTTCCCTCTTCTTTGGATATATATTCATTGTCCAGTTCAATCCTTCCATCCCACCAGTTCTTCGGCACCCGGAAATCTGCCATATCTTCTCTGGTTTTCTGAATCAGCACCCGCACATCTGCAGTATATCCGTCGCTTCCGGAAATGGTATAAGTGTAAACCCCGTTGTCAGTCTCCACTGCACCGCTGAACCTGTTATCATCCACCCGCTTTGTGGCTTCCTCTCCATATCCTTCCACCCATTCCAGTCCAAAAGAAGGCGTTACTTCGATTTTTTCTATTTCATCCGGCGCAGTTTTCATATTTTCCTCATCGTATTCAATTACACTGTCAATATCAAAAATTTTGCTTCCGTCTTCATAGGTTCCCAGATTATAAGGGTCCAGATTTCCTTCTGCCTTAAACTTTTTCAGCATTGTAATATCCTGCTGATACTGTTCTTTGGTCCACTGAAAATAACCATACTCCTGATAAATCTTATCCCCTTCAAAAAATGCCTGAGTTATTTTATCAATCAGTTCCTGATTCATTTCCTGTGCTGTTACTTTATAAGTGTTCATATGATCGCCTTCCGGTACCAGAATTTCCGCATCCGTATCAATCACCAGATTTCCGTTCTGGTAGGAAGCCTTATTCTTATAGCGTTCCGGCGTCTCCAGCACTCTTTTTACATTTTCTTTCTTTTCTTCCGGATTTCCCTGTTTCTCCTCTGTTTCCTGTTTTTCTTCCGGATGTTCTTCATTACTTTCATACTTTTTGATATTGTCTGACTTTTTCTGCCGTACAATGGTGTCCTCTGGTGTCTCCTGACAGCCTGCCAGCAGACCCATGCAGAGTATGGATATAAAAACTGTCCCCCATCTCTTTCTGAAACCTGTTTTCCTTTGTTTTACCT
Organism: Eubacterium sp. 14-2; assembly: GCF_000403845.2. GTDB lineage: Bacteria > Bacillota > Clostridia > Lachnospirales > Lachnospiraceae > Petralouisia. Next base: position 1,450,947 of record NZ_KE159568.1, on the reverse strand, counting down.
CTCCCATTTTTTCTCCTTCCCGTTTCTTTATGAAATATATGTTCAGTAACCAAGCTCCCTGTCAATCACAGTTCCGTCCAGAGCATTGATGGTCATAAAACTCCGTTTGGAATGCTCTCCGGAATCTTTTCTGGAATATTCGTCCATTTCAGAATCAAATCCGCCGAAAAAATCCCAGACCGGTACCAGAATTCCTGCTGTATTATCTACTGTGGGATTATAAATTCTGGCGTAACCCAATTTAATTTTTCTGATATGGTAAGTCCTCTGTTTTTCAAAGGACGTCACATCCGCATTGGATACTTCCATCATCTGTTCATATATTTTTATAATGCTGTCGAAATCCATCAGTTTTACATTTTCTGTCTGTATTCCTTCCACTTCATAGGGGTTATATATTTCCACTTTCTGAATCCCGTCATCTCCCACAATTATCTCACATCGTTCATAACTCCAGGGAATCAGCGTACTGTCCATATCTTCTAACGCTCCGCCATAAGAATCTGTAAAAGTAACAGGAATTTCATCCACTACTCTGGTAAAATAAAAGATATATCCGCTGTCCATTATATTATCTTCAGACGTCATTTCTTCTCCATATTTAAACACTGCATAATCCCAGTCTGTCAGCTCCCAGTCCCAGTCAAGCTGACTTATTTTATCTTTTGCAGCTTTTTCTGCATCTTCATAGGAAATATTCAGAAATTTTTTTATGGTATCTTCCGATAAAGGTTCATATCCATCTCCCTCAGAATCCATCAGATATCTTGTCTCCTGCCATATGGAAAACATTCTTTCATCCGGTAAATCCTCCCTCTTTTTTTCAATATCAAACTTTAAATCTCTGGTATTGGTTCCACTTATGATATCATAACTGTAAATTCCATGATCTGTTTCCACCATACCCCGGAACTCTGTCTCATCCACTACTTTCTGTGCTTCTTCTCCTTTGCCATCTACCCATTCCAGTCCAAAACATGGCTTAACTTCTTCTTTTATCACCTCATCTGGAGCTTCTGCCATAAATTCTTCCTCTCTGGCAATCACCTCATCAATGTTAAAATGTAATTCCCCGTTTTCATCTTTTCCGTATTCGTATGGATCTGTATTTCCTTCTGCCTTATACTGTTTCAGTCTTGTAATATCTGCCTGATACCAGTCTTTTGTCAGCACATTATAAGTATAGGAATGGTAAATCTTATCTCCTTTAAAAAAAATATCAGTCACTTTGTCAATCATTTCCTGATCTGCTTCCTGGGCAGAAACATTATAAGTATTTATAGAAGCCACTTCCGGCAGAATTACTTCTGCATCTGTGTCTATAACAAGGGCCCCGTTTTCATAGGAAGACAGATTTTTGTATGTTTCCGGCGCCTTAACCATATCATGAATGGAACCTTCAGAACTTTCATATTCTTTGATGTTATCTGAACCCTTCTGCTTTACAATAGAATTTTCCGGTGTTTCCTGACAGCCTGCCAGAATGCTGATACAAAGCAGAGCTGCAGGAACTGTTATATATTTTCTCTTCATAAGCTCCTCCTGTCATGTTGATAAATTAATGATAACAGCTTATGTTCCGGGAATATTCACTCATTTGTAAAGGATTTGTAAAGATTGCCTCAGAAGCCGATTGTACCACTGAATGCTTACAGTATTTCTTATCAGATAGAATAATAAATAAATCCGGCAGTTTTCTTTTTCTACCGGATTTTTCCGTTTTTCCTGTTTTCCACAGATCCATATGAACTCCCTGGCTATTTCACTGTCTGTTTTGCTTTCCCACGTTCTATTCCCTGTTTCATTCCACGCTCAATACCCTGTTCTATTCCTTCTTCCAGAATACTCATTCCAAGACCATCCATATGAGACACCTCCTTCAACAACTCCTTATTCTGAGAAAAATCTATATATTTTTGTATTGTGACCAGAAAATCTTTTTTCTGTGGATAAAAAATTGCACTTAAAAATTCCATCAAATCATCTTCTGTGGGACATTGAGGACTTCCCAGTCGAATAAAATTGTTTCATTCACGGATTCAGTATTACAGCAATCCTGGTCCCCTCCCCCACCTTACTCTCGATTTCCATATTTCCATGGTGTACTGCTGCAATCTGCTCACAGAGAGCGAGCCCAAGCCCCATATTTCCGCTTTTTCTGGAACGGGATTTATCCACACGATAGAAAGCCTTACGGACTTTATCCACTTCCTCTGCAGGAATTCCACATCCTTCGTCCCGAACCCACAGAGATTTGTCATCTGCACCCAGATAAATACGACTCCCCGGCTTTGAAGCCATGATACTGTTATTAATCAGATTTATCAGGAAACTGGTCATCAGATCTGAATCCAGTTTTTTGATTTTCCCCTGATAATTTCCTTCCCGCACAAGAATTATTCCTGTTTCCTGAAGCCTGTGCTTCATGCTTTCCTCCACTCCGTCAAACAGATCCTCTACTGAAATATCCTGCTGAGAAATCTTACATTCCGGTTCATATAATCTTGTCAGTTCCATCATTTTTTCTGAAAGACGGGACAGCCTCCCGCTTTCCTGATATATATAGTTAAGGGATTTTTTCTCCTGCTCCGGAGACAGATTTACATTCAGAAGAGTTTCTGAATAACCCCTGATGGCAGTCAGGGGGGTTTTTAATTCATGGGACATGCTTCCAATCAACTGTCGCTGAACCTCATTAACTGCCTGAAGAGGCTTTGTAATTTTCTTAATAAGAAATACAAGAAGCAGCGCCATTCCAAAAGATGCTGTAAAAGAAATCACCAGTTCCTGAATCACCAGATTTCGGCTTTTTTCATAGAGATAGGTTATGTCAATCCCGTAGAAAAAAGTATATGTCTCCTGGCTGTTGAGACGATATCCTCCATTAAATTTCTCATATATAACAAGAATATGCCTGCCATTCATCCGTTCCTGCCTGAAATTATAAGAATACCCGTCTTTTTGCGCATTTGCCTGTTCCACATTGAACTCATAGGGACTGCTGTTATACAACTCCTGCTCTCCTTTGTATAATGCGGAATGCTCCGGCATATTTTCCCGAAAATGATAAACCATAACATAATCCGGTATCCCATTATTATACTTTGATATGAAAAGTTTTTTATTCAACTCCATAACAGCATTTTCAAAAATCCTGATTTCTTTCTCTTTCAGAAGGTCAATTTTTTCCTGCCGGCTGGTAAAAATCACATAAAATGAAAAAGCCTGCGCCAACACAAAAAGCATGGTTGACGCAGTCAGAGCAATCTTCTTTATCATATCCATCAGGGCACCTCCATCCGGTAACCGACTCTTGGCACTGTAATAATCACATCAGAAAAATCCAGTTTTTTCCGGATATTTCCCACATGGACATCTACGGTCCTGCTCTCTCCCTCAAAATCCACACCCCAGAGAATATTCAGAATCTGATCTCTTGTAATTACCCGGTTCCGATATTTCCAGAATACCAGCAGACAGTCAAATTCCATGGGCTGCAGGGAAATTTCCACCCCGTTTTTGTGTACAGTCCTTTTCTTCTCGTTAATAACAACATCCCGAATACATATTTCCTCCACAGTTTCATCTTTTGAGCAGCGTTTCAGAATATTATCTATACGAACCAGAAGTTCCAGCATTTCAAAGGGCTTAACAATATAATCTTCCGCCCCGCTTCTCAATCCTTTTACCTTACTGGGCAAATCACCTCTGGCAGTCAGATATATAACCGGAATATTATGCTCTTTCAGTTCCTCCAGCAACGCAAATCCATCTTTTCCCGGAAGCATAATATCCAGCAGTGCCAGTGCATAATCATCCTGTTCCTTCAGATGACGGCTGAATTCCTCTCCGTCAAAAAAGGGCACAGGCTGATATCCTGTGATTTCCAGATTCATACATATTAAATCGTTAATGGCTGTTTCATCTTCAATTACCAGTATTTTTTTCATATTATCACCATTTTTATTATAACGAAAAAAGGAAAAGAAACCACAGGGTTTTCTTATTTATCCCTGAATCTCCAGAAGTTTTTTCTTCAGTTCTCCTTCCAGACGATACATTTCCTGTTCTGCCTCCCGGCGTTTTTCCTTCCCTTCTTTCTGAATACGCATTACCTCATCCAGCGTGGAAATCAGAGATTCATTTGTTATACGCAGTGTTTCCATATCCACAATGCCCCGTTCGGATTCTCTTGCTGTCTCCACAGTGGCAACCTTCAGACGCTCTGCATTCTTTTTCAGCAGTTCATTCGTCAGATCCGTTACTTCCCGCTGGGCCTGAGCGGCCTGAGTGGAATGCTCCACGCCCATGGCCAGAACCATCTGGCTTTTCCACAGAGGAATGGTATTTACAATGGTGGACTGAATTTTTTCCACCATAATGGTATCATTATTCTGTACCAGACGAATCTGAGGCGCCGTCTGAATGGAAATCATTCTGGTCAGCTCCAGGTCATGGATTTTCTTCTCAAACCGGGTGCACAGAGCTTCCAGATCCTTTGCCTCCTGCACGTCTTCCGGCAGTCCGGAGCGATTTGCCTTATTAATCAGAGCAGAAAGTTCCTCTTTTCGAACCTGTTCCAGCTTCTTCTTTCCTGCCAGAATGTACATGGAAAGTTCCTTAAAATATACTTTATTCTGCTCATACATCTTGTCCAGAACAGCGGCGTCTTTCATAAGCTGTACCTGATGGCTTTCCAGAATTTTACAGATTTTACTGACATTTACTTCAGCTTTATCATATTTTGCTTTCAGGGCAGTTAATTTGCTGGAAGATTTTTTGAAAATTCCCAGAAATCCTCTTTCTTCCTCCGCATCAAATCCTTTCAGCTCCGTTACCACGCCGGTAAGCAGAACACCGATTTCCCCAAGATCTTTGGTCTGTACATTTTCCAGAGCTTTCTCTGAGAAATCTGCCATTTTCTTCTGAGTTCCCGCTCCATACTGCAGCACAATATCGGAGTTATGCAAATCTATCTGACTGGTAAACTGATCTACCATATGACGCTCTTCTTCTGTCAGTATGCTGTCATCCCAGGTCGGTTCTTTCGTCTGTTCTTCCTTTACTGCTGCAACTTCTTCTTTCTCCGGAAACGGCTCCAGCGTCAATACGGGTGCATTTGCAAATTCCAATCCTTCACTCATGATTATCCTCCGTTTCTGTTTTTCCTGATATCCGTCTGTTTCACTGTTTTTAATAAAATTAATTCCAGATTTTACTTTTTGAAATCATCTTTTGTCAGACCTTCCTGAGCCAGCATGGTATGCAGTACGGAAATATCAGAAGATACATCCCAGGCCACATCCTCAAACAGGCTGTCCAGCAATTTTTCAAAAGCAATGTTTAAAGTATCCAGCGTCTGTTCTATCTCTGTTTTGGAATTCCTGATGTTTTCTCCCTGTACCGGCTGATTCTCCAGCTGCTGATAAGCATCCAGCAGCTTCACGGTAGTTGGCAGATAATATTCCATAAGTTTCTGAATATCCTCCAGTGAACCAGGATCCTCTTTCACCCGTTCAAAAATCTTCTGTATCAGCATTTCCATATGAGAAATTTTACGGGATATTTCCACTCCTGCAATTTTCCTGTTGCATTCCTGTATTTTCCGGATATACTCTTTTCCCTCAGAAATCACTTTCTGTACCTCCGGATGAAGAGAATCATTTTCTCCATGGCACGTCTGCCTCTCCAGCTCTTTCTGCTGAATCCGCTGTTTCTGAATATTTTCATATTCCTGATAAGTATCATGGCTGACAATCAGACAGGCATTGTCATGATCCAGATGTCCCTGCCGAAACCATCCCCTGTCAATCATTTTCTTAATATCCTTCAGAATAAAATGAGGAGATTTTCCACGTTTATCCGCCAGTTCTCTGATATTACAGTAAGTTCTTCCATGCAAATCCGCTATATATTCCCTGTAACGTTTTAAGGCAGACAGAATACTGGTTCCTTTCCATGCCATAATTCCGCTTACCAAAAGAAACGGAACCAGAACAGAAAGCGCTATCTTAATTCCAATATTAAAATTTCCCAGAAACATGCCAGTGAGAATCAGTATAATCACAGCTGTTCCGATTCCGATACTGACCGTATAACCGCAAACTGTCAGCACCAGGCCTCCGGCTTTTAAGGATGTATTCTTTTTAAAAAGTTCCGGTCTGGCAGAAACTTCCATCTTCTCCGATTCCCCGGATTTATTTTTCTGATCCTTTTCTTCCCCGGTTTTACAGCGCCGTTTTTCCGGAAAAGACTGGGAAACTGCCTGGTTTACTGCCTCTCCCGCTGTCTTCAGTCCATTCTGGATGCTGCTGACCGCTTCGTTTACAGTATTTGTAATGGTCCGGTTCAACTGACGAAAATCCTGGGAATTTACTGCTTCTTCTACAATATTACGAATATCTTTTCCAAATTTTTCCCATTCATTATCCATAGATTCCTCCAAAAGTAAATCTGACTTATGTACCTATCTTATTATGTACCATCATCTTTCCAAAATCAACACTTTAATTGGTATTGTATTATTTTTTACAGGATGGTAGAATAAATTACCACACAGGAAAGTGAGAAAACATATGAAAACATATCATGATTTAAGAGAACTGTTAAACCGCATTGATCACAGAGGTTATCCGGCTTATAAAGATACAGCAGGAAGCTATCAGTTCGAAACTTATGTGCTGTCCATAGACCATGTACAGGGAGACCCCTTTGCCGCCCCTTCCAGAGTAAGTATTCATGTTTCCGGAAAAAATGCCGGATTTCCATCAGATTTATTTCAGGAAAAACATAAACGGATTGCTCTGCAGGACTATCTGATTCGGAAATTTTCAAAAGAAGTGGAAACCTTTACCTTTAAGGCAAAAGGATCCGGCAAAAGCGGACTGATGTCTGTCAGCCGCTGCGGACAGGAAATTCTGGAACGGACCGGCTGTGAAATCCAGCCTGATGGAGGGGTTATTATCCGTATGGAAATCGGGTTTCCTGCCAACGGCAGAACCATAAACAGCCGGGAATTAATTAAAATCCTGTTTGAATTTCTTCCAGGATGTGTGAAAAAATCAATGTTCTATGAATCTCTCGATAAAAAATCAGTTCAGAAAAACGCGGAACTGGCAGAAGACCAGAAGTTTATCCGGACACAGCTTTCCCGTCTTGGACTGACCGCTTTTGTGGCCAACGGCTCTGTTCTGCCCAGAGAATCCGGAGTGTCTGACCGTCCCATGAAGAAGGCCGTTCCCTTCCAGTCACCCAAATCCCTGGAAGTTACACTGGAACTGCCCAATCTTGGAGCTGTTACAGGTATGGGCATCCGTCAGGGCATTACCCTGGTGGCAGGAGGCGGTTACCACGGCAAATCCACACTGCTGAAAGCACTGGAACTTGGCGTTTACAATCACATTGCCGGAGACGGAAGGGAATATGTGATTACAGATGATACCGCTGTAAAAATCAGGGCGGAAGACGGAAGAAGTATCAAACACACAGATATTTCCATGTTTATCAACAATCTTCCCAATAAAAAAGACACTGTCCGCTTCTGTACTGAAAATGCCAGCGGAAGTACCTCTCAGGCAGCAAATGTGGTGGAAGCCATGGAAGCCGGAGCACAGACTCTGCTGATTGACGAAGACACCAGTGCCACTAATTTTATGATAAGGGACGAACTCATGCAGAGGGTAGTAAACCGGGATTCTGAACCCATCACCCCTTTTATTGACCGGGTACAGGAACTTTATGAAAAATACGGAATTTCCACTGTACTGGTTGCCGGCAGTTCCGGTTCCTATTTTCACAAAGCTGACTGTATCATCCAGATGAACCACTATCTCCCGAAAGACATTACGGAATCGGCCAGAAAAGAAGCAGAAGCATTTCCCATTCCCAGTGAAAAGGCACCTGCCAGTCAGAAGCCCTCTTTTGACAGAGTGGTAAAAACAGACCAGAGTTTTCGTAAAAATGACAGAATTAAAATGAAAACGCAGGGCAAAGACTCCATTCTTATCAATCGGGATACCATTGATTTAAGATATGTGGAACAGCTTACAGACACAGAACAGCTTGTTACGCTGGGACATCTGACAACATACGGACAACTCCATCTGTTTGACGGAAAGAAAAGCCTTTCTGAGACAGTGGAAGAACTCTTAAGACTTCTGGATAAAAAAGGCCTTGCCGCTGTCTGTAAAGGAAATTATGTTCCCGGCGGGCTGGCCATGGTACGAAAACAGGAAATTTTTGCCTGTCTGAACCGTTATCGTTCACTGAAAATATAGTATTTTAGAACAAAGAATCCTGCAAAGCAGGATTCTCCGCGCATATTATTTTTCTCTTATAGGAAAGATACTTTCACGCATTAGCGTGACAAGGTCTTTTCTATAAGAGAAAAAATCACAGCAGAGTTACTTTATCAACACGTTACTGTGTTTGAACAGGTACTCTGCTGTGGACTGCATTCCAGATATCAGACTTTAAACCGTTTCATTTCACCGGCCAGTTTTTCTGCATTTACCGCCACACTCTGGGCAGACTGAGCCACACTTCCGCTGTTGTCCGTTACACTGACAGCTTCAAGGGCAAGGTTTTCTGAAGTCGCAAGAATTTCTTCTGCACAGGCAGACTGCTGTTCTGTAATCGCAGCCACAGAAGCTGCCACTTCATCTACTGTTTCCACATTTTCAATAATCTGCTGAACCATCTCATTGGCAGTTCCCACTGTTTCATAAATTTTCTGGAAAGTTCCTGAAGCATTCATAATCAGATCACTGCTCTCATTGATATTTCCCGTACTGATTTTTGTTTTTTCCACAGCATCTTCCACCAGATTGTTGATTTCAGAAGTAATATTTGAAATCTGGCTGACAGACTCCGCGCTGGTTTCTGCAAGATTACGGATTTCTTCTGCCACTACAGCAAATCCCTTTCCTGCTTCTCCCGCTCTGGCCGCTTCAATTGCAGCATTCAAAGACAGAAGATTTGTCTGAGAGGCAATATCTCCGATAATATCCACAAATTTTCGGATTTCTTCTGTGGAACCGCCTACTTTTCCTACGGATTCTTCCAGCTGTCTCACAGAATCCTGAATCACTTCCATTGCACGTTTTACCTGTCCCATATCGTCTCTTCCCTTTTTCGATATACGGACGGTTTCTTCCATCTTAGTTCTGGCATTTGCGCCGTTTTCTCCGGTTTTTGATACTACCACTGCCAGAGAAGTCGCATTTTCTGCCACTTCTGTTACTGATTTTGCCAGTTCTTCCACGGTATTTTTCAATTCCTGCATAGAATCAGACTGTGTGGCGGCTGAATCGTAAAGAGTCTCGGAAGCTGCGCTGCTCATTTCCGCCTGTTCATTTAACTGACTGGAAATACTGAAAATTTCTCCGATGGTTTTACGCATGGCTTCAATGAAATTCTGCATTCCATTTCCCATTTTTGAAATTTCATCCTGCCCTCTCGATTCAATTTCCACAGTAAAATCTCCGTCTGTAATTTTACCGATATTTTCAGTCAGGTTTCGGATAGGCAGAATTATCACATGGACAATACGAATTACAACCAGAGTAATAACCAGAACTGCCAGAACAAGAATGAAAATCATTCTCTCCTGAAGGCTGTATAAATCCCCTAAAATATCTTTTTCTCTGATGGCAGAAATCAATACCCAGTCCGTTCCGTCCACAGGCTCTGTTACCACGAAATAATTATCCTTCTCCACTTTAATCAGTTCTGCATCGGGATGATTGTTGTCTATCTTTTCCGCAACCTTTTTCAGAAAAGCATTGTCCTGCTCTGTGATAATACTTCCAATCAGATCTTTATTCTGATGGGCCAGAATTTCTTTTGTGTTTTTTTCCACCAGAAAAGAAGAACCTTTCCCCATTACTTTAATTTCTGAAATTTTCTCGGAAACACTGTTCAGGAATACATCTGCCGCCGCAACTGTTTTCACTCCTTCTGCTTCTTCTAACATTGTGGTGGCACTGACAATATATTCTCCGCTTTCTGCGTCAGGGTACGGCTTTCCATATGTAAATTCTTCGTGATTCAGTCCTTCCTGATACCAGTCTCTCTCTGTTACCACAAAATCATCCCCCGGTTCCCAGCCTGACATATCCAGGTAATTTCCCTGGTCATCACCGATATAAACACCCGTGGGAAAATTCTCATTCATTCCCACAAGAGACTGAAGGTAGGATTTTTTCGTTTCTTCATCCATATTCATGGTATTCAGATCATGCTGAATCATTTTCAGCGTGGAAAGAATCTCAGCAGACCAGGTCTCTATTTCCCCTGTCTCTGTTCTGGATTCCGCTGTAATCTGTTCTTTGGCTCTGCTGGTAATTATTTTTTTGGAAAAGGTGTAAGAAAATATGATAATTAAAATAATTGCAAGGGTCACACATGGAATAATTGCAAGCAGCAGTTTTCCTTTTACTCCTCTGAGAGCTTTTACTCTTTCACCGTTTCTGTTTTTTTCCTCCATCTTCTGCACCTTCCTTACTTTTTCTTTTCCTATTATACCATAAAATTAACCACAAACAAATGCAAAATTATCACAGTTTTATCTGATTTTAACAATTTTTTTAGCAACCACCACAAATCTTTCATCTTCTTCAGAACCAAAACAGGTGGACAGTGTAAGAAAAGTATCGCCGAATTCCGCTGTTACTTTCGTATCATAGAGCGAGCGTTTCTTTATATTTTCATAGAAATCCAGAAATTCCTGTTCTGTTTCTGCCTGATAAAATTCATAATACTTAAATTCACTTTCTTCCTGAATCCGGGTGGAAAATACGGAAAGAATTTCGTAAGTGTTTCCTTCATACAGAGTATCAAAGGAAATTCTTTCATGTTTCCGGTAAAAATCTTCATTTTCATATTCATTCAGTTTTCCAAACATGGAACCATCCCGCATATTATGACCGTAAATAATAAAATTTGTTCCCGGCGTATTAAGGTCCGCAATACTTCTCACATACAGACAGCCATATTTATCTTTTTCCTTCTGAAAATTGTGATTGAGATAATATTCATCATCTTCACACTGCATAACTGGATAGTCAATATCTGTCCCTTCTATGGCAAGCCATCCGGCCAGATCCTGATTCCTGCTGTAAAGTTCTGTAAATCTGCTCTGTATTTTTCCTGAAACATTCTGCTGTTCTTCTGATTCTTTCTGTTTGCCAGTTTCCAGTAAATTTCTTAACTCTTCCTGCTTTTTTTCATGGCTGAAAGACAGATAGTATGCCTGTCCCACCGGGATCAGGCATACTATCATAATCAGAAGAAGCAGCATTCTCAGAAACCGGAATTTCTTCCTGCTTTTTCCACGCATACTTCTCTCCATTCTACCGTTACACTCTTTCCGATACTGTGGTAATATGCCAGGAACAGGAAGATTACTGCCACTCCCAGGAGCCTTCGTATTTTTCCTCCCTGTTTTGCCCATTCCACAAGCCGGTAAACAATCTCTTCTTTCTCCTGCTCTGTGATTCCGTTCTCTCCCTCAAAGTACAGCAGCAGATAACCGAATCCTGCTATCATGGCAAGGGTGGCACAGATCTGTATCTGTGTGCTGTCCCCTGTTTTCGGTTCTCCTCCCAGGGGATTTCCCGGTTTTCCTGTACCTCCTGTTCCGGAGCTGCCTGGCACCTCTGCAGGGATATTCTTTTCCCCGTTTATTTTAAGGGAAATCTCTGCCCTGCTCTTATTTCCCGCATGATCCTCCGCTTCCACCCGAAGGGTATGTTTCCCTTCTCCGGAAATCTTTACGGTAAACTCACAGGATTCCACCAGTTCTTCTGAAAATTCCTCTTCCGGCAGGGTGATTTTTTTCCCTTTGTCTGCCTGATAGCTGACACTGGAAATTCCTCCTGCAACCGTACCGTCTTCGCTGTCTTTTACTTCTACTTTTACTTCCAGAGGTTTTCCTCCCGTAGTTTCCTTCGTACCGGAAAAACTGATTTTCGGAGCATTATCTTCCAGTATAACGCCTCCGTCTTCGGCTGTCAGCATTTTCTGTGATGATATGTTTCCTGCATTATCCGTACAGGTCAGATATACTTTTCCTTTGAATTCTTCTTCTATCACAATTCTGGCTTCGTAACTGCCGCGTTCCGCCTCTCCCTGTACCGCCCGGATAACAGAAGCAGAACTTCCGTATGGGGTCATCTGTCCGGCAAGTTCACCGGTCTCTGTGATCTGCGCTGTATCATCCTTTTCCGTTCCATCTTCTGCTATCAGCAGATATTCTGCTCTGGCAAGGCCGCTTCCTTCTTCCCTTACCGGAACTGTAATCACAAGGCTTTTTTTCTGAATCAGCCATTCCATCAGATTTTTGTGTGATTTACTGAAAGAGGCTTCTCCCATAACCGGAGCTGTCTCGTCTGCCCATTTTGCATAGAGAGTGGTTTTCAGCATCCCCGTATTGTTTTCCACCGGACTTTCGAAATCCCACAGTCCAACCTCCAGTCCCTTGTCATACATATACCAGCCCTTGAAGTTATATCCTGATTTAACAGGGTCCGCCACCTGTTCCAGTTTCCCTCCGTAACGTACTTTCTGTGTATCAGGTGTGGTTCCATATCCTCCGTTCAGATTAAATTCCACTTCATAGATATTTCTGTCATAGTAAAGTTTCAGCACAAGGCTTCCGTCCTGCTCCACTTTCCCCTTTGGTTTTCCGGAAGGATGGTTCAGATTCAGTGTATATCCGGTATATTTTTTCTGTCTGGCCTCCACTTCTGTTCCCACTCTGTCCGCCAGATGTTTTGTGTCATTATCTATTCTGGTATAATCTTCTCCTGTAAGGTTCTGGCAGTAATATTCTACCTGATAATCCACTACTTCAGGATCTTCTTCCCAGATGGCATAGAGCGTCATATTCTCTTCCGGACTGACCACGTCTCCCTTTTCATAACCTGTTCCTTTTCCATCTGCCTGAGTATTCCATCCCACAAAACGACAGCCTGCACGGGTGGATTCAGCTTCAATGATAAATTCCGCATCCTGATAACTGATGGTTCCATGAACATTGGCATACCGGGATTTCATCTCCGGCTCCGGTACATCAGCGCTCCCGTTTCCATCATAGGTCAGGGTAATGTCTTTCTTATAAACACCATAAAGGGATATATGTTCTGCTATTTTAATATCCGTATCTTCTCCCGTGGTTCCCTTATATTCGGAATCCGAATAGCTCCATCCCAGAGACGTCCATCCGGTCATTTCCTGCAGTTTTGGCGTATGGATGGTTCCCTCCTGCCCGGAACCATTCACTTCCACTGTCCTGCTTTCTTTTCCTCCCCCGCTTCCGGAATAGAAATCCGCAATCAGGGTCTTCGTGCCGCTGTCTTCTTTTTCATAACAGACATATAAGGTTACATTTTTATCTGTTGTCAGAGATTCCTTTTCCTGATAAAAGGCCCCTTTCCCGTCCTCCTGGGTATTCCATCCCAGGAACTTATATCCCTTCCGGACAGGGCCGGCTTTCACGGTAAAAACCGCGCCTTTTACTTTTATTTCGTTATGTACGCTGGCATAGCAGGTTTTCTGTTCCGGCCCCGGCACCTTCTCCTCCCCGTCCGTTTCACAGGTCAGGGTGACTTCCTTCTGATATACCCCGTAAAATTCCGTCAGGGTATCTGTCAGGGTAATGGTATCCCCTGGGGCAATGCTGTTTTTCTCAAAATCATCCTGTTTCCGGTTCCAGCCCAGCATCGTCCACCCATCCCCCAGCGCTTCCGGCTCCGGGGCTTCCAGTGTTCCGTCCGGAGCCTCCTGATCCGTATATTTTCCTGCCTTTCCGGAATAAAAACGGGCGGTGAAGGTATCCTTTGATTCTTCTTCAAAAATAGCATACAGTGTGATATTTTCTTCCCCCACGGTGATTTCATCCCCTGGGGCATAAGCGGTTCCTTTCCCGTCCTCCTGGGTATTCCACTCTTTGAAGGTCTGTCCTGCAATGCTCAGGCCTGTGGGTTCTTTTACGGTAATTTTTTCACCGGTCTTATAATCCGTGCTGTCGGTTACGGGCGTACCCTGGGCCCCATTGCTGTTGTAAAAGATGTTGTAAGTACCTGGGTTTATAAGGGTGATATATACATAATTTGATGCTTTATCCACTGCAGTATCACATTTCTTTTTTGTATTCCTGTCATAAACATGAATATTTTCCAGATCTTCTTCTGTAATCTTCCATCTTCCTTCTCCCTGAACAACTTTATCCTGTCGTTCTGCATTCACAAAAATTTTAACAGGATTCGTCCATTTTTCCGGACTGTGTATCATAGAATCTGTATAATCCAGATATATACTGTCCACACAGGAAACGGGAGAATCATCAATCCCCTGAAATTCTGTATTATTTCCATATAAATCAAATCTTCCATCCGTATCTATATAAGAATAAATGGCACCCCCGGCTTCTTCCGAATCATTATTATGAAAAACTGCTCCATATATTTGCAGATATTTTTCGGAATAAATACAACCACCCTGTTGTGCTGTATTCCCACTGAATGTTCCCGCTTCAAGAGTCGTACTATCAGGGGAATAGATACAGCCGCCCTTCTCCGCTGTATTTTCACTGAATGTGATATTTGATGAATCTCCCCCTTCTATTGTTAAATCTCCATAAATACAGCCGCCCCGCTGAGTTGCTGTATTTTTACTGAAATCTGCTCTTACTGATTTCTCGTTACCCATTCTTAAACTTCCAGCAGAATAAATACAGCCCCCATTCTCTGCCGTATTTTCACTGAATGTTCCCCCATTTATATTAATACTTTGTTTCGCATAAATACAGCCGCCCTGTTGTGCTCTGTTTTTACTGAATGCTCCTCCGTAAATATCAACAGACGGCCAGTCAGGATTACCAGGTACATAAATGCAGCCGCCGGTTTTTGCTGTATTTTCACTAAAAGTACCTCCGGTTATGATCAGTTTATTATATCTACCATAGGAACAGATAAAACCTCCATTTTCTTCTGTTGTATTTCTGCTGAACATTCCCTCATTGATTGTTAAATGTCCTCCATTATAAATACAACCTCCGTCCTGAGGCGATGAATTATTCTCATAACTTCCTCCGACAAGAGTCAGAGTTCCCATGTTATAAATTGCTCCTCCTTTTCCATTTGAACTTAATAATACGCAATTTTTAACAGTTGTATCTGTAAATGTTCCCTGCCCATTTGCTACTATTGCTACATTACTCAGCCCATTACTTCCGCTGTATTTCATATCCTGAAGGGTACATCCTGTCAGTTCCAGATTTCCGCCATACATACATATAAAAGGTATTTTTGCAGAAATTTCATTTCCATCTAAAATGATTCCACCATTTACTGCAAGTTTATGGCCAGATGATGTGGGAACCTCAAATCCGGCATTCTCCGTTCCTCTTATAATGGTTCCTGTTCCTTCTATTGTTACATCCCCATTTATTATTATTCTTCCCCTTATGGTCAGCGTTGCGTTATTCTCTAAAGTAACTGTACCGCCTTCCAGATTTCCTTCTTTCCATACTGTATCCTGTGTAATTACCCCGCATGCCGGCTCTTCTCCCTCTTCTCCCGCATCTTCCCCCTCTGCAATCGCTGCAATTCTGTTTTTCGGTATTCTATCTGTCTGCAAATCCATATCTTCCGCAAAATCCCGGTCTGATTTGCTTCCTTCCATCAGGATTTCTTCCGGTTCCTCCAGGGTCTGAACTGTTTCTTTTTCCGGAAGCATATCACTGGTTCCTGCCACTGTTACATTTATTTCTGGAAGAACTGCCCCTTCTGCCAGTACGAAAGATTCCGGTAGCACAGGTGTGAAAACATAAGTGCCTTCCGTATCTTTATCGTATGCCGGAGCACTTTGCCATGTAATATGTTCTAACATCACCGGTTCTGATTCTGTAAATACACAGACTGCCCACAGGGTATCCGGAAGGCTCAGGCTTTCCTGGGCTGTTCCCTTATCTGCTGTCTGATTCTGCACTTCCTCCGGCAATTCTGAAAAAGACATGATTTCCTGTACCATTTCTTCCGCCTGAACTTCAGAACCGTAAAATTCCACCGGCAGAGAAACCAGCAGAAGACACACAGACAACAGGCATGACAGCAGTTTCTGCCGGATCGGGTGCCGTTTGGGCTTCAGTGGTTTTTCCTGGAAATTTTCCTTTGTCTTTTTCATCTCATAACACACTCCTTTTCCTTTAATAAAAATGATTAACTTAATTATAACTAAAAAACAGGATATTTTCCAGAAATAAATACTATTTATTTGACAGAAGTGGAAAACAAATAAAATTTCAAAATAAAGAAAAGAATCCCCGGCTATATTACAATACAGCCGGGGATGTATGTTCTAACTTTCCTTCATATAAACTTCTCTCCATTCTACCGTTACACTCTTTCCCATACTGTGGTAATATGCCAGGAACAGGAAGATTACTGCCACTCCCAGGAGCCTTCGTATTTTTCCTCCCTGTTTTGCCCATTCCACAATTCGATAAACAATCTCTTCTTTCTCCTGCTCTGTGATTCCGTTCTCTCCTTCAAAGTACAGCAGCAGATAACCGAATCCCGCTATCATGGCCAGTGTGGCACAGATCTGTATCTGTGTGCTGTCCCCTGTTTTCGGTTCTCCTCCCAGGGGATTTCCCGGTTTTCCTGTACCTCCTGTTCTGGAGCTGTTCGGTACCTCTGCAGGGGTATTCTTTTCTCCGTTTATTTTAAGGGAAATCTCTGCCCTGCTCTTATTTCCCGCATGATCTTCTGCTTCCACCTGAAGGGTATGTTTCCCTTCTCCGGAAATCTTTACGGTAAACTCACAGGATTCCACCAGTTCTTCTGAAAATTCCTCTTCCGGCAGGGTGATTTTTTTCCCTTTGTCTGCCTGATAGCTGACACTGGAAATTCCTCCTGCAACCGTACCGTCTTCGCTGTCTTTTACTTCTACTTTTACTTCCAGAGGTTTTCCTCCCGTAGTTTCCTTCGTACCGGAAAAACTGATTTTCGGAGCATTATCTTCCAGTATAACGCCTCCGTCTTCGGCTGTCAGCATTTTCTGTGATGATATGTTTCCTGCATTATCCGTACAGGTCAGATATACTTTTCCTTTGAATTCTTCTTCTATCACAATTCTGGCTTCGTAACTGCCGCGTTCCGCCTCTCCCTGTACCGCCCGGATAACAGAAGCAGAACTTCCGTATGGGGTCATCTGTCCGGCAAGTTCACCGGTCTCTGTGATCTGCGCTGTATCATCCTTTTCCGTTCCATCTTCTGCTATCAGCAGATATTCTGCTCTGGCAAGGCCGCTTCCTTCTTCCCTTACCGGAACTGTAATCACAAGGCTTTTTTTCTGAATCAGCCATTCCATCAGATTTTTGTGTGATTTACTGAAAGAGGCTTCTCCCATAACCGGAGCTGTCTCGTCTGCCCATTTTGCATAGAGAGTGGTTTTCAGCATCCCCGTATTGTTTTCCACCGGACTTTCGAAATCCCACAGTCCAACCTCCAGTCCCTTGTCATACATATACCAGCCCTTGAAGTTATATCCTGATTTAACAGGGTCCGCCACCTGTTCCAGTTTCCCTCCGTAACGTACTTTCTGTGTATCAGGTGTGGTTCCATATCCTCCGTTCAGATTAAATTCCACTTCATAGATATTTCTGTCATAGTAAAGTTTCAGCACAAGGCTTCCGTCCTGCTCCACTTTCCCCTTTGGTTTTCCGGAAGGATGGTTCAGATTCAGTGTATATCCGGTATATTTTTTCTGTCTGGCCTCCACTTCTGTTCCCACTCTGTCCGCCAGATGTTTTGTGTCATTATCTATTCTGGTATAATCTTCTCCTGTAAGGTTCTGACAGTAATATTCTACCTGATAATCTGCTACATCCGGCGTTTCCGAAATATCTTTCCAGACTGCATAAAGATTTGTATTCTGTTGCAGATTACGACTGGTTCCCGGCTGAAACATTTCTCCTGTTCCATCTGCCTGAGTATTCCATCCCATAAAGAGATATCCCTGACGGGCAGATAAATCAGCAATGACAAATTCCGGCATCTGATATGTAATATCCTCATGAACATTTGCATATGCAAACTTATCCTCTGAATTGGGTGCAGTACCTCCGCCGTTGGTATCATAGGACAATCTTACATGTTTTTTGTAAATGCCGTAATATGAACTGTGTTCCTGTTTCAGCGTCAGTTCGGAATCAGGCATGATATCACCGGTAAATGATGAAACATCTGCTGTCCAGCCCACAGACGTCCAGCCGGGCATATCCTGCAAAACAGGTGTTTTTATGTCAGCAGATAAATCCGTATCCTCCACTGTTTTCGGAATGGTTACTTTCTGACCTGCACTGCCGGAATAAAAATCTGCAAGAAACTGCTTTTTTCCATTTTCCACAAAAACAGGATATAAAACCGTATCTTCTTCAAAAGTTTCCAGACTGCCCGCTTCGTAACCTTTTCCTGATCTGTCCGGTTTTGTGTTCCATTCCACAAAGGTATATCCATCTTTTTTCATGGCCGGTTCAACCGTAAACTGAGGATCTTTATAAGTAATTTCACTGTGCACACTGGCAAAACGTTTCCCCCTCTCCGATTTCAGTATATTGTTTCCTTCCTCATCTTTATAAGAAACAGTAATACTTTTCTCATAGATACCGTAATATTTCGTTTCCGGTTTTGTCAGAGTACACTCACTGTTTTCTGAAACAGTTCCTTCATATGACCCTTTATCTTCACTCCAGCCCAAAGGTGTCCATCCCGTAAAAGTCTGCAAAAAGGGCGCGGTAATTGTTCCCCTTTCTGCTTCCACATCTACTTCTGCCTCCGTGCGGACAGGTTCTTTCAGATCAGGACCGCCGGAATAGAAATCAGCAATCAGGGTTTTCTTATCTTTTTCCTGAAAAACAGCATATACTGTAGTATTTTCCCTGAGTTTCAGAGTTTCTCCCGGCTGATATGATTTACCGTTGCCGTCTTTCCGGGTATTCCATCCGTTAAATTTAAAACCTTCTCTGGAAGGGGCTTTCGCAAGAATAAATTCTGCTTCTTTCCAGGAAATTTCATAATTTACATTGGCATAACAGAGATCTGCAGCCGATGAAGGCGTACTGTCCCCACCATTGGCATCATAGGAAAGAGTCACATTCTTTTCATAAACTCCATAATATTCTTTTTTACTTTCAGTCAGCCTGAGTCCTGTGCCTGCTTCGATATCTGCTTCAAATTCTGAATTACTTTCACTCCATCCCAAAGGTGTCCATCCTGCCATGGATTTCAAAAACGGTGTGATAATATTTCCGCCTTTATCATATCCCCCTGCTTCCACCTCAACTGTTTTTTTCTGGCCTGCGCCGCCGGAATAAAAATCTGCAGACAGGGTTTTATTTTCTGTTTCTTCATACACAGCATACAGATGAATATTATCCTGAATATCTGTGATTACGTCACCACCGTTATAATGAGGTTCTGATCCATCCTCATGGGCAGACCAGTAAAGAAATTTATCTTTATCCGGAATTGGATAATCATCAGGTGATTTCACGGTAACAGCAGCCCCAGGATCATATTCATTATCATCCGTTATCTTCCCGTCCACGCCGTAATAAAAGACCATAAATTTATCATCCGGTCGGTCCTTCGTAAGATAAATCTGATTTTTTTCTTCATTCAGCCTGCTGTACCAGGTTCCTCCGTCTGTATCCACAAACAATATTTTCTTCAGATCCCTTTTTGTAAGCCGATAATCATCTTTCCCCTGTGCAATTACATAACCCTCTGCTGCTTTCAGATAGACAGTTGCGGGATATGTCAGTTCTGAACTGATAAATACTTTCTGAGAAGGATACAGATAAATTCCATCCGTTCCGGAACCTTCCGTACCATCTCCCGTAAATTTTACATTACCGGATAATGTCAGGCTGCTGCTGAATGGAGCGTAAGACCAGAGTCCCACAGAACCGCTGCCTTTATATTCATCTTTGCTGCATGTGTTTCCGGAAAAGGTTCCTCCGTAAATATTTGTGTGGGAATTTACTCCGCTGTTCTGGATACACCCGCCTTTTCCTGCAGCGCTGTTTCCGGAAAAAGTTCCTCCATAAATATTTACCGTGGATTCATCATTATAAATAAACCCTCCCCCTGTAGGATGAGGCGGCACATCTTCTTCAGACGTTGTATAATTATTGCGGAAAGTACCGCTGTAGATATTCAAAGTACATTTATCCAGAGCAATGGCGCCATTGAATGTTCCGGAACAGCCTTCAATCACTGTGTCCCTTATATTGATAACCTTACTACTGTTTTCAGCTCCATACATGGTGGAAATTGCAGCTCCGAAACCATCTGAAGAACAGTTTTTAATGGTACTGTTACTGATATTCAGTTTTCCTTCCCACATATAGATTATACCACCGTGATTACTGTTGCTCACAGAACAGTCTGTGATTGTGGTTCCGCTGATTTCCACACTGGCCTTATCAATATAAATGACTCCGTCCCTGCCTTCTGCAGTACAGCCTTCTATTGTAGTCCCATTTAATTCTGCATAACTGTTTTCATTTAAACTGATTACTGCGTTTACAGAACAGTTTTTTATTACTGTATTTTCAGAAATTAATGTTCCTCCATAAACACACAGAAAACCTTTTGTGAAATTCTGAACCATACATCCATCCAGTATAACAGTACCTGACGTGACTAAAATCAAACCTGATGAAACATTTTCCGTTCTCTGTTCCATGGTAATATTTCGTATTGTTAAACTGCATCCTTCGTTTAACAGATTAAAATTTCCCAGCCCGGAGGTACCTCCGGTAACGATGGAACCGCCGCCTTCTATGGTCAGATTTCCAGAAACCATCACTTCATCCGTCAGAGTAAGAGTCTTCCCCTCATTTATGGTAATGGTACCTTCACTTAAAGTACCTCCGGTCCATATGGTATCCTCACTGATTGTTATGTTTGAAGAAGGTATTGAAGCATCACGGAATAATTCCGTATTTTCTTCCGGAATCACCCTGATATTTTCCCGGTTTAACGCATCCTCTCTTAATTCATCCTTTTTTATATCATCCTTTCTTATCTCATCTTTGCTTCTTCCAGCATCAGATATTTCACTGTCCGATATTTTTCCGGCCAGATTTTCCGCTGTATTTTCATCTACTGCACTTTTATCCTCTTTCTGCTCTACCGGTAAATCAGCAGACTGTATCATATCAGGCTTTCGTACTGTTTCCTGAATTACTGAAAATTCTTCTTCTGCCTGCACTTCCGGGCTGTAACCTTCCACAGGCATGGATACCATCAGCAGGCAGACACAGAGCAGAACCGACAACAGCTTCTGCCGAACCGGATGTCTTTTAGATAGCAGTAATTTTTCCGAAAAAGATTCTTTTGTCCATTTCATTTCAACATACACCCCGCTTATGTTAATATTCTGAAGCATTAAGACAGACTATTTGATTTTTCTACGTTCTGGTTTTTCTGTGGCTGATGGGATTATCACCTTCATGGAAATAGAAATTCAGCCCTTTTGTTGAAAACAAACTTTAAATAGGCCGGATTATGTAACTTATATCTGATAATTCTATGCTTTGATTTTGTCAGGTTCTGTCAGATTAATTCTAAAATAATTTGTAACTAATCCAGCCCTTCAAAAATTTCTCCAAGGGTCATTTTTATCTGAGGAAATGCTTTCAGACAAATCTCTGTTTCTCCATTATAATCTTCATCTTCTTTATCATTCTGGAGCATGTAATTCTGCTCCAGAATATATTTTCCTGATTCCAGATAATAGATTTCCACGGAACCCTGCGGAGATACGATCCAATACTCCTCTACTCCTGCTTTTTCGTAAATGTCTTTTTTCTCTGTCCTGTCTCTTTTTGCTGTTGCATTACTTAAAGTTTCAGCAATAAATCGGGGAGTTCCGCCGTATGCACTGCCTTTTAAATGTTTTCGGTCGCAGACAATCATAATGTCCGGGCATACATAATCGTCGTTTTCTTCCGGATGATATTTAAAATCCAGATTTTCCATGGATGCAAAACACATGCTGTTTTTCAGACCATTTCCTATGATTCTGTATATATTGCCATTCACAATACAATGCCTGTATCCGGGCGATGGCAACATATCATAAATAATGCCGTTTATTTTTTCATCTTTCCTGCGTTCGGATTCTGCCAGACCCATGCTATCTTTCCTTTCCTGTTATATAATCACAGGCAATTGAATGTATATAATCATTCAGCCCGACACAATATGTTTTCTATTCTTCCATATCTTCATCCTGGTCAGCTTCTGCCCGCTCCAGCAGTTCCTGCAGCAATGCTTCGTCCCTCTTTGCACTTTCTGCCGGAGAAATCATTTTCCGGGCAGCTTCCTCTGCCCTGGCAGCACTGAGCTGTTCTTCTTCCTCAGTCAGAAGTTCTTCCTCCTCCGTATTTTCCATCAGAGACTGATCCTCCCGGACTTTTGCAATACTTGCAACTGTAATGTCCTCTGACAGATTCATCAGCTTCACACCGGAAGTTACACGCCCCAGAACAGAAATTCCTTCTACCTTCATACGGATAATAATTCCCTCTGTGGTAATCATCATAATCTCATTTTCCTGGTTGACTGCCTTTACGCCTACGATGTTACCGGTTTTTTCCGTAATTTTATAGCATTTTACCCCTTTGCCGCCGCGGTTCTGAGGAGTAAATTCTTCCATTCTGGTGAGTTTCCCAAGACCTTTTTCAGAGGCGATCAGCAGATATTCTCCCTGGGTATTCATCTGCATTCCCACCACTTCATCCCGGTCGGACAGATTCATGCCGATAACACCCATGGAAGTCCTTCCGGTACTTCTTACATCTGTCTCATGGAATCGGATACACTGGCCAAACCTTGTGACAAGTATCATATCCTTTGTATTATCCGTCATTTTTACTTCAATCAGTTCATCCTCTTCCCGCAGATTGATGGCAGCAAGACCTTTTTTGCGGACGTTTGCATAATCTGTAACAGGCGTTTTCTTCACAATTCCATTCTTTGTGGCCATAAACAGAAAATGGTCATTTTTATATTCCCGAATGGGAATCACCGCCGTAATCTTTTCCCCCGGCTGAAGCAAAAGCAGATTGATAATTGCCGTTCCTCTGGCCGTTCTCCCTGCCTCCGGTATCTCATATGCCTTCATACGGTATACTTTCCCTGTATTGGTAAAAAACATCAGATAATGATGGGTGGTAGTCATCAGCAGTTCTTCTATGTAATCATCCTCAATGGTCTCCATCCCCTTAATGCCTTTGCCGCCGCGGTTCTGACTGCGGAAATTATCTACGCTCATACGCTTGATATATCCCAGTTTCGTCATGGTAATCACCGTATTTGACACCGGAATCAGATCTTCCATGGAAATATCATATTCGTCAAACCCAATAGAAGTCCTTCTGTCGTCTCCAAATTTGTCAGAAACAGCCATTATTTCTTTCCGGATTACCCCCAGAAGTTTTTTCTCATCTGCCAGAATTGCTTTTAACTCCTGAATCAAATCCATTAACTGATTATATTCCCCTTCCAGTTTTCCCCGTTCCAGACCGGTCAGAGCCCGCAGACGCATATCCACGATTGCCTGAGCCTGGGCGTCTGAAAATGCAAATCTTTCGATCAGACGAGCTTTTGCAAGCTGCACGTTTTCACTGCTGCGGATAATACTGATTACTTCGTCAATATGATCCAGAGCAGTCAGAAGACCCTGTAAAATATGAGCCCGTTCTTCTGCTTTGTTCAGCTCATATTTTGTCCTTCTGGTCACTACCTCTTCCTGATGCTTCAGGTAGTAGCCCAGCATATCGCTTAAATTCAGAACCTTCGGCTGATTATCTACCAGTGCAAGCATAATCACCCCAAAAGTATCCTGAAGCTGGGTATGCTTGTAAAGCTGATTTAAAACCACATTGGGGTTCACATCTCTGCGCAGTTCGATACAAATCCGCATACCTTCCCGGTTGGATTCATCCCGCAAATCTGTAATGCCGTCCACTTTTTTATCACGGACCAGATCTGCAATTTTCTCAATCAGTCTGGCCTTATTTACCATATAGGGCAGCTCCGTCACCACAATGCGGTTCTTGCCGTTGGCCATGGATTCAATATCAGAAATGGCACGGACTTTAATTTTGCCCCGCCCGGTCCGGTAAGCCTGGTCAATTCCTGATGTTCCAAGTATCATACCGCCGGTAGGAAAATCCGGCCCTTTCACAATTTTCAGAATTTCTTCTATTTCTGTTTCCCGGTCTTCCTCAATCCGGTTATCTATGATTTTAACCACTGCCCCGATTACTTCCCGCAGATTGTGGGGCGGAATATTTGTTGCCATACCCACTGCAATTCCTGTGGTTCCATTCACTAAAAGGTTTGGATAACGGGAAGGAAGTACCAGAGGCTCTTTTTCTGTCTCATCAAAGTTGGGGCCGAAATCAACGGTATCTTTATTGATGTCAGCCAGCATTTCCATGGAAATTTTACTTAAGCGTGCTTCCGTATAACGCATGGCAGCCGCCCCGTCCCCGTCCACAGAACCAAAATTTCCATGTCCGTCCACCAGCATATAGCGGGTAGACCATTCCTGGGCCATATTTACCAGTGCGCCGTAGATGGAGCTGTCTCCATGGGGATGATATTTACCCATGGTATCACCTACGATACGGGCGCATTTCCGGTGTGGTTTGTCAGGACCGTTATTCAGTTCAATCATAGAATAAAGAATCCGCCGCTGCACCGGTTTCAGGCCGTCCCTTACATCCGGAAGTGCACGGGATGCAATAACGCTCATGGCATAATCTATATAAGATTTCTCCATGGTTTTTTTCAGGTCAATCTCATCAATCCGGTCGAATATTTTATCATCCATCTGTTTCCCTCCATTATGCATCCATGACACACCCTTTATACATCCAGGTTCTGCACATATTTGGCGTTGGCTTCAATAAATTCACGCCTCGGCTCCACTTTATCGCCCATCAATGTGGTAAAGGTCAGATCTATTTCCGAAGCAGTTTCATCGTTAATCATTACTCTTTCCAGAATTCTGGTCTCCGGGTCCATGGTGGTTTCCCAGAGCTGGTCCGCATCCATCTCTCCAAGACCTTTGTAACGCTGGATTTTATTATTTCCATCTCTTCCGATTTCCTGTAAAATCTGATCCAGTTCCACATCATCGTAGGCATACCAGATTTTTTTATTTTTTTCAATCTTAAACAACGGCGGCTTTGCCAGATATACATAACCCTGACGGATCAATTCCGGCATAAAACGATACATAAACGTAAGCATCAATGTGCTGATATGGGCGCCGTCCACGTCCGCATCCGTCATAATAATAATTTTGTGATATCTGAGTTTTTCAATATCAAAATCATCGTGAATGCCTGTTCCAAAGGCCGTAATCATGGCCTTGATTTCCGCATTGCCGTAGATTTTATCCAGCCTTGCCTTTTCCACATTCAAAATCTTGCCCCGCAGAGGAAGAATAGCCTGAGTGGCACGGCTTCTGGCGGTTTTGGCGGAACCTCCCGCAGAATCTCCCTCCACAATAAAGATTTCACAGTTTCTGGGATCTTTGTCGGAACAGTCCGCCAGTTTTCCCGGAAGAGACGTATTCTCCAGCGCCGTTTTCCTTCTGGTCAGATCCCTGGCTTTCCGGGCAGCTTCTCTGGCCCTCTGGGCCAGCAGAGATTTCTCGCAGATAACCTTTGCCACCATGGGATTCTGTTCCAGAAAATAGGTGAGCTGTTCGCTGACCACGCCGTCAACTGCTCCCCGTGCTTCACTGTTTCCCAGCTTCTGTTTCGTCTGTCCCTCAAACTGAGGTTCCTGTATTTTTACACTGATAATGGCCGTAAGGCCTTCCCGAATATCGTCTCCGGAAAGGGCCGTTTCATTTTCTTTTAAAATTTTATTGGCTTTTGCATAAGAATTAAAGGTCTTCGTCAATGCATTCCGAAAACCTGCCAGGTGAGTGCCCCCTTCCGGTGTGGTAATATTATTTACAAAACTGTAAGTAGCGTCATTATAGGAATCGTTATGCTGCATGGCAACTTCCACATAAACTCCGTCCCGTTCCCCCTCACAGTAAATCACATTTTCATAAAGAGCTTCTTTGCTGTGATTTAAGTAAGTGACAAATTCTTTAATTCCGCCCTCGTAGTAGAATTCTTTTTCCTGTTCCTGACCTTCCCGTTCGTCAGTCAGGCGTATTCTGATACCCTTTGTGAGAAACGCCATTTCCCGCAGACGCTGTTTTAAAGTGTCATAATCAAATACCGTATCTTCAAAAATACTTCCGTCAGGAGAAAAAGTAACCTGTGTGCCTGTTTTTTCCGGGCTGCAGGTTCCGGTCACTTTCAGAGGATACATGCTCTTTCCCTTTTCATACCGCTGTTTATATATTTTTCCCTCTGAAAAAATCTCCACTTCCAGCCAGTTAGAAAGGGCATTTACCACGGAAGCTCCCACTCCATGCAGACCGCCGGATACCTTATATCCTCCGCCGCCGAATTTTCCTCCGGCATGCAGCACCGTAAATACAACCTCCACAGCAGGAAGCCCGGCCTTATGGTTGATTCCCACAGGAATTCCGCGGCCGTTGTCCGTCACTCGCACACAGTTATCTTTCAGAATCCTTACATCTATGGTATCACAATACCCTGCCAGCGCTTCATCCACCGAATTGTCTACAATCTCATAGACAAGGTGGTGAAGCCCCCGCAGGGATGTGCTGCCAATATACATACCGGGTCTTTTGCGAACTGCTTCCAGTCCTTCCAGAATCTGAATCTGATCTGCTCCATATTCTGCATTGGTATTTGTACTTGTACTCATCTGATTCCTCCAATTTCATCCAATTTCTAAAAACTGTTCTCAGCTTTTACAGTCCCATTTACCACTTTAAAAATCTTATTGATTTCAAATCTGTTTTTCACAAACTCATCAAGCCCCGTACATGTAATAATTGTCTGAATATCATGAATACTGTTTAAAAGAAAATTCTGCCGGCTGCTGTCCAGCTCCGACAGCACATCATCCAGAATCAGAACAGGTGTTTCACCAACCGAGGTTTTAACCAGCTCTATTTCTGAGAGTTTTAAAGAAAGTGCACAACTCCGCTGCTGTCCCTGAGAACCAAATCTGCGGATGTCAGTATCCCGGATCAGAAAACACATATCATCTCTGTGAGGTCCCACAGAAGTCATACCGAATTTCAAATCCCTTTCTCTGTTTTTCAGCAATTCCTCCTCTAACTGTTTTTCTTCCACATCCGGCTCATAGCTCAGAAAAAGTTCTTCCTTTTCACCGGAAATTTTCTTATGTATATCATAAACAATCTCATTTAACCGGTTCACAAAAGTTTTTCGTGAAGCGATGATTTTTTTCCCGTAATCAATTAACTGTAAATCCCAGACCGGAAGGGTATCCTTAAGCTCCGGCCGGAAACTGATATCTTTTAAAAGTTTATTTCTCTGATTTAATATTTTATTATAATTTGTAAGATGATACAGATAAATTCTGTCAAGCTGACACAACTCAAAATCCAGAAATTTCCTGCGCTCCGAAGGGCCATTCTTAATAATATTCAAATCCTCCGGAGAAAAAAACACGATATTCAGAATACCGAACAGTTCCGCAGCCTTTTTAATGGGGATTTTATTGATGGCAATCCCCTTGGAACGGCTCTTTTTGATATGCATGTCTATCTGATATTCTTTTTCCTTCCGTTCCACAACTGTGCGGATATGAGCTTCTTCCTCACCAAACTGTATGAGTTCCCGGTCTTTGCTTCCTTTATGAGACCTGGTGGTTCCGCTCACATAGACGGATTCTAAAATATTGGTTTTTCCCTGTGCGTTATCGCCGTACAGTATATTGGTTCCTCTGTCAAATTCCATATATAAATCGCTGTAATTGCGAAAATGGCTTAAAGCAACAGATTTTAAAATCATTTTACGATTTTGATTGTCTCCCCTTCAAAGGAAACAACATCTCCATCCACCAGTTTTTTCCCCCGCTGAACTTCCACTTCTCCATTCACCGTTACAAGGCCGTCCTGTACAACCAGCTTGGCAATCACACCAGAATCCACCAGATTTGCAGCTTTCAGCGCCTGCCCTAATTTTATATAATCACCCTTTAACTTTATTACTTCCATGTGCAGTTCCTTTCTAACTGGCTGCCGCATTGAAATTTACCGGCAGAATCAGATAAATAAAAGTTTCGTTGTCATCTTTGATAAAGCAGGGGGCCTTTGGATTTACCATATACAGGGTAACCTCTTCTTCATCAATGACACGCAGCGCATCAATAAAAAATCTGGGATTAAATCCAATCAGAATATCCTTTCCGCTTTTCTGAATATCTATATCTTCATTCATGGAACCGATAAAGGAATTGATTTTCAGCTCCATATTTTCATCGGTTACATTCATAATGATTGGTTTCTTATCGCCTTCTTTGACCAGAAGGGTAGCTCTGTCAATGCAGTCCAGAAGCTCCCGTTTATTAATTTTAATTTTTGTTTCATAATCGGAGGACAGCATCTGGTCTATCTTAAAATATTCTCCTTCAATCAGACGGGACACCACTGTGGTTTTATCAAATTCAAAAACAATATGATTTTCCGTAAAGAAAATACTGACGAACTCGCTGGCGTCTCCCGGCACAATTTTACTTACTTCCTGAAGTGTCTTGCCCGGCACAATTACCTTGCAGTCAGGATATGCCTCCTTCAGTTCTATTTTACGGATGGAAATACGGTGTCCGTCCAGTGACACCACCTTTAACTGATTTTCCTTCATCTCAAACAGTTCTCCGGTCATCAGCTTATTGTTGTCACTGTCTGAAATGGAAAATATGGTCTGTCTGATTACTTCTTTCAGAGTAAACTGAGAAAGCATGACAGGCTGATTTCTTTCTATGTAAGGAAGATAGGAAAAATCTTCTCCTGATTTTCCGATAATATTAAACTTGGCTTTTTCACAGGTAATTACCGTCTTAAAGGAGGAGTCTGTCTCAATGGTTACGTCATTATCAGGAAGTTTCCTCACAATTTCCAGAAAAATTCTGGCATCCAGTGCAATAACGCCTCGTTCTGCAATTTCTCCTTCTATTCTGGTTTCTATTCCCAGTTCCATATCATTTGCCGTTAATTTTATTTCATTGGTAGAAGCGTCAATTAAAATGCATTCCAGAATCGCCATAGTGGTTCTGGAAGGAACAGCTTTTGATACAATATTGACTCCATGTAAGAGATTTGTTCTGGAACATATAATTTTCATATTGTGTGTAACTCCTTCCTGAGCTTAAAGATAAATTTATGATAAGAGATTCGTCTTAATCGTCATAGGGGCTGTTCATAAGTGTATAATTATGCAAAGGCTGAATTTCAGGTGCTTTGAGCCGTTTTTCTTGCCGGATAAGCCTGTGAATTTCACCTTGAAGGTGTATGGACAGGCTGTGTATAAATTTCAGGGAAAAAATGAATCCCATAAAGTAAAATGGACGGCCGTGGATGAATGTACGGCTTATCCGCTTCCATTCACAGGCTTTTGGACAACTTATCCACAAATGTGAATGGAAGCATTAATTAGGGTTAATCTTCTTTTTGATGGTTTCAATGGTCTGATGGAAGTTTTCATCATTCTGATATTCTTCCGTAATTTTTTTAATGCCGTGAATAATGGTGGAGTGATCCCTTCCTCCCAGAAGAGTGCCGATGGTTTCAAGCTGGGCAGCCGTCATGTTTTTACATAAGTACATGGCAATCTGCCTGGGTTTCGCAATTTCATTGCTGCGGTTCTTGGAAATCATCTGGTCTGTGGAGATATTGAAATGTTCTGCTACAATTTCAATAACAAGCTGAGGCGTAATTTCCCTTGGCTTGTCCGGTGAAATAATATTCTGCAGCTCCCGGATGGCAACTTCCATGGTAATATCCGTGTGTTCCAGATTGGAAAAAGCCAGCAGTTTGTTCAGGGCTCCTTCCAGCTCCCGGATATTGGATTTGATATTTATGGCAATATAATCAAGAATTTCATCTTCAAGATGAAATCCGTCCAGTTCTTCTTTTCTTCTGAGAATGGCCATTCTGGTCTCATAGTCAGGATAGCCGATATCGGCCAGCAGCCCCCATTCAAAACGGGAACGAATGCGTTCTTCCAGTGTTTCCATTTCCTTGGGCGGTTTGTCCGAAGAAAGGATAATCTGTTTTCCTGCAGAATGGAGCACATTAAAGGTATGGAAAAATTCTTCCTGGGTACTTTCTTTTCCGATGATGAACTGTACGTCGTCAATCATCAGAACGTCTACGGTACGGTACTTGTCTCTGAGTTTTGTCATGGCGGAAGCATTTCCGTTTCGGATAGAGTCGATTACTTCGTTGGTAAATTCCTCTGAGGTAACGTAAATAACCTTTTTCTCCGGCTTCTGCTGCAGGATAAAATGGCCGATGGACTGCATTAAATGGGTCTTGCCCAGTCCCGGACCTCCATAAATATAGAGAGGATTGTAAACTTCTCCCGGAGATTCTGATACAGCAAGGCTTGCAGCATGAGCAAATTTATTATTTTTACCAACTACGAAGGTTTCAAAAGTATAGTTGGGATTCAGATTGCTTTTTTCCGTATCTGGAACAAAGTCAGGATTTTTACTTTTAAAAGACCTGATATTTTTCGTCTGTTCCTGCAGAATGAATTCAATTTCATAGTCAATGCCTGTAATTTCCGCAATGGCTACCTTGATGGGGAGTGTGTATTTCTTTGTAATATAATTCAATCCCATCTGTTCTGACGGAACAAGAATATACAGTTTTGAGCCTTCAATACTGTATACGCTTAAAGGTTTTAGCCAGGTGTTGAAAGAAATATCTGTAAGATCATGTTCTTCTTTTACCGTCCTGAGAATTTCTTCCCACTTTTCTAAAATAAGTTCCATATTGTTCTCCAAACTTCCTTTTTCTAAGTTCATAGTCTTCCATATTCTATAATAACGCAAATGGCCCGAATAATCAATTAAATTTTTTAAAGGTACAGGGGATAAGGAAAGAAAAAACAGACCTTTATATCCGGTATGAGGGTTAAGAGCCTGAAAAAATTCACCTGAGGTTATACACAAATATCTCTGTAAACATATCTACATTCAAAAAATCCCTGTTTTTCAGGAAGTTTTGGAATAGAAATGAAAATATACACAGATTTTCAAAAAGTTTTCCACAAGTTATCCACAAAATATGGATAACTTTTTCAAAAGTGGAAAATGTGGATAACTTGTGGAAAACTTTGATTTACAAAGGAGGATAACTTTTTTCTTCCTTATTATAATACTCCATGTGAATAACGTGGAAAGAAAAATAAACTTTTTCCGGAATATGAACATGGAAACTTGTGCCGGGGAAAAACTTTGTTACCACATATTGTATACAGTATGATTCTTTTGTTTTACTTTTTGTGCAAGATATGAAAAAATTGCAAAACGGCTTGACTTAAGGGGATTTTTTGATATAATGAATCATAATGTTTTTCGTATAGAGGAGGTGGATGACCCGTGAAAATGACATATCAGCCAAAAAAGAGATCAAGA
Organism: Eubacterium sp. 14-2; assembly: GCF_000403845.2. Taxonomy (GTDB): domain Bacteria; phylum Bacillota; class Clostridia; order Lachnospirales; family Lachnospiraceae; genus Petralouisia. The sequence continues at coordinate 1,419,313 of NZ_KE159568.1, read as the reverse complement.
TCCAAAGTTCATGGATTCAGAGCAAGAATGAGTAGCAAGGGTGGAAGAAGAGTTTTAGCTGCAAGAAGATTAAAAGGAAGAAAAAGATTATCAGCTTAGGCCACATCATTGTGGTCTTTCTTCTTACTGCTGTTTAGATTTGTACATTCATCGTATGAACCGGAGAATCAGTATATTATGAGATTTTCAGAATCGTTGAAGAAGAACAGTTCTTTCCGGGAAGTATATAAGAACGGAAAATCCTGTGTAAATCGTTATTTTGTCATGTATGTTCTGAAGAATAATACGGAGAGAAACAGACTGGGAATTTCAGTCAGTAAAAAAGTAGGAAACAGCGTTGTAAGACATCATATTACAAGATTGGTACGGGAAGCATATCGCTTACAGGAAGAAAAATTCAGCTCAGGTTTGGACATTGTAGTCATAGCAAGAGGGGCGTCCAGGAAGGTAACTTATCAGGAAACGGAAAAAGCGTTGCTGCATCTTGGAGGTCTTCATCATATTTTGAGAAAAGAAGATGAGATATTTTGAAGAGAATATTAATTGCCTTAATTAATTTGTATAGAAAATATTTGTCACCCCTGAAAACAACAAAATGCCCTTATTATCCTACCTGTTCCACTTATGGACTGGAAGCAATTCAGAAATATGGTGCGTGTAAAGGGTCCCTGTTGGCCGGATGGAGAATATTGAGATGTAATCCATTTTCCAAAGGCGGATATGACCCGGTTCCATAATTTAGGAGGTTTGTTAGATTGACGGAAATTATACTGACTCAGTATCCCGGCAAAATACTGGGTCCTATTGCAAAATTGATTGGCTATATTATGGATGGCCTGTATACATTTTTAAACAGTGCGTTCGGCATCCAGAATATTGCACTGTGTATTATTTTGTTTACTCTGATACTTTATATTCTGATGCTTCCGCTCACATACAAGCAGCAGAAATTTTCCAGGCTTTCTCAGGAAATGCAGCCTGAGATCAATGCTATCCGGGAAAAATACAAAAATAAAAAAGATCAGGTGTCCATGCAGAAAATGAATGAGGAAACTCAGATGGTATACCAGAAATACGGTGTATCAACCATGGGAAGCTGCGTACAGCTTCTGATTAACTTCCCCATTATGCTGGCCATGTATCAGGTAGTCCGGAATATTCCTGCATATGTAAGCAGTGTAAAGGCTGTATATACTCCACTGGTAGATAAAATCATGGGAGTGGACGGATATCAGGATATTATGACTTCTTTCGTAAAAGAAGCAGGCGTAAAAACCGTAGGCCTGAATTATGAAAATGCCGCTACCACTGCAAATTCCATTATTGATGTGCTCTATGCACTCCCAGGGCAGGGATGGGAAATTTTAAAAGACAGTTTTACGGGACTTACCGATATTATCAGTTCTGTGGAGGCTTCTGTTACACATTTTAATAATTTTTTAGGTATCAATATTGCCAATTCCCCTGTGAACCTGATTGGTACGGGATGGGAAAATAAAGATTTTATCCTGATTATCGGTGCAATCCTGATCCCCCTTGCTTCTTATGGTTCTCAGGTTTTGAATATAAAGCTGATGCCCAATGCCAGTGCTGCAGGCGGAGAAAATGACGCCATGGCAAGACAGATGAAAACCATGAATACAGTATTACCTCTGTTTTCTCTTTTTATGGTATTTTCTGTTCCGGTGGGTGTTGGTATTTACTGGATTGCCGGTTCCGTAATCCGCTTCATTCAGCAGTTCTTTTTGAATAAATACATGAAGAATCTTGATCTGGAAGTGATTATAGAGAAGAATAAAGAGAAAGTGAAAAAGAGAAAAGAAAAGCAGGGGATTTACGAAAATCAGATTGCAAACGCCGCCAGAATTAATACCAGAAAAATTGCAGAGCCTGTCAGTACAGAGGAAAAGGAAGAAAAAATCCGCAGAACAGAAGAGTATGCAAAAACAGCCAGAAAAGGCAGTCTGCTGGAAAAGGCCAATATGGTAAAAGAATTTAACGAACGCAATAACAAGTGATGGAAACAGGGGGAATTTGAATGGATTTTATTGAAGTATCAGCAAAAACCGTAGATGACGCCATTACAGAGGGCCTTGTGAAACTCGGTACAACCAGTGATAAGGTTGAATATGAAGTAGTTGAAAAAGGAAGTTCAGGTTTCCTTGGAATTGGCAGTAAGCCTGCTGTGATTAAAATCCGTAAGAAGTCTGACACAGAGGATTATGTATATGATTTTCTCCATAGCGTATTTCTTGCTATGAATCTGGAAGTGGAAATTATCATTACAAAGAGTGAAGACGGCAAAAATGTGGACGTGGAGCTGAAAGGGGATGAGATGGGCGTTTTAATCGGAAAACGTGGACAAACCCTGGATTCTTTACAGTATCTTACAAATCTTGCCGTTGGAAAACAGGTCAGCGAGTATGTGAAAGTAAAAATAGATACGGAAGATTATCGGAAGCGAAGAAGAGATACTCTGGAAAATCTGGCGAGAAATATTGCCTATAAGGTAAAAAGAACCAAACGTTCCGTCTCCCTGGAACCCATGAATCCCTTTGAACGGCGTGTAATTCATTCCGCATTGCAGAATGACCGTTATGTAAATACTCACAGTGAAGGGGAAGAACCTTACAGACATGTGGTAGTTACTTTGAAAAGAAATAATAATCAGTAGCATAGAAAAGGCTTTCTCAAAATGTGTTTTCAGATTGAGAAAGCCTTTGTCTTACAGGAAAACAGATTATTTTTTGAAATGAGGTGAAATTATGAAAGGAGATACCATTGCAGCTATTGCAACAGCCATGACAAATGCAGGTATTGGTATTGTGCGGATCAGCGGTGAAGAATCTTTTCAGATTGCAGACAGAATTTATCGTTCCGTAAATGGCAGAAAGAAGTTGTCACAGGCAGACAGCCATACGGTTCACTATGGTTATATTTATGATGATGAAAAACTGGTGGATGAAGTGATGGTATTAATCTTCAAAGCTCCTGCTTCCTATACCATGGAAGATACGGTGGAAATTACCTGCCATGGGGGAACCCTTGTGATGAAGCGGATTCTGGAAACAGTGATAAAGTATGGTGCAAGACCTGCAGAACCAGGGGAGTTTACAAAAAGGGCTTTTTTAAACGGCAGGATTGATTTGTCTCAGGCAGAATCTGTCATTGACCTGATTAATGCACGGAATGATTTTGCGCTGGAATCCTCCATTTCTCAGCTTCGGGGTAGTCTGAAGGAAAAAATACAGCGTATCCGTCAGACTATTCTCCATGAAATTGCTTTTATTGAATCAGCTCTGGATGATCCGGAACATATTTCTGTTGATGGATATGGAGAGCAGTTATATAAAATAGTTGTTCAGATGCAGGAGCAGTTAAGGGAACTGCTTCTTACTTATGATAACGGAGTTCTTCTGAAAGAAGGAATTAATACGGTAATTGCAGGAAAACCTAATGCAGGAAAATCTTCTCTGATGAATGTTCTTGTTGGAAAAGATCGTGCCATTGTGACAGATATTGCAGGAACCACCCGTGATATTCTGGAAGAACAGATTAATCTGGATGGGATTATTTTGAATGTGACAGATACGGCAGGAGTCCGTGAAACTCAGGATATTGTGGAAAAAATCGGCGTTGACAGAACAAAAGAACACTTATTAAATGCAGATTTAATTATATATGTAGTAGATTCTTCCACTGATTTTGATGAAAATGACAGGGAAATTCTGTCTTTTCTCAGGGAAAAGAGGGCGATTATTCTTTTAAACAAATCGGATTTGCCTCAGAATATCTCAGAACAGGAGCTGTATGGAATTTTGCAGGGTGAAAAATTAAATCATCCTATAATTTCTGTATCAACAAAGGAAAAGAAAGGAATTGAAAAGTTAGAAGATAAAATTAAAGAGATGTTCTTTACAGGAGATATTTCTTTTAACAATGAAATATTCATAACAAATGTACGGCAGAAATCTTCTCTGCAGTCTGCATTTGACAGCCTTTCCATGGTGGGAAAAAGCATTGAGGACGGGATGCCGGAGGATTTTTATTCCATAGATCTGATGAATGCTTATGAAGAGCTGGGGACTATCACAGGAGAAACAGCAGGAGAGGATCTGATTAATGAGATTTTTTCCAGTTTCTGTATGGGAAAATAAAGTTAATTTTGAAAGGAGAATTTTATGCCTTATATTACGGAAGAATATGATGTCTGCGTGGTTGGAGCAGGACATGCAGGCTGTGAAGCAGCTCTTGCCTGTGCCAGACTTGGGATGGAAACGATTCTGTTTACGGTCAGCGTGGAGAGTATTGCACTTATGCCCTGTAATCCAAATATCGGCGGAAGTTCAAAGGGACATCTGGTAAGGGAAATTGATGCTCTGGGAGGGCAGATGGGTATCAATATAGATAAAACTTTTATTCAGTCAAAAATGCTGAATGTTTCCAAAGGGCCGGCAGTTCATTCTCTTCGTGCTCAGGCAGATAAAGCCAGATACAGTGCCCTTATGCGGGCTACTCTGGAAAATACAGATCATCTTACCATCCGTCAGGCAGAAGTGACCGAGCTGATAGTGGAAGAGGGAACGGTGAAAGGTGTGAAAACTTTTTCCGGTGCTTCTTATAACAGTAAGGCTGTGATACTCTGTACCGGAACTTATCTGAAAGCCAGATGCCTTTATGGCGATGTGGTAAATCATACGGGACCCAACGGCCTTCAGGCTGCCGGTTATCTTTCGGAATCTTTGCAGAAAAACGGCATAGAGCTGTTTCGCTTTAAAACGGGAACCCCGGCCAGAATAGACAGAAGATCTGTGGATTTCAGTAAAATGCAGGAACAGAAAGGGGATGAACAGGTTGTTCCTTTTTCTTTTACCACCAGTCCGGAGGAGGTACAGATTGATCAGGTTTCCTGCTGGCTGACTTATACCAATGAGGAGACCCATGAAATTATCCGGGATAATCTGGACCGTTCTCCTCTATATTCCGGCATGATTGAAGGAACAGGCCCAAGGTACTGTCCTTCCATTGAAGATAAAGTGGTAAAATTTGCGGACAAAGAGCGACATCAGGTTTTTATTGAGCCGGAGGGACTCTATACTAATGAAATGTATGTGGGCGGCATGTCCAGCTCACTTCCGGAAGATGTTCAGTACAGAATGTACCGCAGTGTGACAGGGCTGGAACATGTCAAAATTGTACGGAATGCCTATGCCATTGAGTACGACTGTATCAATCCCAGACAGCTTTTTCCTTCACTGGAATTTAAAAATATAAAAGGGCTTTTTTCAGGGGGGCAGTTTAACGGAAGTTCCGGTTATGAGGAAGCGGCAGCACAGGGCCTGGTGGCCGGAATTAATGGAGCAAGATTCTGTATGGGCAAAGAGCCTCTGATTCTGGACCGTGCTTCTTCCTATATTGGAGTGCTGATTGATGATCTTGTGACGAAAGATAATCGTGAACCTTACCGGATGATGACTTCCAGGGCGGAATACCGTCTGTTGCTGCGTCAGGATAATGCAGATTTGCGCCTTACTCCCATTGGGTTTCAGTATGGGTTGATAAGTCAGGAAAGATATGACCGGGTTGTGGAAAAGCAGCGTCTGATTGAGCAGGAAGTGGAGCGCGTCCATCATGTGAATCTGGGAGCAGGAGCAGCAGTTCAGAAACTTCTGGAAAAGCATGGCAGTACCCCCTTAAAGACAGGAACCACCCTTGCGGAATTGATACGCCGGCCGGAACTTTCCTATGAAGTTCTGGCAGAACTTGATGAGGAACGTCCGGTTCTGGCAGCAGATGTGGTGGAACAGGTAAATATCAATATCAAGTATGACGGATATATCAGAAGACAGTTAAAGCAGGTAAAGGAGTTCAAAAGGCTGGAAAAAAAGAAGCTGCCGGAAAATTTTGATTATAATCAGATTAAGAGTCTCAGAATTGAGGCAAAACAGAAGCTGAATCTATACCAGCCGGTAAATGTGGGACAGGCATCCAGAATATCCGGTGTGTCACCGGCAGATATATCTGTATTGCTGGTTTATCTGGAACAGATGTACCGCAGAAAGGAAGAAACAGATGTCATATCAACTGGAAAAGTTTAAACTTGGTCTGGAACAACTGAAAATTCCATATTCAGATGAAAAAATAAATCAGTATTTAATTTATTATGAAATGCTGACAGAGAAAAATAAGGTAATGAATCTCACTGCCATTACAGAATTTGAAGATGTGGTGGAAAAGCATTTTCTGGATTCTCTCAGCCTGATAAAATGTGTGGATTTAAACAGGAAAATGCAGGTTCTGGATTTGGGCACCGGCGCAGGATTTCCTGGAATTCCTCTTAAGATAGCATTTCCTGAGTTGGAAATTGTGCTGATGGATTCTTTAAATAAGCGTGTGCTCTTTTTACAGGAAGTTATATCAGAATTAAATTTATCCGGAATTACTGCGGTTCATGGGAGAGCAGAAGAAATGGCTGTAAAAAAAGAATATCGGGAACAGTTTGATTTGTGTGTTTCCAGAGCAGTGGCAAATTTGTCTTCCCTGAGTGAATACTGTCTTCCATTTGTCAGGGTCGGAGGGAATTTTGTTTCCTATAAATCAGGAGAGGTGGAGGAAGAAGTAAAGCAGGCCGGAAAGGCAATTTCAGTTTTGGGCGGAAAAATGGTAAAAGTACAAAAATTTGTTTTGCCTCAGACAGATGTTTCCAGATCTTTTGTTCTGATTGAAAAGAAAAAAAGGACACCGAAATCATATCCGAGAAAAGCAGGAACTCCTTCCAGAACACCCATTCAATGATATAAAAAACTGCAGGAAAAGAATTATCTTTTTCTGCAGTTTTTTCTTTTTTTATTTTGCGGGATTCAGATATAAATTCAAAAGTTCGATCAGCTTTTCCGGAACCTCCAACTGAGGAAGATATTTCGACTCTGATACGAAAGAGAATTCAATGGAAGGATTATAGGAAACGTAGGAATTGATGATGGGTTCGCTATGATCGTTACCTTTGCTTCCAATCAGGAAAATACTGTTGTTTATTTTTTTCAGAGCATGAACAATATTGATATTGGTGTAATTCGATTTGATACTGGACAGCAGGTATTTACCATAACTGTTTGCAGTATGTGCACTTTCGTAATAAGTATCTGTCAGACGGCCAGGAACCAGATGACTTTTATAATAATAATCATGATAAAACATTTTATCAATATTTTTCTTTGAAAATGCCAGATTGTAAATCATAGTACCAAAAACAGGAAGATCTATCAGGAATTTCAGCGCATTTTTTCTTTTATTGGGTGTTTTGTTCAGGCTCACCAGGTTTGCAGGATTGATGATAATCATTCGGTTAAAATATTCCGGCTCCATATTGCAGGCCATAAGGACAAAAGAAACAGATTCTCCGGTGGCAATAATATCCGGTTTGGAACCAATTACATTTTTAATAAAATCGGTGATTAGCTGAACAAACAGATAGTTGCTGTAAGTCATATTGGGTTTATCGCTTCTGCCGCATCCCAGTAAATCCAGACAGTAAACAGTATGGTGTTTTGCCAGATGTTTTGAAATTTTATCCCATTCGCAGGAAGAAGAAGCAGGATTCAGGTCATGTATCAGAAGTAAAGGACTTCCTTTTCCCTGTTTGGTATAAAAAATATTTCCATATCTCCAGTTAAAAAAATTTCCTTTATCTGTTTTCAGTAAGTTGTTGGCTGTGGATGAAATGCTGATTGCCTTGTTGATGCCGTAAATGCTGATACCTGTGATGGAACTTAAAAGTAAAAGATTACGAATCTGTTTTTTCATGATAGCCGCCTCCTTTATCTTCTTTCTGTTTTTCTTATATTATAGACGAAATGGTGCTGATATACAAGTAAAAACATGCTTTAAATAAGTAATTGCCGGAGGATTAAGTTTCTGCAAAAATGTGCAAATAATGACAAAATATTTAAAATACATCTTTTCATTTTTTTGAATTTATATTAAAATAAATATGATTATCGTTAATTTATTTTTCAGTTATGTGACTATTCTGAATCTCTCAGTGAAAGTATCAGAATACAAACATATGTTCTAAAGGCAAGGTTATGATAGTAGTATATTTAGAAAATTTACATCATCAGATGTACGAGGAAAAATTAAATCTGGAAAGAGAGTACCAGAAAAAAGACATTCTTATTAAAGACAATATTAAATTTGTTCAGGCGTTGGTAAATACTCTGGATGAAAATTTTGAATCTTTTTCTCCAAGAGAAGTAGACCAGGAGAATCATTTAAAGATTGAGGCTTTACAGGAAGAGCAGGAAAGATTAAAGACAGAAGCAGATGGACTGAAAGAAAAAATAGCAGATTTGGATCATTCTCTGACGGAGCTGGAAACTGCTTTAAAGGCTGCCCGTGAGAGTAAAAATTCTTATTCGGAAGAGGAAGATCTGCAGGAAAAGTATAAGGTTTATAAACAGAAAATCCTGGAAATACAGGAAACAGAACAGCAGCATATTGCGAAAAATCTTCATGATAGTGTACTTCAGAATCTTACAAATACGATTCATAAAATTGAAATCTGTTCCAAAATAATGGATGTAGATACGGTCCGTTGTCGTCTGGAATTTCAGGCAATTTTAAAAAGTGTCCGTGATATCATTCAGAATGTAAGAGGTGTAATTCATGAATTACATCCTGTGTATATGGATGAAATCGGACTGGACGCTGCAATGAAAAAGGAAGTTTCCAGACTTCGTAAAAGTGAAATTTTGAATGTTTCATATGAAACATTGGGTGAATCCATAGAGCTTTCTCCAATTGTGTCCCTGGGTATTTTACGAATTGTGAGTGAAGCATGTGACAATATTTTGGAACATGCCAGAGCAAAGCACGTATTTATACGGGTAAAATACCTGGAAGAAAAAGTTGTGATTGAGATTAAGGACGATGGAGTTGGGTTCACTATAAATAATATTCAAAATTTAGAAATGAATGATGGTTCAGAATTTGGTATTTTCATGATGAGAGAACGTGCATATCTCCTGTCGGGAAAATTGGAAATTATTTCTGATCCAGGAAAGGGGACAAAAGTTATTGCTGAATTACCAATTAGATAAGGAGGAGGTGCAAATATGCCAGCAAAAATTGTGATTGTAGATGATCATTCTATTGTCAGAGAAGGGTTGAAACAATTACTTGAATTGGATGGTGATGTAGAAGTAATTGGTGAAGCGAGTGATGGAGTTGAATGTTTGAATCTTCTGAAGAAGATAGTTCCGCAGGTATTGTTGTTGGATATTAATATGCCAAATATGAATGGATTGGAGGTTTTGGAAAGGTTAAAAGAAAATAATGTGGATGTAAAAGTTGTAATATTGACAGTGCATAATGAAATAGAATTTTTATTGAAAGCAGTGGAAATGGGAATTGACGGTTATTTATTGAAAGAGTCTGATTCTGCTGAGTTGAAAAAGGCAATTTTCCATGTGATTGAAGGAGAAACCTATATACAACCGAGTATGATACCTTTACTTAATTCAAAAATGGTAGAAAGGAATGTTGATAAAGAAAAGATTGCTTTGCTGACTAAACGGGAAATGGAAGTATTAAAATTATTATCGGTTGGACTTTATAATAAAGAAATAGGTGAAAAGTTAAATATAAGTGAGCGCACTGTGAAAAATCACATTTCCAGTATTTTTAAAAAAATAGAAGTGACAGATCGGACACAGGCTGCAGTTTTTTCAATTCGTAATAAGTTGATAGATATATTTTAAGCACAGTCAGTTATTATATTTTATTTTATAAATCTTTCAGGAGAATGTTTCACGTGAAACATTCTCCTTTTTTCTGTGTGAAACATAAGAATTTTTATAGTAATGAATGAAATAATCTTGCTTATAAATCGGATTCGTTACGTCAAAAAAATGTTTCACGTGAAACATTTTTTGAACGAATTGACTATGGTAATGAAAAGAAAAAGGTGCTATAATAGGATTAACATAAGAGGAAAGGAAAAAAATATGGGAAGAGTTATCGCAATAGCCAACCAAAAAGGCGGGGTAGGAAAAACCACAACAGCAATTAACTTATCATCCTGTCTTGTGGAAGAAGGTAAAAAAGTATTAACCATTGATATGGACCCTCAGGGAAATACAACCAGTGGCTTTGGCGTAGAAAAAACAGAATTGAGTAATACAGTATATGAACTTATGCTGGGAGAGTGTACCATTCGTGAAAGTATGGTGAAGACAGAAATTGATAAACTTTTTCTGATACCATCCAATGTAAATCTCGCAGGAGCAGAAATTGAATTACTGGGTATCAATGAAAAAGAGTATATCTTAAAGAATGAAGTTGACTATATAAAAGATGATTATGATTTTATTATCATTGATTGTCCTCCTTCCTTGAATATGCTTACTATCAATGCCATGACTACCGCAGATACAATTCTGGTTCCAATTCAGTGTGAATATTATGCATTGGAAGGACTGAGCCAGTTAATACACACTATTAATCTGGTACAGGAAAGATTAAATCCAAACCTTCAGATGGAAGGGGTAGTATTTACCATGTATGATGCCAGGACAAACCTGTCATTACAGGTTGTGGAAAATGTAAAAAGTAACTTAAATACTACCATTTATAAAACGATTATTCCAAGAAATATTCGATTAGCAGAAGCCCCCAGTCATGGCCTGCCGATAAATTTATATGACGCCAAATCTGCCGGTGCAGAAAGCTATCGTCTGTTAGCAAAAGAAGTGATAGAAAGAGAGGAAATATAAATGGCGGCAGCAAAAAAGAGTGGGTTGGGAAAAGGTCTGGACAGTCTTATCACAAACAAAGTCGGAACTGCAGCAACCACAGAAGCGGTCAGAGCTCCGGAACCGGATAAAGATGTAACCTTTGTAAAAATAGCAAAGATAGAACCAAACCGTGAACAACCCAGAAAAAGTTTTGATGAAGACTCCCTGTTGGAACTTTCAGAATCATTAAAACAGTATGGAATTTTACAGCCATTGCTGGTGCAGGATAAAAAAGATTATTTTGAAATTATTGCGGGTGAGAGAAGATGGAGAGCTGCAAAAATCGCAGGCTTAAAAGAAATCCCGGTTATTATTAAAAATCTGACGGAACAGGAAATGGTGGAGATTTCTCTGATTGAAAATATACAGAGAGAAAATCTGAATCCCATTGAAGAAGCTCTTGCCTATAAGAAATTGTTAAATGAGTTTCATTTAAAACAGGATGAAGTAGCAGAACGGGTATCCAAATCCAGAACAGCAGTAACCAATTCCATGCGTCTGCTGAAACTGGATGAAAGGGTACAGCAGATGGTAATTGATGATTTGATTTCAACGGGACATGCCAGAGCTCTTCTGGCAATTCCGGACAATGAAGATCAGTACAATCTTGCACAGCAGATTTTCGATGAAAAATTAAGTGTGCGGGAAACAGAGAAACTGGTGAAAAAGTTTCAGAAACAGAAATCAGAACTTCCGAAAAAGCAGGAAGATGATGGCATGTCTGTTTTTTATGAAGATATGGAACAGAAGCTGAAAGCTATTATGGGTACAAAAGTAGCTATTCATTATAAGAACAAAGATAAAGGAAAAATTGAAATCGAATATTATTCCAACAATGAACTGGAAAGAATTCTGGAATTATTTCAGTCAATTCATCAGATAGATACATAATAAACATACGTTCTTGAAAATAAAGATATAACAACCATATATTTATTGAAATTCATGTATTTCATAAATATGCGGAATGGAGGAAACTATGCATTCAGATTTATTAGGATTATCCTTTACAGCAGATGACTTTTTGCTGACATTTGCAATAATGTCCGGGGTCATGTTAATCCTGTTTATTTTATTGATTGTCAATATTATAAAAACAGGAAGACTCAGGAAAAAATATGAAGCATTTATGATGGGAAAAAATGCGGAATCATTGGAAGATACTCTGGTGAAACGGATTCAGCAAGTGGACGAGCTTTTGACTTATGAGGCAGAAAACAGAGAAAACATTCAGAAGATTTTCGACAGCCTGAAATTTACGTTCCAAAAGGTTGGAATGGTAAAATACGATGCTTTTCATGAAATGGGCGGAAAATTAAGTTTTTCCCTGGCATTACTTGATCAGAAAAATGATGGATTTATTATCAATGCAATGCACAGCAGGGAAGGATGTTATACTTATATCAAAGAAATCGTTAATGGTAATTCCATTATTGTACTTGCGGACGAAGAAAAAGAGGCACTGGATATTGCAATGGGGTTAAAGAAATTAACTGCACCGGTAGAAGATTAGGGAGTATAGCTCTTTTCAGTCCGAACCGATGCCCTGGGTGGATAAAAACCCAGGGCGGAATTATATAAGAGGTACAATATGAGAGAATATCAGGTATCGGAATTAATGGGAAATGAAGTGCTGGCGAAGAATGTATGTCTGGAAAATGGAAAGGTGATTCTCGAAGCCGGAACCGTTTTGAAAGCATGTTATAAAGAGGCTTTGACTGCTTTAAATATACGGACGGTATTTGTAAATGACCCCTTTGAAAAATACGAGAAGGCAAATTTCTATTTTGACAAAAATATGTTCCTGAAATTTGAAAATGACCTGAGAGAAATATTGTCTCATCATATTTACCGAAAAGGCAACAGTTTGAGAAAACTGGAGAGCCTTGGAAAAGATATTGTAACAGTTTTTGAAAAGACAAAAGAAAAACGTGCGTTGGACGTGTGGAACCGTACGCCTGATTTGTATGAACATACCATGTTTATTACAATTATGGTTATGATACTTGGTAAAGAATATGGATTTTCCAGAAAGAGAATGGAAGATGCAGTTATGGGATGCCTTCTTCATGATCTGGGATATCAGTATCTGAATGTAGATTATCGGAAATGTTCTTATCAGCTTATGAATCAGGAAGAAATACATGGGATGAAAAAACATACTATTTTGGGATATACAGCTCTTCAGGAGGAAGAATGGGTTCCTGAGATTTCAAAAATGATGGTACTTTCTCATCACGAACGGCTGGATGGAAGCGGCTATCCGCTGAAACAGAAAAACAGTCAGAAAGAATGCCGGATGATACAGATCTGTGATGCTTTTGACTGCGCGGTATCCGGAGTAGAGAGTACCAGAAAATCTGTCTATCAGGCTTTTGAAATTATTTCAGATCATCAGAAATTTGAAAACCGTATGGAAAAAATACTGAAAAGAAAAATAGGTATTTATCCTGCAGGTACTTTTGTGAGAACCGAGAATGGAAAGAATGCTGTGGTAATATCTCAGACAGAAAATTCTCAGGCGCCTGTTGTTTTATACACGGGTGAGCTGGAACAGAGTAAAATTGTGACAGAAAATCTCAATACGAAAGAAGCGCCGAAAATTATAACCTCTGTATAGCTGAAAGAAATGAACAGAACAGATTGGGATTTTATGGGTTTTTAAATAATTTTCAGCAGAAGTAAACAAAAAAAATTGCAAAATTTTATTTTATATTATATAATGAAAAAAAGAAGCATTTAGATTCCAGAAAGTGAAATTTGTTTTTATCCCAGGAGGGAGGGGAAAAACTTGCATAGTTATTTGAGAAGTATCGGATTCAAGAATTTAAAAAATAAAAGTGAACTCGATTTGTTAATCGGAGAGATTATAGAACATCCGGATCAGAAGATTGTGACAGAGGATGAGGAAGGAAATGTTTTTGCAGAGTTAAGCAGAGAATTTGGAGAATTTACAGGAATTGCAGTTCGAGGATTTTATGTGGAGGACAAATTTCATGCAGAATACTATTATCCCTATTTTAAAGGAAGCGGAATCAGTACAGAAGAGAGAGTGGAAATTGAAAAGCGTTCTGACCGTGAGGCTTATGCAGGTGTCTGCGATGAAATGAGAATTGGTGTAACTCTGATATTTTATCTGCAGAATGCAGTGGAATATCTCCAGGAATGCCGGACGAAAAATGCAAGAAGAATGCCTGTAAATACTACCATTTCCGCTTTGTCTACCGGTGGAAAAATTATCCTTCCTGTGTATAAAAATGAAAATCAGATTAAAAGCGGTGAAAAATATACCAATAACAGGAATCATCTGATGGCGGCTGCAAGGGAAGGCGATGAGGAAGCCATGGAAAGCCTGACTCTGGAAGACATAGACACTTATTCCATGATTTCCAGGCGGGTTATGACGGAGGATATTCTCTCTATTGTAGATACTTATTTTATGCCTTACGGAATTGAGAGCGATCAGTACAGTATTATGGGAGAAATTCTTGATTTCTATACAGCAGAAAATAAGGAGACAAAGGAAAAATCTTATGTTCTGACTCTGAACAGTAATCATCTGGTATTTGACGTCTGTGTGAATCAGGAAGATTTAATGGGTGAACCTGCAGTGGGCCGGAGATTTAAAGGTACTATCTGGATGCAGGGGAAGGTGCATTATCAGATGTAAAAAGTTATTGACAAAACAGTTGGAAACTATTAAAATATAATAGATTCTGTAATTGTCGCTATAGCTCAGCTGGATAGAGCGACCGCCTCCTAAGCGGTAGGCCGGAGGTTCAAATCCTCTTAGCGACGTCTATAAAAATGCCGGGAATCTGGGGTTCCAGAGTTTCCGGTATTTTACTATATCTGAGTTTACTAATCAAAATAGCGGTTCTGCTAATTGTCCGAAAAATTTTGCTGAAAATCTTGCTAATTGAAAAGGCGAGAGTTTTTAGTTCAAGACTATAACTTTGTCACATGTTGAGACGAAGTTATAGATTATCATACAGGAATATTTATTTAAAAGATATAGATAAACTTTTTTTATTAAAAAGAGAACCGGACGCATCCGATTCTCTCAAGTACGCTCCGTAGAGACGCACCGCTATTCACATTTATAGTATACAGGAAAGGCGTAAAAAATGCAAGGATTTTTACGATTTAACAAAATTTTTTAATTTGGTGAGTTTAGCATTATTATCAGTATGGATAATCTGGTTAAAAATACTTATTGGAACACTATTGCGTAATTTTTCTACTATATCTTCAAATCCCGATATAATATGTTTCATTTCTGTTTTTGATATATGAAGAAGTTTCAATTGGTAAATTACTAAAACTAAATAGTCTGTAATAGTTTCAAAAGTTAATCCCCTTACTCCAGTAGCATTGAAAATAGCATTTCCTACCTGTTTATCAATGCTTCCAGTTCGGAAACGTGTATCGAAAACTACATCGTTATGTGCTATAGCATTTCGAAAGTCTTTCGTGGCATAAATAAGACGTTGAGGCATCATGGAATTTGAATCATCAGAAGGTCGTATTCCAAGTTTTTTGGAAATATCTGCCCTGCAATTTTGATTCAAACCTGTATATGAAAGGTGGAACAGAGCTGTTTTTCGATTTATTTTTACAGAAATAATGACGGTATGATATATGTAAGGATGACAGGCAAAAGATAGAAAAGTATCAGTAAGAAGGTTTGCAAAGCAATAAATTTTGTGTTATAATACCAAAAGATTATTATGTATGCCGCACCGGCATAATTTACCATACTGTATTTGTGATTTTGAATATTTCATTTGTACGACGGAGGAAAATAAATGGAAAATGACAGTTCACGAAAGATAAAAGTACAGGCCATATCGGTTATTACCTTATTTGTATTTTTATTTGATATTTATATTATTGTCAATATGCAGAATAATTACCAGATCCTGGGGATTGCTGCAATTGTAACGTTAGTCTGTGTCAGCCTGACAATCAGCAGATGGCTGAAACTGGGAGAAAGGGAAAGCCAGCGTTCAGAAGAACAGTATGTGGATATTATGAAAGCGGAGAAGTCCACACATCTGGTTTCACAGAAAAAATTCCAGGAACTGGATGAAAAGCTGAATTTTATCGGTCAGAAAATTATGCCTCTGGAAAAGGCAAATTCTGTAAATCAGAAGAAAATTGCCAATATGCTGGAATCTCTGATGGATGGTCAGAAAAAAGTTGCTAAAATCACAATCAGCCGCAGTAAGGAAAATGCCAATGCTCTGATGAATTCCAACGACCAGTTGTTAAAACAGATGGAAGAATTTCAACAGTCCATTTATGAAATGAAGGATGAGGTTTTATCCAAACAGGATGAAATATATCAGAAGAAGATACAGAAAATGGATGATGATCAGAAGGAGTTAATAGAGAAGATTCAGCAGTCTTCCAGTCTGATAAAAGATATTATTGATGTGATACCTGAAAAAATTGACCAGATTCCTCAGTCTGTGATGGATCAGGTTTCCATCATAAAAGAAAGTTCCTATGTTGAACCGGTGCCAATGCCGGAACAGGTAATAGCGTCAGAACCGGAACCGGTTATGATTCAGGAGCCAGAACCTGTTATAATACCGGAGATGCCAGCAGAATCGGAAGCGACAGAGCCAGTAGAAATACCGGAAATGTCAGCAGAACCGGAACCGATAACAGCGGAAGAGCCAATGCCGGAATCGGTGGTAATGGAAGAGCCGGTTTCTGAGGTTGCAGTATCAGAAGAATCACAGCCGGCTGTAATACCAGAAACAGTGGAAATACCGGAACTGATAACAGCGGAAGAGCCAATGCCGGAACCGGTGGTAATGGAAGAAGCAGTTTCTGAACCAGAGCCAGTGGAAATATCAGAGCCGGAGCCAATTATGATGGAAGAACCGGCAGAAACACCGGAACCAACCCTGGAACCGGTAATAGCGTCAGAACCGGAACCGACTGTAATGGAAGAACTGATTTCAGAACCGGAACCGATGATAATGGAAGAATCAGTTTCTGAACCAGAGTCAGTAGAAATGCCAGAACCGGAACCAACCATAATGGAAGAAGCAATACCAGAACCAGTGGAAGTCCCGGAACCGATGGCAGCAGAAGAACCCATACCGGAACCAGTGGTAATGGAAGAACCGATACCAGAAGTGACAGCAGAACCGGAGTCAGTGGAGATGCCAGAACCGGAACCAATTGCAATGGAAGAGTCAATGCCGGAATTGGTGGAAATCCCTGAATCAGAGCCAATTGCGGCGGAAGAAGCGGTATCTGAATCAGTGATAACAGAAGAACCAATGCCGGAACCAATTGCAATGGAAGAACCGGCAGAAATACAGGAACCAATGATAACAGCAGAACCGGAAGCATCAGAAATGCCGGAGCCAATAGAAATGCCGGAAATCAATAATATGCTGACGCCGGAAGAAATCATGGCTTTACTGGCCAGTGCTGATGAGGAACCTGTTGAAGAGTCAGAACCCATACCGGAACCAGTCATTGAGCCAACATTAATGCCGGAGCTGAATGTTGAGCCTAAGATGATACCTGTGCCAAAACCAGGAGCATCGGCCGGTATTCTGAGACCGGAAGAAATCGCAGCTTTAATTGCAAATGCTGCAACAGAAGAATTGCCGGATACAACTGTTGGAATTATGGAAGATATAAAGCCTCCGTTACCGGATTTATCTGATCCAAACAGGGCTATGAGTCCGGAGGATATTGCAGCTTTGATAGCTAATATGTAAAAAATCTGAACCTCGCATGAAAATGCGGGGTTCCTTTTATGCGCATTCTTTGTTTTCTTACAGGAAAGATCTGTTATTAAATACTGTTTTATACGTTCTCAAATTTCTATCAAAATTCATAATTATAATGGGACACAGTATCAGATAACAGAAAGGCGGTAATAAAATTGGACAAAAGATGTGTGATTTGCGGACTTCCGGACCATTACAGAAAAATTAAATTTGATGAAAAAGGAGTTTGTAATTACTGTAATTTCTATCAGGAAAATCGGGATTTTCTGGAAGATTCGCCAGGGCTGGAAAAAATCTTTCGTGAAAAAACAGAGTATGCAAAAAAGAAAGCAAAAGAAAATGGCAGTAAATATGACTGTCTCGTGGGATTCAGCGGCGGAAAAGACAGTACATATGTGATTCATCAGTTAAAGAAAAAATATGGCATGCGGGTGTTGGCTTTTACCTTTCAGAATGGTTTTTCTACAGAATACGGAAGAAAAAATATTGAAAATGCCCTGCAGAAAATGCCTGTGGACCATATTACATTTTCCATGGATGATGAAGAGTTGAGGAAAACATACAGCCTGTGTGTAAAATTTCTCCATAATTTCTGTTCTGTCTGTTTTCATTATATGCACTATTACAGTTTTCTGCTTGCAGAGCAGTATGGAATTCCTCTGATTGTAAACGGACGAACCAGAGGCCAGATTTTACAGACAGCATTGAAAAAAAAGCATCTGGAGCCTTTTGAAACTTCCCATTCCCTTCTGGATTTTGAATATCAGATGTTCCATGGACTGGAAAAGAAACTCAGGAAAGCGGGAAAAACGGATTATCTGGATGATATTGAAGTAGAAGCCTTGTCTTATTTTGCCTATCATGATATAAAAGAAGAAGATGTTATGCGTACACTGGAAAAGAGTATCGGATGGACCAGGCCGGAAAAGAAAGCAGGAGGTCATCCTGATTGTTTTGCTCACGCCATGGCAGAGCATATGAGTATCAAGAAACGGGGAATGCCCATTCGTCAGGGAGAATTGTCCGTGGAAGTACGGAGAGGAAAAATGACGCTGGAAGAAATGGACCGGATTCTGGAACGGGATACAAAACACTATACAACGATATCGAAACAGGAAAAACGAAGATTTGAGGACAGAATACAAATAAAGGAAAAATGAAAAAAACAAGTATTTTAGTCATTGAAGATGAAAAAAAATTATTAAAAGCGCTGACAGATTTTTTTACCATCCATGAATACCAGGTCTATAAAGCAGAAAATGGACTGGAAGGGATCCGGCAGTTTAAAGCCCACAGAGAAGAGATAAGCTGTGTACTTCTGGATATTATGCTGCCTTTTATGGATGGAAACGAAGTATTAAAACAGATTCGCTTAACTTCAAATGTACCGATTATTATGCTGACAGCCAAAGAAGAAGTGGAAGACCAGCTGGAGAGTCTTTCTCATGGCGCAGATAATTACATTGTAAAACCTTATTCCCTGGCTGTGGTAAAAATGCATGTGGAAGCATTGATCAAACGGTTTCGCCAGGAAGAAGATTTTCTTATATCAGGAGATGTCCGAATAGAGGTTGGAGCACATAAGCTGTATGTAAAAGATGTATTTGTGGAAACAACACCAAAGGAATTTGAACTGATTCTTTTCTTTATGAAAAATGAAGGAGTTGTACTGACAAGGGATCATATTCTCGACAGTATATGGGGATACCATTATGTGGGAGATACCAGAACCATTGATACTATTGTAAAACAGCTCCGTAAAAAGCTGGGGAGCGTATCTTATATCCGAACTGTGTATGGAATAGGATATTGTTTTGAGGGAAAAGGCAATGAAAAGGAAACTTAATTCAGATATATTTTTAGTGCAGTGTGTATTTTTGCTTGCCATAACGGGAATCAGTATTCTGCTGTATACAATTTTTATGCCTGTTTATTATGAATATGTCAAAGATAAACAGATTATACAGGCATACAGTGATATTGGAGAAATAGATCTGGCGGAGCTGGAAGAAAAAGATTATGTAATGTTTGCAAATTATGAAAATGAGAATCTGAGTTTTTATATTGCAGACGAAGATATGAATCCTGTTTATGTTACGAAAAATAGTGACAGTGAAAAACATGCTATTACTCGAAATATAGTCAGAAAACTGGACGCCTTTTCCAGAAAACCGGAAATTATCCGAAGCAATGGAAAATTGCTGGAAACAGCCAAATATCGGGGAATCATGAATCAGAGTGAGAAAGATTATTATATCGTGATTAAAGATATTGCCGCAGGCAGAAAAAGTATTACCATGGCAGAAATATTTTATCTGTCCATGTTCGTTTTAATGATGATACCCGGAAGTATTTTTATGATATTTTTCTGGAAACAGCGTCTGAAATCTTTAGAGCAGCTGATTTCCGTTTCAGAACAGATAACAGATGGTAATTTTTCTGTTCAGGTACAGGAAAAGGGAAGGTATGAAGAATTCAATCAGCTGTCTGCCTGTATAAATGAAATGTCCCGGCGGCTTCAGGAACAGACGGGAAGACTGGAAGAAAATAAAAAGCAGATGCTTCACCACAATGTGCGGCAGGACCAGATGGAAAAAAGACGCAAAGATTTAATCGCCAATATTTCCCATGAGCTGAAAACACCTCTGGCAGTAATTTCCAGCCAGGCGGAAATGCTGGAATATACCCAGGATGAACGGGAATATTATATTGCTTCCATTCAGGAAGAAGTAACAAAAATGTCTGATATGGTCAGCCGCCTTCTGGATCATTCCATACTGGAACATCAGATGGAAAATATGATTCAGAAAAAATTTGATATGAAAGAAGTTATGGATTATATTATTGGAAAATACGAAGGTATGATTAAGAAGAAAAGAATCCATATGGAATCTTTTTTATCGGAAAAATGCTATGTGGAAGGTGACCGGGAATATATTGAACAGATTGTCAGCAATTATATGTCAAATGCACTGGAACACACAGAAATCGGCGGGAATATCCGCTTAACATTAAAAAATCAGGATCATACGGTTCGTGTAAGCGTTTATAATGAGGGAAGGCCCATTCCGAAAGAAGATATGGAACATATCTGGAGTGGTTTTTATCGGAACAGAAAAGAACCCAGATATGAAAAAAATGGATTTGCCCATGCCGGGCTGGGGCTGTATATTGTCCAGAGTGTGGTTACCATGCACAATGGAAATTATGGTGTGGATAATCTTGCATCCGGGGTGGAATTCTGGTTTACACTTCCGGAAGCCTCTGACATGGTGGAATGATATACTGCTTTGCGCATATAATATTAAGAAAATTCGGAGTGTATTTCTGTGAAACGAAAAAAAAGTATGAAACAGAAGATTGCAGAAACAGCATACAAAAAACCGGCCCTTGCCAAAAAAATCACCATTATGGAGAAATCCATGAAAGAAGTGAGCAAGATTTTAAATGATGGAAAATAAGCATGAAATCAGAGAACGAATCCCCCGACCGTGCCGCGGACACAGTTGAGGGATTCTTCTTTTTGTCTGTACCGGAAAAGCTCCTGCCAGGATAAATGAAGCCGGAATTGTTTGGTTTAACTGTTATAAACTCCTCTTTTCAGTTTTTCCCAGTATTCATTTCCCTGCATATAAGAAAAGGATTCATCTGTGAACGATTCCAGCAGTTTTTGTTTTAATCCAGTTGAAAATTCAGAGCCAACAGTTTTCAGTGTCATATGTTGATAAAGTCTGGATTTCGCAAAATCACCGATTGTCTCAATATTTTCCAAAATATCCTGCATAAGCTGTGCTGTCCATGCAACGTCCTTTTCCCATGCGGCAACTTCCAATCCGAAACAAACCTCATTATATTTTCCCATTTCAAAGGTGGACGCAGCAGAAGAAGAAACCTCAGCAAGTTTTTTTGCCATCTCATGATTGTTATCTTCCATATAAAGCATACGCAAACCATTTAATGTCATTTGAATGTGCTGATACCCGGTAAAAATTAATTCTTCGTATTCACGGCAGGCTTCCATCTTTTTTCCTGTTTTACTGTTCACGAGTGCTTTCCTGCGTTTTCGTTCCGGATTTTCCGAAGAGAAATAATCCAGATATTGATTTGCCTTTTCATAATCCTCTTTTCGAAAATACCCATGAAACAGCGAATCCGCCGCCTGGTTATGAATTTGTTCATTTTTTGAGTGCAAACACCTCTCGAACCATCCGAATATGGTATCATCGTAATTTTCTTTATTCGGAAGGTTCATTGTAATTCGGTTCGCATCAAGGATGACTGCTGCCTGCCAGATTAGTTTTTCACAGTTTGGATATTCCTGAATTTTTTCTTTTACAGAAATAAACACTTCATGGAAGCTCTTATTCTCCAGGTCTTTTTGCACATTTGACAGATATTGGTTAATTTCTTCATCTGTTAATTCATCCTTAAAGGATAAGAGTTCGTCTGTGGTAATATCAAGCAGCCGCGCAATAGGTGCAAGTAAAGTGATATCAGGCAGTGTGTTACCTCTTTCCCATTTGTTGACCGCAGGGGTAGTTATGCCAAGCCAGGCGGCCATTTCCTCCTGTGTCATTCCTTTATTTTTTCTGTATTTTCTGATGACATCTCCTATTGCCATGTTTCACTGTCTCCTTCACAATTTTCTGAATCAATCCTATGGATAGTATAGCTGATGGGAATTCAAAAAACAATTGAATGTGAGTTAAAGGGCAGGAACTATTTTTTACTGTTGCTTAACTTTATGCCATAATTTTCGTTTTTAATAACAGTGTATGGCGAGGAAAAAAGAACAGGAACTGTTCATAGATGAGATGGAAGAAATTATCTGCATATGATACAATGCCACCAGGCAAAGAGATATGAGTATAACATGAATCAAAGAATGAATCCCTCAACCGTGATACGACCATAGTTGAGGGATTCTTCTTTCGTTGGTATATAATATACATCCCTTTGGTATAAAAGCAGAGGTAAAGAATACCGGAAAATCCATCAGGGGAATTACGCCACTGCCAGGACTTTATTGAGTTACTGGCCAGACTGGAGCCATCCCCTACAAGCGGTTCATTAAATCATGGACAAACAGCCTGACGTAATCTTGTTTGAGTTCTCGGAAAGGTTCATTGACACGCAGGAAAGTTATTTAATAGCTTTTCCAATATGTTTGTCCAATCTCCATTCAGGTGCAGTACCGTCATCTGCCCAATATTCGTCAACTGCTACAATTTTGTCATTAATAACCTTAAGGAAAGATGTAACGTGAAATGACAGAGTTTTATCTTTGGAATACACATGAGTTACTGTAATAAATAAATCATTTATTTTTTCAATTCTTTCCACTTCACCGTCCCAGTCACCGGGATATTCGCAATTTGCAATAATAAATTCATTTACGTTAAAATGCTCATTCGTGCAATGCCAGTTTATATAAGCGTTTTCATCAAAATAATCTTTGATAGCATCTGCATTTTGCTCTAAAACATTTTTCCAAAATTTGTATATATCCATAAATCCTCGTCTTTCTTAAATACTGATTTGCCGTTACGCTTCGTCTGGCACATTGGTATGATATCTGCGAGATTCCATGCAGAAAAGACAAAAATGAAGTCTTCGTTTGAGGCAAGATTTGATCAGGCATACTGTAGCAGGCACATAATTAAATATGGAATTTTCCAAACACTATGAATAAATACGTTTGACCATATAATGTCGCTCCCATGTGCAAATTTACAAAGCCACGCATTCCGCTCTTTCTCAATCTTTGCCGGACCATTCCTTCTCACGTTCCCTGTCCAACAGGAAATATTTATAATCATATCTTTCACTATGTACATGCCTTTTCTGGCATTCTTGAAAATGCAGATATTGCGGTGCTTCCGGCAGAACCTCATACGCGATCCGTTCTTTCTCCAATTCATTTATTGCCAACAATGTATCCTGTAAATATGCCTTAACATACACATCTTTTCCCAACGTGAGCCGCTGCCGCATCTCCATTGCCCCCATACGCATATGTTTGCTTGCAACTACTATTTGTCTGGGTGTCAGTTTCTGTGTATTTATCACTATCTGATATTGTTTCCCTCCCTCACAATTACAGGGAATAACAGGATATACAATACTGCCGTCTGCAAAGCATTTCTCACACGATGCCGGCGCAGGACTCCGATGAGCAGATAGTGTATAAGGATGTCTTTGCAGGAAATTGTAAAGTACTTCGGAAGAGTCCTCTGGATTTTCCACATCTGGCAGAATGATTCTTTGTCCAAGCTCTTTTGCAAGCCTCCGTGCAAGTTCATATTGATCAGACAAAATCGGCAGAAGTGTATATGAGTCACTGCACATATCAAGCTGCACAAAATACACTCCAGCCGACTGCCATTTTACATTCAGGACTGTGCACCATTCTTCTATAGATTCTTCCTCATCAAACCATGCTGTGCGAAATGTAAGTTTATATTTGCGCTTTCCTGCCAAACCTTTTACAAAATACGCAAAATTCTCCAGTTCACACTTCCAGTCCAACATGGCTGCAATATTGTACCTGACCAGACACTCTGCCAAAATGAGCCATTGTATACATCCATAGTCCTCCTCAGCGATCACTCCGCCAGGGCAGCCTAATGTTTCATATTCCTGTTGATGCTCTTTACAGTACTTTTCCGTGTCCGCGACACAAGTTTCCAATTCTTTCCTTACTGTAGAGTGCCCCATTGACAACAACTCCGCAAGCTGCAAAATATAATTATTCATTCTATCACCCTTAAAAGCATAACATATGAAATACATAATTGACACTGTTATTTATATATTAAATTGAAATATTCCATGTTATCTGCATTATCTTCTGCTTTTGCAGGTTTTAGCTTATTTGTAATTTCTGCAAACAGGTTACATAAAGTAATGGTGCTGTATCCCATGGCAAAGAGGTTGTTCATCAGGTAGTTTGTTGTTGTATCAACTGCCAGAAGATTGGATGAAGCAGGGGTTGTGCAGATTACAAGGATTTTTTTGGTATCCACTCCTTTACATGTTATGGTATATTAGTATCTTCTGCTTAAAGATTTACTGAATATTCCTGTTTTTTCCAATAATATTGTCTGCTTTATTTTTTCCGGTAATGCTGTTTGCGTTTCTTTTTCTGAATTTGTTTGCATTTCTTTTTCTGAGATTCAGTCTTTGGAATATAAAGTTTATATTATAAAACTATTCTTTACTTTTGATTTTTCCAGATTCTATGTTTCTGACTTTTATACATTCAAGGTCTGCAGTAAATTCGAGTTTCAATGGGTATACGTTTGCACCGTCTTCAATCTCGCGGATGTCGTCTTTTACAGGAGCCAGCAATATGAGTAAAAATCCCTGTTTTCCAAGGTGTTCTTCTTCCAGTATGTAATCTATTCTTTTTAATACTTTTTTTGGCAGTCTGTACCGCCTTAAAAATGGATTGATATTCCGTAAAAGAATAAGCTGGCTTTTCGTATAGATTTTTATGGTTTTCACTTTGTTTTCTCCTCCTTAAACAGGCATGAAAAAAAAACAGGTCATAAGGGACACTTCACATAAGGAAGTGTCCCTTGCGGCGTTTTAGAAAATTTGTAATGACGGTTGGATATGATGAATTTGTAGGAATAGCTAAATATAATTGGAGGAAACCACAATGAAATCATTATTTGAGTAATTCGGTGGTACATACCGAAAAGAAAGCGATTATGCAGTTCCTAATCTTGAAACACCAGACACAGGAAACTTTGAAGTCGGTATTTATGGACAGCTACATTTATATTTTCTACAACATTACTTTAGAATAACTTACATAAACCTACTTACAAGCGGAAAACTTAATGAGTATCTTGTTGAAATTGATAGTCAAGCACAAAGACGTGTCTTTCGGATTGTAGAGCAGATGAAACAAGCCCAAGGCATTACCGAACAATTAAAAGAGAATAATCCTATAAAATGGACAAGAATTATGAATTGCGTTAGGCAACAGGCGGAAGA
The DNA here is from genome assembly GCF_000403845.2 of Eubacterium sp. 14-2. Lineage (GTDB taxonomy): Bacteria > Bacillota > Clostridia > Lachnospirales > Lachnospiraceae > Petralouisia. The sequence continues at coordinate 1,393,755 of NZ_KE159568.1, read as the reverse complement.
AATCTTTTTAAAAGAAATGATATATGGCTAATTAGGGCCGGCATCGGCGTGAAGCTGATGCCGCCTTTAATCTTATGAGAGTAGAAATTTTAATGCGTTTGTTGTATAATTAATTTGTAAAATTTATGGTTTTTATATCGAATCCAAGAAAAATCATTTTGCATAGTCTTAATAAATTTGTTATGAAAGGAAAAACATATGAAAAAGAAAACAAAAAGTGACTCTTTGCCAATATTCATAAAGGTTATATATTTTGATGAGCCTACAGCGCAAGACTATATTGACATCGTTAATGGAGGTAGGTTGGATTGGAGTAAAGAAGAAAATAAAGAAAGAGCAGCAAAAATTCTTACAGAAATAGAGGCACAGGCAGAAAGTGGATTTAATATTCTAAATTTTATTAAAGCCTCTTTCTCTGGTGGCGTGTGTAGTAATATTTCTGGTGAGATTTCTAAAATGCTAGACACAACTTTAAAAAACACTTTATTGACAGATTACATATCCGAAGCATTTAAAGATAATAATGTAAGAAAATTTGAAAATGACGGTGTGTATGCTCCAGAAAATTCTGTTTCCATGTATAAAATGTATAGCTCTTATTTGACAATAGTCCCCAAAGAGCAGCTACCTATTGATATGGAAAAGTTAAATGAGGCTTTATTAGGAGAACGTGGATATTATGCAATGTTACTGGCAAGTGAAAAAACACCTACATGCGTTTTGAGATTTAATATAAAAGCATTCAAAAATAACTACAATCTTGCTGATTTATCCAAAATGGAATTAACTTATTATGGTGTAAAAGTGGGGATATGCAAGAAAGAACAATTATCTATTGAGAAAGAATTTGAATTAAAATCTGAGAATGCAAAGTCGAAACCAGAAGATATTTTGGATGGAACGACGCCCGAAAACGATTTTCTGGAAGCATATGATATAGTATTGGCAGGTGTTGTGAGTGAATAAAATCATTATTTTTTATGGTTCAAATAGAGAATTTAACAAAATAATCCCAAGGGATAGTCGTAATCTTACTGATGTAGTAATGGAATTAGATAGTGACAATAAAAATATGATTGTACATATTCCAGAGCTTCAGAAAGAAAATAATGATACAAAAACTGAAAAAGAAAAATTGAAAGTTGCTAATTTTGTGATAAATTCGGATGAATATTCTGGAGTTAGAGAACACGTAATAATAAATTTTGCTAATTTTATAGCAAAAATGGATATTCAAAATATGTATATCCAAAATCCCCCGATACAAATTAGCGAGCAATTACATCGGATTTATGACGATAAGAACATAATACAAGAAATCAAACAACCTTATAACGGAATAACTAAAACTATTATTCAACAGTTTTATAACGGGTATGACGATAAAATTATAGGACAAGAAATGGCAAAAATGAAAGTTCTTCAAGCCCTATATCCACTAATGGATAATAAACAGAAAAAGCCTATGGTTATCCTGTTTTATGGAGATTCTGGGATTGGTAAAACGGAAACAGCCCATTATCTTGCTGAGTTGCTTGATGGAAAATTGATGAGAAAACAATTCTCTATGTATCAAAACAACCAGTTTGGAACGTATTTGTTTGGCGGAAGTTATGGAGAAGGTAGTTTTGCAAAAGACTTATTAGACAGAGATTCTAATGTCATTCTGTTAGATGAATTTGATAAAGCAAACCCTGTTTTTCATAGTGCTTTTTATCAATTATTTGATGAAGGCGTTTATGAAGACCAGAATTATAAGGTCAATCTGGATCATGCTATTATTATTTGTACTTCAAATTACAAAACAGAAAGCGAAATAAAGGAACAATTAGGTACTCCTATCTTTAACCGCTTTGATGCCGTTATCCATTTTGAGGATTTGTCTGATGAAGCAAAAGAAAAAATAGCGAGAAATTTTATCCAAGAAACTATTGAGAAATATAAAGAAGATACTATCGAAATGGATGAAAATATTTTACTGCGTTTACAAAAATCAGCGATTGAGTATTCAAATGCACGAGAGATTAAACATCTGATTCAAAATACTTTTTCACTATATGCTATAAGGAAACTATGTCTGAACGACAAAATTAATGAATCAGAGCTTTAAATATTATTTGGGTAAACTGGGGGAACTACAATGGATTGCACTGAAATTATATTTAAAATCATTGACATAGCTATAGCTGTAATTGGTCTTATACTTGTCATATTTGGTTGGATTATACCATATCGACATTCAATAAAAGCTGAAAAGTTACGTATTGATAATGAAAAAGAGTTAGAACGAATACGTTGGAAAAAGGATTTAATTGACAGACAAATTTCAGAACTTTATGGACCGATTTATGCATTAATTATTGAAGGTGATGTTAGTTTTTCGAGAATATTATATCAACTTGGACGAAATTGTGTAATTCCAAAGGATAAAAGCTTTTCTGATTTGCCAGAGGAAGAACAAAAGATATGGAAGCATTATGTTGACACATATAAAATAAAAAATCAAATGAAAATGGTTGAAATAATGAGAAATAATTTGCATTTAATTTATAATTCTGAGTTGCCGACTTGTTATAAAGAGTTTCTTGATTATTCATTAGGATGGGAACTTCTGGATAATCAAAAACGTCAGGGTGTACCTAACTATTATGAATATCATTACGTTTTCAATTATCCTACCGAATTTAATCATTATATTCGGACAACATTAGAACATCTTTTAAATGAACAGGCAAAGTTGATTAAACAATCTGAACAGTCAATCGCATCTGTAGCTATAAGATAATTTTTGAAGTTAGATAATAATGATATTCGAAAAACATAATATGTTATGTCTTACCAAGCACTGAATTTGGTTATCCAAATTCGCTTGTTAGGGGCTTTTGCCCCTAAGACCCTATTAAAATGTAAAGAGCCGATGAACTTGTGAGGTAACTCACAACTCATCGGCTCTTTCATGCACTTATACTAATCGTTTTTATTACAGCTTTCAAGCAAACGTTTTGTTCCTGTTATTTCAGCGTCTACTAAATCAATCATTCGTTTCACATTTGCAGAATGGGTAGCGGAAACCTCGTTTTCCCATAAGGGATTTACTTGCTTTTCAATGCCTGCACGGTATTTTTGTAGTACAGTAAGGCGTTCCCGTAAAAGCTCCCGTTGTTCCTCTGGCGTAAATGTATTTAGGAAAAATGCGGCAATGGAAAAGATATTTGTATCATAATTGAATTGTAGGATGGATGCTTTTAGCGTAGCTATAAATTCCTCTTTTCCTTTGTCAGAAAGACTATAAACGGTGCGGTCTGGCATATTTCCGACTTTCTCGGCTGCACCTAATATGTACTCCTTTTTTTCAAGGGTTTTCAGCGTAGAATAAACGGTTGAATCAGCGATATTAAACCACCATTTTACATTCATATAGTTTAAGAGCTTTATTATCTCATATGCGTTAAGCGGTTTTTCGTAAATAAGCCCCAAAAGCATTGTGGCAGGTTTTGATAACATACAGTTTCCTCCTTGACATTCTGTTGCATTTGTAGTACTATATATATAAAGTAGTTTTTATAGGCACTACTATTATACCACAGCCAAACTGAAAATGGAATAGCCAAAAAGGAGGTTTTTATGCCACAGTTAAATAAAGGCGGTAAATTTGTATTTGGGCTTTCAGTCGTACACCCAGATTTAACAATCCATATTCCACCACAAGCATTGTTGGAATACGACGCAACACGAGATGGAAAAGTTATTATCTTTACAGGAAGCAAAATAACAGGAGGTTTTTGTGTTACTACATATTCTTTGCTGTCAAATTCAAAGTTAAAGCATATTTTAGAGGATTGTCCTGCATTAAGGGATTGCTTGCTTTCAGAGGGTGAGTTTATACAATATAAAGGGCGTAAATATGCTTGGCTCGATATTGATAAAAATGGTGTGATTAAATTGCCGCACAGTACCTTGGCGGTCTTAGACCTACAATCTGGAATGGAGTTGTTATCTATTCGCAGCAGTGATATTGCCTTTACAATGGGGGCAAAAGGACCGCTGCTTCAAAAAGCCCATAACTTTCAAGGAAGTATAGAGAAATATTAGGAGAATAACGAAATGAAAAACATAGCAGGCAATAGGTTCTTTAATATGATTTTGTTATTCACAATCATAGGCGAGTTTATTGTTCCGTGGATACTGGAACGATTTTATTCTGAATATAACGGCAAGATAATGGTTATGAGTGTTTTAGGTAGTCCGAAAAGTCCTGTCCGACTTGTTTATAATATATGGCTTATCTGGCTTGGCGGTTTCTTAGCATATACAGCAGGCGTATATTTTCTGTCATTAAGAGCAAAGTTTCCTGTTCTGGCGGTTTTCATGCTTCTTTCGATTGGAATTTTTGCTGTTGGTGCAGGACTTATTTCTGGATTTTTTAGTGTGAACGAGAGCAAAGACATAGTTACTACAGCTTCAAAGATACATGGAGTAGGTGCTGCAATCGGTTTTATGGCGTTACTGTTTTTTCCGTTGCTAAATGGAATTGTAGCTTTTAAGCAAAATGGCATGGTTGAGGGCATCATCAGTATAAGCTCATTTATTTTATCGCTTATTTTCTTTGCCTGTTTTGTTATGGGAGATAAGGAGCAATTTCAAAATACCCTTTTGAAGTATGAGGGATTATGGGAACGCCTTGCTTTGTTTTGTATGTATATTCCGTTTGTTTATAAGTCTATGAACAACTTGTTCTTTTAGAGCGATAGTGAGGTATTGAAATGACAAAAATAGAATGGATACTCTGTCCCGTTTGCGGCAATAAAACCCGTAATCAAATCAGAGAAGATACGGTTCTTTTGAATTTTCCCTTATACTGTCCGAAGTGTAAACAAGAGACATTGATTGAAGCAAAAAAACTTCAAGTAACGGTCATTGAAGATATTGATAAAAAGCGGAGGAATAAAGGGGAATGAATAAGATAAAAACAATCTTTATGGCATTGTCATTAGAAGTACTATTAGTGCTTTGTGTTGGCATTGCAAATTTGCTTCTTAAACCGATATACTATTTCTGCTTCTATAATGTCCTGTATGGTATATTGTTTAGCTTTTTAATCCCCCTTTTCTTATTGCGGAAAGAGAAAAATGTATTTGACTTCCTTGGGATTAAAGCACTTGGCAAAAAGCAAGTTTTCATTTTAATAGTATTTATTGTTTTTTCGGTTGGCGGACAGATTATTCCCATAGTAGCTAAAGGTGGAATTATTCCTTGGAACTTGCTTCCTATGGGGATTGTGCCGCTGATTATGACAACCTTTTTTGAAGAGTTTGTATTCCGTGGATTTTTTCAAAATAAGTTCGAGAAAGAATTTGGCACTATAACCGCAATTCTGGTCTCTGGATTGATGTTTTCGCTTTACCATGTGGGCTATCCGAGATTTCGTACCTTTGAGGATATTCTTTTGCTGTTCGCCGTTGGAATTGGGTTTGCTGTTGCTTATAAACTTTCTGGAAACAATTTGATTGTTGCATATTTTGTGAATCTCCCCAATGCCTTTGTAACCTATATGTTGAAATTTGAACAATTTCCAAAAATGACAATAGCTTCAACAATGGCAGGCATCGTTACATTGTGCATAATTGTTGTAGTATTTATTGTGCTTGTGAGAGCGAATAGAAAAGAAAGGTAAAAACAACGCTTATGGATGAAAAATTATATCGTGAACTTGCTCAACTGACAAAAAATAAAACTATTTGGAAACAAAATATCCCCTATGTAGCTTCTTTGCTTAAAAATCAATCTCCTAAAATAACGGCTAAAGCAATGTGGCTGCTTGGAGAGATGGGATTGATATATCCGCAGGAGGTCGCACCATATACAAAAGAAATTGCTTCTTTTATCGTTTCGGAAAATGACTTATTAAGAGAGCGTACCGCTAATGCTTTAGGACGAATTGGCAGAGCAGATTACAAGCTTGTTGCCCCTTATTTTGAGGAACTATTGACCTTGGCAGGAGATAAAAGCCCTAATGTACGGTTAAGTTTTATATGGGCTTCTGAAAACATTGCGACAAATACATGGGCGGTGTATGAGAATTGTTTGCCGATATTTGCAGAGCTTCTTAACGATGAAAACGAAAGAGTTCGAATGGAAGCACCAGAGATGTTTCGGGTGTTAGGAAAACGAACGCCCGAATTTGTGCGACCATACTTAGAAAAATTAGAATATATAGCAACGCACGATGAGGTTAGCGTAGTCCGTATTCACGCTAAAGGAGCAATTAGAGCCACATTATCCAAAACCATCAAAGAGCCAGACGCTATGACGCAGAGCCGATAAACTTGTGAGCAATCGCAGTTTGTCGGCTCTTTCTTTTATATATATTCATAGGTAGGACAAGCCCACCGAATAAAAAAACGATGTTTCGGTGAGCTGCTTTGCTATACTCTAAACACTCTCCGACTTCGCTTTTGAAGTTTGGAGGGATTTTTTATTATCTGCAAGCAGCAGCTTCTACTTACATATACCATACCGAGGATGGTTGGATAACCTGTTAAAAAAATCCTCGCTACTGCATGGGGGCTTTGCACCTCAAAAGTAGAAGTCAAATCTCTACACAATAGAAATAAACTCTCCTTAAACCGTAAAGGTATGACAGCCTTTGCGGTTTTTCTTTTGTCGTTTTTTACAGAAATACGGCGCAAAGCGATTTCTGGCGTGGGATGTCGTTCGCCGCCTTTTCAATCTGGATTTTAACGATTTTCAAAATTCAGACTGGAGGAAATTAAAATGGCATATAACCACGGACGGGAAGAACGCAAATGGCGTATCTGGAAAGAAGCTGAGGAAACGATTTTACGGAAATGCGGTGTTGACGAGGATACCATCGAAAAAATCCGTATCTATGACAGGGCGGATTTTAATGCAACCAGACGGTTTTACCGATATCTGAACGATATCGGGGAATACCTTGAGGGAATGGCAGACGCTGAGCAACCGATAGAGATACATTCTGTTGCGGATTTATTGGACGAGATTGAAAACGAAAATCTGTATCGGGCATTGCTTGCGGTGGACAAGCGTACCCTGCAAATCGTTCTGCTGAAAATACAGGGCTATTCCATAAAGGAGATTGCGCCACTTGTCGGTCTGACAACAGGAGCTATCTACGCAAGATTAGACCATCTGCGGAAAAAGCTGAAGCAATTTAAGCGTTAGAGGGTAATTTTCAGCTTTTTCAAGGACTATAGAGTGAGGGGAATTTTCTCTCACTCTATTCTTTATAGGAGGATTATTGCATATGAACAGCTATATAGATGAAACAACAAAGGAGCAATTTACCGAAGATACCACTATCCGAGAAGCAATCAACAGCATTTATGATATGCTTGCGGAATTGCCAAAAGAGAAACGCCTTGCTTTCTTTGAGCAAATTTCAAAACCAAAAGATTTGGATTTTGTAAAGGAGATTGATGGTATTTATTATGTCGCCTGTGCTCATTTCGACAGGGAACAAAAGGAAGATATGATAACCAAAGTCAATCGGGTATTAGGTGCAGAGGTGTAAAAACATTTCAAATTAGGGCTTTAAAGTATTGAAGTAAGGCGGTGGATATGGTAAAATAACATCACTACAAACATCATATCCGACTGTCGGAAAGGAGTTTATTTTGAACAGACAGTCAGAAAAAATTACTGCCCTCTATTGCAGGCTTAGCCGTGACGATATGCTGCAAGGGGAGAGCAACAGCATTACTAATCAAAAATCAATTGTCAGCAAGTACGCAAAGGATAACGGATTTCATAATCCCCAATTTTTCGTGGATGACGGATACTCAGGTGTAAGCTTCACAAGACCGTCTTTTATGGAACTGATGGAGCTTGCCGAGGCGGGAGAAATTGGGACGATTATTGTCAAAGACCATTCAAGGCTTGGCAGAAATCGTCTTGTTGTCGGTCAGCTATTGGAAGAAGATTTTGTTCGTCTGGGAATCCGCTATATTGCCATTATGGACAATATCGACACAAAGGATGGATTAAGCGATTTTCTTCCTGTGCAGGACTGGTTCAATGAGATGCATGCTAGGAATACTTCAAAGAAAGTGCGGGCGGTATTCCAGAACAAAGGTATGTCGGGGAAACCTCTTACAACGGTTATCCCCTATGGTTACAAGAAGAACGAAGCCGAGCCTGCCCATTGGTTAATTGACGAAGAAGCCGCCGAAGTTGTACGCAGGATATTCCGCCTATGCGTTGAGGGATACGGACCGACACAAATAGCAAATATCCTTTTTTCGGAGGGTATAAAAACGCCAACGGAGCATTGGCAGGCACAAGGGCGAAAGACATCTGTACTTCCTGCTGTTCCACATAAATGGGCGGCAAGGACAGTTGCGGATATTTTGGAACGGCTTGAATACTGCGGACATACGGTCAATTTCCGTTCTACCACACGCTCATTCAAGGACAAAACCATGATACGCAGACCGAAAGAAGAATGGAAAATTTTTGAGAATACCCATGAAGCTATTATTGACAGCGAAACTTGGGAACTTGTGCAGGAGCTTAGAAGCCATAAACGCAGACCAAACCGCACAGGCGAAATCAGTATTTTTTCTGGATTACTCTATTGTGCCGACTGCGGGGAAAAGTTGTATTATAGTGTGACGAACAATTATAGCAGGGAGCAGGCATATTTCTTCTGTTCCAATTACCGCAAGAGTACGGCAAACTGTACCGCTCACTATATCCGTGAAAAGGTTGTTTATGCCTTGGTTCTTGAAAGTTTGCGGCGTGTCCTATTCTATGTACAGGCGTTTGAAAAACAGTTTGTGCAGGAGCAGCTTGACAAATCAAGCGAGGAACAGCGGAAAGAAATTGCCAAGAAGCGGCGTGAATTAGCCAAATCCGAAAAACGTATTGCGGAACTTGACATATTGTTTCAGCGGATTTATGAGGATAACGTATCGGGCAAACTGAACAATGAGCGTTTTGCAACAATGTCGGCAAACTACGAATCAGAGCAAAAAGCCTTAAAAGAATCTCTTGTCCAGTTAAAAGCAGACATTGAAATGCAGAATGACAAAGCCGCAAATGTGTCAGAATTTGTGGAGAAAGTCAGACGATATACGGAAATCAAGGAACTTACGCCTGCCATCGTCAATGAGTTTATCGACTGCATTATGGTATCTAAGAAACAGATGATAGACGGAAAGACCGTATACCCGATTGATATTTATTATAGTGGTATCGGTATAATTGATGCTCCATCTGCTGAAGAATATGAAGATATGTTTCAAGAACGCTTAAAACAGAAGCATTCAGATAAAGAAAAAACGGTATAGTTACTAAAACTATACCGTAATTTGATGCAGAGATGCCCATTCGTACCCTTCACTTCCTTATGTGAGGGGTACGAAAAACCTGCTTTTTTATACTGTTACAATATTTTTTTATTCACAAATATAATATATATTTAGTTCCATTTTAGAGTATAGTATCCGTAAGATGACTCTCTATCTTTGCAAATCATTATGCAAATAAGCGATAGAACTGTAGAAGAAAAACAGATAATTTTACAGGTTATTAAAGATGTAATGAAATTATGTGATGTATCAAAGAAGCATGAACCGGAAAAAACAAAAGAAATTTAAAAAGAGCAGGCAGGGATTTCCCTGCTTTTGTACTTGTATAGGAAGATTCCTCCAGATTTCCTATACAAGTACAGATGATTATGCGCAGCTTGCGGAGATGATGTTTATTGCTACGCAACCCGCTCGCGCGCGGAGAATGCGTATAACGCATTCTTTTTTATATTAATATTTATTGAATTGTAAAGATTTGATAAGGCATACTATTTATATATCCGCGACGAATTCGCGACCACTTCGCGCCGGATTTCGCGCCAAACTTATTATACCATAATCGCTTTGCGATATGGTATGGTGACCTATGCCACTCCGCTTTGCTCCGGGCAGTATCATGTCGACAGACATGATACTTTGTTTACACTTTAATTAATCAAAAAGGCACAAAAAAAACACCGTCCCCGATGCTCACAGTCATCAAAAACAGTGCTTTCAGTGCGCCTCCAGGGGCTCGAACCCTGGACACCCTGATTAAGAGACGCTAAAAGGGGACAAACTGCGCCAAAAATTATCAGGTATCTTAAAGCACCTAATCTGCAATTTCAAAGAAAATCAGAAGAAGCGGTTCGCGCCCAGATTCGCGCCCAATATGTTCAGGAAAATTTAATAAAAAGTATATTGAAGAAATTATCTGCATATGATATAATGCCACTAGGCAAAAAGATATGAGTATAACATGAAATCAAAGAACGAATCCCTCAACCGTGATGCGACCATAGTTGAGGGATTCTTCTTTTTGTTTATACTGGAAAAGAATCCAGTAGGCTATTTGTTGCCCTTATCATTACTGTCTAACCATTTGATGATGTAGTGGCAAGCCACACCAGCCGCGACAGTAACTAAAAATGATATGAGTATTGACATGAAATCACCTCCTCCCGTTGCCGGGTATCGGTGAGCAACACAGAAATTATAACATACTATTCCATGTGTTTCTATGCTTTTCAAAAAAGCATTTCGTTTTTAAATTGAAAACTTTTTGCCCAAAATCCCGTTAAAATTTTAAGCATATAAAAATTTTAACGGGATTTCGGGCATTTTATATTATTCATTATGTTACATTCCAGAGCATACTTATTTGCCAAACGATTCGGCTTACGGATATAACTGCATAATCTCAGCTTCAAGTTGCTTTAGTTCGTCCATAGATAAAGATGGTATATAACGTGCAATTTTTTCCAGTGAGAGTTCCCCGTCCTTAATCATTCTTTCTGCTGTTTCTCTTGCTTCATCATGTATTTCACTCTCAATAAACGACTTCAAAATCTCTTCTTCATTAAATAAACTCATCATAATCGTCACAACCTCCTTTTCTCTCTCAAGCAAATATTCCTTTAAAACATTCCTGTCTTTGCAAATGCGGATTGTTTCTGACACTGCTTTTTGTGTCATTCCATGCTGCCCAGTCTGTTCATTAAAAACTTTACAGAAAATAATGTACTGGTTAATGATGTTATCCTGGTCGCTTTCATAGATAACTTTTGCTTTTACTTCAATGTCAATATCTGCACCTTCAAAAAATTCTTTTGATAAAGATATTTTATCTGGCTTTCTTCCTTTATTGCCTGTAAAAATAACATAAAGTTCGGGTTTTGGCATTTTTACTTTTTTGCTTTTGTAATAGTTTTGTCCGGTATGTTGAAAGTATTCATGATAGCTTTGTGCCAGATATAGCAAAGCTCTTACTAAAATATTAATTGTCCATGTAGATTGTGCTTCTATAAGTATCATCAGCTTATTGTCAACAATAAAGCCTAAATCATTATAAAAATTGTCAGTCAGCACATTTTTTATTGTTATATCGGTCAATGAATCTTCTGTTGCTGTGATATCTTCCGGATGAAGCGTTTTATACAGCTTTAAGAGATAATTCTTATTCTGAAAAAGGTCAAGGAATACGCTGTTTTTTGCGGTACGTTTTGCCATGGCCTCTGTTATATTTTTTGTTTTTTCCTTCACCTCATCACCTCGGTTTGATAAATTTGTAAAATGAAATAATAAAACTTAATTCTGTTATATCATAATTATACTGAAAAATTTTTATGTTTACAATGAAAACTTTTTGCCCGAAATCCCGCTAAAATTTTAATCACATAAAAATTTATCTTTCTGAAATAATTGTTTTTCAGTAAAGTATATATCTGAACTGTTGATTTTCAGAGAAAAGAAACAGAGTTTTTCCTAAAATTTTTTATAATTGTTTTTTCTACGGGATTTCGGGCATTTTTTGTTTACAGGATGGTACTGCCTTTGTATCTGAATGGTAATCAGGTAATTTTTATTCATTGACTGCTGAAAATATCAGGTTATCCAGTTTTTCAGCCACTATATTCTGTTTATCTTTTGCAACATGGGAATAGACTGCCAATGTAATCTGAGGGTCTTTGTGTCCAGCCCTTTGCTGTACGATATGCAGGGGTATTCCTTCCGATAATAAGAGAGAGATTGCACTATGTCTTGTACCATGAAGTTTGATATGGCGCAGTCCATGTATTTCTAAAGTTCTTGCCCATTTTCTTGTAAAACTTTCAGGAAGAAGATTCTTTATCTCTGCAGATTGTTGCGCAGATAAATGACAGAACCAGAGAAGAAAAACAGATAATTTTACAGGTTATTAAAGATGTAATGAAATTATGTGATGTATCAAAAAAGCATGAACCAGAAAAAACAAAAGAAATTTAAAAAGAGCAGGCAGGGATATGCCATACTTATTCGTGAAGAGTTGGCTGCCCAAAACAAAAATAAACAGAACAGGGACACGATCAGCCGACAATTCAGCTAATCATGTCTTTTTTATTTCTTTTTATCTGGTACAATTCTGTACGTCTGAAAAAGTATATAAGGGAATAATGGGTTGAATCAACCAAAACGAAAGTATGTCAGGAGGAAAAGTATGAGTGAATTAAAGGAACGGATAACGGAAAATGGTATTGATTATATACTGGCAGGGGATTATTATATCCCTGATTTGAAACTGCCGGAAGAAAACCGTCCGATTGGATATTTTGGTCGGCTACATCGGGATTATCTGAAGCAGGAACATTCAGCACGTTACACAGCATTATTACTGACTTGTGAATTGTGGACATATCTTGCCGATTTGAATGAGCAGGCAGAGAAACGGTTAGATATTATCATGGAACAGATGAAGATTGTCGAAGGAGTGACGGAGGAATTAAAAGCAAAAAATCAATGGGAATGGGTTCAGAAGATGAACAGTATCCGATATCGGGCAGAGGAAATAGTTAAAAATGAGATGGTTTATATCTAAATCATGGAGGCAAAAGTAATATGGAAAAACAAGTTTATATTACAGAGGAAGAACGTGCAAAGTGCCAAAAAGTAACTGATGCGTTTGCGGAACTGTACGAGATGGAGAAAATCGTGGTGCTTGATGCGGGCAGATACGGCTTTGTGGAGCTGAAATATTACAAGCCGCCGCATGGCTTTGAAGAAGATGCAACTTTCACGGACGGCAGAGCATTGTTTGATGCTCTTTGGCAGGCATGGTTCGATACAACACTGTATCTGACAGCAAAGAAAATGCAGTTAGATAATATCATCTATGAGGAAGTATTCAACTGCCTTTCAAAAGAAAAACAATCGTCAATTATTGCGAAAAAAGCCGACTTTGCAAGAAAGGCGGGTATAACTCTGTAAAATCAGTTTTACGGAAAGTCAATGCCCTATATAGAGGGAAAAAGATTAGAATGGCTCTGTGTATGATATGCAGGGCTTTTCACTTTTGGACATATTGTCTAAAAGTTATAAAAGAGGAACGAATGAGATGGATTCCGCAGGCGTAGGCATTGTGGGAAAGTGTATAACTGCCTGTTTTATGGAGTTGTGGGTAACTGTGTTTACAGGATGTGGGAAAGCTGCACTTTGCTTTTCCATGTGCTGTGAACACAGTTATCCATGACGGAATAGCCAGTTATGCACTTTTCCATAATGCGGTCTTTAATGATAAGTCTGCAAATTTTACAAATATTTGACAAAAGTTGTGTTTTTGATTTTACAGACAGCACTTATCATAATAATCACAGAGCAAAAAATATCAGATAGAAAAGGAGAAAATGTATCATGAAAAAATTTGTCACACTTATTGCGATTGTATCACTTATGCTTACTGCTATGACAGGATGTGGGAAAACAGTCAGTGGATCGGTATCTACGGACGGTTCAACTTCTATGGAAAAAGTCATTGGCGCTTTGGGAGAAGCCTTTGAGGGAAACAATTCCGGCGTAACCTTTACATATAATCCTACCGGCTCCGGTTCTGGAGTTACAGCGGTTGCAGAGGGACGTTGTGATATTGGTCTTTCCAGCCGTAACTTAAAGGATGAAGAAAAGGCACAGGGGTTGACTGAAACGATACTGGCTCTTGATGGCATTGCCGTTATTGTAAATACTGATAATCCGGTAAATGACCTTGACCTTGAAACGATTGGCAGAATTTATAGGGGCGAAATAACGAATTGGAAGGAGATAGGCGGTAATGATTTGGAAATTGTACTGATTGGCCGTGAAGCGGGAAGTGGTACAAGAGATGGCTTTGAATCCATTACAGATACGGAAGATGTCTGCAAATACCGTCAGGAACTTACATCTACCGGAGATGTGATCACAACGGTGGCAGGCAATCCTGCGGCAATCGGTTATGCTTCCCTTGCGTCCGTAAAGGAAACTGTAAAAGCACTTTCTGTCAGCGGCATTATGCCTACGGAGGAAACAGTCAAAGATGGAAGTTATGTAGTGCAGCGCCCTTTTGTATTAGTTACAAGGAGCAATGTAGAACTTTCGGAGGCTGCACAGAAATTCTTTGACTATATTACATCATCTGAAGCAAATGAGATTATCTCATCTGCGGGTGCTGTGCCGGTAAACTAAAGGCTTTGAAAGGTGGAGTCAAATGAAAAACAGAAAACGGCTTATGGAGAATGCCATACATGGCATTTTCCTGATACTTGGTCTGATTACGGTTGGCTGTGTGCTTTTAATTACAATTTATCTTGTCATATCCGGTATTCCTGCTATCCGTAAAATAGGTGTTTTGAAATTCCTTTTTGGGAAAAAGTGGGCTTCTACGGCAGCACAGCCGCAATATGGCATTTTGCCTTTTATCCTCACAAGTATTTACGGTACGGCTGGTGCAATTGTAATCGGAGTGCCGGTTGGCTTTCTGGCAGCAGTTTACCTCTCTAAAATTGCGCCGCCAAAAGTAAAAACTGTTATAGAAACGGCGGTCAGTCTGCTGGCGGGCATTCCGTCAGTGGTTTATGGACTTGTAGGAATGATGGTGCTTGTTCCGGGGATACGGACCCTCTTTCATATTCCGGACGGGGCAAGTCTGTTTGCTGCCATTATAGTGCTTGCCATTATGATTTTACCATCAATTATCAAAGTATCGCTTACGGCGTTAGAAGCAGTTCCAAAGGAATATGAGGATGCTTCCCTTGCACTTGGAGCAACGCCGGTTGAAACATATTTCCGTGTATCTGTTCCGGCAGCAAAAAGCGGTATCGCAGCGGCTGTCGTGTTAGGAGTTGGCAGGGCTATCGGAGAGGCAATGGCTATTATGATGGTGGCAGGGAACGCACCTAATATGCCGGGGATGTTTCAAAGTGTACGTTTCCTTACAACCGCCGTGGCAAGTGAAATGTCCTATGCGGCTGACGGGAGTTTACAAAAACAGGCATTGTTTTCCATTGCGTTGGTGCTGTTCCTCTTTATCATGCTGATAAATGCCGTGTTGAATTTCTTTTTGAAACATAGTAAGGAGTAAATGAAAATGCAAAAACAATCTATTTCAACTAAAAGGAAAGCATACATTACCGTCATGCGTGTGCTGATGGGAATTTCCGTGAGCGTTACCTGTGCATTGGTATTATTTTTAATCGGCTATGTATTGTGGAAAGGACTGCCGAATGTATCATGGGAACTGCTTACTACAAAACCGAGTTATCTGTCGAACCGCATAGGGATTCTGCCGGATATTCTCAATACGGTCTATATTGTGCTGGCAACTTTGGTATTGGTTCTTCCTCTTGGGGTAGGTGCTGCAATTTATCTGACGGAATATGCCAAAAATAAAAAGCTGGTAGAAATGATTGAATACACTGCTGAAACATTATCGGGGATTCCGTCTATTATTTATGGTCTTGTGGGGATGCTGTTTTTCTGTCAGTTTTTTGGTATGAAAACTTCCCTCTTAGCAGGGGCATTTACACTGGTAATCATGAATCTGCCCACGGTCATGCGTACCACTCAGGAGAGCCTGAAAACGGTGCCGCAAAGTTACCGTGAAGGTGCTTTCGGACTTGGGGCTGGAAAATGGCGTGTGATTTATACCGTTGTACTTCCCGGCTGTATTGAAGGTGTCATAACGGGCTGTATCCTGTCTGTCGGGCGTATTCTTGGGGAATCGGCGGCACTTCTTTTTACGGCTGGTTTTGCCCACGCTCTGAATGGAATCTTTGAGGGGCTTGGCAGTGCAGGGGCAACACTGACAGTTGCATTATATGTCTATGCAAAGGAAAACGGAGAATTTGGAATTGCTTTTGCTATTGCCGCTATCCTGATGATTTTGACTATGTTCATCAATTTGTCGGCGGCATTGGTGGGCAGATATTTCCAAAGAAGGAGAATTGTATGAGTAATGTTATGACAGTGAAAGACCTGTGTCTTTGGTATGGCAGTGCGCAGGCTTTGAAAGATATAAATATTGAAATTGAGGAACGGAGCATTACAGCTCTGATTGGTCCCTCCGGGTGTGGAAAATCTACTTTTCTTAAATCTTTAAATCGAATGAATGACCTTATTACTGGTGTAAGGATTACGGGAGAAGTGTGTTATAGGAATTATAATATTTTTGATGCAGATATTGATGTCAATGAGCTTCGCCGCAGCATTGGCATGGTCTTTCAAAAGCCTAATCCGTTTCCGATGAGTATTTATGATAATATTGCTTATGGACCAAGGACACATGGCATAAAAAATAAAGCAAAACTGGACGATATCGTAGAACACTCCCTGCGTGGAGCTGCAATCTGGGAGGAAGTAAAGGACAGGCTGAAAAAATCGGCATTAGGATTGTCGGGAGGTCAGCAGCAGCGGCTCTGCATTGCCCGTGCATTAGCGGTTGAACCGGATGTGCTTCTGATGGATGAGCCCACAAGCGCCCTTGATCCGATTTCCACATCTAAAATTGAGGAACTTGCAATGGAACTGAAAGATAAGTATACTATTATCATCGTTACGCACAATATGCAGCAGGCTGTACGGATTTCCGATAATACTGCATTCTTTCTCCTCGGTAGTTTAATTGAATATGGAAATACGGAAAAGATGTTTGAGCAGCCAAAAGACAAGCGGACAGAGGATTATATTACGGGGAGGTTTGGATAATGAGAAGTCGTTTTGATGAACAGCTTGCTACGCTTAATAATGAGCTTACGAGGATGGGGGCAATGTGTGAGGAAGCGATTGCAATTGCTTCAAGGGCGCTCTCTGCGGGCGATGTGAAGCTGACAGATAAGGTTATATCCCTTGACGGGGAAATTAACCATATGGAGCGCACAATAGAAACGCTGTGCCTGAAACTGTTGTTACAGCAACAGCCGGTGGCAGGGGATTTGCGGCAGATTTCCGCAGCCCTTAAAATGATTACCGATATGGAGCGTATTGGAACGCAGGCGGCGGACATTGCAGAAATTATTACATTTCTTGACGGGCGGACAGGCGGGGAATGTGAACATATCCGTTTTATGGCTGATGCGGTGAGCCAAATGGTCACAGAAAGCATTGATGCCTTTGTAAAGCAGGATGTTGCGCTGGCTGATGCGGCGATTGACCGTGACGATGTGGTTGACGATTTATTCCTGCAGGTCAAATCATCATTGATTGAACTGATAGCAGAAAAGCCGACAAATGGAGGATACGCATTAGATTTACTGATGATTGCCAAATACTTTGAACGTATTGGGGATCATGCGGTAAATATTGCAGAGTGGGTGGCTTTTTCTGTAACAGGAAAACACAAAGGAGCAGAAAATTTATGAAAATATGGTGCGTAGAGGACGATGAAAGTATCAGGGATATTGAGGTATACACGCTTAATTCTACAGATTTTGAAGCAACAGGCTTTTCGGATGCGGCGGCTTTTCGTGATGCGCTGGCCACGGATAAGCCGGATTTGATTATCCTTGATATTATGCTGCCCGGAGAGGACGGCGTGGAATTGTTGAAATTTCTGAAAGACAGTCCCGACACTTGCAGGATTCCCGTTATCATGGCAACGGCTAAGGGCATGGAGTACGATAAAATTCAGAGCCTTGATTTAGGTGCGGACGATTATCTTGTAAAGCCTTTTGGAATGATGGAAATGGTTTCCCGTGTGAAAGCTGTACTTCGCCGATGCAATCCCACAGAAGTGGAACATCTTTTGAAGGCAGGCGACCTTGTTGTCAATTTAGACGAGCATACTGTTACCGTTGACAGAGAAAGGATACAGCTTACTTTAAAAGAGTTTGAACTTCTCCGTCTGTTCCTCTCTCATCCGGGAATTGCATTTACCCGTGACCAGCTTTTTAATGATGTATGGGGTGCGGATTATATCAGTGAAACAAGGACGGTTGATATGCATATCCGTACATTGCGTGTGAAGCTGGGGGATTATGGGAAAATGATTGAAACAGTGCGTGGCGTTGGATATAGATTAGAGGTGCAGGCATGACAAAGAAAATTTTTAAGTCTATTATGATTGTGGCGGCGGCTGTCCTGATGGCGAGCCTTGTTATCATCATGGGGTGTCTTTACCGCTATTTCAGTGATGTTCAGGGGAAACAGTTAGAAGATGAGTTGTCTTTGGCAGCCGCAGCCGTTGAGAAGAACGGGCAGGAATATCTTGAGGAATTACAATCAAATCAGTACCGTCTGACATGGGTTGCCGGGAACGGCGATGTGATATATGATACACAGTCCGACGAGGAAAGTATGGAAAACCATGCGGACAGGGAGGAAATCAGGCAGGCATTACAGAACAGCGAAGGAAAAAGCCTGCGCTATTCCACGACACTCCTGGAAAAAACGCTTTACTGTGCCAGAAGGCTTAACGATGGTTCTGTCCTTAGAATTTCGGTTAGCAGTGCTACTGTTTGGTTGCTTGTATTGGGAATGATACAGCCGATTTTAATTGTGCTTGCCGTGGCCCTTGTGTTGTCGGGAGTGTTGGCAAGCCGGATTTCCAAACATATCATGGAGCCATTAAACAGCCTTGATTTGGAAAAACCGCTGGAAAATGATACCTATGAAGAATTAGCGCCCTTATTAAACCGTATCAATAAACAGCATAGGCAGATAGATGTACAGTTGTCGGAACTTCAGAGAAAGAATGATGAGTTTACACAGATTACGCAGGGCATGACGGAAGGACTTGTGCTTTTAAATGAAAAAAACATCATTCTGAACATCAATCCCGCAGCATTGAAACTGTTCCATACAAAAAAATCCTGCATAGGTAAAGATTTTCTGACAGTGGAGCGGAACCATGATGTGAGCCATGCTATACAGGACGCATTTTCAAACGGACACAGCGAAATCCGCATAGAACGTGAGGGAAAAGAGTATCAGCTCCATGTCAACCGCATTGAATCTAATGGTACTGTAATCGGGGCGGTTGTCCTTGCCTTTGATATAACAGAAGAAGCTTTCGCAGAAAGGAACAGGCGGGAGTTTACTGCCAATGTATCACATGAACTGAAAACGCCGCTGCAATCAATCATGGGAAGTGCGGAGTTAATGGAGAATGGTCTTGTAAAACCGGAGGATATGGCACGTTTTGTAGGGCATATCCGCACAGAGGCAGGGCGGCTTGTAACATTGATTGATGATATTATCCGTTTATCCCAATTAGACGAGGGGTGCGATATGCCTTTTGAAAATGTTGACTTATATGAGGTTGCAACGGATGTGGCTGCGGGGCTGGCGGATATAGCAGCGATAAAGGATATTGAAATTGCTGTGACAGGGGAAACAGTCAGGATAAAAAGTGTCCGGCGGTTATTGACGGAAATTATATTTAATCTTTGCGATAATGCTGTCAAATATAATAAAGATGGCGGTATGGTGGAGGTTTCTGTAAGCAGGGAGGAAAATCAGGCTGTGATCTCTGTAAAGGATTCAGGAATTGGCATTCCGGCGGAACATCAGGCAAGGATATTTGAGAGGTTTTACAGAGTGGATAAGAGCCGTTCTAAAGAGTCGGGTGGAACGGGGCTGGGACTTTCTATTGTAAAACACGCCGTACAGTATTTGAATGGTCAGATTGACTTACAGAGCAGCCCTGGAGAAGGAACAATCATACAGATTTTTTTGCAAGAGGATAAAAATGATGTGATGCAGATTTCCTAAAAAATTCAAATTTTACATAAATTATACAAAACATAGCTTTTAGATTTTACAAAGAAGTCATAAGATTAGTTTTATATATTCAATACAAACGCTAATGGTGGTTGATAATGCAATCTTTATGACATAAATATGTAATTCATAAATTAGGGAATAGTGGTTTTATTTGAGTATAAAACGCTGTTCTCTTTTTTTGTAAAAGATGGCAGAGAGGGACAGGTCATGTTTAGAAAAAAACAAAAACTGTATATATGCAAAAAACGAAAAATACGGAATGGTTATACACATCAAGGTGTACTGCAAGGAAGGTTGAAACTTACCTGCGGTACACCTTTTTTGTTGGTGTGAAATTTGTCTGATTTTAGATGTTATTGCAGTTTCGCTTTGACTGCTGCTGTTCCGTTTTGTGGCAGAAATTTTGATACGGTTTACTGTTTCATGTATGGCTGTTTTGAGAGCATGGCTTTTTGTGTATCCCACACTTTTTTCATCAGTTCCTTTACCTCTTTTACATCAGCGGCATAGATGTTTCCTGTGGCGTTCATGCGCTTTGCTATCTGGTTCAGATTGCCGCCGATTTTTCCGAGTGCGGCATTGTATTCCCGAAGTTCGGAATAGTCAATGTCATAAACAAAACCATACAAAATCTGGCGGCGCAGGAAAGCGGATTTGCTTTTCATGCCGGAGGCTTTTACTTTCTGCTCAAGGATATACTGCTCATCGTCACTCAGATAGATTTTTAACTCGTTTTTGCGTTCTCTGTTTGCCATTTTTAGTGTCCTTTCTGTAATGGATTGATGAAAGTATTTTACACAATCTTCTATCCCGTTATGGGGGATATTTGTGCAGAAAAATGAGTGAAAAAATGAGAAATTCCAGCAGGGCATTTCATGGATTTTTGAGCGCAGAGGGGGCTAGGGGGAAACTTCCCCCTACAAGCATTTTTTCCAAGTTTCCGTCATTTGGAAAATTGGAAAAAATCAGTCTGTGAGGGAACACAGGCAGTGCTTGCTATGACGTTATACCGACTTTTTCGGCAACGCTGATAAATACGGGATTTGTTCAAAAAAAGTCGGTATAACTTTTACCATTTTTGAAAAAATAATCAAACTTTTTTGAAGAATGTAGCCATAGAGGGAATATTACTTTTTTTATAATAACCACAGGGAATTAAACAGAGGGAGGAGGTGAAACATGAAGGACAATACATTCCAGCGGCGGCGTGAGATTGAGTATATGCTGCTGTCGGGGAAAAAGCTGACTACAACGGAATTAATGAAGATATACCATGTCGGCAGGAAAGCAATCCGCAGGGATTTTGACATCATCGGCGAAGAACTGCCCGTGGTTACACGGCAGGGATATGACGGCGGTTATTACCTTGCGGGCGGTGTGTCGCAGCACCAGAACTCGCTCACGCAGGAACAGTTGGAATGTTTGGAAAAAGTTGCTGTGACCTGTGGTTCAGATGACAGGAAGATTGTCCTGTCAATCATACATGAATTTGGACCGTACTGCGGAAGTTTTACATAGAAAATGACGGGAGGTGCGGCATGGACACTGCACACCGGAGAATGGAAATCATCAGCATTTTATCCGCCAGGGGGCATACGACAATGAGGGAGCTTGCATGGGAACTGGATGTTTCAAGGCGCACGATAATGAATGACGTTATCGCACTGTCTTTTGATTACCCTGTCTACACAAAGCCGGGCGAGGGCGGCGGGGTTTTCATCACGGAAAATTACAAGCCTTATACCAATACCCTCACGCTGACGGAACAGAAAACCTTATGCGGCTTATATGATAAAGCAGAGGGGAAAGAGAAAGAAATTCTTTTCCGTATCATTCGCAAATATGGTGCGGACAAGCTGAAAATTTAAGGCGGCATTTGAACGCTGACACTAAAAACTGAATACATAATCCAATATATATTTCTGCAATCTTTCCCGATTGTTTGCAGAAAGTTTTCAAGGGATTTTGAATTATTTTTCATTAACACAGCGCAAGGGCAGTCACAGACTTATGGGAAAAGTCTGGGCTGTCCTTTTTGTGCGTTTAAGGAGGTATTTATGGCAAAGAGATATTACTGGCTGAAACTGAAAGCGGACTGGTTTTCAGACAAGCGCATCAAGAAGCTGCGCTCCATAGCGGGCGGTGATACGCACACAATTATCTATCTGAAAATGATGCTGCTGTCGTTAAAGGACGAGGGGAAACTTTACTTTGAGGGTGTGGAGGACAACTTCGCTTCAGAGATTGCCCTTGCGCTTGACGAGGACGCAGAAAAGGTGAAGCTGACGCTGCATTTTTACAGCGGCACGGGCTGATAGAGATTGGTGATGATGACGAGTACCAGCTCACAGAAGTGACGACAATCATCGGCTCGGAAACAGCGTCAACCATACGTTCAAGGGAGTGCAGGGAACGGAAAAAACAGCTTGCGCTTGGACAGAAAGTGTTGCAATGCAACACAAATGAAACAGGCTGCAACAACCTGAAACAGATTTGCCGCGTAGAGAGAGAGTTAGAGATAGAGAGAGATAAAGAGATAGAGAAAGAGGGAGAGGGAGAGAAAGACACGCCCGCCCCCGCCGCTTATGGGAGATTCCATAATATTTTCCTCTCTGATGCGGAACTTGATGCTTTGAAAACAGAACTGCCCGGCAAATGGGAATATTACATTGACCGCTTATCCGTACATATTGCTTCAAGCGGGAAACAGTACCATAACCATGCCGCCACGATTTATAAATGGGCGCAGGAGGACACTGAAAAGGCAGCAACCACAGGAAATGCACTGAAAAAGGGAATGCCCGATTATTCATACAGTGAGGAGGACAGCTTATGAACGGTTTGACCGACACAATTTTACAGATGATGGACACCACGCCGGAGCCAGAGGATTACATGGGGGAGGACGGGCTGCTGCACTGTGGGAAATGCCACAAGCCTAAAGAAGCATATTTTCCTAAAGGCAAGGCTCTGTTTGGTCGTGACCGGCACCCGTCTGAATGCGACTGCCGCAGGGCAGAGCGTGAAAAGCTGGAAAAGAGGGATGCGGACGAAAAGCACAATGCCGAAGTGGAGCGTCTGAAACGGGAAGGTTTTTCCAATCCGGCGATGCGGAACTGGACTTTTCAAAACGACAACGGGAAATGCCCGCAGATGGAAAAAGCACACTCTTATGTGGAGCTGTGGGAGCAGATGAAAGCGGAGAACCACGGGCTGGTCTTGTGGGGGAATGTCGGATCGGGGAAAAGTTATTTTGCAGGCTGTATCGCAAATGCCCTTATGGAGAGGGAAATACCTGTCTGTATGACGAACTTTGCAACGATACTCAACAACCTTTTTTATGGCTCGGAAAACAGAAATGAGTACATTGTAAGGCTCTGCTCCTATCCCCTGCTTATCCTTGATGATTTCGGCATGGAGAGGGGTACGGAATACGGGCTGGAACAGGTATACAACGTGATTGACAGCAGGTATATCAGCAAAAAACCGTTAATTGCAACGACGAACCTCACGCCGGAGCAGCTAAAAAACCCGGAGGACGTTCCCCACGCACGCATTTATGGCAGGCTGCTTGAGATGTGTACGCCTGTCCGCTTTATGGGAGATGATTTCCGCAGGGCAGCGGCACAGCAGAAAAAGGAACGCCTTAAAGAACTGATGATGGAGAATAAGACGGTGCAGGCTGAGGGGGCAGATTTATGATTATGGACAGGGAAATGAAAACGGACAAAAAAGGGAAAAAGGCGCAGACAAGGTTTGTTGTGACGAGGGAGTTTGGCGGCACGCAGACCATGCAGGAAGCCTTTGAACATCTTATAGAGAAAAAGACGGAGGAACACATTTCAAGGAATGCGGCGCATTTTTTGAATAAGGGGCAGGCAAGTCCTGGAAAAATATGTTGAAATTAAAACGGGGGCATGGTAATATAATGGTATCGTGTCCCTGTTCATAAAGGAGAGAACCTATGAACAGGAAAAACAATTCTAAGATTACCGGTCCATTACTTACTGCCCTTTACTGCCGCTTATCCCTTGAAGACGGCAAAGACAACGAGAGCATGAGTATCAGCAATCAAAAATTACTGCTGAAAGATTATGCAGAAAAGAACGGCATGTTCAACTGCGAGTATTATGTGGACGATGGTTTCACAGGGCGGAACTTCAACCGTCCAGCATTCCGGCGTATGATAAGTGATATTGAAGCAGGAAAGATAAGCTGCGTGATTACCAAAGACCTTTCAAGGCTTGGGCGCAACTATATTGAGTCCGGCAGCTACATGGAAGTGTTCTTTCCAAAACACAATGTACGTTACATAGCCATTACGGACAATTATGACAGCGTGAACAAGCAGGAAATGGATATTGCGCCGTTTAAGAATATCCTGAACGATATGTACAGCCGGGATATTTCAAAAAAGGTGCTTGCGGGGCGCATGACACGCTCAAGGCAGGGGAAATTCTGCGGAGGGCAGCCGCCGCTTGGTCTGATGCGTGATCCGGACGATAACGGACACCTTATCATTGATCCGGAAACTGCGTCGATTATCAGGCGGATATATGACCTTGCGCTTGACGGGTTTGGGAACATGAAAATATGCAAGGTTTTGATGGAGGAACGAATACCGATTACAAGAATGCAGACGGGAACGGACTGTGATGTGAATTATTACGCTTGGAGTGGCTCACGCATATCAACCATTTTGAGAAATCCATTTTACAAGGGCGCACATGTTGTCTGCAAGACGCACCAGAAGGGCATACGCTCCAATACCTACAATATCATTCCGAGGGAGCAGAGGGAAGTCATAGAGGACTGCCACGAAGCCATTATCCCCAAAGCGGAGTGGGAAAAGGTACAGCAGCCCATAGACCGCAGACTGCCGATTATGAAGGGTAATAACTGCCCATATTATAATATTTTTCATGGCATTGTCTACTGTGCTACCTGTGGGAAGTCCATGCAGGTACGTTATGAAAAAATCGGGAGGACGGACAAAGACCGCAGGACGGGGAAAGAACGTGAGCCGATAGACAAGGCATACTATATCTGCCAGACATATAACCGTTTGGGTAAAAATGCCTGCACAAGCCATAAAATCGAAGCGAGGGATTTATACAATCTTGTGCTTGCCGACATACAGGAAGTTGCGGCAATGGCGTTAAAGGACAGGGAAGCGTTTTACGGGCGTTTAAGCCGAAGGATGGAAAAACAGTACCTTGCCGACACTGACAGCCTTAAAAGGGAATATGAGAGCCTTGCAGGGCGCAATCAGGAGATAGATGATACTTTTATCAGCCTTTATGCGGACAAGGCAAAGGGGATACTTACGGAAAAGCGTTTCCTGAAGCTGACGGACGCAATGGAGAAAGAGCAGGAAAACAACCAGAACCGTATGCAGGAGATAGCGGCGCTTATCAGTAAGGAAGAACATTCGGAGGGTGATGTGCGGACGTTCGTGGAGGAAATAAAGCGGTATGCCGCCATTACGGAACTTGACGAAACGGTGTTAAACAGGCTGATTAACCGCATACTGATAGGCAAGCCGGAGAAGATTGACGGGGTAAGGACACAGGAAGTGCGGATTGCATATAACTTTATCGGGGAACTGTAAATAATAGGATATTTACTATATAACTAAAAAACAATTTGGAAAGCGGAGGTTCGAGAGAATCTCTGTTTTTTCATTTTTGTAGACTTATTATTGGTAATCGTATGAAAAAGGTGCGACAAAGGAGGATAGAATTATCCAACTGTTTTGAATCTGGTCTGCAAAAATGATGTTATGCTGGCATATAAGTTGGTTCAAAAATATACAGAAATGAGGAAATTTACATAGATTTAACATATATGGGATAGCAGATTTTACATTGGTAAGTCTACAATAAATAATGAAGTATGAAAGCAAAATTTCTATAGAACAGTTAAAGGAATTGTATGACGGCAGTTATGAAAGATGGAGTGACATAAAGTAGATATTAGATCGTTACTCTATTGTCAGGAAGATAAATATTTTTGGAGGAATGAACATGAAGCGAAAAAAATTGAAACGAAAGATTGCTGACTTAAGGAAAGAAAATCAGGAATTAAAAAGGTCTGTTTTGCGGGAAAAGGAAGCTAATCAGATGAAAAGTGTTTTTTTATCCCATATATCCCATGATATACGAACACCAATCAATGGAATTGATGGTATGACAAATATTGCTATCAGGCATTTTGACGATAAGGACAGGGTGCTTGACTGCCTGAATAAAATAGACAGTTCTTCCCAGTATTTGTTGTCGCTGCTGAATGATGTTTTAGATATAAACCGAATTGAAAGTGGCAAAATGATCATCAGTTATGAACCTATGGATATACGCAGTTTAATAAATAATTGTGCAGACATTGTTGACAGTCTGCTGATAGAAAAGAATGTGGAATTTGTTAAAAGTTTTGGAATGTTCCGCCATCCTGTGCTGTTGGGAGATGAACTGCATTTACGTCGGATACTCATCAATATACTGAGCAATGCTGCAAAATTTACACCAGATGGAGGAGAAATATTTTTTCATGTGAGGGAAATTTCTGCCGATAGTGGAAAGGCAGTATATTGTTTTGAAATTGAAGATAATGGAATCGGTATGAAACCAGAGTTTTTGGAACGGATATGGGAATCATTTTCACAGGAAAACAGCAGAAATTACAGTGGGTTTAAGGGTAGCGGTCTTGGTATGGCTATCACAAAGAAACTGGTGGATTTGATGAACGGGAACATTTATGTCGAAAGCGAGCAGGGTGTCGGAAGTAAATTCAGGGTGGAAATTGCATTTGATGTCGGAGTGATGCCTGATTTTTTGGAAATACAGAAGAAAAAAGAAGAGAGGCACAAACAGGAAATTTGCCTGAAAGGAAAAAAGGTTTTATTGGTGGAAGACCAGCCGCTGAATATGGAAATTACGAAAAGCGTGTTAGATGATGTGGGAATGGATGTAGTGACAGCAGAAAATGGGCAAGTAGCAGTCAATATTTTCAATAATTGTGCGGATGGAACATATGATGCCATTATAATGGATGTGCGGATGCCAGTCATGGATGGTTTATCCGCTGCGAAGAAAATTCGTACATTGCCGAAAAATGATGCACCAACAATTCCAATTATAGCTATGACAGCGGATACTTTTGAAGAGGATATTAAAAGAACGGAAGAAGCTGGTATGAATGCTCATTTATCAAAGCCTATTAATTTGGAAGAAGTGATTCGGACTTTAAATAGATGTCTATCTTGAAAAGAAATCACGAGCATGCTTGACAGTAAAGTGTTTATTAAAATTTAAACATAGTAATTATATCGTTAATCTGAAATAGTTATAGATAAGGTAAAAGACGTTGTACCATGAAATTGAAAACATCAGTTAGGGAAGCAGAGATTCGAGAGAGTCCCTGCTTTTTTGTGTGCAAAATTAAATTCATCACTTGACAATGTTGCATAGATTTCCCTGCTTTTGTGCTTGTATAGGAAGATTCCTCCAGATTTCCTATACAAGTACAGATGATTATGCGCAGCTTGCGGAGATGATGTTTATTGCTACGCAACCCGCTCGCGCGCGGAGAATGCGTATAACACATTCTTTTTTATATTAATATTGATAGCCTGCAAATAAAAAGTCAATAGTAAATTGATGATTTTAGGCAAAAAGTTTTACGCGAGATTTTGAATATTGAAATAAGACCACCGATATTCGCTGGTCTAAAATAAGGGTAAGTATAGCTGGTTATTCTGAAAGAGTTGAAAGGTATTCTTTCACTCTGCCATAGTAGATGCGCAGGAACTTGTTTGCGCCAGCGGCCATATAGACGTAGTAAGGTTTTCCTTGTGCCCGTTTTTTATCCATAAACAGGTAGACTGGGTCATCCTGTGGTTTTGTCTTGATAAGAGCATCCATGACCTGAAACAGGGTCTTTCGGAGTGCGCCCGAGCCTCTCTTAGAGGCATGAACACTTTTTTGTTCATAAGAACCGGATTCATTGACTCCAGGATCAACGCCTGCAAAAGCTGTGATGGCTCCTTTATGGGTAAAGCGGGAAACATCCCCAATCTCAGCCATGAGCTGTGGACCAAGGGACTTACCAACCCCTTTCATAGCCATTACTACAGGATATTCCGGCAGCTTGGAAGCGGCTTCATTCATCATGGTTCGAAGCTGCTCAACAGTCTGGGAGGCGGTATTTAACTGGTCAATCGCCTGTTTGATGATAAGCTTTGTTAAATCATCCTTAGGAAGTACAGAAACAAGCTCCTTTGCTTTTCCATAGATTTCTTCGGCCTTCGACTGGCTGAAGTTGTACTTCTTTCTTTTGCACCACTTCTGATAGTGGTCTACAAAGACTTTTAGAGAAATTTTGCGAACACAATCTACATGCCAGAAAGTAGCTGCGAAATCCACCCATTTTTGGCTTCCGTCTTCGCGGGCGGGACTGTCAAAATAGGTGTTTGCACCCGGATACGTCTGATCAAGGATGCTGATGAGGTTGTTTTTCATGGCGGTTTTGTGTTTTAAAAGAAAAATCAAACTGGCGGTTCATGGTCTTTAATTGATTATGTATTTCGTCCATAAGGCCATACTGTTTCAATTCCGTCCAGCTGTCAAGAGTATAGCGGGCGATTTTTACCGCATCTGCCTTATCAGATTTAACCTTGCGAAGGGAATTGTCGCTGAAGTCTTTGATAAGTTTGGGATTTACGGCACTGACAAAAAGCCCGGATTTAGAAAGTTCATGGATGAGAGGTTCATAGTAACGTCCCGTGTGCTCCATGACAATACGGGATTCTCCGTCAATGGATTTGATGTGCTCAATTAGAGAATAGATACCACTGGCTGTGTGCCTGACTTCAAATGGCTTTGAAACAATCTCGCCATATGGGCGAAGGATAGCCACCATGCTTTTACCTTTGGAAACATCAATACCTACTGCGTTCATAAACTTGCCACCCCTTAAAATTTGATAATGCAATGGATAAATACCAGTTTTACTCATTGCCTATTCCATCTACTGTGGCGTGACACGAACGTACCGGTAGGCAGTTCAACCTGCATAAAACGAACGCTGCGAATGAGGAGCTGGTTATCAGTCTATCAAACGGACGCGAAGTCCAAGATTGGAAGCCGATATACCGATTGCTCCATCATTATAACAGCTTAAGCAACAAGATGGATAATTCCTTACTGGCTGTAAGGGGTATTAACCATAAATACATTGTAGTAGAATTGTAAAGCTCCAATCAGGCATACTATTTATATATCCGCGACGAATTCGCGACCACTTCGCGCCGGATTTCGCGTTAAACTTATTATACCATAATCGCTTTGCGATATGGTATGGTGACCTATGCCACTCCGCTTTGCTCCGGGCAGTATCATGTCGACAGACATGATACTTTGTTTACACTTTAATTAATCAAAAAGCCACAAAAAAAACACCGTCCCCGATGCTCACAGTCATCAAAAACAGTGCTTTCAGTGCGCCTCCAGGGGCTCGAACCCTGGACACCCTGATTAAGAGTCAGGTGCTCTTCCAACTGAGCTAGAAGCGCATATCTACATCTTTAACACGAAATATATTATATAATAAAAATTTTAGAAATGCAAGAACTTTTTTAATTATTTTTTAATATTTCATAATGATTTGGTTACAGGTATTTACCGTGAATCTCAGAGTCTGAAGGAATATATCTTGACACAGGAACAGGAAAAGAGTAGAATTGTACTAATCAAATAATACAATGAGCAGTTCAAAATTCTGTGAATGAGTCACAGGTCTGCAGTATGGGATACTGAATTGCTCCAGTATAATATAAGGAGAATAATCTATGAAAAAAGCAACAAAAAATGTACTGATTGCAGTTGTTCTGTTATTGGCAGCTTTTCTGTATTACTATATTACAATTCCGGCAATTAATATCCATTCTGTGGGAACCTGGTGGTTTATTATTATAGGAACCGTAGTGATAACACTGCTGCTTTCTGCAAAAAAAGCATGGAAAGATAACAATAAAGTGAAAATTGGAAAGGGAATTGTTCTGGTAGATATTAAGTCTACCGGAATAGCAAAAATTGGTTTTCTTATCACAGGTGTGCTTCTGATCATTCTGGCTGTGGGAGCTTTTCTTTCCTCTCCGATTATCAATGCCAGGAAATATCAGAAACTGATGACAGTGGAAGAACGGGATTTCGCGGAAGATATCAGTCAGGTGGATTACAATACAATTCCAATTCTGGATAAGGATTCCGCAGCTCTCCTGGGAGACCGGAAAATGGGAAGTATGGTGGACATGGTATCTCAGTTTGAGGTGGCCAATGATTACAGCCAGATTAACGTAAATAACAAACCTGTTCGGGTATCGCCTATGGTTTACGCCAGCCCGGTGAAATGGTTTACCAATCAGAAAGAAGGAATTCCGGCTTATATTAAAATTGATATGGCAACCCAGGATACGGAATGTGTGAAATTAAGTGAAGGAATTAAATATTCCAAATCAGAATATTTTAACCGAAATATTTACCGTCACCTGCGGTTCCGTTATCCGACTTATATTTTCGGAGAACAGATTTTCTTTGAAATTGATGATGAAGGAACGCCTTTCTGGATTTGTCCTGTGAAAAAATTCAATATCGGACTTTTTGGAGGAGAGACCATTGGAAATGTGGTTCTCTGTAATGCCATTACCGGAGAGTGTACCGATTATAAAATTGAGGATGTTCCTCAGTGGGTGGACAAAGTATTTCAGGCAGAGCTTCTGATGGAGCTTTATGACTATAACGGGACTCTGAAACATGGATTTTTCAACAGTGTACTGGGACAGAAGGACTGTCTGAAAACGACGGACGGATACAACTATATTGCACTGGAAGATGATGTATGGGTATATTCCGGTGTAACCAGTGTCAGCGGAGATCAGTCCAACGTGGGATTTGTGCTGATGAATCAGCGTACCATGGAAACACGTTTTTATAAAATTGAGGGCGCAACTGAAAAATCAGCCATGTCCTCCGCACAGGGACAGGTACAGAATCTCGGCTATCAGGCCACATTTCCGCTGCTTTTGAATATTTCCGGTGAGCCTACCTATTTTATGGCATTAAAAGATGATGCAGGACTGGTAAAAATGTATGCCATGGTAAATATTCAGAAATATCAGTGGGTGGCTACGGGAGATTCTATCAGAGAATGTGAAAAAGCCTACAGTCAGTTACTGAAAACAAA
Organism: Eubacterium sp. 14-2; assembly: GCF_000403845.2. Taxonomy (GTDB): domain Bacteria; phylum Bacillota; class Clostridia; order Lachnospirales; family Lachnospiraceae; genus Petralouisia. The sequence continues at coordinate 1,362,460 of NZ_KE159568.1, read as the reverse complement.
CGGAATTACTGCAGGGGCCGGTACGGAAGGAAAAACCATGTCCGGGAAGATTGCAAATCTTATGCCGGTAAATATAGAAGGAACCACTCATATTTATATGGCTCTGGAAAGAAAAGAGGAAATATTCGATATAGATTTGTCTAATACGGATTTGCTTGATATTATAAAATATAAAGAAGGAGATACCATTCAGATTACTTATCTGGAAGGTGATAATCCTGCAAAGGTTACAGAAATCAAATGATAAAACAGGGAGGAAAACAATGTATCAGACAGTGTTGTTTGATTTGGACGGTACTTTAACAGATCCAGGTGTGGGAATTACCAATTCTGTAATGTATGCATTGAAAAAGTACGGAATTGAAGTCTCGGACAGAAGAGAATTATATAAGTTTATCGGGCCGCCCCTGCAGGAATCCTTTGAGAGTTTTTATGATTTTTCAGAAGAAAAAGCCAGGGAAGCAGTCAGTTATTACCGTGAACATTACAGTAAAACCGGAATTTTTGAAAATAAAGTTTATGAAGGGATGGAAGAAACTCTGAAAAAACTGAAAAATTCCGGTAAGAATCTGGTAGTTGCCACCGCAAAACCGGAACTATTTGCAAATCAGATTCTGGAACATTTCCATCTGAGCCGGTATTTTTCTTTTGTGGCCGGTGCAAATATGGATGGAACCAGAACCAGGAAAGAAGAAGTGATTGATTATGCACTGAAATCCTGCGGAATTTCGGAACATTCACAGACAGTTATGGTGGGGGACCGGAAGCATGATGTTCTGGGAGCAGCCAGGTTTGGAATTGATACCATAGGGGTGCTCTATGGTTATGGAACCAGAGAAGAACTGGAACAGGCCGGGGCCGCTTATTTCGCAGAACGCCCGGAAGATATCTGCCAGTTTGTTATTCCGTAATATTCAGATGTGAAATCAGATTGGAGGAAATGATGAATATAAAAGACAGATTTTTAAAATATGTGTCTTTCTGGACCACGTCGGAAGATGGAAAAGATGTGATTCCCAGTACCGACAGGCAGTTTCTGCTGGCAGATGAACTGGCAGCAGAATTGAAAGATCTTGGCCTTGAGAAGGTAATAAGAGATGAGCATTGTTATGTGTACGGCCTGCTTCCGGCAACGGAAGGATTTGAAAATATGAAAGCCATGGGATTTATTGCCCATATGGATACCGCACCTTCTTTTTCCGGAAAGGAGATCAAACCTCAGATTATTCCCGGTTACGACGGGAAAGATGTGGTTTTGCCGGGAACCGGAGATGTAATCAGAGTCAGTGATTTTCCCCATCTTTCCTCATTAAAGGGAAGGACATTGATTACCACAGACGGTACAACTCTTCTGGGGGCAGATGATAAAGCCGGAATTGCAGCGATTATCACATTGGCAGAAGAAATCATGGAGGAAAACATCCCTCATGGAGATATCTGGATTGGTTTTACTCCGGATGAAGAGGTGGGGGCCGGAGCTGACCTCTTTGATCTGGATTATTTTAAGGCAGATTATGCCTATACGGTAGACGGAGATTACGAAGGAGAAGTGGCATATGAGAATTTTAATGCATCTTCCGCTCATTTTACAGTAAAAGGTGTGAACGTTCATCCGGGTTCTGCTAAAAATATTATGGTAAATGCAGCTGCCATTGCCTGTGAGATACAGGGAATGCTGCCGGGGCAGGAAACGCCGGAACATACGGAAGGCCGGGAAGGATTTTACCATCTGGAAGATATGAGGGGAGATGTAAATGAGGCTCACCTGGAGTATATTGTTCGGGATCATGATGGGGAACTGTTTGAAAAACGTCAGCAGGTTCTCCGTGATATAGAAGCAAAAATGAATGAAAAATACGGTGCAGGAACGGTTTCTCTGAGCCTGAAGGAAAGTTACCGGAATATGCTGGAAGTCCTTAAGAAGAATTTCTTTGTGGTGGAAAAAGCAAAGGAATCCATTGCAGCAGCCGGAATGGAGCCGGTTTCCCTTCCAATCCGGGGCGGTACAGATGGCGGAAGACTGAGCTTCATGGGACTTCCCTGTCCGAATCTTGGAACCGGAGGTTATGCTTTTCACGGGCCGAAAGAACATGTGACAGTGGAAGGAATGGAAGCTGTGGTGAAAGTAATGAAAGGAATTGTGGAACGGCCGGTGGAAAAGAAGGAATAAAGTGGATAGAAGAATGTCAGAAACAGACAAAACCTGGAATACTATCGCAGAAAATATAAGGAGCTAACCCATGATAACACCTGAATTATTAAAACCGGGAGATTCCGTGGCAATTGTAAGCCTTTCCAGTGGAATGCTGGGAGAGGAATTCTGCAGCCACAGTATTGAAATCGGCACAGAAAGGCTGAAGAAATTTGGGTTAAGGCCTGTATTTATGCCAAATTCCCTGAAAGGAATTGAAGCTCTGAAAGAGAATCCAAAGCTGCGGGCAGAGGATTTGAAACTTGCCTTTCTGGATGATTCTATTCAGGGGATTATCACTGCAATCGGCGGAGACGATACATACCGGTTACTGCCGTATCTGATGGAGGATAAAGCATTTGTCCGGGCTGTGAAAGAGACGCCGAAACTGTTTCTGGGATTTTCTGATACAACGGTAAACCATTTGATGTTCCACCGTTTAGGACTGCAGACTTTTTACGGACAGTCTTTCATCTGTGACATTGCCGAGCTGGCTCAGGAAATGCTTCCTTACACCAGAGAAGGATTTATGAGCTGTTTACGTGGTTTTCAGTGGGTAAAACCCAGTGAATTATGGTATGAAGAACGAAAGGATTTTTCCAGAGCAGCCATTGGAACAGACCGTATTACTCATAAAGAAATCCATGGGTATGAACTGCTTTGCGGAAGACCGTATTTTGAAGGGGCACTGCTGGGAGGATGTCTGGAGAGCATCTATGATATGCTGAAATCTTCCAGATATCCCGATGAAGGTGAGATATGCCGGAAATACCGTATTTTTCCGGAGCAGGCAGAATGGAAAGGAAAGATTATGTTTCTGGAAACCTGTGAGGAAAAGCCGGAACCGGAACTTCTGTACAGGGAATTAAAAGCGGTGGAAGAAACCGGAGCTTTTGAAGTGATAAACGGAATAATCTTCGGGAAACCTCAGGATGAACAGTATTATGAAGAATATAAAGAGATTTACCGTGAAATGTTTGAAAGACGCAGTATTTCTGTATTGTATAATGTGAATTTCGGACATGCCCTGCCCAGAGCCATACTGCCTTATGGGGCAAAAGTCCGGGCAGACAGCAAAAACCAGGAGATTGTATTTATATAAGAATTATCAACGGAATAATGGGCCGGAGTGTCTGGCCGGCCAGGCAAAAATGTGCAATCCCCTTAAAACCAGGAGATTGCACATTTTGTTCCCTTAGCGGACCTGTCCGCTTTGTTCTAATCAGTAAATTTTACTGCAGTGCCATAGGCGATTACTTCGGCAGCTCCCTGCATAATTGCAGAAGAAGCGTAACGGATATTTACAATAGCGTCAGCGCCGAGTGCCTCTGCTTCTTCCACCATACGTTTGGTGGCGAGGGCTCTTGCATCGTTCATCATATCATTGTAGGCTTTTAATTCACCGCCTACGAGAGTTTTAAAACTCTGGCTGATATCTCTTCCGATATTTTTGGACTGGATGGTGCTTCCCTTTACCAGGCCAAGCATTTCAAGTTCTTTTCCCGAAATATAATCAGTATTTACCAAGATCATCTTCTTCACCACTCCTTATTTCCTGTATTCTTTCCACTAAGTTATAAACTGAAACTCCCATGAGAGCCAGCAATGCCAGAAGGATTAAGACTTTTATAATACCGGGGACGGGCATAAAAGTACACAGGAAAAAGTAAGTCATCAGAATCATCACCAGGATAACAGTAATAAGAACCGGTGCAATTAATTTTGAACTTTTCATCATTTCCTCCCTTCTGTATATACAGTATACGCCTTTTTTTACCTGGATGCAATCAGTTTGCAGATGGGATTACCCATGGCGGAAAAACGTTCTTCATATTCGGTCATAATATTTCCCCTGTTCATGATTTCATCCCGGTGCAGATCTCTGGTACAGCCATCCAGTTTCCAGCCGGCTTCTTTTACTTCCTCCAGAGAGAAATCAAATAAATCCTGATTGTCCGTCTTAAATTCCACGCGGCCTTCTTTTTCCAGAATCAGGTTGTAACGGGAAAAAAACTGGCGGGAGGTCAGCCGGCGTTTGGCATGGCGGTCTTTGGGCCATGGGTCGGAAAAATTCAGATAAATCCGTTCCGTTTCTCCCGACTGGAAAATATCGGTAATTGTTTCCGCATCCATACGGATAAAGCGGATATTTTCCAGAGGTTCTTCTTCCATTTTCTGAAGTGCCCGCAGCAGAACGCTGGAGTATTTCTCAATTCCAATATAATTGATCTGTGGATTTTCTCTGGCCAGCGTCATAAGAAATCTGCCTTTTCCCATGCCGATTTCAACATGAATGGGATGGCTGTTTCCGAAAATCTGGTGCCAGTTTCCTCTGAGCTGTTCCGATTCCCGGATACACCAGCGGTTTTTCGCAATGGCTTCCCTGGAGCCGGGTATATTTCGCAATCTCATAAATACCTCCGAAAATAGTCATAATGAATATATCATATCATATTTTTATGAATTTACAACTGCCACTTTTCCATTTCCGGAATTGAACTGTACTCTGCAATATGGTATACTATACTGGAATTGTAATAAAATTGTAAAATAAATGAGATATTTTAGAAATCCCTGTAGAAGAAAAACGGTACTTAAGGAGAAAATTTCATGAAAAGAAGAAGAAAATGGACAGGTCTGGCTCTTGGGATTGTGAGTCTCCTGCAGATAAATCTGTTACCGGTTCAGGCAGAAGAATACTGGCCGGAGGGGCCTCAGATCGAAGGTGAATCAGCTATTGTAATGGAGGCATCCACAGGAACTGTCTTATATGAAAAAAATTCCCATGAGCAGTCCTATCCTGCAAGTATTACAAAAATAATGACGGCTCTGCTGGCGGTGGAAAACAGCAATCTGGATGAAGAGGTTGTATTTTCCAAAAATGCTGTTTATAAAACAGAAGGTTCCGGAATTTCCAGAGATGTGGATGAAGTTATGAGCATGGAAGAGTGTCTGTATGGTCTGATGCTGGCATCGGCCAATGAGTGCGGATATGCCATTGCGGAGCATGTGGGAAAAGATTACGAAGATTTTATCAATATGATGAATACCAGGGCAAAAGAGATGGGATGTAACGATACCCATTTCAACAATCCCCATGGACTGCCGGATGAAGAACATCTGACCAGCGCTTATGACATAGCGACTATTTCAAAAGAGGCTCTGAAAAATGATATTTTCCGTATGATTGTCAGTACAAAACGGCATACCATTCCTCCCACCAACAAGCATGAGGAAGAGACGTATCTGGTGAATCATCACAAAATGCTTACCAATTATCAGGGAGACAGCAGCCATCTGTACGAGTACTGTATCGGAGGAAAAACGGGATATACCAGCGTGGCGGGAAGTACCCTTGCCACATATGCGGAAAAAGACGGTATGACGCTGATTTGTGTGGTGACCAGAGAGCAGGCTCCCAATCATTATCTGGACACCAGAACTTTGTTTGACTATTGTTTTGAAAATTTCCAGCTGTGGAATGTGGCGGAACATGAAAATAGTTATGACAGTGAAATCAGGGAAAATAAGATATTTGAAAATGAGGAATCCTTTGTAGGACTGAACGAGGAAGGCTGTATCGTACTTCCAAAGGCGGCGGCCTTTACGGATGCGGTACCTGAGGTAGAAGAAGTGAAAGATTCCAAAGAGGTAATCGGCAATATCCGTTATACCTATGCAGGCCGTGTGGTGGGAGGCACGGAAATTGAAATTACCGGCGCAAAAGTATCAGAATTTACCTTCCGGAAGCAGAAAGAGCCGGAAACAGAAAAGACCGGAAAAGAAAAAAAAGTACTTAAAATTAATGTAAAGTATATTATTGTCGGAGTTCTCGCAGTGATACTTCTTGCAGGAATCGGATTTGGAATTTACCATTTTGTGGATAATTACTATCTGATTAAGTATAAGCTGGAGTGCAGAAGACAGCAGAAAATGAGTTTTAAGGAGATAAAATTCAGAAAAAGGAAACATCGGAAGTAACTTTCAGGAATAAATGTGATGGTGGATGACAATGAAATATAAAAAATTATGGAAATTTATGTTAATTTTGCTTATGAGTACCGTGTTACTGATTCCGGCGCCGGCAGTGTCTGCTGTGGGCCAGAAGCCTGCAGAATGGGAAAATCAGGAAAGGGCGGCAAATACAGATGGATTTGAAATAGAAAATGGAGTATTGAAAAAATATACCGGAAAAGCGGAACATGTGGAAATTCCAGGGACGGTGACCAGTATCGGAGATCTTGCATTTTCTGAATGCGAAAATCTGAAAAGTGTTGTAATTCCAGGAACGGTAAAAAGTATTGGAAATTCCGCATTTTATGGTTGTGAAACTCTTACTGATGTGGTACTGTCAGAAGGAGTGGAAAGTATCGGGAGTTTCGTTTTTTATGCTTCAGGTATCAAAAGTGTTGCCATTCCGGGAAGTCTGAAAAAAGTAACAGACAGTGCATTTATGGCGTGTAAATCTTTAAAACGGGTTACCATGGCAAAAGGAGTAAAGGAACTGGGATCTGCCGTATTTAACGGTTGCAGCTCGCTGGAGGATGTGGAGATTGCAGAAACTGTTACAGTAATTGGAAGCAAGGCCTTTAGTTCCTGTACCAGTCTGAAAAGTATTACCATTCCAAAGGGAGTCAGAACCATTGGAAACATCGCATTCCAGATGTGTACGAATCTTACGTCTGTATTCATTCCGGAAACAGTAACCGAAATGGGAAATGATGTATTTAAAAACTGCAGCAAACTGACTGTTTATGGGAAAAAGGGCTCCTATATAGAATCCTGGGCAGAAAAAAATAAAATTCCCTTTGGCAATGTAAAAAATATTTCCGGCTGTAAAATTACAGTTAATCCCGACTCCTATATCTTTGACGGGAAAGAAAAAACGCCTGAAGTTACCATAAAGGATGGAAGTGAAACCTTAAAAGAAAAAACAGACTATATGCTGGAATATCGTAATAATATCAATCCGGGGACAGCCAGAGTGATCGTTACCGGAAAAGGAAAATATACGGGTACTGCAGAGGAAACCTTTACAATCAAAGAAAAGGATAAAAAATACCAGACACTGGATTACAGAAAAAGTTATGATAAAACCTATGGAGACAAAGATTTTAAGCTGAATGTAAAAGTGAAAAGAGGAGATGGAAGTCTTACTTATAAAAGCTCCGATAAAAAGGTTGTAACAGTTGACAGCAAAGGAAAAGTTGCTGTCAGAGGAACGGGAATTGCCATCATTACAGTAAAAGCAAAAGAAACAGAAAATTACAGTGCAAAAAGCGTAAAGATTACAGTTAAAGTAAAGCCAGCGAAGGAAAGCATAAAACCTCTGAATGTTCAGAACGGGAAGAAATTAAAAGTTACCTGGAAGAAGGATAAGAGAGCGACAGGTTATGAAATCCAGTACAGTACAGACAGTAAATTCAAAGATAAAAAAGTTACGGAAAGTATTTCTGTCAAAAATAAAAATATTACGTCCAAAACCATTTCAAAGCTGAAAGAGGGCAGAAAATATTATGTAAGAGTACGGTCTTATAAGACAGTTAAAGTAAACGGAAAATCACAGAAACTGTACGGAAAATGGAGTGACAGAAAAAGCGCGAAAATATAATAAGGTAGCTGTTAAGAACAGATTTCAGACTGTGAGGAAAAAGAATCTCATTAATGGAGATTCTTTTTTATTCATAATTGACAGGGAAACTGGATAAGAATATAATAAAAACATACGTTTATCACCAGATAAGAACAGAAACAGGATGGAAAAAATGGACGAAGGAAGCAGAGTTTATCAGGTACCGGAGATGAATCTGGCTGCGGGACACGGAGCGGAAATAATAATACAGAAGATTGCAAATGCTTTACTGGGAGAAAAATTGCTTCTCAGAAATGATATTTATCTGAAAGAAGACTGGTATCAGAAGATTCTGGTGAATCATCTGGAATTTTTTTCTCCGGAGGAAGAAGTTGCAGATATAGTGGAAATACTGGAGAGTCTGTTTACTCTGGAAACTGAGGAGAACCGGCCGGCAGAAAGTGCAGCGGAATCAGAAACCTTTTTGGAATTCCAGGAGAATCTGCAGAAACCGGAGGAAGAATTTTTGGAGCCGGAAAATGGATTTGAGGAGCCGGAAAATGGATTTGGGGAGCCGGAAGAAGAATTACCGGAGTCCGAAAACAGATTTGAGGAACCGGAAGAAGAATTACCGGAGCCGGATTCTGAAATGGCTCAGGAAGAAGAAAACAGTCCGGATCATGAACAGCAGGAAGAACTTCATGTGGTTCTCTGCAGAAAGCAGGAAGAACGCTGGGAAGAAGGGGAAAAAAATCCCCGGATTCATCTGAAAATAAGAAAAAGGCCTTTTCATATTCCCTTTGAAATTGAAATTATTCCCTATAGAGGAAAAGTCAGCCAGTTTCAGGAAAAGGTATTCCAGGGGGTATTGCAGAAAGGGCAGGAAGTTACCTATTACATGTTTACACTGGAAGAATATATATCCAGAAGTTTTTATGAAATTATGGATAACCTGGAGTTAATCGGTAATTTGTCCTGGTACAGGGAAATTTATGATATTCTCATAAGGGAAGTTATCATAGGAAAAAAGGTGTCTCAGACTTTTGGACAGCTTCTGCTGGAATGTCCCATACCCTCGCTGAAGACCCGTCTGGATATCATCAACGAATATGAAGATTATGGGTACATGCAGAAAAGATGGGAAATCCAGAGCAGACGGGAAGGGATAAACTCCCCTCAGTGGAATCAGGTGATACAGCTTCTGGTGAAATTTTTCACACCTGTTCTGGAAATGGTTCTGAGAGATGAAATTTTTATCGGGGACTGGATCCCGCAGTTTGGCAGATATTTGGATTAAAGGGGAGGATTTATGTCAGTAGAGTCAGTGTTAAAAACAGTAGATGATTTGGTGTGGGGAATTCCCCTGATTGTGTTGATTCTGGTGGTGGGAATTTTTCTGACGGTTCGGCTTAAAGGCCTTCAGATCCGCCGCCTTCCTCTTGCAATACGCAACCTGGTTTCCGATGAATCATCGGGACAGGAAGGAGAGGTATCCGGTTTTGGAGCCCTGTGTACAGCTTTATCTGCCACCATTGGAACGGGAAATATTGTGGGAGTTGCCACAGCGCTGGTGGCAGGCGGGCCGGGAGCATTATTTTGGATGGTAGTAGCGGCTGTTCTTGGTACGGTTACCAAATATGCAGAATGTATGCTGGCCATTAAGTACCGTGTAACTGCAGAAGACGGACATGTGGTAGGAGGTCCCTTTTACTATATTGAACGCGGCATGGGAAAAAACTGGAAATGGCTGGGAAAGGTGTTTGCTTTTTTTGGTGTGGGCGCCGGACTTCTGGGAATTGGAACTTTTACCCAGATTAATGGAATTACCGGAGCCGTAAACAGCTTTTTTGACCCCAATAACCAGTGGACGGTATCACTGTTCGGAAGAGAATATTCCTGGACTGTGGTGATTGCAGGAGTGGTTCTGACAGTTTGTGTGGCTCTGGTGGTAATTGGCGGGATCCAAAGGATTTCCGGTGTGGCACAGGTACTGGTGCCTTTGATGGCAGCTACTTATATTACAGCAGCTTTGCTGATACTTGTCTTTCATGCCAGTGAAATTCCGGCAGCTTTTGTGACCATTGTACAGAGTGCTTTTGGAATGAAGGCCGCTGCCGGCGGCGCACTGGGCGCCATGATGACAGCCATGCAGAAAGGTGTTGCCAGAGGAATTTTTTCCAATGAGGCCGGGCTGGGAAGCGCTCCCATTGCCGCCGCCGCGGTACAGACAGAGGAGCCGGCGGCTCAGGGGCTGGTTTCCATGCTGGGCACCGTTATAGACACCGTAATTATCTGTACCATGACGGGGCTGACCATTGTGATCACTGATACATGGAATATCGGACTGGACGGAGTGGATGTCACCACAAAGGCCTTTCAGACAGGGCTGCCTTTTGCACCGGCAGTTTCCTCTTTTATCCTGATGGTATGTCTGGTATGCTTTGCATTTACCACCATTCTGGGATGGAACTATTACAGCGAAAAGTGCCTGGAGTACCTTACGGGCGGAAGCCGGCAGGCAGTGAAAACTTATCGCTGGGTTTACATACTCTGTGTGTTTATCGGACCATTTATGACCGTTTCCGCGGTGTGGACCATCGCAGACATTTTTAACGGACTGATGGCTGTTCCCAATCTGATTGCCATTATTGCCCTGAACGGCGTGGTGGCGGCAGAGACCAGACAGTATCTGAAAAAGGTGGATAAATGGGGGTAGTTTTCCATAATCCGTACAGGAACAGAAAGAGTCTACATAATCTGTGCGAGAATTACGCTGGCAATGGTGCCGATTAAGGTGGCAAACAGCGCTCCTGCCAGAGTATAACGAGTTTTCTGCACTTTGGCTGTCATAAAGTATACGCTCATGGTATAGAAAATCGTTTCGGTACAGCTCATCATAATTGAGGTTATGGTTCCATAGTAGGAATCCGGTCCGTATTCTTTAAAAATATCAATAACCAGTCCGGTAGCGGCAGAGGAAGAAAACATTTTTACCACGGAGACGGGAACAAGGGCTGCAGGAAAATGCAGAGGCTCTGTGAGGAATCCAAGACCTGCGGACAGCAGATCCAGGAACCCTGAGGCCCGCAGAATCCCAACGCCCACCATCAGGCCAATCAGGGTGGGCATAATGCCGATAACAGTCTGGAATCCGTCTTTTGCACCTTTGATAAAATCATCATATACATGGTGATGGTTTAAAATGCCGTATCCCACAATCAGAAAAATAAGAAGTGGAATCATGGCGTCTGACAGAAAAAGGAGAATTTTCAATGGAAGATTCCTCCTTTTTTCTTTTTGTGGGGAACAATTTGTTCCCGGCGGGGCGGACTGCTGTTATATGCAGAAGGCCGTTTTTCCGGCAGCAGATACATGAATTTTGCAAACACTATACCGGCCAGAGTGGAAAAACAGGTGGCGATTATGGCAGGCCCCAGGATAGCCGCAGGGTTAGTGGAACCGTACTGGCTGCGGTAGGCAATCATGTTGACGGGAATTAACTGAAAGGAAGAAACGTTCAGGATCAGAAAGGTGCACATGTCTTTACTGGCAATTTTGCTGTGATGGTTCAGTTCCCCCATTTCTTCCATGGCTTTCAGTCCCGCAGGAGTGGCGGCCCAGCCAAGTCCGAACACATTGGCAATAATATTTGTGGATATGTACTCATTTGCTTTGTGGCCCTTTGGAATTCTCGGAAACATAAAGCGAAGCAGCGGATTCAGCATACGGGTGGCGCCGGAGATAATGCCGCAGCTTTCTGCAATTCGCATCAGGCCTACCCACAGGGACATTACACCCAGCATGGTGATGCAGAGAGCCACGGCCTCTTTGGAAGAATCCAGTGCGGCATTGGTGACGTCCGGGAGATTTCCGGTGAATGCGGCATAGAGAATGCCAATGATAATCATAAAGCCCCATAAATAATTCAGCATAGTATCAGTTCTCCAGAAAATACAGTTGTTTATATCTTATGCATGGAAAAGAAAAATGTGCTGGTCCTGGGAAAATATATGAAATGGCCGGAGTTTCTATTGACGTACGCATAAACGTACGTTATAATAAATGTGACATGTAAAATCTCGTCATTACAGATAAAGTATACAATTTATATGATAAAATAAAGACATTACTTATACGAAAATGAACGAGAGATAATTAATATACAAAGGAACAATATAAAAGATTACACTGCAAAAATCAGAAAAGGAGATTTTATAATGTCAACAATAAATATTACAACAGCAAGAAAGGATCTTTATAATCTGGTAGAGAACGTGAACCTTTACAGTGAACCTGCGTTAATTGTTGGAAAAAAAGGAAATGCAGTTCTGTTATCAGAGGACGACTGGAATGCAATACAGGAGACGTTGTATCTGAATTCTGTAGAAGGTATGGCGGAATCCATTGTGAATGGAGCAAAAACGCCTGTGGAAGAATGCATTTCAGAAGATATGGTAGAATGGTAAATGTATAAGATTGTTTTTGAGAAGCAGGCATTGAAAGATCTGGAAAAATTAAAAATTTCCGGTCTTTCGGAAAAGGCCAGAAAACTGGTGGATATTATCAGAGAGAATCCATATCAGAAGCCGCCTCGATATGAAAAGCTGGTTGGAAATCTGGATGGATTATATTCCAGACGTATCAATATACAACACCGCCTGGTATATCAGGTATACAAGGGGCCAATAACAGTTGATGGTTTACAGTACCAGGGGCTTATAAAAATAATTCGTATGTGGACACATTATCAATAGGAAAACATCTGATTCCCAGTCTTAAAAAGCTGCAGGTTCTTATAATTTATACACCGGGGAGAGGCCTGTTTATACGGAATAAATCAGTTCAAAGGAGGTATCCTGTGGATAACTATAATACAATCAATGAAGTTCTGGTAAAACTTTTTAATGAAATCATGGATATAGAGGAAAAAGCAATTATCACAGAGGAATACAGGGATATCTCCAATAACGACATGCATGTGATAGAGGCCATTGGCAAAGGTGAAGCAAAAAGTATGTCCACAGTGGCCAGAGCTCTGTCGGTAACGGTGGGTACGCTGACCATTGCCATCAATAATCTGGTGAAAAAGGGATATGTCAGCCGGGTGCGCAGCGAGGAGGATCGCCGGGTTGTTCTGATTTCACTTTCCAGGAAAGGTGAAAAGGCATTTGATCATCATAAAAAATTTCATGAGGAGATGGTTCAGGCAACTTTAAAGGGTATGAAAGAGGAGCAGATTGAAGTTCTGGTGCAGGCGCTTAAGAATTTGAGCGGGTTTTTCCGGGGATATGGGAAGTAAAAAAATTTTCAAGATGCCATCCTGAAAATAAATCCATTACAGGAAAATTTCATGTAATATGATTTCCTGTAATGGATTTATATCATTATACGGATTAGGGTGTCAAAAGGGTGCGCCGCACCAAAGGTGCTTTTGACACCCTAATCTTATACGGAAATGTGCAGTACAATCGTTGCAATTTTAAAATAAATCAGGATAGAGCAGATATCCACAATGGTGGAAATCAGAGGCGCCGCCATCAGCGCAGGGTCCAGATGGATATGTTCTGCAATCAGAGGCAGGGAACAGCCAATGAATTTTGACAAAATAACAATGGCGATCAGTGCAAAAGCAATGACAAAAGCCATTTCCAGATCTCCATACTGAATGTAAATCCGCAGTCCGTTTACCACTGCCAGAACGGTACTTACCAGAATGGCAATCCGGAATTCCTTGAAGATAACTTTTGCAATATCTTTGAATTTAATCTCATCCAGCGCCAGTCCGCGGATCATCAGAGTAGAACTCTGAGAGCCGCAGTTTCCCCCTGTTCCGGTAAGCATGGGGATGAAAGAGACAAGCAGTGGATAAAGTTTGAAGGATTCCTGATAATGGGTGATAATAGAACCGCTTACGGTGGCAGACAGCATCAGCACCAGCAGCCAGGCAATACGGCTCCTGGCATGGGAAAAAGCAGAGGTGTTGAAATAACTGTCTTCCGTAGGAGTCATAGCTGCCATTTTGGTAATATCCTCGGTATTTTCTTCCTGCATAACATCCATGGCATCGTCAAAGGTGACGATGCCCACCAGACGTTCTTCTTTATCTACCACAGGGATGGCCAGAAAATCATATTTGTTGAATATTTTGGCTACGTCCTCTTTATCTTCGTGGGTGTCCACAGAAATGACGTTTGTTTCCATAATGTCCTCAATCTGCATGGAATCTTCTGCCATCAGCAGATCTTTTACGGAAACCATACCGATTAATCTGCGGTGTTCCGTAACGTAGCAGGTATAAATGGTTTCTTTGTTTACAGCTGTGTGGCGAATCCGGCTGATGGCAGCTCCCACGGTCATTTCTTTTTTGATATTTACATACTCAATGGTCATCAGGCTGCCGGCGCTGTCTTTTGGGTAGTTGAGCACCTGATTAATCATTTTCCTGGTTTCTTCATCGGTGTTGCGCAGGATTCTGGCCACCACGTTTGCAGGCATTTCTTCGATCATGTCTACGGTGTCATCCAGAAAAATATCGTCCATAACAGCCCGCAGTTCCCGGTCTGTCAGGGTGTTAATCAGCGTTTTCTGCATTTCCCGGCTCATATAGGAAAAACTGTCTGCAGCCTCCTCTTTGGGGAGCAGACGGTAGAGCAGAGGAATTTCCTTTTTGTCCATTTCGTCGAACAAAAGGGCAATATCGGCAGAATTCAGATTATCCAGCATCTGCCGCAGCAGGGAATACTTTCGTTCTTCCAGCAGCCGTTCCGCCAGGCTGTGGATTTCTTCTGTTTCCATTTCCACAAAATCCAGCTTTTCCAGGTTGATGTTATCCGTAGTTCCCATAAAAATCCCTCCTTTGCTCTGTGTGATTTTCTGTAGTATGCTTCGCTTTTCGCATATTATAACATACTCTTTTAGCGATTACCAGGCAGTTATTTGCATAACCGGGGAAATGTCCACATAAGATGAAAAGAATATACCGCAGAAAGCGTGTTTTTCTATGGAAAAAAATTTTTTCAGAAAAAAGTCTGCTGTTACGAAAACCGGAAAAAGAATACTTCTTTTTCTGCTGTCTGCTGTGTTCCTGTGTCTGCAGACAGGATGCCAGGGAGCACAGGGAACCAGAGAGGATTTTTCGGCATATCTGGAACAGATTTTTCAGTCGGAAATGACAGCAAGTACCCTGAATATGCATTACAATCTGGCCCACCCGGAAAATTATGGTATTTCCGACTATAAAGTTACATACGGCAGTGTTTCTGCGGATGACCGGGAAGAAACAGGGGCTGTGCTGGAAAACTGGAAGAAAAATCTCAAAAAATTCCGGAAAAAGGATTTGTCCGTTTCCCAGCAGATGACATACGATATTATGATGGATTATATTGAGGATGAACTTCCGGCAGGAAAATTCAGTCTGTATCGGGAAATTTTAAAACCTTCTACCGGATTTCAGTCTCAGCTTCCGGTACTGCTGGCAGAATATACTTTTTACGACGAAAAAGATGTGCAGGACTATCTGGAACTGATGTCTGCTACCCCGGATCTGTTTTTGCAGATTATGGAAGTGGAGCGCAGAAAAGCCGCACAGGGACTGTTTATGGCAGATTTTGCGGTGGAAGATATTGTAAGCCAGTGCAGGAATTTTATTCAGGAACCGGAAAACAATTATCTTCTTTCTACTTTTGACGACCGGGTGGATGAGGCAGAATTTCTGACGCCGGAGCAGGCGGAAACTTATAAAGCTGAAAATCGTCAGATTGTGACGGGAGAGCTGATACCCGCCTATGAAAAACTGGCAGAAGATTTGCTGAAATTAAAAGGTTCCGGCAAAAATACCGGCGGTTTGTGCGGCCTGGATGGGGGAAAGGAGTTTTATGAATATCTGGTAAAAGATACCACAGGGTCAGATATGTCCGTACAGGAAATGCAGGCTCAGACAAAGGCTCAAAGAAAACAGGACCTGGAAGCACTGGCGCAGATATCCGTAAAGTATCCGGATATCGGAAAAAAATGTACCAGTTATCAGCTTCCCACGGAAGATCCGGAACTGATCCTGAAAGATTTACAGAGTAAAATGCAGCAGGATTTTCCGGCTCCTCCCCAGGTTTCTTTCACCATAAAGGAGGTGCATCCATCTCTGGAGGAATATACAGCGCCGGCTTTTTACCTGACGCCTCCTATTGATGATATTTCTCAAAACTGTATTTATATCAATAAATCAAAGGGTGATGAAAAAATGCAGCTCTATACCACCCTTGCCCATGAGGGATTTCCGGGCCATCTCTATCAGAATGTGATGGAGAGAAGCTGCGGTCTGGAGCCGGTCCGCAGCCTGTTCGGGAGCAGCGGTTATGCGGAAGGATGGGCCACCTATGTGGAAATGCAGTTTTATTATTACGCAGATGTTTCTCCGGAGGTGGCGGCATTTCTTCAGAAAAATCAGTCCGCGCTGCTGAGTCTTTATGCCAGTGCGGATTTGGGAATTCACTATGACGGATGGACTCTGCGGGATACCATTGACTTTTTTGCAGGATACCAGATTACGAATAAAAATGTGATTCAGGAAATCTATCAGCTGATTGTGGAGGAACCGGCTCACTATCTGAAATATTATATTGGCTATCTGGAATTTCTGAATCTGAAAGAGTATGCCATGAAGCAGTATGGAGAAAATTACAGTGATTATAAATTTCACAGCGCTCTGATGAAAATGGGAACAGCACCTTTTGAGATTTTGAAAAAATATCTGACGGTATACTGGAATGCATAAAACTTTCGGAAGGTATAACCTGCGGGCCATGCAGATGATATGGCTTCTGTCTGTCAGAAGAATAACTGGAACAAAATAAAACGGGATGTTGCAAACTGACCTGCAAAGGACTGTCTGCAATATCCCACTCTCTTTCCCACTCCGTTAATAAAAATCTTTTTCAATTATCTTAACTAAAAATAAAAAGAATAAAGAATTTATAAACTATAATAATTATGCTACAAATTTCAAATTTTGTCAAGTTTTTTTATTTTTCGGTATTCTTTTGTTCTAACAGCATTCCATACACATCACGTTTGGAAATACCCCGGTCTTTTGCCACCATCTTCATGGCTTCTTTTCGGGAGATACCCTGGCTTTCATACTTCTGCATGTGTTCTTCAAGAGGGATGGATTCCCAGCTTAACTGCTGTTCTCTGAGAATCTGCTGCTGATTTTTTCCCTGAATAACCAGGACAAATTCCCCCCGGGGTTCCTGTTCTCTGTAATAAGAAACTGCTCCGGAAATGGTGGTGGAAAAAATGGTTTCGTATTTCTTGGTAAGCTCCCTGCAGAGGGTAACAGCCCGGTCTCCCAGCGTTTCGTACAGCTCTTCCAGTGTTTTCACCAGATGATGGGGCGCTTCATAAAGGATAATGGTGCGGGTTTCCTGCCGGAGGGAATCCAGGATGGCGGCCCGTTCTTTTTTCTCTCTGGGCAGAAAGGCTTCAAAGGCAAAGCGTCTGGTGGAAAGGCCGGACACAGTAAGGGCTGTAATACAGGCGGCCGGCCCCGGCAGAGAGGTAACGGAAATACCGGATTCATGACAGATACGCACCAGATCTTCTCCTGGATCAGAGATGGCCGGAGTTCCCGCATCGGTAATCAGAGCGATATTCTGTCCCTGCCGCATTTTTTCCACAAGCTGATATGCTTTTTCTGTTTTATTGTATTCATGATAGCTGGTCATGGGGGTTTTTATGTGGAAGTGGTTCAGGAGCTTTATGGAATTGCGGGTGTCTTCCGCTGCAATCAGGTCCACTTCCCGTAATGTTCTTAAAACCCTTATGGTAATGTCCTCCAGATTTCCAATGGGAGTTGCGCATAGATATAATTTGCCCTGCATGGTGAGTTCCTTTCTAATAGCCGTAAATATCATAGATTTCGTCGGTGTATACACCAGGTTCCCGGTAGACGATTAAAGGTTTTTCCACTGTAATCCTGGGCTTTCCGCCCCGCAGCCCTTCGATAAGTACCATGTTGGGCTCTTTATCCACAAAGGGATGTACCATCTGCATCCGTTTTGGCTCCAGTCCGTATTGGTGCATCAGCACCATGATTTCTGTCAGGCGAAAAGGGCGGTGCACCATGTAGAAACGTCCCTGGGGCTTTAAAATGCAGGCGCTTTCCCGGATCACGTCCTCCAGATTGCAGAGAAGTTCGTGACGGGCAATGGCTTTGGCCTCGTTGGGATTGGTCAGGCCATGGTGATCTGTCATATAGGGGGGATTGGTGGTTATCACATGAAAAGAAGATGCTCCAAACTGTTTTGAAGCATCTTTGATATTGCCGGTTTCTATGGTGATTTTATCTTCCAGATGGTTGTATTCTACGCTGCGCCTGGCCATATCCGCACTTTCCGGCTGAATTTCCAGTCCGGTAAAATGTTCCCCCTGGGTTTTGGCCTCTAACAGGATAGGGATGATGCCCGTTCCGGTGCCCAGATCCAGAACGCTTTCCCTGGGCCTGACTCTGGCAAAACCGGACAGGAGTACCGCGTCCATGCCGAAGCAGAACTTCCGGGGATTCTGGATAATAAAATATCCGTTTCGGTGCAGCTCGTCCAACCGTTCATGTTCCAGTAATGTTACAGACATAGTGTTCTCCACAGATTATGTTCCAGCAGTGCTGCAGATTAATGGGTGTCGTCAATTTTGGATTTGCCTTTATCCTCCAGTGCGGAAAGCTCCTTTAACTCTTCAGCGGAAAGTTTCAGATGTTCTTTTCTGCGTTTCGGCCTGAAGCGAAGCTGTTCCACTTTGTATTCCCGGATTTCCTTTTCATCTTCGGTTTCCACAATTACTTTGACAGTCTGGCGCAGGACGCTGACACTGTGAACCTCTCCCTTTAATTTGTCGTCGGTGGTAACATAATCACCCACATTGGGAAGACGGCTGTTAAGGTATTCGTAAGTTTCCTCTTCATTTTTCAGGCAGCACATAAGCCTGCCGCAGACTCCGGATATTTTGGAAGGATTCAGGGAAAGATTCTGTTCCTTGGCCATTTTAATGGATACCGGCGCAAATTCCGAGAGAAAGGTATTGCAGCAGAGGGGCCTGCCGCAGATGCCGATTCCGCCTAAAATCTTGGTTTCATCCCGGACCCCGATCTGGCGGAGCTCAATGCGGGTACGGAATACAGAAGCCAGGTCCTTGACCAGTTCCCGGAAATCAATTCTTCCGTCGGCAGTAAAATAGAACAGCAGTTTGTTATTGTCAAAGGTGTACTCTGCGTCTACCAGTTTCATTTCCATTTTGTGTTTCTGTATTTTTTCCAGGCAGATTTTAAATGCATCCTTTTCCTTCTGCCGGTTTTTTGCTTCAATTTTTTCATCCTCGGCGGTGGCCACCCGGATTACGGGCTTTAAGGGCTGAACTACCCTGTCCGGTTCCAGCTCCCTGGGAGGAATCATTACCGTGCCGAATTCCACGCCTCTGGCTGTCTCTACGATGACATGGTCGCCTTCGGCTATGGTATAATTTTTGGGGTCAAAATAATATATTTTTCCGGCTGTGCGGAATCTGACTCCAACTACTTTTATCATATTTAATTCTCCTTTATGGTCAATAGCAGCAATTCCATTACCAGTTCAAAACTGACATTGGCGTTCAGGCGGATTTTTGCCTTATCCAACGCTTTGATAATGAGTTCAATTCCTTCATAGGAACTTTTGCTTGCCTGTTTTTTTATGTCATAAACTTCATCCTTAAAGATCAGATGATTGGCGTCTGAAGTAGCTTTATAGAAAAGAACATCCCGATACCATATGGTCATAATATCGAAATAATCGTTGATTTCCAGTTTGTAATTGCCGATATGTTTTACCGCTTCCATCATTTCGTACAGGTCTATTTCCCGCACCCGTTTTAAAAGCTGGAGGGCGGCATTTTTTATCTCGTTAAAATCTTCTGATTCTGCAAGCTGAATGGCCTTCCCCACATTCCCCTGGGCAAAAGCGGTGCAGATGTCGGCTTTGTAATCCGGCAGTTCGTACTTTTCCATAAGAAAGGCACGGATTTTCCTATCCGGAACCACTTTCAGATTCAGAGTAATACAGCGTGACTGAATGGTGGGTAGAAAAGAGGCCGTATTGGTGGTCAGAAGCAGGATGATACCGTAAGCAGGGGGCTCTTCGATGGTTTTCAGCAGAGCATTCTGGGCCTGCAGATTCATTTTTTCCGCTTCATCCACAATGTATATTTTATAGGGAGAAGCATAAGGCTTTACGGAAATATCGCTGTTAATCTGCCTGCGGATATCGTCTACGGAAATGGTATTGGGCTTTTCGTGCTGCAGATAAATAATATCCGGCTGGCTGCCGGAAAGAGCCTGTTTGCAGGAATGACATTCCATGCATCCTTCCCCGGTGTGTTTTTCACATTGCAGAGCCATGGCAAAACTTTTCGCCAGAGCCATTTTCCCGGATTTGTCCGGTCCATGGAAAATCCAGGCATGGGAAACTTTGTCTTTGGAAATTACATTCTGCAAATGTTCTATAATCTGTTCATGTCCGATGATACTTGAAAAGCCTGCCATAAAAATTCCTCATTTCGGTTGAAGGTTAATGTGTATCAAAATGTATATGCTCTGTTCTTCTTCTGTGGGTTTTCGTCAGGTGGAAATGTCCAGAAGCAGACCGCGGATTTCTCCCACTTTGCTTAAAATGGCAAGATGGTCTTTTTCGTCTTTTACCAGTTCGCTGGCAAGGTCATCCAGATTTTTGTCCACCAGCTTGACAATTCCGTAAACCCGGTGTCTGCCCCGGCGGTCCAGAAAGTTTTCTCTGGAAAATTTGTGGGAACGGTTTACCACTTCATTCAGGAAATCTTTGACCAGTTCCCTGTATTTTTTCATATCCCGGATATCCATGTGTTCGGAGAGCTTTTCTCCCTGAGCGGTAATATCACTCATGAGACCGTTCAGTTTTTCCTGCAGTTCTGCTTCCTCCACCTGGCTTGCCAGGGTAAATTTAAAGCTGCCGTCGCCTTTTTCCACCGGCTGCGAAGGTTCTGCCGGCTGAACAGCAGTGACAGAATCTACTTTGAGTGCCATGGAATCACCTGCCTTTCTGTGTTGTATTATAATATATTATCGGTTTTTTCTCTGTAGTTGTAAAGTGAAAAATATTTCTTTTGGGGCTCAGGATGAAGTAACTTTATCCATATTTGCCTTTATAAAGGAAATGATGTTTTCTGTACAGATTTCCAGATCGTGATTGGAAAAGGAAAGAGTGATTCCGGCTTTCTGCAGATTTTCCTGGGAAAAGTCTTTTTCATCAGCCAGAAACCGGCGGCACAGTTCTGTGTATCCGGGCACTGTCTGGAGACGTTCCCGGTTCAGGGCCCGTTGAAGGCGTTCTCCGTCTTCCAGTTCAATATAAATGGGAACCAGAGTATCCGGGCCGAAATATGACCGGAGTTTTTTGAAAGATTCCAGTGTGCCGATCAGCAGATAGTTATGGCGTTCCAGATGAATCTGGTGGTCGTTTACCGTAAAATATTTCCAGATACCGTGCACGGTTTCATAGGAGCGAAGTTCAATGATTTTTCCCTGGCGTTCCAGTTCCTGCTGCTGTGATTCTGTCCGAAAATAATATTCCACGCCTTCTGTCTCTCCGTCCCGCATGGGCCTTGTGGTGTAAGGCACAAGGGTATGCAGAGGGAGAGAGGGGTCTGACAGAATCCGTTTGTACAAAGTATCTTTCCCGCATGAGCTTTTTCCCATTAAGCAAAATATTTTTCCCATGGCTGTCCTCTGATTTTGATTACTGAGATAAATTTGTGCTGCAGATACAGTATAGTATATTCCGTTGAAAAATGCAAAAGAAATCAGCGCCTGCAGGGGCAGAACAGCAGAATGGCTTCTGCTACAGTTTCACCACCCGTATGTTTTCATTTTTCATATCTGTTGGTCCGGTAATGGAAAGTCCCTGTTTCCGGCACTGGGAAATGGTGGAAAGGAGCTTTCCGGTGAGAATTTCTCCGGGAGCCACCAGAGGGATTCCGGGGGGATACAGATAAATATATTCCTGGCTGGTATGGCCGGTGGAGGCTTTCAGCGGCAGGATATCGCTGTTCTGGTCAATGGCCGCAGAAATGGACATACCAGGTTTTGGAATCTGGTAAATCATTTCCGCAGTCAGAAGCCTGTCTGGCCGGACAGGTTCGGAAGGACGTGTTTTGCGGTCAGTTTCTTCCAGCGCTGAAATCAGGCGCTGGAATCCCTGGGGCCGGTCCATAAGGGAGGTCAGGGCTGTCACATAATGGCCGGAGGACATTTCCATCTGCAGATGATAATTCTGCAGTAGCATATGGTATAACTGTATTCCGGTCAGCCCGGTGTTCCCTGTGGAAATCAGAATTTTGGAAAAATCATGGTCAAAACAGGTTTCATCGGAGCAGGAATCTCTGTGAAAAACCTTAAGGCGGCGGAGATTTTCTGCGTTTTTATAAAACTGATCCAGCAGTTCTGTAAATTGCTCCATCCGTTCGGCCCCCTCTTCCTGCATAAAGCGGGTACACTGTTCCATGGAGGCCATCAGCAGATAGGAGGGGGAACTGGTCTGATAAATATTCAGAAAACGTTTCAGCAGTCCTGTATCCACCCGGCTGGAATTCACATGGAGCAGAGCTGTCTGTGTCAGGCAGGGGAGAGTTTTGTGCAGGCTCTGTATTACGATATCTGCACCGCATTTGAGCGCAGGCCTGGGAAATCTGTCGGAAAAGCTAAAATGAGCCCCATGGGCTTCATCCACAATCAGAGGCAGATTCCGGGCGTGCACAAGGTCTGCAATGGCCTGAATGTCAGATACAATGCCGTCATAAGTGGGGGAGGTAATAAACACACCGTTTATCTGAGGAAAATCATTGAGAGCCTGTTCCACAAAAACCGGGGGAATGGAACCGGAAATACCGAATTTTGCAGCCATCGGCAGCAGGTAAATGGTCTCTAACTCCATCAGATAGGCGGCGTGATAAGCGGATTTATGACTGTTTCGGGACATCAGAAGGGTGCCCTTCCGAGGAAGGGCAGCACTGATGGCGCTTAAAATACCGCTGGTGCTTCCGTTTATCAGATAAAAGGTCTCGTTGGCCCCAAAGGCTTCTGCCGCCCGTGATTGGGCGTCCTGCAGAATACCTTCCGGGTGGTGAAGATTGTCAAATCCTTCAATTTCCGTTATGTCAATGGAATAAGGGTTGGGAAGTTCCAGATTCCCGCGTTTATGGCCCGGCATATGGAAGGGATAACAGTCGCTTTCTGTGTAAGACTGAAGTTTCTGGTCCAGAAAACATGATTTCTGCATGGTGTAAAACAGATCAGGCATAAAGTTCTCCTTTCAAAGGGTTCTGTATATCAGTATACCGGAAAAATCCGGAAATGGCTATAGGGGGAATGGAAAAATGCGGAATTGAAATATGGAAGATAATGTAGTAAAATAGTTAGAAAAATTAAGAACGGAAACAGGAGGAACTAAGGTGAAAGCAAAGAGAAGCATCAGTGGAAAAATTCTGTTTAACACGATTATTATGATGGTTTTCCTGGCGGCAGTATTTATTGTATTGATGACCCGTTCCATGAAGTCTCTGACAGACAGCGTGTTGTCCAATGCGCTTCCCTCTATTGTAAAGACTGCGTCTCAGAGCGTGGAAGGAAGCATGCACATGCTGGCGGACCGAATTTTTATGATTGGAGATAATGAGGTGATGATTTCGCCAGGCAGCACACAGGAACAGAAAATGCAGGTTCTTGATAAGGCACAGTCCGGAATAGAATTTGTATGGCTGGGTCTTTATGACAGGGAAGGAAATCTGTACCTGGGAGAAGAAGCATGTCCGGAATCCATACAGGGGCGGAAGATGTTTGCCCTTATGGAGGAAACTCAGAATCTGGTGGTAGATGATGTTTTTTCAGAGGATGACAGTCTGGAGCTTGCGGTAGGTCTGCCCATTACCGACAGTGAAGGAGAATTCCTGTATTATCTTGTGGGAAGTTACAGTTATGATATTTTAAAGGACGTGCTGAACAGTATCAATATCAGCGCCAACGGAGAGGCCCTGATTGTAAATGCAGAGGGCCTGATTATGGGCCATCGGAATACAGAACTGGTGAAAAGTAAAACAGATATGGAAGCGTATGTGGGCTCCCGTGATATGGAGGAAAAAGCAGTTTCAGGAGAAACAGGTGTTCTTGTACTGGAAGATCCCAGAGATACGAAGCTCATCAGCTATGTTCCCATTAATGGAACCAGCTGGTTTCTCACTATTATTGTTCCAAGAAATGATTTTATGGGGCCTGCCAATGACAGTATTTTCATGGGAATCTGCATTACTCTGGGGCTTCTGGTTCTGGCCGGGATTTTTACGATACGTTTTTCATCTCTTATCCGCAAATCTCTGAAAAGTGTTACAGGCCGGATTGAGCTTCTGGCAAACGGAGATTTGAAAACGCCTGCGGACGTTATTCGGACAAAGGATGAAACTCAGGTGCTTTCTGCATCTTTAAATAATACCATTACCAGTATCAACGGGTATATTTCCGAACTGTCCGAAATTCTTTCCAGTATTTCCGAGGGGAATTTTGACGTGTCGGCGGAAGGTGATTTTAACGGTGATTTTGTGGTTATGAAAGAATCCCTGAACCGGATTATTGTTTCCCTGAATCAGATGCTGACTTCCGTGCAGGATTCCTCCGGAGAGGTTCTGGAGACAGCAGGTATTGTGTCAGAAAGTGCGATTCAGGTACATACGGGTTCCAGTGAACAGTCCAATTCCCTGATGGTGCTTACAGAGGAAACCAGAGCCATTGAAGAAAATATTTATGAGGTGGACAATAATACCAGACGTGCGGGAGAACTGATGGAAAAAGCCATAGCCAGCATGGACGCCGGCGATAAGAATATGAAGAATCTGTTACAGGCCATGGAGGATATTAACGCCAATTCCATTGAAATCACCAAGGTGAACAGAATTCTGGAAAATATAGCTTCTCAGACCAATATGCTGGCGTTGAATGCTTCTGTGGAAGCCAGCCGTGCAGGAGAGGCAGGAAAAGGCTTTGCTGTGGTTGCCCAGGAAGTGCGTATGCTGGCGGCTCAGAGTACGGAATCGGCACAACATGCTTCTGAAATTATCACAGGCTCTCTGGAAGCCATTAAAAATGGTGTCGCTTATGCAAATCAGGTGGCAGAATCTTTTGAGAATATCGGAGATGTGTCCGGTCAGATGTCGGAAATCACCAGACAGCTTGAGAAATCTGTGAAGATTCAGAAAGAATCCCTGGAAAATATGGCAGAGCAGATTGCTCAGATTAATGATGTGGCTCAGAAAAATCTGAATGCAAGTTATGAAAGCACCACTGCCAGCCAGAAACTCCACAAACAGGCAGAGAAACTGCAGTATATTTCCGGACAGTTTCGGTTAAGGAGGGACAGATAACATGAGGAAAAAGAAATTTTATATTGTGATTTGCCTTATTCTGACGCTGGCGTTCTTCTGTTCGGGATGCGGCAGAAAATCGTCTTCCCGGTGGCAGGACGGATATTATACTGCAACTATGGAAGAATATAGTTTCGGATGGAAGGAGTTTGTCACGATCTGCGTGATGAATAACAAAATTGTCAGTGTGGAATATAATGCGAAAAATCCTGCGGGCTTTATCAAATCCTGGGATATTGCTTATATGCGGAATATGAATGCTGATCAGGGTACTTATCCTAATCGGTATACACGAGTTTATGGGGCTCAGCTGCTGGAGAAGCAGAGTGCAGATGAGATTGATACTGTTGCAGGTGCTTCTTCTTCCGGGGGGAATTTCCGGAAGCTGGCCGCAGCAGTGCTGGAACACGCTGAAACAGGGGATACGGAAATTGCGGTAATTCCGGTGGAAAAAGAAGAGGAATGAGGAAACGGGTGAAAGGTTGGCAGCTTTATAAATTCGGGAGAAAAAGAGTTCAGAACAGAACTCTTTTTTTTCTGGCACATTTCACCTGTGGAAAACGTTAATCATTATGAAAGGAGGGTTTTCGGTGTCTGTAAATCTCAGTGAACAGTACGATAAAATATACCGTTATTGTTACTTTAAAGTGAAAAATGCCTGTCTGGCAGAAGATCTGACACAGGAAACTTTTCTGCGGTATTTTGCTCAGACTTCTTATGTGCATCGGGGAAAGGAACTGGCTTATCTCTATACCATTGCCCGGAATCTGTGTGCGGATTTCTACCGAAAGCCGCAGAAAGCAGGGGCAGAGGGAGATTTTTTCCGGAACGGACACCGGCAGCTGACGGAAAAATGTTCGGAAAATCCCATGGAGCATGTGGAGACAGCCCTTCATTTGCAGATGGCTGTGGAAAAACTTTCGCCAAAACAGCAGGAAGTGATTCTGCTTCGCTATGTGAACCAGCTTTCTGTAAAAGAAATCTGCAAAATCACAGGTTTATCCAGAAGCAGTGAATATCGGATGGAAAAAGAAGCTCTGGGGCGATTAAAAAAAATGCTGGAGGAGGGATAGCATGTCAAAGTATTCAATGTCTCAGTTAAAGAGAGAGCTGAAAGGGGTATATCCGGCGCCGGCTCCTGAGAAAAAAGAAGAATTTCTGAAAGGATTACCTTTTCCCGGAACCAGTCCTGTGGAAATCCTGGCGGTACAGATTGGCTATATCCGTAAATCAGTCTGGCTCCTGTCACTGCTGCTGGTAATTGCGACCTCCTGGGCAGGAGAGTATCTTCTGCAGGGGAACAGCCAGGAAAAGCTCTGGTTTCTGTCCGGGGTTATGCCTCTTCTGGCTGTACTGGCGGTAACGGAAACCTTTCGCTCCGGTACTTATGGAATGGCGGAACTGGAAATGGCTGCCAGATATAATCTGCCCGGAATTCTTCTGATTCGGATGGGCGCCCTGGGAGGAGGAAATCTCCTGATGATAATTCCAGGGCTTTTGTTTCTTGTACGGCAGGAAAATAGCAGTCTGCTTCGGGGAGCAGTGTATTTGCTGGTACCCTGGACCTGTACCTGTGTGCTGGCTCTTCAGATTGAAAAGTATGTGAGAGGCCGGGAAAGCATGTGGTATTGCTGCAGCTGCGGGTGTTTTCTGTGCGGATTTATGCTTCTTTGCAGAGAAATTTATTTTGACAGCGAAAAATTTTATCTCTGGCCCATTGTGTTGTCTGCGGCAGTGATATTTTTAATCAGGCAGATTTATCAGATCCGGCATGAAACAGAAGTCTGGAAGCAGAACCTGTATTCTGTTTAGAAATGGAGGAAGAAATGGAACTTGTATTTGACCGGGTGACAAAACAGTATAAAAATAAAATTGCGGTGGACCGTGTTTCTTTTACCCTGAAAAAGGGGGTATACGGACTTCTGGGAGCAAACGGTGCAGGAAAAACCACCCTGATGCGTATGATGTGCGGCGTTCTGAAACCGGACAGCGGCGAGATTTTCTATGACGGAAAAAGGGCGGGAGAGGAAGCCTTCCGCAACGTTCTGGGGTATCTGCCTCAGGAATTCGGATATTATCCTGAGTTTTCCGCCATGGATTTTCTGATGTATCTTGCGGCGCTGAAAGGCATTCCAAAAAGGCAGGCCAGAGAAAAGGTGCGGGAGCTGCTGAATCTGACAGATCTGACTCCTGTGGCCCGAAAAAAAGTCAAAACTTTTTCCGGAGGCATGAAGCAGCGTCTTGGCATTGCTCAGTCCCTTCTGAATGACCCGGAGGTACTGGTGCTGGATGAGCCCACCGCCGGGCTGGACCCCAAAGAGCGTGTAAAATTCCGGAACCTGATTTCAGAACTTGGAAATGACAGGATTGTACTCCTCTCCACCCATATCGTATCGGATGTGGAGCATATTGCAGATGTAATTCTGGTGATGAAAGACGGCGCTGTCATTCATCAGGGAAACCTGGAAGAAATTATTCAGGTGATTCAGGGAAAGGTCTGGGAATGTACCCTGGAGAGTCAGGAGGCGGAAAATCTGACCGGGAAATATCCGGTTCTGAATATGCGCCGGGAGAAAGAAGGAATCCTGCTGCGCCTGGTATGCGGGAAGAAACCGGCGGAATCGGCCCGGTTGGCGGAAGCTACACTGGAAGACCTGTACCTTTATTATTTCAGTGAAAAAGGACAGGAAGGAGGAACATTATGAGAGAAATCATGTATCTGACAGGATATGAATATCAGAAAATTTTCCGGAAACACTCCACCTGGATTGCTCTGATACTGGTTTTTGTGTGGGCGGTGATTTCCGGTTTTGGCGGTATCATCGGGGGTTACTATGTAGATGGAGAAAAAACAGCCAGTCATTACCAGAGGATCAGAACACAGCGGGAAGCTCTGGAGCACCTGGAAATCAGAGAGCTGAACGAAGAGTTTTTCCGCAAAGAGAAAGAAATATCAAAATCCCTGCTGCAGCCCCAGGAGGAGCTGCTTTACAGTGAACAGGCAAAGGGAAACAGGGCAGAATACTGGATGAGGTATTATGAAAATTATGCTCCCTATGATAATTTTTACATGCTGCTGAATATGATGGAAATGCAGGTGGGCAAAATTGACCAGGAAAAAATGACGGCAGAAGATTTTTACAGAATCCGTAAAATCATGATGGAATATACAGGCAAAGACCAGAAGCTCTCTGAGGGAGAACAGGCATTTCACATGAAACAGAATGAGCAGATAAAAACACCCTACGCTTATGGAAATATGCTGGGATATGACAGTTATTTCCAGATACTGGCCTCAGACTTTATTTTACTGGCTTTTGCGGCAGCTGTTATCCTGGCCCCCATGTTTGCGGGAGAATATACGTCTCATATGGACGGACTGGTACTGTCTTCCCGCTATGGAAAAAATAAGCTGATTTATGCAAAGCTCCTGACCGGAATTTCCTTTGCGTTTTTTTCGTCTGTAATTTTAAGCGGTATCCTGTTACTGGAAATTCAGGCAATATACGGGCTCGGAGACTGGAATCTTCCCATACAGGTGAGTCTTACGGGATGTTATCTGAGCCTTCCGGTAAACCTGCTGGAATTTCTGGGAATTATCACAGGCTGTTGTGTGATTTCCACCTGCATGACCTCCATGTTTGTCCTGTTCTGCTCCGTAAATATGAAATCTCCCTTTGGTGTGATTATTGTAAGTTTTGCTTTTATCTTTGTACCTGTGGTTCTGATTTATGCGGTAAATGGACATCGTCTGTTGTTTATGATTATAAATAGTATGCCTTCTTCCATGGTATTTCCAGGAAGCGTGGCGGCTCATCAGCTTATTTCTGTGGGGAATCATTATTTTTACTTTTTTCAGTGGGTGCCGGCGGTATATCTGTGTCTGATGGGGCTGCTGTCCTGGTGGATTTTCCGCAGTTTTCGGAATCATCAGGTCCGGTAATATTTGATAAGAACAGATATTTAGGAAAAAAGTATCGGAAAAAATTTGACATTTACCATATTATGGGGTATAATATGAAAAGTGTTGACGCGGGGTGGAGCAGTCTGGAAGCTCGTCGGGCTCATAACCCGAAGGTCGCAGGTTCAAATCCTGCCCCCGCAATTTTAAAAAGGATGCCTTTGAAGCAGTGGAGAGAATTGCTTCAGAGGCTTTTTTATTCTGCAGGAAAACACTTTCATGCTTTAGCGTGAAAGTTCATTTTGTTCTATTCATCCAGCAGACGTTTTACCAGTGTATCTCTGTGGTTGATAAACATTTCCATCACCTGGTAGCTTTCTGTATCTTCATAACTGCAGCGTTTTACTTCCCCCTCATCAAAAGAAAGGATGTCTGCTTTAGGTATGCCCAGAAGTATGGGGGAGTGGGAGGCCATGATAAACTGAGAACCGGCTTCCGCCATTTTACTGATTTGCAGAAACAGGCTGAGCTGGCATTGAGGCGACAAGGCGGCTTCCGGTTCATCCATCAGGTAGAGTCCTGCTTCCTGAAAAGACTGGAAATATGCCAGGAAACTCTCGCCATGGGACTGTTCGTGAAGGGATTTTCCGCCATACCGGGCATAATAAATTTCTTTTGGAGTGAAACCCCGGTAATCTTCCGCTTTGGCTGCCACATTAAAAAAACTTTCCGCACGGAAAAAACAGCCGAAGGAAGCCCGTCGGAATCCTTTCATCAGGAGGATGCTCTGATTTAATTCAGAAACATCGTCAAAGGTGCTGAACCGATAGTTTAAAGTTCCCCCTTCCGGATTGAATCCGTAAGCTGTGGCAATGGCCTCCAGAAGGGTGGATTTGCCGGTCCCGTTTTCTCCTGCGAAAATGGTGATGTTTTTCCGGAATTCCAGCGTGTGAATCTGCCGCAGAGCCGGAATGTTCTGCAGCCAGGAATCAGGATCCGTTTTGTTCCAGTCAATCTTAAGACTTCGGATAAATTTATCGTTCATGGGTGTCACAGCCTTTCCTGTCTGGTTTAACTGTGATAAGTATAAGGGAAATAATATTAAAAATCAACGGAATGGTTGTTGTATTTCCAGAGAATACATATTATAATTTGAAAGATATTTTGTTGCAGGAGTACAGAAAGGATCTGAGATTATGATTTATGATAATATACTGGAAGCAATGGGCAATACGCCTTTAATTCGTCTGAACCACATGACAGAGCCGGAAAGCGCTCAGGTGCTGGTGAAATTTGAAGGGCTGAATGTGGGAGGTTCCATCAAGACAAGAACCGCTTACAATATGATAAAGGATGCGGAAGAAAAAGGCCTGATTAAAGAAGATACCATTATTGTGGAGCCCACCAGCGGCAATCAGGGCATTGGCCTGGCGCTGGTAGGAGCAGTACGGGGATATGAGACAAAAATTATTATGCCGGATTCTGTCAGTGAAGAAAGACGTAAGCTGGTGGAACATTACGGAGCAGAGGTGATTCTGATTCATGACGCCGGGAATATTGGCGCATGTATCGAAGAGTGCCTCCAGAAAGCTCTCACCATGGCCAGAGAAAATCCACGGGTGTTTGTACCTCAGCAGTTTGAAAATCCCGCCAATCCGGCAGTGCACCGTTCCCGGACCGGAATTGAGATTCTGGAGCAGACAGACGGCCCCATCCATGGATTCTGTTCCGGCATCGGCACCGGCGGTACCATTACCGGAGTAGGAGAAACCATCAAAGAGAAGAATCCGGATATGGAAATCTGGGCGGTAGAGCCGGAACATGCGGCCATTCTCTCCGGCGGCTCCATCGGTACCCACCTGCAGATGGGAATCGGGGACGGTCTGATTCCGGAGATTCTCAACCAGGAAATTTATGATGAGGTCTGCATTATAACCGATGAAGAAGCCCTTTCCACTTCCAGGCGTCTGGCCGCAGAAGAAGGTATTATGTGCGGTATTTCCAGCGGAACCAATGTGGCAGCTGCCTTAAAGCTGGCCGAAAAACTCGGAAAAGGCAAAACAGTAGTGACCATTCTGCCGGATACGGCAGAGCGGTATTTTTCCACTCCTCTGTTCAGATAAAACATCATGGAAACACGCTTCCCGCAGCAGTCAGGCTGCATGCCAGGTCTTCCCGGTAATTTTTATCCTCAGGGTTCAGGCTGTTGATTACGCAGCCAAAGCTGGCGGGATTGCCGGTGGAATGGATGTATTTATCATTTCCTGTATAGAGGGCTATGTGGCCGGGAAAATAGAGAAGGTCCCCAGGCTGTATCTGAGACAGGGGAATTTCATGAACGGGATAGCCTTCCACAATGGCGGCGTCCCGGTAAATGAGAATTCCGCACATATAGTAACTCATAAAGGTAAGACCGGAACAGTCAAGGCCTTCATGGGTTTTTCCGCCCCAGCGGTACTGGGTTCCAAGATAGGAGCAGGCATAACGGATAACGGCAGCGCGGAGTTTTTGCTGTTCAGAGGCGGAAAGGCAGCAGACAGGAACGGGAACAGGACAGGGCTGCAGGGAACAGAAAGGAAGATACCCGCAGATTCCTGCAGCTGTTTTTACGGGCCGCCAGCCCCCTTCGGGGGCTCCCAGGGACAGCAGAGAGCTTCCCATAAACAGAGTACACAGAACAGAAGCCTGCACCTTTGGTTCTTTCAGAATATCTGTGGTACCCCGGCAGAGAAGAAGGGTTTTGCAGGTATTCTGATTTTGTATATCCCAGACAGAAGATTCTTTCGGGGAAATCTGCCGGACAGCCCAGGACTTCAGCCATCCGGTGTATCCGTACTGTGTGGTGATTTTCAGAAAATCTCCCCGTTGTTCCCGTACCGTTACCAGCCATCCGGACAAAAGTTCATCGGTGATACTTCCGCCAGCAGGATAGCTGAAAAGAAAAGCAGATGGAGCGGTGACAATGGCTGTGTACATATAACCCTCCTGTATTTGATAAAATTATAACACTTCTTTATAAAAGGCCAGTACATTCTGATAAAAAATCCTGTCAATTTCACTCTCATGGAATCCGCATTTTTTCAGCTCCTGTTCCAGAAGTCCCAGATAAGTGCAGTTTTTCATTTCCAGATTGTTGTCAATTCCGTCGAAATCAGAACCAAGCCCCATACAGTTTATGCCTCCCACATCTGTGATATGCCGGATATGTGCCGCAATATCCCTGACATAGCCGTAATAGCACCCCAGAACATTAGGTGTGTTGGAAAGGAAAGGCCCGTAGTAATTGGCGCCGATTACGCCTCCCTTTTCTGCGATGGCCCGGATAAATTCATCCGGCAGGTTCCGTCCCCGCCGGCAGAGGGAACGGGCATTGGAGTGGCTGGCACAGAAAGGTTTTCGGGCAAGACGGCATACGTCCCGGATTCCGGCGTCTGAAAGATGGGACACATCAGGAATTATGCCAAGACGTTCCATTTCCTCCAGAAATTCCATGCCTCTGGGCGTCAGGCCCTGAGACTGGGAAAGATGGCTGGCGGCAGGTTCGCCGGGAAAACCCAGGCTGTTGGGATAATTCCAGGTAAAAGTCATCATCCGCACGCCAAGCCGGTAAAATTCCCGGAGTTTATCAAGACTTCCTTCACAGGCCTCCCCTTCCTCCAGAGTCATCAACGCTGACATTTTTCCCTGTTTCTGATTTTCCATAATATCATTGTAATTTGTGACCATTCTGATGATATCCTGATTTTTTTCCATTTCCTCCAGAAACAGACGGATTTGTTCCTTACAGTTCTGATAAGGAACGGAGGTCTGCCCGATGTCCAGAAACATGGCGAAATTCTGAAGCAGGTATCCGGCCTGTTTCATTTTTTCCAGATCTGTCTGAAAAGAATTGCTGCGCAGAACCGGATGTTTTCCCTGTCTGCGTTCCTGATATATGCGGGAAATGGTGTCACAGTGCATATCTGTTATTTTCATGGGCAATCGTCTCCTTTTATCAATCTATAAACCGTTCGGTTCCGTCATTCCGGTCTGAAGCCTGAGTGTTTACAGATATTATACTACATTAATGGAAAAATTTTGAAGAAATTCCTGAAAATAATTCGTTTATATGATCAGGGTGTCAAAAGCACCTTTGGTTTTATATGTAAGGAATATCAGACGCAAAAATACAGTGCAAGTAAGGTAATTGTAAGAAAACCTTAAGTTTCTTTTCAGTAATATAGTATAAAATGAATTTAAAACATCCGTATTACATTTTTATACAGAAAAAGAAAAAGGAGGAAGCAGGTTGGAAAGTTTAATCAAAATTCAGGACATGTGCAAAGTTTACAATCCTGGTGAGAATGAAGTCCGGGCTCTGGATCATGTGAATCTGGAAATCAGCAAAGGCGAATTTGTGGCCATTATCGGTCATTCCGGTTCCGGAAAATCCACACTTATGAACATGCTGGGGTGTCTGGATGTTCCCACTTCCGGTTCCTGTTATCTGAATGGCCGGGATGTATCTGCTCTGAAGGATAATCAGCTGTCAGAAATCCGTAATCAGGAGATAGGATTTATTTTTCAGGGATTTAACCTGATTGCAAATCTGAATGCCCTGGAAAATGTGGAACTTCCCCTGATTTACCGGGGAATCGGGAAAAGCGAACGCCGCAGGCTTGCAAAGGAAGCTCTGGTAAAGGTGGGACTGGAAAAACGCATGACCCACAGGCCCGCAGAAATGTCAGGAGGACAGCAGCAGAGAGTAGCCATTGCAAGGGCCATTGCAGCGGAGCCTCCGGTGATACTGGCCGATGAGCCCACGGGAAATCTGGATTCTGCATCCACACAGGAGATTATGGAAATTTTAAAAGGGCTGCATGGAGCGGGAAGAAGCGTGATTCTCATTACCCATGACAACGAAATTGCGGAGCAGGCAAAACGGGTGGTACGGATTCTGGATGGCAGAATAGTGGAAGATTATTGGAATGAGGAGCGGACAGGAGGAGACAATGAAAAATAAAGTGATGAAAAATAAAAAAGTGTGGAAAATTGTGATTCCCGTTGTAATCGGAGGGGTGCTTTTCGGGGTGATGGTAATAAATAATGCGGGACGCACAAAGGAAGCGGCGGCAGAAGCCATGAAGGTGGAGGCTGTAACTGTAGAACGGGGAGATGTGTCAGAAACCGTGGAAACCAATGGAACAGTGGTCAGCGGAGAACAGAAAACCATTTTTTCCCCGGTGAATGCCCAGGTGGAAACAGCAGAATTTCAGACGGGAGACCTGGTAAAAGAAGGCCGGAAACTGGTGACCTTTGATGTGGGAGATCTGGAAGCCCAGAACCAGAAAGCAGAACTCACGGTAAGGGCAAACCAGCTTGGGTATCAGGATTCTGTGAACAAATCCAATGAAGCAGCGATAAAACAGGCTCAGGCCAGGGCTCAGGCTGATGCTCTGCAGGCCCAGGTAAATGCAAAAAAGCAGGAACTGGAGAATCTGCAGGCTGAAATTGCTGGAGAAGCCCGGTCTCAGATGGAAGAGCAGGAACAGAAGAGGGAAGAACTGGAGGCCCGGCTGAAATCACTGCAAAAAGAATTAAAGAAAGCCCAAAAGGCGCTGGAAAAGTCAGAAACAGAATATGAAAAAGCTCAGATGGAGCAGCAGACTGCACAGGTAAATTTTGAAGCGGCAGCCGCAGCAGGAAATCCTCAGGAGCTGGAAGCCGCACGGGAAACTCTCAATTCAGCCAATGAGAAGCTGGCTCAGACAAAGGGAGCTTATGAAACCAGCCAGGAGTCAGTCAGCAATCTGAATGACCAGATTGAGGCGCTGCAGTCCGCTCTGACAGATTCCGGAGCAGAAGTTTCTGCAAAGGGAGAACTGCAGCAGAAGCTGGAAGCAGCTCAGGCAGAACTGGCTTCGCTGGAGACAGAACTGGAAAGCCGGAAATCCATGGCAGAAATGGACGGAGGAACTTTAAGCGGTGAGGCAAGGGCGCAGATGCAGGCCAACAACAATCTGGCAGAGCTTGAGAGCAAGTCATTAGAAGAGCTGATTCTGGAAGGCCGGCAGGGGATTTCAGCGGAATTTAACGGTGTGATTTCAAATAAACAGGTAGTGGAGGGAGCCACGGTTTCTCAGGGTATGGAATTGTTTACCCTGCAGAGTATAGATAATGTAAATGTGGAAGTGACTCTGTCCAAAAACGTGTACGACAAAGTAAAAGAGGGGCAGAAGGCAGAAATTACCCTTGCGGGCCAGACGTATCAGGGGACAGTCAGCCGGATCAGCCGGATTGCCGAAATGGGGACTGCCGGCGCCAATCAGGCGGCTGTGGCTTCCGCCGGAATCCAGGCCACGATACATCTGGATAACCCGGATGAAAATATATTTCTGGGTGTGGATGCCAAAGTGAAAATTCTGGCGGCAGAAGCAAAAGAGGTGGTTATTCTTCCAACAGAAGCGGTGAATATCGGAAAAGACGGAACGTTCTGCTGGGTGTGTGAGGATGGTATTCTGATGAAACGAAAGATAACCACCGGAGTGACTTCAAATGAATGTGCGGAGATTACAGAGGGACTGGAAGAAGGAGAGCAGGTGATTACAGATCCGGGAAATCATGAGGAGGGCGAACAGGTTCTTCTGAAAGAAAAAGCAGGCGGAGATGTCCAGGAAGAACAGGAAGCTCCCGCAGGGGAGAAATAGAAAGTTTTGAGGTATCATTATGGGAAATATGATGGAATATATTAAAATGGCATTTAAAAATATTACTGCCAACAAAGGACGTTCTTTTCTGACCATGCTGGGCATTATTATCGGGATTGCCTCAGTCATTATGGTCATGGCTGTGGGAGACGGAGCTGCCAACGCCATGAATTCTGAGGTGGCTGCCCTTGGCTCTGGTCAGATCAGCGTATACTGCAGCGGGGACGCAGAGGAGGCAGAAGAATGGATTACGCCGGA
The DNA here is from genome assembly GCF_000403845.2 of Eubacterium sp. 14-2. GTDB lineage: Bacteria > Bacillota > Clostridia > Lachnospirales > Lachnospiraceae > Petralouisia. The sequence continues at coordinate 1,326,389 of NZ_KE159568.1, read as the reverse complement.
GGATTTAAAAGCCATTCAGGAACAGACAGAGGGGGTAGAAGGAGTAACCCCCTATGACAGTGCGCTGGGAACCACCATAACCGGAAAAGGGGAATTTACCGTACAGTTAAAGGGTGGATCCGAAGCCCTGCAGAAATCTGTGAACTATAATATAAAGCGAGGCGCCTATTTTACGGAGTCGGATGTGGAAGAAGGCAGCCGGGTCTGTGCTATTACAGACAGCGATGCGAAACGTCTTTTTGGATCTGACGATGTGGTGGGCATGGACATTGAGCTGACAGTCAACGGAATAACAGGCAGTTACCGTATTGTGGGCGTAATGCAGCAGAAAGAAAACAGCGGATTTGTCAGTTATACTTATGAGGGGATGCCTGTGTCTCTGGATGTGCCCTACACATCATTTGAAAATTTCGGCTGGAAGAGTGATTCCTTTTATTCCGCCACCGTGTTTGCAGGAGAAGAAGCCAGCGGAGAAAAAGTGGCAAAAGATATCATTCATCTGCTGGAAACCAGGCATCAGTGTGCCGGAGAGGATTATTACCAGATTGAGAGTTTTCAGGATATGATAGCAGAATTAAACGGAGTCCTTGGGATTGTAACCGCATTTATTTCCTGTGTGGCAGCCATCTCTCTGATTGTAGGGGGAATCGGCGTTATGAATATTATGCTGGTGTCTGTAACGGAGCGCACCAGAGAAATCGGAATCCGCAAATCCCTTGGCGCAAAAACATCTTCCATTCTGATGCAGTTTCTGGCGGAGGCGGCAATTCTTACGATTACGGGCGGCATAATCGGCATTCTTCTGGGACTTCTTGGCGCTGTGGGAGCCTGCGCTCTGATGAGCTCCTCCATGGGCAGTGTTATCCATCCCGGCCTGAAGGTCAGTACCATTCTGGGAGCAACGCTGTTTTCCTGCGGAATCGGTGTATTCTTTGGCATTTACCCTGCCAGAAAAGCGGCAAAGCTGAGCCCCATTGAGGCTCTGCGGAGGAATTAGAGAGGAAAAAAACTGACAGATAAATTCAGTTACTCTGGGTAAAACGGTTTTAATGGGAAAGAGGATGTGGTACAATAAATACATTGCAGACAGGAAAAAGGACAGGAAAAAGGAGGAACCAGCATGGCAAATCAGGACAGAGAAGAAAAAACAGCAAAATTTCTGGATATGACAGCCCGGTCAGACAACATTGTATTTTTCGGCGGCGCAGGCGTTTCCACAGAGAGCGGAATTCCGGATTTCCGCAGTGTGGACGGACTTTACAACCAGCAGTATGACTATCCTCCGGAAACCATATTAAGCCATACTTTTTACCGGCAGAATCCGGAGGAATTTTATCGGTTTTACCGGGATAAAATGCTGTGCCTGAATGCAGAGCCGAATATGGCTCATAAAAAGCTGGCTGAGCTGGAGGCGGCAGGTAAGGTGAAAGCTGTGATTACCCAGAACATTGACGGTCTTCATCAGCTTGCCGGGAGCAGAAAAGTGTTGGAGCTCCACGGAAGCGTACATCGCAATTACTGTGAATCCTGCCATCATCTCTATGATGCGGCATACATGCTGAACAGCCAGGGCGTGCCCCATTGCCAGGAGTGCGGCGGGGAAATCAAGCCGGATGTGGTGCTGTACGAAGAAGGGCTGGACAATCAGACCATACAGGAGGCAGTTTACTATATCAGCCAGGCTGATATGCTGATAATCGGCGGGACTTCTCTGGCCGTATATCCTGCAGCAGGACTGGTGGATTACTATCAGGGAAATAAACTGGTGCTGGTGAACAAAACCCCCACCCCCAGAGACAGTATGGCAGATCTTGTTTTGCAGGAGAGCATTGGCGAACTGTTTGGAAAAATTACAGTCTGAGAATCAGGAGGAAATCGTATGCCAGTACCATTTGAAGTGGGAGATATCGTCCGTCTGAAAAAGCAGCACCCCTGCGGCAGCCAGGAATGGGAGGTTCTGCGGATCGGAGCAGATTTTCGTCTGAAATGCCTGGGCTGCGGCCATCAGGTGATGATGGCCAGAAAACTGGTGGAGAAGAATACCAGAGGAATCCGGAAACAGTCAGACGAATAGAAACAGGTATTTTTTTCCGGATGTAAATTGCGGTAAGATACCGTATAATATGTATTGAAAACACATAATCTGGAACGGAAAAACATGAGAAAATTTGCGAAAGAAAAGAAAAACAGGAAAAAAACTGTCATAGCGGCAGGCCTTATCATAATCCTGCTGCTGTTCCTTTATATCCTTATGGTTAATTTTCTGGTGAGCGCCGCTCTGGTTCCCTCTTTTATGGAAAAACTGGAAGCCTTTGAACGGATTACGGAAGAAAGTTACGCGGCTCAGGTACAGACGTCGGACATTCAGGGAAACCGTCAGGCAGCGCTGGCAGACACCAGAGCATGGCTTCAGACAGCAGAGCACAGAAAAATTTCTGTGGAAACAGAAGATGGTTACAGGCTGATTGCGGAAGAATTTCCGGCAGAGGAAAAGTCTCATTCGCCGGAAAGGACCGGACAGGAGAGCCATAACTGGGTACTTCTGCTTCACGGCTATACGGGCTGGAAAGAAGAAATGTATCCCTTTGCCTTCTGGTATCACCAACAGGGCTATCATGTGGTGGTGCCGGATTTGCGGTGTCAGGGGGAAAGCCAGGGAGACTTTATCGGTATGGGCTGGACAGACCATTTTGACTGTATGCTCTGGCTGGAGCATATAATTGCCCAGGACAGTCAGGCACAGATTATACTTCACGGCCAGTCCATGGGAGCAGCGGCTGCTCTGATGATGGCAGGAGAAAAAGATCTGCCCAGACATGTCCGGGCTGTGGTTTCTGATTCTTCCTATACAGATGCTTACAGTATGTTCGGGGAGAAAATCAGAGAATGGTTCGGCCTGCCGCCATTTCCTCTGGTGGATTCGGCCTGTCTGATGCTTTGGCTGCGGGGCGGCTACAATCTGAAAGACGCTTCTGCTCTGGAAGCAGTTCGGAAAAGCCGAATAGCCATTTTGTTTATTCATGGAAGTTCCGATGCCATGATATCCGTTCAGATGGCAGAAGATTTATATGAAGGGGCAGAATGCCCGAAAGAGCTGCTGATTGTGGAGGATGCGGGACACGGACAGACACAGGATAAGGACCCGGATACATATTATGGAACAATCGAAAGATTTTTGGACAAAGTTCTTGAAAATTAAGTTTGGTTGTGTTATGATATTAATTCGTGATATAACAGTTTATCCTTGCTCTCAGCGCAGACTGAGGGCCGGAGACCAAAAGGAGGTACGATGAGCATGAACAAATACGAATTAGCGCTTGTTGTTAATGCAAAAATCGAAGATGAAGAGAGAGCCGCAGTGGTAGAGAAAGCAAAAGAATACATTACCAGATTCGGCGGTACGATAACCAACGTGGATGAATGGGGTAAGAAAAGATTAGCTTACGAAATTCAGAAAATGAGAGAAGGTTTCTACTACTTTATTCAGTTCGATGCAAACGCAGATTGTCCGGCAGAGATCGAAAAACGTGTGCGTATTCTGGACAATGTACTTCGTTTCTTATGCGTTAGACAGGATGAAGCGTAATACAAAGAGGAGATCAGATGAATAAAGTGATACTGATGGGCAGACTGACCAGAGATCCGGAAGTCCGTTACTCACAGGGTGAGCAGGCAACGGCAGTTGCAAGATATACACTGGCTGTAGACAGAAGATTTAAGCGTGATAATGACCAGCAGACCGCAGATTTTATCAATTGTGTTGCCTTTGGCAGAAGCGGCGAATTTGCAGAAAAATATTTTCATAAGGGAACCAAAATTGCCATAACCGGAAGGATTCAGACCGGAAGCTATACCAATCAGGACGGACAGAAAGTATATACCACAGATGTGGTGGTGGAGGAGCAGGAATTTGCAGAGAGCAAAGCTGCGTCCGAAGGACAGGCAGGCGGATATCAGCCGGCCGCAAGACCCGCCCCCAGTGCGGCTGTGGGAGATGGTTTTATGAATATTCCTGACGGGATAGATGAAGAGCTGCCATTTAATTAGAACAGGAGGTAATGAAAATGGCTTATAATAAAACAGACAGAGGCGATGCTCCCATGAAGCGGAGAGGCGGAATGCGCAGAAGAAAGAAAGTTTGCGTGTTCTGTGGAAAAGATAACGTGATTGATTATAAAGATACCAACAAGTTAAAGAGATATATTTCTGAGAGAGGAAAAATCCTTCCCAGAAGAATTACCGGCAACTGTGCAAAGCATCAGAGAGCCCTTACCGTTGCCATCAAGAGAGCAAGGCATATCTCCTTAATGCCTTATGTTACAGATTAAGTTTCGGAAAATCGGAATTTTGTCTGAATACAGGATTTGCGGAAATGACCAGTCATCGTGGGATGGCTGGTTTTTTATTTTACAGGAAAATCCTGTGGCGTTATACGCATTCTTTTTTTACAAAAGGCAGGAAATGTCTGACTAATATTGAAAAAACAGGAAAGATTTGAGTCATATTGGGATTGAAAAATTTTGCTTGCGTATGATATAATATAGTCCAGAACATATGACAGAAGGCAGAACTACGAGTATGGGCAGGTAGAATCGGATGAAATACCATCGTTTAAAGTATCGTTTATGTATGCAGCATAGTTTTGACGGGAAGATAGAGCACAAACATCAGCATCTGATTGAGATTGAGATTGTTGCAAGGCAGATGGAGGAAGACTTTCTGGAGTTTGCCAGTATGAACTCCATTCTGGAAGAGGTGTTTGGGCCTTATCAGTACAAATATTTAAACGAATATCCGGAATTTGAAGGAGATACCAGCATTGAGCATTTAGGCGAGGTGTTTTATGGAAAAGTGAAACACGCATTGGAAGAGCAGCATTGGAAATTTGCCCGTTTTGAAATCAGCGAAACGCCTCTGCGCATTTATGCGATAGTTGAAGAAACATTTTAACACGGAGTCAATGATCATTTGCAAGGGAGGATTTTTTATGAAAGCCAGAAGGATTTTCAGAGGTACGGTGGCAGGTCTGATGTCTTTGTCACTTCTCTTATCAGGAATGCCGGTTTCGGCAGCGGAAGTGAGCGGTACGGTACCTCAGCAGAAAGAAGAAGTAAGCGGAACCGCCAATAATGAGACGGACAGTAAAACCGGAACGGAAAATACAGGAACAGAAAACGGAGATACCGGGGCGGCAGATGGAAAGGTAAATGACCAGACGCCGCCGGCAGACAGTACGGATTCTGATGGAACCACAGGCGGACAGGGAAATGAGCAGACACCGCCGGCAGACAGTACGGATTCCAATGGAGCCACAGGCGGACAGGGAAATGAGCAGACACCGCCGGCGGGCAGTACGGATTCCGACGGAACCACAGGCGGACAGGGAAATGAGCAGACACCGCCGGCAGACAGTACGGATTCCGAACAGAATCCTGCGGAAGGACAGCCGGAAGAGGGTCAGGAACAGCCCGGAGAAAATCAGGATGATGATAAAAAAGATGATGTAAAAGATAAGGATGATAAAAAAGTTACCCCGGAAGAAAAGGATGAACCCCAGGAAGATCTGGAAGCTGTTGCAGCCCACAGCCTGACTACGGTAGGCGGCAGGATTGAGATTGACGGAGATTTATCTGACTGGGCAGAAGTAACTTCACGTTCCTCCGGTGCATCCGGTGTGGATTCCTGGAAGGTTGCATATTCTCCTGATGGAAATACCCTTTACTTCAGCTATACCGGAACAGCATCAACGGAATGGGATTATGGATTTGCCGGCAGCGGCAACGTTTTCCAGTTTGAATATCCGGATGGTTCCACAGGTGAGAACAGCGCTCTTTCCGTAACGGCAGGCAACGGCGAAACATTGGTGAAAAATGCTTACTGGGGGAATGTGGCTGCAGATGTTGCAGTGAAAAACAGTGCTCATGGAAATAACCCCGGACCTTATGTAGTGGAATTTGCAGTACCGCTCAGTTATTTCCAGAGTCCGGAATTTACCCTTACGTTTGGCGGAACTTCTGTGGCTGCCGGCGATATTGAACAGGTAGACGGTAATTCTGTGGTGGTGGATGTTCCGGCAGTTTATGGAGGAATAACCATTGATGGCAGTTATTCTGACTGGGCAGCGGTGGCAAAGACAGAGGTTTCCTGTCCCAATGATGCTCATAAGGAATGTCTGTCTCAGGTTGCAGCAGTTTATGATGGTGACTGGTTTTACATTTATATTAAAGACGGTAAGGGCAGCAATGCTTCCGGCGCAGGTACCCATTCCAATGGTAAATTTGCTATTACCTCGGATTTGGGTTATGAAACGGATATTCAGCTGACAACTGCGCCGGCAGTCAATGGCGTCAACGGTGCACAGGTATCTTATGTGGGAGATGAATGGGAACTGGCTATTCCGAAAGATCAGCTTCCGAAATATGAAGAAAGCCTTTCCTTCGGCCTTTACCTGGGTGAACCGTTCATCAGTGGAATTATGAACTTACAGGAAGACAGCGGAAATAATCTGGAAAATCTTTTTGACGGAATTAATTATGATGGTAATTATGAAGACTGGGAAGATTACGGACACAGCACCATTGAGTATGCTACTGCAGGATCTCAGGAAGATCAGATTGACGCAAAAGGCGCTCTTTATTCCAGCGATGGAAAATTATACGGTCATGTAGTGACAACCATGCCTCAGCATCTGGAAGAGGCAGGCGGAGAATTTACGGCGGCTGTTACCATAGCATTTAACCAGAGCCGCAGCGATTTACAGAATGGAAGCTATGATCAGAAGATGGCATTTTATCCCATGTGCGTGACAGTGGACGGAGGCGGAAATATTAACTGGAATCCTCAGCTGATGGGTCTTCCGGAAGGTACATATGAATTCCATATTGCTTCCAGAGATGCATGGCATACTTCAGCCAATATCAACAACCTTCACGAGATGGATCTGATGTATGGAAAAATGATTATGACAGTGGGAAAAGATGGAAAGGATGAAATGGAGTTTTATCTGGATCTGCCCATGGTTGCTCAGAAGCTGGGTGTTGACGAAACAGATTTAAAGGAAATTTCAGCACAGTTTGGAAGAATCGGACAGCAGTGGATTTTTACCGCAGGTACTTCTACCGGACCGATTGCAGGTGTAATTCTCTGTATCTCCACAGTAGGAATAGTACTCTGGTATAAAAAAAGAAAAAAAAATGAATTGCAGCCCGCAGCTGCATAAATATGGGAGGAATGGGCATTGAAAGACAGTAGAAAGTCATATTATCTGATTGTATTAATGCCCATTCTTTATGCGTTACTGGCATATGGTGTGGCAAATATAGTTCAAAACAGCGGTATCTCTCCCAGTGGGATGGATACCCTGAGTTATCTCTACAAGGGAGATGTATTGTACCAGGCTGTTCGTGAGGGGAATTTCTGGCCTCTGTTTGATCCCCTCTGGTATAATGGTGTGGAGCTGATGCGCTATCTGGCGCCCATCCCGGTATATCTTCTGGCAGCCTGCGAATTTTTCGGCGGCAGTCCCATAGGAGGATATCCTGTTTTTGTCATGTTTATCTGCGTTCTGGGCGCAGTTTCATGGCTTTATGTTGGTTTTAAGGTAAAAAGACCTTATTTTGGAGCATTTTTAGGGGCATTGTGGTTTTTTATGCCCAACAATCTGATTGGATTATTTTATGAGGGTAACCTGCCCCATTCTGTCTGTATTGCAGTTCTGCCCCTTTTGCTATATTGGGTTTATGATTATCTCCAGTGGAGGCACTGGTATACCCTGCCAAAACTGTCATTGATATTTGCGTTTATTTCTCTGTGCCATGTTCAGTATGGAGGAATCCTTCTGGCAGCATTTCTGATTTATTTTGTAATTGACGGAATGATTCGTCATGACTGGCACAGAGGTGTTGAAATATTTATAGCACTTGCACTTGGAATTCTTCTCACCGGCGTATGGCTGATTCCCTCCAGAACAGGAGGAGTGGCTTCTGAGAGCAGCCTGGAGGTTATGGAGGAATTTTTCCAGAGCATGTTTCTGTCCATTAATCCTGCGGCGCGTTTTCAGAGAGGGTGCGTGGACGTGTATTTCGGGCTGGCAGTTTTACTGCTGGCAGTTTTTGGAGGCTTTTTAAGTAAGAAGAAATCTATGCCTGGTTTCTGGACGGGTATTATTATATTAATCTGTACGTCTGAGACTCTGTATCTGCTTTTTGTAAGGGTGCCGGGAGGACATGTTCTGCTGATGCTGCGGCTGGTGTCCATGGCATTGTGTATGGTGCTGTTCAGTTTTCTGGTCTGGGATACTCTGAAAAAGGGCTGGATTGTATTTTTTTCAGTACTGCTGATTCTGGATGCACTGCCTTCTCTGCCTTTGATTCTGGGCAGTCAGAACGGGCTGCTGCCGGAAATAATTCTGGCTGATCAGTCAGATAAGACACTGGTGGGAGAGGCAAAGGAAATCACAGAGCAGCGTCTGGCTCTGGTGGACGAAAGCAGCCTGGGAGCCATGAGCACATTTCTGGTAACCGGATATGGAGAACCGGTGGCAGGGATGTATGGGGCGGCAGACGAATCTGCGGCCACCATAACCAATATAAAGCAGATTGATCGTGCTCTGGAGGAGGGAAATTATCTCTACCTGTTCGACCGATGCCTGGAAATGGGAAACGATACCGTGATTGTTCAGCTGGATATTATAGGAGATACGTCAAAAGCACCTTTCCAGAAAATGGATCATGCGGCAGAACGGGTGGGCTATCAGATGGCGGCCCATAACGACAGTTACCGTCTGTATAAGCTGAATGCAGAAGGAAACTGGGGCACCATAACGAAATACAGAGCCATCGGTATCGGCAGTGCGGCTCCTTCCATTGTCAGACAGTTTCCGGTGATGGAAGAGACGGAACGGGTTAATCTGAATGAATTTACCTTTGAAGAATTGAAAGATTATGAGCTGATTTATCTGGCGGGTTTTACTTATGACGATAAGGCTTCGGCGGAAAAACTGATTACGGATTTAAGTGAGGCAGGAGTGCATATTGTCATAGCCGCGGACGGAATCCCGGATGACAGAGGCAGCCAGAACCAGAGTTTTCTGGGCGCCATCTGCAACAGTGTTTCCTTTTCTCAGGGCTATCCGGATCTGGATACCATAGAGGGGGTACTGGAAACGGACTTATTTCCCAATGGATACCGGGAGTGGAGCACGGTGTATCTGGACGGCCTGGATGAAGTATGGGGAACTGTAAAGGATGAAGGGTGGGAGCTGCCCTTTTACGGAACCGTAAAAAATGAAAATATTGTAATGATTGGCCTGAATCTTACTTATTATTATGGGCTGACAGAGGATGAAGGCGTAGGAAGACTGTTAAGCCATGCCATGGATTTGAGTTCGGACGAGCTGCCGGAGCGGGAAATTGTACCTTATACGGTTCAGTATGGGTCGGACCGCATTACCGTTACTGCAGACAGAGATGATGTGAACACCGGGCTGGCATATCATGACAGTTTTACCTCAGATCAGGATATTTATTCGAAAAACCATCTGACTTATGTAAAGTCGGGGACTACGGTGATTTCACTGAAATATCCTTATCTGAACCGGGGGATTGCTGTTACAGTGACAGCAGCTCTTTTTATTCTGATTTATACAGTACACAAACGCCGGCTGCAGACAGAACAGCCGGAGAAGGAAGTGGGATAAATGATAAAATATGCGGTGGGACTGACCGGTCTGATAATCTGGCTGTTTATTTTACACATACTGAAAAAAAGCAAACTGAATTTCTGGCACTTTCTTTTTGGAAGTGCGGGAGCCTTTATTCTGATGCTGATCTTTTTACAGCCGGTGCTGACTCAGCCTCTGGCCCGGATTGTGGCCCTGCTGGCCAGTATTCCGGGAAAAATTGCCGGGGTTTACAGCGCCCATTATAAATACGGTGTTATTTTTGTGGAATCTTCCGCAGGCGCCATTTCACTGAAAATAGATTTCGAGTGCTCCGGAATCATTGAGATTATCGCTTACCTGTCACTGCTGATGTTTTATCAGGTCTATACTGTTTATGAACGGATTTATGTCGGGGTGCTGGGCGTGATTGGGATGGTACTGGCGAATGCTCTGCGTATTACTGTAATCTGCCTGATTATTTATTTTGGCGGAATTGATATGTACTATATCGCCCATACCTTTGTGGGAAGGTTTGTATTCTACGGATTATCGGTGATGCTGTATTTTTATGTGTTCACGAAACCGCAGATTATCAAGCAGAAAGTGGGAAGTTTCAGTTATGACAGTGATAAATAATTTTTTGAATTCAATTTTATTCTGGGCGGCCTGGATTATCATTCCGCTGGTGATGGAAATTATTCCTTCACTGGGAAGTTTTCTGATTCTGATTAAGAAAACACTGTTTCCCAGACATTATGAGGATCCGGTAATCTGGCCGGAAATCACGCTGATTATTCCGGTATATAATTCCCAGGATTCCCTGGAGGAATGTATCAGATCCATCAGCGAGAGTGATTATCCCAATGATAAAATGCGGATTTTTCTGGTCAATAACCAGGGAAAAGACAATTCCTTTCAGGTGTATACCAAATGTCAGGAGCTGTATCCGGATTTGCTGATGCAGTGGCTGAATGCCAGACAGGGAAAGTCCCGCGCTCTGAATCTGGCCCTGTTTAACGCCGATGGAAAATATATTATCCATGTGGACAGTGACGGGCAGTTTGAGCCTCATGCCATTACCAACATGGTACGCAAGTTTGAGGCCAGCCCCGATGTGGACTGTATGACGGGAGCCATTCTTACCATGCCGGAGATGATTGAGGAATACAGGGGGATTTTTTCCCGGCTGCTGCGGAAAATGGAATTTATGGAGTATGCCCAGGCATTTCTGGCGGGACGGAATTACGCCTCTGAGACAAATTCTATTTACACCCTGTCCGGCGCTTTTTCTGCTTTCCGGAAATCAGCTGTGCTGAAATCCCAGCTTTACAATACGGATACCATCTGTGAGGATACCAATATTACGTTTCAGATGCGTTATCTGCAGCATATAAAGGTGCATATCTGTGAGAATGCCATATTCTGTGTGGATCCAATTGAAGGGGTAAATAAACTTTATACCCAGCGGCAGCGGTGGCAGAGGGGAAGCCTTGAGGTATCCCATCAGTTTCTGGAAAAAGATCTCAGAGTCCACAAAATGTTTACCAATGTAATGGTCCGTACACTGATGTATGACCATACTTTTGCCTTTCCCAGACTGATCTGGTATCTGGCGCTGATTTGCCTGATGTGCATGAATTATTCACCGACAGTAATTCTGGTTTCCACAGGAATTATTTTCCTGCTTTATATTATCAGCGGATATTTATATTATTTTTCCACCGTGGGATTCCTGAAAGAATTTGACAATCTGAAGAAATATTATCGAAAGCACTGGTATGTGGTGCCGCTTCTTCCATTTTTCAATTTCATTATCTTCTTCATCCGCTTTGCAGGTGTGATTAACAGCATCAATACGGACAGTGCATGGAAAACACGGACCCTGACGGATGAGCGGAAGGATTTTGAGGAAGAATTAAAGACAGAGGCCCGGAAACCCCTGAATTTATTACAGAAAATGCGGAAAGCAGTAAATTATGAGTAGGTGAGCGGAGCTTATGAAACATAAATTTAATTTTTTCATTCTGACGGTGATTGTGGTGTTTTTTGCCATGGCGGCGGATGTGTTTATTGTTTATCAGCTTAATAATTATGAGACCAGATTTCTGGAGATTTACGGCGGGGAACAGGACGGATATGTGAAGATTATTCTGGAGCAGATTAATCGTCTGGATAATGAGGGAACGGATGAGGACATTACAGATATTATCAGTTCTCTGGATTCCACAGCCAGCAGATACTGGACACTGAGCAAGGGGGATTCCATTCTCTTTGTAAAGAGCGCTACGGAAACAAATCGTTACAAGGGCTTTCATGACGGTACTTACTATGCCACGGAGACTGCTTCTGCATTTATGAACAGTCTGGGCGTTAATCAGGTGGGACACCGGATTATTTATCTGGACAATGATCGTTTTATTGCGTCAGGTATGATTTTTGAATGGCAGGGAGAACAGTACCGGATCTGCCTGCTGACTTATGACCGGGTAATTCTGGAGGATAATGTTTTACTGGAGTGCAGAAATGCCATTATTATCATTCTGTCTATCGTGCTGGCTCTTCTGATTATCCTGAGTATGATTATGTCAAAGAGAATTACCAGACAGAGCCTCTACATTGACCGGCAGGAGGAACGGGTGGTCTGGCAGAATCAGCAGATTGAACTTCTGGATGAACAGCTGAAGCGGGAATATGCCTTCAGCGCCAGCAAGCATGTATTTAAAAGCAGCGTGCTGGATGAATTTCTGGAAACTCTGGATAAAAAAGGCGCTTATCCTCTGCATTTTGCAGCGTTTGAGACAGAGTCCAGGGAAGCCAGAGATGAATTTTTTGAACATATGCAGATTGTGCTGGACAATAATGTGCTGCGTTTTTCCATGGGTGAGAATCAGGTGCTGCTGATTTTTGTCCAGTATGAGAAAAGCGTCAGCAGCAGGATTATAGAGTCTCTGGAAAACTGGGATGTACATGGCCTGGCAGAGCATTATTGCGAAGACAATATGAACAGTTATAAATCACAGTTTGATACATTCTGGAAGGCGGTGACTGGTGCGTGAGGAAAGAAAGGTTATACCGGGAATATCGTTTAAAATCTTATCTGAATATGAACCATTACATTATTATCAACGGGAAACAGGGGCAGACGCATCCTCATACCTGGGAATTTGTGATTACCATTGTGGTTGCCGGCGATGAATTTGTGGAGTTCCGCACCTTTGAAAATCTGATTGAACAGTATCTGGAAAAGTATCAGAATCAGATTTTAAATACCATTGAACCTTTTGATATTATTGTCCCCACTATTGAAAATGTGACGGATCACTTTAATGATGATCTGCAGGCCCTGCTGCGGGAGCATGGAGGCGAACTGGTTTCCCTGGAGGGCAGCGAGACGCCTACCCGAAGTTATATTGTCAGTCATCGAAATGAACCGGAATTTATTGATCAGATAGGAAAAATGCAGAATCAGCAGATTTCCGGGGTGGTGGAATATGTGGTGGACCGGATTATGGGTGAAAACAGCAGAAAGTGGTAATTCTGTACCGAAACAGCGATATGGTGAAAGGACAGATTGGAAAATGAAAAAATTTAAAAACTGGCTGTCTGCGGCTCTGATTGCTGCGATGGCAGCAGGAGTGTGCTCCGGGTGTACGTTGGACAGACAGCAGGAGCCTGTTGAGACAGAGCCTTTGCAGGAAGAAAATCAGACGCCGGAAGCAGAAACCCGGAAAGCGGATACCCCGGTGCTGCCTGTGTATACGGAAGAGGGCATAAGCTATCTGTTTCAGACAAATGAGAAAAAATTTCAGATATACGGTGCGGACGGTACCTGGCAGGATATTTTTCCGGTGGGTGTAAACGTGGGAGCAGGAAAGCCGGGAGCATTTCCAGGGGAATTTGCCATTACAAAAGACGATTATAAGAGATGGTTCCGGCAAATCAGTGAGATGCATGCAGATATGATTCGTGTCTATACGATTCTCATGCCGGAATTCTATGAGGCTCTGGCAGAATACAATGCTGGGGCAGAGAAACCTCTTTACTTTATGCAGGGAGTGTACAATAACGAAGAGGACATCAGCAATATCTGTGATGCATACGGGGAAAATGAGAAAATTGCCAGGGACTGGGTGGAAATGTGCAGAACCATTGTGGACGTGGTGCATGGAAATGCAGTAATTGACCCGGTTCCGGGAAATGCCAGCGGTACTTATACAGCAGATGTGTCACAGTATTTGTGCGGATGGATTCTGGGGATTGAGTGGCAGCCGGATTTTGTTATTGATACAAATGAAAATCATCCGGATAAAAATGTTTTTGACGGAACATACCTCTATACGGAAGCAGCCACGCCCTTTGAAGTATTTCTGGCGTCAGGAATGGAAGCCTGCATCGCTTATGAAACAGAGAATTATAAAATGCAGCATCCCACAGCCTTTGCAAACTGGGTGACCACGGACCCTCTTTCTCATCCGGGTGAGCCGAATCCGGAAATGGAGGATGCGGTTCCGGTGGATGCTGAGCATATTAAAGCAAAACCGGAATTTAAGGCAGGACTGTTTACTTCTTATCACGTATATCCCTATTATCCGGAAATGATGCGGTATGCGCCGGAGCTTCTGGCGGACGAACCTCAGAACCCGTATAAGCATTATCTCACTGATCTGAATACATATCATACCATGCCGGTGGTGATTTCCGAGTTTGGTGTGCCGGCTTCCCGCGGAATCACTCATCTGGCCCGTGATGCAGGTTTTAATCAGGGAGGTCTGACAGAGGTGGAACAGGGCAATGCCATTGTGTCCATGCTGAAAGATATTACAGATACGGGATGTGCCGGGGCCTGTGTGTTTATCTGGCAGGACGAGTGGTTTAAGAGAACCTGGAATACCATGGATTATACGGATGGAGAGGCAAGGCCTTACTGGTGTGACGTTCAGACCAGCGAACAGTTTTTCGGTCTTCTTTCCTTTGATCCGGGGCAGGCGCCTGTCTGCACCGTAGACGGGGATGACGGAGAATGGGCCAGCGAGCGGCCTCTTCTGGAAAGCGGAGGCACGGAACTGTTTGTGAGAAGCGACGAAGCATATGTTTATCTGATGATCCGGGGCAATAATGATAATATTCGTATTACCATGGATACCATTGACAATCAGGGAAATGGAGAATACGATGGAGCGGATTTTGCCCTTGATATTAAAGGGGAGGAGGAAAGCCGCCTTCAGGTAGATCCTTATTATGATGTGAACTACTGGCTGTATACCACCGGTTTATATGCTTCCAGCGAGGTGCTTAAAGTGCAGGAAGGCTATGCTGCGCCGGATACCAACCGCTTTGTGCCCATTAACCTTATGCTGAACCGTCCGGTGCTTTTAACAGACGGAACTCTGGTAGATACAGAGCAGACAGAGACAGGAAAGCTGCGGCATGGAAATGCAGACCCAAAATCTCCGGATTACAACTCCCGTGCGGATTTCTGCATAAAAGGGAACGTGACGGAGGTGCGGATTCCCTGGCTGATGCTGAATATTTCAAAGCCAAACAGCAAGATGCGCATTGCGAATCTCTATGCAAATGATGAAATCACCTATGAACATATTTCAGATATTAAATTTGCCATTGACGGAGTAAAGGAGTCTTATTTCTGGGAGGAGTGGGTAATGCCCACATATCGGGAAAGGCTGAAGAAGTCTTATTATATTCTGCAGGAATATCTGGCTAATCGGTAAAAAATGTATTGGAAAGGGCTGCCAAAGGGCAGCTCTTTTATTTCGGTAAATTGCCAAAGCGCCGCAGGTTCGGCATGCTGCGTAAGCTGCCCTGACCCACCGCAAATGAAAAGTGTTGTAACAACTCCTGCAGATGTGGTATAATGTCCAGGGAGGAGGAGACCTGAGTGTAAATAGAAATATACTGTACCGTGCACATCAGCTGCTGTACAGGAAGAAAACTCTATTTTAAATCATAAAAGGCAGGAAATCAGATGAAGAAAAAAAATCACCCCGGAGGTCAGTTAAATTACATGTACTGGCCGCTGGTATTGACCATATTAATTGTATTGATGAATATACCGCTGTATTTTATTGACCGGAAAGCAGGTTTTTGCGTGTCCGTATTTGCAGTGATATATTTTCTGGTGGTACTTGGAATCTACATGGTGAACAAATCCATGATTCGCAATGAGGTCATCAGCTTTGCCACCCAGTACGGAACCGTACAGAAAAGGCTGCTGGACGAGTTTGAGATTCCCTATGCGCTGCTGGATTACAACAGCAAGATTCTGTGGATGAATGAAACATTTTCCCGTATCACAGAAAAGGACAAGGATTACCACAAGTCCATAACCACTATTTTCCCGTCCATAACGCGAGAACTTCTGGACAGGGAAGAACATAACGACAGTATACAGGTAAAATGGAAAGAGCGGATTTATCGGGTAAGCGTGGGAAAAATGTATTTCGATGCCCCGGAAGACGGGAATAGCCTGATTGAAGTGGAGGAGGCCAGTCAGTTCCTGATACCTTTCTATCTCTTTGATGAGACAGAGCTCCATCAGCACATTCAGGAAAATCGGGAACAGCAGCTTGTATCTGCTCTGATTTATATTGATAATTATGAAGAAGCCCTGGAGAGTATTGAAGAAGTAAAGAGGTCCCTTCTGGTGGCGCTGGTAGACCGGAAAGTCAGCAAATATTTTTCCGAGCGGGACAGCATCATCAAAAAAATTGAAAAAGATAAATATTTTGTGGCATTCAAGCAAAAATATCTGGAAGAACTAACAGAAGACAAATTCAGTATTCTGGAGGATGTGAAGACCATTAAGGTAGGAAATGAAATGGCGGTGACCCTGAGTATCGGTGTGGGCGTCAGCGGCAACAGCTACAACCAGAAGTACGAATATTCCCGTATGGCCATAGATCTGGCTCTGGGCCGGGGCGGCGACCAGGTTGTGGTGAAAGAAGGGGAAAAGATTTCCTATTTTGGCGGCAAATCCAGACAGGTGGAAAAAATGACCCGTGTAAAAGCCAGGGTAAAGGCCCATGCACTGCGGGAAATTTTTGAAAGCAGAGAAGAAGTCTTTATTATGGGGCACAGTATCAGCGATATGGATGCGTTCGGAGCAGCCATCGGTATTTACTGTGCGGCACAGGTTCTGGGGAAAAAGGCCCATATTGTGTTAGATGACGTGACCTCATCCCTGCGTCCCATGAAGGAGTGCTTCGGAGAGGACAAAGGCTACCCTGCAGATATGTTTGTGAGAAGTGAGAGAGCTCTGGAGCTTGTAAATTACCGGAGCGTGGTGGTGGTAGTGGATACCAACCGGCCCAATTACACCGAATGTCCGGAACTTCTGACGCGGACCAGAACAATTGTGGTATTTGACCATCACAGGCAGAGCCGGGAAGTAATTGACAATGCAGTGCTTTCCTATATTGAAACCTATGCGTCGTCCACCTGTGAAATGGTGGCGGAGGTGCTGCAGTATTTTAACGAAAATATTCACCTGAAGCCCAATGAGGCAGACAGTATTTATGCAGGCATTCTGATTGATACCAATAATTTTATGACAAAAACGGGAGTGAGAACCTTTGAAGCGGCAGCCTATCTGCGCCGGTGCGGTGCGGAGGTAACCAGAGTCCGCAAACTGCTGCGGGATGATATGGCAGCTTATAAGGCAAGGGCAGAAGCAGTCCGCCATGCGGAAGTTTACCGGAAAGCATTTGCCATTTCCATCTGCCCGGCCAATCCTGATGTGGAAAGTCCCACAATCGCAGGTGCCCAGGCGGCAAATGAACTTCTGAATATTGTGGGAATCAAAGCGTCATTTGTACTGACAGAATATAATGGGAAGATTTATATCAGTTCCCGTTCCATAGATGAAATTAACGTGCAGCTGATTATGGAACGGCTGGGCGGCGGCGGCCATCTGAATGTGGCAGGCGCCCAGCTGACAGACTGTACCGTAAAGACAGCCAAACGGAAAATAGAGGAAACACTGGACAAAATGCTGGAAGAAGGAGACATAGAAGTATGAAAATAATTTTACTGGAAGATGTGAAATCACTGGGAAAAAAGGGAGATATTGTCAATGTCAGCGACGGTTATGCCAGAAACATGATTCTTCCCAAAAAACTTGGGGTAGAGGCTACCGGGAAAAACCTGAATGATTTGAAGCTGAAAAATCAGCATGCAGAAAAAGTGGCCCAGGAAAACCTTGACGCGGCAAAGGAACTGGCGGCAGCAATTTCAGATAAGGAAGTAACGGTAAGCCTTAAAACAGGAGAGGGCGGAAAAACCTTTGGTTCTGTTTCCACCAAAGAAATTGCGGCAGCAGCAAAAGAACAGCTTCAGATGGAGCTGGATAAGAAAAAAATGCAGCTTCCGGAGGGAGGACTGAAATCGCTGGGGGTACATGAAGTGACCATTAAATTCCACCCGAAGGTAACAGGAACCCTGAAGGTAAAAGTAACAGAAGAGTAAATCTGCACAGAGGAAAATTTTTCCGGACTTACAGGATATGAACAGGAAACAGGAGGCTTTATGGAAGAAGCTCTTATCAGGCGGATAATGCCCAATAATCTGGAAGCGGAGCAGTCTGTGATTGGTTCCATGATTATGGACCGGGATGCCATCGTTATGGCCTCAGAACTGCTGATACGAGAGGACTTTTATCATCAGCAGTATGGGGTTTTGTTTGAAACCATGGTGGAACTTTACAATGAAGAACAGCCTGTGGATGTGATTACGCTCCAGAACCGACTGCGGGAAAAAGACGTGCCGGCAGAACTGAGCAGCCTGGAATTTGTGGGAGAACTGGTAACTTCCGTGCCGACTTCCGCCAATATAAAATACTATGCCGGTATTGTAAAAGAAAAATCCATGCTGCGCAGGCTGATTAAAGTAAATGAAGAGATTGCCAGCCAGTGTTATCTGGGCAGAGAAAGCCTGGAAAACATTATGGCGGATACGGAAAAAAAGATATTTGATCTGCTCCAGAACAAAAGCGGCGGCGACTACGTTCCCATCAAACAGGTGGTTATCAATGCACTGGAAAAAATCGAACAGGCCTCCAGAACAAAGGGAAACGTGACAGGAATTGCCACAGGATTTGTGGATCTGGACTACCGCATGTCTGGGCTTCAGCCATCGGATCTGGTTCTGATTGCTGCAAGGCCTTCCATGGGAAAAACCGCATTTGTACTGAATATTGCCCAGTATGTGGCGTTTCACAGTAATCTGTGCACGGCCATATTCAGTCTGGAAATGTCAAAGGAGCAGCTGGTAAACCGTCTTTTTTCCCTGGAATCCCGTGTGGATGCCCAGCTTCTTCGTTCCGGAAACCTGGCAGATGCCGACTGGGAGAAGCTGATAGAAGGAGCCGGAGTGATTGGACGCTCCCAGCTGATTATCGACGATACCCCCGGCATTTCCATTTCAGAGCTTCGCTCCAAATGCAGAAAATATAAACTGGAGCAGGATCTGAAGCTGATTATCATTGACTATCTCCAGCTTATGTCAGGTTCCGGCAGAACCGATTCCAGGCAGCAGGAAATATCGGATATTTCCCGTTCCCTGAAAGGGCTGGCCCGTGAACTGAATGTTCCGGTGATCGCATTGTCTCAGCTGAGCCGGCAGGTGGAGCAGCGGCCGGACCACAGACCCATGCTTTCCGATTTGAGAGAATCCGGGGCCATTGAGCAGGACGCGGATGTGGTAATGTTTATTTACCGTGATGATTACTATAATAAAGATACTCCCGATAAAAATATTGCGGAGATTATCATTGCGAAACAGAGGAACGGCCCCATTGGAACGGTGAACCTGGTGTGGCTGCCTCAGTATACAAAATTTGTAAATATGGAAAAAAGATAGGGATGGAAACTGTCAGATTTTGATAGCACAGGCAGATATTTTTCTGAAAAGAAAAGTATCTGTTTTTTGCTGTCGTTATTTCACGATGAAAAAAGATTGTAACAGAAGAAAAAAATCGGTAAAATAGAATCAGTAAAAAGGGACAGGCTGACAGTTTCAGAGGTCTGAGGCATCTGAAAAACAGTGTATCCCCGGAAAAGGAGGTTAAAATGTGGAAAATGTACGCTATATGATTTCGGACGCGGCAAACATTGTGAATGTTGAGTCCCATGTATTGCGTTACTGGGAAGAAGAACTGGAACTCCAGATTCCCCGCAATGAAATGGGACACCGCTATTACACAGAAGAAAATATAGCGCAGTTCCAAAAGATAAAGGAATGGAAAGAACAGGGATACCAGTTAAAAGCCATTCGTATGATGATACATAGCAGCAATCCGGAACAGGAACTGGAAAATTATGCGGCAGCAGCTTTGAAGCAGAAACCGGAAAATTACAGTGAGAACCTTTCCGGTCAGAGACCGGAGAATTATGGTGCAAATAATGTTATCCGGATGAACCGTGAATACATGGAAACCGTACCCGGAGCCATGATGGACAGGCATGAAAATCCCGTCTCCAACACGGTGAAGCTGGAACAGTTCCAGTCCATGATGCTTACCATTGTGAAACAGGCAGTGGAAGAGAATAATCAGGCCCTGGGCAAGGAAGTGGGTGTGCAGGTAGGAGACCGTGTGCTGAAGGAAATGAACTATCTGATGCGGGAACAGGACGAGGCCGAGGAAGAACGGTTCCGCAAGCTGGATGCAGCCATCCGTACCCACCAGAAAGGCAGAAGATTCCACCGGGAGAAAAAGGAAAAAAAGGAGAAGGAGACAGCTTCCCGGAAGTTACTGGAGAAAGACAAAAATCTGAATCCCAATCCAACGGTATAGCAGTGAGACACTCCGGCAGGGGAAACACTTCACAGGAAGATGTTTCCCCTGTTTTAACAAAGGGTTTCTTTTCCCATGAGCGCATATATTTTTATTCTGCAGGAAAGATACTTTCGTGCTTTTGCGTGACAAAGCCTTTTCTGTAAAATAAAAAATACTCAGGTCTTCCCTGTAAGGAGTACCTGAGTATTTTTAAGTGCATGGAATTCCTATGTAGAAATTAACCCTGCTCAATAGCGCCTGTAGGGCAGCAACCTGCGCATGTTCCGCAATCAATACAGGTATCTGCATCGATTTCATATTTTCCATCGCCAGCGGAGATAGCGCCAACCGGACATTCACCTTCACATGTTCCACAGCTTACACAAGAATCTGTAATCACGTATGCCATAATAATTTTCCTCCTTATAAATGAATATACATCTCAGCTACATAGCGGTAGCTTTGAACCTTATTTTAATACAAATGCCCGCTGATTACAAGTAAAAATTACTAAAGTTTCATTGTTTTCTAACCGAAATACTTATTGTCATAAATCAGAAGATTAAAATAATGAGGCGTGGATATGAATATAAACGTAGAAAACAGTAATCTGCCGGAAATTACCAGGTCCAACAGTAAAACGGAAAACAGAGGAACCCTGGCAGCGGGAGCCCAGGAGACCAGGGGCTGTCAGGCAGTGGATGAGGCAGGTAAAATCACATCGGTACAGCAGACTGCAAAAGTGACCTATCATCCGGGAGAATCCCAGACAGAGAAAATACAGCAGGATGCGCAGCAGATCATGGAGGAAGAGATTTTCCGGAAACAAATGGAAATCATATCCAATACCATGTCAGGAAAAGACAGTGAGAAGCTGAACGAAGACGGATTTTCCGTGAACGGCACTGACGTGGAGACCATTGTAACAGAAATTGACAAGATTAAAATGGAGCTGGCGAAAGCCGGCGTTGATATTACCACATTCGGAGACGGACTGAGTGGAGAACAGCTGGCGAAACTGGCGGGAAATCCGGAACTGGCAGGACAGCTGGAAGCAGTGATAAAGCAGGCGGATCTTCCGGCTACACAGGAAACGGTTTCCGGCTGTGAAGAAGCCATAGAGCAGGCCTCCGGGCTGACAGGCTGCAGTGATGAAGTGGTGAAATACATGGTGGAGCATGAACTGGAGCCCACTGTGGAGAATTTATACAGGGCGCAGCACAGCACCGCAGCCGCAGGCAGTAAACCTGCTCCGGTAGCTCTGGATGACCATCTGAAAGCACAGGTGGAAGGAATTATTGCACAGGCAGGCCTGACTGTAAATGATGAGACAATGGCCTGCAGCCAGTGGATGCTGGAAAATCAGCTTCCCCTGACCGAAGAAAATTTAAGATATGCCATGGATTTAAAGCATATGCAGCTTCCGCCGGATACAGAACTGCTTGTGGGCGCCATGGTGGAGGCCGTTGCAGAAGGAAACCGGCCTGTGGATGCGGTGATTCTGGAGGGATACAGCAACAGAGACCGGGCAGAACAGGCAGTGCAGGCAGTGAATCAGGCCACAGACGCAGAGGTCTGGAATGTGGTGGAAAAAGGACTGCCGCTTACGATAGAAAATCTGCAGGCAGAGCAGAACGGGGCGCAGCAGGAAAATGCTCAGGCCGGACGGAATGCACAGCAGCAGAACCTTCCGGAGTATGCCAGAGAGGAACTCAGCTTTCTGACTGCAAAGAGACAGCTGGAAGAAACACGGCTGATGATGACGGTTCAGGCCAGTTATGCATTGCTGAAACAGGGAATTTCCATTGAGACTCAGCCCCTGGAAGAGCTGGTGGCTCACCTGAAGTCACTGGAGGATGAATATTACAGAAATCTGCTGGCCCAGAACGGAATTTCGGCCACAGAAGAAAATACAGCAGTTTTTGCAGAAACCATAACAAAAAGTCAGGAGCTGGCAGGTACGCCTGCTTACATACTGGGTACCATACGGACAGGGGAAGATACCGTAACCACCATGCACCAGGCAGGAACTGCAAGACAGGCAGAACTGGAGCGGGCAGGAGAGGCGTATGAAACCCTTCGGACAGCTCCCAGAGCAGATATGGGGGATTCCATCCGGAAGGCATTCCGGAATGTGGATGATATTTTACAGGATCTTGATCTGGAAACCACAGAACAGAACCGGAGGGCAGTGCGTATTCTGGCGTATAATCAGATGGAAATCAATGAGGAATCCATTGCCGGCATTAAGGCGGCGGATCAGAAAGTCCAGAATCTGTTTCAGAACCTTTCTCCGTCGGTAGTTATGGAAATGATCCGTGAAGGGGTAAATCCTCTGGAAATGAACGTGGAACAGTTAAACAGCAAGGCTCAGGAAATCAAAAACCGGATGGAAGATGCCGGAGAAGAAAAATTCAGCAAATATCTCTGGAAAT
The DNA here is from genome assembly GCF_000403845.2 of Eubacterium sp. 14-2. Lineage (GTDB taxonomy): Bacteria > Bacillota > Clostridia > Lachnospirales > Lachnospiraceae > Petralouisia. Next base: position 1,303,504 of record NZ_KE159568.1, on the reverse strand, counting down.
TAGACCAGCGGCAGGAAATCAGTCCCCAGGAACGGGACAGCTACATCGGTATTTACCGGCTGCTGAATCAGATTGATAAAACAGACGGAGCAGTCATCGGCGCACTGGTTCACCAGGGAGCAGAACTTAGTATAAAAAATCTGCTGTCGGCTGTGCGTACACACCGGAATTCCGGTATCAATGTATCCGTGGATGACAGTTTCGGAGAGGCAGATGTGGCTGAGAGCCAGGAATTAAGCATTTCTCAGCAGATTGAGGCTGCTTATCAGACCGACTGTGCCAGGGAGGCTTTTGGAAAGATAACCCCGGAAGGCATGCAGCAGGCCATGGCAGACGGATCCATGGAGCAGATGACTCCGGAAGAACTGTTATGGCAGCTTAGAGAAGCCCCTGTGGATCAGGAGGCGGAAGAAGCCTGGTATCAGGAACAGATGCGGGAATTTTCCAGTGCCAGACAGGCAGAAGACCAGGTATTACAGCTGCTGAAAGGCCATGATATGCCCATGACAGCCTATAATATCATGGCGGCCGGCCAGATGATACACAATCGAAACGGAATATTCAAAACCCTTTTCGATTATAAAAATCTGGATAAAGAAGTGGATTTTGAGGAAATAAAAGAAGGAATTCTGGAAGACTTTGCCGAGGCGGTGAAAACGCCGGAAGAGATGGCAAAAGCGCAGGAGAAACTGGCGGATCTGGCAGAAAATGTGATGAAAACCATGATTGAGTCAGAGCCTGTGGGCAGCATGGATATCCGGGATATGAAAATCCTGCGGCAGCAGATTGAACTGGGCGCCAGAATGTCCAAAGAAGAAAATTATGCCATTCCGGTACTGGTGGCAGACGAACTTACCAACGTACAGCTAAAGATTGTCCGTGGTAAAGAAGAACGGGGCCGGGTGGATATTATGTTTGAATCACCCGCACTGGGGAATGTGGCTGCGAAATTCCAGGTGCAGCAGGATTCCGTAAAAGGATATGTGGTATCGGATTCTCACCGGACCATAGAAGAATTAAAGAACCGGCAGGAGGAGCTGCGGGAGCAGATAATTCCTGGCGGGGAAGGCGCATGGAAACTGGATCTGATATACAGCGAACAGGTAGAACTTTCCCGTTTTTCCACGGAGGAAAAGGGAGTGACAAAGGCAGAACAGTCAGAAGAAGCATGGCAGGTACAGACAGGGACGTTATACGGCATTGCAAAGACTTTTCTGGAAGAAGTAAAACAAATGGGACAGAAAATGTAAAACAGGAGAGGTGTGTAAAATGAAAATCAATCATAACATGTCAGCAACCATTGCCAACAAAAGATTATTAGCGTCCGACAGGAGCCTGTCAGCTTCTGTGGAGCGTCTGTCTACAGGCCTTAAAATTAACCGTGCCTCTGATGACGCGGCAGGAATGGCAATTTCAAGTAAGATGAAAACCCAGATCAGAGGCCTGAATCAGGCGTCTCAGAATGCTTCCGACGGAATATCCGTACTGGATACGGCAGACGGTGCGCTGACAGAGGTTCATTCCATGCTTCAGAGAATGCGGGAATTGTCCGTACAGGCGGCGAATAATGCAACTTATACGCCGGAAGATCTGGAGGCGATTCAGGCGGAAATTTCTTCTCTGCGGGATGAAATTGACCGTATTTCCAAAGATACGGAATTTAACAAGAAGAAGCTGCTGGACGGTTCACTGGACCAGAGAATTTATCCCGATAACCGGGGAATTACCAGAATGGACATTTCTGATGCGGTCAGCCCCAATAAGTATGTGATTGATATCGGAGCAGATGCCACCCATGCTCAGGTGGCAGGAACCAGAAAAATTCCGGCAGGCGCTGTTATCACTGCGGCAGAAGAAGGAACCGTAAGCATTAACGGAGTGGACGTGAAGGTCAGCGAAGGCCAGACCTTTGATGAAGTATATGAGAAAATGCGGGAAGCTGCGGAACTTGGGGAGGTAAACCTGCTGGTTGTGGGAGATATGACTGACCAGACCGGAACGCCGGAAAATGAAGGATATGTACCCACACCGGTAGCCAATGGCGGGAATCTGGTATTTCTGTCAGACGAATACGGAAGCTCCACAGAGATGAAGATTAACTGTGACAATCCGGATCTTGCAGCATTTCTTGGAATCGCCGCCGGCGATAACATGTCTGTGGGAACAGATGTGGAGGTTACGATTCCCGATGATACGGCAACTTTTTCCAGTGGATTTGACAGCCAGCGGACCATACTCACCGACGGAAATTATGTGACCATTACCAGCAGAAACGGATTTGAAATGAAATTTGAGGTGACACCCGACACGAATGGAAGGGTAAATCTGGAAGTTACCGATATCGGAACCATGACGCTTCAGATCGGCGCAAATGAGAACCAGACCGTGGATGTGCGTATTCCGGAAGTTTCTGCCAGAACGCTTTATATTGATAAGGTAAATGTATGCACCATTACGGGAGCCGGACGGGCAATTACCAGCTTTGACAAAGCCATTGCCAAAGTAAGTGAGGTTCGTTCCAGTATTGGAGCTTATCAGAATCGTATGGATTATGCGGTCAGCAGTCTGGACGGAACAGAGCTCAATATGACCCAGGCTTTGTCCCGTATTGAAGATCTGGATATGGCGGAAGAAATGACAGAATACACCAAATATAATGTGTTGACCCAGGCGGCTACTTCCGTACTGGCACAGGCCAATGACCTTCCTCAGCAGGTACTGCAGCTTATGCAATAGGGGGACTGACGGATGACGCAGGAAAAAAAGCAGGAATTTACCCGCCGGTTAAGCTGCTGTAACCGGGGGGAAATGATTGTGATTATATATGACATACTTTTTTCCCATCTGGAGGATGCCCTGGCAGCACAGGAAAAAGGAGCTTATGAGGAATTTCGGGAGGCAACAGGAAAAGCCGGGCAGGTGGTTAGAAGACTGATGGATGATCTGGATTTCTCTTATCCCATAGCCGGAGAGCTGTATCCCATTTATCAGTTTGTCAGCAGGCTGCTGGCTCTGGCGGTATGTAAAAATACAGCTCAGAATATACAGGATGCACAGAGGATTCTGAAGGAACTCTATGAGAGCTTTGTGGAGGCGGCAAAGCAGGATTCTTCAGAACCCCTGATGCAGCATGCCCAGCAGGTTGTGGCAGGTATGACATATCAGAAAGGAAGTCTGACAGAGACCGTTCAGGGCTCTGACAGTTCAAGAGGATTCTTTGCGTAAGAATCCTCATTGTACTGTTTGGCCTTGGTCAGCAGGAATTTGTAACGCATCTGCATGGCGTTTACCTGATAAATACAGCAGTCAATCAGGTCCGGATCCATGGCGTTTTCAAAGTTATTGTAGGCCAGGTCCAGATCATATCTGGCCTGCTCCAGGTCATCTAAAAGTAAAGAGTAAGCAGTTGTATGAGCGATTCGCTTTTTTGAAATTTGAAACATATGCGTCCCTTTCCTTTTCTGTAACGATTCTCCAAAAACTCGGAGGATACCGTTTTCTTACTTAAAGTATAAGCAAAAAGTTCCGGCTCTATACAAAAAAGTCATAAATTTTTCCAGAAAGTATATAAATAATATCAGGAGAATTCTGGTTCAGAGAAAGGGACAGCCATGGAAAAATATTATGGAATTGCAGCTATCGGTCTGATTTGTCTGGTGGTACTGCTGATGGGAAATATGAAGCAGAAAGCAGGGATGATTTCCACCTTTGTGCTTCGTGCATTTGCAGGGGCTCTGGGCATCTGCGTGGTGAATGAAATTTTAAAAAGCCAGGGGATTGCAGTGGCGCCGGGCATTAATCCGGTAACGGTTTTGACAGTCGGAACCCTTGGTATCAGCGGGTTTGCGTTGATTTACGGACTTTTTTTCTATCGTTTATTGTAACATTCTGACAAAAATAAAAAAGTTTCTCCAATCTACTTTACAGGAGCCGGAAGCTGGTTTATAATCCTAAGAAATCGTCCGCTTTATACTTACGGACAGAAGGGAAAGAGGTGGTAGATTGGAGGAATCAGAATTGTCATCAGCCTGTTGCTGACAACTGCAGCGGTGGTGACGGACATACGAACAGGCAGAATCAGTAACCGGCTGATTGTAAGCGGCCTGACAGCAGGACTGTTTTTTCGGATTGCAGAATCCGGATGGACAGGAATTATCGTTTTTCTTTTAAACGTATCTTTACCGGTTATCTTATGTTATCTTTTATTTCTTATGCATGCCCTTGGGGCAGGCGACATCAAACTGTTTTCCGTAATAGGTGGAATATGGAGTTTAAAAATTCTTATGGCAACCCTGGCAGTATCTTTTCTGGCTGGCGCAGGAATGTCCCTTTGCAGACTTCTGTATTATCATGAACTGGTTCCCGGGCTGAGCAGGTTCGGCACATATGTACGCCGGTGCATTGCAGAGGGAAAACTGGCAGAATATCCCGCAGAATACAGGGGAAAACAGCATATCATTCATTTTTCAGCAGCAATATGGATTGGATTTATCATTGCTTTGGAGGTGGCTTATTGAAAAAAATTTCAGTTGCCGTCTGTGATACGGATCAGGCATATGGAAAAAAGCTGGGGGAATGGATTTCCCTGGAAAAAGGAGAAAGACTGCGAGGCTGCAGTTTTTCCGGACCGGAAGGGTTTCTGGAATTCCGGAAAGAGCAAAAGACGGAGATTGTGCTTCTGGGCACCGGATTTTGGGAAGATGTGCGGATTCTGGAACAGATAAAAGAACCAAGGATAGAAGAAGGAGAGGAAGAACCGGAAAACCTGCAGGGAGATACGGTGTGGATATATCTCCATGACCCGGAGCAGGAGGCAAAAGTGCCGGAAGCAGTAAAGAAGCTGCCCGCCATAGAGAAATATCAGGCAGCGCCGGACATTGTCAGAGAGATTTTCCTGTATTACCGGAAATACGGACAGGAAACACAGGAAATCACAGGTTCCGGGAAAGAAGTTCTGGGGATATACTCGCCTGGACACAGCATTCTGCAGACGCCCTTTGCCCTGACGCTGGCTCAGGCCTTCACCCAAAAAGGCAGGGTACTTTATGTGAATTTAAAGGAATGCGCCGGGTTTGCCAGATGGCTTCAGGAAAATTATCAGCGGGATTTACTGGACGTCATGTATCTTTGCCTGAACGGGGAGCGGAATATCCCTGACTGTATCAGAAGCGCAGCCTGCTCTCTGGAAGGGTTTGATTATATCCCTCCGGCAGAGGATGGAATCTGTCTGGGGGAGACGGACAGAAAGGATTATGTGGAATTTGTCACACTGCTGGCAGAAAAAAGCGGGTATGATGTGGTGATACTGGATTTCGGCATGATGATTCCCGGATTTTTTGATATTCTGGAGAAGTGCAGCCATGTATATATTGCATTGGAACAGGAGGAACTGCAGGAGGAAGCAGTCTGCCATTTCAGGCAGATGATGTCCAGGCAGAATCGTCCTCTGCTGGAGGAACATGTTACTTTTCTCCGGCTGCCTGCTGCCAAAACAGGGAGATACCATGGGGTACAGAGGCTGCAGCAGTGGATCTGGGGAGAACTGGGGGACTGTGCCAGACAGCTGGCGGGGGGATAATGTGGAACAGATCAGAAAACGTGTACTGGAACAGCTTGATATGACCAGAGAGCATGAGGAGGAAGAGGTGCTGGCAGTTATTGATGAGGAAATCTGCCGGGCGGCCAGGGAACGGGTGATACCGCTGAACTGGAGGAAAGAGCTGCGGATGCAGGTATTTCATTCTCTGCGAAAACTGGATGTACTGCAGGAGCTGTTAAATGAAGACGATATTACGGAAATTATGGTAAATGGAGCAGATCATATTTTCTATGAAAAAAAGGGGGAGATACTGTCATGGGACAAATGTTTTTCCTCCAGAGAGAAGCTGGAAGATATTATTCAGCAGATGGTTGGAAATCATAACCGAATGGTCAACGAGGCGGAACCCATAGCAGATACCAGACTGGCGGACGGCTCCAGGGTAAATGTGGTTCTGCCGCCGGTGGCACTGGAAGGCCCGGTGATATCCATCCGCAAATTTCCGGAGCACCCTATTTTGATGGAGCAGATGACAGAGAGCGGTTCTATCAGCAGGGAGTGTGCCGAATTTCTGAAAAAACTGGTGGAAGCCGGTTACAATATTTTCATTTCCGGGGGAACCGGGTCAGGGAAAACAACATTTCTGAATGCCCTTTCTGAATTTATTCCAAAATCAGAGCGTGTAATTACAATTGAAGATTCCGCAGAGCTGCAGATTCAGGGAATTGCCAATCTGGTACGTCTGGAGACCAGAACAGCCGGAGCAGAGGGAACCCTTGCCATTACTGTACGGGATCTGATTCGAACTGCTTTGCGTATGCGGCCGAACCGGATTATCGTGGGTGAAATCCGGGGCGGGGAATGTCTGGACATGCTTCAGGCCATGAATACAGGTCACGACGGTTCTCTGAGTACGGGCCATGCCAACAGCTGTCAGGATATGATCAGCCGTATGGAAACCATGGTGCTCATGGGCATGGAACTGCCTTTGACGGCCATCCGCGCCCAGATTGCAGCCGGAGTGGATATACTGGTACACCTGGGCCGGCTGAGAGACAGAAGCAGACGTGTTCTGTCCATCGTGGAAGTTGCCGGGGTGGAACAGGGAAATATCATACTGAATCCCCTGTATGAATTTGTGGAAATGGGAGAAAAGAACGGGAAAATTACCGGAAGCTGGCAGAAAAAGGGAGAGCTGATCCACCAGGGTAAGCTCTATCGTGCAGGAATGGAGGGGACAGGTGCAGGATTATAGATATTATGTGCTGAACTGGAAAGAAAAGCTGCTGTGTATAGGTATCACCGTCACAATGGCGGGAGCCATATCCTGGCTGTTTTATCGAAATGTTTATGTAATGGCAGGGGGCGTGCTTTTGTATCGTCCGGTAGAAACCAGCGTCCGTACCCGCCGGCTGGAAAAGCGGAAAAGTGAGATGCTGTTTCAGTTTAAGGATATGCTTCAGATGATATCGGCAGCATTGAAGGCAGGCGCTTCCATGGAACATGGATTTGTACATGCCAGGGAGGAATTTGAAAAGCTGTATGGGACTCAGGCTGTTATGACACAGGAACTGATCTGGATAACCCATCAGGTTAATCTGAATGTGCCGCTGGAAGAACTGGTGGAGAATCTGGCAGAAAGAAGCGGTCTGGAAGAAATAAACAGTTTTGTTCAGGTGTTCGTTTTTGCCCGGCGAAGCGGCGGGGATTTTATGAGGATCTTCCGGAATACAGCAGATAAAATCAGGGAAAAGGCAGAGGTGACGCGGGAAATTGAAACGGTAATGGCCGCGAAGCGGCTGGAGATGAATATTATGAATCTGGTGCCTTTTGGGATTCTGCTGTATGTGGGGATCAGTTCTCCGGAATTTCTGGAGCCTCTTTACGGAAATCCAGTGGGAGCGGGGATTATGACCGTTGCCCTTGGAGTTTATGGCTGCACCTGCAAAATGGCAGAGAAAATGGTAAAGATTCAGGTATAGGAGAGAGGGACATGTATGGATATATTGTGGGTGCTGTCTGCAGCGGCGGAGCTGCCTGGTACATAAAAAAGAGTTCAAAGAACAGGAAATGGTACGAGGCATGTCTGATTCTGACAGCAGGGTTTTTTCTGGCAGCGGTGCTCTGGCAAATGGATAAAAGCACCGGGAATCAGCAGAAAATAGCAAGAAATCTGCCGGGGCAGGGAGTGGAAGAAAGGGAATATCTGGTGGATGTGGAAGGGGTACTGGAGGAATATCCTCTCCATGTTCAGGCAGAGGAAAAGAAACTGACCCGGAAGGAGAAACAGGAATATCTGGAGCGTGCAAAACAGGAACTGGATCAGGTTATTTCAGGAGAAAATCCTTCTGTGGACCATGTGAGCAAATCTCTGTACCTGCCAAAAACCCTTCAGGATGGGGCTGTGGAAGCAGAGTATACTTTTTCCGATTATGAGGTATTTGACCCGGAAGGAAATCTCACCGGAGAAGTAGACGCTCCGGTTCTGGCAGAACTTACCGTAGAACTGGCCTGTCAGGGAGAGAAATGTCTGTATCAGTTTTCTGTGCAGGCAGAACCGCCGGAGCAGTCTGTTGAAGAACGGTTTGTGAAGTATCTTAAAGAGGCTTTGTCTGCAGAAAACCAGAAGACAGATGCTGAATATCTGGAACTTCCGCAGAAACTGGAGGGGAAAAAGATTATCTGGAAAGAACAGACAGAAACCAGGAGCACAGGAGGCCTGATTCTGGGTGCAGCGGGAGCGGTGGGAGTTATTCTGGCAGAAAAAGAGAAACAGAAACGCCAAATCCTGGCCCGTCATCAGCAGATGCTTCAGGATTATCCGGAAATTGTCAGCAAACTTTCTCTATTATCCGGTGCAGGTATGAGTATGATATCAGCCTGGGAGAGGATTGCCCTGAGTTATCAGGCCGGCAGGGAAAAGAAAGGCGGAAAACGGCGGGAGGCCTATGAAGAGATGCTGACAGTTCTTCATGAAATACAGGCCGGGACAGGAGAACTGCAGGCTTTTGAAAATTTCGGGGAACGGTGCGGACCGGATGTTTACCGCAAATTGTCTTCTCTGATTGTACAGAACATCCGAAAGGGTGCAAAAGGTATGCAGCGTCTGCTGGAGGAGGAAGAGAGGGAGGCTTATGAACAGAGAAAAGCCAGAGCCAGGAAAGCAGGAGAGGAAGCAGGTACCAGACTGCTTCTGCCCATGGGGATTATGCTGATTCTTGTGCTGGTTCTTCTGGTGGTTCCTGCAGGTCTGACTCTGCAAATCTGACGGAAGGTTATAAAATTAATGAATATTTAAAAAGGAGATAAGGTATGAAAGAATTTACAGCAAAATTATCGAAGGGATTCAAAAGAGAATGGAAACGTTTTTTACAGGAGGAAGAGGGCATGGGCGTAGTAGAAGTGATTCTTATTGTAGTGGTGCTTATCAGCCTGGTTGCTTTATTTAAAACTCAGATTCAGAAGCTGGTGACAGATATTCTGAAAAAGGTAACAGAAAATGCAAAGAAAATCTGAGGGAAAAGGAAAAAGGTGTCAGGGAAGTATCACCTTGTTTCTGGCCCTGATTCTGACCCTGATTTTTTCGGTACTGTTTTCTCTGCTGGAAGCGGCCAGGGTACAGAATCTTCAGATGATTGCCCGGCGGAATTTGCAGCTTCGTCTGGAATCTCTGTTCAGCGCTTATAATCTTCCCATGTGGCAGAATTATCACATGCTGTTTCTGGAGGGGGCTTCCGAAGAAGGTCAGCTTAAGCTGACAGGAATGGAGGGAATCGTGATGAAAGAAGGGGCTCAGGAACAGAAGGGAGCCGGATTTTATCAGATGGAATTAAAGGATTTTCGCATTACTGCCTGCGCACTGGCTACAGATTATCAGGGGGCATATTTTAAGGAACAGGCAGCCAGGGCAGTCAGAGATGGATTTGCAGCAGATATGAGCGGGCTCTGGAAGAAAAAGCTGGAAGAGGGCGGTAAACTGGCGGACAGCCGGAAAGAACTGGAGAAAACGTGGGAGGCAGCGCAGGCTGCAGAAGAGGACGCCAGAAGATCCCAGGAGGAAAGCATGGAAGATGAGGGAAGGAAAGACAGTGGGGAAAATGTTTCTTCCGTAAAACAGCCGCTGCCGGAAAACCCCATGGAACTGGTGAAGCTGTGGAAAAGTTCTCCCATACTGGGACTTGTTGTGGAAAACCCTTCCGGGTTATCTGCCGCAGGAGTTTCTGTGGAAGAATGTCTGCAGAACAGAAAAAAGAAACAGGGAAATCTGGAAAAGCCCCGGACAGACACAGGGGCAAAGCTGTGGCTGATACGGTATCTTTATCACTATTTTTCCTGTCAGAACGGAGCCGGAGAGAAGGGTGGCAATACCCACGCACTGGAATATGAGCTGGAATACTGTATCGGCGGAAAAGGGAGTGATCGGGAAAATCTGGAGCAGGTGGTCAGAGAACTGTTATTGCTGCGGGAGGCGGGGAATTTTGCCACTATTCTAAAAGACAGCGGGAAACAGGCGCTGGCTCTTGAAATAGCCACAGCAGCAGTGGGATTTACCGGTCTTTTGCCTCTGATACAGGCAGTGCAGACAGGAATCCTTCTGGCCTGGAGCTATATGGAAAGTATACTGGATGTGCGGTGTCTCCTGGCAGGAGGAAAGGTGCCGCTGATAAAAGAGGTATCTGAGTGGAAAAGTGATGTGTCAGCCGGATATAAGGTACTGGAAAATCAGACGGGGGCCGAATCAGAGGAGCGGGGGCTGACCTACCGGGATTATCTGCAGATTCTTCTGCTTTCAGTCAGGGAATCGCTTCTGACCGGCCGGGCCATGGACATTATGGAATATAATATCAGACTTCTGCCGGGAAGAGAAGGGTTTCGCATGGATCATCTGCTGCAGAAGGCGGAAGCAGAGGGAACCTACGGGGCAAATCCCCTGTTCCTGGGATTTATCACCGGCGGAAAAGGAAAGGACGGGATGTATCATTTTGATGTCAGCTGCAGAAGTTCCTATTAACAGTAAGAGGCGTTACGGAAAGAAGGATGATATTGGCAGTAAGAGGTGTTTCGGAGGGAGTAGCGATATGGGCAGAAAGAGACATCCTGAAAGGAGGGATGAAAAAGTGCCCTGGATAACAGGAAAGGAAAACGAAAAATTCTCTCTCAGGCAGCAAATAAAAAACGAAAAATGTTATGGAATAATTTGCGGAGCACATTCGGAATGTTATTCCCGCTTTTGGCCAGGGGCACTTTTTCATTCCTCTGTTTCAGGCAGTCTGACGGTAGAGGCAGCGCTGGCACTCCCTGTTTTTCTGTTTGCTGCGGTTATGATACTGTTTATTTTTCGAATCATGCAGATTCAGTATATTGTGGAAAACTCTCTGGACAAAGCAGTGGCAGAAGTGTCCCTTATAGATGGGATTTCCAGGCAGCAGGCAGAAAATCTGACAAAGGCTGCATTTTACAGGGAACTGGCAGTGCAGAACTGCCCCCTGTCCCATATTGAACGGGAAATCGGCGGATTTTCCTGGAAAAATACCTATGTGGATGAAACGATGATTGATGCGCAGGTGGGGTATTCGGTGTCTTTTCCGCTGAGATTTTTTGGCAGAAAGAGGATAAAGCTCCAGGATGTGTGCAGAATGCGCAGATGGATTGGGGAGCGGGCGGTCAATTCCGGAAATCAGGAGCAGGAATGGGTGTATGTGACCCCCAAAGAACAGGTTTATCATGTAAGCCGGGCATGTACCCATCTGAAGCTGTCTGTAAAAGCGGTGTCCTCTGACGGGCTGAAATCCCAGTGGAAAACCTGCGGAGCCTGTGGGCACTGTGCAAAAGGAAAAAAAACGGGGGCTGTGGTTTATGTTACCCGTGAAGGAGAGTCTTACCATCTGAATATAAACTGCAGCGGATTAAAGAGAACAGTGTATATGATACCAAAAGAACAGACAGGGGGAAAAAGGCCCTGTACAAGATGTGGAGGAAAATAAAATGCAGAAATATGTATTGCTGGGGTTGTTAAGTTTATGTACCTGGGAAGATATCAGACAGAAGAAAGTTACATTGATTTACATTCTGATATTTGGGATTATCGGTGTCTGGATGCACCTGTTTGCACCTGCATGTTCTGTTTACAGTATGCTGTGGGGAATGGTTCCGGGAGCAGTGATGATAATGGTAAGCCGGTTCAGCCATGGCAGTGTCGGAGTGGGAGATGGGATTCTGCTGACAGTAACAGGAATCTATCTGGGCAGTCCTGGCAATCTGGAACTGTTTCTCACAGGGCTTTTGCTGGCCGCCTGTTGGGCGCTGTTTCTTCTGGCCACCGGCAAAAAGAAAGGAAAGGAAACAATCCCTTTTATTCCCTTTCTTCTGGCTTCTTATGTGGTCATGATAGTCAGGTGGCAGATATGAAGGTCAGAGGCAGTCTGACGGTGGAAGCTGCGCTGATTCTTCCGATTGTTCTGTTTTGTATTCTGCTGATTCTGAATCAGGGGCTGGAACTGTACAGAGAGGTCACTGAGACTGGGAAAAAGCAGGAAATGTGGGAAGAATCTGACCCGGCAGAACGGTTTCGCGTGTTAAAATTACTGGAGGAAATATAAGAGTGAGGAATGAGAGTATGGAGGAGAACAGAGAAGAAAGGGGAACAGAAAAGAGGCCGGGTATACATGAAGCAGGTCTGACAGTAACTTACAGAAGAAATCTCCGCAGAAGTCATATGTATATCAGGGAACAGGGGACGGTTGAAAGGCATGAAGTAAAAGTGCTGGAGGGCAGACAGGTGCCTCATTTGCTGAAGGTGGAAACCAGTGTTGTGGAAGGAGAAACGTATTATCTTTATGATATCAGCGGAAAACAGCAGATAGAAGATTATCTGTCCGGGAAAAGGATGGGATATGAAATACTCTGGCAGCTGCTGTTCTCCATCGGGGAATTGTGCAGAGTGCTGCCGGATTATCTGCTGCGGGAAGAAGGAGTCTGCCTGCGGGAAGAATACATTTATGTGAATCTTGAGGACGGCAGCCTGTATTTCACCTACCTGCCTTTCTGGCAGGAAAGCCTGACGGAATCATTTGAACGCTATATGGAAGGTGTGCTCAGAAAAACAGATCATCAGGACCAGGAGGCCAGGGAGCTTGCGTATCAGGTGTACCAGATGTGCCTGGTGGAAAATACCAGTATACATAAAATACTGGAAGCTGTAATGACAGACAAAAAGAAAGAAGAACCTGGTCTGGAAAAACGGGATAAGCCTGCGGCAGAGTATTTTTCGGAGGAAGAAGCAGAAGAAACTGTGAAGGAAAAAAGAAAGCTGTGGGAGCAGGCAGCTGACAGAATGATCAGTGGTCTGAGCAGCATAGCCCTGTTCAGTCAGCTGTCGGAACAACTGGAAAAACTGCTGAAAAAGGAACCGATTCATCTTAAACATAAAATTTCCGGACAGGAGAAAAAGGCAGATAAAAGGAAGAAATTCCGTAGTAAAGGGGGTGGGAAAAAATGGTTTCGGAATGCAGGTATCCGAAGCAGGAAGGAAGAAACGTCCCATTCGTCTTTCGATGAAACTTCTGCCCCAAAGAGGAAAGGGTTCTGTTTATCTGAGACTTCTGCTTATCCTGCAGAGACGGGAGAAGGAAAGACAGGGGAATGGGGCATGAAAAAGGAAAAGGCAGAGGAATATACACCGGTTCATCCCACGGAAATCCTGGCGGTCCGCGGAGGGGAACCTGTGGGAAAACTGATGTATCAGGGCATACACGGGTGCCAGGATATTTTCATTACCGGGGATGAGTTTCTGATTGGAAAGAACAGACGGCAGGCTCAGGGAATTATTGAAGCCCAGGGAGTCAGCCGGCTCCATGCCAGAATCAGCCGGCAGGAAATGCGGTATTATCTTGAAGATCTGAATTCCACCAATGGTACATATCTGAATGAAATCCCTCTGGAGTATCATCAGAAGAAGGAACTGTGCAGAAATGACCGTGTTCGTTTTGGGCTGGAAGAATATCTGTTTTTCTGAATTCGGGATATGCAGGCAAGCCCGTAGTTGACTTTGCCCCCAAAAATTTATATACTAAGGATATTGAAAAATTTGGAGGCTCTGGTATGAAAGTAAATATTTATTATGGCGGACGGGGATTACTGGATGATCCCACCTTATATGTAATTAATAAAATGCAGGAAGTTCTGAGGGAGCTTCGGGTGACAGTGGAGCGTTACAATATATATGAACATAAAAACAGTATTTCTACCCTGCCCCAGACCATTAAGAATGCAGATGGAATCGTTCTGGCCACTACGGTGGAATGGCTTGGAATTGGCGGCTATATGCAGCAGTTTCTGGATGCCTGCTGGCTCTATGGAGATAAGGAGAAATTTGCCACAACCTACATGCAGCCCATCGTAATGTCTACCACATATGGAGAAAGAGAAGGAGAGATTACCCTGGCAAGTGCATGGGAAATTCTGGGCGGACTGCCCTGTGCAGGTCTGTGCGGGTATGTGGAGGATTTGATTTCTTTTGAGATGAACCGGGATTATACAGTGCTGATTGAGAAGAAAGCAGAAAATCTGTACCGTACGATTTCTCAGAAACTGAAAAGTCTTCCCAACAGCAATCAGGCGGTAAAACAGTCTGTTCTGCGGCCTCAGCAGCTGGAACTGACGCCTCAGGAAAGCGAACAGCTCTCGAAGTTTGTCTCAGATGATGTCTATGTGAAGAAACAGAAAGAGGATATTGAAGAGCTTAGCAGCATGTTCCGGGATTTGCTGGGACAGAGTGAAGAAAATGCGGAGATGGCTTATGTGATGGAGCTGGAAGCCCATTTTGTTCCGCAGGAAGATTTTTCCGCTACTTATCTGTTTATGATAGACGGGAAGAAAAAACCCCTGACCGTGGAAGTGCACAATGACGAACTGCGGGTACATTACGGACAGGGAGAAAAAATTGACGTCTATACCAAGCTGACCCCTGCAGTTATGGATAATATTATTCAGGGCAGAATGAGTTTTCAGCGGGCCTTCATGACAGGGGAAATGACTGCCAAAGGAAATTTTAAAACATTAAAAATGCTGGATCAGATATTTATTTTCAGCTAGACAGGAGGATAGGAATGAAAGAAGACTGTATTTTCTGTAAAATTGCTGCAGGTGAGATTCCGTCGAAAACCATATATGAGGATGAAGAATTCCGGGTAATTCTGGATATCAGTCCGGCAGTGAAAGGACATGCACTGATTATTCCAAAGGATCACTATGCAAATCTCTTTGAACTGCCGGAAGCGCTGGCAGTAAAAGTAATGATTCTTGCCAGAAAACTGGCTGCTCACATGAAAGAAGTGCTGCAATGCGATGGATTTAACCTGGTGCAGAACAATGGAAAGGCAGCAGGCCAGACCGTATTCCACTTCCATATGCATCTGATTCCAAGATTCGAGAATGATGGAAATCAGGACAGGCTGTGCTGGAATCAACTGGAAGTATCGCCGGAAGAAATGGAAGAAATCTGCAGCAAACTTAAATTGAAGGAAGAATAGTTCATCAATGGGATAAAATGTACAGGATACATTTTCTGCCGGCTGTCTGCCAGGAAGCCGGGACAGTATTTTTGTTTCACAGGAAAGACACTTTCACGATTAATGTGCCAGGTCCTTTCCTGTGAAAGGAAAAAGCGCCCCTGTTCTCTGTTTTGAGTTCAGGACTGTCCGGCAATCTGTTCTAAAAGCTGCACCACCGTTTCCACAGAATTGAGCTGTTCACTTTTTGCCATGGCATCCGCATACTGGCTGCGGTTTTTGAACAGATTCCGAACAGATTCCAGAAGTATTTCCTGGCTGAGCTGTTCTTCTTCAATAACCATGCTGAAGCCCTGACGTTGAAAAGAGCGGGCATTTAAAATCTGATCCCCCCGGCTGGCGCTGGCTGAAAGGGGAATCAGAATATTGGGCTTTCGCAGAGCCAGCAATTCGCAGATAGCGTTAGCCCCGGCTCTGGAGATTACAATATCTGCCAGTGCAAACATATCACTTAATTCTTTATTTGCATATTCGAACTGTGCATACCCTTCTGTTTTGTCAAGTGTTTCGTCCAGATTTCCTTTTCCGCATAAATGCAGTACCTGATAATCTTTCAGCAGTTCCGGAAGAAGGCCCCGGACAGTTTCGTTAATAAACTGAGAACCACTGCTTCCGCCGATAATCATAATTACCGGTTTTCCTGCCTTAAAATGACAGTATGTAAGAGCGCTCAGGGGATTTCCGGAAAGGAGTTCCTGGCGGATGGGGGAACCTGTCAGTACAGCTTTGTCCGCAGGAAGATAGTTTAAAGTTTCCGGAAAATTGCAGCATACCCTGGAAGCATTTGGAATGGCCAGCTTATTGGCAAGTCCCGGCGTAATATCAGATTCGTGTATGACAGCCGGGATTCTGCGGTGTTTTGCGGCCATGATTACAGGAACGGAGACAAACCCTCCTTTGGAAAATATCACGTCCGGTTTCAGCTTTTTGAGCAGGGAACGGGCCTGTCCGTATCCTTTGATGACCCTGAAGGGATCGGAAAAATTTTTCCAGTCGAAATACCGGCGCAGTTTTCCGGAGGAAATGCCATAGTAAGGAATACCGCACTGCTCTATCAGTTTTTTTTCAATTCCGTCACAGGAACCAATGTAACGGATATCATAACCCAGTTCTTTTAATCGGGGAAGCAGGGCGATGTTGGGCGTCACATGCCCGGCGGTGCCTCCTCCTGTTAAAACAATTCTTTTCATAATAACCTCCTGACCGTTTTCTGATTTGCCATACTCTTATCTTATACTGTTCTGGCAAAAAGTCAAGAGAAGCAAATTGTCGGAAATGGTTGAAACATGCGGCGAAAAAAGCCCTTTGGGCACTTCACAGACAGGACAGGAATATTTATAATAAAATATGAAAAGGAGGGACATGCTTATGGAAGAATTGATGAAATTCTGGCAGAATTATAATGGAATTCTGACACAGGCGGCCATTGTCTTTGCAGGAATGCTGCTTTTACTGCTTCTTGCAGGGATTTTACGACAGATAAAAAAGCTGAATAAAAGCCTTGGAAATATTACAGGAAAAATACAGGCTTATTTTGATGTGATACTGAGAGAAGAAGAGGAATATGAGGAAGAGATAAAACCGGGTCCGGAACCGGTACAGGTACATACCAAAGAGCAGGAAAGAACAAAAATGTCCGAGGAGCAGGAAAAGAAGAGGAGGGAGGATGAAAAAATATTTAATGCAGTGCTGCAGGAATACTTTTCCTGAAAGGTCTTTTCTGTTTGACGAAGCAGAGCATATTTGTTACAATATTGTGGTAGATGTTGGCAGATATTATGACCTTCGGGCAGTATGAGATGACAACACAACGAATGGATTCTTTTCGAAATGGATGAAAAACAAAGGAGTGGAAATCATGGAAAAAGTATCATTTGATTATGGAAAAGCTGCAGGATTTATCAGCCAGGAAGAAGTTACTTATATGACAAAACTGACAGAGGATGCCAGAGAACTGCTGGTTTCCAAAACCGGAGCAGGAAATGACTTTCTGGGATGGCTGGATTTGCCGGTAGAATATGATAAGGAAGAGTTTGACAGGATTAAAAAAGCAGCGGCGAAAATTCAGGGTGATTCAGAAGTGCTTGTTGTGATTGGAATCGGCGGTTCCTATCTGGGTGCAAGAGCTGCCATTGAATTTCTGAGACATGGATTCTACAACAATGTGTCAAAGGAAATCCGTAAAACACCGGAAATTTATTATGCAGGAAACAGCATCAGCAGCACATATCTTGCCGGACTGATTGAAGTAATCGGTGACCGTGATTTCTCAGTTAATATTATTTCCAAGTCGGGAACCACTACGGAGCCGGCCATTGCATTCCGGGTATTTAAGGAAATGCTGGAAAAGAAATATGGCAAAGAAGGCGCGGCAAAGCGTATCTATGCCACAACAGATAAAGAAAGAGGGGCGTTAAAGGGCCTTGCCACAGAAGAAGGATACGAGAGCTTTGTGGTACCGGATGATGTAGGCGGACGTTTTTCCGTACTGACAGCAGTTGGCCTCCTTCCCATTGCAGTCAGCGGCGCTGACATTGACAAACTGATGGAAGGTGCAGCGAAAGGGCGCGACATGGCTTTGAATCAGCCTTTTGCTGAAAATGACGCCATGCAGTATGCGGCAGTGCGCAATATCCTGCTGAGAAAAGGCAAAGCAGTGGAGGTACTTGCCAATTATGAACCGGCACTTCATTATGTTTCAGAATGGTGGAAACAGCTTTACGGAGAAAGCGAAGGAAAGGATCAGAAGGGTATCTTCCCGGCATCCGTGGATTTGACCACAGACCTCCATTCTATGGGACAGTTTATTCAGGACGGTGCCAGAATTATGTTTGAAACTGTAATGAATGTGGAAAAAGCCCGCAGCACCGTGAAGATCAATGAGGAACCGGTGGACCTGGACGGCCTGAACTATCTTGCAGGCAAAGATATGGATTTTGTCAATAAGAGCGCCATGAATGGAACTATTCTGGCTCATACAGACGGAAATGTACCTAATCTGGTAATCAATATTCCGGAGCAGAACGAATTTTATCTGGGCGAACTGTTCTATTTCTATGAGTTTGCCTGTGGTCTGAGCGGATATCTGCTGGGTGTGAATCCCTTTAACCAGCCTGGTGTGGAAAGCTATAAACGCAATATGTTTGCATTGCTGGGCAAGCCGGGATATGAAGCAGAACGGGAAGAATTATTAAAGAGACTGTAAAAGCACAGGAACAATATGATATGCGTCTGACGCAGCAGAGGTGCCTGTTTCCCATAAAATGAAGGGGAACAGGCACCTCTTTTTCTTCTATAGAGGAAATTCCTCTGGATTTCCTATAGAAGAAAAAAACAATGATGCGCAGCTCGCGGGGGTGATGTTTATTGCTGCGCAATCCGCTCGCGCGCGGAGAATGCGCATAGCGCATTTTTTTTTATCTTATAGAAGATACAGTGTTAAAATATGTGATTTTATGAAAAAAACAAAATAATATTACACCGGAGCATTACTGACTTTGATCTAACTGAAAGGTATCCACATTTGTTTCCAGTGAAGAAGCAATCTCCTGCAGTTTGGAGGCATATCTGGAAATTTCCTGCATAACGTTTGCAACTTCCAGAACTGCAGCTGAAGTTTCCTGTGTATTTGCAGCATTTTGCTCTGCGATGGAGGTCAGGTTCTGTACCACATCCACAATATTGACACGGGCAGAATTTAACTGGTCAGTGCGGTTGGCAATGGTATCCACATTTGCAGCTGAGGAGGCGATACCGCCCTGAACCTGAGTAAAGGCAGAACCGGTCTGAGTCACATTTTCATTTTGCTGCATCATGATTTCTCTGACAGATTCCATAGTTTCTACCGCTTTCTGAGAATCTTCCAGCAGATCATGTATAATGGAATCAATCTGGCTGGCAGATTCGTTGGATTGTTCGGCAAGTTTCTGAATTTGGGAGGCAACCACAGCAAATCCACGGCCCGCTTCTCCGGCTCTGGCCGCCTCAATGGAAGCATTCAGAGACAGCAGGCTGGTTTCGTCAGCAATGGCAGAAATCAGACTGGTGGCTTCTCTGATTTTAAGGGCAGATTCGTTGGTGGTATGGGTCTGTTTATATATTATGTTAATGGAATCAATGGCACGCTGGTTCACGGAGTGCAGTTCATGAAGAGTAGAATCTGCCATATCACTGGAAACCCGGATAGACTGTGCAATGCTGCGCAGAGAGGAAACCTCTGAGGAAGTATTTTGCACCATGTTGCCTATAATCAGGATATCGTCAGAGGCTTTCTGAGTTTCTTCGGCCTGACTGGCAGCGCCGACGGCAATTTCCGAAACAGCCCGTTCCACATTCTGAACGGTTCCTGCGGTTTCAGCAGCGCTGCTGTTCAGAGATTCCGATGTGCGATACAGCAGGGCGCTCTGTTCTTTAATATCAGAAATCACATCTGTCAGGGCGGAGCGAAGAGACAGCAGAGCAGTCCCCATAGCCCCTGTTTCATCTTTGCGTCTGCAGATTTGTTCCAGCCGCGTATCTTCTGTTAAATCCATATTGGCAAACTTTTTAATAATTTCAGAAATAGTTACAATAGGCCTGGTCATCCAGGCAATCAGAAGATAGCCGGAAATACTCAGCAGAAGTGCCAGGATACTGCTGTAAAGAAAGGCAAGTCTGCTGACATCTGTGACAGGCTTCAGAACGTCATTTTCATTTGCAATGAGGAACAGAATGGCCTTTCCACTGTTTACTATATAATAGGAAGCATATATGCCCTGGCCTTTGTAATCATAGCTGAGAATATCGGGTTCCGGGAAATCACCTTCTCTGACCTGTTCCAGCAGACTGGAAA
This sequence comes from Eubacterium sp. 14-2, assembly GCF_000403845.2. GTDB lineage: Bacteria > Bacillota > Clostridia > Lachnospirales > Lachnospiraceae > Petralouisia. The sequence continues at coordinate 1,283,565 of NZ_KE159568.1, read as the reverse complement.
CAGCCGGAATATCGGCAGTCTGGCCAATGCTGTTTTTATCCGGATGAAAAAGGATGTTGCCCTCCGGGCCCAGCACATAAAAATAACTGGAATCCACATTTTGCAGCCCTACGTTACCCAGAAGGGTTTCCAGGCGGTCTGCATGGAGATAAATAATGGAAATGTTGGTATTCTGGTCCAGAACTTTTCCATAGGAAGCAGTAAGATCCAGCATGTAACTTTGGGTGGTGGATATAATATTTTTCTTAACATTTGGAATAATAATCCAGATACTGAGCAGTACCGTTGCAATAAGCGAAAACAGGAGAACGCTTACAACCCTTGTTTTAATAGAGGAAAGTCTGCTGGTGCCGGATGCTGCAGTTCTTTTCTCCTTTGCAGGAAAGTCTTTTTCTTTCACTGAAATATCCCCCTTTTTGTATATATGACATAATTATAGCAGTATGCATGAAACAATGCAATAAAAGTAGCATCAAATAGTAAATATGCACAAAAATGTACAAAATATCCATAAAATATTACAGAAGCGGAGGCGAAAAATCAGGTTCCAGAAAGGCTGTAAAAAATTGACAGCTTGACAATTTACAACTTCTTTGCTATAGTGTAACAAGTTCGTAACATTTGTAACAAATTTGAATAAAATAACATACAAATTTTTAAAATTTTTTAAATGTTATTTTAGCGGAAATTCAGGAGGTCAACTATGAAATTCAAGAGGGTTATGGAAAGCGGAATCGTTACAGCTTTTGCACTGGTGATGACAGTTTCTTCCGTGTGCGGCACAAACGTAGCAGTTCAGGCACCAGACAGCCAGGAAGTAGAATTATCAGCAGAACCGGCAGGAGTAAGCAATGGGTCAGAGAAAGCTACCAGAGAAAAAGTGGTAAGACAGGTAGTAGCGGCAGCCATGGCAGAAAATGAGCCTGAACAGACAGCAGCAAATACAGAAAAGATTTCAGGTCAGGAGAAAGCGGCCGATTCGGTAGAAACAGCGGAAGAACCGGAACAGGCAGCAGAACCTGTAACATCTGCAGAACAGCCGGAACAGGCCTCTGCGGAAGAGAATACAGAAACAGCAGCCCCGGCGGAACAGACAGAAGAACCGAAAAAGGCAGAAGAACCGCAGGAATCTGAGGAACCGTCACCGGAGTTACAGGAATCCCCGGAAGAATCACAGGAGATTCAGGAATCTGCAGAAGAAACAGCCGGTGAGGCAGCAGCAGTGGACAGTCTTGTGGCAATGGGAAGCGAAGAGGTTTCTCCCTGGGCGTCTAAATTATTACCGAATGTTGAGGATTATCTGAATATCCGTACAGAGCCTTCCGACGAAGCAGAGCTTGCAGGCAAACTGCACAAAGGAGCGTCAGCAGATATTCTTGAAAAAGGTGACGAATGGACAAAAATCAGTTCCGGAAGCGTGGAAGGATATGTAAAAAATGAATTCTGCGTGGTAGGACTGGAAGCAGAGCGTCTTGCAAACGAAGTGGGAACCGTATATGCCACCGCGACTACCGGAGGAGTGAGAGTCAGAGAAGAAGCCTCCGTTTCTGAGGAAACAGAAATTCTGGACGTACTGGAAGAGGGCGGCAGGATTAAGGTGGATACTGAGACAGAAGCCTCCGAGGGCTGGGTAGCAGTAAAACTGGAAGAAGGCACCGGATATATCAGTGCAGAATATGTAGATGTTGAATTAAAACTTGGGAAAGCAATTTCCATTGAAGAAGAGCGTGCAGCCATTGCGGCGGCGGAAGCAGAAAAAGCCAGAAAGGCAGCTCAGCAGGCAGGCAGCGGCATGTCACAGAGGGGAGCAGTATCAGCCTCCTATGATGACGTTACACTGCTGGGAGCCCTGATTCAGTGTGAAGCAGGCAGCGAGCCTTACGAAGGAAAACTCGCGGTAGGAGCAGTTGTTATGAACCGTCTCCGTGCAGGTTATGCAGGAAGTATTTCCGGCGTTATTTATCAGAGCGGACAGTTTACCCCGGCTTCCAGCGGAAGTCTGGCAGGTGTACTGTCAAGAGGTGTGGACGGAAGCTGTCTGCAGGCGGCTCAGGAGGCCATCGGCGGAGCCAGCAATGTAGGCGGATGCACCAGTTTCCGAAGCGTATCTTCCGGAATATCCGGAATCGTAATTGGAAATCATGTATTTTTCTAAACTTAAAATCAGGAATTTATGACCAAAAGGGCAGTGTAGGACTTCTTACACTGCCTTTTATATCTTATAGGGAACACATTTTCACGTTAATGTGTGAAAGTCTTCCTATAGAAGAAAAAACAATGATGCGCAGCTCGCGGGGTTGATGTTTATTGCTGCGCAATCCGCTCGCACAAGAGGTAAAATATTGCTTCGCAATTGTGCTAAAACGCGATACGTTCAGCATACTGCGTATGCTCTGACGCACCGCAAATGGCGCATTCTTTTTAAATTCCGGGAATCTTTCTGTCAGAAAAAGACAGGCAGCGCGATAAAAAATGTAAAAAGCAGCGGGATATCCATAAAAACCTGCCAGAGTTTCAGCATTTATTCTGCCTGTCCTGACACAAAAGAATCAGTGAAACAGGGATTAAATGTTGTATTATGCGTAAAAATATAGTAAGATAGCAACAGAAACCATACCCCTGAAAGGAGGGAATTTATGGAAGGTATTTTCTGGTTAATTGTAGTGGTAGTCATGGCAGTCATTGAAATTATTACCCTGGGCCTTACCACCATCTGGTTTGCAGGCGGGGCTCTGGTGGCATTCCTGGCCAGTCTGCTGGGCGCCGGACTGCTGATGCAGACCATATTGTTTATTGTGGTGTCTGTGATTCTTCTGGCAGTTACAAGACCCCTGGCAGTAGAATTTTTTAATAAGGGACGCATAAAGACCAATGCGGAAAGCCTGATTGGAGAGACAGCTGTGGTTCAGCAGGAAATTGACAACCTGAGGGCAAAGGGCATGGTAAGCATCAACGGGCAGGAATGGTCTGCAAGGTCTGTGGATAATGAGATCATTCCCAATGAAACTCTGGTGGAAATAATGGAGATCAGCGGTGTGAAACTGCTGGTCAGAAAAAAATAATGAATGGAGGATTTATGTATGGCAGGATATCTTGTATTGGTATTGTTTATTATTCTGGCGCTGATACTGGTAGTGTCGTGTATTAAAATTGTACCTCAGGCACATGCCCTTGTAATTGAGCGTCTGGGGGGATATCAGGGGACCTGGGGCGTGGGCCTGCACTTTAAGGTACCCTTTATTGACCGGGTGGCGAAACGTGTGCTGTTAAAAGAACAGGTAGTGGACTTTGCGCCTCAGCCGGTAATCACCAAGGATAACGTAACCATGCGGATTGATACGGTGGTGTATTTTCAGATTACAGACCCCAAACTGTTTGCCTATGGTGTGGAAAATCCCATTATGGCCATTGAAAATCTGACAGCCACCACACTGCGGAATATTATCGGAGATCTGGAGCTGGATGAAACACTCACATCCAGAGAGTTGATTAATACGAAAATGAGGGCCTCCCTTGATGTGGCCACAGACCCCTGGGGAATTAAGGTAAACCGTGTGGAACTGAAAAATATCATTCCGCCCCAGCAGATTCAGGACGCCATGGAAAAACAGGCCAAAGCGGAGCGTGAACGCCGGGCTGCTGTCACCCAGGCGGAAGGTGAAAAAACAGCAACCGTCCTGGTAGCAGAAGGTAAGAAAGAATCAGCTATTCTGGATGCGGAAGCAGAAAAACAGGCGGCAATCCTCCGGGCAGAAGCCAAGAAGGAAGCTACCATGCGTGAAGCGGAAGGCCAGGCAGAAGCGATTCTGAGAATACAGAAGGCAAACGCAGACGGACTTCGTTTCCTGAAAGAGGCGGCTCCGGACAGTTCCGTACTTCAGTTAAAGAGTCTGGAAGCATTTGCAAAAGCTGCAGACGGAAAATCCACAAAAATTATTATTCCCTCTGAAATACAGGGACTGGCAGGACTGGCCAAATCTGTAGTGGAGATTGGAAAAGAAAATTAAATACATTATTTGGAGCATGTTTGAAAAAGTTCCTGTTACAGCCTCCTGAGGCAATGGGATTTACATCTTTTTCCACATGCTCCAGATTGATATAAGGAGCGGAACCATGAATTTAAAAGGAAGAAGTTTTTTAAAATTAAAAGATTTTACCCCGGAGGAAATTACATATCTGATTGATGTGGCAAAAGAACTGAAAGAAAAGAAAAAAAAGGGCGTTGCCCATGATGAATTAAAGGGGAAGAATATAGCTCTGATATTTGAAAAGACAAGCACCAGAACCCGCTGTTCTTTTGAGGTGGCTGCCCATGATCTGGGTATGCACGTGACCTATCTGGATCCGTCAGGTTCCCAGATTGGCAAAAAAGAAAGCATTAAAGACACTGCCAGGGTACTGGGCAGAATGTATGACGGAATTGAATACCGTGGTTTTGGACAGGAAATTGTGGAAGAACTGGCAAAATATGCAGGCGTGCCGGTATGGAACGGTCTGACCAATGAATTCCATCCCACGCAGATGATAGCGGACATGCTTACGGTTCAGGAAAAATTCGGGCATCTGAAAGGAATCAGATTTGTGTATATGGGAGACGCCCGTTATAATATGGGAAATTCCCTGATGGTAACCTGTGCAAAACTGGGTATGCATTTTGTGGCATGTACCAGTAAAAATTATTTTCCGGAACAGGAACTGGTGGAATATTGCCGGGAAACTGCAGCAGCCTCAGGCGGTTCTGTGACACTGACAGAAGATGTGGCGGAAGGTACCAGAGACGCAGACGTGATTTACACCGATGTGTGGGTATCCATGGGAGAGCCGGAAGAGGTCTGGGAAAGCCGGATAAAAGAGCTGCTGCCATATCAGGTAAATCAGAAAGTTATGGAAAATGCAAAAAGTACCGCTGTTTTCATGCACTGCCTGCCGGCTTTTCATGATCTGGAAACCACCATTGGAAAACAGATTCACGAGAAATTCGGTCTTACAGAAATGGAAGTGACGGATCAGGTCTTTGAGGGAGCGCAGTCGGTGGTCTTTGATGAGGCAGAAAACCGGATGCACAGTATCAAAGCCATCATGTATGCAACCCTGAAATGAGGCATTTATGAGAACGAAGATTTTACAGATGCTGCGCCAGGCAGAATCCGGCCGGTTTATTTCCGGCCAGGAACTGTGTGAAACATTCGGAGTGTCCAGAACTGCAGTCTGGAAAGTGATAAAGCAGCTGGAAGAGGCAGGGTATGAGATTGAGGCGGTCCGTAACCGTGGATACCGCCTGGTATCTGTACCTGATATTTTATCGAAAAATGAACTGGAAAGCCGGCTGCAGACCAGATGGATGGGGCACCCCGTCTGCTATTTTGAACAACTGGATTCCACTAATACAGAAGCAAAGCGGATAGCGGAGAATCTGAAAGGCCGGGAGGGACAAGGCACTGTGGTAGTGGCCGATATGCAGACTTCCGGCCGTGGAAGACGGGGAAGAAACTGGAGTTCTCCTCATGGCGAGGGGATTTTTTTTACTGTGCTGTTAAAGCCGGAAATTGAACCGGCCAATGCACCCATGCTGACCCTTGTTATGGCGCTGGCAGCGGCAAAAGGAATTGCTGAGGTAACCGGGCTGACAGCAGAAATCAAATGGCCCAATGATATTGTGCTGAACGGGAAAAAAATTGTAGGTATTCTCACGGAAATGAGTGCCCAGGTGGATTATGTGAATCATATTGTGGTGGGCACAGGCATCAATGTCCACCAGACAGAATTTCCCGATGAAATTGCACAGACTGCCACGTCACTGGATCTGGAGCTGAAACGGGAAGGCCGGACACTGGAAATTTCCAGAGCATGTCTGCTGGGGAAAGTCCTGAGTCAGTTTGAACATTATTATGAAATATATCTGCAGACGCAGGATTTGTCCGCATTGATGGAAGAATATAATTCTCTGCTGGTAAACTGCAAACGTCAGGTGCGGGTTCTGGACCCACTGGGAGAATTTGAAGGAAAAGCGTTGGGCATTGACGCCGGCGGCCGTCTCATGGTGGAACGGGGACAGGAGCTGGTAAAAGTTTCTTCGGGGGAAGTATCCGTTCGGGGAATTTACGGTTATGTATAAGGATTTTGCCGGAAAAATGAAAAATCCCCCGGCAGGCTCAGGATATGGGAGGTTATGATGAGACAACAGGAAGGCGGAGAAATCATACTGTGCGGTTCCAGCGCCTATACCAGGAAATATTATCTGAATCAGGAATTTGAGGGATTGCCGGAAAGCATCAAAGATGATTTGAAAATTATGTGTGTGCTGTATACGGAGGATATCGGAGGTGTGCTCACGCTGCTGTTTGATTCAGAAGGAAGGCTGCAGTTTAGGACGGGAGCCGATGAAGGTGATTTGCTTTATGATGACATCGGAAGCGTGCTGAAGGTAAAGCAGCTCAGGCGGACCAGGCAGGAACTGCTGGAGTCGCTGGAACTGTATTTTAAAGTTTTTTTCCTGGGAGAAGAAATTTCCCCGGAGGATGTGGAGGAATAGAAATGTTATTAGTTGTGGATGTGGGAAATACCAATATAACCTTTGGAGTTTTTGACGGAGAACAACTGGAGGCCACCTTTCGAATGACCACAAAGCTCCAGCGTACTTCTGATGAATACGGAATCTGTGTACGGGATCTTGTGGCTCACAACCGGATTCAGCCGGAGGAAATCAAAGACGTGATTATTGCGTCCGTGGTGCCCAATGTCATGCATTCCCTGTTAAGCTCTTTTATCAAATATTTTGACATTCATCCGGTTATTGTGGAACCGGGGATTAAAACAGGCATCCGGATTGCCACGGAGAACCCCAGACAGATTGGAGCAGACCGGATTGTGGATGCTGCCGCTGCCTATGAACTGTATCATGGCCCGGTGTTTGTCATTGACTATGGAACAGGGACTACTTATGATCTGGTGGACGAAACAGGGGCTTTTGTGTCCGGCGTTACAGCACCGGGAATCCGTACTTCGGCCAAAGCATTGTGGGAGGATGCGGCCAAACTGCCGGAAATTGAAATCCGCAAGCCCCCCAGTATTCTGGCCCGTGAGACCATCAGCAGTATGCAGGCAGGGCTGATTTACGGGCAGATCGGCCAGACGGAATATATTATCAGACAGACGAAAAAAGAGACAGGATATCACGATTTGAAAGTGGTAGCCACCGGAGGTCTTGGGAAAATCATTGCAAATGAGACCGATGCCATTGACATTTATGACCCGAATCTGACGCTGCAGGGGCTGCGCCTGATTTACAATAAACAGAATCGCGGGAAATAGGGCAGAGGAAAAATTCAGACAGAACAGAAATTCAGATGGAAAAGGAAACAGATGGAACAATTAAAGATAGGAAATGTGGAACTGGAGAATAATCTGATTCTGGCACCAATGGCAGGGGTATGTGACCTGCCATTTCGCCTGCTCTGCAAAGAACAGGGTGCGGGACTTCTCTGCATGGAGATGGTGAGTGCAAAAGGGATTTATTACAATAATAAAAATACAGAACTTCTGCTGGCCATTCAGGAGCAGGAGCGGCCCGTGTCTCTGCAGCTTTTTGGTGCGGACGCCGGAATTATGAGCGAGATGGCAAAAAAAATTGAGGAGCGGCCCTTTGACATTCTGGATATCAACATGGGCTGTCCGGTGCCGAAGGTTGTCAATAACGGGGAAGGCTCCGCGTTGATGAAACAGCCAAAGCTGGTATTTGAAATCGTGTCGAAAGTTGCAGGAGCCATTCAAAAGCCTGTGACAGTGAAAATCCGCAAAGGATTTGACCAGGAACATGTGAATGCAGTGGAAATTGCCAGAATTGCAGAGGAGGCGGGTGCTGCCGCTGTGGCAGTTCACGGGAGGACCAGAGAGCAGTATTATTCCGGACAGGCGGACTGGGACATTATTCGTAAGGTAAAAGAAGCTGTTTCCATACCGGTCATTGGAAATGGAGATTTGCTCACAGGGCAGGATGTACTTGCCATGAAAGAACAGACAGGCTGCGACGGGTTTATGATCGGCAGGGGCGCTCAGGGAAATCCCTGGATTTTCCGGCAGATGCTGCATTTTATGGAAACGGGAGAAGAACTGGCCAGGCCAGACGCTGCAGAGGTGGCCAGAATGCTTCTGCGCCATGCCAGAAGCCAGATTGCCCTGAAAGGCGAGGAAACGGGTATTCGCGAAATGCGCAAACATGCTGCCTGGTACACAGGAGGTTATCGGAATTCCGCGAAACTTCGTGGAAAAATTAACGAAGTGGAAACCTACGGGCAGTTGGAAGAACTTTTTCAGACATATGTTTTTCAGGACAGTCATATATTGAAGAAACTGTAAATGGTTCCGGGAGGGACAGCCATCAGAAAGGGTATACAGCAAAGGAAATTTCTGAGAGAGCGCATCAGAGATTTTCTGGGGAAATTCAAAAGAAAACAGCAGAGGGAATCAGAGCCGGAGGAAATACTGCCGGAAGGAAATCCGTTTCTGCCCAGGCTGCGCATGATTCTGGAGCAGGTGCTGGAGCTGTACGGGCTGAATTACCGGAAATTTGCTCCGCTGCTTCTGGATACGGACACGCCTCCGGAGTCCATGCTGGATGAGGATGAGGTGGAACTGGTACTGGAACAGATTTCTTCGGGCCTGAATTTTTTAAAAATAGCCACGGACCGGCCTGCATATTTTCGGGCGTATATAGAAAGAATGTATGAGGATACCGGACTGGTTGTACAGCTGGAAGACAGGGAAGAAATTTCCATGACAGGGGTAAATGTGATTCTGGATATGGAGAAAAAGGGGTTTTGCCATAACCGTTATATGCAGGAAAATATCCTGTATATTCCAGTGTATAAAAGGCCCTGGAGCCGGGTCAAAATGATGGAGAATCTTGACATTTCCATACCTGTCGGGTATAATACGGTAATTGTTAAGGATAAGTATTTTAACAGACATCCCAGATAAGAAGACAGAAAAATCAGGAACAGACGTGGATAAAGATAAATAAATTTTAGGAAGGTGTTGTGTTATGGAAAAGAAAAATTTACTGACTTATGAAGGACTGCAGAAACTTGAAACAGAGCTGCAGGAACTGAAAGTAGTAAAACGAAAAGAAGTTGCCCAGAAAATCAAAGAGGCAAGAGAACAGGGAGATCTTTCTGAAAATGCGGAATATGATGCTGCAAAGGATGAACAGCGTGATATAGAGGCCAGAATTGAGGAAATCGAAAAGATTTTAAAGAACGCAGAAGTTGTGGTAGAAGATGAAGTGGATCTGGACAAGATCAACGTGGGCTGCTGCGTGAAGATTTTCGACTGTGAATTTGAAGAAGAGCTGGAATATAAGATTGTAGGTTCCACAGAGGCCAACAGCCTGCAGGGCAAGATTTCCAATGAATCTCCGGTGGGAAAAGCCTTAATCGGAGCGAAAGTAGGGGATACGGTCAGCATAGAGACTCAGGCGGGTGTCCTGGAATATAAAGTATTGGAAATTCAGCGTTCCAATTAGAACTGCAGGGCTGCATGAGGTATGGACTATTGAAAAACCCGGCAGAACAGATTTTTCAATATAGTGAGTGGAGAAACATGCAGCACGCTGAAAGAACGGGAGACGGAAATCAGGAAGTGAAGTACCGGAATGGAGGAAAAGAAAATGGCGCAGAACAATCAGCCGGCAGAACAGGATTTGAATCAGTTATTGAAGGTTCGCCGCGATAAATTAAAGGATTTGCAGGAAAATGGAAAAGATCCCTTTCAGATAACAAAATATGATGTTACCGGCCACAGCATGGAAATTAAAGATAATTTTGATTCCATGGAAGGGCAGACGGTAAGCATAGCAGGCAGAATGATGTTCAAACGCGTTATGGGAAAGGCATCCTTCTGCAACATACAGGATTTACAGGGAAATATTCAGGCATATGTTGCCAGAGACAGCATCGGAGAGGACAGCTACAAAGATTTCAAAAAATATGATGTAGGCGATATTTTAGGAATCAAAGGAGAGGTTTTCAAAACCAAAACCGGAGAAATCTCTGTGCATGCCCAGGAAGTGACCCTTCTTTCCAAAAGCCTTCAGATTCTGCCGGAGAAATTTCACGGCCTGACAGATACGGATATCCGTTACCGTCAGCGGTATGTGGATCTGATTATGAACAGTGAGGTAAAGGACACCTTTGTGAAGCGCTCCAGAGTTCTCAGCAGTATCCGTAAATTTCTGGATGGACAGGGCTTTATGGAGGTGGAGACCCCCATGTTGGTAAGCAATGCAGGAGGAGCTGCCGCAAGGCCTTTTGAGACTCACTTTAATGCTTTAAATGAAGACCTGAAACTGCGCATTTCTCTGGAACTTTACTTAAAGAGACTGATTGTAGGCGGAATGGAGCGGGTGTATGAAATCGGACGTGTATTCCGGAACGAAGGCCTTGATACCCGCCATAATCCGGAATTTACCTTAATGGAGCTTTATCAGGCATACACGGATTACCATGGTATGATGGACTTAACCGAAAATCTTTACCGTTATGTGGCAAACGAAGTGACCGGCTCTGAAATCCTTACTTACGGTGAACATCAGATGGATTTGTCAAAGCCCTTTGAGCGGATTACCATGGTGGATGCCGTAAAGAAATATGCCAATGTGGATTTCAATGAGATTCATACCACGGAGGAAGCTAAAAAACTTGCAGACGAACATCATATTGAATATGAAGACAGGCACAGGAAAGGGGATATTCTGAATCTGTTCTTCGAGGAATATGTGGAGGATCATCTGATTCAGCCGACTTTTGTAATGGATCATCCCATTGAAATTTCACCTTTAACCAAGAAGAAACCGGAGAATCCGGAGTATGTGGAACGTTTTGAGTTTTTCATGAACGGATGGGAGATGGCGAATGCCTATTCCGAACTGAATGACCCAATTGACCAGCGGGAACGTTTTGAGGCCCAGGAGGCTCTTCTGGCCGCCGGTGACGCTGAGGCAAACCATACGGATGAGGATTTCCTGAATGCGCTGCATATCGGAATGCCGCCTACTGGCGGAATCGGGTTCGGGATTGACCGGATGGTGATGATGATGACGAATTCGCCGGCGATTCGGGATGTGCTGTTGTTCCCGACGATGAAAAGTCTTGAGAAGTAAAAAGGCTTGAAATGCTTATAAATACAGTGTTTCTTGAATGTAATAAAAGTGTATAAGACGTATATTTCCATGATTTTTCCATGAATATGGAATTGTAATGGAAAAGATTTTCTTCTTGAAAAAATAGGAAAGGCGTGTTATATTAGAAATACAAAAGGAACAACCGCCCACAAGGTGGGTTGCCCTAAAATGCGAAATAGAAAAATCCACCCCGTACTCGGTCAAAGTTTAGGGGTGGTTTTTCTATGTATGGTTACTTACAAAACGTAAAAACGAATGTAAGCAATGCCAAAAGGAAAAGACCAAAGGTCATTAAATCCTTAAAATCAAAATGATTTTTCATAGGCATCACCCCCATTCTGTAAAAATGAGAGGTCAGCCCACCCTGCAACACGGTTGTCCTTGTGGAGTATTCTACCATAGAGCAAGGGCAAAGACAATCATAATTTATATATTTACAACGAAACATTATCAAGGTAAGAAAAGACTATCAGCAGTGGGGCAAGCTCCATAAGGAAGATGCCCCAAAGTCTTATTTTTACATATAATTATTCTCGTGTTGTGTGATAGTATAACCTATGGTTAGGCAGTCTTTGGGGATTTTGTGTTCTGTAAATGCTCTTGAAATAATTTTTCCATTTCTTCTGGTAACGGTTCTCTGATGATGCCAACGCCGTTGTAGTAAATATCTAAATTCTGGTGACGCTTACCCTCAATATATTCTGGTTTGGACACAACAATTTTTTCAATAAATTCGTGTATGATTTCGGGCGATAATTCCGTAAGCTGCGTGACATTTTTTACTCTGTCAATAAACCGTTGAAGACTGTCGCTTTTATTTGTTTCGGTTTCGAGGTATTGTTCCATGTCTGGGATTGCATTTTTTAATTTCCGTTGTTCTTCCTCGAATGCGGCTGACATGGTGGCAAAGCGTTCATCGGAGATTCTTCCGTTTATATTATCCTCATAGATTTTCTGAATAAGGCGGTCAATCTCGCTTACACGTTTTTTTGTTACGGTAAGTTCTTTGCGCTTTCGGGAAAGCTCCTTTTTCTTTTCTTTGCCAAATGCCGCCATCTGCTTTCTGGCAAAGTCTTTTTCAAAGCTTTGCACATACCAGAATACCCGCTGCATACTGTCCAATACGATTTCAGAAACAATTTTTTCGCGGATATAATGTGCAGAGCATAAATTGGAATGGTTACGGTAGGTTGAGCAGAAGAAGTTTGCATGTTCCCGCCTATAATTTCCTGTCCCGCTGTAATACAATTTTTTGCCGCAGTCAGCGCAGTATAAAAGCCCTGAAAACATACTGATAATTCCATGTCTGGTTGGTCTGCGGCGGTGTTCCCTTAATTCCTGCACAAGCGCAAAGGTTTCTTCATCAATGATGGCAGGATGTGTGTTTTTGAATATCTTCCATTCTTCCTGTGGCTTTACCACACGTTTCTTGTTTTTAAAAGATTTTGTCGACCCACAGAAATTGACGGTATCTCCAATATATTCCTGCCTTGACAATATATCTGCGACAACACTGGAACGCCAGTTAAACGGTATGGAAGTAAGCTTACTGTGGTTTCTCCCTATGCTGCCCCAATATTCTGTCGGGGTCATTACCTCTGCGGCTTTCAGTTTCTTTGCTATCTGTGTCGGTCCAAAGCCTGCCACACACATATCAAAAATCTGACGGACTACCTTTGCCGCAGGCTCGTCAATAACCCATTCTTTTGGATTTTCTGGATTTTTCATATATCCATAGGGCGGGTTGCTTGTGAGGGGGACGCCTGCCATTCCTTTATTGCGTATTACATTCCGAACTTTTTGGCTTGTGTTCTTGGCGTGCCATTCGTTGAATAAATCCTGCATGGGTACGAGGTCGCTGATGCCTTTGGCGGTGTCAATATTGTCCATAATGGCGATATAGCGTACGTCAAGACGCTCAAAATCTTCTTCTAATAACTGCCCGACAACAAGACGGTTACGCCCAAGCCTTGAATGGTCTTTGACGATAATCGTCCCGATTTTCCCTTGTTCAGCTAAGTCCATCATTTCCATAAATGCGGGTCTGGTGAATGTCACTCCCGAAAATCCATCGTCAACAAAGAGGCGGGGATTACGGAAACGGTTTTCTTTTGCGTATTTTTCAAGTATGGATTGCTGGTTTTTGATGCTGCCCGAAAGTCCGTCCTGCTCGTCGTCGCAGCTCAAGCGACAGTATAAAGCTGTTATTTTATCTGACTGATTGCTCATAGTTCTCCTTTCCACAGCCAGATATGATATGAATTGTAGGTGTCCTTATCATACCATATCTGCCATGATACTTCAACGCTTTAAAGTCCTAATCTTATTTCAACTGCTGCTTTTCCTTTATGGCTTTTGGAGAATACGCTCCGCCTTTTCCTTTATGCTTTCTTTGGATTCTGCATTAAAGTGAGTATTGACTGTATAAATTGTCCCGCCTATCTCTTTTTGAAAATTGAGTGGATGAGGATATTGCGATTTGCGAAACCATGCTAACCGTTCTTCTTTTGTCATGGATGAAAGGCAGTCCGTAATCCCATCAATCATCTGACGGATGGCAGTTTCTTCTGAAAATTCTTCTTTTTCCGTGCCGCCAATAGGTTCACTCATCGCAATAATTCCTCCCTCCTGCGGTCTGTTTTAATTGGCTGTTTCTGCCGATTTAACCGCTGATTTTCAATCGTATCATGGATTTGGTTTAAGCAGTCGTCAATGTGTGCGGAGCGTTTCTCAATCCCGTCTGCATATTTCAGATGCTTTCTAAGCTCCGTTATCCGCTCCGTCACGCCCTGTTTTTCCGCTCGGAGTGTTTCTTTTTCGTCTGGTAAAGCACGGCGTACCTTGTTCCGCAAGTGTTGGCGGTAGTCGATAAGTTTATTCATTTCGGTCTGGTTTTTCTCCCTGTCGGCGTGTAAGTCGGAGAGTGTAGAGATATTATGCTTTGACATATATCGTACCTGTGCGGTAATCTCATCCAGTTTCCGAAGCTCCTCTTTCATCATCGGGCTTGTCGGCTTGTAGTCCGTGCCTTTGGGAAATATCCCTAACTGATAGCACCAGTAGTAATATAACGCTAAGATTCCCGTGGTTTTCTGATGCGGCTTCCATGCGTTTTTATACTGCTCTGGCATATGGGGAGAGTAGGAAATCCTTGCTTTGTAGTTTCCATATCGGGAAGTCCCGCCTAAACATGACCGTATGAAATCGGGAGTCAGCCGCTCGTCAAGCGTGTCTAACCTTGTGAAATGCCTGTACTGCGGCAGCTTCATTTTCCAATGGCTGCCCGAAAAATCAATTTCATATCCCTTGTCGGCAAGGTATTTCATCATGTGCTGTAAATCCCTGCTCCCGTTGATTGCTTCTTTTAAATCCTCCCGATAGACGTTGTAGCGTGTCGGCTTGCCGTTCTTTTCGTCCAGATACAGTGGTCTTGACGGGGCTTTCCTGGGGTTTTCGATTACCGACAAACCGTACTCTCGGCATAAGCGGTCGGACACTTCCCTTAACCGTTTCTGCTCCGATTTTGAGTAATTATATTTGCTCCCATCCAGATAAGAAACGGAGTTGAAGCAGAAATGATTATGCAGATGTCCTTTGTCAAGGTGGGTGGCAACAATTATCTGGTACTTGTCGCCCCACATCTCCCTTGCTAGCTTCAACCCGATTTCATGGCACTGTTCGGGCGTTGCCTCGTCTGGCTTGAAGCTCTGGTAGCCGTGCCAAGCGATATATCCGCCTGTCTTTTGGTACTGTTTTTTTGTCAAAATCATCTGCTGTAATGCTGTTTCTTTCAGACAGTTGATTGCGGAAACATACTCGCCCTCATTTGTTTTTAACGGATTTTTCACATAGAAGAACACGTCAAAAAAATCCTGCATATCTTGATTCGGCACGGTCTTTTCTGGGTTTTCTATATAGTCAATCACGTCTTTTATGCTCCCTTTGACATGCCATAGGCTTGTTACCGCCATATCAGACCGCCCCCTGTTCTGTCAATTCTTCTACGTTAAATCGTTGTGGGAGAGTTGTTTTTTGTTGCAGTTCTAAGATAAAATCCTCAATCTCCTTACAGATTTCGGCGGCGGTTGGATAGTCGGGAACACACTTTTTGAAAGCGTCATGCACTTCATAGAGCTTGTTTAACAGTTCCCAAAACTCGGTTTTAGGCTGTGGCTGCGGGGAGTTTCCCTTGCATAACTGGCGCATAAATTCTGCTGCGGACAGACCGCAGGCGGCGGCGCACTGCTTTAATTTTTCATGTTCTTCCTCGTTCAATCGGACGGTAATCGGGACATTCCGTGCGTCCTTTTCTGATTTTTCTCTGCTCATTTTCCTTAATCCTCCAGTCTTAAATTCCTTTCTTCGGGGTATTCAGGGGCTGTCCCCTGAGTTAGTCCATGCCCGCAAGCGGCATGGATTGGGATTGTGGCTGACACAATCCGATGCTCGCTATCTCTGTGGACAACGCCGCAGAGCATTTTTCTTTGTAACAGCATTCTTCCATACCTGTCTTACCCTCCGAAAAGAAAATCCTATGTCCCTGCACCTCCGTTCTGGATTTGATTTCTCTTGACTTTTGGATAAATGAAAAAGCCGCTACACCGCACCACGAACGACAGGAGTGTTTTCTCCTGCTCGGATTCGCAATGCTATGTAACGGCTTTGAGATTCAAAACCATGCTGCCATACACCAACCGAAAAGGGCAACATACTTTCGGCGGCGGTCAGTCTTGTCCGTTGGCTGACATTTCATTCTTACATTTATGTGCTATTTAATTTTCAATCTTCCAATTCCCTCATGGGTATTTTAGAATACCATAGTGGCTGTACCCATGTCAAGATTTTGGGTAAATTTTTTAGTATTCCCTGTGGACAGAAATTTTATTCACCTATTTTGAAAATTGGGCAGGGGAATTTTATCCCTTACCCAATAGTCCATAAGAAAACAGAAAATATTAGCTGGTTATAAAATCTTCCGCAGCTTTTTCCGCAGATGGTCTAGCCTTGCATAGATAGCCCCTGTTGTCAATCCAACAAGCGGGGCAATTTCCTTTGTGGAATAACCCTGCATTTTCAGCAGGATGATTTGCAGGGTACGCCTGTCCACCGCAAGCAATGCCCAATACAGAGTTTCGTCCTCAATCTCGTCCAGTAAATCAGCAACCGTCTTTACCTCTGTATGCCGTTCTTTGTCTGCCATCCCCTCAAGGTATTCGCCAAAGTCGCTTGTCCAATGGTAAAACCGTCTGTTAGAATTGAAGTCTGCCCTGTCGTCTGTGCGGATTTGTTCAATGGTATTTTCATCAATTCCATGTTCCCGCAATATTTTTTCCTCGGCTTCTTTCCAGATAAGCCATTTCCTGTTCTCCCGTCCGTTGTTGTATGCCATTCTTTTTTCCTCCAATCTGAAATTTTTGAAAATGCTAAAATCCAGATTGGATAGGCGGCGAACGGCAGCCAACAGCGGAAACACCCCCTCGGCACATTACGATAAAAAACGACAAAAGAAAAACCGCAAAGGTTCTGTGACCTCTACGGTTATAGGAGATACATATTCTGTTGAGTTGAGATTCTACTTCTGGTTGCATGGTGAGAAGTAGCCTTGCATGGTCGGGGATAATTTTTTTAACTGGCTTCCTGCCAATCCCCGATATGCTATGTATAAGTCAAATCTGCGTTGCATGAGCAGATAGATTACTGCCCGAAAAAAGAACATAAAAAACCTCCAAACTTCAAAAACAGGTCTGGAGAGTGTCTGTTAAGTCTTTTGGGCATAGCAAAATCGCCCACCACACGCCGTTTTTTTATTTGGTGGGCGGTTGCTTTAAAACCTTATGAAATGAAAGAGAACCGACAGACTATGATATTAACTCACATGTTTATCGGCTCTGCATCTATGTGTCTGGCTCTTTAATAACTTCTATTTCAAATTTCTTGCTTTTCAAGATTGCTCGTTTACCTTTTGGCATATTACTTCATTTCTTGACTTATAATTTTATAAAAGTTCACTATCTAAAGCTCGTAAATTTATGACAGAGACTATTTCCTGTTGTATTCTTTCAACTTCATCAATTCTAACTCTGCCAATACGGTTTCTTTCCATTTTATAATCTACATCTGGAAATAATTTTTCCAGCAAATTATTTATTTCTGGAGATGCCCCCATTGAAGCTGTCACAAGTGATGTCATATCATATTGTTCCAGTATATCTCTTAATTCGTTTTCTGGAACTCTTGATAATTGTTCAAAATCAGTTATTTTTTTAGTCGGTATATTCGGCTCTAAAATATCATTTATTGTAATTCCGTAAAGCTTAGATATTTTTAACAGAACCTCTAAATCTGGAATAGCTGCTCCCGTTTCCCATTTTGAAACAGCTTGTCTGGATATATCCAACCTTTTTGCTAATTCGTCTTGTGTAAAGTTATGTTTTTTTCGCAGTAATTGCAAATATTTTGAAATGATGTTTGTATTCATAAAAATTTCCTCCTTTTTTCTATTATAAAATGACCTTATAGAAAAATAAAGAGCTTGAAAAGTGCCAAAAAGCAATTAGCAGTTGCTGCCATTTACCTTATTTCGATGGATGTCTTGTCTGTATTCAGCTTATCGTTGACTTTCTATGTATTGTAAGATAGAGCAGCAAAATGAAAAATCTTGACTGTCTGCATAAGCAAAAACAGAGCCAACAAACTGTGATTTTATTTCACAAGTTCATCGGCTCTGCGTCTGTGCGTCTGGCTCTCTGATAACAGATATATTCATTTGTCGGACATTTATAAGAGTTTCCTGTTTACATTTTGGGCAAAATAAAGGGAATTTCTCAAGTACCGTATCTTCACGCAATTTCAATCTCGTCTTGTTTCCGCATACAGGACACAATAGCCACTTTTCCTGCTTCATGCTGACACCTCCTGCTGTTCCCTTTCCATGTTCTTAAAGAAGCTCATTGCAGATAATCCTACAATGCAAACTATGATGCCAGTCGGGATTAAGACAAAATATACGGCACTGTAAAATCTGTCAAACAAAAAACCATACACGATTTGTCCTATGGGCTGGACGCACAAAGTAACCGTTGATGTATAAGCCATCACTTTTCCTATTAAATGATTTGGCGTCCTCTGCTGTATGATTGAAACAGCAAAAATAGAAAATATACTGATAATAGCCTGCATACCGCAAAATGATACAACCGTAACTCCATACTTTATAATAACATTTACTGGCAAAAGGAAAACAATGCCGGCAGGGATAATGAAAATACCAAGAGTTGCAAGCAGGACAGATAATTTATGTATTTTCAATTTCTCTGCCAAAACCCCTGCGGCAATGCTCCCTAAGATTGTAGCGACTGCCAACGCACTTTCCGCTGCCCCATAATATTTTGGATTAAATCCGAGGACAGTCCGCACAAGAAATGGAAGTCCGACTATGGTAATGCCCATCACAAAAAACCTTGATAATGCCGTTAAGAGCAACATCTTTGATATGCTGGTCTGTTCTTTTGTAATATACTGCATACTTGATAAAAAATCCTGCTTAA
This sequence comes from Eubacterium sp. 14-2, assembly GCF_000403845.2. Lineage (GTDB taxonomy): Bacteria > Bacillota > Clostridia > Lachnospirales > Lachnospiraceae > Petralouisia. The sequence goes on along the minus strand of NZ_KE159568.1, from coordinate 1,264,842 downwards.
CAATCTGAAGCACACCGCCTTGATTTTGAATACGCTGATAGCTCAATTTTATAAAACATTCAAACAGGGCAGTAATAAAAAAACAGACAACGCTCGCATACATTACGGGTTTTAGCCCAAGCATGGCATACAATACGCCGCCCAACATAGGAGCAATCAGATAGGATAAAGATGCCACTTGATTTACAACGGCATTTCCTTTCATAATATTGTCACCTTGTAACATAGTGGGAATACACGCTTGAACAGTAGGCGTTTCAAACGCACCCAAAATAGAAAGAATAATAAGCAACGTACTGATTACAGCAATGGCATTGTTTTCCGAGATGAATAGCGCCGCACATAAAACTGATACGCCAGTCAATACGTCTAACGCCACCATAACATTCCGTCTGTCTGCCCTGTCCGCCAAGATGCCACCAAGCGGTGACAAAAGAATAGTCGGGATTGTAGCAGCAGACAATATCCCTGCAAATATAGCTGCCGAACCAGTTGCTTCCAGTACATACATGGACAGTGCCAGTTTCAATATAAAATTTCCAAACAATGAGGTTAGCTGCCCTAAAATAAGGAGCGTGAAATTTTTGGTAAATAATTTTTCTGTCATGGCTGATTCCCTCCTTTTTCATTGATTTTTCCTGCATTTTCTGGCATAGAAGTATGCCCGCAGGGTGTTTCTGTAATATCAGTGATAAATTTTTCTGTAAATGTTGTCGTATCATCATCATAAAGTGGCAGTCCCATATAGGCTAATACTTCCTTCACAAAATGATATTTATGATACAGTTCTTCCTCTGTTGCAGGGAATACCGAGGGCATGAGCCAGAAGTTGATAAGCGGCAAAAGCTCGGAAAGCTCCTTTGTGTATTCCGTCTTGATAGAACCGTCCCTTTTTCCCTCTTCCAACAATTCCAACCACAAGGGAGTTAATACACGCCTGTTTTCTGCAACTGCCGCCGCTAAAATGTGCGGGTCTTTCAAAATCGGGACTGCCTGCATATTTATCTGGTTTCGTTCAGCGTCCGACTGATTCAGTGTAAGCAACAGCCAGATTTTTTGCAGACCGTTCAAGTCCTCCCTCCCATTGACTGCTTCAAATGGGTTGTCCTCGAAAAACATCTGATTGCCTAATGCGTACATTACTTCCTCTTTGCTTTGAAAACAACGGTAAAACATTCCTTTTGCTCCGCCTACCATGTCCATAATGTCAGAAACCGAAGTTTCTTCGTACCCTTTGGAGATAAACAGTTTCTGTGCTGCATCTAGTATTTCCTTTTTCCATTGTTCTGGTGTCTTTTTTACAGGTCTAGCCAAATGTTATTGCACCTCCTTTGTATTTAGTTATTGACTATAAGTCAATAACTATTTTAGCACAATTCTTAAATTTTTGCAATAGCCATAATTTGTCATAACGCAGAAATCACTTATTTGTAAAATACACAAAATTCTTGACATTTAAAAAGCGACAGAGATTTCTCCCTGTCGCTTTTGTCCACTTATGCAAAAATAATTTCCTTGTTTACAATCTCCCTTGCACAAGCTCTTATGTTGCCTAAATGTCCTACCCATTCTAAGGCGTTTTCAGCCTTTAACTGTTCTGTTATGCCTTGTGCCTGTTTCATGTCCTCAATGAGCCTTTCAAAGCGTTCCTGCGCCTGTCTGTCAATGCTGATAAGATAAGCATTCAGCTTGCCGCTTGTAAGAAGATTGGTGTATGTAACTTTGCAATATTGCTTCAGATAGTCCAGATGCCGCTGTCCCCATGCGCCTATCGGCTGTTCTTCTTCGGCGGGCAATCGCAAATCTGGAATAAAATATTCATTTTCTTCGTGATAAGTACCGCCTAACTGTTTAAATAATGATTCGTTCATTTTGTAATTCCTCCGTGTGATTTGAATTTGCCTACAATTCAATCATTCTGGCTGTTTACAAAATATAAGGAAATCGACTTCCTTATGACGTTTCCTCCGTTGCTGGTAGTCTTTTTTAAATGAATGCACTAATAAGAGTAATTATATACTATCTATTTCTTTTGTTCCATGCCTTTTGAGGACTACAATATTCACAATATTTTTCCGACTTTGACTTGTTAAAAAATATGAGCCGCAACATTTACATTGTTTAACAAGCATAGTTTTTGAAATATCAATTGAATCATTTCCAATACATATCAAACAAAAATAATACACAGATAAATGAAATAAATTATTTGTGCTAATGGCGAAAGTAAAAGCGTGATTGTTGTGTTCAAGCATTATGTAAACTCATATCATTTTTACCAAACTAAAATGATTTGCAATACTTGGAGAAAAGTGTTTCGCCACAGAATCACGATGTTTTATGAAATAGGACATATCAATTTTTAAGTATTCACTAAAACTGGAAGCCATGAGCGTAGCACCAAAGGTGTTTTTGACACCCTAATCTTTATAGCATTATTCGACATAACGTGCTATAATTCTCTTAATCAGATTAGAACGAGTAGGGATAGTCTGCAGTTGTCCTTTCTGGAAACGGAAGGAGGTCGGTATGAACACACTTGAGATATTTACACTGCTGTTGGTCATTTTCGCAGCATTAACATACTTAGACAACAGAAACAACCGCAAGTAACGGAAAAGGCTATCCTCTACTGCAATAGGGGATAGCCTGTAATCCGTTGATTTTTAACGTATTATAAGTTTCCGATTGTACAACCGTCGGACGTTCCAATATCCTTCGGGTTCTAAGATGATTATAAACCAACACTGCGAATTTTGCAAGAGGGTTCAGGAAATGGGGGTGCTTCGGCACTCCTGTTTTTTTGCGAATTTGTAGATTATATTAAAATGATATGAGTTTATGATGACAGGAAAACGGTCTTGTCTGCAAGAAATTTTTCTGATTTTTAAATAGATTAGGAAGGAACTTGTGACGGACAGGGGGATTGAATTGGAAATAAAGAAGTCACCTAAATGTGGTGTGGATTGGAGTAAAGTATGACGGGGGATGAAGCGAAAAGAACTGGAACAATCCAAGAATATGTTGATTGAGAATAAATAAAAGAACCTGCCCCTATAGACAAGCCTGGAACATCAGCCTGATTAAATTTAGAGAAGAGCAAAACGCATTGATTTTAAGATGAGATTTGACTGTTAGACTTTTAATGTTGAGGGAAGACGCTTTTTAGGCATAACAAAGCTAACGTAAGTCCAAAACCTACGAAAATCAGGGAGTATTCAGTTACAAAAGTCAGGCAGTCCGTTTTAAAGATTTTAGCTTGCGGTAGGATTGACCGGAATTGCCAGTAACTGCAGCAATGGCAACAGCCAAAAGACTGATATGGGCAAGTGTGTTTAGGTTTGCAACGGAGGATTTGTTTCTTACCCACATCCGTTCCTGCCCCGTGTTTTTGAAGCGGGAATTGTAACGTTCACATTCCGTGCGGAGAAAATAGCTGCTTTTAAAATACCTGCTGTTCCTGTCGATGGAAAGCCGCAGGTCGTCCGCAATTGTAATGTATCTGGTACAGCCACGATGCTTTTTGCCATTATAAAAGTTTTTGTGATGGCATGGGCAGTCAGCATCTTTGGATGACTTTAATGGACAGCAGAACTTTTGGCGGGTGCGATTTCTATCAGAAAATTTACCATCCTTCCACATGGCAAGTCCTGCTTCACAGATGGGATTTCCCTGAGGAAGAAGTTTGGGATTTTTCGTATTACGTTTGTTTAATGGTATGATGCATTCCCCGTCATAGAGCTCTTTGACCTGGTTGTAAATCTTTTTTACATCATAGCCTTTGTCAGCAAGAAAGGTACACTCTGTAACAGGAAGGAAAGCATGAGTGCCAGCAAGGATATCAAGAGCGACTGTGGAATCTGCCACTTCAGCAGTTGTGGTCATTTCATAAATAGGGAGACCGGAGATGCAGTCTACGAGGACATGGTTTTTGTAACCCCAGTAGAATTCATATTTCTTTTCGTTAGTCTGGTTGGAAGCTGTGTGTACACCGAGTTTACAGTGCTTATCTGCTTTTGGCTGGTTGTCAGGCTGGAATTTGTTAGAGAGGAAAGACTTGGGATTGTTCTGTGATGTATTGGCAGAAACAGGGGTGGAATCCAGTCCTATGAAGGAGGTATCTATGATGCCATCTGCAGCAAGGGAAAGAACCTGTGACTGCATAATGTAGGAAAGAATGGAATGGTCAAAATCTTTCAGGAAGCGGTCAAAAGTCCAGTATGAAGGAAGCGGCAGGGAAATATCAAAGCCGCAGTAATGGGCAATGAGAAGATTGTTGTTGAGATAATCGACAAGGTCAGTAATCATGGGGAAGCCTTCACATTTCATGACAATGAAGGCACAAATCATGGCGTGGTTGGAAAAACCTTTACGTCCCGTTTTTGGGTATTCCTGAACGAAAGACAGATCAAGATTCAGGAAAAGGGAATCATAAAATTTAGCAACAGGTTGAGAGGTAAAAAGACGGATGTCTTGAATGATTTGTTGACGGTAGATAGCAATCAGCTCCTTTCGGTGAATTTGTTTTGGCAACTTAATTATACCATCTGGAGCTGGTTGTTACTATAAATACAGAACCAAAGGTTCTGGGAGTGATAAAAGAGGTTGCCATGCCTCGCAAATCCGCATAAATACTGAATGTGTGGAGTTTTGCTCATGGCTATGATTAAATTATAAAAGGAGTGGCTTAATCCTGTCTGTCATAAAAAGCAAGTCCTATGGCCTTATGGGAAAACAATAATACAATCCGCAATCTGACCGGGGAATATAAAAAGATAGAGCCGGATTGCCGGGAAGGAGTACGAGCGCAGTTGGAGCGTATGAAAGAACTCTGCAAAGAGCGTAATAATCTGTATGAAAAGCAGAATGACTTGAAAGGGCAGAAACAGAAGATTGAAAAGTCATTGGACCGATAAAAAGTGTGGGGCATGGCGGTTGCTGTGTCCTTGTTTTATGGTGGCAAATAGAGAGCGGAAGTGGTATAATCAAGGTCATAAATGAAGAACTTTTAAAGATAAATAAAACATAGAACGTTGGTGATAAAAATGTCAAAATTAACATCAATGCTGAATATTGGTAAAGAAATGGAGAGAAAGTTAATATCTGTTTGTATTGAATCGTCCGAACAACTTATTGAGATAGGTGCAAAAGACGCATTTCTTAAGCTAAAGCAGAAATATCCGAATGTGTGTCTGGTACATTTATATACATTGGAGGGAGCAATTCATGATACAGAATTTAACAGACTTTCAGAAGATACGAAAAAGGAATTAAAGGAGTTTAGCGACTTTCTAAAGAAATAATAAGGCTGATTCCTATTTGTAAGAGAAATGATATTTTTCTTTAGTGATGATTTTATCATGGTGCCAGCACCATGTAAGTCAATGCAGTTAAGGGAAAGGTAGTAATGTGGCAGTTTGCAATATCAGGCGGATTGCCACATTTTATTAAAAAACAGGAGATTATGTGGTAATATACAGGGGCAAAGATAAAAACACAACGCAAGGCAATCTTGTAGAACTGGTAGGTAGTCCAGTCGCATCATTATGGTGTAAGTAGCCCTCCCTCCTTAGGGTCGTCCGTTCTTTGTTCATCACAATTATTTTAGGAGGAATTGTCATGGACAAAGTATCGGGAAAATTGACAGTATTTTTTGAAGAACCGTTTTGGGTGGGAGTGTTTGAACGTGTATCAGATGGAAAGCTATCTGTGTGTAAGATTACATTCGGGGCAGAACCAAAAGATTATGAGGTTTATGAGTTCATTCTGAAAAATTACTATCAGTTAAGATTTAGTCCGGCTGTGGTAACTGACGTAAAAGAAACAAGTCGCAATCCTAAACGGGTACAACGTGCAGTACGGAAACAGGTGCAGAATATCGGGATAGGAACAAAATCACAACAGGCTTTGAAATTACAGCAGGAGCAGTTGAAAACTGAACGCAAGACTGTGAGCCGGGAACAACGGGAAGCGGAGAAACAGCGGCAGTTTGAACTGAAACAGCAGAAAAGGAAAGAGAAGCATAGGGGTAGATAGTACCACCCTGACTTTTCTTCAGGCGTAGTATTCACATGGTGTTAGCACCATGTTTATGTTTTTGAACAAGGGGGAATATGAAAAATTTATTAAGTATATTTGGTAAAAAAGATGATGGTGAGATTGTTGGAAAATCGGGAATTTTAACCAATCCGGGGGATAGATTAGAAGCACGTATTACTGATTCTAATCGTCGAGTAGTTAAAGTACAAAAGGATAATGGAAATTCCAAATATAGTGCAACACAATATCCAAATGGAACTGTAGTGGAAACAAAAGTAACAAAACAAAAATGATTATGTTTATATTATTTGTGATACCCGTATGATACCTGTTTGCTTTGAAACTGTAAATACGGCATAAAATATCAATATTATAGCTACGAAAACCCTTAAAAAGCAATCAAATATTTAACGATTATGTTATAGTTATAGGGAGTTTGATTGTAAGCTGGGGGCGTATTTCGATCGGGCAAGTGATTTTTATGGTTTTCGCAGGAAATTCTGGCACAATCTGGATGCACTGCTAAAAGCGGAACGCAGCACATGAAGCACTATAAATTTTCCATGGAGGAAGTAAAGAAACCATTTTGTTGTTTTGTAACGGTTTTCCATGATTTATCCCTGTTATTCATAGATTCAGGACGGTTTTTCCGGATAACAGAGAATTTATACACAAGGCAATGTATGGACGCATGGTGGCAGTTTTCCGTACTTTTCAGTGCAAACAGTCAGATTAGAGCAGGTAGGGATAGTCTGCGGTTGTCCTTTCTGGAAACGGAAAGGGGGTCGGTATGAACACACTTGAGATACTTACACTGCTGTTGGTCATTTTCGCAGTATTAACATACTTAGACAACAGAAACAACCGCAAGTAACGGAAAAGGCTATCTTCTACTACTGCCATAGAGGATAGCCTTGTAATCCGTATTTTTTACGCTTTATAAGTTTCCGATTGTGCAACCGTCGGACACGCTAATATCCTTCGGCTTCTAAGATGATTATAAACCAACACTGCGGATTTTGCAAGAGGTTTTAGGAAATGGGGGTGCTTCGGCACTCCTGTTTTTTTTACAGATTTGTAGACTATATTACAGGAATATGGTCTTGTCTGCAAGGATTTTTTTGTGGTTTTTTGGAAAAATAAATATGCACACTCGTGCAAATTGTATTATGTCGCTAAAGCGACCGCACTCGGCGCAGCAAACCGTTCAGCTTCCTCATGAGTGAGGGATTCAGGGAGCCCCTGCGGACCTGTCCGCTTTGTTCTTCTACAGGAAAGATCCTGTCACGCGAAAGCGAGAAAATATCTGCAAAACCAGGTATAAAAATCTTAAGGGTGGTTATATTGAAAGTCAGTTATACTTGTGAAATGATATTGTCTTCAGAGAGCCTGGAGAAAGAATTGTTATAATCCGATATCATTGCAGGAAAGGATAAGCCATATATCATGAGACTGCGGGAAAAACTGGCAATTCTGTGCGCAAAAAGTATAAGTATGCTGATTCGCGGACTGACCAGAAAGGATGGGAGTACCATACCAGGATATGCGGCGGGGCTGATTGACCCGAATATTCTGCCTTCCATGGCGAAGAAAGTCCGGTGCGGGATCATTGCGGTAATGGGAACCAATGGAAAAACCACAACCACCGGTATTCTCTGCCATGTGCTGAGAAGTGAAGGAAAAAAAGTGCTTACGAACCGAACCGGGGCAAATATGCTGAACGGGGTAATTTCGGCATTTGTTCTGGCCGCTGACAGAAAAGGAGAACTGGACATTGATTATGCCTGTATTGAAGTGGACGAATTTGCATCTGTGCAGATTTTGCCCCTGCTGCAGCCGGGCTGTGTGCTTCTTACCAATATTTTCCGGGACCAGATAGACCGATATGGGGAAATTGATACCATCTGTGACAGAATCCGGACAGCTCTTTCGGAGGTATCGGAGGAAGTCCTTATTGTAAACGGAGATGATTTTCTCTCCTGGACTCTGGCCGGAAAATGCGGCCGCAGACTGGTAACTTACGGGATTAATGAAAAAATGTTTGACCACAGTTCCAATCCAAAAATCCGGGAAAGTACCTTCTGCCATTTTTGCGGGGAAAAACTGGAATATGACTTTTTCCATTATGGACAGCTGGGAATTTACCGCTGTCCAGGCTGCGGCTGGAAGCGGCCCCTGCCGGATTATACAGCAGAGGAGGTACGGTTTGAAAAAGGACGTTACCGGTTTCGGATTGGAGGAATTCCCATACAGTCTCAGGCCAGCGGCCCCTATAATGTGTATAATACCCTTTCGGCTTATGCGGGTCTAAAGGCACTGGGAGCTCCGGTACACGGGTTCCGCAGGGCAGTGGAAACCTTCGATTATGGAAACAGCCGGGAAGGGAGTTTTCAGATTAATGGCGCGCAGGTAATACTTTATCTGGCCAAAAATCCCGTTGGGTTCCAGCAGAAAATATCCATGATGCTCAAAGACAGAAAGCCGAAAGATATTATTATCCAGATTAATGACGGTTCCCAGGATGGAAAGGATATATTTATATTATTTTAAATTATTCCGGTTTGCTGTCTGCCAACCGTATGCTGCGCAGGCTGCAGCGTATTTCTGACCGGGAAACAGGAAGCAGACAAAAGAGAGGAGAAGCGACGCCATGAAACTGACCATTGGACATTTATATCCGGATTTGCTGAATCTTTACGGTGACCGGGGAAATATATGCTGCCTCAGAAAGCGGCTGGAATGGAGAGGGATCAAGGTGCAGGTGAAGGCTGTCTGCTCCGGTGAAAGGGTGGATTTTACAGGCATGGATATTGTTCTGCTGGGCGGAGGCTCAGACCGGGAACAGGCGCTTGCCTGCCGGTATCTGAAAAAAGAAGAAAAGAATTTTCGGGATTATGTGGAAGATGCAGGTGTGGTACTGGCGGTTTGCGGAGGTTATCAGCTTCTGGGAAAATATTATAAAACCGAAAGGGACAGAATTGAGGGACTGAATATTCTGGACATTTATACGGAATGGGAACCAGGGCGCCTTACCGGTGATATTATATTAGACAGCCCCCTCTGTTTAAATCCTGTTGTGGGATTTGAAAATCACGGCGGGCGGACATTTGCGGAGAAATATCAGCCTCTGGGACGGGTAATCTGCGGCCATGGCAACCGGGAAAACTGCGGGTGGGAAGGCGTCCTTTATAAAAATGTAATGGGCACATATCTCCATGGGCCGCTGCTGCCTAAAAATCCGGAACTCTGCGATTTTCTGCTGGAACGGGCGCTGGCCCGCAAATACCGGGGAACCATAAAACTGCCGGAACTTTCCGACGAGCCGGAGTACAGAGCCAATCACTATATGGTGCAGCGTCTTACTTCAAAATATTTTTGAAAACCATGTGCGAAACCGCCGGTGTGTGATAAAATATATGACAGAATAAATAACATACGGAGGAAACAGTCATGAAGTACGATTTTACTTCTGTCATGGACCGTCATGGCAGAGATGCCATTGCAGTGGACGCACTGGGAACGGAGATGAGCGGTGCTCCGGCAGCACCGGAAGATGGTTTTGACGCTATTCCCATGTGGGTGGCAGATATGAATTTTCCAACAGTCCCCACAGTGCAGGAGGCCATAACAGAGCGGGTGAAACATCCGGCATTCGGTTATTTTATCCCCACTGACGAATACTTTCAGTCCATTATCCGGTGGCAGGAAAGCAGAAACGGTGTAACGGGCCTGAAGCCGGAAAACATCGGGTATGAAAACGGTGTTCTGGGATGCGTGGTGTCCTGCCTGAATGCTTTCGCGGCTCCGGGGGATAAAGTTCTTCTGCACAGCCCCACTTATATTGGATTTACAGGCAGTATTGAAAACAATGGTTACAGAATCATCCACAGTCCCCTGAAACAGGATGAAAATCATATCTGGCGTATGGATTATGAGGACATGGACAGAAAACTGAAGGAACATCAGATTCATGTGGCAGTGTTCTGCAGTCCCCACAATCCCTGCGGCCGGGTCTGGGAACGGTGGGAGTTGGAGCAGGCCATGGAAGTTTACCGGAAAAATGACTGCCTGGTAATTTCAGATGAAATCTGGTCGGACATTATTCTGAATCATCACACGCACATTCCCACCCAGTCAGTCAGCGAGGACGCCAGGAACCGCACGGTGGCGGTCTATGCGCCCAGCAAAACCTTCAATCTGGCTGGACTGGTGGGCAGCTATCATATTATTTATAACCGGTATCTGCAGGACCGGGTGCGGGCCCAGGGCAGTAAATCCCACTACAACAGCATGAACGTCCTTTCCATGCATGCGCTGATTGGGGCATATAAGCCGGAAGGGCAGGAATGGGTGGACGAGCTGCGGCAGGTACTGAGCACAAATGTAAACTATGCCTGCAATTATATGGAGGAGCATTTTCCAGGGGTGCAGGTAAGTAAACCGGAAGGGACCTATATGCTGTTCCCGAACTGTTCCCGGTGGTGCCAGGAACATGGAACCACTGTTGACGAGGTGCTGAAAGCGGGATGGAAGGTGGGAGTTGCCTGGCAGGACGGAAGAATGTTTCATGGAACCTGTTCTGTCCGTATGAATCTGGCACTGCCCTTTGAGAGAGTAGAGGAAGCCTTTGAGCGGCTGAACCGGTATGTGTTTTCACAGAACCGTCATTTTTCTTGACTTTATGGCGGTTCTGTGATAGTCTTTGATAAAATATAAACAAACCAAACACTGTGAAAAAGAGAGTATGCATAAAGGAATGATACAGAGAGTTCCGGCTGGTGAAAGGGAACGCAGGAGGTTATGCAGAAGATGGCTTTGGAGTGGCATTGCCGAACGATGTTTTCCGGCCCGGCGAAGACCGAGGATGCGGAAATACGAACAGGCAGTGACGGGTTCGCCTGTTACAGCGAAAAGTATATGATACTTACCAAGGTCCTTTTTGTGAAAAAAGGGCGAAAAGAAGTGGTACCGCGGAAAACCGCCTTCTGACTGATACAGAAGGCGGCTATTTTATTCTACAGGAAAGACCTTGTCACGCTAACGCGTGAAAGTATTTTCCTATAAGAGAAAAATAATTATGCGTATGCTCTGACGCACCGCAAATGGCGCAGCAAACCCCACACGCTGGAAAATACGCGGCGCATTTGCATTACAGTAATTTAAGGAGGCAGATAATATGTGTACAAAATGCACCAAAGGGAAATATTACATGACAACAGCCATTGCCTATACATCCGGGAAACCCCATATTGGAAATACCTACGAGATTGTACTGGCAGACAGCATTGCAAGATTTAAGCGTCAGGAAGGATATGACGTTTACTTTCAGACCGGAACGGATGAACATGGGCAGAAAATCCAGATTAAGGCAGAAGAAGCCGGCATTACGCCCAAAGAATATGTGGACCAGGTGGCAGGAAAGGTAAAAGAAATCTGGGATTTGATGAATTCCTCCTACGACAGTTTTGTGCGTACCACTGACAAAGACCACGAAGAACAGGTGGCCAGAATTTTCAAAAAACTCTATGAACAGGGAGATATTTACAAAAGCGCTTACGAAGGGCTGTACTGTACCCCCTGTGAATCTTTCTGGACAGAATCCCAGCTTGTGGATGGGAAATGTCCGGATTGCGGCGGAGAAGTGCAGCCGGCCAGAGAAGAGGCTTATTTCTTTAAGATGAGCAAATATGCCGATCGTCTGATTGAGCACATTAACACCCATCCTGAATTTATTCAGCCTGTATCCAGGAAAAATGAGATGATGAACAATTTCCTGCTGCCGGGCCTTCAGGATTTATGCGTATCCAGAACTTCTTTCAGCTGGGGAATCCCGGTGGATTTTGACCCCGGACATGTGGTTTATGTGTGGCTGGATGCACTGAGCAACTATATCACAAAAATCGGGTATGACGCAGAAGGAAATTCCAGTGAATTATTCAAAAAGAACTGGCCGGCGGAACTCCATCTGATTGGAAAAGACATTATTCGTTTCCATACGATTTACTGGCCGATTTTCCTGATGGCTCTGGATCTGCCCCTGCCGAAACAGATTTTCGGCCATCCCTGGCTGCTGCAGGGAGACGGAAAAATGAGCAAATCCAAGGGAAATGTCCTTTATGCCGACGAAATGACGGAGATTTTCGGCGTGGACGCCATCCGTTATTTCCTGCTCCATGAAATGCCCTTTGAAAATGACGGAGTGATTTCCTGGGAGCTGGTGACGGAGCGGCGCAACTCCGACCTGGCAAATACCCTGGGAAATCTGGTAAACCGCACGGTTTCCATGAGCAATAAATATTTTGACGGAATCGTCACCAATGAAAATGTGGCGGAAGACGTGGACGAAGACCTGAAACGGGTGGTTACAGGTGCTGTGGACAAAGTTACAGCCAAAATGAATAAACTGCGTGTGGCAGATGCTCTGACGGAAATTTTCAATCTGTTTAAACGCTGCAACAAATATATAGACGAGACAACTCCCTGGATTCTGGCAAAAGAGGAGGCCTCCAGACCGCGCCTTGCCACGGTTCTGTATAATCTGGTGGAGAGTATCACCATTGGCGCCAGCCTGTTAAAAAGTTTTATGCCGGAAACCTCGGAGAAAATTCTGTCCCAGTTAAATGCTTTTGAAGTGCCCTTTGAAGAACTGGGCAGTTTCGGCCATTATGGAAGCGGAACAAAGGTAACTTCTCAGCCGGAAATCCTGTTTGAGCGGATGAAGCCGGAGGAGGTACTGGCAAAAGTGGAAGAACTGTATCCGGAAATTCAGGAATCGGAGCCGGAACCGGAAGAAGCCGGGATAGATCTGGAACCGAAAGCAGAAATTGAATACGATGATTTTATGAAAATGCAGTTCCAGGTGGGAGAGATTATCGCCTGTGAAGCAGTAGCCAAATCCAAAAAACTTCTCTGTTCTCAGGTGCGTATCGGAAGCCAGGTAAAACAGATTGTGTCCGGTATCCGGAAATACTATTCTCCGGAAGAGATGGTGGGAAAGAAAGTCATGGTACTGGTAAATCTGAAACCGGCAAAACTGGCAGGTGTATTATCCGAAGGAATGCTGCTCTGTGCAGAGAATGAAAATGGGGAACTGGCACTGGTAACGCCTGAAAAGAACATGCCTTCCGGCGCGGAAATCTGTTAGACAGGAGTCAGGCCCTTTTGCGGGAACAGAAAATCGGGCAGCCCAGGGACGGGCTGTTACGGAGGAACAAAAGGATGGATTTTACAAATTACGGGAAAGAAATTCAGGCGCAGGCAGAGGAAATGATGGAGCTCCGCTACGAGAGAGGAGAGCCCTACATGGAAAGCTGCCGCAGGCTGGTGGACATTGGAAAAGAGATGAGTGACCCGTATCTTCTCGGTTTTGCTTATTATTATCTGGCAGAAAGCTATCTCTGCCTGAACGATCATCAGAATCTGATGCTGTGTCTGGCAGAAAGTATTGTAAACCAGCGGAAAGCCTCCCAGTGGGACCTGCTGATACGTTCCCATAACGTGATGGGAATTGATGCTTTTAACCGGGGGAACACCACAGTTGCACTGGATCAGTATATTACAGCGCTGTCTTATGGGGAAAAATATGACTGTCCCTATGAGACAGCTCTGGTTACCAGTAATATCGGACGTCTGTATATGGGATTTGGAGAGTTTGACTCCGCCATCCGGTACCTGAAAAAAGCCCGGAATATTTTCCTGAATTACAGGCAGGAATTTTTCGGAAGAGGAAATCTGGCCAACACATACGCCGCACTGGGAAGATGCAGCCTGTTTCAGAAAAACCTGGAGGAAGCTGTGGAGTATGAAGAAAAAATCCGTGAGATTGGGGAAACGGAAGAATCAGGGATTGATTTATTTATGGCTCTGGGGCTTTCTGCCAGGATACGTCATGCACAGGGAAGCCTTAAGGAGCGGGACCGATACATCGAACATCTGATTCAGAAACTGGAAAATCTCCAGATTATTATGGACAGCCATGAGGATGTTTTCGATTTTCTGGATTTTCTTCTGGAAATTGAAAAGTATCAGGAACTGGAGAGAATTTTTCCAGGGCTGGAAATCCTGGTAAAAGAAACAGGCATCACCAATCTGCGGATGGAGCTGCTGCGCCGGCAGGCGGAGTATTACAGGAATACCGGACAGCGGGAAAAGTATCTGGAATCCTGCGCCAGCCTTTATGAGGACGGAAAGATTCTGAAAGAAGAAAATGTGGGAGTGATTCATCATTCCACCAGGCTGCGGTTCAGCCTGAAAGAAGCCCGTCTGAAAGAGGAAACTCTGATAAAGGAAAAGAAAGAACTGCAGGAGCGTTCCGAGAAGGATGCCCTGACAGGGCTGCCCAACCGTTATAAGCTCAATGATTTTGCAGGAAAGATATTTGACAAAGCCAGTGAAAATCAGGAGCGCCTCTCCATTGAAATTTTTGATGTGGATTACTTCAAACAGTATAATGACACATATGGCCATCAGGCAGGTGATAACTGCCTGCAGAAAATCGGTGCAATTTTAAAAGAACTGATGGAGCGGGACAGGGATATCTTTTGCGCCAGATATGGCGGCGACGAATTTATTATTATCTATTACGGGAAAACCGATAAGGAAATTCTGACGCTGGCCGGTGAACTGAGGCAGAGAATTTCGGAACTGAAGATAGAGCATAAAGGTTCTCAGGTGTCAGAGTATGTAACGGTATCACAGGGAATCCGAAACAGCGTTCCCACACATCAGAACAGGATGTGGGATTTTCTCTATGCTGCAGACGGAGCTCTGTATAACGTGAAGCGGAAACAGAAAAACAGTATCTGCCTGATACACAAAATTGAAGATAATGCAGAAAGTGTGATATTATGATATTTGAAAGTCATGCCCATTATGATGACAGAAGATTTGACCCTGACCGGAAGGAACTGCTGTTATCCATGGAGGAACATGGGATTGAAACCATTATAAATGTAGGCTCTGACCTGGAAGGGGTGAAAAAAACCCTTGCCCTTACAGAGGAATATCCCTTTGTATACGGGGCTGTTGGCATCCATCCCAGCGAGATTGGCGACCTGAATGAAGAAGTATATGAATGGATGAGGGAAAGGTGCAGCCAGCCTAAAGTTGTGGCTGTGGGAGAGATTGGCCTGGACTATTACTGGGAAAAAGAGGATGAGGCCAGGCGAAATCAGCGTTACTGGTTCTGCCGGCAGATGGAGCTGGCCAGGGAACAGGAACTGCCGGTGATCATTCATTCCAGAGAGGCGGCAGAAGATACGCTGAAACTGGTGCAGGGCATTCACGGAGAGCAGATACCGGGGGTGATACACTGCTTTTCCTATTCGCCGGAACAGGCCATGGAATATATCAGAATGGGCTATTACATTGGAATCGGCGGAGTGATAACCTTTAAGAATGCCAGGAAATTAAAGGAAACCGCAGCTGTTATCCCCCTGGAACATATTCTGCTGGAAACGGATTGCCCGTATCTGTCTCCGGAACCGGAGCGGGGAAAACGGAATTCTTCTCTGAATCTGCCTTATGTGGCTCAGGTAATTGCAGAACTGCGGGGAATTACCAGTGAAGAAGTGATAGCTGCTGCCAGAGAAAATGCCCGGAGACTGTTTTCCAAAGTAAAATAAAACTTTTTGGAATATCTGAATAAAGTATTGACATATCTGTGCATATACTGTATATATAAACATATACAGTATATGCACACTTTGTTTCTGCAGAAAGAAGGGAGGTACTCATGCAACCAGTATTACGAATCGAAGGTGCCGGGGCAGAACGTGGAACCACCTTCTGGCTGCGGGATATCAATCTGACACTGGAGCCGGGAATGCTAATGGGAGTAATTGGCAGAAACGGAGCCGGAAAGACAACATTGTTTCATATGATCTGCGGCCTTTCCCGTATCAGTCAGGGCGACCTGTGGCTGAAGGGAGTCAGTATGAAACAGGAACCGGAACGGTGTAAAGGGGAACTGGGAATTATTTTTGACGATGATTACTTCCGGCTGGATTTATCTGTAAAACATGCGGGAGCCATTTATGGAAGATATTATGAAAAATATGTGCAGAATGATTTTCTGGCATACTGCAGACAGTTCGATGTGGATGTGAAGCAGAATCTCAGAAAACTGTCAAAGGGCAGTTATATGAAGTTCCAGCTTGCTTTTGCACTGGCTCACCGCCCTGGCCTGATTCTGATGGATGAGCCGGAGTCAGGTCTGGACCCGGTGTTTCGCCGGGAATGGATGAATCTTTTGTATGACGTACGGAAAGGTGGCTGCAGTATTCTTTTTGCCACTCATCTGACGGAGGAACTGGAACAGTATGCAGATGCGGTTACCATGCTGTCCAAAGGTCATCAGATTTTTTCCCTGACCATGCCGGAACTGGAAAAACAGTACAAAATTGTGCGCGGCAGCAGGGTGCAGATGGATTATCTTAACAGCCGTCTGATTGGCAGACGGAAGATGGAATATTATGAGGAGGGGCTGGTTCAGGAAGATGGCCGGGAACTGTGGGTGGATGTGAAGGTGTCCCGTCCTGGGCTGGCAGACCTGATATATTATCTGGATGGAAAATTCTGACAGATGGTTTGGGTGATGCCGGTACTGTAAACAGCACCGGGAGAAAAGAGGGATGAGAATGAATCGTATAGAAACATGCTGTCAGAATCAGAAAACAGGAAATTTTACACCAGCAAAATTTCTGTTTACAGGACGGGAGATTCTTGTGGAAATCCGTGGTTCCCTGCATACTTTTCGTGGAAAATTTGCATTTGCACTGTTTCTGGCCGGAATTATCGTGGGATTCCTTCCGGCTGCAGGAGGGGCAGAGAACAGACGGGAACTGGCAGATCGGCTGATGATCAGTCTTTGCTTTAGCAACATAGGGCTGATTATTATGATGAGTCTTCAGAATCACAGGCTGACGTACCTGCTTCCTGTGGGCAGAAAGGAATTTGCTGCCATGCAGATACGGAAAATGGCCTGGGTGAGTATGATTCTTTTGCTGATTGCATCGGCAGAGTTTGCCTGTGCAGACCAGAGGGCAGAAAAATTCTGGTGGGATATAGTTGCGAAAGCAATACCGGTAAGTCTGGGCCTCAGTTCCTGTCAGATTGCAACGGTGCAGCCCATAAAGGGAAGTGAGAGGAACGACGGGACAAAATGGCCGGGATGTTCCATTATGGTACAGTCTCTGGATGTGGGAATTACTTTTATTAATCTTGTGTCAACCGGCGGGTTCTGGAGTATTCCGGCATCCATATTGCCGGCTTTGAATTATCTGATCAGCTTTCTGGCAATCGGGTATTTTTACCGGAAGACTGCCGATGCCAGTCTGTACTACGATGAACTGTAAGAGTCTGAATCAGAACAGGAAGGGACTGCATCATGAAAATTATAATTTCCAATACAGGTAATCTGGCAATTTATGAGCAGATTGTCCGTCAGATAAAAGATGCGGTAATTGCGGGAGAATTGCAGGCAGGAGAGGCTCTTCCGTCCATCCGTTCTCTGGCCAGGGATTTGCAGATCAGCGTGATTACCACTAAACGGGCCTATGAAGAACTGGAACAGGAAGGACTGATTTATCCGGTGGCAGGAAAAGGCTTCTATATATCCAGCCAGAATACCGGTATGCTCAGAGAAAAAAAGATACAGATGCTGGAAGAAGAACTGGGCAGGCTGGCGGCAGAGTGGAAAAAAGCCGGACTTTCCAGAGAGGATATGACGGACTATATAGAGGTATTGTTTGAGGAACTGTAACCGGGGGCTGACCTTCTGCCAGGGAGAGCAGGAAGGAGCTGAGGAGCTGCCGGAGGAACCGGCAGCTGTAAAGGCGGCAGTCAGTAATATCCCATAACAGCCCTGAAAGGGAGGAGAGAATGGAAAAGCTAAAGGCGGGTCACACAGGCAGCAGTTCATATGGTCTGAAAGTGGAGGGACTTTCCAGAAAATACAGACGGTTTCGGCTGAAAAATGTTTCCTTTGAAATACCGCCGGGAAATATTCTGGGCCTGCTGGGCAGAAATGGGGCCGGAAAGACCACTACCATCCGGATACTGACAGGCCATACCTCTGCAGACAGGGGGAACATCTGGTTAAACGGGGTGAATATGAGAAAAAACCGTACAGATGTGCAGGCCCGGACCGGGTTTGTATTGGATGAACACATGTTCCTGGAAACAGAGAGCCTCTGGAAAAACGGACTGGTGTTCGGAAGGTTTTACCCGGATTTTACAGAAGAGAGATGGAAGAGATGGCTGTCTGTCTGCGGCCTGGATAAGTCTGAACGGCTGGGATGGCTGTCTCAGGGCAGCCGGATGAAGTTCCAGTTCGCCTTTGCCATGGCGCACAGGCCCAGGCTTTTACTGCTGGATGAGCCCACGGGAAATCTGGACGCGGTTTTTCGGAAGGAATTTCTGGGCATGCTGCAGGAAGCAGTGGAAGAAGAACAGCTCAGCGTACTGTTTTCCTCTCATCTGACTTCAGATCTGGAGCAGGTGGCTGACCGGATTGCCCTGATAGAACAGGGAGAGATCCTCTACACAGACTCTGTGGAGCATCTTCTGTCCCGTTATTGCAGGATAAAGGGAAGCCCGGAAATGGGCCGAAAGCTCCGGGATGAGAATTATCCGGAAATCGTGGGAATTCAGGTGAGCAGCGTGGGATTTGACGCTCTGCTGGACCGGCAGCAGATACCGGAAAACAGGAAAGATCTGTACGACAGAAAATACGGTCTGGCGCGGGACTGGCTGAAAGAAACAGAAAGCGGGATTCTCTGCGAGGATACGGACCTGTCCTGGTGGATGTATCATATGACAAAAGGAGGCGGAGATGGGGAAAAGAACATGGGAAAACATAAGAGAGCTTGACAGAAGGCCTGTGGGAGCCAGATTTATGCTTTTGTTTCTGGGGGAAAGCCTTTATTTTCAGCTGCTTCTTTCAGCAGATTATAAAGAACCCCTGTTTATATGTACGGTGTCAGCCCTGACCATGATGGTATTTCTCCTTGGTGTGATGGTGTCTTATACCAGATGGGAAAAGGAACACTGGCGCTCCATGTATGAGAAGATTCGTTACTTTCCGGTGGACAGGAAGAAATATCTGCTGGCAATAGCGGTATCGGCCGGAAAAATTTTCGGGTTTCAGCTTGGAATGCAGGTCTTTGGCTTTTTGTGCAGAATGCTGATTCGTCAGGAAATTGCACCAGGTACAGCGGGAGGAATCCTTTTGTGCACCGCAGTAAGCGGAATCTGGTTTTTTCTCAGTTTCCTGGGCCTGCTTGCGGCAGGTGAACGGGCATTGTTCCTGTTTCCCGTATTTTTATCAGGGGGAATGGCGATAACAACAGGGCTGTGCAGGATACTTTACTGACAGGCTCTGGAACAGAAAGGGCTCCATATGCCGCCATGCCGGTTTCAGAAACTGGCAGAAATTTTTGGAAATGGCCGGCGGGGCAGGCAGTTAAAACAGACAACAGCAGAAAGAAGGTAACAATGGCTGATTTAGGAAAACCACAGAATACCATTGCGGTATTACAGAAATATAATTTTAATTTTCAGAAAAAGTTCGGACAGAATTTTCTGATTGACCCCAGAGTTCTGGAGAAAATTATCCAGGCGGCAGAGATTACGCAGGAGGATTTTGTACTGGAAATCGGTCCGGGAATCGGAACCATGACCCAGTATCTCTGCGAAAATGCCAGAGAGGTGGCAGCAGTGGAGATAGACCGGAATCTGATCCCCATTCTGGCGGATACTTTAAGTGCATATGAAAATGTAGAGGTACTGAATGAAGATATCCTGAAAGTGGACATTAACCGTCTGGCGCAGGAAAAGAATCAGGGCAGGCCCATAAAAGTAGTGGCAAATCTGCCTTATTATATTACAACTCCCATTATTATGGGATTATTTGAAAGCCATGTCCCGGTGGACAGTATCACGATTATGGTTCAGAAAGAAGTGGCAGAGCGTATGCAGGCGGGGCCCGGAACGAAAGATTACGGAGCGCTTTCTCTGGCAGTCCGGTATTATGCCAGACCGGAAATTGTGGCAAACGTACCGCCCAACTGTTTTATTCCCCGGCCTAAGGTGGGAAGCGCTGTGATACGTCTTACCAGGCACAGAGAGAACCCGGTGCAGGTCAGGGATGAAAGCCTGATGTTTCGGATGATACGTGCCTCCTTTAACCAGCGGCGTAAAACACTGGTAAACGGTCTGAACAATGGTGCAGAGCTGAATCTGGAAAAACAGCAGATTGTAAATGCCCTTGGGACCATGGGGCTTGCGCCCGATATCCGGGGAGAAGCCCTGACACTGGAGCAGTTTGCGGCGCTCAGTAACCTGCTGGGAGAGTCTTAACGCTGCCTGGAACTGAATTCAATCACATCCTGCTGGAACCGTTTGAGAATATTCTGGTTCTGGAGTCTGGGGTTAATCCGGGCTTCAATGGCAATACTGTCAAAAAATCCGCACCAGAGCTTCTGATATTCCAGTTCTTCCGGAGAATAACGGTGAATCATTTCCTGATCCAGTTCTCTGGTATCCGTAAGGAAGAATCCCTTTCCCTTTGGGTGGAGGGCGGCCTGGTTATGTGCGGCATCGTAAATCATGAAATTTTCCTGGGGAAGGCGGTCGGAAAAGTGCTCTCCCAGGAAAGGGAGTACATGGTTCCTGGGATGAATCCGGGCGAAAAGAAGTCCGTTTTCCAGTTCCTGAAACCGCAGGAATCCCAACAGGTGATGGGCTTCGTTGCCGGTGCTTCTGGAAAGCCGGAATACCCGGTTTACATAAGGTTCTCCCAGATAATTCAGAACTTTGCTGCCGTCTTCCAGAGCCAGTGCCAGAACAATGGTGCGGTAGATAGCTTCTGCTTTGTTCATGTCTGCTTTACGGCTGTGCTCCTCCAGGGAAGAGGCAGCCTGACAGAGTTCCGTATAAGTTTCTTCTCCAAGGCGGCTGCGCAGAGTGCGGGCCACCTTTTCACTTTTTTCATAATCCGTCTGCACCGTAATGTATTCGCTGAACAGACTGTAGTTATCCGGCGGACAGGTAGTAAGGGAAATATTCCCATGACCGTATCTGCTGGCCCAGGCGTCATATACTCCGGTGAAAATACCGTCAATGCTGTCTTCACAGAGAAATATATACATAAATACCGTCCTTTCTAAAGGGAGACAATCCGCTGTCCGGGAGGGATAATCTGAGCGTCTGTCAGCTGAAAGTCCGCCCGCATATCCTGGTCAAAGAAACTGAGCTGCTGGTAGCCGCCTTCCCGGATATCCTTTGGAATCTGGGTTTTGTCCCGCATAAGGTTCTGGCAGATATAATTTTCTTCCAGTTTGGTGTTGTACATCATTTTTCCGGAACAGGTGATAAAATACAGAGCCCGCTTTAATACCACGCCGATTTTCTTCAGGTCGTCGAAGGACAGGCGGTTTCTTCTGCGGGCTTTTACAATCCGTTCCGCAGATTTATAGCCAATGCCGGGCACCCGCAGCAGCGTCTGATAAGAGGCCTTGTTGATTTCCACAGGGAAATATTCCAGATGGCGCAGAGCCCAGTCGCATTTGGGATCCAGAAAAATGTTAAAATCCGGACGGTCCTCCGATAAAAGCTCCGAAACGTGGAAATGATAATAGCGCAGCAGCCAGTCTGCCTGATACAGCCGGTGTTCCCGAAGCAATGGGGGTCCGCCGGGCAGAGCAGGCAGCATGGAGTTGCCGTTTACATTTACAAAGGCCGAGTAAAAGACACGTTTGAGCTGAAATTTCTGATAGAGACTTTCTGCCACGCTCATAATCTGAAAATCATTCTCCGGTGTGGCGCCGATAATCATCTGGGTAGACTGGCCGGCCGGGACGAACCGGGGCGTTTCCCGGTAAACCATCAGCTCCTGTTTGTTGTCAGTGATACGGTTCTGAATCTGGCGCATGGGTTTTAAAATAGTAGTCCGGGATTTACAGGGAGCCAGCTGCCGCAGACTGTCTGCTGTGGGAAGTTCCAGATTGATACTCATACGATCCACCAGATATCCCGTCCGTTCAATCAGGGCGGGGTCAGCGCCGGGAATGGACTTCACATGAATATAGCCGTTGAAATGATGGATTCGGCGGAGCCTGAAAATGGTCTGATAGATGAGATCCATGGTATAATTGGGGCTGACCATAATACCGGAACTCAGGAACAGCCCTTCAATGTAATTCCGACGATAAAATTCCATGGTAAGGGTGCAGATCTCATCGGGGGTGAATGCGGCGCGCTTTACATCTGTTGTACAGTTGTTCAGACAGTAGGCGCAGTTAAAAATGCATTCGTTGGTAAATAATATTTTCAGAAGTGAGACGCACCTTCCATCTGCAGAAAAAGTATGACAGACACCGGGAGCGATGGTATTCCCAATGCCTGTTTTGGTGCCTTTACGGTCAATGCCGCTGGAGGTGCAGGCCACATCATATTTGGCCGCGTCAGACAGGATGGTCAGTTTCTCCAGCAAATCTGTATTTTTCTGTAAATTCATAAGAGAACCCCTCCAGTCCTGAATAATATGAAAGAACTCATGTTCTGTAATTATCATAACACAGGAGAAAGGAAAAAGCAACAGAAAAAGAACGTTTGTTTGTAAATTTCAGAAGGCCTGGGCTATGGGGATGAGAAGCTCATAATTTTTCCTTTTCCGGCATATAGTCAGAAAAGGGGGTGCTGTTTTGAAAGAAAAAATAAAAACGTTTCTGGCGGTCTGTGTGCTGATTCTCACGGTACCGTATATTGTAACCCTTTTGTTTCAGAATAATCAGACAGGCCCGGACAGGGAAAAACTCAGAGATGTGCTGGGGGAAAATACCCCTCAGGTAATGGAAACGGGAGATGAGGAGCTGGATGTGGAAGAATATCTCACCGGAATTGTGGCTAAAGAAATTCCGCTGGACTATCAGATGGAGACCATCAAAGCTCAGACCGTAATTGCCAGGACAGAACTGACGGCCGCGCTGGCCACGGAGGAAAAAATTCTGCCGGAATCCATGTCCAGGGAGGAAATGCTGGAACTCTGGGGCCAGGATGGATTCGAGGAAAATTACCGGATTCTGACGGCTGCTGCAGAGGCTACCAGGGGTGAAATTCTCTGCTATGATAAAAATCCCATTCAGGCTGCTTTTCATGCTGTAAGCGCGGGAAAGACCCGCAGTGCCAGGGAGGCTCTGCAGAGAGAAGATGAGCCCTATCTGGAGTGTGTGGACAGCGGCATGGACATCCCTTCTCCTGATTTTCTGAAAGTGATTTTTCTGGAAAAAGAGGAATTTTTAAAAAAGGTGAAAGAAATCTGTCCGGAATTTCAGGGAGAAGCAGAGAAAATCGCTGAGTCTGTGGTTGTGGCAGAGCGGGATTCCGGTGATTATGCCACAAAGGTAACAGTGGGAGAACAGACCATAACAGGAGAAGAGTTTCGAAATCATTTTAAGCTGAATTCTTCCTGTTTTTATCTGAAGGAGGTGGAAAACCAGGTGCGGATTGTCACAAAAGGCCTGGGACATGGCCTGGGATTCAGCCAGTATGGGGCAAATGCCCTTGCAAAAGAAGGAAAAGATTATAAAGCCCTTTTGGAATACTACTATAAAGATATTTCCATTGAGGAAAAATGAGGGGAAGTTTTCCGGTGTTCCATTTGAAAAAGTGAAGTAAAATTTTCTCATAAATCCTGTATAATACCAGTTTTTCCGGCAAAAATAAGAAGGAAAATCAAACAGAAATGGAAGGTGACAGGATGAGAAATAAAAAATTTGCAGCATTTTTTAACCGGAAATCCTATATTGTGGCAGCAGTGATTATGATTGTGGCAGCTTTTGGAATGACTGGACTGTACTATGCGCAGCAGGAGCGGGAACAGGAAGCTCAGCTGGCAAAAGAGAGAGAAGCTCAGGTGCAGCAGGCAAGAGAAGAGGATGCAGCCCGGATGAAAGCGGCACAGGAACAGGCCAGAGCAGAAGCAGCCGCTGAAGCCAAAGCAAAAATCAAAGCCAGAGAACAGGAAGAAACCACAGAAGAAGTCTCTAATATGATTAAACCCCAGGAAGATAATTTTATGGATGAACCTGAGGTGGTATCAGAAGTAAGCAGTCCGGTGGAACCGGAACTTCATTTTGATGCGGCAGCGGATCTGAGCTGGCCTCTGCAGGGAAATGTGATCCTGAATTATAATATGGATCAGACGGTATATTTTGCAACGCTGGATCAGTATAAGTACAATCCCGCTGTGATTATTCAGGCAGAAGTCAATACGCCGGTTAATGCGGTGGCTTCCGGTAAGGTAACTGCAATTGAGACCAGTGAAGAGACAGGAATTACCATGACTGTGGATCTGGGAGACGGTTACAGCGCCCGGTATGGACAGTTAAAGGAAATTCCCAAAAATCAGGGAGACTATGTGGAGAGCGGTGAAATTATCGGCTATGTGAACGAGCCCACTAAATATTATTCGGTGGAAGGCGCAAACCTTTATTTTCAGCTTCTGAAAGACGGTGCGCCGGTGAATCCCATGGAACATCTGGAATAAGAACAGGAAACTGCTGCATCATGGATGAAACCGTCAATGGTGCGGCAGTTTTTTTCTGGCGGAAGGGACGGAGAAACTCCGGAAATTTTATGGAATAACAGATTTTTTTATGCTAAAATACAAAAAAGAAACAAATGAACCTGGAAAAACACAGGATAACAGTCCGGTTTTATCTGAAACAGGACAGAAAATACAAAGGAGCGGGAGCATGGTAATATTTTCAACAATGTTTTATGTGAAAAAAGAATTAACGAAAGAGAAAATGGCAGAGCTTGCTTTTGAATGGGTAAATAAGAGCCAGCACTATGGATTTGGAAATCTTGTCTGGAACGGGGAAGATTTCTATGAACGGGAATGTGAAAAACAGAAATTTTCCCTGATTGTGTCAAATGATAACAGAACCATGGCAATCCGGCTGGAAAACAGGGACGGCGATATTCTCTGGACCAGTGATTTTACCTTTACAGAAAGCGATGGCAGAAATCTGCTGTTTGTACGTCTGAACCGGGACGCCATGGATAAGGAAAGCATTGTGCCCCACCGGTTCCATCGTCCAAGGCTGATGAAAGAGATACTGCGGGCAGGCTACGGAGCAGAAGATAACAGGCTGCTGATTTCAGATAAGGAAGTTCTGATTACCAGGCAGAATATAAATCTGGCGGAAGATGTGATATGCGGAAGAACAAAATATCTGCTGCCGGTGGTATATGTTACCAAACGGTTTATGGACAGTACAACCATTCTGGATACAGAGGAACTGGCAAAAGATCTGGCGGGGACAGCCCATGTACTGGTGGAGGAAAGTACGGACATAACGACAGAGCTGAAGAAAAGAACGGGAGGGGAAAATCCCTTTAACGGAGCAGTACATATTTATTATACGGACAAGGTGGGCAACAGGATAATCCCTGAGGCATTCAGTAAGTCCAATACGTTCAGAAATGACATTGTAGATGCTGTATGCAGGAGACTCTCTCAGGTGAAGGTTGAGGATAAATATACCTGGGAAACCATAAAATATCAGAAACTGCTGGAAAAGAGCCAGCAGTATAAGGAAGAAAATAAGGGATTGGGAGAAGCCTTTGAAAAAATATTGAAGTCAATGGAAGAAATAGTAAAATCAAAGGAGGATAAATGTGGGCAACTGGAAGCAGAGGCAAATGAACTGAGAGGCAAGGTGCAGTATTACGAACATGCACTGCAGAACAGGAAAGGCGGGCAGACAGGAGATATTGTATTTTCATGCAGTGAAACGGAATTTTTTGAAGGTGAAATCAAAGATATGATTCTGGAACTGCTGGAGCGGGAAAAGAAACAGATGGATGATGATCCCAATCAGGTGGGCTGGAGAATTTATCATGTGTTAAAGGCAATTTTAGCGGAAAATGAAATTACAGGAAAAGGGAAAATCCTGGAAACGGATTTGAAAGATATCTTAAGCAGGGTGGGCAGGCTGAATGCCAAAGACAAAAGAAGATTGCAGGAACTGGGATTTATCAGCAAAGACAGGAAACATAACAAACTGTATTTTCACGGAGATGGCAGGTATATGATTACACTGGGAAAAACGCCCGGTGACGGACGTGCATCTGCCAATGCGGCTTCAGAGGCAGTAAAAACCATTGTATGCCGCATTCAGAAAGTTTAACCGGGCAAAACAGGCACTGATTTCCATGTTTTTCATAACATAGAGTATAGAGGAAAGCGACAATCCGCAGCACGGTTTCATCATTCCGGAATGAAATTTTTTTATACTTTAAACGGAGATCGGTTTATGCCCATGTACCACGGAAAACATACCAGCGTTACGTGCTGCTTTGCATACAGGAGACTGCCTGCAGTCTCTGTACATAACAGGAGCCAACAGACAGAATGAAAGAAAAACAGAATGTTACTTATATTTTACAGTGCAGCGACGGTACCCTGTACACAGGATGGACCAATAATCTGGAAAAAAGGCTGGAGCGGCACAATGCGGGACAGGGAGCCAAATACACCAGAGGACGGGGCCCGGTGAAACTCATGTATATGGAAGAACATGAGACCAGGCAGGAAGCCATGCAGCGGGAAGCCTGGATTAAAAAACTTACCCGAAAAGAAAAAGAAGCCCTGATCCATGGACAGGCTTCCGTTATAAAGTGATATGGTATTGCCGGAGTCATACAAAAGGGGCAGGGAAAATCCCTGTCCCTTTTGTATTCTATAGGAAATTCCTCCGGATTTCCTATAGAATACAAAATCAGAGAAGAGGCATATTTGCCACAAAACAGTACATCATAATAAAATGACACACACTGCCGCCCATAACGAACAGATGAAAAATCTCATGGGAGCCGAAATTTTTATGTCTGGAATTGAAAATCGGCAGTTTCAGGGCATATATGACACCTCCGATGGTGTAAATAATACCTCCCGCCAGCAGCCAGCCAAATGCCTGAGGAGAAAGAGAGGTAATAATCTGGGTAAAGGCCAGTACGCATACCCAGCCCATGGCAATATATAATATAGAAGAAAACCATTTCGGGCAGGTAATCCAGAAGGCTTTTACAAGGATTCCCACAAGGGCGATGCCCCAGACCAGAGCCAGAAGACCATAGCCCGTCCGGCCTCCCAGAACAATTACGCATACCGGCGTATAGGTTCCGGCAATCAGCACAAAAATCATCATATGATCCAGTTTGCGCAGGATACGGTTTGTTGTTTCAGATAAATCCAGTGCATGATAGGCGGCGCTGGCGCCGTAAAGTAAAATCATACTTATAATAAAAATAGAAAGAGAAGCCACATGAACCATGTCCGGATTCATGGAAGCACGGATTAACAGCGGAGTGGCGGCAAACAGAGCCATCAGCATTCCGATAAAATGGGTAATGGAACTTCCTGGGTCTTTCAACTTGAATTTCATAATAACATATCCTCCTTTTTGCAACATCTTAAGTATGTCATCGACAGTTATAGTATATGTAAAAGTAATGAAAATATGATTACATAGTATTAAAAACTACATTGACCATAAACAGATACTACACCATAAAGAGGGTAAAGTCAATAAGATGAGGAATATTTTAGAAAATAATTTGACAATAGCCCATTTCTCTGCTATGATTAGCAACAGACTTTGTGTGAGAGATGAAAGGAATTATATGGAAACAGTAAGATTTGACGAATTAAATTTATATCCTCAGATATTAAGAGGAATCCAGGAGATGGGATTTGAGGAAGCCACGCCCATTCAGAGCAAGGCAATCCCCATTGTAATGGAAGGCGTGGACGTAATCGGACAGGCACAGACAGGAACCGGAAAAACAGCGGCATTTGGAATTCCGTTGCTGATGAAGGTGAATCCCCATGACAAAAGTACCCAGGCTATTGTTCTCTGCCCCACCAGAGAACTGGCTATCCAGGTGGCGGAGGAAGTCCGCTGTCTTGCAAAATACATGCACGGTGTGAAAGTGCTTCCTGTATATGGCGGACAGGATATTGTAAAACAGATTCGCTCTTTAAAAGGCGGCGCTCAGATCATCATCGGAACACCAGGACGAATTATGGATCACCTGAGGCGCAGAACCATCAAGTGCGAGGAAGTAAATACCATCGTACTGGATGAGGCGGACGAAATGCTGAACATGGGATTTCGGGAGGACATAGAGACAGTTCTGGAATATATCCCGGAGGAGAGGCAGACGGTGCTGTTTTCTGCAACCATGCCGAAACCCATTCTGGATATTACCAAAAAATACCAGAAAGACGCAGTGACCATTAAAGTAGTAAAAAAAGAGCTGACGGTTCCGAACATCGAACAGTATTATTATGATGTTAAGCGCAAAGATAAAGTAGAAGTCCTGAGCAGGCTTCTGGATGTCTATGATCCCAAACTTTCCCTTGTGTTCTGCAATACCAAACGGATGGTGGATGAACTGACCAACGCACTGCAGGGCCGGGGTTACTTTGCGGAAGGACTCCACGGAGATATGAAACAGATGCAGCGCGACAGGGTTATGAATCATTTCCGCAACGGCAACACGGAGATTCTGGTAGCCACTGATGTGGCTGCAAGAGGAATTGATGTGGATGACGTGGAAGCTGTCTTTAACTTTGACCTTCCCCAGGATGACGAATATTATGTACACCGTATCGGCAGAACCGGACGGGCAGGCAGAACCGGGCGCTCTTTTACCTTTGTAAAAGGAAAAGAAGTCTACAAGTTAAAAGACATCCAGCGTTACTGCAAAACCAAGATTCTGGCCCAGAAAGTGCCCAGCATGGAAGATGTGGTGCAGGTAAAACTGGAGAAAATCATGGATCACATCGGAACTGTAATCGAAGAAGAAGACCTGACCTCCATGGTAAATATGATTGAATCTCAGGTAAACGAGGCCGATTACACTGCCATGGACATTGCAGCGGCTTTCTTAAAGCTGGCCCTTCTGGGAGAAGAAGAAAAGGCCCAGAGCGGTCTGGAAAATTATGAATTCGGCGATACAGGCGCAGAAGAAGGCATGGTGCGGCTGTTTATCAATATCGGGAAAAAGCAGCATGTGAAACCGGGAGATATTCTGGGAGCCATTGCCGGAGAGTCCGGTATGCCCGGAAAACTGGTGGGAGCCATCGATATGTACGATAAGTATACCTTTGTGGAAGTACCGCGGGAATATGGAAAAGAAGTGCTGCAGGCCATGACCAATTCCAAGATCAAAGGAAAAAGCATCAATATTGAGCCTGCAAATCAGAAATAAATAATACAGGGGGTGCCCCGTCAGAACAGATGATGAAAAATTTGTTTTGGCGGGGTTTTCCTGTCACAGAACCGGACGCAGCGCGTCTGATTATACAGGAGGTAAAAAACATGAAAAATAAAACAAATGAAGAACTGTCCCTTTTGATTGACCAGGCAGTTGCCGGGGACAAAGAAGCTCTGGAAACCGTGATTTCCAGCGTTCAGGATCTGATTTTTAATCTGTCTCTGCGAATGCTGGGAACTTTTGCAGATGCGGAGGATGCGTCACAGGATATTATACTGAAAGTGATTACTCATCTGTCGTCTTTTCGGAAAGAAAGCGCATTTTCCACTTGGGTATTCCGTATCGCAGTAAACCATCTGAAAGACTACAAAAAACATATGTTTGCAAATTATCCCCTGAGCTTTGAATATTATGGTGACGATATCAAAAACGGAAAACTGCAGGATATTCCGGATCTGAGTCAGAATGTGGAACAGGCGGTTCTGGAAGAAGAACTGAAAATGGCCTGCACCAACGTACTGCTTCAGTGTCTTGATACAGAGAGCAGGTGCATTTTTGTGCTGGGAACCATGTTCCGGACAGACAGCCGGATAGCCGGAGATCTTCTGGATATGACGCCGGAAGCCTACCGCCAGAAACTGTCCAGAGTCCGAAAGAAAGTGGCAGATTTTCTGGAAACCTACTGCGGAGAATACGGAAAAGGAACATGTAAATGCAGAGACCGGGTGAATTATGCCATTCAGAATCACAGAATTAATCCGGCCAGTCTCGACTATGTATCAGCGGGAATCATTCCGGAAGAAAAAATGCAGAACGTAAAAGAAGCCATGGAAGAGATTGACGGTCTGGCCGCAAAATTTTCTTTCTGTAAATCTTATGAATCTCCGGAGCATCTCAAAAAGTTTGTACGGGAATTTCTGGATTCGGCTTCACTGAACATAGTGAAAAATTCATAGGAGAAGGGAGAATAAAAAATGAATACATCGTTGATACTGGATTACCTGAAGGAATTAAGCCAGAACAATAACCGGGAGTGGTATCATGCCCATAAAGAAGCATACCGGCAGGCAAATGCAGAGTTTGAGGAATTTTTGCAGGAACTTATACTGAAAATCGGAGAATTTGACAGCAGTATTCTGCACCATGAACCCAAAAGCCTGACCTTCAAGCTGGTGCGGGACACCAGGTTCAGCCATGACAAATCCCCTTATAATCCCTCCTTCCGGGCCCATATCGGACCTCAGGGCAAACTGCCGGTGCCGGTGGGATATTATCTTATGATAAAGCCTGGAAACCAGTCCTTCCTGGGAGGAGGCCTTTTTGCAGATATGTTCAAAGACGCCACAAAACTGGTGCGGGATTATATTCAGGAACATCCGCAGGAATGGGAAGAAGTCATCTGTCAGAAAGAATTTCAGGAGAATTTTCAGGTTCAGGGTGCTGCCCTGAAAAATGTGCCCCGCGGTTATGACAAAGAACACTCCCAGGCAGAATTTCTCAAATATAAAAGCTGGTACCTGGAATATCCGCTGAAAGATGAAATAATCCAAAACGGAGAAGAATTTCTGACACTTGCAGTCTCCATGTTCCGGAAGATGAAGCCCTTTAACGACTGCCTGAACCTGGCGCTGAAAGGCTTCCAGATGCCGGAGCGGTAAAATCAGAAAACAGAATAAAGTAAAATACAGCAGGCAGCCCCATTGCAGATGATGCGACTGCCTTATATTTGTAAATATAAAAGTGTTATTATTAAGCAGATTATGGTATAATTCAGTTTGACAATTGGGATTTTAAGTGAGACCACGAGTAAGTTTCCCTTAAAAGCTGAATGACGAACGTTTTTACAAGCTGTCAGATGGATATCAGGCTGATAGCCGTCACCAGGAAATACACCCGTATTGACGAGCTAACGCCCGAAACCTTAAATACCTTTGTGGATAAAATCCTGGTCCACGAATGCGAGAAAAAATACGGGAAACGGACACAGGACACTGACATCTGCTATTCCTGTGTGAGGATTGCAGATAATCCAACAGATGAAGAAATCATCCAATGGAATACGCTGTGTGGCATGGCGCCCTGGACTGGCGGGCTCCCCTTCTGCATACCCTGTTGCCAAAATATTGATTGGCAATAGGGTATCTGGCAGGAGGTGGCAAACGCTTTTATGGGGACATTACATATAAGTCTTAATGATTTCTTCAGCAATGGTTTGTTTTGTAATGCAGCGATCCATTGCCTGTTTCTCGATATAACGGTGAGCATCGGGTTCATTCATTTTTAATTCGCTGATTAAAATCCATTTCGCCTTGTTAACAATACGGATCTCTGCCATTTTTTCTTTGACAGACAGGGATTTCTTTTCAAATTGTCTCAGCCGCTCTCTGGCGCTTTCCATCCAGCTAAGAGCATGTATCATGGTTGGCTTTGATGTTGGCTTTGACAGCGTGAACACACCGTATTCAGCAACCTTGTCGTGAATTCCGGCATGTACATCGCTTTTTACCAAAAGCAGCACAGCAGATTGTTTACTGGTACTGGTGTCAATCGCAAAACGAACACCAATATCATCAGGCAAAGGCGCGTTGATAATGACAAAATCAAATGTTTTTTCAGCGAGTATCCGTTCGGCGGCGTTGACACTGGCAGCAGTATGGAGCGGGGAATATCTTGTTTCGGGAAGCAGGTCGGCAAAGGCAGAGGTGAATTTATCTGTTGCAGACACAATGAGTATACTGTAAACCCGTTCTCTTAAACTCATTTTGCACCTCCTTCTTTTTTCTTTGGCTTAAATTATTTATTACAGTAGATGTCTAATATAGCGTCCGGTATGTTTTTTTTGATAAAATTGCTGTTTGCAGCTATCGCACAGGCAGATTTAAGATTGCAGGGCAGCTGTTTAAAATTGGCAAGGGTATTTACATCTGCTTTATACAGATTGATATCCGCAGGAGCCGGCAGCTCCAGTTTATTCTCAATCCCATCAAGAATGGCATAGATTATCAGGGCAAATATCAGATAAGTATTTGCTGCCGGATCAGGAGAACGCAGTTCAACACGACGGTATTCGCCGACAGCTGCAGGGATTCTTACAAGCTGTGAACGGTTTTCGCTGGACCAGGAAATATATTTTGGCGCTTTGTTGCTGCCAAAACGACGATAGGAACTTTCAGTTGAATTTAAAAATACTGTCATATCAGCGACTTTATCCAAAATCCCTGCAATCAGGTATTTCACATTGTCTGCATCATAAGATGATTTGACTGATATATTGATATGGAAGCCGTTTCCTGGTTTGTTTTCCAATGGTTTCGGGCTGAAATCAGCGCAAAGGCCATTCCGCCGGGCAATTGTTTTTACAACTGTCTGAAACGTCATGGCGTTGTCTGCGGCGGTCAGAGGATCAGAATAGCGAAGATCAATTTCGTTTTGTCCCGGTCCTTCTTCATGATGTGAGCTTTCCGGCTGTATTCCCATCTGCTCCAGAGTCAGGCATATTTCGCGGCGAATATTTTCACCTTTGTCTTCCGGGGCGATATCCATATAAGTTGCGTTATCATAAGGTTCTTTGGTTGGATTTCCATTGTCATCCAACATGAACAGGTAAAACTCCTGCTCTGCGCCAAAGAAAAACTGATGTCCGGAAAGTTTTGCTTTTTGAATTGCGTTTTTTAAAATAGAACGGGTATCACATTCAAATATTTTGCCATTCGGATAAGTAATGTGACAGAACATTCTTACTACACTTCCATGCTCCGGTCTCCATGGCAGAGGCGTCAATGTGTCTGCTTCAGGATGCAGGAACAGATCAGAATGGTTTTCATCGCCAAAACCAGCTATGGCGGATGCGTCAATGGCGATGCCATATTCAAAAGCACGGGAAAGTTCCTGTGGCATAATGGATATGTTTTTCTGCCTGCCGAATACATCGCAAAAGGCGAGGCGGATGAATTTTACATCTTCTTCATGTACATATTGGATGACCTCTTCTTTGGAATATTTCATAAGCCTACCTACTTTCTTTTAATTTGCTGCATATCTTTCAGAATAAATCAAAAAAAGCAAAATTATCCACTACCAGGGCAGGTGATTTCTACTCTGAAAATGAACGCCTTTGCTCACACTAATTTATATTAGTACAACAGATGAAGCGCTTTGTCAATATTTTTTGACACGATAAAAAAATAAAAAAAGGATTGACAAATGATTTTTAAGGGTGTATTATCCAACACGTAAAGGCAAGGGCGTCTTTGAGGGAAAGTTCTCAGAGACGCTTTTTACTTTTCAGTGAAAATACATAAAATTTGGGATAAAAGGCAAGGGAGTCTTTTGCGGCGCAGGGAAAAGCGCCATGAAAGCTATCCCTGTCTTTTTATTTTCAAATTGAAAGGAGCAGGATTATGAAGAATGTATCAGATTTTTTGGATGTAAAGTATTCGATGACAGAGTGATGAAAGCAAATTTATCGGCAAAACTGACAATTGAAGCAAATACCATGAGCGATATGGCAAAGATGGGAGAATTAAGAGTTGCCTGTGATGAGGCAGAAACGATGACGGCAAAGAAATACTGGCCATTTCCAATTTATGGCGATTTACTCTTTGGCGTAAAATAAGTTGATAAATTTAACTTCTGATTGGAGGAAGAAGATATGGAAGAAGCTATGAAAGCATTTGTGCAGGAAACAGTATCCGCCGAAGTGTTCGGAGTCTGGTTTTTAATTGGCGCTGCATTGGTGTTCTGGATGCAGGCAGGTTTTGCAATGGTAGAGGCGGGTTTTACCAGGGCAAAAAATACAGGAAATATCATTATGAAGAACTTGATGGATTTTTGTATTGGAACCGTAGTATTTATACTGATTGGTTTTGGTTTACTGATGGGAGAAGACCTGTGGGGATTTATCGGAAGACCGGGATTTGATTTGTTTACTGCATATGCGGAGTTTGATTTTTCAAGTTTTGTATTTAACCTTGTATTCTGTGCCACAACGGCGACCATCGTATCCGGTGCAATGGCGGAACGTACAAAATTTCTGTCCTATTGTATTTATTCCGGTGTAATTTCTGCCTTGATCTATCCAATTGAAGCACACTGGATATGGGGAGGAGGATGGCTGGCGCAACTTGGATTCCATGATTTTGCCGGTTCCTGTGCGATCCATATGACAGGCGGTATTTCTGCATTAATTGGTGCAAAAATTCTTGGTCCCCGTATCGGAAAGTTTACCAGAGATACGAGTGGAAAAGTTGTGAAAGTAAATGCAGTTCCGGGACATAGCATAGCATTCGGAGCGCTTGGGGTATTTATTCTTTGGCTCGGATGGTATGGATTTAATGGTGCGGCTGCAACTTCTATTGCACAACTTGGTTCTGTTTTCCTGACAACAACAGTCGCACCTGCGGCTGCAACTGTTGTATGTATGCTCTTTACATGGATCAAATATGGAAAACCGGATGTTTCCATGTGCTTGAATGCATCGTTGGCAGGGCTTGTTGCAATCACAGCACCGTGCGATGTGACGGATGCATTTGGTGCAATTGTGATTGGAGCAGTTGCAGGCCTTTTGGTTGTGTTTGGCGTGTGGCTTCTTGACCATATACTTCGCATTGATGATCCGGTCGGGGCAGTTGCCGTGCATTGCATGAATGGGATCTGGGGTACACTTGCAGTTGGATTATTTGCTACAGATAAGGCTCCCGGATACAGTATTGCAAATGCTTCGGGAGAAACTTTAACTGGTCTGTTTTATGGCGGTGGGTTTGACTTGTTGAAACTTCAGTTTATCGGCTTTGCCAGTGTAGCAGTATGGACAGCAGTTACCATAACTATTACATTCCTTGTAATCAGAGCAATTACAGGCCTTCGTGCAGACAGGGAAGAAGAAATGGCTGGCCTTGATGCAGCAGAACATGGCCTTCCTTCTGCGTATGCAGGTTTTGCAATGCTTCCGGAGTATATTGAAGAAGGAACTGATTTTGTTGCGGTATCCGGTGATATCCCGGTTGCAGAAGCGATTCCGGTTAAGAAAGTTCCTGCATTTGAAGAAGGAACTCCGAAACTTACAAAGATTGAAATTGTCTGCAGGGAATCCAAATTTGAAGCTTTAAAGAATGCAATGATGAAGTTGGGAATTACTGGTATGACAGTATCCCATGTCCTGGGATGCGGGGTTCAGAAAGGCAAACCGGAGTACTATCGCGGCGTACAGGTAGAGGCGAATCTTCTTCCCAAAGTACAGGTGAATCTTGTAGTTAGCGCGATTCCGATCTGTAAAGTGATTGAAACAGCGAAGAAAGTACTTTACACAGGGCATATTGGAGATGGAAAAATTTTTGTCTATGATGTAGAAAATGTAGTGAAAGTAAGAACCGGAGAAGAAGGATTTGACGCCCTTCAGGATGTGGAGTAAAAGCCAGGACAGATGGAAACTAAATATTGCAATGGCGGTTTCATCCGGAATTTAAAAGCCGTCCCAGGAAGCGGCGCTTACACGGATATTTGGCGAAAGCCGCGAGGGTAAGTGCCCTGTGGGTACAAATCCCCTGCTTCCTGGGGCTGCACCGGAGCATGCGAAGAACTGCAGCTGCGACTTATGAGCAGAATACTCTATATAACAGGAGGAAATAAAGTTATGGCTATCCATGAAGAATGCGGCGTATTCGGAGTGACAGGTACAAAAAAGGAAAATGTTGCAGGCATTGTTTATTATGGGCTATATGCCCTGCAGCACAGAGGACAGGAAAGCTGCGGAATTGTTGTGAATGATGACGGTGCATTTTCTTCCTGCAAAGATCTTGGGCTTGTCAGTGAAGTATTTTCTAAAGATACATTATCTCATTTCCCGATGGGGAATATGGCGGTGGGACATGTAAGGTATGGAACAACTGGAGGAAATACAAGAAATAACTGCCAGCCTGTTGAAGTCAACCACCAGAAAGGCAAGATGGCGCTGGCGCATAATGGAAATCTGAGCAATTCTTTGGAACTTCGCGACAATCTGGAATTATCGGGAGCAATTTTCCATACAACCAGCGATACGGAAACCATCGCTTATGTGATTACAAGAGAAAGGCTTAGGACACCATGTATAGAGGAAGCAGTCAGCAATACAATGAATTTACTGGAAGGCGCTTATTCGTTGGTTTTGATTTCTTCTACAAAGATGATTGCGGCAAGAGATCCATACGGGTTCCGGCCGCTTTGTTATGGAAAAATGGCAGACGGGGCATATGTGGCTGCATCCGAAAGCTGTGCATTGTCAGCGGTAGGAGCAGAATTTATCCGTGATGTGCTGCCGGGAGAGATTCTGGTGTTTACAAAAAACGGTGTGGAATCAAGGAGAGAACACTGTGAAAAACAAAACCAAAGAACCTGTATTTTTGAATACATCTATTTTGCAAGGCCGGATTCTGTTATAGATGGCATATCTGTGCATGAATCCCGTATGAAAGCCGGAGAATTACTGGCAGAGAGTTATCCCAAATGCGCGGATATTGTGATTGGAGTTCCCGACAGCGGATTGGATGCCGCATTGGGGTATGCGAAAAAATCAGGAATTCCTTATGGGATTGGGTTGATAAAAAATAAATATATTGGAAGGACATTTATTTCTCCAGGACAAAATGAACGTTTGGACAAAGTCAGGATTAAGCTGAACCCTGTCAGGAATGTAATCAATGGAAAAAGAGTTGTACTGATTGATGATTCCATTGTCAGAGGGACAACCAGCAAATGTATTGTAAATCTTTTGCGTGATGCCGGAGCGAAAGAGATCCATATGAGAATTTCCGCGCCTCCATTTTTATATCCCTGTTATTATGGAACGGATATTGATTCGGAAGAAAAACTGATTGCATGTCATCATAGCGTGGACGAGATTGCACGTATGATTGGAGCAGACTCTCTGGGATATTTGCCGGTAGAGAAACTGAATAAACTGATAGACAGTGAAGACTATTGTGCTGCCTGCTTTCAGGGAAAATATCCCACGAAAATCCCGGCAAATTTATGTAAGGACCGTTTTGAAAGGAAATTGTCTGAACGGGTTTGAGATAAAGAAATGCATATACGATGAAAACATATGACAGAATACTTATTTTGTCCGATGGCAGCGAATACTGTGGATATGGTTTTGGTTCTAGGCTTGAAAAAATTACGGAAATTGTATTCAATACCTCTCCGGTAGGATATCAGGAAATCCTTATTTATTTGGCGGAAGAACCATGCAGATTGTGGCATACTGGGTAAACCATCGGAAGGCAGCGTTGAAATCCTGAATGCAATACGCGCCGGATATGTCAGTTATGTCATCAATACCCGTAATGAAAGCCATGAGGCGAGTAAGATTGAAGCTACATGTCTCCTTTACATTTCCTCTTCTGCTTTTATGAATATTTGTATAAGACTTGACAAACCTAATCATTTCTGTTAGCTTATACAATAGTTATCGGAGGACTTATAAGCGTAAGTATAAGACCGGATAAGATAGCGGGCATACGGTTTGTCGGAGGGTTACTCTTGCGTATGAGAGTGCCGGATAAGAAAACCGTTCCTGTTCGTTTTTCTTATCCGGTTTTTTATCTTATAGGAAAGACCTTGTCACGCTAACGTGTGAAAGTATTTGCAAAAAAGGAGGAAAAGGCAATGAATTTGCTAAATGGAAACATCAAACCAATCTATTTCAAGTATTTGTCTGCTGCTTTTGGAAGTGCAATGATTACTTCGGTATATTCACTTATGGATATGGCAATGGTCGGACAATATCAGGGCCCGGACGGAACGGCGGCATTAGCTGTTGTTGCTCCTGTATGGAATATTATTTACAGTCTGGGGCTGCTCATGGGAATTGGCGGCTCTGTAATTTTTAGTACAGTCAGAGGAAAGGAAACACAGAAAAGCGGAAACGAAAATGAGTATTTTACTGTTGCAATTACAGGCTCTGTCATTCTTGCTTTCGTGTCATGGGCGGCAATTATATTTTTTGACAAGCCAATCTTATTGTTTTTTGGTGCGGACAGCAGCCTGCTTTCATTGGCTGAATCTTATTTAACGCCAGTAAAAGCAGCCATTCCGCTGTTCCTGTTCAATCAAATGCTGGCAGCGTTTCTGCGAAATGACAATCACCCCGGACTTGCAACTGCCGGCGTATTAGCCGGGGGATTGTTCAATGTTATTGGCGATTACATTTTTGTATTTACTTTTGACATGGGGATTTTTGGTGCGGGACTTGCAACGGCAGTTGGCTCCGGGATTTCGTTTGTGGTTATGCTTTCCCATTTCTGGTCTGGGAAAAATACGCTGGTTCTCCGAAAACCGACTGGGATTGCGGGAAAATTGCGGGAAATATCGGTTACTGGCTTCCCGACATTTTTTATTGATATTGCAATGGGGATTTTGACAGTGCTTTTCAACCGTCAGATTATGAAATATTTGGGCAGTAACGCACTTGCTGTTTATGGCCCTGTTATCAATGTAAGCACGATTGTTCAGTGCTGCGCTTATAGTGTGGGGCAGGCTGCACAGCCAATTATTTCTATTAATTTCGGCGCAAAGAAATGGGAGCGTATTAAAGAAACTTTGCGGTATGCCCTATATACTGTTGGAGCGTTCAGTATATTTTGGACTGCCCTCAGTTTGATTTACCCTGATTTGTATATTTACATTTTTATGAAGCCAACAAAAACAATTTTGGATATTGCACCCGCAATAATCCGTTGTTACAGTATTTCTTTTATATTGCTGCCGCTGAATATTTTCTCCACTTATTATTTTCAGGTACTGATGAAGCCAGGAGCCGCTTTTTGTGTATCTGTTTTCAGAGGCCTCATTGTCAGTGGAATTTTAATTATGCTGTTACCGATTGTGGCAGGGGCAAATTCCTTATGGTTTGCAATGCCGGTTACAGAATTAATAGTTGCCGTTTATGCTGTATTTATGATGAGTAAATATACAAAAACGTTATCAAAAAAGGTATAAGCGAAATATGTGGAATTCAGCGATTCATTATACATATCAGGGGACAATGTAATGAAAAGTAAAAATTCAAACCCACTTTCAGACACAACCATCTGCACAAAAATAAGGGTATGTCAGATTGCTCCAACATACCCCTGAATTCTCAAAAATGTTGATTTTACAGCATTTCCTCTTAGCCGAAGTATCTCTTTAACAGGCCTGCAAATGCTTTTCCATGTCTTGCTTCGTCACGAGCCATCTCATGAACGGTGTCATGAATAGCGTCAAGGTTTGCAGCTTTTGCACGTTTTGCCAGGTCAGTTTTTCCGGCAGTAGCACCGTTTTCAGCTTCAATTCTCATTTCCAGATTCTTTTTGGTGCTGTCAGTTACTACTTCACCAAGAAGTTCTGCAAATTTAGCAGCATGTTCTGCTTCTTCATAAGCAGCTTTTTCCCAGTACAGGCCGATTTCCGGATAACCTTCTCTGTGGGCAACTCTTGCCATTGCCAGATACATACCAACTTCCGTACATTCTCCGTTGAAGTTTGCTCTTAAATCTTCGATAATATCTTCGGAAACACCCTGAGCAACACCGATTACATGCTCGGAAGCCCATGACATTTCTCCGGACTGCTCTGTAAATTTGGAAGCAGGAGCGTTACACTGAGGACATTTCTCCGGTGCTGCATCTCCTTCATAAACATAACCGCATACATTACATACAAATTTTTTCATAATGATTTCTTCCTTTCTGTTCCTTTGTTTTATATGAGTAAAAATTAAAAACAGTAATTATTACTGAAATTAAAATAGCATATCTTAAGATTCCTGTCAAGAGATATTTTTATTTTTTTCTTTTTCCATACAATCTCTGCAGGTACCCAGAAAATAAGTGATATGCCCGTGAATTCTGCCCTCAAATTCATTGCCGGCAATGATGTTGATATGGTCGATATTTTCCATTTTTAAATCCATCACACTGCCGCATCCGGTGCAGAGAACATGATAATGGGGAGATGTATTTCCGTCGAAACGGTCAGGGCCTATACCGGTCGAAATTTTTCTGATCTCCCCCAGCTCTGTCAAAAGAGATAAATTACGGTATACGGTTCCAAGACTGATATTGGGAAATTCTTTTTTCACATTCATGTAAACCGTTTCGGCAGTAGGATGCTCACAACAGTCAGCAAGGAATTCCCGGATGCTTTCCCGTTGGCGGCTGTATTTCATCAATGTTCCTACCTCCTGTAATAATGATAATTATTATTGATTCCTGTCTAATATAATACCCCGGCGCAAAAATGTCAAGTGCCGGGGCAAAGTAAAATATTTCCATATTTCAGATAATGATGACTTTTGTTGCGCTGTTATGCAGTCACAGAGGGATCAGCAGTCCTTACTGTTTTCAGAAGATGACCCAGAACCGCTGTCAGATTGTTCCGAACCGGAGTTGCCGGAAAATATACCATAACTTCCTTTACGGGCAGGCAGGTTGATATATTTTTTGATGGCAAACAGAATTCCGATACTCAGAATGGTAATGAGATTTTCCACCACCGTGGTATGATCCAGAATCATATGACGGGCCACAAGAAATATCAGAACCTCCAGCACCGTATCTTCACTGGGCTGACAGAGCATTTTCAGAAACTCAATGCCAATCAGTATATTGAACACATGTCCCACAAAAATCAGGAAAGCAGTATTAGAACTCCTGTCAT
Source organism: Eubacterium sp. 14-2 (assembly GCF_000403845.2). GTDB lineage: Bacteria > Bacillota > Clostridia > Lachnospirales > Lachnospiraceae > Petralouisia. Next base: position 1,223,838 of record NZ_KE159568.1, on the reverse strand, counting down.
TCCAGTAATCCAGAAAAGAACCGCCCAGAGAGCTGCATGCAATCAGAATGGCGGCCAGAACCACAAGGGCCATCAAAAGCTCCAGGAAATTACAGGATTCATAGAGGATATTTCTGATTTTGCGCAGTAAATTATTCAAAGAAATTCTCCTTTTTTGAAATTTAAATCCGAGCGTTCTGCTTTGAATCCTGACCATGGGCGTTACTTTTACAGTTAGCTCGGCCCAGGCGCCCTTACGGCACATGAAAGATTCTGCTTAGTGCTGCTTTGTTCCCAACCTGACACGGTTCACAGAGTTCCATTGCGTAAGACCCAGACGTCATCACCACTTATAAAAGGCAGCCCCACAGGCAAAAACCCGGGGCAGAACATCACTCCAACTATAGCGGATTGTTGGTACAGGGCACCGCTACCGCCCCAGCTGCTCGGAGTCTTAAGTATATCCTTTTTAAAGGAAAATGTCAACTGTTCCGGAAGGGTTTATTCCATTTGTTTCTCCAGACGCTTCGTTTCCCGCAGTTTTCGGAAAAATTCACTGAGCATGGTGGAACATTCTTCTTCCAGTATACCCCGTACCAGCTCCACCTGATGATTGAAGGCAGATATCTGCAGCAGATTCAGCACGGAGCCGGCACAGCCTGCCTTGGGATTCATGCTGCCCATGACCACCCGGTCCATTCTGGACTGGACAATGGCTCCTGCACACATCTGGCAGGGTTCCAGAGTCACATACATGGTGCAGCCCTCCAGCCGCCAGTCTCCCAGCTTTTTACTGGCCTTTTTTATGGCGGAAAGCTCTGCATGGGCCAGGGTGTTTTTGTCCGTATTCCGCCGGTTGTAACCTCTGGCAATGATTTTATTTTCATATACAATGACGCAGCCAATGGGGACCTCCTGAATTTTTTCTGCCTTTCTGGCTTCCCGGATGGCGGCCTTCATAAATTTTTCTTCCTGGTTCATAGGCGCTCCTGTTTTTTTCTCAATAATTGTGGTAAGATAATAATATTATTATACAGGAAATCAGGAGAACATACAAATGAATCTGATGTATCAGACCAAACGTCTGGAATTAAAAATACTGCCGGATACAGCCGCTCCCCAGGTACTGAAATTCCATCTGGACAATCAGGAAATATTCGAGGAGTATGAGACGGACAGGCCCCTGCAGTTTTATACGGAAAATTTTCAGAAAAAGCTCCTCCAGTGCGAGTACAATATGGCGGTAAAACAGAAAGCCATCCGGTTCTGGGTGTTTGAGAAGGGAATGACAGAGAAGGTCATGGGCACCGTTTCTTTTCAGCATATTAACCGGGGCTATTATCAGTCCTGTGAACTGGGATATAAATTTGATCACCGCTGCTGGGGCAGAGGATATGCAAAAGAAAGCATTTCCAGAGGAATCCGCGTGATGTTTGAGGAATTAAAACTGCATCGGATAGAAGCCAGCGTGCTTCCGGAGAACACAGCTTCCGGAAAACTGCTGCGGGGTCTGGGATTTGAGCTGGAAGGAGTAAAAAAGCAGAGCGTCAGGCTCCATGGGGTCTGGAGAGACCATGAACTGTACGCTCTGCTTTCCGGTCCGGATACTTCCCGTCAGGACAGCGGGCTGTGAAATAAATTATCCTTCGTTCAGATAACGATACCAGTAACCGAATTCCCCGGTGTTTACTGGAACAGACTTCTCGTTGCGGAATTCCGGGAACCCGAAAAGGGTTGCCATAACGCGCTCCGGATTCTGGTATATGCCTGGAATACCGATAAACCAGCGTTTTTTCCCTTTTTTTTCAGTCATGCCCAGAATCAGATAGCGGTAGTTGAAAAATCCGTGGAGCAGGAAACTGTTATTCCCCAGATACCAGTATTGACGCGGCAAAAGCCGCAGATCCTTTAATTCCAGACGGACACAGAGCGTAGATTCATCACCGGCAAAAGGCGTCATCACCGGATAATTTTCGAGAATAAAATCCCATTTCAGGCTCCAGTTTTCCGGCAGAGGCTCCGGTTTCGGGTCTGCTCCTGCAGGAGTATGGGGCTGAGGCTGGAAAGAACGTTCTGGTCTGGAGATTTCGATTAACTTTGGTGCGGCTTCTGCGGCCCTGAGATCTGCATCAGGAACAGAAGAAGGAGCAGGAGAAGCGCCGGTGTCGGAGCTGGACAGGGGAAAGGGGGACAGGTGATCCTCCGGGGCAGCCTCAGGTGGAATACTGCCGGTGGAAGCTGCCTGCACCGCCGGTTCCTCTGCCGGGGCAGGTTCCGCAGGGCGAGCCGGCTCCGGAGATTTATTTTGTGGCTTCGGTTCTGATTTTTTCCGTGGTTCCAGGAACTGTTCCCTGACGAATTCCCGGTCGTTCCACTGGCTCACAAACATAATTTCCGAATCCAGGGGAATGAAAATTCCGCTGATATCATCCAGCCGATAGCCGCTGTCAGACAGAGGTTCCCCCTTTAAGATGGTTTTAAAATCTCCGTTTCCCCGTGAAAGCCCCATGGTTCCCAACAGAATACCGGGAAATTTCTGCTGATTTTCGGCATAGAAATACACCGGAATCGGAGAAAGGCTGTGACCGGTGTTTTTCATATGTATTTCCACAAGACATTGGCTGTCTCTTTTTTCTATTTTGGCAAATCCTACGTTGTGGCGTTTGATTCCACGCTCATATAAATAAAGATATGTAATCATTCGATGGAATTCAGACATTTTTCTACTCCCGAAAAACTTTTTACATCTTATTCCCATCGTATGAAATTTATGCATGAAAATATGCAGGCGCCTGGACGATACCCTGCTATTCTGTCTGTCCGGTAATGGCCAGCGCCAGGTCGGAACCGAAAGAGGACATATTGGCAGGAACCCAGGTGTTGTTCTGGATAACACAGTCCACAGAAATATCAGTGGTTTTTTCTGAGGGCGTCACTTCATGGTAAGCTGTGATTAAATTCTGCGTATAGGTGTCCATCAGAAATTTGTTCTGTTCTTCTGTGGAAGCAAAACTTTTATGCCGGGCGTCTTCCTTGGCGCTGAAAAAAGCGTCCGCATCCAGGCTGGATTCATCAAAATAAGTGGTGTGAATTACAACGGTTGCCTTTCCGTCCGCTTCGGAAATAATTTCAGCAGAAGCCTTCATTTTGGCCAGGGCGGTTTTGCGGGCATTGCACAGTTCATCCAGTACCGCTTCTTCTATTTCCTGCCCGCTGGCAGAAAAATTGGCCCGGAGCGTTTCTTTCAGAGAATCGTCATAAGTCTGGCGGGCAGTATTAATATCTTCCTCCGTCATTCCCAGAGAGGTGATTCCCTGGGTATCCCCCAGAATATACAGATCATAAATTGCCCTGACAGAGTCAGCGGCATTTTTTTTCGGTTCTCCGCAGCCGCTCAGGAAAGTGGCGCATAAACACATGGCAAAAAACAAAATGGAAAAATATTTTTTCATGGGAAATCCTTTCCTGCATAAAAATGGAAAACATTCTGATTAGTTACCTGATTTTCACTATTATTATAAATGGAAATAAAATAAAAGGCAAGAAAAACAGAATTCAGGGCGGGAAGAATCCGGCCTGCCTGAAATGAAAAAGTGACTCAGTCCGGGCTGTAATTAGAGAATCGCGGATTTCGTGGACAAAGAAAAGCAATTGTTCTATAATGACAGACGTGGAGGAGAGACAGGAAAGGCAGGGGAATAATAAGGAATGGCGGTATATGAAATCGGAAATTATATCCACGATATGAGGGTGGAACGTGGATATTCGCAGGAAGAATTATGTTTTGGAATCTGTTCTGTGGGAAATCTGTCCAAGATTGAAAACGGGACGCGGCTGCCAAATCGGAAAACCGTGGAAGCACTGACACAGCGTTTGGGCTGCGGAGAGACGTTTCTGCAGTATTCCAGCAGAGAGGAAATGCAGCAGGTGGAAATATGCAGCCGGATTGTCCGTAAAATTACCAATTATGACTATGAGGGACTGGAAGAGCTGACTGACAGATTTGAGCGCACCATAGCAAAGGGAGATATTCTGAATTCCCAGTATTGCCGTTTTACCAGAATTATATTGAAACAGCGGAAAAATGAAGACTGGGCAGGGATTATTGAAGAACTGGAGGAAACTCTGCGCATGACAAAACCCAATGGAATTGAAGTGGAAACTGCGCTGAAAGGGCTGCTGACCTATAATGAAATGGTAATTCTTATCAATATTGCAAGAGCATACCGGAAACTGGGCAGGCGGGACAAAGCCATAGAAATACTGTTCGGGCTGAAACAGTATATGGATACGCATATCATAGACCGGAGAGAAAAGGCACAGAAATATCCAATGATTCTGTTTAATCTTTCCAATCTGCTGCTGGATGAAAAGAAATATTCTCATGTGGTGGAACTCTGTAATCAGGGAATTGCCATGGAGAAAGAAAATAACCGTTTTTGCCTGTTCCCCAAATTCCTCATTAACAGAGGGCTCGCCCTGCTGGAACTGCAGGAAAGAGAACAGGCAAAAGAGTCATTTATAAAAGGCTTCTGTGCTTTTTATGCCCTGGGAGACAGGACACAGTGTGAAAAGCTGCAGAATTTTCTGAAAGAAAACTGGCAGATGGAATCAATAATACTCCATGAGATCGTCGAAATATGACAGGGTACTGATTCCAGGCAGCTTCGGACCTGATTTGAAAGAGGTCAGCGATGGAAAAAGCGCAGACAAAAGACAAAAAGATAAACAGGTGCTTATGATTGTTTTTTTCATAAAAAAACCTCCTTTGTGAATGTTTACAGCCATGTGTTTACCTGATGTAAACACTGATATGATGTGGGAAGTATAACACGATAACCCACGGGCAGCCATGAACTTTGAGGAAAAATTAGGAAATATTTCCTATTTTTTCGGAGATAATAAAAGGAAAATTTCGGAAAAATCTATAAATTTCCGACAGAAACCTGAAATTTTCCTCAAAGTGTATGGTGATTCCGGTGAAACGCCTGTAGAATAATCACAAGGGGTGTGAAAAGGGGAAAAGATCTCAATAAAACTTTAGCTCCGAAAGAAATCTTTGTGACTGGAAAGGAAAAGTACCAGAAGGGTACAGGGTTCCGCCGGCTGCAGAGATTTTTTTCTGTTCTTTTATAAAATGGTGAGTATGACAGGATTTTTCATGAATCTGATGCAGAAAGAACAAAGTGGGCAGGCCCTGCGCATATTATTTTATCTTACAGGAAAGATACTTTCACGCGTTAGCGTGACAAGGTCTTTCCTGTAAGATAAAAAAAGCGCTGAAAACTCAGCGCTTTTGTAACGGAGGAGGGGGGATTTGAACCCCCGCGCCGGGACTACCGACCTGCTGGTGTTCGAAGCCAGACCCTTCAGCCGCTTGGGTACTCCTCCAGAATGGTAAATAAGATGACGGCCCTGTAATTTATGACGGAAGCCAACAACTGCCAGGACACCGTAACATCTCCAGATATTATACCAGAAATTTTCAGAAATGCAAATGGAAACAGAAGAAAAATCTTGTGGTGGACAAAATAATGAGCTATAATATTTCCGTCAGGCAGGAAATACCTTTCCTGCCATAATGATGGAAAATGAATGAATTACTGGAAATGAAATATGGTAAAGGATGTGAAGATTATGAAAAGAATTGGAATGCTGACAAGCGGCGGCGACTGCCAGGCATTAAATGCGGCAATGCGCGGAGTGGTAAAAGGACTGAGCAAAAATGTGGAAGATCTGGAAGTATACGGTTTTTACGAAGGGTACAAGGGCCTGATTTATGGAAATTACCGTCTGCTTACCGGCTCGGATTTTTCAGGAATTCTTACAAAAGGCGGTACGATTCTGGGAACTTCCAGACAGCCATTTAAAATGATGCGGGTACCCGATGAAAAGGGCCTGGACAAGGTGGAAGCCATGAAACAGACTTATTACAAGCTGCGTCTGGACTGCCTGGTGATTCTGGGAGGAAACGGAACCCAGAAAACAGCAAATCTTCTCAGAGAAGAAGGATTGAATGTGATTCATCTTCCCAAAACCATTGACAATGATATTTACGGTACAGACGTAACCTTCGGTTTCCAGAGCGCCATCAATATTGCAACGGAAGCCATTGACTGTATCCATACCACAGCCGCTTCCCATAACCGTGTGTTTATTGTGGAAGTAATGGGCCATAAAGTGGGCTGGCTCACACTGTACGCAGGAATTGCCGGAGGCGCAGACATAATCCTGCTTCCGGAAATCCCCTATGATATTGATAAAGTAGTTTCTGCCATCGCAGGAAGAAATAAAGCGGGAAAAGGCTTTACCATACTGGCAGTGGCCGAAGGAGCCATTTCCAAAGAAGACGCGGCCCTTTCCAAAAAAGAGCTGAAAGAAAAGAAAAAGAGCAGAAAATATCCTTCCGTTTCTTACGAAGTGGCAGCCAGAATCGAAGAAAAAATCGGAAGCGAAGTGCGTGTGACCGTTCCGGGACATACCCAGAGAGGCGGAAGCCCCTGCCCTTATGACCGTGTACTCTGTACCAGACTGGGCGCGGCAGCTGCCAGCTTAATCCTGAAAGGGGAGTATGGCTATATGGTAGCCATGGTGAACGGAAATACGAAGAAAGTTCCCCTGGAAGAAGTGGCCGGAAAATTAAAAACAGTAGAGCCTGATTCCAAAATTATAAAAGAAGCAAAATTAATCGGCATCAGCTTTGGTGATTAAATATGTCATATACGGCCTTATACCGGAAATTCCGTCCTCAGGAATTTGAAGATGTCCGGGGACAGGAACATATTGTAACAACCCTGAAAAATCAGATCCGGGCAGAACGGGTGGGACATGCCTATCTGTTCTGCGGAACCAGAGGAACCGGGAAGACTACCATAGCCAAAATATTTGCCAGGGCAGTCAACTGCGATCATCCGCGGGAAGGAAGCCCCTGCGGCCAGTGCCCCTCCTGCAGGGCCATTGGCGCAGGCAGTTCCATGAATGTGATAGAGATTGACGCCGCATCCAACAACGGTGTGGATAACATCAGGGAAATCCGCGAGGAAGTGGCTTATTCTCCCACGGAAGGCAGATATAAAGTCTATATTATTGATGAGGTTCATATGCTTTCCACAGGGGCATTCAATGCACTGCTGAAAACGCTGGAAGAACCTCCCTCCTATGTGATTTTTATTCTGGCCACCACAGAAGCCCATAAAATACCTGTGACCATCCTTTCCCGCTGCCAGCGGTATGATTTCCGGAGAATTACCATTGACGCCATAGCCGCACGGCTGGAAGAACTCATGGAAAAAGAACAGGTGGAAGTGGAACCCAAAGCCATCCGCTACATTGCAAAAGCGGCAGACGGCTCCATGCGGGATGCCTTAAGCCTGCTGGATCAGTGTATCGCCTTTTATCTGGGAGAACGTCTCACCTTTGAAAAGGTGCTGGAAGTGCTGGGGGCTGTGGACACAGAGGTGTTTTCCGACATGCTGCAGAAGATTCTCAGACAGGATGTGGCCGGCGTCATTATCCTGTTGGAAGAACTGGTGGCACAGGGCCGGGAGCCAGGACAGTTTGTGACAGATTTCACATGGTATCTCAGAAATTTGCTTTTATTGCAGAGTTCTGATAATATGGAAGACGTGCTGGATATTTCCAGTGAAAACCTGCAGCTTTTAAAAGAAGAATCAGCGATGGCAGAACCGGAGCAGCTGATACGCTATATCCGTATTTTTTCAGAGCTGTCCGGCCAGCTCCGCTATGGCACCCAGAAAAGAATCCTTCTGGAAATTGCCCTGATTAAACTGTGCAGGCCCCAGATGGAACGGGATTATGAGTCTCTGGTTCAGAGAATTTCCAGTCTGGAAAAACAGATGGAACAGGGCATACCTGTTTCCCGTGGAAAAATTTCCCAAGGAAGCAGCGGAAAGAATCAGGGAGAACCTGCAGCTGTCCGGTCAGAAGAAACTGCAGAGAATGAGCCGGCGCCCCGTATGCCAAAAGCAGTACCGGAAGATATTCAGAAAGTGGTGCAGAACTGGCGTTCTATCATTGAAGGTTTGTCCGGCGGACTGAAGAATTATCTGAAAACCGCTCATTTAAGCCTTTCGGGGGAAAATCAGCTTCTGATTGTGTTAGAAGACGAGGTGGCAGAGGCATTTGTGGGCACGGAAACTCATATGCAGGAACTGAAGCAGGTAATATCGGAAAGAACGGGAAAAGAAGTGGAAGTAAAAATCCAGCTCCATGAAACCGGACGTCCGGCAGAAGATACTTACGTGGATCTTGGAAAACTCATAAATATGGAAATAGTCATAGAAGACTGAAACAGAGATTAGGAGGATATACAATGGCGAAACGCGGAGGATTTCCGGGAGGAATGCCCGGTAACATGAATAATCTGATGAAGCAGGCCCAGAAAATGCAGAAGCAGATGGAAGAGGCCACCAAAGCGCTGGAGGAAAAAGAGATTACAGCAGCCGCAGGAGGCGGAGCTGTGGAAGTGACCATTTCCGGTAAACGGGAAGTAACAAAGGTGAAACTTACGGAAGAAGTAGTGGACCCGGACGACATCGAAATGCTGGAAGACCTGATTATGGCGGCTACCAATGAGGCCCTCCGCCAGATTGAAGAGGCGTCCCAGCAGTCCATGTCGAAAATCACGGGTGGACTCGGCGGAATGGGCGGCGGATTTCCATTTTAATTTTATGCAGGGAGGAAAAAATGGATTATTACAGCAGCCAGATAAGTAAACTGATTGAGGAGTTATCTTCTCTGCCCGGAATTGGAAGCAAGTCGGCACAGCGGCTTGCTTTTCATATTTTGCATATGCCGCTGGAGCATGTGGAGAAACTGGCTTCTGCCATAACAGAAGCCAGAAGAAATGTAAAATACTGTAAAGAATGCTACACCCTTACCGACGACCAGCTCTGTCCCATCTGTAAAAACAAAAACCGGGACCATAAGACCATTATGGTGGTGGAAGACACCAGGGATCTGGCGGCTTATGAAAAAACCAACAAATACGAAGGGGTGTATCATGTGCTCCATGGAGCCATTTCCCCCATGCTGGGCATAGGCCCCGGAGATATCAAATTGAAAGAGCTGATGCACCGGCTGCAGGCAGATGTGGATGAAGTAATCATAGCCACCAACTCCAGTCTGGAAGGAGAAACCACAGCCATGTATATCAGCAAACTGATTAAACCCACTGGAATCAGAGTATCCAGAATTGCCAGCGGCGTGCCTGTGGGAGGAGACCTGGAATATATAGACGAGATGACGTTGCTGCGGGCCCTGGAAGGAAGAACAGAATTGTAGAAGAACGTCGAAATGTTTTTCTGGGGTGTGACAGAGATTTCCAAAAACTGCAAACAGAATATGCTACCATGTGGAAAAAGAGGTGAAGACATGATAGAAATTGTTTGCAGAGAGGGTTTACCGGAAGAAAAAGAGAAGAAAATAAGCCTTCCCAAAAACATCCGTCAGATGGGCAGCCCTGGGGGAAGACATAAGATATACCTGGAAGATTATGTATATACATATCTGAAAACCATAGCAGGGAAAAAAGAAACCTGCGCCGCTGTATTTCTGGGAAACAGTCAGGTGTTCAAGGATATCCGCTACACATTTATCAGCGGGGCACTGGAGTGCGGAAACGGCGTATTCCAATGGGATAATATCTGTCTGGACGACAGTTTCCGGGAACATATGGAACGGGAAAAGGAGCAGCATTTTCCTGAAAAAGAGATTGTGGGCTGGTTTCTGGGAAAAGCGGGACAGGCCATGGAGCTTCCGCCTGTGGCAGAAGCCGCCCACCGGAAATATTTTTCAGGCAGGGACAAGGTGCTGATGCTGATGGACGTTCTGGAAGACGAGGAGGTATTCTTCATCTATGACCAGGGCTACCTGCAGAAACGGGAAGGTTATTATATCTATTATGAGAAAAATATTTCCATGCAGGAATACATGATCAGCAAAAAAGAAGAAGAACAGCGCCTGGAGGAACTGACGGAACTGGCAGAGGCAGAAAAGGGCACGGAGTTTGCCCGGCTGCACCGGGAATTAAAAGCCGGAAACGAAGGACAGGAAGAAGCCAAAGGGAAAAAAGCCCGGTCTTTGGAGAAGATGTCCGTTTCAAAGCAGCCCGGAGAAGAAGCGGTACAGGAACAGAAATCATCAGAGACAGATTCCGTACAGAAACAGAAATTATCAGAAACAGATTCCATAGAGAAACAGAAATCATCAGAAGCGGATTCCGTACAGAAACAGAAATCATCAGAAACGGATTCCGTGCAGAAACAGAAATCATCAGAAACGGATTTCGTGCAGAAACAGAGAGAAGTCCAGAGTGAAGAATTTCGGGAACTTTACCGGGAACTGGAGCGGGAATCCGGGCCGGAGCCTGGAAATCCGGAAAAAATATTCGCCAGAAACAATCTGGAAGAACCCAGAACCCATGCTGAGGAAGCGTTGGAATCCTATCGGAATATGATACTGGAACGTCAGGGAAAACAGCTGGCCAGACAGAATCGCAATTTCCTCTATACAGCTTCCTCTTTTTTCCTGGTGGTTGTTTGTGTTCTTGGTATTACCACCATAAACAATTACCGGAAAATGCAGGAAGTAGAGGATGTTCTGGATGTTATGAATCATGTGGAATCAGAGGGAAAACGTTCCGGAAATGAGAACGGGCCGCTGGTGGAAAGTGTGTCTTCTCAGGTATCTCCCCTGGAGGAAGAGGCCTCTGCCCAGGAAAACGGGCAGGAAGACCAGGGAGCCGGCAGCGGAGAGGCAGCCGGACAGGAGCCCCGGCCCACAGAAGGGGAAGCAGCCGGGCAGGAACCTGCACAGCCGGAAACCGGTGAAGGACAGACAGGTCAGGAAACCTCCGGGGAACCCTCCGGACAGGCCCCAGACAGTCCGGAGGGAACAGGGACAGATGCTTCCACGGAATCTCCGGCAGAGGATAATACTGCTCAGGAAACCTCCGGCGGACAGCCGGCGGAACCCAGATATTATACCGTGCAGCCGGGAGATACCCTTGCTTCCATCTGTATCAGTATTTACCATACCAAAGACATGATGGGAAAAGTCTGTGAAGTAAACGGGATTGAAAATGGAGATAAAATTTACGCAGGACAGAAACTGCTGCTTCCATGAGATTCTGAACATGATATTTATGAAAAAATGTGCAGGAACCATAAGAGTGTGTTATGATAAGAGCAGACTTTCCATGCACAGTTGACGGATTTCATACCTGGAGGTGTAGTTTTGGCAGATAAAGCATACCGGATTGTAAAATCGGATGTAAAGGAAATGAATGAGAAAATCCACAGGCACCGGAGAAGAATTCTGGGTATCATCACGTTTGTAACGATTCTTCTTCTGGCCGGAAGCGCCGGACTGTATATATATTTGCAGACCAGGACCTATACCGGCTACGAAGTGCTGAAAACCGTAAAAAGGGAGGATTCTTCAGGAACACAGTTTGACGTGTTCAATGGGAACATTCTGAAGTACAATAAGGACGGTGCATCTTTGGTGGACACAGATAATAAAACGATCTGGAACCAGACTTATGAAATGCAGTCACCCATGACGGATTCCTGTGAAAACTATGTGGTAATCGCAGATAAAAAAGGCGACCGGATTTATATTATGGACAGGTCGGGGCCCTGCGGAGAAATCAAAACTGCCATGCCCATTCAGCGGGTGCAGGTGGCTAGCCAGGGTACGGTGGCGGTGCTGATGGAACAGGAAGGCACCGGGTACATACAGGTTTATGACAAATCAGGAGAATACCTGGCAGGCGGGGAAGTACACACGGAAAACAGCGGTTATCCCCTGGACCTGGCCATATCCAATGACGGAAAAAAGCTGGCGGTGTCATTGCTGGACGTAAACGAAGGAACTGTAAAAACCACCATTACCTTTTTCTATTTTGATTCCATGGGACAGAATGAAATTGATAATATTGTGGGCCAGTATTCCTATTCCGAGATGGTGGTTCCCAAAGTGGAATTTCTCACAAACGATGTTATGGTGGGATTTGGAAATGGAAAAACAGTGATTTTTGACGCTTCCAATAAGCCGAAAGTCAGAAAGGAACTGGAACTGAAAAGAGAAATCCGCAGCATTTTTTATAATGACGCCTATATGGGCTTTGTATTTGATAATGAGAATAAAGAATCTTCTTATCATATGAATATTTACGACCTGCGGGGGGCAGAAGTTCTTTCCCAGGATTTCCGAATGGAATATCAGGAAATCGGTTTTCTGGAAAATGATGAAATCTGCATCCGAAATGATCTGGAATGCGCCATATATACCCTGCGGGGCATTCGCAAATATCATGAGAATTTTGAGAAAAATATCTGGAAGGTAATGTCTGCCAACAAAGTCAGAGATTATATTTTCCTGACAGATGGAGAAACACAAAGGATCAGACTGAAATAGGAGTACAGGAAAATGGACAACATATTACTGATAATTGTGCTGATTGTTCTGGGGTGTTTTACCCTTCACGGCTATATCAGAGGAATGGTGCGGATGGTTTTTTCTCTGTTTGCCATTGTTCTGACCGTTGTTCTGGCATCTCTGGCCGCCCCGTATACAGCGGAATTCCTTCGGACACAGACGCCGCTGTACGATACCATCCAGGAAAAATGTGCGGAGGCAGTGCAGTCTGTAATCGAGAAAAATATGGAAGAAAAACTGCCGGAGCAGGAGGAACTGCCCGGACAGCAGGAAACACCAGAGCAGAGTCAGGAAGCAGAACCGGAAAAGCTGCAGCTGTTCGGCATGGAACTTCCCCCGGAAGTACAGGAGCTTTTTACCGGAAATCTGGCAGAACAGGCCAGAGCACTGATGGAAGACAGCGGACTTTTTGAAGAGGCTGCAAATTCGATTGCAGATGCAGTGCTGCTGCGTCTGTCCTGGACCCTGTCCTTTCTTATCATAAGTATTCTGTTGGGCGTTTTGATTCATCTCCTTGATATTATTGCAAAATTGCCGGGAATCAACAGTATCAATCATGTGGGCGGCCTTATTGTGGGAGCGCTGGAAGGGCTGGTAATTGTGTGGATTCTGTTCTTTGTGATTACCCTGTGCCAGGGCAGTCACTGGGGAAGCGGAATGATGAAAGAGATCCAGGAAAATCCCCTGCTGAAGCTGCTGTATGAAAATAACGTGATTGAGCAGATATTCTGACAGGATATCCTGGGTGCTCTATATAATAACAGAGGAATTGAAGGAAAGCAGCAGTGGATTCATCGTGTTATCAGTCTTGCAAAACAGATTCAGAACGATGAAGAACAAAAATTTGTATTTTCCGGTCTCCTGGTAGTAAGTGACAAATTTATCAGCGGTGAAGACGCGGAGGCCATAAGGAGGGAGATTACCATGACGAAAATTGGAAATGCGTGTTCCGGAATCACAGATTCTGGAGTTGTATTCGGCAGATGATTTAAAAGCAGCAAAACAGCGGCAGTAAGGTTTTATAATGAAATATCCTTTATTGAGTATTAACAGCTTAATAAATATAGATTTTGAAAAAAAGATTGTAAGAAAGTGTCATATTTTATCTCGTTCAGTTGTTATTATAAGCAGGGAGTATAAATTATTGCAGAATCCCCCGGAGCCTCCCCTCAAAAACGCTCCGGGGGATTCCTGTGTCCTGTCAGAAGACGGGCGGAACTTTTCCTGCTGTCAGGAAAAAAATACCGTGAATCTGCAAAATCTGCAGAAATTACCAGTCATATAAAAAATTTCCTGAAAGAATACCGTAAAAAAATAGCTTTCTTCGGAGAAATGTGTTATAATTCATAAACGGAGTATTGTATCCGGAGCAGGTAAGATACGGTTTTACCAACTTTTACAAAAGAGAAAGCTGTTCCGGATGTAATTCTCCTTATACTGACAGTTCAGACAGAACATACGTTTTAGCGGAGGAGATAATGTACAGGAAAATTTGCGGGAAATGTACAGGAAGTTCCCATAACGCAGATGAGAATACGGGATAACAGAAATACATATAAGAAAATTGCAGTAAAACTATTATGAATACAGGCAATAATGCCGAAAAAAATTAATAATATAAATATAGACAGACCGAAAAATGGTATGCGTGTGGGATGAAGCAAGGAGGAATGGACTATGCATAGGGATGTTGGGAAGAGGATAATGGCAGTGTTGTTAAGCATCTGCATGATAGCCGGGATGGTGGACTGGTCCGGCTTTACGGCGCGTGCGGCGGATGAGGTGTTGGATATTAGCGAAATAGTTATAAAAGATACAGGAACTAAAGTATATAATGGCAGGCCCCAGAAACTGGCACCGGAGGATTTTGAGGTGTGGGCAGCGGATGAGAGGGGGAACCGACAGCAGGTGACAGATCCTGATGGTTATACCCTGTCTTACAGTCAGAGTGAAAACAGTATGATAGACGCGAAGACTTATACGGTAACGGTAACCGGAAATACGGAGGCAGGATATAGAGGAACTACAACCGGGAGTTTTGTAATCAGTAGGAAAGATATTGGGGTTTCTTCTGTTACGGTAGCGAATATTCCGGATAAAAAAGCAGTAGCCGGGCAGATAGTCCATCCGGAAATAAGTATATCGGATTCAGAGACTGGAAAATCATTAAACCTTACCTCAGATTTTACCCTTAACTGGATAAAGGATACGGTCGCAGATACAGAATCGGCTGCAATCGGTGAAGTAGAGATTGTCGGGCAGGGTAACTATACGGGGAAGAGAAATACTACTTTTAATATTGAAAGAATCGATGCTGCAAATCTGACGATTCAATTAAAGAATGGGTATGCCGGCTCCAATACAGGTATACTGGAAACGAGTGGTGGTACGTTCAGAGCACTTTATACTGGCAATAAGCTGGAACTTACTGAGCATGATGTAGATGTGAAATATAATAGTGATTCTATTCCCTGGGATAACTTGGAATTTATCTATAATCCGGATCGAAACAGCGGATATGTGGGCGTTATGAATGTACAGGCCAAAGTAAAAAGCGGGGATTATGCGGGACTGGTAAGCAGCAATACAGGAGAGTTTACAGTTTATAGAAATATAGGTAACAACAGATTTCCCATAACATACAGGAATCTGACTGCGAAGCTGGGTTCCGGAAGTGGCCTGGAGGTGGATTATGAGAAATCGGAATTTATTGATAATAATGCCAGTGATGCAGTAAAGGAAATACCTGCTCAGGATAAATTTGAAGTTACGGTTCAGAATGGCTGGCAGTCTGAACCGGTAGTGAATGGAAAACTGCAGTGGAGGTGTAATGTTAAGGGAATAGGAAATTATTATACGGGGACGGCGCAGGATGTGCCCATCACTCTTGAAATCCCGGAATTATCCGATTCCATGATACATATCCTGGACGGTGGTGTGGAAAACACAAAAAGGGAGTATGTATTTGACGGTTCCACAAACCGGGTGAGCGATATAGTCGCTGATTATACAAGACGTCTCAGGGTTGGAAGCGAAACAGAGCCTTATACCCCTGTCGATGATTATACTGTTAAGGCGAAAACATCCGGTACAGATGCAAATACCTATTATCTTACGGTAACCCCTACATCTACCGGAAAACTGCGGGGTAAGGCAGTGGATGTACCCATTAAGATTACACCAATGCCCATGGATTCTGCTAATGTTAATATTACTGTCCCAAACGGAACTTTCACAGGCCAGCCGGTAACGCCCACGCCGACCCTTACTTATACAAATGGGAATGGTGTGGAAGTGCCCATGACCGGAGGAGGCGTTGATTATACCATAGGCAGATATGTTAATAATATTAATGCCAGTCAGAATGCAGAGATACCAATTACCGGAAATCATAATTTTACAGGTACTGTCAACCAGAAATTTACTATTGACCCCATGATACTGGATATTTCCAATACAACGATTACAGGAGTGACCGATGGAGAAGAGATAGAATATAACGGTGGGCAGCCGATTGAACCAAGGCTGACGGTTACGGTAAATACCAGACAGCTGAATATGGGAACGGATTATACCGTAACATATCGCAACTCCGGTGGAGGAGAGACCCATTCCCAGGTATCTGATAATGAGATTACCATGACTATTACAGGTACGGGGAACTATACAGGCGGTAATTTTACAAGAAGATATAAAATTGTGCCACGTCCTTTACGGGCCAATGAACTGGCTGCGGTTTACGATGCAAACCAGGAATATACCGGAGAAGAAATTATACCGGAGTTCAGCCTTACTTACCAGAACGGAACGGTCAGAAAACCAATGACCCTGGGTGTGGATTATATGAAGGAGCACAGTAACCACATAAATGTTACAACTTCTGAGAGAAAAGCGAAAATTATTGTAACAGGACAGGATAATTTTACCGGAACACTGGAATATGAGTTTAATATCAATGCCTGTAATCTTGGAACACTGGCCACATTGGGGGTTACAGCAATAGATGAGACAGGTCTTGAGAAAGATCTTGTGGCCGGAAGCGTAGGAGATAAATATCTTGAGAACTATTATCTCTACACTGGCAGGCCCGTTCCGGAAGAGGGAAGTGTTCTGAACGGTTTCCGGATTACTCATAATGGCCGGACAATAGATTCCAAAGATTATAAGGTAAGCTACAGGGACAATACGGATATAGGGAAAGCAGTCCTTGTGATTGAAGGGACGGAAACCAACAACTATACAGGAAAACGGGAACTGTATTATGCAATTAAGGGCAATCTGAATGATTTTAATGTAACCGGCGGAAGAACTAAGATTGAGATTGAGCCGGAAGAATATACGAAGGACACTATTGTGCCCAAAAATGTAACAGTCACATTCCGCACGGAAAAGGAAACGAAGACGCTTATACGGGGAACGGACTACGAAGTGACCAATCCAAGGAGCGGTAATGCGGATCCGGATCACATAAGTCCTGTCAGTCGGAATGAAACGGCGACCATCACTGGTCAGGGATTATATGTAAATTCATCAACCGCGTCCTTTATTGTAGATCCTCTGAGTCTGGACAAAGACAGGGATGTTCTGGAAAAGGATCATAATTATGAGATTAAGGATGTAGAGCCGAAATACACCTATTCCGGTCTTCCTATTACACCGGATCCTAAGATTACCCATAGCGGCAAACCGGTAGAAAAAGACACAGAATACGAACTGGAATACTATGCCTATGCCAACGGGACTGCCGTTGGAACGAAAATAGAGGATATAAGAGATGGAAGTAACTTTCCGGTAGGCTCCCATTATGGTCTCAGAATAAACGGAAGAACCAATTACAAAGACTACATCGAACTGCCCTATGAAATTACACAGTACAATCTTAAAACAGACGGTGTGGAAAATGGGAAAATTGAACTTGAAGGTACGTCGGCGGCAGTAGTGCTTGATCATGTGAAATATCCGGATGCTTCTTCCGATACAGCCTTGTCACCGCCATTGCCCGGCGATGCTCTGGCCACCAATATGGAACTGGATGAAAACGGCCAGCCCACAGATACACCCACTGACGGAATTGTCTGGAAAAATCTTCAGGTAATGTATACTCCTGTGGATATAGAAGGTAATACCGTACCAGGTGATGATGGAACTCCGTTAAAATATGCTTTGCGTTATGGCATAGATTACACTGTCACCTATGAGAACAATACGGAGCCGGGTACTGCATCCTATACCATCAGAGGTGTGGAAGGCAGCAACTTCACAGGTGAATTTACAGAAGAATTTAAGATTCTTGCAGACCTGAGCAGTGAGAATACCACAGTGGAGGCGGCAGACTGTACGTTTAAGCCTTCTAATGATGCGGCAAGACCGGCGAATGAACCGGAAGTTACCGTTAAGTATGTGGTTAAAATGGTAGACGGAAGGGAAAAAGAGATTTCTCTGAATACAGAAGGTCAGGATTATACGGTAAGTTATACTCACAATGACCGGGCTACCAAAGGACCGGAGGATGATCCGGAGAATGAAAATGCGGCGCCGGAGCATGATAGTACCAATGCGCCTACAGCTACCATAACTGCAACTGCCGACGGATTTGCTTATGGAAGCAACAGCGATACCTTTGAAATTTTCCAGCGGGTGCTCAGCGAAGAAGAAGACTCTGGACTGGTTGTGGAAGGTGATCTGGAGTATGAATATACGGGTGCTCCTATTGTGCCGGATCTTGAGATAACCTGTGATGGAGTGGCTCTTATAAGAGAAGATTCCGGGACGGTACCATATGATTATGGAATTACAGCCGAACATAATCTGAATGTATGGACCTTTGAAGATGCGGCTCAGACCATAAGACTGAATCCCACAGCCACCATTTCAGCAAGAAAGGGTGCAGACGACGGTAAGTATACAGGAAATTATTTTGGAGAATTCAAGAAGGAATTTACCATTACGCCCAGAAGGCTGGACCGTGATGCCGAGGGCGTTACAGTTGAAGTGGTGAATAAGAGAACGGATCTTTACAGCACAAATAAGGACGGAGAATGGGAATGTGAATATACCAGAAAACCGATTACGTTCCCGGACAGCGGGGAATCGGTGCCATATCCGAATAAAAATGGACTGGATATTACATGGAAGAAAGGAAATGTATCTGCGAAGCTGACAGAGGGAACCGATTATACGGTAACCTATGAAGATAATGTAAAAATCGGAGATGCAAAAATCTGGATTGAAGCTCCGGATAACCTGTACAGCAATTATACCGGAAGATATGACCAGCATTTCAAGATTATGGCTACCATTGCGGAAGTAGATAATGACAATCCTCTGAATGGTGTACGCTATATGGAACTGGTAGGCTACGGAAAGAACGATCGTCCCAATGTTTATTATGGCGGCGGAGTAGAAGTGATTCCGGAACTGAAGTTTGAAGATATTTCCGGACCTCTGTCCGGTGACAGTGAGGAATCTTATATTCTGGAACAGGATAAAGATTTTGTAATTCTTACGCAGCAGAACTGTGCCCAGTATGGAGAGAAGGAATACAGTACCAATAACGTGAATGTCAGCGGCGAAAATGAAACAGCGAAGCTGGTAATTAAGGGAATCGGTTACTACACAGGAATCGTGAAACGAGAGTATAAAATCATACCCAAGGATTTCTCTGATATCAGAAGCGGAATTACCGTGCAGTTTGTGGGAAGTAAGACCGGTGAAGGGTATGAGAACGGTTATGTGTATAACGGTCAGGCTCAGCGGCCCACCGTTAAGGTATTTAACAACAATATAAAAGACCTGGAGAATCCGGGACCGGATTTCAATCCCTATGATTCAAGACGGGAACTGAAATCTACAGAATATGAAGTTGTAGGCTATTACGACAACAAGGAATTGTCTACGGAGGACAAAAAGGCCTATGTGCTTATCAGAGGAAAAGGGCCTAATTACAGCGGTGAAAACAGATTTTACTTTATGATTATCCGTAAACCCATTGATGAAGCTGACTGCGTGATTGCGGAGAAACCGGTGTATAACGGAAGACCTCAGACACCGGAAGTTCAGGTATCCTATATGGATGCCGGTAAGAAAGTAACGCTGGTAGCAGGCACTGACTACGATATTGCCTATGAGAATAATACGGAGGCGGCTGATGCCAGTGCTGAGAATGCACCTGAAATTGTTCTCACCGGAAAAGGCGGATACGGTGGTGTGGCAAGAATTAAATTTACCATCAGTCCGAAAAATATTAACAGCGAAGATATTACAGCTACCGGCTCTGCCCTTTATAAAAATGGAGAACCGGTGGAAGCCAGAGTGGCTGTAACGGATAACGGCGCTCCGGCAGAGCGGGCCACACTGGTGCGGGATACGGACTTTACCCTTTCTGACCAGAGTAACCAGATAGGTATTGGAGAACAGGGAACGGTAACTGTGACAGGAACAGGCAACTACACCGGAACACGAACAGCTACATTCCGAATTCTTCCGCCGGACGGAACATTCCAGATAGAACCCATTGAGGCTCAGGAATATAATACGAAGCCTGTTCGGCCGAAGGTAAAGGTAAATCTCCTGGTAAAGGATTCCGATATGTCTGTGGAACTGACTGAGGGCCTGGATTATGATGTTGCCTACGATAACTGCCAGAATGCAGGAGTTGCAACCGTAACGGTTACGGGAAAAGATATTTTCCTGGGCAAACGTGTTACAGCATCTTATGCCATCAATCCCAGGAGTATCGGGGCAGAAGGTGTGATTGACGCCAGCATGACCATGGGACCTGTTAAGGATTATCAGTTTACCGGTACAGCTATTATACCGGCGGTAGATCTCAGATTCCAGCTGCCGGCAGCAGAAGGAGCAGCAGCGCCCGGTGAAGAGGTTCCTCTGGTGGTTGGAAGAGATTATCAGGTAACCTGTGTCAACAATACTTCCATAGGAGTTGCCACAGCTACCATTACAGGTATTAACAATTATTCCGGAACCATAGTCAGAGACTTCCGGATTCTGGGTAACATGAATATGGCCACAGTAGCGCCTATACCCACTCAGCAGTATACCGGAAGCGCCGTGACACCGGAGCCCATGGTAAGTATGGGCGGAATGGCGCTGGTAAAGGGTGTTCACTACACCGTAGAGTACCGGAACAACGTGGACCGCGGAACAGCCAGCATTATCCTGACAGGAATTGGTGAATGGCTTTCCGGAACAAAAACAGTAACCTTTGATATCGCAAGAGAGCTTTCAGACAGTACCGCAATCCGCGGTGTTGCTGCAGCCTACACTTATACGGGAGCAGCCATTGCACCGCCGGTTCGTGTGGAAGATGGAGGGGTTCTGCTGGTAAACGGTGTGGATTATCAGGTGATTTACGAGCAGAATGTCAATGCGGGAACTGCAACCATTACCATTATGGGAATTAACAAATACAGCGGAAGCAGAACCGTAACGTTCCGGATTACACCTCAGCAGCTGGGAAGAGCCACGGTAAGTCCCGTAGCAGAACAGGTTTATGACGGGCAGGAGAAAAATCCGCCGGTAACTGTTACCACAGGAGCCACAACTCTGGAAAACGGCAGAGATTACAATCTGGTATATGTAAACAGTGCAACTCCCGGAATGGCAAGCATTATCATCAAGGGAGAAGGTAACTTTACCGGAACACAGACCGTAAACTATAATATTACGGTACCGGAGATTACGGGTGTGAAAACATCCAAATACACTAATAAGAGCATTACCCTGTCCTGGACGAAAAACAGCGTGGTAAGCGGATATGAAATTTACAATTCCAAAAACAGACGGGATGTGAGAATTACCAAACCCGGCACCACAAAAGGCACCATATCCAAGCTGAAGGCAGGAACAGCCGCAACTTTCCGGGTACGTGCGTATGTCAATAAGGACGGACAGTATTATTATGGTCCATTTACAAGTATTAAAACAGCTACTGCACCGAATTCCACCAAAATCAGCAGCATTGCTTCCTCGAAAGCAAAGCAGGTGACTGTTAAGTGGAAGAAGGTCAAGGGTGCAACCCAGTATGAGGTCTACCGAAGTACCAGGTCGAAGAGTGGCTACAAGAAAATCGGAACTACCAAGAAGACCTCTTATACAGATAAAAAGGCAACCGGAGGCAAGAAATATTACTATAAGATCCGTGTATGCAAGAAGATTGATAAGAAGAATTATTACAGCAGTTACTCCGCTGTGAAATCAGTAACAGCGAAAAAATAAGCAGGGAAGGAAGGAGATTGATACCATGAGCAGAGTATATTGCATTGGAAAATTCCAGTTCGATTCCTATGAGAAATATCAGGAAGCTCTGGATGATATTGAGAAAATCAGATATATCTCCAAAAAAATGGATATCAATGAGCCTGGAGTGGCCCAGAGGCTTTATTCACTGATTCGGGAAGGTAAAATTATATTCAAAAGTGTGATAGGAGATGATTATCTCCTGTACCTTTCCGATATGGTGGCAGAAGACTACAAGGCTATTTCCAGGACCACCTTCACCGGCCAGATCACGGGTAAACTGAAACAGCTGTCGCCCGGCCAGATTGCAGGAGCCATCTGCATGGTCGGTGCGGTGGTGTGTTTCCTGATTTTCCTGGGAAGTGAATATCATGACCAGCAGAAAATCCGGGAACTTGAGAAAATAAAAGATGAACAGGAGATTTCCGTAGCCTCTGACTGGCTTTCCGCCAGGTTTATAGAAGCCATGAACGGAGATGATACAGAAGAGGAGCCTGTAACAGCTCAGACAGGTACGGTGGAAAATACTATTTACGGAGCAGAGCTGGAGCAGGAGACTGTGGAGAAACCCCAGGGGCCACCGATTTTGCCGGAATACCAGGGACTCCATGAACAGAATTCAGATTTTGCCGGATGGCTTACCATACCGGGAACCGAGATTGATTATCCGGTTATGCAGGCAGTACCGGAGAGCAGTGATTTCTATCTTACTCATAATTATGACGGGCAGGAGGATATCAACGGCTCCATATTTCTGGATTCCAGAAATGATTATGAACAGCAGGACGATAATCTGATTATATACGGACACAACATGAAGAGCGGAATGATGTTTGGGGGATTGAAAAATTACCTGGATGAAAGCTACAGCCTGGAACATAAGATGGTGACCTTTAATACCATTTATGAGAAAGCACAGTATGAAATCATAGCCGTATGTCTGTCAAAAGTATCCCAGGAAGGTGAAGAAGGAATCCGGTATTATGACTTTATCAACGCCGGAAATGAAGAAAACTTTAATCATTACCTGGATTACATAAAAGAGATGAATATAATGAGCGGGGACATTAATGCCTCGTATGGAGATAGATTATTAACTCTTTCGACTTGTAACAACTATACGGAGGATGGAAGGTTATTTTTGGTGGCGAAGAAGTGCTCGCCTTAACAGCACATACACCAATAATTCAAGGAGGACAAGAGAATGAAAAAAATAATTGGCAGATGTTTCAATGGAATATTGATACTGGCCTTAACCTTTGTGCTGTGTCCGGTGATACCAGCCATGGCGCAGGAAGACCTGAGTGCATATATTATGGAAGGCTCGGTAATTACCGGTTACAGCGGACCAGGCGGGGATATTACCATACCGGCCTCTGTGACAGGAATTGCAGATTATGCCTTTGCCGGCAATACATCTATTTCAAGTGTTACCATTCCGGGTAATGTTACCAGTGTGGGAAGTTATGCTTTTTCCGGATGTACCGGACTGACCAGCGCAGTAATCAGCGGGCCGGCAAGCCTTGGAGGCGGAGCTTTTTACGGATGTTCCGCTTTAGGCTATGTGGAACTTCCCGCAGGACTTTCTGCCATTGGCGCAGAAACCTTTGACGGCTGCGGAAGCCTTGGCGTTGTCAATATTCCGGAGGGTGTAACTTCTATCGGAGCCCAGGCATTTAATGGCTGCGGAAGCCTTGGCAGTATCAGCATTCCGGGGACTGTAACAGAGATTGGAAGCAGCGCATTTAATAATTGTGTCGGCCTTTCCGAGATTACATTCCCATCATCCGTAAGTTCCATGGGAAGCGGTGTTCTGGCAGGCTGCAGCGGATTATCCTCTGTCAGCCTTTCAGCAGGAATATCTTCTATTCCGGAACTCACTTTATATGGTTGCAGCAGTTTGTCCAGTATTACAATTCCCGGCTCTGTGGGCAGTATCGGTTCACAGGCTTTTGGAAACTGCAGCGGTATTGGAAGTATCAGTATACCTGCTTCTGTTTCATCTATAGATTTCAGCGCCTTTGACGGCTGCAGTAATCTGGCAGAAGTAAATATAGAAGGCGGAAACGGAAGCTATGCTTCTTCAGACGGTGCAGTCTATGATGCAGGCATGTCTCAGCTTTTGTTCTGCCCCATTGGAAAATCTCAGCTGACTTTGCCTGACAGTATGACTTCCATAGCATCTTCTGCATTCAGTAATTGTCCTTATGTGTATAATCTGGAGATACCCGGTTCCGTAACCACAATCGAGGTAGATGCTTTTACCGGAAGTGGAATCAAAGCAGTTACCATTCCTCCCAGCGTTACATCCATTGGCTCTCAGTCCTCCTGGACGCCGGATGTAATCCGCGGATATACAGGTTCTCAGGCAGAGCGTTTTGCAGATGAGAATGGATATATTTTTGAAAGTATAGGAAATCTTGGGGAAGATCCGGAACCGGACCCTGAACCAAAACCGGATCCTGAGCCGGAACCGGAACCCGAACCAAAACCGGATAACAACGATAGCAATAACAATAATAACAATAACAATAATACCGGTGGAAACAGCGGCGGAACCACGCAGACAGGAACCGGCGGCGGAACAAATGCCGGAACCAGAACTTCTGTTTCCAGAAATATGGGAACTGCACAGGTGGGCAGCGGAACTCCTAAGACAGGAATTGCTTTTGACGCAAGATATGTGCTCTGCCTGGGTGTATTCTTTGCCGGTGGATATCTGGTAATCAGTAAGAAGAAAAAGAAAGTTGATGTGGAATAAGGATATTTATTTTATAGGTGCTGCACATCTGCGATTAATTGCAGATGTGCAGCACTTTGTTCTCTTATAGGAAAGACCTTGTCACGCTAAAGCATGAAAGTGTCTTCCTATAAGAGAAAAGTAATATGCGCACTCGTGCAACAGGTATTAGTCGCTAAAGCGACTGCACTCGGCGCAGCAAACCGTCCAGGTCCCTCATGAATGAGGGATTCAGGGAGCTGATGCGGACCTGTCCGCTTTGTTATCTTATAGGAAATTCCGTTGGATTTCCTATAAGATAAAATAATTATCGCACTGCGGCGGAAAAGAAATATGTCGCTAAAGCGACCCGCCGCAGGCGAAGAATGCGCATGACGCATTCTTTTTTATATATCAGAGAAAGCGGAAAAATTCTTTCAAAGCATAAGGGAAATTGCAGTTAAGGCAATTCCTTTTTATTGTTGCCCAATATTTCCTAAAGTTTCTATCCAAACAACCGATAAATAAATTAGATAACAATTCAGACAGCTGGATATACTAACAGTATAGAAAGAGAGACAGAAAGGGAGGAGATGCCTTTATGCGTATAGAAGCATATAATCAGATAGGCCAGGTTTTTAATACGGGGAGAGCTTCCAGAATTAAAGGCAGCGGAGCCGTCTCCAGAAGAGATGAAGTGGAGATTTCACAGGCAGGCAGGGATTATCAGGTTGCCAAACAGGCAGTGGCAGAAGCATCTGATATCAGAGAAGATAAGGTTGCCGCGTTGAAGAGCAGTATTGCATCCGGAAACTACAAGGTGGAAACAGGAGATTTTGCTGCTAAATTACTGGAAAAATATGAAGCATATTTTTAGAAATGAGGTTTTCACGTGGCCAGTTTAATGGAAGATTTTATCAGTATATTGGAGAAAGAGAACGGGGAATATGAGCGTCTGACTGAACTGTCTCAGGAGAAACGGCAGATTATTATTGACGGGAATATCCCCGCTCTTGAAGAAATTACCAGCCGGGAACAGGAAGTGACCAGTGTTCTTAAGAATCTGGAAAATAAAAGAGAAGAAGTTGTCAATGATATGTCTATCGTACTTAGTAAGAAGCCGGAAGAACTGACTATTACTAATATGATAGCCTTTTTAAATAAACAGCCGAAAGAGCAGCAGCAGTTAAAGGAACTGAAGGAGAAGCTGCGTACCACACTGGAGAAAATGGCAGATATCAATGCACAGAACGAAGTGTTGCTGAAACATGCCATTGAGATGACTGAATTTGATCTGACGCTGTTTAAGAGTATGCGTCAGGCCCCCACTACTGCCAATTATGACAAACGTGCCAATAACACCGGAGACCTGCTGGGAAGCAGCGGGTTTGACGCGAAGCAGTGAGAGCGTCGGACGGTGAATATGTATAACAGAATTACAACAGGGAAGGCAGAATCAGCAGGGAAGCGGAAATAGAAGGAGAAAGCAGATATGGCAAATGGAATGGGAAGTTTGTATATCGGTGCATCCGGGCTGCAGAACAGTCAGAATGCGCTGAATACTACAGCCAATAACCTTGCAAATGCAGATACCAAAGGATATGTGAGGCAGCAGGTATTATTTGCAGACAGAGATTATGTAACCTTTCAGAGTGCCGCCATCAGTAAACAGCAGGCGGGACTTGGACTGGCGATTGCCGATGTGATACATACCAGAGATTATTTCCTGGACAGATATTACCGCACGGAGAATGGTCGTCAGTCTTTTTATGAGACAAATTACCTGGCTGTACAGGACGTGGAAAATATTTTCCAGGAACTGGAAGGAGAGCAGTTTCAGACTCAGCTGGAAGAATTCTGGAAATCTTTTGCAGAGCTGAGCAAAGGTCCCAATACGGAAGTAAACCAGAACCTGGTGGTTAAAAACGCAACCCTGTTTATTGAAAGAGCGCAGGGTGTTTATCAGAATATGAAGGAATACCAGAAGCGGATTAATATTAAGATCCGGGAAGGTGTTGACCGTATCAACGAACTGGGTCATACCATTCAGAATCTGAATAAAGAGATTATGAGAATCGAATCCGGCGGTGTGGAGACAGCCATGACCCTGCGGGATGAGCGTGATAATGCGCTGGATGAACTTTCCTCCCTGGCCAAAGTGGAATTTCGGGAAGATGCCAACGGAGCAGTCAGAGTCCGGCTGGAAAATGTGGAATTTCTGGATGAAGTCCATGTATTTGAAATTGGTATTCGGCAGGATGATGTGACAGGTTTTGTAACGCCCTACTGGCCCCGGTTGTCAGACCTGAGCAGAGGAAAATACGCGGATGTGTTTGACTTTGATGTGGATATTGCTCCGGAATTGAATTCAGATATCGGAGAACTGAAAGCCCTTGTACTCAGCAGAGGAGACAGATTTGCTACCTACCGTGATATTGCCGGGCTGTCTGCAGACGAATACAATGACGGAGCCGGTATGTCTGTTATGCTTTCGGCGGAAGCCGAATTTGACCAGTTTATTCATGAAGTGATTACAGCTGTCAATGATGTGCTCAGTCCCACCAAAACCATATCATTTACAGGGGCAGACGGTACGCCGTACAATAATGTCCGTGTCTGGGATGAAGATAAAGGATGCCTGGGGGCAGACGGACAGAAGCCCGGCAGAGAACTGTTTGTAAGACGGGGCTGTGACCGTTACAGAGAAGTTGCAGATAATCAGGTTCCGCCCAACATTTACTATGTGTATAATGAAGAAGATTCACCCGATACCTTTAAAATGTATACTATTCAGAACGTTGACGTGAATCCGGATTTGCTGGAGACAGAGTCCGGAATGCCCCATCTGAATCCGGATGGGACTCCTGCCTGGGATATGGCTCAGCAGCTTGTGGATATCTGGGAAGCCAAGAAATATATCAGTAATCCCAATGATACCAATCCCTGTAATTTCAAAGAATATTACAAGAAAATGATTGTGGATATCGGCACAAACGGCAATGTTTACAAGTCAATGGCCGAAGACCTGGAGGCTGAGGTGGCTTCTATTGAGAACAGCAGACAGCAGGTATTTGGCGTATCTTCTGATGAAGAACTTCAGAATATGATTAAATATCAGAGTGCTTACAATGCAGCCAGCCGGTTTATCAACGTGATTTCTGAAATGCTGGAACACCTTGTGACCAGACTGTAACAGGAGGAAAAATATGCCATCAACATTTTTTGGACTGACCATAGCGGGTTCCGCTTTAAATACATTTCATGTGGCCACCAACACGGTTGCCAACAACATTTCCAATGTGCACACGAAAGGTTATACCAGACAGGAAGCTGTGCGTGTGGCTGCAGAGGCCCTTCGTACCCATCAGCGCTACGGTATGGCGGGCAGCGGAGTCTGCACTACGGAAATTATACAGAAACGTGATTTTTATTATGACGTAAAATACTGGGAAAACAATGCCAAAATCGGGATGTTTGACGCTCAGTTATATGGAGCACAGCAGATAGAGAATTTTCTGGAAGATGAGGATGCTGTCAAGGGTTTTGGTTCTATTCTGGATGAAATGTTTGACGCATTGGATGATGTGAAAAACAACGCAGAAAGTCTGGATGCCAGAAAAGCATTTATAAGCAAGTGCCAGAATTTTACTAATTTCTTTACCAGCATGAATGTGGGACTGATTCGCATTCAGGAAGATGTCAATCAGGAAATTGCCACACAGGTGGCGCAGATTAATGCCATCGGCCAGAAAATTTCCATGCTGAACCGTCAGATTAATATTATAGAGCAGCAGGGTACCAATGCCAATGATCTGCGCGACCAGCGCGCGGTTCTGATAGATCAGCTTTCCGAGCTGGTACCGGTGGAAGTGACAGAGTCCAAAGTAAGCAACAGCAATTATCCGGATATGTATACCGGAGGAACCAACTACATTGTGAAAATCAACGGACAGACGCTGGTGGAGAACTTTGAATACAATACGCTGGAATGCAGGGCCAGGGATTATAAGGTCAATGCCTCAGATGCAGAAGGGCTGTACGACATTTACTGGACCAGGAATAATGTGCCCTTTAACGCTTCAGGAAGAACCTGTACCGGAAGGCTGAAAGGTCTGTTTGATGTCCGGGACGGCAATAATAATGAAGCATTTCAGGGAAGGGTACAGTCTCTGAATATGGTTGGCACCGGCGATGACAGACATTATCAGGTTACCATCAAAAATCCCAGTATCACCAGTGTTAATCAGATGACCATGGATTCCGAGGGAATCATTACAATTAATAACAGGGATTTCGCTTATACGGGATTTTCCTATGATTCGGAAACCCAGACCTATGTGTTTGACCTGAAAATAGACACCATGAGCGCAGAGACGGAACAGGATTTACTGGAACGGACAGCAGTAATTGGCGGAGATATTGACGCCATGGGTGTACCTTATTATCAGGCTCAGTGCAACAGTTTTCTGAGGGAATTTGCAAAACAGTTTAACGAACTGCACAAATCAGGGGTTGACCTGAAGGGGAATGACGGTATTTCCTTCTTTGTGGCAGAGAACCCTGCGGATGGTTCAGAGTATAATTTTGCTGATTTTGATCTTGATAAAACAGACAGCATGACCTCTACGGGAAATTATTATTATATGCTGACTGCCGCAAATATTAAAGTGGCCTACGACCTGGAGCATGACCCCAATTTCCTGGTAACCATGAATAAACCCGACATGCCGGATGACGTGGCGACTCAGGATATTGTGGTGGAGATGCTGAAACTGAAAAAAGATGTCAAGGTTTTCCGCGGCGTGGGAGCAGATCAGTTTCTGGCCTGCCTGATCAGCGACAATACCGTAGATACCGAGAAAGCGAAAACTTTACTGAAAAATTATGAAAATATTGGTGAGACAATTCTGCAGAAACGTATGTCTATTTCCGGTGTGGATGAAGATGAGGAGGCTCTGGATATGTTAAAATTCCAGAATTCCTATAATCTGGCCTCCAGGATGATTCAGACCATGTCAGAGATGTATGACCGTCTGATTCTGGAAACCGGTGTGTAAGGAGGTTTGATAATTATGATGCGTGTAACTAACAGCATGATCAGCAGAAACAGCATGACTAACATTAACAGTAATAAAGTAAACGTGGATACACTGAATACTCAGATGACCACTCAGAAAAAGATTATCCGGCCTTCTGACGATCCTATTATTGCAGTTCGGGCCCTGCGTCTGCGCAGTAATCTGAGTGAGCTGAATCAGTATTATGAGAGAAATATACCGGATGCCAAATCCTGGTTCGAGGTAACCGAAGGAGCCCTTGATAATATGGAAGAAATTCTTCGGAATGTTTATGAGAAATGTGTGGACGGTTCCACAGATGTGAAAACCCAGGAAGACCGCGCAGCCATTCTGAAAGATATGCAGTCTCTCCGTTATCAGGTGTATGCGGAAGGCAACACAGACTGCGCCGGAAGAAGTGTATTTACCGGCTATAAGACCAACAGCAAGCTCACTTTCCTGAAAGAGGAAAAAGATACTTCCTATGAGATTACAGAGCCTGTATCTTTTGAAGATATTGAGGAAAAGCGTTTCTACAGCAATGAGGTGAAAGTGCCCAATTCTTCTGCAGAAGTTCTGACAGGCGTAGCCCTCGGTGATATGCCGGAGGAACATGTGATTAATAGAATCCGTCTGTCTTATGAGGGACTGGGAGATATTGAGGCAGGGGATATCAAATATATTGATGCGGATGGAAATGTACAGGAGCTGGATGGAGTTGGTTACGATGATGACGGAAGACCCATCACAGTGACCACAGATATGACCTATGATCAGTGGGTGAAAGATGGATATCCTGTGGGGTATGGCGAGGTAATTTATTTCAAGGAAACCGGAGAACTGGTAATGGGAAAAGGAGTGGCAGATTTCCTGGGCAGTGAAAAAGCCCAGCTGAGCGTCACCTATACCAAACAGGGATTTAAGGAAGGCGAGGTAAGACCGGAGCATTATTTCGACTGTAAGAACACCACAGATCCCAAAAATGAGATTACTTATGTAAAAGAAAATCAGGAAATTAAATTTACAATTGCATTCGGTCAGGAGCTGACCATCAATACACAGGCCAGTGATGTCCTTGACGCTTCCATCGGACGGGATGTGGACGATCTGACCAATGCGGTTCAGGCGGCAATTGCGGCGCATGATAAAGTAGATAAGATTAAAGAAATGATGACCCAGCAGCAGTATTCCGACCCTGCTTCTCAGGAGGCATTGGGTCAGTGGCTGGAAGCAGCGGAAAAAGAAGCGGTTTATGCAGACGAGAATATGCAGAAACTTTATGCAAGAGGAATAACGAAATTTCAGGGGTATCTGGATCAGGTGAAACTTGCCAGAACAGATATGGGCAGCCGGGAAGGACGTCTGAATCTTACGGAAAACAGGATGGCTAACCAGCAGACGACTTTTGAACAGCTGAAATCCAGAAATGAAGATATGGAACTTTCAGACATCATCATCGAATATACAGCGGCCTATAACGCATATCAGGCGTCCCTGCAGGCGTCTGCCAAAGCAAACGGCCAGACACTGCTGAATTATCTGTAACAGGAGGAAGCTATGCAGATTGAGACAAGATTATTCGGAGAGATAGATATAGAAGATGAGAAAATAATCTTTTTTGAAAAAGGCATTATCGGTTTTCCGGACTGCCAGAAATTCACACTGATTTACGATGAAGGAGAGGACGGGGCCCGCAAAGGAATTTCCTGGCTTCAGTCTCTGGATGAACCGGCATTTGCCCTTCCGGTTATGGATCCTCTGCTGATAAAGGAGGATTATAATCCTCAGGTGGAGGATGAAGTGCTGGAGCATCTTGGGAACCTTACAGCAGAAAATACTTATGTACTGGTAACTGTGACAGCCAAAGAAGATATCACACTGCTGAGTGTGAATCTGAAAGCACCTATTGTAATTAATACAGATGAACGGAAGGCTCATCAGGTAATTGTAGAAGATGATTTTCCGGTAAAATTCCCAATATACGAGATTTTGAAGGCTAAAAAAGAAAAGGCGGGTGAATAGGATGCTGGCATTAACCAGAAAAAAAGGAGAATCCATCATTTTAAATAATGATATTGAAATCAGTATCCTGGAACTGCGGGGGGATCAGGTGAAAGTTGGAATCAATGCACCGAAAGAAGTTCCTGTGTATCGCAAAGAAGTATATCTTCAGATACAGAAAGAAAATGAGGCCGCTTCTTCAGCAGACAGCCTGGCAGCCCTGAAAGGTATTTTATAAAAGCAGATAACGGAAAAAGATGGTTTTTTCATTTTTGTGCCAGAAGAACCAATGGATTGATTACAAAATAATAAGCCCACAGGAATTATGGATTAAGCGCCGGATTCCTGGGGGCTTTTTTGTTCTTCTACAGGAAATTCCTCTGGATTTCCTGTAGAAGAACAAAACAATGATGCGCAGCTCGCGGGGGTGATGTTTATTGCTGCGCAATCCGCTCGCGCGCGGAGAATGCGTATAGCGCATTCTTTTTTATGCAGCAAAGGCCCTGTCACTTTAAAGCACAAAAGTATTTTCCTGTAGAAGAAAAAAATCTTATCGCACCCCAAATGGCGCAGCAAACCGTCCAGGTCTCTCATGAAAGACGCCGGATTTTTATATTTTACTGAAAAAACATGGAAATTCTCGGAATACAGGAATTAATTCTTCAAATTTTCCGGTGTGGGGATTGAAAAGGGTGAAAACAATGTGTAAAGTTTATATATAAGACGGCAACAGAGATTTTGCACCATTTACAAACTTACAAAAGAGAAAAGAAATTACTGGAGGGGGAAATATGTTTCAATATCTGCTTCTGTTGGAAACAGATGAAGAACGGGAATTTTTTACGGAAATTTATGAGAAGTACCAAAACGACATGTTCCGTATTGCAAATGGTATTCTGCACAATTCTTCCGATGCGGAGGATATGGTACACGAGACATTTGTGTCGCTGATACAGTATGTGGACCGGATTATTAATTCGGAACCCTACAAAGTGTGGTATTATATCAAAATCACTCTGCAGCACAGAGCCATTAATCTGTACAGGCAGAGAAAGCAGCGGGGAGAAGTGGGACTGGATGAATCATGGACGCAGGAGGATATTTTTGACAAAGACGTGGCCCTGATACTGGAAGAGGCGGAAGAGCACAACCTTTTGCTGAGTCTGGTGAAAAGGCTGAAAGTTTCCTATCAGGAGGTGCTGATTTTACAATACTATTATGATCTGAGTACAAAGGAAATTGCAGATGTTCTGGGAAAAACAGAGGACAATGTCAGGCACATTTCCAAACGTGCAAAAGAAAAGCTGAAAGTTCTGGTGGAAGAAAATCACATGTGGAACGAAAAAAAGAGCGGATCCTGAAAATCCGGAAAATCATATTCCGCAGTTTCTGTAATAACAGATAACGCATCTTCAGACCGGGAGCAGAGGGACGTAAACTGAAAATTAAGTGATAGTTCTTAATTTTTCCGGCAGACGACCGATATATAATAAGAGATAAAACTATAACGGTCATGTTTCACACGGAGGTGATAGTATGGAAGTTCGAAAGGTAAGTACATCATCCGCGCCTTATCAGGGAAGTGGGCCGGAGGTGCCTGTTAAGCAGGAAGCAGTTACCAGACGGGAAACATCAGGAAGCCCTGAAGCATCGCAGGCAGAGAAGAAAATGACTTTGCCGGAACCTGTGAATCCGGAGAAGATCAGGGTATCGGAAAAGAACGGAGTTTCAGAGAAAACAGGAGCTTCTGGAGAAGAAAAGCAAAATCCCATAGAAGCGCAGGAGATGTCGCAGAAAAAAAACAGCATGAAGCGTGCAGTGGAAGAAGTAAACCGGAAGGCGAAGAACTCAGAGCTTATTTTCGGAATACATGATGCCACAAATCGGGTTACCATTAAGGTGGTAGACAAAGGAACGAAGGAGATTATCCGGGAATTTCCGCCGGAAGAAACGCTGGATATGATTGCAAAGGTATGGGAATTAGCGGGAATTATGATAGATGAACGAGGATAGGAGGAAGAAAAATGCCAATCAGACTTTCTGGATTAAACTCAGGACTTGATACAGATTCCATCGTACAGGAACTGGTATCAGCGTATCGTACCAAACAGGATAAATACACAAAGGCTCAGACCAAACTTTCCTGGAAGCAGGAATCCTGGAAAGACATGAATACCAAGATTTACAATTTTTACAGCAAGACTCTGTCAAATATGCGCCGGGTAGGTAACTTTAATAAGAAGACAACTACCGTATCTGACGAGACTAAGGCAAAGGTAACAGCAGGGGCCGGCGTTGTCAACGGAACGCAGACTCTGGAAGTAAAGAGGCTGGCAACTGCCGGGTATCTGACCGGAGGAAAAATTAAGCAGGCTTATGGCGGACAGATTACAAACGATACAAGTCTCTCTGCTCTGGGCGTGAAAAGCGGGAATCTGACTTTTGATGTGGGTGGTGAAAGAAAAACCATATTTGTGAATGCAACAGATACCGTGGCTGATTTGACAAAAGCATTAGGCGAAAAAGGTATTTCTGCAAATTTCGACGTAACCCAGCAGAGATTTATTTTAAGTTCAAAAACTACCGGAGTAGGAAATGATTTCAGTTTTGTAGTAAACGAAGGGGATACGGCAGCATTTAATATGCTGAACAGCCTTGGACTGGCAACAGAAGAGAATTTTGAAGCAGCCGGAGGAGATTATGCGTTCTCATCCAATGGCATGATTTCAGGAAGCAGTAAATTTAATGGTTTGGATCTGGACAGTACCTCTCCGTCCAATGACCTGAACAATCTTCTGGCACTCAGTTATAAAATTCCCACCGGAACCATGAAGTTTAACGTGGGAGGTGTTGAAAAGACAATAACCGTTGATGAGAACAGTACATGGAACAGCCTCATCAATGATTTTGATGCCGCCGGCATGAAGCTGGAATACGATTCTGCAAAAGGCGGATTTAACCTGAGTTCCAAAAACGGAACGGATGCCGTGGAACTGGTTGCAGGTAAAGGCCCGGACGGCAAGCCGGATGACAGTTTTAAAGTTGCAGACAGCCTTGGACTGGCTACAAAGAAAGACTATCAGGACGCCGGTGCGGTTGAAACTTCAGGTATGAATCTTGCCACCAAGCAGGATGCTACGAATGCTCAGATTATTCTGAATGGCGCGCTGTTTGAGGGAGAATCCAATGATTTTTCCATCAATGGTCTGAATATTACAGCTACAGGCGTCAGCAATGGAGCAATGACTATTACCACATCCACAGACGTGGATGGTGTCTATGATATGATTAAGAGTTTCTTTAAGGAATACAATGAACTGATGAATTCCATGGAATCTGCTTATAATGCTCCTGCTGCCAAGGGATATGAACCTCTGACGGATGATGAGAAAGAAGCCATGTCCGAGAAGGAAATAGAAAAGTGGGAGACCAAGATCAAAGACTCCATTTTAAGACGGGATGAGACACTGCGCTCCGTAATGAGCAATATGTCCATGAACATGGCAAAAGTTTTTGAGGTAGACGGCAAAAAATACAGTCTTGCTTCTTTCGGAATTAAAACAGCAGGATATTTTAATGCGGCAGAAAATGAGTCTTATGCATATCATATTGACCATGATGAAGATGATGCTGTTTCTTCCGGTAATGATGACAAACTGCGCAAAATGATTGCCGAAGATCCCGACGGAGTGGCAAGTTTCTTTACACAGCTTGCAAATACTGTTTATGACGGCCTTCATGAGAAAATGCAGGCTACCAGTTCCAGCAGTATCTATAAGGTTTACAATGACAAACAGATGCAGGCCGAGTATGACGAATACACCAAGACTATTAAGAAATGGGAAGAAAAATTACAGGCCATGGAAGAAGCCTATTATAAGAAATTTGCTGCCATGGAAACTGCACTTGGAAAACTGCAGTCTCAGACAAATTCACTTTCTTCATTGTTCGGAGGCTGATAAGGAGGACATAACGTGATAGCGAACAGAGGATATGATGCCTATGCAAGGAACAAAATTATGACAGCTTCCCCTGCGGAGCTGACATTGATGCTCTATGAAGGGGCAATCAAATTCTGTAATATTGCGATAGTTGCAATTGAAGAAAAAAATGTGGAAAAAGCACATAATAATATTACGAAAGTTGAAAATATTATTTCAGAATTTTTGTCAACACTGGATCATAAATATGAAGTTGCCAGAGATTTTGAAAATGTTTACAATTACATCATGGACCGTCTGGTCGAGGCAAATCTGAAGAAAGACAAAGAGATTCTGGAAGAAGTGCTGTCCCATCTTCGTACCATGCGCGACACCTGGAAAGAAGTGATGGGGCAGAATAAAGCTGCAAAGGCGGAATAATATGGGAAATGATTATGTAAGCGTTATGATTCAGAGCCTTCAGAAAAAGGTGCAGGTTCTGGATGAAATTATTGAGAAGAATAAAGAACAGCAGCAGATTCTGGAACAGGAAGAGTTTGACGGAGATGCCTTTGAGCAGAACGTGGAGGAAAAAGGGAACCTGATTGATCACATTAATTTTCTGGATGAAGGGTTCGAAGAACTGTACAGTCGTGTGAAAGCTGTTCTGGAAACAGAAAAACAGGCCCATAAAGAAGATATTCTGCTTATGAAGCAGCTTATCACGGAAATTACGGAGAAATCCGTGACGATTCAGAGTGAAGAAGTCCGTAACCGGAGACTGGTGGAGCGTCGCTTTTCTCAGGAACGGAAAAAAGTAAAAAGTATGAGGAATTCTTCTACGGTAGCGAAGCAGTATTATACCAATATGGCAAAGCTGAATTATGTAGACGCTCAGTTTATGGACAAAAAGAAATAAAAAGCAGATACCCCTCCGGACGGATGTCCGGAGGGGATTGTGTTATGTACAGATGGAAAAACTGATATCCGAAAAGAGGTGAAAATTGTGAAAGAAAGGAAAAAACTCCCGATAGGAGAAGAATTTTTTCGAAATATCAGAACGAAAGGATTCTATTACGTGGATAAAACAGGTTTTATCAGTGAACTGCTGAGAACCAGAGGCAGTGTAAACCTTTTTACGCGTCCCCGGCGCTTTGGGAAAAGTTTAAACCTGGATATGCTGAAAACATTTTTTGAGATTGACACGGATCCTTCATTGTTTGAAGGGCTTGAAATTGCAGAAGAAAAAGAACTGTGTGAACAATATATGGGAAAATATCCTGTTATCTCTGTCAGTCTGAAAGACGTTGGAGGGGAAAACTTTCAGGCTGCATATGATGCGCTGTGTACGGTTGTCAGCGAAGAAGCTGCAAGATTGGATTTTCTTATGAAAAGCGACCGATTAATGCCCCATGATCAGGAAAAGCTGGAACACTTGATAAAAAATCGGTTGGAGAAATCCTCTGATCTCCATCATAGCCTGAAACTGTTAACAAGACTGTTGCGAAAACATTATGGGGTATCTGCTATTGTACTGATTGATGAGTATGATGTGCCGCTGGACAAAGCATATCATAATGGATACTATCTGCAAATGGTAGATTTGATTCGTTCCATATTCAGCCAGGCCCTTAAAACAAATGAGAATCTTGAGTTTGCAGTGATAACAGGCTGCCTTCAGATTGCCAGAGAAAGTATTTTTACAGGACTGAATAATTTCAAAGTTCGGACAGTTTCGGATGTCCGTTTTGCAGAATATTTTGGTTTTACAGATCAGGAAGTAACCAAATTGCTGGACTATTATGATTTGGGAGAGAAGATCGCATTATTCAGAGAGTGGTATGATGGATATCGATTCGGAAATGTTCATGTTTACTGCCCCTGGGATGTACTTAATCAGTGCGATAAATTTTGTGAATCAGAAAGTGCCTGGATGGAATCACATTGGGAGAACAGCAGCAGTAACAGTATTGTGAAAGATATTCTGGAACATTCTACCGAAGCCACGAGAACAGAAATGGAAGCGCTTATATCTGGTGAATCCATAGAAAAACCGCTGATTTCAGGACTGACATATTCAGATTTTGACAACGGGAACAGGCAGAAAAAGCAGATGTATCTGTGGAGTATACTT
Source organism: Eubacterium sp. 14-2 (assembly GCF_000403845.2). Classification (GTDB taxonomy): domain Bacteria; phylum Bacillota; class Clostridia; order Lachnospirales; family Lachnospiraceae; genus Petralouisia. Next base: position 1,186,311 of record NZ_KE159568.1, on the reverse strand, counting down.
TATGCAACCGGTTATCTTACAGATGCAGGGGAATCAGCTGGCAGGATTCACGAGCTGGTTATTCCGAACAGGGAAATTCTTGGAATCTATGAAGAAAAAATTCTGGCCTGGTTTGAGAAGAAAATGGTGAGTAATACGGAGCGGTGGCAGAAGTTCTGCACAGCAGTAAAAGAAGGGAATGGGAATACGGTTCAGGTATTGTTCAATAGTTTTATGGAAGAATCCATCAGTATTCGTGATACTTATGTCAGAAAAGAAATGAAGGAAAATTTTTACCATGGAATGCTGCTTGGGCTGATGAGGGCAGAAGAGAGCTGGATTGTAAAGTCAAATGCAGAATCCGGGGTTGGTCATATGGATATTATGCTTATCATTCCATCGGAGAAGACCGGATGTATTATAGAAATAAAATATGCTGAAAACGGAACCTTTGACGCTGCCTGCAGTCAGGCGATGGAACAGATTGAAAAAAAGGGATATGAATCACTTTTGAAACAGGAAGAGATAAAAACAATCTATAAATTTGGCATTGCCTGCTATAAGAAAAGCTGTAAAGTGGCAGTGGAATGCAGTACATGACAAAAAGTAAAATTAAATGTAAAAAAGTATAAACTCTTTTCAAAAAGAACCGATAAAAATAATGTAAGTCAGAAGTGCAACTGTTACAACTGAAGAAAGAGTTGCATAAAGTTTCCGGAAGGCTGTTCAGAAGCCTCAGGGAACAGAACGAAAAACTGCTTCGGCAGAATGGTCATCTGTATTATATACAGGCAGATGATTATAAAAATATCACATGCAGCATGGAAGCTGCGTTAAATTCAAGGAGGAAAACATTATGGCAATGGTAGTACAGCACAATCTTACAGCAATGAACGCGAACCGTCAGTTAGGCGTTACCACAAGCACACAGGC
>NZ_KE159568.1:1183992-1184889 GCF_000403845.2 Eubacterium sp. 14-2 | reverse complement strand
ACCATCAATATTGCAGCAATGAATGCAGCAGCAATCGGAATCAAACCTACCCAGGTAGGAGCAATGTCCGGTTATCTGACAACCAATGAAGTTGTGAAGAACCAGAAAGTTAAAAATGAAGCTGGTACCTATACAGCTGCTGATGCGACCACTAAGGCAAGCGGTACAGCTGGTTCTGCAAAGCTGAGAGCATCTATTGCGAACCTTGCAGCATGTACTACACAGGTTGGTGCACTTTATTCTGCAGGTAATACAAAGACAGCATATTTCAAAACAAACAATGGAACCATTACCACATTATCCGGTCTGGTAAGAGCATGTGCAGCAAACCTTGCAGCATGTGCAGCACAGGTTTTCGCAGTTGCAAGCAAGCCGGCTACAACAGTTAGCTCACCGAACGTAAGAGATTACCAGCAGGCAACCGGAACCATTACAATGGTTCAGAATGCAATCAACAATGTATCCAGCCAGAGATCTGCACTTGGAGCATTACAGAACAGACTTGAGCATACAATTGCCAACCTGGATAACGTAGCAGAGAATACTCAGGCAGCAGAATCCCGTATCCGTGATACAGATATGGCATCTGAAATGGTTGAATACAGCAAGAACAACATTCTTGCACAGGCAGGCCAGTCCATGCTTGCACAGGCTAACCAGTCTAACCAGGGCGTACTGTCACTGTTACAGTAATAGTATAATCTTATTAAAAGTTAAGAAGTTTGTTATTCTGCCTGTCAGAAATGGTTATCTGACGGGCAGATGACTATAATATCACATGCAGCATGGAAGCTGCATTAAGTTCAAGGAGGAAAACATTATGGCAATGGTAGTACAGCACAATCTTACAGCAATGAACGCGAACCGTCAGTTAGGCGTTACCACAAGCACACAGGC
>NZ_KE159568.1:882795-1183632 GCF_000403845.2 Eubacterium sp. 14-2 | reverse complement strand
ACCATCAATATTGCAGCAATGAATGCAGCAGCAATCGGAATCAAACCTACCCAGGTAGGAGCAATGTCCGGTTATCTGACAACCAATGAAGTTGTTAAGAATCAGAAAGTTGGTACAAATAATTCTGCAGCTTTAAGAGGATCTATCGGGGCTCTTGCAGCATGTACCGTACAGGTTGGAGCAATTTATTCTGCTAATTCAAAAGGTGTGGCATATTATAAGACCCAGAATGGAACAATTACTACAAATTCTGGAGATGTAAGAACATGTGCTAAGAATCTGGCAATGTGTGCAGCTCAGATCTTTAAAGTTGCAAGCAAACCGGCTACAACAGTTAGCACACCGAACGTAAGAGATTATCAGCAGGCAACCGGAACCATTACAATGATTCAGAATGCAATCAACAATGTATCCAGCCAGAGATCTGCACTCGGAGCATTACAGAACAGACTTGAGCATACAATTGCCAACCTGGATAACGTGGCAGAGAATACTCAGGCAGCAGAATCCCGTATCCGTGATACAGATATGGCATCTGAAATGGTTGAATACAGCAAGAATAACATTCTTGCACAGGCAGGCCAGTCCATGCTTGCACAGGCTAACCAGTCCAACCAGGGTGTATTGTCACTGTTACAGTAATATAAGATTTTTAAAAAGAGTCGGTATATACCGGCTCTTTTTTTATTTATTGGAAGATTATTTATCTTCATTTTCGGGCTCTTTTTACTATATTATAAAAAATAAAAATACGTTATTTTTAGTGCAAATATAACAAAAAGGACGGGATAAAAGAAAGAAAAATTGGGAAAATATTACATATATTTTGAAAAGCTAAATTATTTTTTTATATGTTCGATATATAATAGAGTGAATGATTCAAGTATCAGGTCTGTTGCAGCATGGAGGCTGCGTTAAATTCAGGGAGGAAGTCATGGCAGAGAGGATCTTAGATCATATTTCTAAAAAATTTTTAATTGAAGACGGAATGTTATAAAAACCAGAAGAATTGCTTTGCAGAAGTGGTTCTTTGGTTTTGGTAGCAGAATTAAGAGGTTGGCATTTGTCAGCTTTTTTGTTTGCATTACAGGGAATAATAAGAATTTTATCTGATATTTTTACTGTAATTGTAAATAGGATAAGGAAAACAGATATGTTAAAAATTTTGATTACCGGCGGAAGCGGGTTTATAGGGCGCAATGTAATAGATTTCCTGGCGAGGAAAAATGAAAAATATATAGTATATGCGCCCTCCAGTAAAGAGTTGGATTGTTTGAATGAGAAACAGGTAACACAATATCTGGAAAAACATCATTTTGATTATGTGCTGCATTTTGCAGTATATGCGAAACGTCCGGATAACCAGAAAGACGATACAAAAAAAGTGGAATATAATCTGAGAATTTTTTTGAACTTTGCACAAAATATAAATTTATATGGAAAAATGTTTTATCTGGGTTCCGGGGCAGAATATGATAAAAGATTTCCCATAGTCAAAGTGAGAGAAGAAACTGTTGGAGCCACGATTCCGGTAGATACTTATGGACTGATGAAATATACAATTGGTCAGCTAATAGAGAGCAGTCAGAATATCTATAATTTTCGGTTATTTGGTATTTTTGGAAAATATGAATATTATCCTCTTAAATTCATATCTAATGTGTGCTGTAAAGCGATTAAGAATTTGCCATTATCAATAAGTCAGGATGTTTGTTTTGATTATTTGTGGATTGAAGATTTTTGCAGAATGCTGGAGTGCTTTCTGCAAAATGAGCCGAAATATCATACTTATAATCTGGTATCAGGAAAAACTGTCCGGCTGAGTGAGATTTGTCAGATTGTTTTAAAAGTGAGCAAAAAAGATTTGCCGGTACTGATATGCAGAGAAGGAATGGGAAATGAATATACAGCACGATGTGACCGTTTTCTGGACGAGTTTCCCCAATTCGAGTATACACCTTTGGAAAAAAGTATAGAAAAATTATATGACTGGTATGAAAATAGCGCAGATATTGATATATATGAACTTTTATATTGCGCAAAATAACGGAAGCGAAAGGAAGGTTTTCAGATGAAAAAGCGCGTGGCGGATATTATCATGGATACATTGTCTGCTTTGGGTGTGACAGAATGTTTTGCAGTAGTTGGCGGCGGGGCAATGTATCTGGATAACGCGTTAGATATATGTAAGGATATAAAAGTGTTTTTTAATCATCATGAACAGGCCTGCGCTATGGCTGCAGAGGCCTATGCAAGGTATAGTGGCAGAATGGCAGCGGTCTGTGTTACATCAGGACCTGGCGCGGTAAATGCGTTGACGGGAGTAGTAGGAGCCTGGCAGGATAGTATTCCAATGATCGTACTTTCCGGGCAGGTTCGTTATCAAACGTCTGTTTCTGCTTCCGGATTGCCATTACGTTATCGAGGAATGCAGGAGTTTGAAATTGTTCCAACTGTTCGGAATATGACGAAATATGCCAGAATGATCACAGACCCGCTGGAGATAAAAAGAGAGTTGGTGAAAGCTGTTCACATAGCTATGGATGGACGAAGAGGGCCTGTGTGGCTGGATATACCTCAGGATATTCAGAGTGCAGAAGTAGAAGAAGCAGATTTGTATTCTGCAGAAAAATTTGATTGCAGCAGCGTTAAACCAGAGCAGACCGTTGTAAATGATATATTGCAAACCCTGCAGTATGCGAAGCGTCCGTGTATTCTGGCGGGATCCGGCATTATCAGCAGTCATGTCAGAGAAGAATTTTCAGAATTTGTAAATTACATGTCTGTACCGGTAATCGGAGGGGCATGGGTCGCAGATGTCTTTTATATGGAGCATCCGCTGTATTATGGTTTGTCTGGCAATATTGGACCCAGGAGTGGAAATTTTGTATTACAAAATGCAGATGTGATTCTTGTATTGGGAAATAGTCTGGGATTTCGGCAGACTGGCTTTAATCAGAGTGGTTTTGCGCCAAAGGCAAAAATATACATGGTAGATGCGGATGAAAATGAAGGTAAAAAGCCTGGATTAAATATTCAACAGTTCCTGAATGCCAGTTTACAGACCTTTTTTGATATGGCTCAAATATCTGATGTGAAAATACAGGAGCATACAGAATGGATAGAATATTGTGATTATCTGAAACAAAAATTTACGGTATTTGAGTCTGTACAGAACCTGAGTCAGAGTGAAAAAGTATCTTCCTACTGTTTCTGGGAAAAATTTCAGCAATATGAAGAGGATGACAGTATTCTGGCTTTGGGAAATAATACGGCAAGTTCTGCCAAATTGCAGATAGGAACAGTTAAGAAGGGACAGAGGGTAATGACAAATTATACCTGTGGTTCTATGGGGTATGATTTGCCTGCTGCGATTGGTGCAGCTGTGGCCTCCGGAAAAAATGTATATTGTCTGACAGGTGACGGGAGTATTATGATGAATCTTCAGGAACTTCAGACAATAGTGCAGTACAATTTGCCCATAAAATTAGTTGTGTTTAATAATAATGGGTATGCGGCAATTCGCCAGACCAGCAATAATTTTTTCAATGGAAGATATGTCGGCTGTACTCCGGAGACAGGAGTAAGTTTTCCCGATTTTAAAAAGGTTGCGGATACTTTTGGGTTTGAGTATATAAAGTGTGAGACTAATAGAGAAGTAGAAATTAAGCTGAAACAGTTTTTTCACTCTGAACAGAGAATTTTTCTGGAAGTTATACAAAAAACGGATGATCCCATTACACCAAAAGTAATGTCACATCTGGACGAAAATGGGAAAATGCAGTCTCCGGTTTTACATGATATGTTTCCCTTTTTGGATGAAGAGGAAATGGAGCGGCTGATGCTCCAGTAAAAGGAGGTTCGAAAATGCCTGCGATAAGACAGGGAAAAATATACGCAAGAGAACGAATCAATCTGGGAAGTGCTGTACCGCTGGAGGTACCGTTTTCCGTTCAGATTGATGTATGCAGTGCATGCAATATGAAATGTAAATTCTGTTATCATTCTGATTCAGAAGCAATTAAGCGTGAAGGTGTAAAATTTGGTATGATGTCGTACGGCCTTTTTTGTAAAATAATTGACGATATGAAGACAGAATGGAGAAGTCAGGGACGGAAAATCAAAAAGTTGCGTTTGTTTAAAGCAGGGGAGTCTTTGCTTCATCCGGAAATTTGCGCTATGGTACAATATGCAAAGGAATCAGATGTGGCAGAATGTATTGAGCTTACAACAAACGGAACATTGTTGAGCGAAAGTATGAGTGAAAGTCTGATAAAAGCCGGGCTTGATATATTAAATATATCTGTGAACGGGATAAGCAGAGAGCAGTACAGGGATGTTTGCCAGTATGACTTGGATTTTGAAGAGTTTCGAAAGAAAATAAAATTTTTTTATGACAGAAAGCAACAATGTAAATTGTTTTTGAAATACAGCGACATAGGGTATACTCAGGAAGAGAGAGACAGTTTTTATGATATGTTTGAAAATTGCTGTGATGAAATTTTTGTGGAAACAATTTCATCTACCCTGTGGCCGGATACTAATGTGGAAGAAAAAATAGCGAATGCAGAAAAGGGAACTTATGGTCAGGAGTTAAAAGAGAAAAAAGTCTGTCCATTTCTTTTTACTACTATGGTAATAAACGATGCCGGGATTGCCCATTTATGCTGCGTTGACTGGAAGCTGCATTATATATTAGGAGATTTGAAAAAAGAAAAAATTTCAGCTGTCTGGGCAGGAGAGAGGCTGAGAACATATCAGTGTAAACATTTGAAGGGTGAAAAAAACAGTATTAAAATTTGTGAGAAATGTGAAAGTCTGTCAGCAAATACAATTGATGATATTGACGACTATGCCGAAGCAATATTAAAGCGTTTTGGAGAAGGAAAAATCTGATGAGATTGTATAGAATCGATGGATCAGGGCCTGATATTACAGGAAGGAGTTAAAAATAAAATGGTATTGACTGGACAGGAATTGCTTGAATATGCCTGCGGGCAGTTTGAGGGCGGGGCATATGAAACAGCCCTCAGGGCCTTCGTACTGGCATATGCTCGAAACTATGAGCGTGAGTGGATACTGGAAAACATTTATAACTGTTATATGGCAGGGAATGAAATGGAATTCAGGAATTCTTATGGACGTTGGGATTTTGGAGAAAAAACAGCGTATGAAAAGTGTATGTTGGATTTTATCCCATACTGTGAAGGGGAATATTATATTTACGACAGGGAAATACAGGAATTCCGGGGTGTTTTTTCTGTAAAAACAGTAGAGAGTGTTGTCCGGCAGGAATGTTTCAAACAGTCTGAGTTCAGTGCAATGGCGGCGATAACAGACTGGAACTGGAGCAAAATGCCGGAGATTTTGTCAGAAGCAGAATATCGAAAAGTGTACTTAGTCTGCAAAGATAAAAACAGATGTGATTCTTTTTTTAAAATTCCTGAGCTGGAAAAGTTTGCAAAAAATATTATGATATTCTCATGTAAAGAAGAGTTTCAACAATATTTTCATGAGAATACAGCTGAATATCTGCCAAAGCAGTGTGCAGGAGAGGAAGAGGAAAGGCAGGGCCTGCTGGAGATCATTAATCAGGAACATGCATACAGGCTTACTCCGGAAGGACGTAATACGGAGCGTGTGTTACTGACAATAGGAATTCCTACCTATGAGAGAGGAAATCTTCTTTTAAAACGTCTGGAGAATCTGAGGCAGATGCCATATGATGCAGAGATAGAGTTTGCCATATCGAAAAACGGGACAGCGCTGTATCAGGAAGAATATAAAAGCGTTTCTTCCATTCCGGATGCTCGAATCAATTATAAGGGATACGATGAAACATTAACAGCCTGGTATAATTGTAAAAGCGTAATGCAAATCGCTGCCGGGAAATTTGTCTTAATAGTTTCAGATGAAGATGATGTAATTATCAGTGCGTTGGAACATTACCTGAAAGTGCTGAGTTCTTATACTGATTTGGCGATGGTCAGGGCAAAAACATGTGTGCAATATTCTACGATAGACAGAACAATGTATTATAAAAAAGGAAAAGAGGCGCTTTTGGGTGGATTTTTAGGTCAAAATTATATGTCGGGTGCCATTTATCATCGGGAAAAATTCTGGAAGTCCGGAGTAGATGTCTGGGATGAAAAATATTATGAAGATAACAGTTTTTATGGCTTCTATCCCCATGCATGGTGTCAGGTATTATTAAGTGATATGGGAGATTATCTGGAGGATAATGTATGTCTGATATCAGAAGGAGATTCAGCTTACGAGGATATGAAGGAACAATATAGCCAAACAGGGAATTCCCTGGCTGAAAATCTCAAATGGGACAGAAATATTCCAGTATATGCCACATGGGAAAGCCGTATTGAGCAACACAAAGATGCATTGGAATGTATCCATGATTTTGCAGGCGGTGATAAGGAACTGGAGTTGAAAATGCTTCAACGAATGCTGGAAAAAACGGTTTATCTGATGATTAATGTGAAAGATAAATACGAGTTGAATGAGAAAAAGGAGCTTGCAAATACTTTTGTTGATGAGACATTATTGAGACTGGACGCTTTTGGGATGGGACTGTCGGAAAAAAGTAAAGATGGTATTATATCACAGTTACTGAGTTAAAAAGAGAGTAATGAGCCTTGAAACTTTTGGAAAATAAGATAATCTGATGAAGTATCCATGATTCAGGAGGGAAGATGTGAAGAAAAATGTAATTATGATTGTATTGGACAGTCTTTCAAAATGGTATATTGACCAGATGGAAGAAGACAGTTTTTTTTCAAATATGGAAAAGAGCAGTTATTGTGCTGCCAATATGTATGCGAGCGGACCATTTACAGAAGCGGCCATAAGAGGACTGTGGGAGTCAGCAGATCCTGTGACAGGGAATGGATTACTGGGTGGAATTGAGAAATTCAGAGCAATGCCGTTTTTTGAATTATTTCAGAAAAATGGATATAAAGATATTTACATGGATTATCCAATGCTGTTAAGTACGGATGAATTGCGCAGACGGGAAATTCAGGGTACGGGCTGGGTAGGAGATACCGTATTGGACAGATTAAAATATTATGCTGAGCTTAAACAGAAAGGGGAGCTGCGATCCGGAGATTACAGAATTATCGGGATCTGGCTGGAACATTGGTTTGATATTTACAGGCATAAGGAAAAAGCCCCGTCAGAATATGCATTGTATTTGCAGAATAAAAGGCGGTATATAGATGAACTTTTAGAAGATGAACTGAGACAGGAAAATTTCCGCGACGAAGAAAGTGAGCCATCTGCCCGAAGTTATCTGTCAAGGGCGGAAAGGGTGGAAAATAAACCTTTATCAGATTCTGAAAGTAAACTGGAATCTTTGGTCAGGCATAAAAATATTCAGTATATTATGTCGTCCCAACATTATGACAGAGAAACTGTAAATCTTATGCTGGGCCAGGAAGTCTATAATAAAGATCTGGCGACAGGTGATAATGTTATGTACTCAATGAGAAGGCCAATTTCCAATATCAGGGAGGATTTTGAACATTTCTGGGAATGGCATGATAACAGAACAGATATAGAAGGGCCGTTTCTTGCTTACATTCATGACAGTTCTTTTCATTTGCCGGAAAGTTTTATGGACAGACGGTATGGAGAAGCTGGTTATGAGGAAGAAATATGGGAAAAGGTACAGGAGACAGAATTATTACCCTTTCAGAAAATGTCAGTGATGAAACAATTATCCCTCAGGCACATTTCAAAAAATCTTAACCTGTTCTGGAAAGAGCTTGAAAAGAGAGCACTGCTGGAAAACACATATGTAATTATTACCGCGGATCACGGTTCGGCCAATACGATATACTGCCGGCCTGAAAGTAAATGGAATTATAGCCGAAGAGTTTTTCAGGTTCCATTTTATATGACCGGACCGGATATCACGCCGCATATAGATTATGGATTTCATATGGCACAGGATATTTTGCCAACTCTGATTGACAGGTGTGGACTGGATACATATGGAAATCATTATATGGGTCATAATATTGAAAGCGGCGGAGATGAATATGCCTTTTCAACCTGGGTGCATGGTGCGTTTGACTTATACAGGCAGGAAATAAAGATGGGAATTCGGAATGAACGGTACAGTATAAACTGTATTGGTTATATTACACAGTTTTTTGGCAGCTGCCGTTTCACTGCATGTGATCTTATGGCAGATCCGGATGAAGCAGATGACGTCTATGAATCAGTCAGGGAAAGAGAGGATTTTATAAATTTATATAAGAAACTGCAAAACAGATGGTTTGAGATTATTTTTGATGTTTTGACAGATCAGGAAAATCCATGGGATTTTAGTGAAAAATATGGTTTTCTGGTGGATAAAAAAGAAAAGTACAGGGAATTCAATGAAAGTCAGAAGAGATATCCCAGAGAAAAGTTTGAGAAAGAACTGAAGGAAAAACAGGTTGTGATTGTGGGGACGGATGAAGAGCTGGAAGTATTTTTAAAGAACTTTGGTTATAATTATCAGGTAAAGGAAGTCTGGGATATTAATCCGCAAAAACTGGGAACCAGCATATTTGGCCATAACATTTGTATGCCTCATGCAGATATTGACCAAAGTAATACGTTATTTGTTGTAACCGGCAGACAGGAACTGGAACTGAAAGAATATCTGGATGATGCAGGGATCAGAGATTATTTATACTGGCGTTTGATCGGGCAGGGAGATATATGAGTGAAACATTGAGATTTTCTGAAAGCGGAATTGCTCCGGATATTGTGGATCAGATTGCGAAAATATTTCATGTTTCTGCAAAGGAAATTACAGATATCAGAATCATGAAAAAGGGAATGACAAACCGTTCATTTTGTTTTTCTGTGGGGGGAACCAGATACATAATGAGAGTTCCGGGAGAGGGAACAGAATATCTGATTAATCGCAGTCAGGAAGCACAGGTCTACCGTATAATTGCGGATAAAGGATTATGTGACAATATTGTGTATTTTAATTCGGTAAATGGATATAAAATCACAAAGTATCTGGAAGGTGTGAGAACCTGTAACCCTGACAGTATCTCTGATTTGAAAAGATGTATGGAAAAGTTACGGGATTTTCACAATATGAAATTGTTTGTTTCTCATGAGTTTGACCTGTTTGGACAGATTGATTTTTATGAAAGTCTCCGGATGGGGAGGAAGTCCATGTATAAAGATTATCCGCAGATAAAACAGAAAGTGCTGTCTCTGAAAGGGTATATCTGTAAACATATTACTTCATATTGTCTTTCCCATATAGATGCAGTGCCGGATAATTTTCTGTTCTATATGGACAGTGGAGTGGAAAAGCTGCAGCTTACGGACTGGGAGTATGCCGGTATGCAGGATCCACATGTGGATATTGCCATGTTCTGTATTTACAGTTCTTATGACAGAAGCCAGGTGGAAAGACTGATAGATATTTATTTTGAAGGAAATTGTTCATCCTGTACACGTATCAAGATATACTGTTATATTTCTGTCTGCGGACTTCTGTGGAGCAACTGGTGCGAATATAAGAGAAGCCTTGGAGTGGAGTTTGGGGAATATTCTCTGCGGCAGTATGATTATGCGAGGAAGTATTTCGAGATTGCGGAAGAAATGGGGGCTGTGAATGAATCGGGTTGAGAAAGCTGTTATTCTGGCAGCAGGTGCCGGAAAACGTATGCATCCCATTACGTTAAAGACACCGAAGCCTTTGGTACAGGTGAACGGTTTGAGAATGATTGATACAGTGATTCGCGGGCTGCATGAAAATGGAATAAGTGAGATTTATATAGTAGTTGGCTATAAAAAAGAACAATTCAGATGTCTGCTGGATGAATATCAGGGAATTACCCTGATTGAAAATCCCTGTTATGATGTGAGTAATAATATATCTTCACTTTATGCTGCACGTTGGTATCTTGAAAATTCCATTATTCTGGACGGGGATCAGATTATTTTTAATTCAGATATATTGTCTCCGGAGTTTGAATATTCAGGTTATAATGCAGTGTGGACGGAGAAAGAGACAAATGAATGGCTGATGACAGTAGAGGATGGATTTGTCAGGCATTGTTCCAGAAACGGTGGAAAAAGGGGCTGGCAGCTGTACAGTATTTCAAGATGGAGTGCAGAAGATGGAAAGAAACTTTGCAGGCATTTGGAAATAGAATTTGAAAAAAAGAAAAATACGCAGATATACTGGGATGATATTGTCATGTTTTGTTATCCGCAGGAATATCAGCTGGGAATCAGACAGATGCAGGAAGGTGATCTGATTGAAATAGATGAGTTGAAAGAACTGGCTGCATTGGATGCAGCATATTCAGATTACGTCGGGAAGGGGAATACGGACAGGGATGGGCGGCAATAAATTAAAGTCGGAAAAAGGTGTACGGGGAAATATTGATCCGGTGACGACAGCAGTGCCTCTGGCAGTAGTTCTTTTGCTGTGTATTTCGTTTACCGTATGTCCTGAAGTATCTGCAGGGATTCTTATGACAATTCGGGGATTTCTGGGTGATACGCTTGGAATCTGGTATCTTGCAGTGGGATTGGCTGTTTTGCTTATTTCGTTTTGGATAGCATTTTCAGATATAGGAAAAATTACACTGGGAGAAAAGGGGGAAAAGCCGAAATATGGTTTCCTGGCATGGGGAGCAATGATTTTTACGTGTGGACTGGCGGCAGATATTCTGTTTTATTCTTTTTGTGAATGGATTTGTTATGCGCAGGAACCCCATGTGTCAGAAGCTGGTTCTGTTCAGGATTGGGCTTCGACCTATCCTTTATTCCACTGGGGGCCGATTCCATGGAGTTTTTATGCGGTACTGGCTGCCTGTTTTGGGTTTATGCTGCATGTCCGTAACGTCAGAAAGCAGAAATATTCAGAAGCATGTCGTCCGCTTCTTGGGAGTCAGACAGACAGGGGGGCCGGAAAGATAATTGACATTCTGGCTGTTATAGCTTTGATTGCCGGCACCACAACCACATTTTCGGTTGCCACACCATTGCTCTCTGCTGCAATAGCAGATCTGGCAGGAATTCAGAGTTCAAAATACATAACAATTATGATTCTTGTTATTACCTGTTTTATCTATACATTTGCTGTCATGAAGGATTTAAAGGGCGTTTCAGGGCTGGCAAATATCTGTATGTATCTGTTTGGCGCCCTGCTTATTTATGTTCTGGTATTTGGCGGTGAAACCAGATATATACTGGAAACAGGATTTTCAGCTGTTGGAAATATGATCCAGAATTTTATTGTGCTAAGTACATGGACGGATGCGCTCAGAGTGTCGTCATTTCCCCAGAACTGGACAATATTTTATTGGGCTTACTGGATGGTATGGTGTGTGGCATCTCCCTTTTTTATGGGCAGTATCAGCCGTGGAAGAACAGTAAAACAGGTAATTCTTGGTGCGTATACCTTTGGTCTGGGGAGTACGCTGCTTTCTTTTATCATTCTGGGGAATTATGGGCTTGGTCTTCAGATGACAGGAAGGTTTGATGGAATTTCGTTTTTCAATCAGTGCGGAGATCTGTACCAGACAGTGATGGCGATTATCCGTACACTTCCGGCCTGTCCGGTGTTTCTGATTTTGCTGACTGTTTCCATGATTGCATTTTATGCAACTTCTTTTGACAGTATTACACTGGTGGCAAGCCAGTATAGTTACAGAGAATTCAGAGAAGGAGAGAAAGCAGGAAATGGCATGAAATTTTTTTGGGCGGTTTTGCTGATTTTGCTGCCAGTAACTTTTGTTTTTTCAGAGAGTTCCATGAAAAATATGCAGACCCTATCTATAATTGCGGCATTTCCGGTTTCGATAGTTATTATTTTGATTATTGTCAGTTTCGTTAAAGATGCAAAAAAATATTTATATGAAGAACAGTGACGGAGTATATGGCCACTGTTAATGTAATATCATACTTGCTGATACAGGGGCTGTTGCAGAATGCAGCTCCTTTTGTTTGTAATTTTTAGCATATTTTAGAAACACTAAAGTATTTTTTTTGATGTCCGATATATAATACAGTAAATGATTAGGGCATGAGTCTGTTGCAGCATGGAAGCTGCTTTGAATTCAGGGAGGAAGTCATGACGAAAATGGTCTGGAATCATAGTTCAGGATGGTACTGTAATTATAAATGGAATGTTATGAGGAACAGGGGAATTACTTTATGATAAGTATACCTGCCCTGTTTGTAGTAGCATAATGTTAAGAAGTTGGCATTTGTCAGCTTTTTTATTTATCATACAAAAATTACTGTGCTATAGTTTAACTGTGTATGGGAATTTCACAGGATAAAGTTTTCCCAAATTAAAATGCAGTATCATGTGGAGGAATAGCAGGGAGAATAGTATGGAAGAATTTAACGTATTGTTGGGTAAAAATATAGAACTGGTAGAAAAAATAAGCTGTAAAATTGAAAGCGGGGAACCGTATATGGAGTCCCTCAGGATTTATTTGCCGTCTTTAAATCAGATGGTAACAACTATCATTAATATGGTACAGGTACCGGAGATTTCACTGGAATTAAATCAGGCATTTGTATTACAGGTATTGCAGGATATTCTTTATGGAATAGAAAATGAGGATTCCGTATTTTTACTTGATGTTCTGCGATATGGCCTGTTAGAGATTTATCATTATGTTGAAACGGAATTGCAAAGTGAGGGAATATCATGAACGAACTGATTTATAAAAAAAATATGGAGGCGTTGAGAGGGAAATATCCGGTATGGGCAGCTATACTGGAAAATGTAAAACGGAAAAAGAGAAATTTTGATGTAATAGCGGAAGAAAGTCTGATGGAGAATACAACTATCCTGAAGGTGGTACAGGATGGAAAGACATTGTATCTCAATGGAAAATACGCACCTTCAGCAGTTATTGAGCGTTGGTTCCAAAATCAGGGAAAAATAGATGAGTATGCACCTGTTGTTATCCTGGGTGTTTCTAATGGCGAGCATATACGGCAGATTATGGAGCGAGCCCCGAAAACGTCAAATATACTGATTTATGAGCCATCTTTTGAGGTCTTTCGCAGAGCCATGCAGGAAGTGGATTTATCCTTTATTTTTCAGCCGGATATTCCGGTGGGGATTATAGTAGAGGGGATCAATGAGGAGGAAATAGAATCATATTTCAGATTATTCATTTCCTATGATAATATGACGTTGTTGCGGTATTATATTTCAGGAAATTATCACGACCTGTTTCAGGAAAAGACAGAAAAATTCATTACAAATCTTAAAAAGTATGTGTATGACATACATGTGGCATGGAATACAAAAGTACGTTATGCAAATGTACGGGCGGTAAACGTATTTGTTAATTTACATTATTTATATGAAGGATATAGTGTCAGGGCTTTGTATGGAATGCTGCCAGAAGAGGTTCCGGTTATCATTGTTTCTGCAGGCCCGTCCCTGAATAAAAATATTATGGATTTGAAAAAAGCTGTGGGAAAAGCCTGTATTATTGCCACAGATACAGCTGTGAAGCCCCTTTTAAATGCAGGAATTATGCCGGATCTGTTTGTAATTATAGATGGATTAAAACCGGAGATTCTGTTTCAGCATAAAGATATATCAAGAGTGCCTATGGTTGCCATGACAGCGGTATCTACCGAACCCATGACATACCATAAAGGGAAAAAATTTTTTTATGGCGCAGATTCTGCTCTGGAGGATTATCTTACAGGGGACATTAAAAAGAAAGAAAGTGAGCAGTCAACAAGAGTGATTCCGTATCTTGTAACTGGTGGTTCCGTGGCGACTTCAGCATATGCCCTTGGCCTGAACATGGGAACAGGGACAGTGATTCTGGTAGGACAGGACCTGGCAATGACAGGGAACAGAACCCATGCCGATGGAACTTTTCAGGATGAGATGGATCAGATTGATGCAGACAGCGGAGAATATTTTGAAGTTGAGTCTGTAGATGGAGGTAAAGTTCTGACCAGGCTGGATTTTGATTTGTACCGACGATGGTTTGAAGATCATTTTGAAAAATGGGATCATGTTACTGTGGTGGATGCCACAGAAGGCGGAGCTCTGATTCGCGGTACTAAAATTATGACACTGAAAAAGGCAATTCAGAAATATTGTGTCAGGGAATTTAACGTAAAATGGCATATTGACCGCTGTAAAAAGTTATTTGTGGGAGATGACCGTGAAAAGGTTTTAAATTGTTTTGGGGGATCTCTGAAGAAACTTGAGGAGGTAAAGAAAAAAGCCAAAGAAGGGCTGGGTTATTATGAGCGTCTGGAGAAGCTGTCCAGGAAGAAGAATGTGTCAGATCAGGAACTGGCAAAAGTATTGAAGAAGATATCAAAGGTAAACCGTTATATGGAATCTGACTATATGGCGCGGACCGTGATGGACAGTCTTGAGGGGCTGAATTATACTTTAAGACCCATTGCATATCAGATGCAGGAAGATAAAACGGGGGAACTCATGGATGTGGCAGAGCAGGGAAAAATCCTGCTGTACGGGGTGACAGTAGCAGCAGACGAAATATCAGATATTGCAGAGCAGACCATTGTAAAATATGCGAAAGAACATCCGGTAAAAGATAATGAGAGGCAGGAAGGAAATAAAAATGGCATTTGAGAACAGAGAATTGATGGAATATGCCTGTGTAAGATTTGAGGAAGGGAAATACGATGAAGCGTTAGAGTCTTTTGCTTTGCTCTATATGAGAGGCTATGAACAGGAATGGCTGATAGAGACAATTTATAATTGTTATATGGCAGAAAATGATGGAGAATTCAGGAAGGCCTTTCAGCCATTTGAAGAAAAAAATAAGGATATTTATGAAGAATGTATTTTAGATTTTATTCCATACAGAGATGGGGAATATTACATTTTTGATAAAGAACTGGGGATATTCCGGGGAGTTTTTTCTGTTCCGGATTTGAAAAAAACAGATTTGAGACCGGTATTTCAGGAAATGGAATTCAGTGGGGCAGTGCTGGAACTGGACTGGGACTGGAGTAAAGAAAAACCGGTACTGGCTGCTGCCAGGAATCGGAAAATTTATGCAATTTGCCATGACAGAAAAAGATGCATGTCTTTTTTCAAGATTCCGGAACTGGCAGACTATATGAATAATATCAGATTATTTTCGGATGTATTGGAATTTCAGGATTATTTTCATCAGAACACTTCTGCCTATTTACCGCGTATTTTGCTTGGAAATAAAGATACCATAGAAAAATTAGATAACATTATAGACCAGGAGCACCAGTACCGTTTGACTCCGGAAGGGCGTAATACAGAAAATGTATTGCTGACAATCGGTATTCCAACAGCAAATCGGGGACATATGGTTTTAAAACGTCTGGAAAATTTATTAAGAATGTGCTATGATGCAGAAATTGAAATTGCAATTTCTAAAAACTGTAATGATTATTATCAGGAAGAATATGATGAAGTTGGCAGGATAACGGACGCCAGAATTCATTATTTTGATCATGGAATAAGATTAAAAGCATCTGATAACTGGATTTATACAGTAGAAATGGCCCATGGAAAATATGTTTTATTTGTGTCAGATGAAGATGATGTAGTGATAGAGGCGGTGGAACATTATCTGGCACTTTTAAGTAAACACCCGGAAGCAGGTCTTATAAGAGCCCGGACAGAGTTCCAATGCGCAGATATAAAAGAAAACCTGCATAAAAAAAAGGGGCTGGAAGCCTTTAGCGCAGAATTTCTTCGACAGAATTATTTGTCAGGTCTCATAGTAAGGAGAGAGGATTTTATTCTGGAGGATTTACATAAATTAAATGAATTTTCTGATAATTATTTTTTTGCCTGTTATCCCCATGAATGGTGGTGCGCAATACTGAGCAGACGTGGCGATTATTTGGAGGATCCGGTTACATTGATTTCTGAAAACGAATCATTAATTTCAGAAGAAGTAGAGATGGGCAGGAAAAAAGGGCTGGAGTTGCAGGCAGGAGAAGAAGGGCTTGTAAAAAATTCAAAGCTCCCTACTTACGCCACATATGAGTCGAGATTGAAACAATTTAGAGGATATATAGATTTTATACATTATTTTATGGAAGAAGATTGCCAGGGTGCAGAAGCCGGACTGGCATTGGCCATTGGTAAGGCATCGTTTTTATTTGAGTTAGCAAGAAGGTACAGTTATAAGCCGGATGACTTTTTGAATATGACGGACAAATTACTCTGGAGTTTTATGGAGGCAATAGATGAATTTACTCTGGAAGAGGAACAGAAAATACATCTTTTGAAAATGGCAGAATCATGTGGACTGCATTTAATGGGGCTTCATGAACAGCTTGGGGGAATATAGATGAAAAAGGATATTATGGTGTCTGTATTGTGCCCAACATACAATCATGAAGCATTTATAGGAGATGCGATAGAAGGAGTGCTCAGTCAGAAAACAGAATTCAAATATGAGTTGATTATTCATGAAGATGCTTCTACTGACCGTACAGCGGAAATTGTAAAAGAATATGCGGACAGATATCCGGAGCTGATACGGGTAATCTGGCAAAAGGAAAACCAGTTTTCAAAATATGATATAATGGGGAAATACATGCTGCCGCTTGTCAGAGGCAGATATTTTGCATTGTGCGAAGGGGATGATTACTGGACAGATGACAGAAAACTGCAGAAACAGATTGATTTTCTGGAATCACATCAGGACTACTCCATGTGTATGCATAATGCGGTTAAATTAGACATGAGGACAGGGGAAAAAGTTTTACTGGATACTTTCCCGCGGGACGGGACATATTCACAGGAAGAACAGATTAAGGCAGGTTTGGGTTCAGATTTTCCGGCTACTGCTTCTTATGTTTTTCGGACAGATTTGTATTTGGAAATGCCTTCTTTTTTCTCGGAACCTCGGATAATAGATTATTTTCTTCGCCAGTATTATGCAAGCAGAGGAAAAGTATACTATTTTCAAAAGCCGATGTCAGTATATCGTGTCATGGTACCGAATTCCTATAAAACAAAAACGGTGGAAAATCAGGCGTTTTGTAATGAGCATACGATTAATACGATCCGTTTCATGGAAAAACTGGATGTTTATACAGAAGGAAAATACCACGAGCTGCTGGAAGGTAAAACAGAGTCTGATTATTTCGGATATTGCACTTCGATTGACAAAGAGGCTGGCATAAAAAAAGCTCTGGAGCGAGACATGAATTTAGAGAGAATTCAGAAATGTTATGATTGTCTGGACGTATTACGGTTAAGCTCTTCTGTTATTGAAATATCATTGGCTTCAGAGAACCTGTTTATTTATGGAACCAGCAGACTGGCCATGATATGCAGACAACAGATGGAAAATGCAGGAGTAGAATTTAAGGGATTTGTTGTATCAGATGGGCAGATAGGCCCGAAAATCCTGGAAGGAAAGAAGATATATCATTTACAGGAAGTGATTGACAGGTTTAGAAATCCTGGGTTTATACTGGCAGTGCAGCCGGTGAACGCAGATGTAATTGCAGAGTATTTAGAAGAAAAGCATATGGTGAATTACTGTATGCCATACAGATTGGAAAAAGAGAGGTAAATAGCGAATGAAGGTTTGTAAACGGGCATTATATGCTCAGGTGATTGATGGAATCGGAACGGTTCGTGCCTGCAGCTGGGCAGGATTTTATCTGCTGGGTAATCTCAGGGATAATACTATGAAGGAAGTATTCAACAGTGAGGCGGCAAAAAGATTCCGCCAGACGCTGGTGGATGGTACTTATGATTATTGTAACGAAGAAAATTGCCTCTACATGGCAAATAATAATCTGGAATCCTATATGGTTGAGATTGATGAATTCCCGGAATATCCGGAGATAGTAAGTCTGGCATATGACAGGCGATGTAATTATCATTGTACCTGCTGTGCTTCCAGGAGCGATGAAAAACCGGATCCGAATGTTGAAAAAAAGGTTGAAAGTGAGATACGGGCCGCTTTGCCATATGTAAAAGAGTTTTCGGCAAATGGGCTTGGCGAATTTTTTGTCAGCGACAGTATGATAAGGCTGGTATCAGAATGGAGACCTGAGGTGAAGGAACAGGCAAATTTTTCACTGGAAACAAATGGCTCATTATTTACACCGGAGAACTGGGAGAAGATTAAAAATATTGGAGATGTCCATCTGGATGTGGCTATAACGGTCCATAGTTTTGATGAGGCGGCTTATCAATGGTGTTCAGGAACAAAGCTGCCGGTAAAGCGTATAGAAGACAACCTCAGATTTGTAAAGAAACTTCGTCAGGAAGGGAAAATAAATTTTCTGGAGCTTGCCATGGTGATGCAGGAGCGGAATTTTAGAACGCTGCCGGAATATATTGACAGATGTATCAATGAGTTTGGAGCAGACGTAGTCCGAATTCGCAGATTTTTACCGGAAAAAGCCATGGAAGAAAACCTGGAGTGGTTTTTTGATATCAGAAATCCGCTTCACCCATATCACCAGGAGTATCTCCGGATTATGGAGCACCCTGTATTTGAAGACCCACGTGTATATATATGGACAGGAGATCATTTGAGCAACAGAGGAGAGTTACCGGCTAAGGGAGATTATCGGGTGTTCCGGAATTTATTTTTCATCGAAGATGTTGGAAAGAAGCTGGCAGATTATCTGAAGGAAAGAGGCATAGAAAGGATTATACTGTATGCTGTTTCAGAAATTGGAAAAGCATTGACAAAAATATTAAAAGACCAACCTGTTGAGATTCTGTATATTTATGACAGAAATACTCATATAACAGAGTGGAATGGATATGAGGTGAGAACGCCTGCATGTGAAGCACTGGCGTCAACAGAAGAACCTTTATTGGTGACCCTGGCGTCTCGTTATGGGGAAATTGCAGAATATGTACAGGGACGCGGCTATAAAGGGGATATATTATCCTTGGATAAAATACTGGAAGAACTCAGAAGAACAGAGTGTGGATGCTGAATTTGAATCTGATGGAGGTTCAGATATATGAAGCGTGTGGCAGTAACCGGTGCTACCGGTGCAATAGGGATGGCACTGATACAGAAATGTATTACAGAACAGGTGGAAGTATGGGTATTCTGCAGAAAAGATTCTGAAAGAATAAATTGCATTCCCAGGCATCCTCTGGTACATCTGACAGAATGCAGTTTAGACGGAATAAAAGAGTTATCGGCAGAAAAAATTCCAGGGTGTGAAGTGTTTTATCATTTTGCCTGGGCATCTACAATTGGTGCAGGCAGAAACGATGTGTATCTGCAGCTTAAAAACGTAGAGTATACCCTGGATGCTGTACATCTGGCGAAACGAATTGGGTGTGAAACTTTTATCGGAGCAGGTTCTCAGGCCGAATATGGCAGGCATGAGAATTTGCTTACACCGGATACACCGGCATTTCCGGAAAATGGATATGGAATGGCAAAGCTGTGCGCAGGTCAGATGAGCAGGCTGGAGTGTAAGAAACTTGGGATGCGCCATATATGGACCAGAATATTAAGCGTATACGGTCCTTACGATGGACAGGCTACGATGATTTCCATGTTAATTCGGAAACTTTTGAATGAGGAGAGGCCCCTGTTGACAAAAGGGGAGCAGCAGTGGGATTATCTCTACAGCCAGGATGCGGCAGAGGCGTTATTTAGTCTGGGGTTAAAGGGCAAAGAGGATAAAGTATACTGTGTTGGAAGTGGTAAAACAGCGCCTTTATGTGAGTATATGGAAAAGGTCAGACGAGCTGTTAATCCGGCGGCAGAACTGGGAATAGGTGAAGTGCCTTATACTCCAAATCAGGTGATGTTCCTGGGAGCGGACATATCGGAACTTATCAGAGATACAGGCTTTCAGCCAGATACAGAGTTTGATGAAGGAATCAGAAAGACAGTTCAATGGTTCCGTAAACAGGAGGGACTGTGAATGGGAGAAATAAAACTGCTTGACTGTACGTTACGGGATGGAGGGTATATAAACGACTGGAAGTTTGGGAATAACAATCTCGTAAGTATCTTTGAACGTATCGTAGATGCAGGAACAGACATTATAGAAATTGGCTTTCTGGATGAAAAGCGCCCCTTTGATCTGGACAGAAGTATTATGCCGGATACGGGATGTGTGGGAAAAATATATGGAAAATTGAATAAAAAACAAACCATGGTTGTAGGGATGATTGATTACGGAAAATGTGGTCTGGAGTACATCAGCCCATGCAATGAGAGCTTTCTGGATGGAATCAGAGTAATTTTCAAAAAACATTTAAGAAAGCAGGCCATAGCCTTTTGCGGAGAATTAAAAAAGCTGGGATATAAAGTTTTTGCGCAGCTTGTCAGCGTTACCAGTTATAGCGATGAAGAGATGATGGATTTGATTCAGCTGGCGAATCAGGTCAGGCCTTATGCGGTATCCATGGTAGACACCTATGGACTGATGCACCAGAATAATCTTATGCATTATTTTACCCTTTTAAGTGAAAATCTGCACAGCGGTATTGGATTAGGGTATCATGCCCATAATAATTTTCAGATGGGATATGCAAACTGCATCACTATGTTGTCAAATGAAACAGAGAGAATGATGATTGTAGATGGTTCTCTTTATGGGATGGGAAAGAGTGCCGGTAATGCACCAATAGAACTTCTTGCCATGCATTTGAATCATATTCATGGAAAACGGTATCGTATCAGCCAGCTTCTGGAAGCCATTGATTCAAATATTTCACAATTTTATCATCCTGCAACCTGGGGATATAATATGTTTTATTATCTGGCAGCTTCTAATGACTGCCATCCGGATTATGTATCGTATCTGATGAACAAGCACACATTGTCAGTTAAGTCTATCAATGAATTGCTGGGGAAACTGGAGGGAGAGAATAAACTTCTTTATGACAAAGATTATATGGAGCAGTTATATGTTCAGTATCAGTTAAATGAAATTAATGACCGGAAAGCGCAGGAATTATTAAAGAAACTGTTTGAAGGGAAGGAATTATTACTGGTGGGGCCGGGGAAATCCATGGAGTTGGAACATGATAAAATAGAAAGCTATGTGAAAGAACAGAATTTGCCGATTATATCCATTAATTATATTCCGGATTATCTGCATCCGGATTATATTTTTATCAGCAATTCAAAACGTTATGTACAAATGGCTACAAATTTAAGTCAGGAAAAATATAAAATAATTGCCACGTCAAATGTCACCTGTTCCAGTGGAGAGTTTGATTATGTAATAAATATAGGTCCTTTACTGGATCGTGAAACAGAATTGATTGATAATTCACTGGCTATGTTATTAAGACAACTGATTCGTTTACAGGTAAAGACTGTGGTTTTGGCAGGGTTTGACGGATATTCCTGTGGAGAAATGAATTATTTAAATGAGCATATGGAATATGAATTTATAAAAAATAAGTCAGATTATCTCAACAGATATATGAGCGCGTTTTTGACAGAAAACAAATCCCTGATAAATGTTCGGTTTTTGACAAAAACGAAGTATAAAATGGAATACTGATGGGAGAAAGCAATTATGAGAATAAAAGTTGCACAATACATTTCGGAGTTTCTGGTAAATCATGGTATCAGGGATTGCTTTATGGTAACAGGCGGCGGCGCCATGCACCTGAATGAGGCCATAGGCCATCAGGAGGGATTACATTGCGTATTTAATCATCATGAACAGGCCTGTGCGATTGCAGCGGAAGCCTATACAAGAATGACAGGTGAATTAGCCGCAGTCTGCGTGACCAGCGGACCTGGAGGGACAAATGCCATTACAGGAGTGTTCGGCGGCTGGGTAGATTCCATACCTATGTTTGTCCTGTCCGGACAGGTGAAAAGGGAAACTACAGTCTGGTCGTGTCCGCAGCTTGCATTACGTCAGCTGGGAGATCAGGAATGTGATATTATAAAATCTGTATCAAATATGACAAAGTATGCAGTGATGGTTAGGGAACCGGATGCGATTGCCTATCATCTGGAAAAGGCTTTGTATTTATCCAGACATGGGAGAGGCGGTCCGGTGTGGCTGGATATTCCTCTGGATGTTCAGGGAGCCGAGATTGAGACAGAGCGGCTGCAGCATTTTCAGTCTGAGACAGAGCAGTTCTGGAAGATACCGGAACTGTCAGCCAATCAGGCAGATATTATTTTAAATAAAATCAGAAATGCAAAGTCTCCATTGCTTTTGGCAGGTACAGGGGTGCATTTGGGAAATGCGGAAAATGAATTTCTGGAACTGATTAATAAATTGAAGATTCCGGTTGTGACTGCATGGAATGCCAATGATACGGTGGCTTATGAAAATCCGTATTTTGCAGGAATGCCGGGAACAGTTGGGACAAGGCCCGGTAATTTTGCGTTGCAGAACAGTGATTTGCTGTTAAGCCTGGGATGCAGGATGAATATTCGGATGATTGGATATAATCATTTTGATTTTGCGAAAAATGCATATAAGATAGTGGTTGATATAGATGAAAAGGAACTTATAAAGCCCACAGTTCATGCAGATATGCCGGTTCATGGGGATGTAAAACAATTTGTCAGAAAGATGCTTGACATGGAATATGAACCGCCCGGCCACCATAAGGCGTGGGTGGACTGGTGCCATAAGGCATTGGAACAATATCCCGTTGTTCTGGAAAAGTACCATGATTCAAACAACAGATTAAATCCATATGTTTTCATAGATGTTTTGTTTGAAAAACTAAATGCGGCTGACAGAGTTATTTGTGGGAATGGCGGAGCATGTGTTATTACATTTCAGGCCGGAAAGATAAAGCAAGGACAGCGGATGTTTACAAATTCCGGATGTGCGGCTATGGGATATGGGCTGCCGGCAGCAGTGGGAGTGGCTGTATCAGATAACAGCAGGAGAACTATTTGTATCGACGGAGACGGAAGTATCATGATGAATCTCCAGGAACTGGCGACAGTTGCTTATAATAAGCTGAATATTAAGCTGTTTATCCTGAATAATAGCGGGTATCATTCCATACGGCAGACTCAGAGAAATCTGTTTCAGTCGTCGTTTGTGGGCATTGACAGTGAGAGCGGGGTGGGCTTTCCTGATTTTGAAAAACTGTCCGGGGCTTTTGGCATAAGTTACTGTAAAATAGATTCAGAAGCACAGTGTAATGAAATTTTAGCAGATGTACTGTCCTGCGAAAGAGCATGTATCTGTGAAGTTGTTGTTGATTCGGAGCAAAATTTTGAACCAAAATCGTCTTCAAGGCTGCTGCCGGATGGAAGAATAGTATCGCCTTCTCTGGACGATATGGCACCCTTTCTGGAACGGGAGGAATATGACAAAATGCGATATAAGCGGAATGGTTACAGTAACATAACAGAAAAAGGAGAATAAATGTTATGGGGTGCTTCAGACTTGTGATATTTGATGTGGACGGCACCTTACTGAATACTTCAGAAGGGATTTTAGAATCTGTCCGTTATACAATTAAAAAATACGGCCTGGAAATGCTGGAGGAGTCAGTATTAAAGACATTTATCGGTCCTCCAATACAGGAATCCTTTCAGAGGGCTTATCATCTGGATGAAGAAACTGTAAAAAAACTGACGGAGACATTTCGCGACAGATACAAAAGTGTCGATTTGCTGAAAGCAGTACCCTATGAAGGAATTTTTGATGTTTTCAGGTATTTAAAGGAAAGTGGAACGAGAATTGCCATAGCAACTTATAAAAGGCAGGATTATGCAGAAATTATCCTGCGTCATTTTGGATTTGGAGCATACAGTGATATTATTTTCGGGGCAGATCATAACAATAAACTGAGAAAAAGCGATATTATAAAAAAGTGTCTGTCAGCGGCGCAACTGGATTCTTCAGCAGAAGCAGTTATGATTGGCGACAGCGAAAATGATGCCACAGGTGCGAAAGAGGCCGGTGTGCAGTTTATAGGTGTAACGTATGGTTTTGGTTTTCAGAATCAGTATATGGAAAAAGTTTCGGCGTTGAGAATGGCAGATGAGCCAATACAGCTGAAAAAGTATTTATAAATGGTCACGGTATCGTTGTCTGACAAAATTAATATGAAATACCGTAAAATAAGAAAAAGGAGAAATAAGAAGTGCAGGAAAATATCTTGGTAACACAGTCTTCTATGCCTCCTTATGAAGAATACATAGAAGCGATTAAGCCCCTGTGGGATACCCACTGGCTGACAAATATGGGGCAGTATCACGGGCAGTTGGAGAAAGAATTACGGGAATATCTGGATGTTCCGGAATTATCGTTAATGGTAAACGGCCATATGTCACTGGAAATGGCGATTCAAATGATGGGCTTTCCGGAAGGAGCGGAAGTAATTACAACGCCGTTTACTTTTATTTCAACAACACATGCAATTGTAAGGAATGGCTTAAAACCCATATTTTGTGACATAAAACTGTCTGATGGGACAATAGATGAGACAAAAATAGAAGATTTAATCACGGAACATACAGTGGCAATTGTACCTGTGCATGTGTACGGAAATATCTGTAACGTAGAAGCAATTCAGAGAATAGCAGACAAATATGATTTGAGAGTGATTTATGATGCAGCCCATGCTTTTGGTGTAAAGTATAAAGAAAAGGGGATTGGGTGTTATGGTGATGCGTCAATATTCAGTTTTCATGCGACAAAAGTGTATAATACCATTGAAGGAGGGGCAGTTACCTTTTCGGAACATCGCTATTACGAGAAGCTGTATAATCTCAAGAATTTTGGCATACGCAATGAAAATCTTGTGGCAGGAGTAGGAGCGAATGCAAAAATGAATGAATTCAGTGCAATTATGGGGCTGTGCAATCTGAAGCATGTTGAAGAAGTAAGAGAAAAACGAAGGCACAATTATGATTGTTATATGGAAAATCTGAAAGAAGTAAAAGGAATCCGCTTCTTTAAGAAAAATCCGGAGGCAAACAGCAGTTATGCTTATTTTCCTGTGATTATAGAAGATGAGTATAAGATGAGCCGGAATGAACTTTATGATCATTTAAGGCAGCACGGAATTTATTCCAGAAAGTATTTTTATCCCCTGACCTCAGACCAGGCATGTTATAAAAATAAATATAAAAAACTTGATTTAAGAAATGCAAGAAATTTGGCCGAGAAGATATTGGTACTTCCGTTATATGAAAATTTGGAAAAAGAAGGGATAAAAAAGATTATCAGTTTATGTATATAAATATTATCAGAGCATTTTAAATGGATATACAGGCAGCAAACCAATGGCATTCTCTCAATATTTATGAAGAAGAGAGGAAGGAGTGAGTGAGCGTGAATAGCTTTTGTTCTATAACCGAATTGAAAGAAAAAGGCATTAAATTATGAGGGGAGAGGTAAAAACGTATTAATCAGTAAAAAGGCGAGTATATATGGAACAAAAAACATTTCAATCAGTAGTAATATAGGAATTGATGATTTTTGAATTCTGAGTGGGAAAATTATAGTAGTGAAAATTTTAGAAATACTTCCCCGGAATAAGGCGAAATTGGAAACAATGATTTTTAACCAGGATGAAAAAATGGTTGTTTCCGGATATGTTTTGGTAAAACTACCAAATTGAGTTTACATTTTCAGGAGAAACAACCCTTCGGAAACGCTGAAATTGTGTTCCATATGCATTTTATTTGAATAAAAAATTCAGGAAGGAGAACGTACTGATAATTTAGATTCAGGATTGTATATCAGTACGTGAGTGGTTGTTTTGGGAAAAAAAATTGTGGTATTACCAGGCAGTGAATGGCAGATACCCATAATAAAAAAAAGTAAGGCAAAGGGATATAAGACATTTGTGATTAATCCATATGAAGAATCTCCGGCATTCAAATATGCAGATGGATATTTACAAAGTGATATTTTTGATGTTGAGAGAGTGGTAAAATATTGTGAAGATATAAAAGCTGATGCTGTTATTTCAGAGGAATGCGATATTGCGATGCCTTTGTTGGCAGAATTGGGAGAACGTTTATGTTTGCCGGCACTGGACAGAGAAAGCGCACGTCTTTTTACAGATAAATACGAAATGCGGGAGTTTTCCAGAAGAAATGGATTACATGTACCGGAATACAGGATGTGCAGGACCCTGGAAGAAACAGTTGATTTTTTTGAATTTATTAATTCAAAAATTATTATAAAACCATTGGACAGTAATAGCAGCAGAGGTGTTTTTACAATTGAAAGTACGGAAGATATCCGAAGGCATTTTGAAGAAACATTATCTTTCAGTAAAGTACGGAATGCCATACTGGCGGAACAATATATAGAAGGTACGGAGTTTACTGTTGACGGGATCAAAACTCCGGACAGGCACTGCACGCTGGCTATTTCTCAAAAGAAACACTATGCGTACAATTCCAATATTGCCTGTGAGCTTTATTTTACTCATGACAGCGAACTGTATGATTATCAGGAATTAACAGTGGAGAATGATTTATTTGTAAATAAATCGTCCTTACAGTTTGGCTTAACACATGCAGAGTATAAATTCCAGAATGGCAGATATTATTTGATTGAGATTGCGGCCAGAGGAGGGGGAAACTTAATATCTTCCCATATTGTTCCTTTTATGTCCGGGGTGGATAATTATGATTATTTGCTCGAATGTGCTCTTGGTAATATCACAAGTCCGGAGTTTGAAGTAAATAAAAATCTGAGGGAGCGCTGTGCGGTATTAAGATTTTTTGATCCTCCTGCTGAAAGAGGTATTGTTGAAAAGATAGATGGATTGGATATTTTGAGAAACAATCCTGATATCCTTGCGTATGGATTTAATATTAAGGCAGGCACTTATATAGAGAATGCTCAAAATGATGCTGAGAGAGCCGGATTCTATATTGCGGGCTGTGAGAAAAAAAGTGAGTTGGATCAGTTGATAAAAGATATAGATAATAATGTGAAAATTGTATGTCGGCAGGAGATAAAGATATGATTTTTTCTACAGAAAATGAAAAGGATATAATTGAAAATATTTTATTTGAATGTCGAAATGACTTGTACAACAAAAACATTTCAGATGAAAAATTAAGAGAACTAAGTGAAAAATTTGCATCAAAAGCAGAATTTATGGTTATAAGAGATGAAAATTCCGGTATGGATAATATGGGGTATGCCTCAGTTTATGCAAATGATATAACTGACAGAATTGCCTGGCTGTCGATAATAGTGGTACGGAAAAAATACAGAGGGGGGGGGTACGGGAATTACCTGCTCAAATCGACAATAAAGACTGCCAGGAAGAATGGAATGCATAAAATAAGACTGGAGGTTGCTAAAACAAATCTGATTGCTTATGAAATGTATACAAAATCTGGATTTGAAAAAATTGGAGATAATGATTCCAATATATTAATGGAATTGAAAATCAGAGATGACTGTTTGTAAAAGGAGAGATATACATCATGACAGAAAGAGAATTAAAATATACAGCTTTTGTGAAAGATGATATTGAGAATAATAAAGGGCGTCTGGTAAATTGCTGTGATGAAATTGATTATATACTTGGACATCCGGAATGTACGGAGATATTTCAAAAACATTATTTAAATGAGATTCTTAACTTTGCAACTATGTTTTCAGACTATTACAAAAAGTATAAAGGATATCAGACGTTACAGGACTTCCCTGTTGTTGATAAATCTCACTTAAAAGAGCACTGGGATGAAATTGCAGTAAAAGAATATGAAAACCTGGAAGATAACTGCTGTAAATATACAAGCGGTTCTACAGGTACGCCTTTTAAAATGGTTATGGACAGATATAAACATTGCAGATGGATAGCCGGAAATAAAGTATTTCGCGCTAATGTGGGCGTTCCATCGCATACAAAAACACTCTTTATCAGTGAGACAGTAGCTGATAAAAATATACCTGTGGAACGGCAAATCAGAGATAATGTTTATTATTTGGATAGTAAACATCATGATGAAAAAGCATTTTCCAGTCTTCTGGAATATTTGGAAAAAGAAAAATTTGAAACACTCACATGTATGGCTTCCTATTTGGATCATCTTTCGCGTTTTATTATAAATGGGAAAGCAGCGGGGAGAAAATGCCGGTTAAAAGGGATATTTTCGGTTTCCGAGACATTGAAAGAAACTGCCAGAAAGACGATTTCAGAATATTTTGGCTGCCCGGTGTATGTCCTTTACGCTAATGAGGAAAATGGCGTACTGGCTGTAGAAGATGGAAGCGGTCTTGGCAGCAGGGCAAATACGGCAGATTTTTACTTTGAAATATTGAAAATGGACAGCAATGAGCCGGCAGAAGAGGGAGAAGTTGGGAGACTGGTGCTTACTGACTTTTTTAATAAAGCATTTCCTGTAATAAGATATGAGAACGGTGATTTGGTGACGAAAAAGACTATGGCAGACGGAAAAGTATATATAACAGAAATACATGGAAGAAAGACAGATGCCCTTTACACTACGGATGGACAAATGATAAATTATTTTAACAGTATTTCATTTTTAGAGCCCTTTATGGATATCAGACAATTTCAGCTTGTTCAGGAGGATTATCATAATTTTACATGGATATTGAATACGACAAATCATACTTATGAAGATATGATTGTGAAAGAATGTAAAGAACTTTTCGGCGGAGACAGTAACTGGAAATTTGAATATGTAGATGATATTCCAAAGCTCAGAAGCGGAAAGACTCGGATGACCGTCTGTAAAATACCTGAGAAATGCAGGAATCAGGGAAAGTAAAATGAAAAAGGTAATTTATTTTGGATATTCTGAGAAGATGATAAAATATCTTCTGGAATGTGAATTCCTGGATTTGACAGGTGCTGTTGGTGTAACAGGAAGGTTGACAGAGAAATATTACGAATTGGTAAAGAATAAAAATCTGAAATATTATGAAATAAGTAAAAAACAGGAATTAAGCAGTATTACAGATAATGTTTCTGCCATGGAAATTGATTTTATCATAATGTACAAATTTGAATTTATTATTCCGGAAAGTATGGCTCAGAAGTATGCTATCTATAATTTTCACGGAGGAAATTTACGCTTTAACAGAGGGGCGCATGCTGTTGTAAGAACTATACTTAACAGAGATACTGAAACCTGTTTGTCTTTATATAAACTGACAGGAGGAATAGATGAAGGTTTGCTTATTGGTGAATATGAAGTTTTGGTAGACCAGGAGGATGATGTGCCTTCATTAAATGCAAAACTGACAGAAGGTATTCCATATTTGTTAAAACGCCTGGAATTGTTTCTGAATGGGAAACTGGAGGGAGAACTGATTCTCGCCGGGAAATATTGGCCTAAAATTTCTGAAAAAGATATTATAATTGATTTGAATTTTGATACTTTTGATGTAATCCGCGGAAAGATTTTGTCCCAGCGGGAATTTTATGGAGCAATTTGTGAAATTAATGGCAGAAAGCTCAGAGTAAAAAGGTATTCTTTTGAAAATAAAAAATCAGATGAAAAGACGATGATAACAGATAATGATACTGTTATTTTAACAGATGCCAGCGGTACAATGATATTACATTGTGAATAGCAGGAGGAGGATATGGATATAAAACAAAAGATTATTGACTATATAGAACAAAATCGTGTTTCAACAACAGAGGTGGCAGACTGTCTGGGAAAAACCGGAGCGTTATGTGAAGTCCAGGCACTGAATGCCAGACATTTTGCTGTAGGAGAAATAGAATATCTGTATGCTGTTCAGGAATCGAACTGGACAGTGCATGAAGATTTACATAATAAACCCGTTGCCGGAAAGATAGTTCTGATAGATGCGATAGACGTACATGAACGGGCAATTATTGGTGATATTGTATCAAAATATATTTTACTGTATTTAAGAAACAGGGCAATTGTCTGTACAGGAAAAATGAGGGATGCCCATACGCTGATCAAAGAGAATTATCCTGTCTGGTGTCAGGGAGTATCTCCTGTGGGTTGTTTTAACAAACCTGTAGATAAAACAGAATACAGGGAAATAATCAGTAACAGGAGAAATGTATATCAGGGGGCAGTGGCAGTGTGCGATGACTCAGGAGTAGTAATTATACCCAAAGAAGAAATAAATGAAACATTTCTTCAAAAGTTAATCCAAATTGAGGAACAGGAAGATATCTGGTATGACTGCATAGACCGGAGAAAGTGGTCTACCTTTGAGACGATTTGCCTGAAAAATTATTTGAAATAGTGCGTAAGTTAAAGTTGATTATAAGGAGTAGTGAAGAAATGTGGCATAAAAGTATAACAGATACGATTAATCAGGCGAAAGAACGGGAAATGTGTTTGTATGGGGCTGGTTTTTGGGGTGAAATTGCGTATCGGATATTTACAAAAATGGGATGTAATCCGGTGTGTTTCTGTGATGATGCACCGGAGAAGTGCAGACAGAAATATCAGGATTTACCGGTTTATTCTCTGGAAGAAGCAGTAGAGAGATATCCGAATGCTGTATATCTGGTTTGTATTGATGTGGAGAAGAGAGTTGGCACATGGAACAGAGACGGATTTACCAATATGATCAGAAATCTTAAAAAATATGGAGTATATGACAGCAATTCAGAGTTGCGGATTCCTCTGTATCTTTATTTGCTTGACCTGGCGAATGTGAATGATATGGACATTGTTGAGAATCGGGAAGAATTAATTTGTGCAGAAGAAATACAGAATGTGGTTATTTTTAATCACATGTCAAATTCAGGCAGTTTTTATCTGGAACAGCTTTTAGACGGTCATCCGGATATTTTAACATTGCCATACAGTACCCATGTATTTGGACTCGTTTACGAACACAGGTTGAAATATCTGGAAGGTACAGAATTACTGATTGAAATGGGAGCACAGATGTTTGGATATTTTCATTCAGCATACGGCCATTTGAGTTGTGTGAAAAATAATAAATTTGCATTAATTATGGACGAAAAAGGCCAGTTTATGGATGATGTTCTGATACATCCGGACGATTTTATGCGTCAGCTTCGGATACAGTTTGCAGGACGGAAGATATCACTTACTTCTTTTGGAGATATGATGAAAATTTATGCGGCAGCATATAATAATTGTCTGGGAAGAAAGAAAAGAGACACTTCTTATTGGCTTTTTTATCATATGCATAAAACAAATTATGATGTGGCTGATACATATGAATATTTTCATAAGGATGAGTTTTCCAGGATAGAAAATCTGATCATTATCCGGGAACCCGTGCAGCAATGTTATTCTTATGTTCGCAGGATGATTATAAAAGGGAAAGATAATATTATTCTCACAAAGGATGCAGATTTTATTCATACCATAAAATGTGAGATGGGTTTGAATCTGGAAAAGCGTAAAGGTATTGACTGCGTAAAGGTAATTCGTTTTGAGGATTTAAAATTCCGTTCGGAAGAAACAATGAGAAGTCTGTGTGATTGGATGAAAATTCCATACAGTGATATTCTGTCGTCTACCACAACAAACGGATATGAAGTTTATTTTCCGGTGTTTACAGCGGATGGTGTGAAATATATTACAGGCAATGATACAACAACAGTTGGAGAAAAGAATTTTTCAGAGGCACTGACAGTATGGGATGAAGCAAGGCTTAATATGATTTATTCTAAATTTAAAAAGGCCTACGGATATGAAAATGATGTACCGGAGTTTACAGAATTTGATGAAGCAGCTCTGGAGCAGATATTGCAGAAAGATTTTAAATTTGCCTCAATTGCTCAGGAGGTTCTTGATGAATATGGAAGACCGGAAGATAAATATGATATAAACGAGTTTATAAAGAAGATGTATGCAGAATATATGCGTGGATACAAAGAAGAAACAGAATACTATGATTATATCAGACCGGTTGCAGACGAGGGATAAGTCAATGTTGGAGTTAGGAACAAAAGCTGAAACATTACAGAGAATATATGGAAAACTTTCCAGGGCACAGGTTCTGCCTCAGCTTTCTTTTACAGTGAAAGAATGGAATGAGAAAAGACAGGAAACACTGTGGGAGAAAATTATAGAAGAATTTTCAGTAAATCCTCTGATCGTCAGAAGTTCTGCCTTAAATGAAGATACGGCTTCAGAATCTCAGGCCGGTAAATTTGAATCGGTGGGAGATGTGACAGGCTATGAAAATTTTGTACAGGCTGTAAACAGAGTAATTGAATCTTTTGATGATAATAATATGGACAACCAGATTCTGGTTCAGCCTATGCTGAAAAATGTGGTATACTGTGGTGTTGCATTTACAGCTGAGCCAAGTACGCTGGGAAATTATTATGTGATTAACTATGATGAGACAGGTTCCACATCAGCTATCACAGCAGGAAGTGGAAGGGAGAGTAAATTACTTTACAGGTTTAAAAAAACAGCAGCAGGAGGAGAAAAAGGATTTCCGGGAAATTTATATTTTACGTTGGAAGAATTGGAAAATCTGTTTGGACAGGATAATCTGGATGTGGAATTCGCGGTAACAGAAGATGATATGTTATATATTTTCCAGGTAAGAGCATTATGTTTAAATGGGATGCCAGTAGATTATGAGAGGCAGAGAAAGGAACTTGCCCGGATCGAAAGAAAGATTAAAATGGAGCAGTTTCCCCGACCCTTTCTGTGTGGAAGAAAGACAGCGTATGGCGTCATGCCGGACTGGAACCCTGCTGAAATGATAGGAATACGTCCAAAGCCCCTGGCAATGTCATTATACCGTGAAATTATTACCGACAATATATGGGCGTATCAGAGAGATAATTATGGATACAGAAATCTCAGGAGCTTTCCACTTATGGTTGATTTCTGTGGGTTGCCCTATATTGATGTTCGGGTCAGTTTTAATTCTTTTATTCCGGCAGAACTGGATGAAATGATAAGTGAAAAACTGGTAAATTATTATCTGGAGCGACTGGAAAAAGAACCGTCGAAACATGATAAAGTTGAATTTGATATTGTATTTTCCTGCTATACACTGGATTTGCCGGAACGCATCCGGATATTGGCAGAGTATGGTTTCACATCAGAGGAAACGGAAGCAGTTATAACTTCTCTGAGGA
Organism: Eubacterium sp. 14-2; assembly: GCF_000403845.2. Lineage (GTDB taxonomy): Bacteria > Bacillota > Clostridia > Lachnospirales > Lachnospiraceae > Petralouisia. Next base: position 1,150,601 of record NZ_KE159568.1, on the reverse strand, counting down.
ACATTACTAATCGGATTATTAACCATGAAACAGGGCTCTGGCGGAAAGATTATGAAAAAATCAGAGTTCTGGAAAAGCGCTATGAAGAAGTAATGTCCAGTGATCTGGGAGATTTGGAGAAAATATACTGGTTACTGGAAGACTGCAAGCGATATGGAACACTGCCTTTCGCAGGACTGGCAAGAGCGGCGTTTATTGCAGTGCAGCTTTTGCAGTCACTGGTAAATAAAAAGATTATTTCAGAGAAAGATTATGAACTTTTTATGGCAGGGGTTGAAACGGTCAGCTCTAATATGAACAGAGATTTTAAAGAACTGTCCAGACATAGTTTTCTTAAAAAATATGGACATCTTCGACCAGGAACATATGATATTACCTCGCCCCGCTATGATGAGGCTCCGGAACTTTATTTTGACTGGAATAAGGAGGACAGTGAAGAGAAGGTATCTTCCGGGGAGGTATTTCGCCTGTCTCTGAAGCAGATGCAGGGTCTCACCGATGCACTGACTGAGAATGGCCTGAACAATAACATTCTGGAACTTATGGATTTTATAAAAAGAGTAATAGAGGGAAGGGAGTATGGAAAATTTGTTTTTACCAGGAACCTGAGTAAAGCGATACAGATACTGGGAAAAATCGGAGAAAAGTATGGTATTTCCAGGGAAGAATGCGCCTATATGAACATACAGGCAGTCAGAGAACTGTATATGTCCACAAAGGACACGGAAATGAATTTAAAGAGAGCCGCAAAAAAAGGCAGGGAAGAATATGAGCTGACAAAATCTGTGACGCTGCCGCCTCTTATCCTGAACGCAGAGGATGTCTGGTCTTTTTATTATCCGGATACAGAGCCTAATTATATTACGCTGGGATGTGTGGCTGGTGAGACGTTGGTTCTGGAAGGCTCTGTTGACAGTAAAGAAATAAAGGATAAAATATTATTGATTCAAAGTGCTGATCCGGGTTATGACTGGATTTTTGCACATGGAATCAGAGGATTCATCACAAAGTATGGAGGAGCGAATTCCCATATGGCCATAAGGGCAGGAGAACTGGGAATTCCGGCAGTAGTAGGTGTTGGCACGAAGCGTTTTGAACAGTACAGAAAGGCTGAAATACTGGAAATCAATGCATTGGCGAAAAATGTCAGGATTTTAAGAAACAGATAGTAATTGCTTATTTATAATTTGAAAGGAGAATCAGAATGAAAACAGAATGGGATTATACAGAATTGGCAGCAGCATATTTGAAAAGGCCGGATTACGCACAGACAGCTATTGATAAAATGTTACAGACAGCAGGAGTGCGGAAAGGTGATCTGGTTTGTGATGTTGGAGCCGGAGCAGCTCATCTGACCATAAAACTGGCAGAATTTGGCCTGGAGGTATTTGCTGTGGAACCTAATGATGCCATGCGGGCAAACGGAATAGAGAGAACGAAAAAATTTGAGAATGTCAGATGGTTTGAAGGCGTTGGAGAACATACCGGTATGGAAACCGGAAAATTTGATATGGTGACGTTTGGATCTTCCTTTAATGTGTGTGACAGGCAGAAAGCACTGGTGGAGGCAAAAAGAATTTTAAAGGATAATGGATGGTTTGCCTGTATGTGGAATCACAGGGATTTGAATGATCCTCTGCAAAAAGAAATTGAGGCTGTATTAATGCAGGAGATTGAAAATTATGGCTATGGAACCAGAAGGGAAGATCAGACAGAAGTGATTAATAAAAGTGAAATTTTCCAGGAAGTGGTTTTTGTGGAAGGAACCGTTATGCACGAAGTGCTGGCAGAAGATTTTATTGAAGGCTGGAAATCCCATGGGACAGTTCAGAGGCAGTCAAAAGAAAAATTTCAGTATATCAATGAGAGAATAAGAGAAGTGGTAGAAGGGAAAGGGCAGGAATATATTAAAATTCCTTATACTACCAGGATATGGATGGCGCAGGTAAAGTGAGGAAACTGTAATGAAAATCGTTTTATATACGCAGCGGGTAGAGGTCGTGGAAAGTTATGGAGAACGGAGAGACTGTGCAGATCAGTGCATTCCTGTTTTTCTGGAAAAGTGCGGATTTCTTCCGATTCCGCTGCCAAATGTTTTATCAGTAGCAGAAGAAATGATGTATCAGTTGAAGCCTGCCGGTCTTGTTCTGACCGGTGGGAACAGCCTGGTGAGGTATGGCGGACAGGCGCCTGAACGTGATGAGACAGAGAAAAAATTACTGGACATTGCATTGAAAGGGAACGTACCTGTTTTTGGTTTTTGCCGTGGAATGCAGGTGATTCTGGATTATTATGACTGTAGACTTGAGGAAATCAGTGGGCATGTGGCAGTTCGCCATAAGGTTCAGGGCAGTCTGGGGGAATTTACCGTAAACAGTTATCATAATCAGGCATGTTTTCAGGTGAAGCGTCCTCTGGAAGTTCTGGCAATTTCAGAAGATGGAGTGATTGAGGCAGTTACGGACCGGGAAAAAGGCATTCTGGCGGTTATGTGGCATCCTGAAAGAGAGTCAGAATTTTGTATGGAGGATATAAGACGATTACAGGATTTATTTGAAAAAGAGAGGAAATGAGATGAAAGTAATTATATTGGCAGCGGGGCAGGGAAGCAGGCTGCGTCCGTTGACGGAGCATTGTCCGAAATGTATGGTTGAGGTAAATGGAAGAAGCATTATAGAGCGGCAGCTTGATACCATGTACTCCTGTGGTATGAAAGAAGAAGATATTACGATTGTTGCTGGCTATAGAAGTGATGTGTTAAGAGAAAAGCTGCAGAAAACAGGCATTCATTTTATAATTAATGAAGAATTTGAAACAACGAATATGGTATGCTCTCTCATGTGTGCAAAGGATCTGATGGAACGGGAGGATGATATTCTTATTTCGTATGGAGATATCATATACAGCGAAAAAGTCCTGAGGAAAATTCTGGAAACATCTGATGATATGTCGGTGATTGTGGATGATGGCTGGTATGAATACTGGTCAGAAAGATGTGATAATCCACTGGATGATGCGGAGTCTCTCATGTTTGATGAGAATGATTATCTTACAGAAATCGGCCAGAGGACATCAGAACTGAAACATGTACAGTCTCAGTACATTGGCCTGATGCGATTCAGAGGACAGGGGTTAAAGAATGTACTTAATCTTGCATCAGAGGCCAGAAGACGTTCAGAAGCCGGAGAACAGCTTTGGAGAACAGAACGGAATTATGAAAAGATGTATATGACAGATTTGCTGCAGGGCCTTGTTGATGAGAATTATAAACTGAAAGCGGTACATATTCAGCGTGGATGGTTTGAAATTGATGACTGTGATGATTTAGAGATTGTGGAGAAAAAGATAAAATAGTATCAGGCAGGAAAGGGCAGGAAATGGCGGCAGTTTATTGGATTACAGGACTTTCAGGAGCAGGGAAAACCACTATTGGCAGGATATTTTATGAAAAATTAAAAACGAAGTATTCCGGTACAGTATTTCTGGATGGGGATATTATGAGGGGGATTTTTGGGAATGATCTTGGATATTCGGAAGCAGATCGAAGAAAATGTGCCATGCGATATTCACGTTTATGCCATATGTTACAGAGTCAGGGATTAAATGTAATCTGCTGTACAATTTCCATGTTTGACAGTGTACGGGAATGGAATCGGGAAAATATCGAAAATTATCATGAGATTTATGTAAAGGTTACCATGCAGACGCTGAAAAAACGCGACCAGAAAGGACTGTACAGTGCATATGAATCCGGAGAGGAAAAGGAGCTGGCAGGTTTTCAGGTAGGACTGGAAGAACCCAAATGTCCGGATTTGACAATTCAGAATGACGGGAATATATCTCCGGAGAAACAGGCAGAAAAGATAATGAGTTTTTTTGAAAAATCAGGTAAGGAAGGTATGTAATCGTGGGAAACAGAATTTGTCCTGTATGCGGCGGGAATCATACAGAGGTGATCAGGAAAATTGAAATGAGAGTTCCGGAAAATTATCGTCTGCCGGATTCCTATAATGTGGTGGTATGTGATAACTGTGGATTTGTTTATGCAGATACAGCGGCGTCTATGGAAGACCTGGACTGGTATTACAGTAATTTTAATTTTTATGGTGATGACAGCAAAGATGATAACAGTCTTCGTTTTGAAATGGTGGAAGAGTTTTTATTGAAATATATTACAAAAGAGTCTGTGATGCTGGAGATAGGGGCAGGAAACGGACGATTTGAAGTGGCATTAAAGCAGCATGGGTATTCAAATATTACGGGAGCAGATCCCTCTGAGGAAAGTGTGAGGCGTTTACGAGAAACGGGAATAGAGGCGTATGTTGCAAGTATTTACTCTGAAGTTGCACCGGAAGAAACAGAAAAGTATGATTGTATTTTCCTGTTTGAGGTGGCAGAGCATTTGCTGATTCCAGGAAAAGGGATGGATAATGTTGCAAAGATGTTGAAAAAAAATGGTGTATTCATGATAAGTGTTCCTGATTATTCAGAAATCGAAGATGATATGTCCAGTATTCCCAACCATTTTAATCTGGAGCATATTAATTATTTTTCAGCAAAATCGCTGGATTATCTGATGGCCCTGCATGGTATGGAACGAATTGCACAGAAACATGATGCGATAGATTTGATACAGGTTTACCGTAAGGCAGATCAGACAGTATTGCCTGAGAAGGATACTGCTACAAAAAATGCGGTTTGTTCTTATTTTCGACGCCAGGAGGAGCGTGCAGAACGGATAAAATCGGTTATAGAAACGTTAAAAAAAGAAAAAACAGAACTGGTGATCTGGGGAACAGGTTCTTATGTGATGAGTTTGCTGGCGACTACAAATTTATCACAATGTAATATAAAAGGATTTGTAGATAATAATAAAATTAAGCAGGGAATGGAAATATACGGATATACAGTATATTCACCTGAATATTTGGAGGATCAGCATTGTACAGTTTTAATCTGTTCTATGTTGTATGGAGAAAGGATCAGAGAACAGCTGGAAGAAATGCATACAGAGAATGAGGTTGTTCTTTTGTAGACGGAAGCAATAGAGGTAAGCAGATGAAAGTAATTATACTGGCAGGCGGCCTGCCAAGCACATTGATAGAAGAAGACGAAAAGATGCCAAAACCAATGGCAGAGATTGGCGGCAGACCGATTTTATGGCATATCATGAAACAGTATGCTTATTATGGATACAACGATTTTATTATCTGTACCGGATATAAAGGCGAGGCAATCAAAGAATATTTTATGAATTTTTATATCTATCAGTCTGATATTACGGTAGATTTGCAGACAAATGATGTGGAAATACACCGGAAGCAGACAGAAGACTGGAAGGTGTCTGTAATTGATACCGGGCGCAGTTCTTCCGTGGCAGACCGGCTGTATATGGCAGGAGAATACAGCGGAAGTGAAACTGTGCTGGTGACTTATGGAGATTGTCTGTCTGACATTGATATCCGGAAAATGACAGAGCAGCACAAAGCTCATGGAGATATCGCTACTTTTGCGGTTGCCCATCCCACAGGAAGAAATGAGATACTGGCTTTAAGTGAGAACGGCAAATACCAGGGTATTATGGACAGAGCTTCTGCCGGTGAGGCCTGGGTAAATGCCTGCAGTATGGTACTGGAGCCTGAGGCAATTCCGTATTTTGCGCCTGATTCTCCCACCAGAGCGGCTACACTGATGGAGTGCCTGGCGCAGGAAAAGGCAGTACAGACATACCGGCATGAGGGGTTCTGGTCGCCGGTAGAAACAATCCGGGATAAAACGTGGCTTGACAACCTTTGGGCAGCAGGAAAAGCGCCCTGGAAAGTATGGGAGGATTAGTTCATAGGAAACAGGGAAACCTTTAACGGGAGTTTGGAATGGAAAGAAAAAATATTTTATTAATAAAAACAGCATCGCGTTATGCTTCTTCAGAACGATATATTGAAGAATGGGCATTGGCCATGCGGAAACTTGGGTGTAATACCTGTATTCTGGATGGATGGTCTCTGGCGCAGCCCATGTTATATAATCATGTACTTGCGAAATATAAATTTGATGTGGTTCTGGATTTGAACGGGGTATGCTGCGACTGGGGAATTACGAGAAATCTTTCACCGGAAAGCATATACGGTATTTATCTGTGTGATCCGCCTGTTGGAGTTGGGGCCCACCTGAATCAGGCAGATGACAGGACCATTGTGTTTGGATGTGACAGAAACTTCTGTGATTACATAGATAAATTTTTTCCAATGGTTAAACATACATCGTTTATTCCGTTGTCAGGAAGCGCACGTCCGGAATATATACCGTTTGAGAAGCGGACTCTGGATATTATATTTACCGGAACCTGGCAGGATCCGGAGCAAATAAAGAAAGAATTATCAGAACGGTTTGGACAGGGCGGTGTACTGTTAAAATTTTTGGAAGACATGCTGGAAGATATTATTGTGAATTCACAGTATACGCTGGAGGAATGTCTTTCCAGAGCATTGAAGAAGTATAATCAGGAAGTAAGTGATGCAGATTTCCACGAACTGATGGGCGAATTTTTTAAAGTTGATTTTTATGCCCGTTTTTATTATCGGGATAAAGTAATCCGTGCATTGTTGGATGCCGGCCTGACCATTCATGTGTTTGGACAGGGGTGGGAGAATTTTTATTCGGAACATATGGAAAATCTTGTGATTCATGAAGGCGGTGCTTATGCAGCAGAAAAAGCGCTGGCAGACGCCAGAATTGCTCTGAATATTATGCCCTGGTTTAAGGATGCTTTTCAGGAGAGAATCGCAGCGGCCATGTTGAGTAAAGCTGTTGCGGTTACAGATGAAAGTAAGTATACTGTGGAGAATTTTAGGGATAATGAAGAGCTGATTATTTTTTCATTAAAAGATGTTGAATCCCTGTCCGGACGTCTGAAATATCTGCTGTCACATCAGGAGGAAGCAGCTGAAATTGCAGAGAATGGTTATAAGAAAGTTCAGAATCATACCTGGTATAACCGTGCTTACGACATGCTGAGGAAGATGGAAGAAGAGTTTGGCATTTCTCTGCTTCAGGAAGGGGAAGGAAAGCGTCTGGAATCTGATCTGGAATATCCGGATGCACAGTCAGTCAGACTTGACGCAGTGTATGAATTATACAAAATGGCAGACCTGGCTGATCATGATGTGGGAAAAATTGAAAGACTGACAGAAGGAGATATGAATTTTCTGGCAGGAAAGTTTGAAGTTTTTAACCGTCAGTTTGGAAGTCGTCTGGAAGGCATGGATTTGAGTGATGTTGTGCGAAACCATATGTCTGATTCAGACCATGGGAATTTGAAGGAAGCCGTAGAATTATTTTCCATGCAATGTAAGGCTCTTGCGGGAAAGCTGTTGTTGGAAGAAAAGGGGCTGAGGATATAAACGAACAGACTATGGTTTGATTCAGTCAGCAGTCCATTGAATTTATGCAGCTCAGTTGTAATTTCGCCAAAAATCCGTTATACTATGGTCAGTTGACAGTATAGCGGATTTATTGTTTGGAGTGGCTTATGGCAGGAACCATCCATAATCTTTTTCATTCGCCATATATGTTATGCAGGAATGAAATATTTACGATAATATATACGGAATGATTCTTATTACCGCTTACATACCAGATATTGCGAAGTGTTCGTGGAGGAATAAAACATGTCTGATTTTTATAAAAACAAAACCATACTGCTCACCGGCCATACGGGCTTTAAAGGCGCCTGGCTCAGCCTTATGCTGCAGATGGCAGGGGCCAGGGTAATTGGTTATGCATTAAAGCCGCCGGCAGAAGAGAACCTGTTTCAGCTCTCCGGCGCAGGAGAGGGAATGACAGATCTGGAAGGAGATATCAGAGATTATCAGAGCCTGAAATCCGTGTTTGACAAATATCAGCCGGAACTGGTTATCCATATGGCAGCCCAGCCCATTGTGCGGGAGAGTTACGAAAATCCCGTTTATACTTATGAGACAAATGTGATGGGAACCGTACATCTGCTGGAATGTGTACGGAATTCAGAACGTGTGGTTTCCGTATTAAATGTAACCACAGATAAAGTATATGAAAACCGGGAATGGAACTGGGGATATCGTGAAATAGATCCGCTGGATGGCTATGACCCGTATTCTAACAGTAAATCATGTTCGGAACTGGTCACCCACAGCTATAAAAAATCCTTTTTTGACGGCAGGAATATGGCAGTTTCCACTGCCAGAGCCGGAAATGTTATCGGAGGCGGGGATTTTGCAAAAGACAGGATTATCCCTGACTGTGTCCGGGCAGCGCTGGCAAAAGAGGAAATTATTCTGAGAAATCCTTATTCCATACGCCCGTTTCAGCATGTACTGGAACCTCTGACTGCCTATCTGGCCATTGTGGAGCAGCAGGCCGAAGAGGCCCATAAGCAGGGCTATTATAACGTGGGCCCTGATGAGGAAGACTGCATTACCGTAGGGGAACTGACAGATCTGTTCTGTCAGTCCTGGGGAGAAGGACTGAGCTGGAAAAATCTCTGTGAAGAGGGTCCCCACGAGGCCTCCTTCCTGAAGCTGGACTGTTCCCTGATTAAAGCCCGGATTGGCTGGAAGCCCGCCTGGAAGATTGGAACTGCAGTGGAAAAAACCGTGGAATGGACCAAAGTATATCGGGAACGGGGAGATATCCGTTCCTGTATGGAGTGCCAGATTAAGGAGTTTTTGGGTAAGAAGCAGTAAGTGTAACATCAGATAAAAGAATTCAGAATGAAAGAGCGGCAGATATGAAAGTAGTTATTTTAGCAGGCGGAAAAGGAACGAGAATCAGCGAGGAATCCAGGCTTCGTCCGAAACCCATGGTGGAAATCGGAGGCAGGCCCATTTTATGGCATATTATGCGGCAGTATGCGGCTTTCGGATTTCAGGAATTTGTCGTATGCTGCGGTTACAAAGGGCATATGATAAAAGAATATTTTGTAAATTATTATCAGAACAACAGCCAGCTGAAAATCAGTTTGAAAAATCAGAAGGTTCAGATACTGGACAAGAACAGCGAACCCTGGAAGGTGACGCTGGTGGACACCGGACTGGAGACGCTGACAGCAGGAAGAATTCTGCGGGCCCGTGATTACATAGGGGAAGAGCCTTTTATGCTGACTTACGGGGACGGTGTTTCTGATGTGGATATTCATCGCCTGCTGGAATTTCACAGAGAGCAGAAAAAAGCAGTGACGATTTCCACCACTCAGCCGGAAGGCAGGTTTGGAGCGCTGCAGCTGGATGATACAGGCAATCAGGTGCTGGGTTTTCAGGAAAAAGCCCGCTCCGACCAGGCCTGGGTCAATATAGGATTTATGGTGATGGAACCTTCTGTATATGAGTATCTGGGAGACGGAAGCACCATGCTGGAACGGGAGCCTTTTGAACGTCTGGCGGCAGATAACCAGATGGCGGCTTACAAACATCCTGGTTTCTGGTCCCCCATGGACAATATCCACGACAGAGAATATCTGGAAAACCTCTGGAGCAGCGGGAAAGCCCCCTGGAAGGTTTAAAATTCAAAACAGGATTCGAGTGTGTAAAAATTCAGGCAGAAAGGAAGACAGATTATGTTTGAACAGAAAACAGAACAGGAGGCACGAGAAGAAATCCTTTCCATGGTGGAGGAATATTACAAAGCCTATCACCGGAAAACAGAAGAATATCAGGAGGGAGAGCGAATTTCCTATGCATCCAGAGTATATGACCAGGAGGAAATGCGGAATTTAACCGACAGCGCCCTGGAATTCTGGCTCACCTCCGGGCGCTATACGGAAAAATTTGAACAGGAACTGGCAGAATATATCGGTGTGAAGTACGGTTCACTGGTCAATTCCGGCTCTTCGGCAAATCTGCTGGCATTTATGACACTGACTTCTCCCCTTTTGAAGGAACGGCGTATTCGGCCGGGAGATGAAATTATTACCGTGGCGGCAGGATTTCCCACTACAGTTACCCCCTGTATTCAGTACGGGGCTGTTCCGGTTTTTCTGGATCTTGCCATCCCTCAGTATAATATTGACGTGAGCCTTCTGGAGCAGGCTCTTTCAGAAAAAACAAAGGCGGTTATGATTGCCCATACCCTGGGAAATCCTTTTGATTTGAAAGCGGTGAGAGAATTCTGTGACAGACACAGCCTCTGGCTGGTGGAAGACAACTGCGACGCCCTGGGCAGTGAATACCGTATGGACGGAGTATGGAAGAAGACAGGGAGTATCGGGGATATTGGAACCAGCAGTTTTTATCCGCCCCATCATATGACTATGGGAGAAGGAGGGGCTGTCTACACAGACAATCCTCTTCTTCACAAAATTATGCGCTCCATGCGGGACTGGGGACGGGACTGCATGTGCCCCTCCGGACAGGACAATCTCTGCGGCCATCGCTTTGAGAAACAGTATGGGGAACTGCCCCTGGGATACGACCACAAATATGTCTATTCCCATTTTGGTTATAACTTAAAGGCTACGGATTTACAGGCGGCTATCGGCTGCGCCCAGCTGAAGAAGCTGCCGGGGTTTGTGGAAAAGCGCAGAGCTAACTTCAACCGGCTGAAAGAGCAGCTGCAGGAACTGGAAGAATACCTGATTCTGCCGGAAGCCTGCCCGGATTCTGCACCGTCCTGGTTTGGTTTTCTGATGACCTGCCGGGAGGGCGTGGACAAAAATCAGATTGTCAGCTATCTGGAAAATCACGGTGTTCAGACAAGAATGCTGTTTTCCGGCAATCTGGTGCGCCAGCCCTGTTTCGATGAGATGAGGCAGGAAGGCCGGGGATATCGGGTGGCCGGTGCTCTGACTCAGACAGACCTTATTATGGAGCGCAGTTTCTGGATTGGGGTTTATCCGGGAATGACAGAGAAGATGACAGATTACATGGCAAAGACCATAAAAGAAGCAGTTTCAGAACATTTATGTTAATATTTTGAAAGAAAATACAAAATCAGGAGGATAAGAAAATGATTGAGAACAGAGCAGAACAGAAAGAGGCACTGGAGACATTACTGGAGTTTAACGTACGTCTGGTAAAAAACATGAACATAATCGTAAAAGAACTGTCCGGAGAGCGTCTGGAAGATACGGAAGCATTCCTGAACGATATTGTGCAGGCCATGAACTGGGAAATCCAGGTATTTAACGGCACCATGGAGCTTCTGAATGAAGACAAAGTCCGCATCGAAAAAGAAATGTTCAATGAGAAGATAAAGGCTTTGAGCGAGGCCATTGCGGCAAAAGACGATGCACAGATGGCAGAGAAATTTACAGAAGTCATCCCTGTATTTGAAGCCCTTGGAGTGGCTGCAAAAGAAGTAACTGCAAAATGACGCAGAATCTTATTCTGGCCGGTTCCGGCGGATGTATGCGGGAGCTTCTCTGGCAGATAGAGCTGCTGAATCAGAGTCATGCTCCGGACCCTGTATGGAATGTAACAGGCTATGTGGATCTGAACCCCCGCGTAAGCCATGGTACAACAGATATTTCCGTGGGAAGTCTCACATGCCCTTATCTGGGCGATGACAATGTGCTGCTGGCCATGGAGCGGGAAACCAGCGTGGCGGTCTGTGTGGGAGAACCGGAGCTTCGCAGGAAAATTGCAGAAAAACTCATGCAGAATCCCAGATTAAAATTTCCGAATCTCATTCTGGGGGATACCAGAATCTGTTCCGATGTGAAACTGGGACAGGGCTGTATTCTTTCCATGGACTGTCGTATATCCACCAACGTTACTCTGGGAAATTTTGTATTTCTCAATACAGGCTCCATGGTCTGCCATGACGGAGTGATTGGGGATTTTACCACCTTAAGTCCGGATGTAAAACTGGCCGGACAGGTTACCCTGGGGAAGCAGTGCGATTTGGGGCTGGGAACCAGAGTAATCCAGGGCATTACCATTGGAGATTATGTGATTGCCGGAGCCGGAAGTGTGATTGTAAAGGATATTTCCGCCGGCAGCAAAGTGGCCGGAGTTCCGGCCAGACCCATGTTATAAATGATATGGAACAGGAAATGTGAAGAAATCTGAACAGTTACAGGGAGCAGGTTATGAGTATAATAATTATCGCAGAAGCAGGTGTAAACCACAACGGCAGCCTGGCAGCTGCAAAACAGATGGTTCTGGCAGCCAGAAATGCGGGGGCGGATTATATTAAATTCCAGACCTTTTCTCCGGAAAAATTAGTGTCTGTTTATGCAGAAAAAGCGGAATATCAGAAACAGACTACAGGAACAGAGGAAAGCCAGCTGGAAATGCTTAAGAAGCTGGCGCTGACCCAGGAAGATTTTCTGGAACTGAAAACATACTGCCGGCAGCAGGGGATTGGATTTCTGTCCACCCCCTTTGATCTGGACAGTATTCATTTCCTGGATAAACTGAATATGGATTTCTGGAAACTGCCTTCCGGAGAAATCACCAATCTGCCCTATCTTCTGGAAATTGCCAGGACAGAAAAACCGGTGGTTATGTCCACCGGCATGTGCGGGATGGAAGAAATAGGACAGGCCGTAGACTGTCTGAAAAAGGCAGGCACACCTGAGATTACATTACTTCACTGTAATACGGAATATCCCACGCCCATGAAAGATGTCAATCTGAAAGCCATGATAACCATGGAAAAGGAATTTTGTCTGCCGGTGGGATATTCAGACCATACCCGGGGCATTGAGATTCCGGTAGCGGCGGCGGCGCTGGGAGCCTGTGTGCTGGAAAAGCATTTTACTCTGGACAGAGGGATGGAAGGGCCTGACCATCAGGCCAGTCTGGAGCCGGAAGAACTGAAAGCCATGGTAACAGCAGTACGCAATGTGGAAGAAGCCCTGGGCAGCGGGAAAAAAGAACCTTCGCAATCCGAACAGAAGAACCGGGCAGTAGCCCGGAAAAGCATTGTTGCAAAATGCAGGATAAAAAAAGGAGAACGGTTCAGTGAAGAAAATCTCACGGTGAAAAGGCCGGGAACGGGGATTTCTCCCATGCGGTGGCCGGAACTGATGGGGCAGACAGCAGACCGGGATTACGCAGAAGACGAACTGATTGGGAAAGATATATTATGAAAAAAAAGAAAGTCTGTATCATAACTGCCACCAGAGCAGAGTATGGTATTTTAAAACCATTGATACGGAAATTAAAATCTTTATCAGAACTGGAGACAAATCTGGTGGTTACGGGTGCCCATCTGATGGAAAGCCAGGGGTATACCTGCCGGGAAATTGAGCAGGACGGAATGGAAATTTCAGCCAGAATTCCCATACATGCAGAGGGAAATACCAGCTATGATATTACCAGGACCCAGGCATGTGCACTGTTGGAATTCGGCCGGTATTTTCAGGAAGAAAAACCGGATTTACTGGTGGTTCTGGGAGATCGTACAGAAATTCTGGCCTTTTGTACAGCGGCCACGAATGAACAGATACCCATAGCTCATATTCACGGAGGCGAGCTGACCCAGGGAGCTGTTGATGATAATATCCGCCATGCGGTTACGAAAATGAGTTATCTGCACTTTGCTTCCGCGGAAGAATACCGCAGGAGAATCATCCAGATGGGAGAAGAACCGCAGCGGGTGTTTAATGTGGGAGCCCTGGGTGTGGAAAATATATTAAAAGAAAAACTTCTGAGCCGGGAAGAACTGGCAGATCAGGCAGGATTTCCGGCAGATCAGGAATATGCGGTGGTTACGTTTCATCCGGTCACTCTGGGGCCGGGGGAAGGAGAAAGCCAGGTAAAAGAGCTGTTTTGGGCCATGGAGTCCCGGACAGATATTTTTTATCTGATTACAAAGGCCAATGCAGATGCCGGAGGGGAAGCAATCAACCGATTTATGGAGGGGGAAATTACGAAGCACTCCAATATGAAACTGGTGGCCTCTCTTGGCATGAAACGCTATCTGAGCGCTGTAAAATATGCCAGATTTGTTCTTGGAAATTCTTCCAGCGGAATCATTGAAGTTCCCGCTTTCGGGATTCCCACCGTCAATATCGGGGACCGGCAGAAAGGCAGGATTATGGCAGAGAGTATCATAAACTGTGAGCCGGATCGCAAGGCCATTCAAAAGGCCATGGCGCAGGCCATGGATATGAAAACCGGAATATATGACAACCCTTATGGAGACGGAACCACATCAGAACAGATTGCCCGGATAATAAAAGATTTTCTGGAAAATGAGCCGATAAATTTAAAGAAAACATTTTATGACATACCCTGGAGGAGCATATGAAAAACAGCAGTCAGTCCGGCCTGCAGGAGCCAGTGAAAAGCAGCAGTCAGTCCGGCCTGCAGGAGCCAGTGAAAAACAGCAGTCAGTCCGGCCCGCAGCGGTCTGTGAAACATATCGCAGTTATTCCGGCCCGCAGCGGCTCCAAAGGATTAAGGGATAAAAATATAAAACCCTTAAACGGAAAACCTCTGATGGCATACAGTATAGAGGCGGCGCTGGAATCAGGGCTGTTTGACTGTGTGCATGTGTCCACCGACAGCCCCGATTATGCGAAGACAGCACAAAAATACGGAGCGGATGTTCCCTTTCTGAGGAGCCGGGAACTGTCCTCTGACACAGCCACTACCTGGGATGCCATGCGCTTTGTATTACAGGAATATGAGAAACTGGGAAAAGAGTTTGATACCCTTGCGGTGCTTCAGCCCACATCCCCCCTGCGCACCTGTCAGGATATCCGGTCTGCTTATCGGATACTGGAAGAGAAACAGGCGGACAGTGTGGTGGGAGTATGTGAAGTGGAGCATTCTCCTCTGTGGAGCAACACACTGCCGGAAGATGGCTGTCTGAAGGGATTTATCCGGGAAGATGCCAATGGCCCCAGACAGAAGCTCTCCAGCTATTACCGGATTAACGGGGCAGTTTATATTGTGTCGGTGCCCCTTTTGCTGAAAAAGGGAACCCTTTACGGAGAACGGGGCTATGCCTGTATTATGTCAAAAGAACATTCCATTGATATTGATGATGAACTGGATTTTGCAATGGCAGAGTTTTTGCTGGGGCATATCCTGCACCTGTAACCTTTGAAAGATTTAACGGAGGAAATGGCAGGGCTGATATTATTATGCGCTCTCCCAGCCGGCATGGATTTGCCATAATATTTGAGCTGAAAATAGCAGAGACAATTGACGGGCTGAAAGAAGCCTGTGAAAAAGGCCTTCGGCAGATTGATGAAAGAGGTTATGCAAAAGAACTGGCAGAAGACGGGTACAGACAGATCAGAAAATATGCCGTTGCATTTTACAAAAAGGACTGTGAAGTAATGTGCCCTGAGGATAAGGAACAGATATTTGACAAAGATTGCTGACAGGAAGACAGCACAGGAAACAGGAGGTTTTTCCCGATGAAACAGGAGGAACTTTATGATTTTCTCATAGCCGGGACCGCTACTGTGGTGGAAGCCATGCAGAAAATTGATTTGAATACAAAGGGAATTTTATTTGTAACAGATGAGGAAGAAAAGCTGGCCGGGGTCATCACTGACGGAGATATCCGCAGGTGGCTGATCAGAACCGGAAATCTGCAGGAAGAAATCTGGCGGATCATGAATAAAAATCCCAAAATTATTTACTGTAAAGAAAGAAACAGAGCGCAGGAATTTATAGAAAAATATGTAATCACTGCCCTGCCGGTGGTGACCACAGAATACCGGATCATTGATATTATTTTCAAAGAGGAAAAAATAATCGGCGAAAAAATTAAGGAGCGGGATACCCTGAAAGAGGTTCCTGTGGTGATTATGGCAGGCGGAAAGGGAACACGTCTTTATCCATATACAAAGATTTTGCCAAAACCTCTGATTCCCATCGGGGATATTCCCATTATGGAGCGTATTATCAATGAATTTCGTACATACGGAATAAAGGATTTTCATGTGACGGTAAATTATCGAAAAAGCATGATAAAATCATATTTTTCCGAGAGCATTGCTGACTTTCCCCTGCATTATGTGGAAGAAAACAAACCCCTGGGAACTGCGGGAAGCCTTACCCTCCTGGAAGGGAAATTTTCCGGACCGTTTATTGTGACAAACTGCGATATTCTGATTCATGCAGATTATGCCGATATCTATGAGTATCATCAGAAAGCAGGAAATGAACTCACCATTGTAACAGCCCTGAAAAACATCATTGTGCCTTACGGAGTGGTTCATTCCAGTGAGAACGGCCGAATCAGAGCCATGGAAGAAAAACCGAAAATTTCCTATTTTGTAAATACAGGTATGTATATTCTGAGCCCGGAACTTCTTCAGGAAATACCCAAAGATACGTTTTTCCACATGACGGATCTGACAGACCGCCTGCTGAAAGAAGACCGCAGGGTGGGCATGTATCCCATCAGTGAGGATTCCTTCCTGGATATGGGAGAGTTTGAGGAAATGCATCGTATGGAGCAGAAACTGAATCTAAAATCAGAGTAAAGCAGAAGCTGAAATCGGAACAGAAAGGATACTGTTATGAAAAAAGTGCTGGTAACAGGAGCGGATGGGTTTATCGGAAGCCATCTTACAGAAAGTTTGCTGGAAAAAGGCTATGAAGTAAAAGCCTTTGCTTATTATAATTCTTTTAATACCTGGGGGTGGCTGGACACGCTTCCTCCGGAGAAATTAAAAGAAATTGAAGTATTTACCGGTGATATCCGGGATCCCAACGGAGTGCGGGAAGCCATGGAAGGAATGGACGCAGTCTTTCATCTGGCTGCACTGATTGCCATTCCTTTCAGCTATCATTCTCCGGACTCTTATGTGGATACCAATATTAAAGGGACGTTAAATGTACTTCAGGCGGCCCGCCAGCTGGAAACCGGACGGGTGCTGGTGACATCCACCTCTGAAGTGTACGGAACGGCTCAGTATGTACCCATTGATGAAAAACATCCCTATCAGGGCCAGTCCCCTTATTCTGCCACGAAAATCGGAGCGGACAGGCTGGCAGAGAGCTTTTACCGCAGTTTCCGGATGCCGGTTTCCATTGTGCGTCCTTTTAACACCTTTGGGCCCAGACAGTCTGCAAGAGCAGTAATACCAGCTATTATTTCCCAGCTTCTGGCCGGAAAGGAAGAGATAAAGTTAGGCTCCCTGACTCCTACCAGAGACTTTAATTATGTGAAAGATACGGCGGCAGGATTTATCGCCATTGCAGAGTCAGATAAAACCATCGGGGAAGAAATTAATATTGCAACCCGGCAGGAAATTTCCATCGGAGAACTGGCACGGGAAATTATTTCTCAGATTAATCCCCATGCGGAAATTGTATGTGATGAACAGCGTCTGCGCCCGGAAAAAAGTGAAGTGAACAGGCTTCTGGGGGATAATACAAAGATTCAGGCTCTGACAGACTGGAAACAGCAGTATACCTTTGCACAGGGGATAGAGGAAACCATAGACTGGATGCGGCATAACATGAACGCCTATAAAGCGGACATTTACAATGTGTAATGAAACAGATGATGATATGAATATATTATTTTACCGATACAACAGTATTTGTGAGCCGGATATTCTTGGGGTTCTGACCCGGCTTGACCATAAAGTAACAGAAGTCACGGAAGAAATGAAGAATAAAAAGCTGGGGGCAAGAGGCCAGATGAATCTTGTCAGTGCAGCCTTGAAAAAGCAGGAATACCAGATGGTATTCAGCGTCAGTTTCTTTCCCGTGATTTCAGAAGTATGCAATATTTTCCATATACCATATGTAAGCTGGGTGGTGGACTGTCCGGCCATGGAGCTGTATTCTCATTCTGTCCGCAACTCCTGGAACCGTATTTTTCTGTTTGACTATGCGCTGTATGAGGAATTTCGTTCTGAGAATCCCAAAAAGATTTTTTATCTGCCTCTGGGAGCGGATTATGTTCGTCTGGACAGTTTGTTGGAACACATTACCAGACAGGACAGAGAAAAATATGCTGCGGAAGTGTCTTTTGTAGGCTCTCTCTATACGGAGAAATGTCCTTACAATTACCTGCAGGAAGAGAGTTACCTCAAAGGCTATCTGGACGGTGTAACAGAAGCACAGGTGAAAGTCTATGGATATAATTTTTTAGAGGAATGTATTACAGAGGAAATTCTGCAGGCTTTCAAAGAAAAAGTGCCCTTTTACCAGTTTCCGGAGCGGGCGGAGCACAATGAGCAGGCGGCCATGGCTCATCTGTATCTGGGCAGCAAGGTAACAGAGCAGGAGAGACTCCGCCTGCTGAAACGAGTGTCGGAAGAATTTGAACTGGATTTGTATACATCCAGTGATTTCAGTGTACTGCCCCGCGCCAGCTACCGGGGGATTGCCAGCGCTGCCACAGCCATGCCGAAAATTTTTCATCTCTCCAGAATCAATCTGAATTTCACATCCAAACCCATAAGAACCGGACTGCCTCTGCGATTCTGGGATATTCTGGGAGCGGGCGGGTTTCTGCTGACCAATTACCAGAGCGAAATACCGGAGTATTTTGAGATTGGAAAAGACCTGGAAATCTATGCCAGTGAAAAGGAACTGACTGACAAAATCAGGTATTATCTGGAGCATGAAGAGGAGCGGGCGGAAATTGCCCGAAACGGGTATGAGAAGGCAAAAGAAAAGTATTCTCTGGAGATACGGATTCGCCAGATGATGCGGCTGGTACATTAGAATAAAATGCATGTTACAATTGAATATGGGGCAGAATTGTGTTAGAATAAAAACGAAGCTCCATTTTCCTCTGGAAAATGAAATGAAAGGGGGTTGTACAATGGCAAAAATCACATATACAGAAACAGGAAGGAATATATCAGAAGGTATTTCCATTGATAAATTTGAGCGCAGCATTACAAGGATTTCCAGGGAAATAGAGCAGCAGGAAAAAAGAAAGCGTTTTTCAGTACGAAGACCTGGACCAGGAAGTGTGGAAGAAGAGTTAAAGGGTATTACAATGTTGGACAGTATTTTATCGCCGTATGAATTACTTTCGAAATGAGACAATGTACATGAGGAGGATAAATATGAGGGAGACAGAGGGAGCAAAGGAGACGAAGGAAGTTACGCATAAAGTAGGTATAAAGTTATTGAGCGATGTACAGTTGCACAATACTTTTCCTGGGTTTGACGACCTGTGGCGTAAAATTGAGGATTATCGGAAAGTGAATATTAAATCTATACAGAAAAGACGTTATCAGGATACACTTATGTATGATAATGTCTTTTCTGTTTTAGGAGAAAGAGGAACAGGAAAAACATCCGTGCTCTATACCTTAAGTAAGAGGATAGAGGACGAATACAAGGGGGATCTGGTACTTCCTGTTATTATGCCGGAAATCATACCGGAAGAGTGCGATATTTTAGACTGGGTACTGGCAGTAATCAGTGAGAAACTGGAGCATCTGGAAGAAAAGCAGGAAATGGATTATGCACAGAGATGTCACGTGGAATATACAGAGAACCTGAGAAAAAAATTGAAAAAAATCTGTGAACTGAGTTTTTCCGTGAAATATAATCCCAATTCGGAACACTCTTTTTATGAGGTAGTCAGTAATTCCGAGCGTCAGGCACAGAATGCCTTTTCTTTTGCCAGGGAATTGACAGAATTCTGGACAGAGCTTGCCGAGACGCTACGGAAAAATAACAGAGTACAGGAAGAAGATAATGAGAATTCCATGATCTATTTTTTCTTTGATGATGTGGATCTGGCTCCGGAACGGGTGAATAATCTGTTTTCTGTAGTCACAAAATATCTGGCCCATCCCAATATTATTGTGATTATTACAGCAGATGAAAATCAGATTATGGAAGTGACTGAGATAAATATCACAAACCGAATGAGAAAGCTGCCGAAAGAATGGCAGATATATCTGGAAAAAAACAGTGTGAATAACGGCTGGCTTACCGGATGGGAACAGGTAGACATCAATTACAGAGATTATGAGAGTGCACGGGCATATTTGCTGAAGATTTTGCCTACTTCAACACGCTATTATCTGAAAGAATTCAGCCGCATATCAGAAAAAGAAAATTTTATAATAGTTGGTGATGTATCCCTGAACATGGCTGTGAAAGATTTAATCAGCCAGCTGTATTTTGACGGCAGAAGGCCGGATATTACAGACAGCGAGATTGCCTTTTATTTCCAGTTTATTGGAAACTCATCCAGACAGATGGGAAATGCCTATCATATTATGCGGCAATTTCTGGAAGGCGTGCTGCGTCTGTCAGAACAGGTCCGGGAGGAAAAGAAAACCAGGCAGATGTATATAAAGGATTTATATGAGTCCATGAAACAGTTTGTTTATCTGATTTTGCGGTCCAATACAGAAAAATTTGATAAAATTGGAGAAGAAGAGGAATTTACAGATAAATTTCTGCTGTATCAGTATAATCAATGGGACATGTACATAAATTACCGTTATATACCAGAGTTTTACGGAGAAAATATGGACCATGAGAATGAGCGAGCAGGCGGTTACGGGGAAAAGAAAAAGGCTTTTATGGATATGGCCATAGCCTTGTATGCACTGGGATTTTTTCTGGACAGGGTTCTGCTGCTGCTGAATGAAAAAGTAAAGATTTCTGTCTGTCCCGGCCGGCAGAAATATTATGCCCAGAATGAGTTGTCAGGATTTATTAACAGGCGGGTGTTTTCCAATCGTAAAATGATTCGGACCGATATGAATATGCAGGATTTTCTGGGACATTATGAAGATTTGTTTCGGGAAATCGGCAGGCTCTATAAATTTGAGCGAAACAATGCCGGGGATGTATATGATTATCTGCACTGTTTTGACCGAAAGCAATGGAAAGGAAACCGGAGTGTGGTGAAGAAACTGTTCTACAGAGAAAGGGAATGGTTTGAAAATATTCTGGCAATTGTTTCCATGGCCTGTGAAAATGTTTATATTTTTGGTTCGGAACTGTCTCTTAAGACAGATATTATGTCAAAAGAACTGGAGCTTGATTTTGTAGCCACAGTGAGAAAAGATGTGAGGGCGGAAATAGAAGATTTTATCTGCCGCAGAAAACTTCGTACATACAGGCAGCTCAGAAACGGTATTGTGTGGCAGGAAGGAAAAAGAAAGATTTTTTTAGAAGAAGTGATGTTTCAGACAGAGTCCCATAACCATTATATATACCTGGGAGATGTGTACGAAAAGTGTAAGGAAATGCTGATTCAGCTGAAACTGGAAAGCAGTGAAAATCCGGAGATGGTAGAAGATATAACCCTTGATGATATGGTATATTACTGCTCAGAGAATACGGCAAAGGCCCTGACAGGACTTCTGAGAAATGTGGGCGATATTGGTGTGGTAGAAGAATATATGGAAGAACTGAAGGATAGTATCGAGTACCAGTACAGGAAGTATTATAATCTGGTGGAAATACTGGATGAAGAAGAATATTTTGAAAGCATGAAACAGGTCAGTAATTCAGAGGCAGAAGGTTATGAAGTGTATCGGAAAATGATTGAGCAGGAATTTATGGGTGGGCAGAGAGTATTCAATAACCGAATCCTGAATTTTGCCAGAAATGTAAAGAATGTTCTGGACAGGACAGAGCAAAACAGGGAATCTGAAGAACAAAGCAGAATTTATGAAAATTATACCCTGCCTTATCACAGAATACTGAAAAGCGTGGCGGTCTGCATACCGGAAGAAAGGCTGGAGGAGGCCATAGATTTTTGTCTGGATATCATCACTTATCTCTGTGTGGTGGAATGGTATCTGGCAGGAAGAGTTGTCTGGAAGGAACAGGGAGGAGAAGTATATACTGCCGGAGAGTTATTTCATACTTTTCCGGAACAGGGAAATGCATATTATGTTATGTTTTACCGAATATGTGAAAAGATTATGAATGCCCGGAAGGAAAAGTGGATAGGGGAAACGCTGGAAAATATTGTGAATGATGCCAGACAGGAGTATGTGGATTATATTTTGGGATAAGAGGGAGTATATTGAATAAATTCAGACTAAATCAGATTTTGGAAATACTGACTTTTCCTTATACGGATACCCGCCTTATGCAGGAGGACGCACTGGCGGAACAGGAAGACGCCTGGTGTGCCTATATTGATCACACGGAACGATTCAGTGTGAAAGGGAGAGGGGAGGCCTCCGTAAGATATGAAAAGGCCCGTAAAAATTTCGGAAAATATCTTTGCAGGCTCTGTTCCGGCAGAGCCAGGTCTCTGGATGATGTACTGATGGCGGGAGAAAAGTTTTTTTCACATAACAGGATTGTGGAAGATATGAGCCACAGGTGGAAAGGTGCAGGACGCAAAGAGATGGTAGCGAAATGCTATATGGATAATATCTTCTGGATTGCCAATTCTCTGCTGACTTCAAGAGACGGCGTAATTGCCATCCGGACATGGAAGAACAAGTCCGGAAGAGAGTTTCCGGAAGATATTCTCGGAACCAGCGGGGCTTTTGATAAAGTGGAAATCTGGAATACCCTGATTCGGATAGTAACGCCGGATTTGTTTATTGCAGCTTTTGTGGTACTGAACGGAAATCGAATGGAAATGTTTTACAGGCAGGGGGCCAATATTTCTCTGGCGGACAAGCTCCTGATGGCAAACCTGAAAAAGGGAATGGCAGAAACTCACATGCATATCAATGTGTCCAGTGATTATCTGATGCTGTGGGAAAAAACCATGAATCTGGCCATATGGAAAGAATACATTGCCAATCCAAAAAGTAAATTTGAAGGGTACGATTATGTTCTGTTTCATGTATCGGTGTATCGCTGCATGGCGGCATATTTTCTGGAGTATAAGGCCGGAAAATCCGGTCAGGAAAATTTCTTCACAGAAAAATTTCCGGAATTTCAGCAGAGTATGCGTGAGCCGGATGTCAGCAGATGGGAAACCAGAGGGGAAAAGATCCTGTATTTTGAGAAGATGGAGAAAAAGTGGCAGGCGTACATAGATGATATTGATGTCCTGGAAATGAAAAACCGCGATATTTTGTACAGTATCCTGTATGAGCGCTATGAGGAACTGGATACCAGTGCGGAGTATATTTTTCTGGCAAAATCTCTTGGATATATCCGGCAGAGCCAGGATATGGCCTATACCAGGCTGTTTTTGCAGTATATCAGAATTAAAAATACCTTTTTTTCCAGAATCTTTCAGAGAAATACGGTGCAGGGGCTTAACTGGTTCCAGAATTATTTTTCAAAAGCATCAGAGTTCTTCCGAAGAGGAATGACAAAGGAAAGACGATGGGACTATATTCTGAAGACCCAGATGAATATCAGGTCTTTGAAAAAACTGGAGCTTCGGATGTCTGTGGATACTGAACGGAGATTTTATGGAGCGGACGACAGACAGGTACAGCTGGAGCTGCAAAAAGAGATTTTAAAGGAAGTGGGAAGTTTTTTGGTTCATTATCGCAACTACATCCATGGAAGAGCAGAAGCACCTACAATTGGAATTGTACTGCATTTTAACAAAAGAACTTCACTGGACAACACAACAGGGTATTTTTGCTGGAGATGCGTGGATGAGGCGCAGCTTTACAATACCAGACATAAAATAGCATTACGGAGAAAGTATGTGAATATTGCCAGAGCAATTGCGGTGATACGAAATGAAATACCATATCTGGACGAATATCTGGTGGGGCTGGATGCTGCATCTGATGAAAATGCCGCGGAGCCCTGGCTGTTCTCTCCGGCCTATAATGAGGTGAGAAACCGTCGCTATTCTGAGATGGTAAAAGTATATACGGGAACAGAGGGGGATAAAAGGTATAAAAGAATTAATAATATTGGCCTGACATACCATGTGGGAGAAGATTTCAGGCATATTTTGTCAGGACTCAGGCACATAGATGAAGTAATTGAGAAATATAATTATCGTTCCTGTGACAGGATCGGCCATGGAATAGCCCTGGGTGCGGATGTGGATTACTGGATGGAAAACAGCCGGAACGTGCTGATTTCTCTGGGAGAATATCTGGAGAATCTTCTTTGGGTATGGGGTGTTGTAATTGAAAACAAATGTGAGCTGCCGGTTTCCGCCTATGCCCTGGAAGGGAAAATACTGGAAACAGCCATGAAAATTTACGGCAATATGGCCGGAATTACGGTTCACATGCTGTATCAGGCATATCAGGAAAAATTTAAACAGAATTTTACGGAAATGTTCCGAAAGCAGGATAGAGAAATGAAGGAGCAGGAGGGAGGAAAGGAGGATGAAAAAAGGCCCTTATGCCGTTACGGGACAGGAAGCAACGGCGGTGAAAAACCCTGGAGTCTGTCAGAGATTGTATGTACTTATTTTTGTCCTGTGTATGAAAATAAATATAATCAGGTAATCTGGCTGGAAACCACAGAGGAAGATGTAAAGCTGCTGAAAGCATTGCAAATGTATATGATGGAAAAAATCCGGCAGAAAGGAATTTATATTGAAACGAATCCCACTTCCAATCTGGCAATTGGTGAAATAGAAAGTTTGTACAATCACTACATTCTCAATCTGAACAGCCTGGAGAAGAAAAATTCCGGACAGAATCTGATGGTCACCATTAATTCAGATGATCCCATGGTATTCAATACAAATGTGGAAAATGAACTGGCTTATATGTATCATGGCCTGATTAATGCGGGATATGACTCCGGTACTACGCTGGAATGGATTGACCAGGTAAGGCAGTATGGACTGGAAAGCAGCTTTATTGCAAAGATAAAGAGTGTGAAAGAAATGGAGGAGGAAATCACCATTATTGAGAAAGAAATCGAAAATTTCAGGAAAAGATAATCAGAAATTAATGACTTTTCCTGAAAATTTTTCCGGATAATCATTGCAAAAATCTCCTCCTTTGCTATAATAAAACTAATAACATCAGTGGCGAACAGCATACAGTATTTTAGAAAAAGAAAGGAGGCATATTATGAGTATTTCATCCATTGGCAGAAGCCAGAGTTTATACAGGAATCAGAGTTTATACAAAAATCAGCATCTGAACCAGCAGCGTAATGCCCAGAAACTTTCCAGCGGAAAGCGCATCAATTCAGCGGCAGATGATGCAGCAGGCCTTGCCATTGCCCAGAAACTTCTGAAGCAGCAGAAAGGCCTTGATATGGACACCAGAAATGCCGCTACTGCTCAGGATATGGTAAATGTGGCAGACGGAGGCCTTTCCATGATTTCCGATTCCCTGCAGCGTATGCGGGAACTGAGTGTTCAGGCGTCTAATTCAGCTATTTACGGACCGGACGACCGGGCGGCTATCCAGCAGGAGATTTCTCAGCTGAATGATTATGTTTCTTCTGCAGCAGGCACCACACAGTTTAACAATAAGAATCTTCTGGACGGAACCATGAGCAATGCCCAGGTGGCATCGGGACCCGATGGCAGCGTAATGAATATTACCATGCCAAATGCCACGTCCGCTTCTCTGGGTATCTCCGGCTATAATGTAACCGGGAATTTTGATATTTCATCCATTGACAGCGCACTGAACAATGTATCGTCAGCAAGAAGCAGTCTTGGAGCTGCTTTTAATCGTCTGGGACACACCATAAGCAATAATTCCAATACGTCGCTGAATACGTCGGCAGCCCACAGCCGTATTGAAGATCTTGATTACGGCAAGGCAGTTTCTGACAAGAAGAAAGATGATTTGCTGAAAGAATACCGGATTCTGATGCAGAGAAAACAGCAGGAAGAATTCGGGACCGTGAACCGGCTTTTGAAATTCTGAATAAAATGTTATAAAAATACCTCAGCCAAAATGGCTGAGGTGTTTTTGTTATTCTGCAGGAAAGACCCTGTCACGGGAAAGGATCGTCCTGTAAAACAGAAAATAATATGCGTATTTTTTCAGATAAAAGTCAGTGTGTATCTGTCAGCAATACCGATCCATCATCATCCCGGAATAAATAGAAGTAATATAAGGGGTAACCAGATGATCTTTTACCGGATTTTTGTAAGTAACCACAATTTTGTCCACATATTTCATGGGGTCCAAAGAGGCGTTGTTTGCCTTGGTATTCAACAGATTTTTAAAATCATTTAATACGGACAGATGTTCTTCGGCATTGTCCTCGGAAACAGATTCTGTCAGCAGGGCCTTGTCTATGGTAATTTCACCCTTATCGTCTACCAGAAGCCCCATGCTTTCCAGACTGTTCTGAAATGCAAAGGCTGTGCTGCTCATATCGCGGTACAGTTTTACACTCTGATGCTGCGAATCAGAATATTTGCTGGCTGTGTGCAGAATGGAATTGTAAGAATCCACCAGAGTCTGAATATTTTCCGCCATGGCGTCTGCATTGGTCTTAAAACCGATCACAGCAGGATTGCCTTCTTCACTGATTCCATGAAGTTTCAATTCAAAAGCATGGTTGATGGTAAATGTATTTGCATAGGAAGAACGTTCTTCCCCGTTCAAAAGGAAGCGGGCGTTTCTGGCTTCCTGTGAAACGTGGTCAATGCCAAGGGCTTCCACTGCGGAAATGGAATCTCTGGTTCCCTGAGGATAAATGGAAAAGAGAAACGGTTCATCCGGAGCAATTCCGGTAGAAACAGATTCAATCTGCAGGGCACTTAAGCCATTATCATCTTCTGTTACGGAGGCTTTCAGTCCGATATCCGCATTGGTAATCAGATTGGCCAGTTTGTTCTGAGTACTGTAATTTGTATCGTCGGTATGAATGGTAAACTGAAATTCAAAAGTGGAAGTGCTGTTTTCCAAATCAAAAGAATAAGAACCGGGTTTCAAAGTCAGATGATTTTTATCCAGAAAATTACCCAGATTAATCTGGGAAGAAGCCAGTTCTTTTACCTCAACAAGAAAACTTTCCATTTCGTCAGTTTCCTTATTATTACCGATATAATCTGCCGAAACCACATCTTCCTGAGAAGATACGGCAATTTTTTTCTGAAATGCATTGCCAATGCCTTCTTCTGCATCCGAAAGGGAAGCAACGACATTTTTGATAACGCGGGTGCTTTCCTTAATGTCTATGGCAAATTTCTGAACATCCCCTGAGTGTTTAATTTTGTAGAGGGGGGCATCTTTATTAATTTTGACAATTGTATTATAAATATTGCGTAATTCGCTCTTTTTATGCGAATCATAACGGGAAGCCGACTGATTAGCATAAGTGCTCAGATAATAATGATAAGCAGTATCAATAGCGGCCATATAAATCCCCTCCTTTCATCCGTGAAATCATGCCGAAGCACGGGGGCACAAAACAACTCCCTGTATAATTTTGTGTTTTTCATATATAATTTACACTATATATCGGATGTTTGTGAAGATTTGTTAATATATTTGTGTCTGCTTTTTGAAATATCTCGAAAAGTATTGACGAAAACAGGCTGAATATGGTATAGTAGACAGGCGATGGAAGTAGGTCTTTTTTTTATGCCTAAAATTAGAAATTAAGTGGAGGTGGAAGTTGTGCGCACAAGAATTACACTGGCATGTACGGAATGTAAACAACGCAATTACAACATGACCAAAGACAAAAAAACTCATCCGGACAGAATGGAGACGAAAAAATACTGCAGATTCTGCAGGACACACACATTACACAAGGAAACCAAGTAATGGGATGGAGCGGAGTAAAGGTTATATTTTAACCATCCCTGATATGGATGGTGTAACAGTACACCACTGGAGGTAAAAAATGGGAGAAACCAATACAGAAAAGGCTTCAAAAACCAGTTGGTTTACCGGTCTTAAGGCTGAGTTTAACAAAATTATCTGGCCGGACAAAAAGTCACTTGGCAGGCAGACAGCGGCTGTGGTAGCTGCTTCTGTTGTATTAGGTCTGATCATTGCCGTATTGGATGTGTTCATTAAATACGGTGTGGATGTCCTGGTGAAATTATAGGAGGCATAGGTGATTTATGGCAGAGGCAAACTGGTACGTAGTTCATACTTATTCGGGATATGAAAATAAGGTCAAGGAGAACATTGAGAAAACAATTGAGAATCGGCATCTGGAGGACCAGATTCTGGAAGTACGGGTTCCGATGCAGAGTGTTGTGGAAATGAAAAACGGTGTGAAAAAGACCGTGGAGAAAAAAATGTTTCCAGGATATGTTCTGATTAACATGGTTATGAATGACGATATATGGTATGTTGTCAGAAATACCAGAGGTGTTACCGGATTTGTTGGTCCGGGTTCCAAACCCGTACCGCTCACTGAAGCTGAAATGAGACCATTGGGTATCCAGGTTGACAGTCATGTGGTTGTAGACTTTGAGGAAGGCGACTCTATCAGAGTTACCGGCGGTGTCTGGAAAGATACAGCAGGCATTATCCAGTCCATAAATCATGGAAAGCAGATGGTTACAATCAATGTAGACCTGTTCGGTCGTGAAACACCGGTTGAAATAAGTTTCACAGATATCAGAAAGTTATAAGATGCACAGTTACGGGGTTCCATGGAATACCTGTAAAGAAACGTGAAGGAGGAATTTCCAAATGGCAAAGAAAGTAGAAGGATATATCAAATTACAGATTCCTGCTGGAAAGGCTACACCTGCGCCGCCAGTTGGACCTGCCCTTGGACAGCATGGTGTGAACATTGTTGAGTTTACAAAACAGTTCAATGCCAAAACTGCTGACCAGGGAGATTTAATTATTCCGGTAGTAATTACCGTATACTCAGACAGGAGCTTTAGTTTCATAACAAAGACTCCGCCGGCTCCGGTGCTGATTAAGAAGGCATGTAATATCAAATCCGGTTCTGCAGTACCGAATAAGACAAAGGTAGCGACCATTTCCAAAGCAAAGATTCAGGAGATTGCAGAACTGAAAATGCCGGACTTAAACGCTGGTTCTCTGGAAGCAGCTATGAGCATGATCGCAGGAACAGCAAGAAGTATGGGAGTTACTGTTGAGGAATAGGCTGAGAGCAGCTGGCCAACAGAACGAACCCGTATCTGCAAAAACGTGGGAGGGACAGCTCCCGATATTACCACAGGAGGTTATTTAGAATGAAACGAGGAAAGAAATACAGAGAGGCTGCAAAAGCAATCGACAGGACAGTGCAGTATGATACAGCAGAAGCAATCAGTCTGGCTAAAAAGGTTGCAATTGCAAAATTTGATGAGACCATTGAAGCTCATATCAGAACCGGTTGTGACGGACGTCATGCAGAACAGCAGATTCGCGGCGCTGTAGTGTTACCCCATGGAACCGGTAAAACAGTTAAGGTACTGGTATTTGCCAAAGGCGATAAAGTAGACGAAGCACTGGCAGCAGGCGCTGACCATGTGGGAGGAGAGGAACTGATTCCGAAAATCCAGAACGATGGCTGGCTGGATTTTGATGTTGTAGTTGCTACTCCGGATATGATGGGTGTCGTAGGACGTCTGGGACGTGTACTTGGACCGAAAGGATTAATGCCAAACCCCAAAGCAGGAACTGTTACCATGGACGTTACCAAAGCAGTAAATGATATCAAAGCCGGTAAGATTGAGTACAGATTAGATAAAACAAATATTATCCATGTGCCAATTGGAAAAGCATCTTTTACAGAAGAACAATTAGCGGACAACTTCCAGACCCTTATAGATGCCATCATTAAAGCAAAACCATCCGCTTTAAAAGGACAGTATCTCAAGAGCGTTACCCTGGCTCCTACCATGGGACCGGGCGTGAAAATCAATACTGCCAGATTTATTTAGTTTTAATGTTGACATCTGAAATATAGAATGTTATACTTGACAATCATATTGACCGAAGACAGCAGGTGCCGGAAGGCGTAACCATGTGACCTGCCGAGGAAATTTACAGGTACTTTGTACCGGTAATGTATGAAAGATAATTTCAGCCTCTCTGTCTCGGACAGGGAGGTTTTTGTTATTCAACAGGAAACTGAAAATATAAGGAGGTGCACAATTCGTGGCAAAAGTAGAATTAAAGCAGCCTGTAGTACAGGAGATTTCTGAACATATCAAAGATGCTCAGTCTGTAGTGCTGGTGGATTACCGTGGATTGACGGTAGAAGAAGATACCAAGTTGCGGAAACAGCTGCGGGAAGCAGGTGTGGTATACAAAGTATACAAGAACACATTGATGAATTTTGCATTTAAGGGAACTGATTTTGAAAGCATGAGTGATTTGCTGGAAGGACCCAATGCAATCGCTGTTTCCAAAGATGATGCAACTGCTCCGGCAAGAATTCTTGCAAAATTCGCAAAGACTGCGCCGGCGCTGGAATTAAAAGCAGGCGTGGTAGAAGGAAACTTTTATGATTCTGATGGAATTAAGGTAATTGCTTCCGTTCCATCCAGAGAAGAACTGCTTTCCAAATTCCTTGGAAGCATTCAGTCACCGATTACCAACTTTGCCCGTGTTCTTAATCAGATTGCAGAACAGGGCGGCGGTGCAGAAGCAGCAGAGGCTGCTCCGGCAGAAGAAGCTGCTGAGGCTTAAACCGGCTGCGCTGTAAGGTATTATGAAGTATTGAAAACCAAAACAAATATAAATATGGAGGGAAATTATAATGGCAAAATTAACAACTGCAGAATTTATTGAAGCAATTAAAGAGTTAAGCGTATTAGAGTTAAATGAACTGGTAAAAGCATGTGAAGAAGAATTCGGCGTATCTGCAGCAGCAGGCGTTGTAGTTGCAGCAGCAGGCGGAGACGGTGCAGGCGCAGCAGAAGAAAAAACTGACTTTAATGTAGAGCTGACAGAAGTTGGACCGAACAAAGTTAAAGTTATCAAAGTGGTACGTGAAGTAACCGGTCTTGGATTAAAAGAAGCGAAAGAAGTAGTTGACGGTGCTCCGAAGGTTGTAAAAGAGGGTGCTGAAAAGGCAGAAGCAGAAGATATTAAGGCTAAACTGGAAGCAGAAGGCGCTAAGGTAACTCTGAAATAATTGTTTTCTGACAGATTGAAGCGTGAAACAGGGCTGCCGCATCAGGAATGAGAATTTCCCGGTGCGGCAGCCCTGTTCTGTCATAAATTTTTTGTATCGTACGAATTTTAATAATAATTTTTGCATTTCGTGCGATTTTATTGATTTTCTGTGAAAATTTTCTTATCTCCTGATTACCGAATGGGATTATGACGGTATAATCCCATACTTTCTGTTTCTAAGGACAAAGTCACAAATCTTAAACATAATTTTGGGGTTTTATCCCTGTCTGGTTTCACCCATAAGGTATAAGAACAGAAAATCATCCGAATTATTATTTTAAAGAACTGATAGATTTCCTTTTTGCCATTCGTAATAATAAGTGTAAGACAAAACAAACCGGCGCGCAGGTTTGGAAAAGAGGATAATTTTTATGAAGATTGGAGAAAAGAATTATATTCAGCAATTACAATTGCACAATGAAAAAGCACTCATGTATGTAATCGATGAATATGGCGGGCTTTTGATGGCAATTATCCGCAAACATCTTTTCAGCCAGCCGGAAAAGCAGGAAGAATGCTTTGACGATGTGCTCCTGAAAATCTGGCAGAACATTTCTGAGTTTGATGAACGTAAAAATTCATTCAAAAACTGGGCGGCGGCCATTGCAAGATACCGGTCCATTGATTACCTTCGCCAGTATCAGCGGGAACTGGTGACGGTGGATATTGAAGATACCGCCATTGCCCAGGAGGACAGTATGCTGGCCGGAATACTGGAAAAAGAAATATCTGAGGAAATGGAAGGGATACTGGGGTGTCTGAAACCTCTGGACCGGGAATTATTTTTGAAATTATATGTGGAAGAAAAGACCATGGAGCAGGTAAGTGAAGAAACGGGAATGAAAAAAGAAGTAATTTACAACCGTTTATCCAGAGGAAAAAACAGAATCCGCAGGCATTACAGGGCAGAAAGGGGTGTCTCGTATGGCAAATAATATTTATGGATTACTGAATGAGGTGGAAACTGATTTTAGTGAATATGAAGAAACAGAATTATCCTCCAAAGAAAAAGAAAGACATAAACAGAGAATTTTGATGGAGGTAAAAAGAATGGAAAAAAGAAATCATAAAAAAGGAAAAACCTGGAAAGCGGCGGCAGGAACAGCGGCTGCCTGTGTAATCGGCATAGGAGCGCTCGGTCTGGCAAATCCGGTTCAGGCACAGGAATTATTCAGCAGCGTGTTTGGAAAGCTCATTGAGGCTTCTCAGGGGGACAAATACGAACAGGAGGACACCGAGAGATATAAGACCATCGGAGAAAATGCGGTTGCAGTTCAGGAAGAAGTAGACAAACGTCAGGAAGAAAGCTATGTGCTGACTGCTGAACATGAAGGGGTTACCATTTCCGTATCCGACGTGTACTGTGATGGCTATGTCCTTTATTACACTACCACGCTTAAGACCGACCGTGAAGATTTAAACAGCGCAGACGGAATTGTCGTTGAGAAAAAGACCGGGGAACCTTACGATATCAAAGTCAACGGTGAAGAACTCTCAGAGGTCATGCGGCCCTTTGAAAAATCGCCGGACGGAACCTTTGTGGCTGCTCAGCAGATAGACCTGATGGCTCCCTGCGATATCAGCGCTCGTCCAATTGAACTGACGCAGGACGATGAGGGGACACTGGTGGTAGACTGTACGGTACGTCAGCTTGACGGATATCTCTGGGATGCCTGGGAAGAAAACGGTGAATATAAGACTACCGGAACTGCAGCCGGAGAATGGAGCCTCCGGTTCCCGGTTACGGTAGATACTTCCCAAAACGAAGCCTTTGATATTAATAAAGAAGAAAACGGCATTCTGGTAAAACGCGGTATTAAAACAAAAGCAGGCCTTGTAGTAGAAGTGGAACTTCCGGATTTCAGGCAGGAGCCTTATAATGACCCCCACAATGACCCGGAAATAGGAATTAAGGACAGTCAGGGGAAGTATATCCAGTGGCTGAATCAGAAAGCAGACCTTCGGGAGGACGGTACCTGCACCAGCCAGATTATGGTGCTTTACAACGGACAGAAGGATTTGTCATTTAACGTAACTACCAGGGATGAAGACCAGATTCAGA
Source organism: Eubacterium sp. 14-2 (assembly GCF_000403845.2). Lineage (GTDB taxonomy): Bacteria > Bacillota > Clostridia > Lachnospirales > Lachnospiraceae > Petralouisia. The sequence goes on along the minus strand of NZ_KE159568.1, from coordinate 1,117,680 downwards.
TTGCAGATATCGAATTCCAGGTACCGTAACACAGGCGGTCCCCGATGAATTGCAGATAAATACCGAAACATGAAAAAGGGGCTGTCGCACTAAGTAATTAGTGCGCAGCTCCTTTTCTATACAAAAAATAACTGCCAGACCTCGAAAGAATCCGGCAGTTGGTGTAAAATATAAGTATGCAAACCCTTATATCATTACACAAGAATTATACTTTGAATGGGGAAGGATATCAACTAAAACTTCCCTTAAATTTAGAAACAATCATTCCGGTAGATGATTCTGTGCGATTACTGAGTCAGTTTGTGGAGGCCATGGATTTAACTGATTTATATTCTACTTACAAAAGAATAAATACGTTTTCTCCAAGAACTCTGCTGAAGATTGTTTTGTACTCATACATGAATGGTGACTATTCCTCCCGCTCTATGGAGCTTAACTGTAAGCGGGATATTAACTTTATGTATCTTTTAGAAGGAAAGCCAGTTCCTGACCATGCCACTTTTGCACGGTTTCGTAGCATTCATTTTGCTCCATGCGCGAAACGCATTCTCGCTGAAATGTCCCACCTTCTTTATGATCTCAGGGAAATCTCAGGGGAAACGATTTTTATGGATGGAACAAAAATCGAGGCTTGCGCCAATAAATATACATTTGTCTGGAAAAAGGCCGTCACAGGAAACCAGGGAAAACTGCTGGTAAAAATCGCCGACCTCATTGCCGAATGTGAGCAGCTTTATGGGATTCGGATTGTCCATGGAGATACCGTCAAAATGAAACATGTAAAACGATTGCGCAAAAAACTGTATGCATTAAAACAGGAGGAAAACATTGCGTTTGTACATGGAATAGGCAAGAGAAAATCTGCGCTGCAAAAGAGCATTGAAACACTGGAAGGTTACCTGGGGCGTTTGAAAGGATATACGCAAAAGCTGCATATCTGCGGAAAAAGAAACAGTTTTTCAAAAACAGATCAGGATGCGACTTTTATGCGCATGAAGGAAGATGCTATGGGCAACGGACAGTTAAAACCGGCATATAACCTGCAGCATGGGGCAGATGCAGAATACATCGTCTGGCTAACGGTTGGGCCACAACCTACAGACGCCACCACGCTGATTCCATTTTTAAAAGAAGCCGGAGAATATCTGTCCTTCAAGCATAAAAAGATCATCGCAGATGCAGGGTATGAAAGTGAAGAGAATTACGTTTTCTTAGATGAAAATCAGCAGTTGGCATATATCAGGCCATCGAATTATGAAATATCGAAAACGAGAAAATATAAAAACGATATTGGACGAATGGAACATATGGATTATGATGAAACGAGTGATTCCTACACTTGCAGAAATGGGAAAAAACTATCGTTTGCATATGTACGCCGCTCAAAGTCAAAAACAGGGTATGTCAGCGAAAAAAGTATTTATCAATGTAGCGAATGTAAAGGCTGCCCTTACAAAAAGGACTGCATCAAAGGAAATAACTGCAAAACGCCAATGGAAGAACGCAATAAGGTTCTTTCTGTGGCAAAGACATTTCTAAAGTATCGAAAAAAGGATTTGGAGAGGATTCTCTCAGAGGAAGGGATTCTGCTCCGTACAAACAGGAGCATCCAGGCGGAAGGTTCTTTTGGCGAGTTGAAACAGGACATGCAGTTTCGAAGATATTTGAGCCGGGGTACACCAAATGTTCTTGCTGAAAGTGTTTTGCTTGCAATGGCAAGAAATGTGAACAAGCTTCATAATAAGATACAAAAAGGAAGAACAGGAAGCTATTTATTCCCTATAAAAAGTGCATAAATTTTGAAAAGTCAAAAAGTTTTTTCAGGTTTTTCCGCCTTGTTTTATAGGCGTGTTAAAGTGCGTCCTTTTTTATTTCAGGACAACTTTTCTAATAGAATAGCGTGAATATAGATATAAAAAAGTCAAAAAGGATGCTGCCGCTTCACGAGTTTTCATTCATTAAAGCGACAGCCCCTTTTCAAAATAATCCTTGACATAAAATCGGCGGTTGTGCTATCATATAGGGTGCACTATTGTGATAAAGTGTGCTTATTATAATTAATCATAGAGAAACAACAGGAAGCGTATTTTAGAAACGAAATATTCGGCGGTGAAAACCGCTGAATTACTGTTGGTTGTTGCACGGAACTGTTAATAAATTAGAAAACGAGAGGTGAACCGTCAATGGAGAAAAACAGAATACGTCCGATTAAAGCAGGAAAAAGCGTTCGTATGAGTTACTCGCGACAAAAGGAAGTATTGGAAATGCCGAACCTGATCGAGGTTCAGAAGAATTCTTACAACTGGTTTATCAATGAAGGGTTGAAAGAAGTATTTGCTGATATCTCTCCCATCGCAGATTACAGCGGGCAGTTAAGTCTGGAATTCGTTGATTTTACATTATGTGAGAAAGATGTGAAATATTCCATCGAAGAATGTAAGGAACGTGATGCAACTTATGCCGCACCCTTAAAAGTAAGAGTGAGATTTTACAACAAAGAAGCAGTTGAAGAAGTCAAAGATTATGAAATCTTCATGGGCGATTTACCACTTATGACAGAAACAGGAACTTTCGTAATCAATGGAGCAGAACGTGTTATCGTCAGCCAGCTGGTTCGTTCTCCTGGTATATATTATGGAATTGCACACGATAAAGTGGGTAAGACATTATATTCCTGCACAGTAATCCCAAATCGTGGTGCATGGCTGGAATACGAGACAGACTCCAATGATGTTTTCTATGTACGCGTGGACAGAACCAGAAAGGTTCCGGTTACCGTATTGATTCGTGCACTGGGAATTGGAACCAATCAGGAAATTCTGGATCTGTTTGGAGAAGAACCCAAGATTATTGCCAGCTTTGGAAAAGACGTTGCCACCAATTATCAGGAAGGCCTGCTGGAATTATATAAGAAAATCCGTCCCGGCGAGCCTCTTACCGTGGAAAGCGCGGAGAGCCTGATTAACGCAATGTTTTTTGACCCAAGACGTTATGACCTTGCGAAAGTAGGAAGATATAAATTCAATAAAAAACTGTCTCTCAGGAACCGTATTCACGGACAGGTTCTTGCAGAAGACGTGGTAGATGTTTCCACCGGAGAAATTATCGCAGAACAGGGAGCTACTGTCACCAGAGAAATGGCAGATGATATTCAGAACGCAGCCGTTCCCTATGTGTGGATTCAGGGAGAAGAGCGCAATATCAAAGTGCTGTCCAATCTGATGGTGGATGTGACCAACTATGTGGATATAGACAGAGAAGAAGCCAGAAAACTGGGTATTACGGAGCTTGTATATTATCCTGTACTGGAAACCATTCTGGAAGAAAATGAGACGCTGGAGGATATCAAAAATGCCCTGCACCGTGATGCGGCGGATCTGATTCCCAAACATATCACCAGAGAAGACATACTGGCCTCCATCAATTATAACATGCATCTGGAATACGGTCTCGGAAATGACGACGATATTGACCACCTGGGCAATCGTCGAATTCGTGCCGTGGGAGAACTGCTGCAGAACCAGTATCGTATCGGACTTTCACGAATGGAACGTGTGGTTCGGGAACGTATGACAACCCAGGATCTGGAGGGAATTTCTCCTCAGAGCCTGATTAACATCAAACCGGTGACTGCTGCGGTAAAAGAATTTTTCGGTTCTTCCCAGCTGTCCCAGTTTATGGACCAGAATAATCCTCTGGGTGAGCTGACCCACAAGAGACGTCTTTCCGCACTGGGACCCGGAGGTCTGTCCAGAGACCGGGCCGGATTCGAAGTGCGTGACGTGCATTATTCCCATTATGGAAGAATGTGCCCCATTGAGACCCCTGAAGGACCTAATATCGGTCTGATTAACTCTCTTGCAACTTATGCGAGAATCAACGATTACGGGTTTGTGGAAGCGCCCTATCGTAAAATAGATAAATCCGATCCCAAAAATCCGCGGGTTACGGACGAAGTTGTCTATATGACAGCAGACGAAGAGGACAATTACCATGTGGCCCAGGCTAACGAAGCGCTGGACAAAGACGGACATTTTGTGAGAAATTCCGTGTCCGGACGTTACCGGGAAGAGACACAGGAGTATGAAAAAACCATGTTTGATTACATGGACGTTTCCCCGAAAATGGTATTTTCCGTGGCAACCGCACTGATTCCTTTCCTGGAAAACGACGATGCCAACCGTGCGCTGATGGGATCCAACATGCAGCGTCAGGCGGTTCCCCTTCTGACCACAGAAGCCCCGGCGGTAGGAACCGGGATGGAGACAAAAGCGGCCGTGGACTCCGGAGTCTGCGTGGTTGCGAAGCATTCCGGCGTGGTGGAACGCTCTGTTTCCAATGAGATTACCATCCGTACCGAGGAAGGCAGACGGGAAGTATATAAACTGACCAAATTTTCCCGAAGCAACCAGTCCAACTGCTACAACCAGAGGCCCATTGTATTTAAAGGCGACAGAGTAGAAGCAGGGCAGGTAATTGCAGACGGTCCCTCCACTTCCAACGGAGAGCTGGCACTGGGGAAAAATCCTCTGATTGGATTTATGACCTGGGAGGGTTATAATTACGAAGATGCGGTTTTATTAAGTGAACGGCTGGTGCAGGAAGATGTTTATACTTCCGTGCACATTGAAGAATATGAGGCGGAAGCCCGCGATACCAAACTGGGACCGGAAGAAATTACCAGAGACGTGCCCGGTGTGGGTGACGACGCACTGAAAGATCTGGATGAACGGGGAATTATCCGTATTGGGGCGGAAGTCCGCGCCGGAGATATTCTGGTGGGCAAAGTAACTCCCAAGGGAGAGACAGAGCTGACAGCAGAAGAACGTCTTCTGCGGGCAATTTTCGGTGAAAAGGCAAGGGAGGTCAGAGACACATCCCTGAAAGTACCCCATGGAGAATACGGTATCGTGGTAGACGCCAAAGTATTTACCAGAGAAAACGGAGATGAATTATCCCCTGGCGTAAATCAGGCAGTCCGCATTTACATTGCTCAGAAACGTAAGATTTCCGTGGGCGACAAGATGGCGGGACGTCATGGAAACAAGGGTGTGGTTTCCCGTGTACTTCCGGTGGAAGATATGCCTTTCCTGCCCAATGGCCGGCCTCTTGATATTGTGCTGAATCCTCTGGGCGTGCCTTCCCGTATGAATATCGGGCAGGTGCTGGAAATCCATTTAAGCCTTGCGGCAAAAGCCCTTGGATTTAATATTGCGACTCCGGTATTTGACGGAGCAAGAGAAGATGACATTATGGATACCCTGGACCTGGCAAATGATTATGTCAATCTGTCCTGGGAAGATTTTGAGACAAAGTATAAAGCAGAACTCCTGCCGGAAGTTATGGAATATCTCTATGAAAACCGGGGACATCGGGAAGTGTGGAAGGGCGTGCCCCTTTCCCGTGACGGAAAAGTAAGGCTCCGTGACGGAAGAACGGGAGAATATTTTGACAGCCCCGTAACCATCGGGCACATGCATTATCTGAAACTCCACCATCTGGTAGACGACAAGATTCATGCCCGTTCCACCGGACCATATTCACTGGTAACTCAGCAGCCGCTGGGAGGAAAAGCCCAGTTCGGAGGACAGCGTTTCGGTGAGATGGAGGTATGGGCTCTGGAGGCATACGGCGCATCCTATACTCTGCAGGAAATCCTTACGGTAAAATCTGATGACGTAATCGGACGTGTGAAAACTTACGAAGCGATAATCAAGGGTGATAATATTCCCGAACCGGGAATTCCGGAATCCTTTAAGGTACTTTTGAAAGAGCTGCAGTCTCTGGGCCTGGACGTAAAAGTTCTGGACGAAAACAGAGAAGAAGTGGAGCTGATGGAAACCAGCGAGTACGGCAATACGGATTTGAATTCCATTATCACAGGAGACCGCAATTTTGCCTTTGAAGAGGAAGAATCCTTCGGAGCCATGGGCTTCAGCAAGCAGGAATTCAGCGAAGACGAAGAACTGGTGGATATCGAAGAAGAGGAAGAAGAAGCGTTGGAACTGGAGGACGATTTCGCTGACTTTGACAGTGTTCTGGATGATTAGTCAAATATCCTGCAGAAATGAGGAAGGGAGAATCACATATGCCGGAAACAATGAATAAAGAAAAATACCAGCCAATTACCTTTGACGCCATCAAGATTGGACTGGCATCACCTGAAAAAATAAGAGAATGGTCCCGCGGAGAAGTAAAAAAACCCGAAACCATTAACTATAGAACCCTGAAACCGGAAAAGGACGGACTGTTCTGCGAAAAGATTTTCGGACCCAGCAAGGACTGGGAATGCCACTGCGGAAAGTATAAGAAAATCCGTTATAAAGGCGTAGTCTGCGACCGCTGCGGTGTGGAAATTACCAAGGCAAGCGTCCGCAGGGAACGCATGGGGCATATCGAGCTGGCAGCTCCCGTTTCCCATATCTGGTATTTTAAGGGAATCCCCAGCAGAATGGGACTGATTCTGGATTTATCACCCAGGACTCTGGAAAAGGTGCTGTATTTTGCCTCCTATATTGTACTGGACAAAGGCACCAGTGATTTGCAGTACAAACAGGTATTGTCGGAAGCAGAATACCAGGAAGCAAGAGAAAAATACGGCAGTGATTTCCGGGTAGGCATGGGCGCGGAATCCATCAAAGAACTGCTGGAAGCCATTGACCTGGAAAAAGATGCGGTGGAATTAAAGACAGCTTTAAAAGACGCCACGGGCCAGAAACGTGCCAGAATTATCAAACGTCTGGAGGTTGTGGAGGCTTTCCGGGGATCGGGAAACCGGCCGGAGTGGATGATTATGGATGTGATTCCTGTGATTCCGCCGGATTTACGCCCCATGGTACAGCTGGATGGAGGAAGATTTGCAACCTCCGACTTAAACGATCTGTACCGCCGGATTATCAACCGGAACAACCGTCTGCGCAGGCTGCTGGAGCTGGGCGCACCGGATATTATTGTGAGAAATGAAAAACGTATGCTGCAGGAAGCAGTAGACGCCTTAATTGATAACGGCAGGAGAGGACGTCCGGTGACCGGGCCCGGAAACCGTGCGCTGAAATCCCTGTCTGACATGTTAAAAGGAAAATCCGGACGGTTCCGTCAGAACCTGCTGGGTAAACGTGTGGATTATTCCGGACGTTCCGTTATCGTGGTGGGACCGGAGCTGAAAATTTACCAGTGCGGCCTGCCGAAAGAAATGGCCATTGAGCTGTTTAAGCCTTTTGTTATGAAAGAACTGGTATGCAACGGAACGGCCCATAACATTAAGAGCGCAAAAAAAATGGTGGAGCGTCTCCAGTCAGAGGTATGGGACGTTCTGGAAGAAGTAATCAAAGAACATCCGGTTATGCTGAACCGTGCGCCTACTCTTCACAGACTGGGAATTCAGGCATTTGAGCCCATACTGGTAGAAGGTAAGGCTATTAAGCTCCATCCGCTGGTATGTACGGCATTTAACGCGGATTTCGATGGGGACCAGATGGCTGTGCATCTTCCATTGTCTGTGGAAGCCCAGTCAGAGTGCAGATTTTTGCTGCTGTCTCCCAATAACCTGCTGAAGCCTTCTGACGGAGGCCCGGTGGCAGTGCCTTCTCAGGATATGGTCCTTGGTATTTATTACCTGACACAGGAACGTCCGGGAGCACTGGGAGAAGGAAAATTTTTCAAAAACGTAAATGAAGCGATTCTGGCCTATGAAAACGAGGCTCTGACCCTTCATTCCAGAATAAAAGTGCGCATTACCAGAACTATGCCGGGAGGCGAGGAAATCAGCGGCAATGTGGAGTCCACCCTGGGCCGCTTTATTTTCAATGAAATACTTCCTCAGGACCTGGGATTTGTGGACAGAAGCAATCCGGAGGACGTTCTGAAACTGGAAATTGATTTCCATGTGGGGAAAAAGGGTCTGAAACAGATTCTGGAAAAAGTAATCAATATCCACGGTGCTACCAGAACAGCGGAAGTGCTGGACGATATCAAAGCCATGGGTTATAAATATTCCACCAGAGCGGCCATGACGGTTTCCATTTCCGACATGACGGTGCCGGAGAAAAAACCTGCCCTGATTAAGAATGCTCAGGATACGGTGGATAAGATTACCAGGAACTACAAGCGCGGTCTGATTACGGAAGAAGAACGCTATAAAGAAGTTGTGGAAACCTGGAAAGAAACAGACGACATCCTGACGAAAGAGCTGCTGGATGGTCTGGATAAATACAATAACATTTATATGATGGCAGATTCCGGAGCCCGTGGTTCTGACAAACAGATTAAACAGCTTGCAGGTATGCGAGGCCTGATGGCTGATACCACAGGACGGACTATTGAGCTGCCCATCAAATCAAACTTCCGTGAAGGACTGGACGTACTGGAATATTTCATGTCCGCCCATGGAGCACGGAAAGGACTTTCCGATACTGCGCTTCGTACCGCAGACTCCGGTTATCTGACCAGACGTCTGGTGGACGTATCGCAGGAGCTGATTATCCGTGATATTGACTGCTGCGAAGGAAAAGAAGCGCCTGGAATGTATGTAAAGGCCTTTATGGACGGAAAAGAAGAAATTGAAAGTCTTCAGGAGCGTATTACCGGGCGGTTTGCCTGTGAAGATATCTGCGATGCAGAAGGAAACGTACTGGTCAGGGCCAATCATATGATTACCCCGAAACGTGCCGCCCTTGTGATGAGCAAAGGAGTGGATGACAAAGGGGAGTCTCTGGACAGAGTAAAAATCCGTACGGTGCTGACCTGCCGTTCCCATAACGGTATCTGTGCAAAATGCTACGGCGCCAATATGGCTACCGGTCAGGCAGTACAGGTGGGAGAATCCGTGGGCATTATTGCGGCCCAGTCCATCGGTGAGCCGGGAACGCAGCTTACCATGCGTACCTTCCATACCGGCGGCGTTGCCGGTAACGACATCACACAGGGTCTTCCCCGTGTGGAGGAGCTGTTTGAGGCGCGTAAGCCAAAGGGTCTTGCAATTATCACCGAATTTGCAGGAGTTGCCACCATCAAGGATACCAAGAAAAAACGTGAAATTATCGTAACTAACGATGAAACGGGAGAAACCAAGGCATACCTGATTCCCTATGGTTCCAGAATCAAAATTATGGACGGGGCAGTGCTGGAAGCCGGCGACGAGCTGACGGAAGGAAGCGTAAATCCCCATGATATTTTGAAAATCAAGGGCGTTCGGGCAGTACAGGATTATATGATTCAGGAAGTGCAGCGTGTATACCGTCTGCAGGGTGTGGAAATCAACGATAAGCATATTGAGGTGATTGTACGCCAGATGCTGAAAAAAATCCGCATTGAAAACAACGGAGATTCTGAATTCCTCCCTGGAACCCTGGTGGATATACTGGAATATGAGGACACCAATGAGAGTCTGGAAGAAGAAGGACTGGAGCCGGCAGAAGGCAAACAGGTGATGCTGGGAATTACCAAGGCCTCACTTGCCACCAATTCTTTCCTGTCCGCAGCATCCTTCCAGGAGACCACAAAGGTATTGACTGAGGCAGCCATCAAGGGTAAGGTTGACCCGCTGATTGGCCTGAAAGAAAATGTAATTATCGGTAAACTGATTCCTGCCGGAACCGGTATGAAACGTTACCGCGACATCCGCCTTTCTACGGATGTAAACGAGATGGACAGTATTTATTTTGAAGAAGAAATGCTGGATTTCAGCTATGTACCGGAAGAGGATGAACCGGAGGAAGAAGACTTCGGGGAAGAATTTGACGAGCTGGATGAGGTGGAAGAACTGGAAGTGCTGGAAACAGAATAAAATATGCGAAAACTGTCCTGGACTGTAAAATCAGAACAGAAGCCATCCTTTTTGCTGTAGCGGAAAGGATGGCTTTTTTTCTTCTGCAGGAAAAAATAATTATCGCACTGCGGCGGAAAGGGATGATGTCGCAGAAACGACCCGCCGCAGGCGGAGAATCCTGCAAAGCAGGATTCTTTTTCCAGGTCAGGAAAACAGATTTGTGAATAGAAATGGAAAATCCGGGAAAAATTAGAAAAAGTCCTTGACATGGCGATTTTATCCTTATATAATGATTTAGCGTGCATATGAATATGCACTTATATTTTTACCGTGGAAGCGCGGCTTTCACAGTAGGGATGCCCATGCGGCCCGCCAAAGGGCAGGCAGTGCATGATGTAAATTTACAGGAGGTGAAAAGAATGCCAACATTTAACCAGTTAGTAAGAAAAGGAAGACAGACATCTACAAAGAAATCTACCGCACCGGCTTTACAGAAAGGATACAACTCCTTAAAGAAACGCCCCACGGATACTTCTGCACCCCAGAAGAGAGGTGTTTGTACCGCAGTAAAAACTGCAACTCCTAAGAAACCTAACTCTGCTCTTCGTAAAATCGCCAGAGTTCGTCTTTCCAACGGAATCGAAGTGACAAGCTATATTCCGGGAGAAGGCCATAACCTGCAGGAGCACAGCGTTGTTCTGATCAGGGGCGGAAGAGTAAAAGACTTGCCGGGTACCAGATACCACATTATCCGTGGAACTTTGGATACCGCAGGCGTTGCAAACAGACGCCAGGCACGTTCCAAATATGGTGCAAAGAGACCAAAAGATGCCAAAAAATAATCTGATATAATTTCAGAATGATTCTGGCAGACAATAGTATCACAATGGTTAGTGTTGGAAACCGCGAGAGCGTACATTCTTTTTGACGCATAGAGACAGACGGAAAGCAGCAGGCTTTCCCCACAGACAGATTTCCGCACGAACACAGAACTGTGAGTACCGTTGAATTAATCGAGAAAATCAAAAAGATGATTAAGGAGGGAAGCGACGTGCCACGTAAAGGACATACTCAGAAGAGAGACGTATTAGCAGATCCACTGTACAATAATAAAGTGGTTACAAAACTTATCAACAACATTATGCTGGATGGTAAGAAAGGCGTAGCTCAGAAAATTGTATATGGAGCATTTAACAGAGTTGCAGAAAAAACCGACAAGCCGGCAATCGAAGTATTTGAAGAGGCTATGAACAATATTATGCCCGTACTGGAAGTAAAGGCAAGACGTATCGGTGGTGCAACATATCAGGTGCCAATTGAGGTAAGACCTGACAGGCGTCAGGCTCTGGCTCTCCGCTGGCTGACTCTTTTCTCACGTAAGAGAGGCGAGAAGACCATGGAAGAGAGACTGGCAAATGAAATTATGGATGCGGCGAACAATACCGGTGCATCTGTAAAGAGAAAAGAAGATATGCACAAAATGGCAGAGGCAAACAAAGCATTTGCGCATTATCGTTTTTAACATTTTTAGGAGGAAAAGACCTTGGCTGGAAGAGAATATCCATTAGAGAGAACCAGAAACATTGGTATTATGGCTCATATTGATGCTGGTAAAACCACCACCACAGAGCGTATTCTTTACTATACCGGTGTTAATTATAAGATTGGTGATACTCATGAAGGTACTGCCACCATGGACTGGATGGAGCAGGAACAGGAAAGAGGTATTACCATTACTTCAGCCGCTACAACATGTCACTGGACGTTACAGGAAAACTGTAAGCCGAAAGAAGGTGCTTTAGAGCATCGTATCAATATTATTGATACTCCGGGACACGTTGACTTTACAGTTGAAGTTGAGCGTTCACTCCGTGTATTAGATGGTGCCGTAGGCGTTTTCTGCGCAAAGGGCGGAGTAGAGCCCCAGTCTGAAAATGTATGGCGTCAGGCTGATACCTATAACGTGCCCAGAATGGCATTTATTAACAAGATGGACATTTTGGGAGCTGACTTCTATGGAGCTGTGGAGCAGATTAAGTCACGTCTGGGTAAAAATGCAATCTGCATTCAGCTGCCCATTGGCAAAGAAGATGATTTTAAGGGAATTGTTGACCTGTTTGAAATGAAAGCCTACATCTATAATGATGACAAGGGTGATGATATTTCAATTGTTGATATTCCGGATGATATGAAAGACGATGCAGAACTGTATCGTACAGAACTGGTGGAAAAAGTTTGCGAACTGGACGACGACCTGATGATGGAGTACCTGGAAGGGGAAGAACCATCTGTGGAAGCCATGAAAGCAGCTTTGAGAAAAGGTACCTGTGAGTGTGCAGCTGTTCCCGTATGCTGCGGTACTGCTTACCGAAACAAAGGTGTTCAGAAATTACTGGACGCAGTAATTGAATATATGCCGTCTCCGGTAGATATCCCTGCAATTAAGGGAACAGACATGGAAGGCAATGAAGTAGAAAGACATTCTTCTGACGAAGAACCGTTCTCAGCGCTGGCATTTAAGATTATGACAGACCCGTTTGTGGGAAAACTGGCATTTTTCCGTGTATATTCCGGTACGATGAACTCCGGTTCTTATGTTTTGAATGCTACCAAAGACAAAAAAGAGCGTGTGGGACGTATCCTTCAGATGCATGCCAATAAGAGAGCGGAGTTAGACAAAGTTTACTCCGGTGATATTGCGGCAGCAGTAGGATTTAAGTTTACCGCAACAGGAGATACCATCTGTGATGAACAGCATCCGGTAATTCTGGAGTCCATGGAGTTCCCGGAACCGGTTATTGAGCTGGCAATCGAACCCAAGACAAAAGCAGGACAGGGCAAGATGGGCGAGGCTCTTGCAAAACTTGCAGAGGAAGACCCGACGTTCCGTGCACACACCAACGCAGAGACAGGACAGACCATCATTGCAGGTATGGGTGAACTCCATCTGGAGATCATTGTTGACCGTCTCCTTCGTGAATTCAAGGTGGAAGCAAACGTAGGCGCACCTCAGGTTGCATACAAAGAGACCTTTACCAAGCCCATTGAGCAGGAATACAAGTATGCAAAACAGTCCGGTGGACGCGGACAGTACGGACACTGTAAAGTCAGATTTGAGCCCATGGATGCCAATGGCGACGAACTGTTCAAATTTGATTCCGAGGTTGTGGGCGGTGCAATTCCGAAAGAATATATCCCTGCAGTCGGGGAAGGTATTGAGGAAGCTACCAAAGCCGGTATTCTGGCAGGATTCCCGGTTGTAGGCGTTCACGCTACCGTATACGATGGTTCTTACCATGAAGTGGACTCTTCTGAAATGGCTTTCCATATTGCCGGTTCCATGGCATTCAAAGAAGCCATGAAGAAAGCAACACCGGTACTGCTGGAGCCTATTATGAAAGTGGAAGTAACCATGCCGGAAGAATATATGGGCGATGTAATCGGAGACATCAACTCCCGTCGCGGACGTATCGAAGGTATGGATGACCTGGGCGGCGGCAAGATTGTACGCGCATTTGTGCCTCTTGCTGAAATGTTCGGATATTCCACAGATTTACGTTCCAGAACACAGGGACGTGGAAACTACTCCATGTTCTTTGAAAAATACGAACAGGTACCGAAGAGTGTTCAGGAAAAAGTAATCACCGCAAAAGACTGATTTTTCTCTGCCGGCTAAGAGCAGCAAATTTGCCGGCAAAGACATGGAAAGTCATAGAAAGCACTTGAAAATCCGGTGATTATCGAATATAATCATAAATAGCTGATTATAATTTTCTATTCAATTAAGACAGCCCAGAAGGGCAGAAAATTAAGGAGGACGTTACAAAATGGCTAAAGCTAAATTTGAAAGAAACAAACCACATTGCAATATCGGAACCATTGGTCACGTTGACCATGGTAAAACAACCTTAACAGCAGCTATCACAAAAGTATTATCTGAAAGAGTTGCAGGAAACGAAGCTACCGATTTCGAAAACATCGACAAAGCTCCGGAAGAAAGAGAAAGAGGTATCACTATCTCTACCGCTCACGTTGAGTATGAAACAGACAACAGACATTATGCACACGTTGACTGCCCAGGCCATGCTGACTATGTAAAGAACATGATCACCGGTGCTGCACAGATGGATGGTGCTATCCTGGTAGTAGCTGCTACAGACGGTGTTATGGCTCAGACAAAAGAGCACATCCTTCTGTCCCGTCAGGTAGGCGTACCTTACATCGTTGTATTCATGAACAAATGCGACATGGTTGATGATGAAGAGCTGCTTGAACTGGTAGAAATGGAAATTACTGAAATTCTGGAAGAGTATGAATTCACAGACTGCCCGATTATCAAAGGTTCCGCTCTGAAAGCTCTGGAAGATCCGAGTGGAGAATGGGGCGACAAAGTTATGGAACTGATGGCAGCAGTTGACGAGCATATTCCGGATCCTCAGCGTGCAACAGATCAGCCGTTCCTGATGCCTATCGAGGATATCTTCACAATTACAGGTCGTGGAACTGTTGCTACCGGTAGAGTAGAGCGTGGTGTTCTGCATGTAAACGAAGAAGTTGAAATCGTTGGTATCAAAGAAGAAACCAAGAAAACCGTTGTAACCGGTATCGAAATGTTCCGTAAACTGTTAGACGAAGCTCAGGCTGGTGATAACATCGGTGCACTGCTTCGTGGTATCCAGAGAACTGAAATCGAAAGAGGACAGGTTCTTGCAAAACCTGGTACAGTAACATGCCATACCAAATTTACTGCTCAGGTTTACGTTCTGACAAAAGATGAAGGTGGACGTCATACTCCATTCTTCAACAACTACAGACCTCAGTTCTATTTCAGAACAACTGACGTTACAGGCGTTTGCAACCTGCCGGAAGGTACAGAAATGTGCATGCCTGGTGATAACGTAGAGATGAGCATTGAGCTGATTCATCCGATCGCTATGGAGCAGGGTCTTACATTCGCTATCCGCGAAGGTGGCAGAACTGTAGGTTCAGGCCGTGTTGCTACTATCGTAGAATAATCTTTAAATCAGAGTTAAATAAGTAAAATAAGCACCGCAATCCTTTGAGAAATCAAGGGGTTGCGGTTTCTTAATGCCTGAAAATAACAGCAAATAAAAGGAAAGCCACCTGCTGGGATTTCATTGAAAAAGCCTGCGGTTCTAAAATAGCTCTGTTTTTCCAGATATCAAACATATCCTTTGGCGTAAAGCAGAATTCAAAACTTTTCCGGCTCTCATTCAGTGAAGCAGGGAATCCATATTCTGAAACAGCAGGCGGAAACACTGACAGAGGATAAAGCACGGACCGATTGCAGGAAAAAGCAGTTGATTTGGGACATTTGGAGCGTGATTCCGGCAGAGAGAGCAGGTGCAGTCGAATTAGACAGTTAAAGGCAATGGAATGGGCAGAAAAAGCAAGTAAACGCCCAAAACGTATCTTTAACATGAGCCGACAGGAAAGGGGATTGACAGGATATAACAAATATGGAAAAAAAGCAGGGTGCGTCTGTGTACTAAAATCGTAGCAGATACAGATTTTTACGAAACGGATAAAGAAATGTAAAAGCTGATAGACCGGGTATGTTTGTCGGAACAGATAAAAGAGAACAACAATACAATCTGTAGCCTGACCGGGGAATGTAAGAAGATAGAGCCAGATTGCCGGGAGGGAGTGCGGGCGCAGCCGGAGCGCATGAAAGAACTCTGCAAAGAGAGGAATAATCTGTATGAGAAACGAAATGACCTGAAAGAGCAGAAACAAAAGAGTGAGAAGTCGTTGGAGAGATAAGAAATGTGGGGCGTGGCGGTTGCTGTGCCCTGTATTTTTGTGGTAAATGAGGAACGGAAGTGATATAATCAGATGAATAAATCGTTATTTTATGGAGGATATGGGTGAAGACATTTAATGAGCTAATTCTGGTGAATTATTGTTATCCAGATTGTATTCCATTAAAGAATATAATGAGACTTCCACAAAAAGAAGCATTTGCATTGGCTTCTGCGTTTGCAGAATCACATCCGGAAACTACAGCTTTTTATCGATTTGCAGATTTTGAAAATTATTATGCATTACGAAAAAAACAGGATGAATATTTATATTCACGATTCATTGAATCAGGTGGTATTCCGGAAGAAAAACATCCACTCTCTTTTGTGATAGAAGGAAGCGATTATCTTCTTGACTGGTTTGGAAAAGGAACAGAATCCAGATTACGTTTACAGGATATTCTGTCTTGCCACATCAGTTTCACAATAGGGGACAGTGGAGCTGATTACAGGAAATACGGAAATATAAAATTACTGACAATGGAGGATATAAAAGAGCAACTGCTGAAGTATGGTAACAATTTTGATACTTTTATGGAAGCAACAGGTAGGCATTATATAGAAGCACAGCTTTGGACAGACAAATATATTACAGAGGAATACCTGATAAAATAAAAGTTGTAGATATTGCAGAGAGAATATATGATAAATTTAAACGTTTTTCCTGTCAGGCTGTCTCTGTTCAGGTAAGACAACAGCTGGCAATATATTGATACATAAATATAACATGTTTTATTGTGAAGGTGATCATAAGAGGTTTGATTACTGTTTTCAGGCGGTTGCTGTGCCTTGTATTTTTGTGGTAAATGGAGCATGAACATGGTATAATCAAAGTTATAATCTTAAGGCCGCACAGGAGGTTGTTTATATTTGAAAAATTATGTTGTTTACAGGCATACAGGCAATTTGTCTGAGTCAGATAATGGTTGGGTAAAAGAATTAAATTTCATTTCCTGGAATAACAGAGAGCCTGCTTATGATATAAGAACATGGAATCAGGATCATACAAGATATGGTAAGGGCATTATGATTACGCCGAAGCAAATGTTTAAAATAAAAACTATTAAACGAAATAGATATATTTTAATAATATGGACGGTGCGAAAGGGAAAAGAGGGCAAATGGGTGCTGTGATTTTTCATCTTTAGATGAATTATATGCGGCCAGGAAGGCTGACGGAATTATTTAAAAAAGAGACTGGGAGGAAAGTATGGAATATGTAACGGCCACTTCCGACATGGTGAGTGCGATTTATAATGTTTTACATACAACGATTAAAACGGTATATGCAAAGTATTATCCCAAAGGGGTAGTGGATTTCTTTTGCCAACTTCATAGTGAAGAACATATTTTAGATGGTATAGCGTCTGGGAATATGGGTGTATTAGTTGAAAACCGTGTGGTTGTCGGAACGGGCTGTTTTGATGATAATCATATTACGGGGGTATATGTGCTGCCTGATTATCAGAAGCAAGGCTTTGGATCGTATATTATGGATTGCCTGGAAACTGAAATTTCAAAAAAATATGATGTGGCTGTTTTAGACGCTTCACTTTCGGCAGTGTTTTTATATGAGCACAGAGGTTATAAAACTGTGGGACATGGAATTTGTGAGTTGGAAAATGAGGTAAAACTGGTTTATGAAATTATGGAGAAAAAACTTAAAAATCAGTTGGTTTGAAGGTATATGAAAAGCGGTATAAAATGAAATGTAAAATCAGAAAATGGGAATTGTCAGATGCAAAAGGTTTAGCAATGGCTCTTTCTAATAGAAAAATACAGGATAATCTTCGAGATGGATTGCCATATCCTTACACAGAACAGGATGGAGCGGACTATATAATATTGCTGCCTGCCGGGTACTTGAAAAAGCAGGATTCATTCCTTATTGAAAACAGATGTGTGACTTTGTTTTGGTTATGTAGTGATGGCAATTTCACCCTATGTATTATCTGTAAATGTTTCACGAGAAAGTTTCAGAGAGCTTAATTTAGAATATACTGATTCAAAGGAATGGTTTAAAAGTTCAAAAGGAATATCGGCTGCAACATTTACGAAAATCACACCAGTTGCTCCTGTGGTAGAGATGAGCAAAGAAGATTCGGGATTTATGGATGGTTATGAAGTGTTGCAGGTGTACCGGCAGTCAGGGATTTATATGGAACTGTAATAATTTTTTGACATATTTATCGTATGGTGTTAAGATAATTACAGAAAGGGTGCTGCCAACAGGCGGTTGGCCCCATATAAAGTGAAACAGAAATTGCCGCTTAGTTTATCAGACAGGGCGGCTGTTTTTGTGATTTATGGCTTACGATGGTATGTCCAGGTCCGAATAAAGAAAAGGGGAGAGATAAAACCGAAATTTTCGGTTTGAGAGGATGGTTTATGAATAATACAGACAGCAGACCGCATGGAAATATTAAAAAAATTATAAAATGGTTTTTTATGGGAATAGCAGTAGTTTTGCCTGTAATGGTTATTGGAGTGACTGCTCTGTTTCGGAATGAATTGCGCACACTTTTGTCATTGGAAAAGATTGACGATTACGGTGCATATCAGATGACCTACTATGGCGATTATGGTTTTGATGAATTTTTAGAAGTGGGAGCGTCCAGCGATGAAGATATTGAAAAGTTTGTGACGAAAAGGCTGCTCAAAGGAATGCCTGTAAACCTTGGTGTTACAGGAGATGGTTGTACTGCTTTCGTAACAAAAAATGAAAAAGGGGAAGTAATATACGGGCGAAACTTTGATTTTCTGTATGCGCCATCACTACAATTATATACAGAGCCAGAGGATGGATATAAGTCAGTTTCTACGGTAAATTTATCTTTTGCCGGATATTCAGAAAATACTTTGCCGGATAGTTCACTTTTTGATAAATTTCTGACCCTGGCAGCACCGTTTTTACCATTTGACGGCATGAATGAGAAAGGACTGGCAATCGCATTATTAGCGGTACCTGAAGCCGAGCCGCCTTATGACAGTAACAAAATAACTTTGAATACGACGACTGCAATCCGATTGGTACTTGATAATGCTGCAACGGTAGAAGAAGCGGTTGAACTGCTCCGTAATTATAATATTTATTTTTCCGGAGATGTTGAATGTCATTATTTGATAGCAGATGCCAGTGGAGATTCCGTCATTGTTGAATTTTATGATGGTGAACTTCAGGTAGTAGAGTCAGAAAATGATTATCAGATTGCAACTAATTTTATCGCATATAACGATTTGAATATCGGCGAAGGCTTTACGGAATTTGAAAGGTATGATGCGGTAGAAAAAGAGTTACGGGAAAACAATGGCATATTAAATGAGAAGGATGTGATATCGCTTCTTGCTAAGGTTGGTGTGCAGGATGGAGAAGTTGATAAGTTACAATGGTCTGTTGTTTATAATCTGACCACGGGAGAGGTTCGTTTATTTATTCACAGAGATACAAACAATATCACAACGACAAAACTGGAAATGAGTTATCAAATACCCTGAGGACAGACGTAGTGTAAGTTCCGGATGTGCGGCTGCTGTCCTTGAATAATTGGAAGTTCTTTGACATTTTCATAATTTAGAGCCAGATAATAAAAATAAGCACTGCAATTCCCGGAGGAAATCCATTTTATGCAGAAGAACAAATTTTGCAGAGAGCGAAATAATATGCATAAGAGGCAGATGACGTAAAAGGGCGGGGCAGGAGAGAGAAGCCGTCAGAACAGCAGGAAATACAGAGCATGGCAGTTGTCATGCTCTGTATCTGTCTGTTGAAAGAAAATAAAATCAGCATGGAGAGATAAGGATATGGAAGCTAAAACATTAACATCAACAGACCGTCAGCTGCTGCTGTATGATATTTTTAAAAGCTGTGAACAGATATCGTTTGAAGAAATTACGTCCAGACTTCCTGTTGGAAGAAAAATGATACAGCGTGACATCAGGATGCTGACGGACGCCGGACTGATATGTGTCCGATATTCAAGAAAAGACAGAGCCTATGTACATTCCGGGCAAAAGTCGGTGTTTCAGGAAAGTGCAGAAGGAAGATACCGCACACATTTGCTTAAATTAAGGCGGATTGCAACTTTGATGACACAACTTTATATGGTGGATGATTCTTATTATTTTGGGGACAGTGAAAATGTTTATACCTGTAAAATGTGCTACTATGATTTGTTTCCGGATGCCAGTGAAAGGATGCGGCAGAGGGATTTTGAGCAGCTGAACAGGATTGGATATGATATAAGCTATGATAATACACAGCGGCGTTATTTTATGTGGGAGGACAATGGGCTGCGTGAGGATTTCGGCGTGTATCGGGAAAACGGAAAGCTGAAAAGAATTTAACATGGAAATTTTAGCGAACCTGATTCCTGAGAAGCTGCGTCTGGCACATGAGCGGGAAATTGGCGTATGGGAAGCAGAGGCGGAGGAAAAAGTGAAGGTGGAACGGAAGAAATAACGGGAAGAACCTGAGATGGAAAAGACGGAAAATTAAAAATTTAATTTTACAGAACAGGAAGGGAACAGGGTTATAAAGATGAAGATTATAATTCACCGCGGTACGCATCAGATTGGCGGGTGTGCTACGGAAATCCGCACGGAACAGCACCGTATTATTATTGACTGCGGCGCAAATCTGCCAGGCAGTGAAATGGATGATGCTATAACAGATGAGCAGCTTTTGGAAAAACTTTTTCACAGAGGGGAACCCTGTGACGGCGTATTGTTCAGCCATTACCATGGTGACCATATGGGGCTGTACAGGGAAATTCCCCAGGAGTACCCTCTTTACGCTGGAGCAACAGCAAAGAAAATGCTGGAATGCCTGACGAAACGGCTGGATTCCATCCCTGGCACAATAAAAAAAGGTCTGCCGCGTATACAGGGAATTCAACCATATTTTCCGAATAAACAGCTCATTTTTGGAGATATAAAGGTAACGCCGTATGTAACGGATCATTCCGCACTGGATGCGTATATGTTTCTCATTGAAGCCGATGGGAAGAAAGTTCTGTTTACAGGGGATTTTCGGGAGCATGGCATTGCCGGGGCAAAGAACACCCTTGAAAAACTGGTGAATACATACATAAAAGAAGTGGATGTCCTGATTACGGAAGGTACCATGCTCTCCCGCATGGAAGAAGTGAAACATAATCTGATCCAAACAGAAGAAGACCTGGGAAGACGCGCAGGGGAACTGTTTCAGGCGAATAAGGAATCTGTGATTTTAGTGTCTTCGACGAATCTGGACAGTATTATGGAATTTTACCATGGGCTTCCCTGGGGAATGGACTTTGTGTGTGATGCATATCAGGCAGAACTGATTCTGACGGCAATGGCGGATAAGGGGAAATATTATGCCAGGTACAGACCGAAACTGATACACGGGAAACCCCGGCGGTTCTGCATTGTGGGAGAGATGGAGGGCCTTGGGGCGGAGCAGAATTGCTGTAAAGCAGATTTCTCTGTTTTGAAAAAAAGGGGCTTTACCATGCTTGCACGGGAGAGTAACCCAATGTTTCAGAGAATTACAGCGAAGTTTCACGATCCCCTGATTATCTATTCCAAATGGACCGGATATCTGGAAGGAAAACATGCTGATCCGAAAATAAGAAATTTTATTGGAAATTATCGAATGGAAGTTTTGCATACAGGCGGACATGCGTATGCGGAAACAATTGAAAAGCTCATACGCCTGACAAATCCGGAAGTTATTGTGCCGATGCATACGGAGTGTCCGGAGAATTTTGGCAGGACAGAGGCATTTGAGGTTTATGGGGACAGAGTGAAAGTGCTTCAGGATGGTGAGGAATATTTATGTTAAAGAGAGAAGAACATATGGACAAAAAGCATTACAGTTTTTACGATATGGTAAAGAACTGGACAGTCAGTGACTTTCGCACGCCGGGAATCAAGGCGGAGGTCATTGTGGATATGCTGATATCGGATTTTATTGTGGATCTGATTCAATATCACTATTGGGACAGGGAGCAATACACAGCAAGGCTGCTGACGAAGGAGCTGCCTGTAAAATTATTTCCCAAAGAGGGGGAGGAAGAAATATCTGAGGAAAATAATCGAAATGCAAAGGTGGATTATCTGGTCAGTGTGGGAAATGAAAAACTGGTTCTGGTTGAATTAAAAACAACAAATGACAGTTATGTCAATAAGCAGGAGGAGCGAATGAAAGAAGCTGTGAAAAGAGGGCCGGATGAACTCCTGAAATTTTATGAAAAGATTGCCGGCCGGAAGAAAGGAAATTCATCAGACAGAATGAAATATAAAATCTCATTCGGACAATATCAGGAAACCTTGTCAGCAGCGTCACTCAGCAGGGAAGGGTTTAAAGAATTGGATTATTTGTATATTTCTTTGACTGATTATAACAGATTGCCTGAAGGGAAAAAACTGATATTGGAGGATTATTGCAGAAATGGCGTTAAGTATAAGGGATTTAGCAGCTGGCTGATGAATGATGAAAAGGGAGAAAAGAGAAATCAGTTATGGGAAAAAGTCAGTGATATTCTATTGGAATGTGCAGGAAAACCGGTGAAGTAAAGCGGAGAGGGATTAAGACGGGAAGGAAAAAGATTTATTTACAGCATATTGCGGAACTGGCACAGATGGGGTGAAAGGAGAAACGGATGTTTGGTGCAATTTTGGGAGATATTATTGGAAGCCCCTTTGAGTTTGACAGAGGGGATAAGACAAAGCATTTTGAACTGTTCTCGGATGGCTGCGGATTTACGGACGATACGGTGATGACAGCGGCAGTTGCGGAGGCTTTGCTGGCAGTGGGGAACAATGCTGAGGTGGAAGTAATAAAAGGGGAAGTCTGCCGGAAAATGCAGGAGTGGGGCAGAAAGTATCCGGACGCAGGATATGGGGAACATTTTCTGGACTGGCTTTATGAAGAGAATCCAAAGCCATACGGAAGTTACGGCAACGGTTCTGCAATGCGTGTATCTGCAGCAGGATGGCTGTATGCTTCACTGGAACGGACAAGAGAGGTATCTGCGGCGGCAGCGGCGGTGACACATAACCACCAGGAAGGGATAAAAGGGGCCGAGGCAGTGGCAAGCTGCATTTATCTTGCCCGAAACGGGATGGGAAAGGAAGAGATTAAAAAATTTGCGGCCCGTGAATTTTCCTATAATCTGAGTCGGACACTGGAACAGATCAGACCGGCATATTATCATGTGGAAAGCTGTCAGGAGACAGTGCCGGAAGCTATCATCGCTTTTCTGGAAGGGGTGAATTTTGAGGATGCAGTAAGAAATGCGGTATCTCTTGGGGGTGATACCGATACGCTGGCGGCCATTACGGGAAGTATCGCGGAGGCCTTTTTTGGCATACCGGAACATTTGAAACAGGAATGCAGGAACAGAATTGACCACAACCTGCGACAGGTTCTGGAAGCATTTGAAGTAAAGGTTCATGGGCGAAAGGAGAAATCAGAGTGAAAATCCCGGACAAATGAAAGGATGCTGATTTTTTGAAAATCAGAGGATATGGTCCGAATGGAGCATGAAAATTATGTATATAGGAAAGAAAAGAGAGCCGGGTGCAGAGCTCATACCATATATTGCTATTGCAGATGAATTTCCACATCAATATATGGTACAGAGCAGGTACAACGCACTCTTTTGACACATGCACCCATTCCCGGGCACAGAGAAGTTACTGTGTGACCGCCCGGAAGAATTTCCAGGCAGGCCTGGTATCCCTCAGGGCAAATCTGTGTACTTGTGTCAGAAACAGAATTTATGCTGTTTTAAAAATGCAGGAATATTCCGGTATCATTTTTGGCATAGGTCCTGGGTAATTATACGCCCTGAGCTATCATGGCTTCTGCCACTTTTTCAAATCCGGCAATGTTTGCTCCTGCCACGTAGTCGCCTTCTTTGCCATAACGTTTTGCGGCATTGTCCAGGTTATGGAAAATATTTACCATGATACCCTGAAGTTTGCTGTCTACTTCTTCAAAAGTCCAGCTCAGGCGTTCGGAGTTCTGGCTCATTTCCAGTGCGGAGGTGGCTACGCCGCCGGCGTTTGCAGCTTTTCCGGGAGCAAATAATACTTTATTCTGCTGCAGATATTCGGTTGCTTCCAGTGTGGTGGGCATGTTAGCGCCTTCTGCAACTGCAATACATCCGTTTGCCACCAGAGCTTTTGCGTCATCCAAAAGCAGTTCATTCTGGGTTGCACATGGAAGGGCAATATCACATTTTACGCTCCATACGCCTCTGCCCTCATGATATTCTGCGCCGGGTCTTGCTGCCGCATATTCGGTGAGACGCGCACGTTTTACTTCTTTTACTTCTTTCAGCAGTGCCACATCAATGCCTTCCGGATCATATACCCATCCGGTGGAGTCGCTGACAGTGACTACTCTGGCGCCTAACTGGTGTGCTTTCTGGGTTGCATAGATAGCCACATTTCCGGAGCCGGATACGCAGATGATTTTGTCCTTCATGTCGTGTCCGTTGCATTTAAGCATTTCTTCGGTCAGGTACAGCAGGCCGTATCCGGTAGCTTCCGTACGGGCCAGAGAGCCGCCGTAGGAAAGGCCTTTGCCGGTGAGCACGCCTTCATAAGTTCCGCGGATTTTTTTGAACTGGCCGAACATGTAGCCGATTTCTCTGGCTCCTGTTCCGATATCTCCTGCAGGAACGTCGGTATCTGCGCCGATGTATTTACAGAGCTCTGTCATAAAACTCTGGCAGAACGCCATAACTTCACGGTCGGATTTTCCTTTGGGATCGAAGTCGGAACCGCCTTTGCCGCCGCCGATGGGAAGTCCTGTGAGAGAGTTTTTGAAAATCTGTTCAAATCCCAGGAATTTGATGATTCCAAGGTTTACGGAAGGATGAAGCCTTAAGCCTCCTTTGTAAGGTCCAATGCTGTTGTTGAACTGTACGCGGTAACCGGTGTTTACCTGTACCTGGCCTTTGTCGTCTACCCATGGTACGCGGAATTTGAACTGTCTGTCCGGTTCGGTCAGACGCTCTAAAAGGGCTTCTCTGCGATATGTTTCTTCATTTGCTTCAATAACCGGGCGCAAAGAATTCAGAACTTCTTTTGCTGCCTGATGAAATTCAGGTTCTGCCGGGTTTTTTGCAATTACACGTTCTAATACTTCATCAACATAGCTCATATTATTTTCTCCTTATATTGTTAGAATTATCATCAACAGATATATTTTAGTATTATTTTTTTTATTTTGCAATATTTTTCTTTTATTCTTTACAGTTTTATTGTAACAGAGTGCGGATGTAAACCGAAGTATTCAGATAAAAAATTGAATTCTTCATACAAATCACTTTTTATTGCGGCAAAACAATGTATTATCTGGAATTACCTGAATATTTCCTGGGAGGAAAAGATAATCATCCGGTATTCTTCTTCTGTCAGCCCATAGGCTGCGGCAATCAGCAGGTCTGCTTTGTTATAGTATTCCAGCCATTTGCGTGAATCGGTTTCCTCTGACAGCTTTTCTGTAAGGGAAATAATGCACTGCTGTTCCTGCTGTGGTATGGGGGGAATGGGAATCTGTTCCAGACTGGCGCGCAGCACTTTCAGGGAGTGAAATTTATTTTCATAAATAAACTGGGCAGTTCTGGAATTTAAGAGGGCCAGAACATATCGGATGTCCAGGTGAGGAATCCGTGGAATTAAAATGTTGCAGCTGTTCAGGGACAGGCGTTTCCGGTTGTCGTAAGCAAACACAAGCTGGCTGCCGATAAAACGGTACAGGAGTTTTTCATCCGCCCGGTAGCAGGATTCAGGCGCGCACTGCTGAAAGGTTTCCGGCTGATAGGTGAGGTAAAGGTTCTGAGGCGTAATCCGGTATCTGTGAATATCAGTTCCTTTCAGCACCACTTCATTGTGGTCGGTTTTCCTGTGCTGGAGCAGTGCGGAATTATTGCCTGTGACAATGCCAAGAGCAAATTCTGCCTGGCCCTTCAGAAAGGTCATGTTATGCTGTTTTTCTGTTTTTTCGATTAACTGATATGCTTTATCTGTTATGTGAAAATTAAAATTTTCAGGGTTTACGCTGCGGCTGAGCAGTATTTCAAATTCCCGGTTTTGGCCGGAAATTTTCATATTTTTTGTGTCCAGCGGACGTCCGGTATTTGTGAGTTGTAAAATGACAGCGGGGCACTGTACGCCGTGGAAAGCATTTTCCAGGTATTCCAGGCGTTCTATCCGGGTCCGGGCTGCAATCAGTCTGCGCACCGGCAGATGGGATTTTACATGAAGCACAGCTTCGGGGATTATGAATGCGACGGTGCCGTTGGGGGCTGTACGGGTAAGGGCCTGTTCCAGAAAAACATCGCAGGATTCCGTATGATTTTTTCCGGCGGTCTGAAAATTCTTTTTTATATAGTTTTCGGCAGTTTTGTCAAACTGAAAGCCCCAGGGGGGATTTCCAAGAATCAGGCGGTATTGGCGGGAGTCCTGTTCCAGAAGAAAATCCCGGAGACGGATTTGTTTTTTGATTCTGGAAACGGGTTCATGCTGAAATTTCAGGGCCATGTTGATTCTGGCAAGGAAGATACTGTCTGCATCGGTATCCTGTCCGAAAATCTGTTCCAGCGGTAAGCTGTCCGGAAGCTGCAGCAGGAAATTTCCGGTGCCGCAGCATGGGTCCAGAACGTTGAAAGGCTGTTCCCGGAACTGTTCTGGCAGCAGGCTGTCCGTTAATTTTTTCACGATATGGGCAGGGGTATAGTAAGAGCCTGCGGCTTTCCGTTCACCCAGATTTTTCAGAGAAATATAAATCATGCCCAGAATATCCGCATTTTTTTCCGGCAGAAGGGTGACTGAAAGGTTCTTAAGAATATCTTCTTTCAGGAACTCTGATAAACATTGGCAGTCCTGCTGTTCTTTCCCTGTTAAGAGGTCATGGACAAGTACCCCATATTCCTTAAGGGGCAGGGAACCTCTGAGAAAATGGGACAGAAGATGACCTGTAAGTTCGGTCTTCCGTTTTTCGGCGGGGTACAGAAGCTGCAGGGCGCATTCTGCCAGAACCGCACGAATCTGGCGGTCTGTCAGGGAGAGCCCGGAAAGCTGTACCAGCAGGTTTTCGATCTGACCCAGATTGGGAGAGCCTGGTGGAAGATAATTCCGGTATGTGCTGTTTCCGGTAATGTATTTCTTGTTTCTTCTGGATTTCAGAGCGCTTCCGGGTTTTTCTTTCAGCTGCGTCAGAAGTTCCTCAGCGTATGCGGCTGAGAAACAGGGCTTTCCATTCCGTCTGGCGGAGGGAAGGAGTTTTCCCAGCTTTATCCAGTTTCGTCCGGTGGCCGGGGAAATGGAGAGAAGACTGCAGAGTTCAGGCAGAGAATATTCTTTTTTTTCAGATGGTTTCATGATTTTTCTCCTGTAATTACAGGTGCCTGCAATAATTGTTTTCATATTTGAAGTGGTTTCTGGATATGATAAAGCATAACATAAGGTGTTTGGCCTGTCAAAAGGGCAGAAAAGGAGAAGCGATGTGTACCAGTATTGCAATGAAAACAAAGGATTTTTATTTTGGGCGGACCATGGATCTGACCGAGGGATTTCAGGAGTGCGTGGTGTTTACACCGAGAAATTATGCTTTTCAGTTCCGAAAGGAGGGTATGCTGCACCGTCATTATGCCATGTTGGGGATGGCGTCTGTGATTAAGGGTATTCCGTTGTATGCAGAAGCGGTGAATGAGAAAGGTCTTTGTATGGCAGGACTGAATTTTCCCGACAGTGCATATTATCCCACGGAGGAAAAGGAAGGCAGCGCCAATATTTCTCCTTTTGAGCTGGTATACTGGGTTC
The DNA here is from genome assembly GCF_000403845.2 of Eubacterium sp. 14-2. Taxonomy (GTDB): domain Bacteria; phylum Bacillota; class Clostridia; order Lachnospirales; family Lachnospiraceae; genus Petralouisia. The sequence continues at coordinate 1,090,272 of NZ_KE159568.1, read as the reverse complement.
TGGGAAAATGCGCTTCTGTGGAGGAAGCAAAAGAGCTGCTGGCAGCCACTCATTTAATCGGGATTCCATTCAGCGAAGAAGTGCCTCTGACGCCTCTTCACTGGCATATTGCAGACAGGGAAACGTCTATTGTACTGGAGTCCTCCAAAAGCGGGCTGGAGGTTTTTGAAAATTCCGTGGGAGTGCTGACGAATAATCCGTCTTTTCCTTTCCAGATGACAAATATCTGCCAGTATCAGAATCTGACGCCTGGGCCGCCTGAAAACTGTTTTAAACGGATTTCCACGCTGCAGTCTTTTGGGCAGGGACTGGGGAGCTTTGGCCTGCCTGGGGATTTTTCTCCCGCATCCCGGTTTGTAAAGGCTTCTTATCTGAGCATGAATTCTGTCTGTGAGGAGGATGAACAGAGCAGTATTTCTCAGTTTTTCCATATGCTGGATTCGGTGGCCATGGTAAGGGGGAGCGTGATTACTCCGGAGAAGTGTTATGAAATTACCCGTTATTCCTGCTGTATCAATGCAGATAAGGGCATTTATTATTATAAGACTTATTCCAACAGCCAGCTGACCGGGATAAATATGAACCGGGAAAACATGAATGGCTGCCAGTGCAGGAGGTTTCCGCTGAGGAATTCTCAGCAGGTGGCATGGATGAACTGAGAAATTTTGGTGGGACTTTGTTGTCTTCTGGTGTTGCTTACATTCGTTTTTACGTTTGGTAAATAGCCTTACATAGCAAAAGCCACCCTTGTACTTTGGCGAGTGAAAGGGTGGCATTGCTATCATAATCATTTGGTCAACCCCTTGTGGGCGGTTGTTTTTTATGTGTATACTATAGCACATCTGCTAAGAGTGTTCAAGAAGTTTTTTAAAATGGACAGCGCTTTTATTCAAAGACTCCATCTGTCATTCCTCCTTATGGGAGCCTGTGACAGCATAATTAAAAATCTGCTGGAATTTTGTTGGCCCGCCCCTGTATTTTACCCTCATGCAAACACTCCCAGAAACGCAAAAAAAGGCCGGAAACCCTTGATTTTAAAGGTTTCCGGCACCCCTGCCAGGAATCGATGCGACAGGATTTGAACCTGCGACCTCTGCGTCCCGAACGCAGCGCTCTACCAAGCTGAGCCACGCATCGATGTCACTATGGCATAATAACATACTTTTCGAGGTTTGTCAACAATTTTGATTTTCTTTTCATGATTCTTTTCAGGAATCCAGGCCGGAGCGGATTAACTGGCTGCGGATTTGCGGCCCAAGGGTCATTGCCAGAACCATTTTTATGAGATCTCCGGGAAGAAAAGGGATAACCCCGGCAAAAAGTGCGGACTTAAAATCAAGATTAGCCTGAAACGCCAGCCATGAGGTACCCAGTACATAGCAGACGATGGTACCCAGAATCATTCCAATCAGACAGAGGATACGGCTGGAAGAAAATTTTTCAATGAAAATTCCGGCAATAACGGCCATGGGAAGAAAACCTGCCAGATAACCTCCGGTAGGACCGAAAAGTTTTTCCGGTCCGCTGGTGAACCCGGAAAAGACAGGCATACCGGCCAGCCCGATTAACAGATAGACCAGATAACTGATGGATGCATCTCTGGTGCCCAGAAGATACAGAGAAAAATAAATGACAAGATTTGTCAGAGAAATCGGCACCGGTCCAATGGGAAGGGAACAGGGGGCCAGAATGCAGGTAATGCCAGTCATCAGACCGATAACAGCAATCTGGCGAATGGAAAAAAAAGCGGGAGAAGAGAAAGAGTCTTTTGTGTTTAAAGGTGATTTTTTCATAATATCCTCCTGAATTTTATCTATGCGTATGATTATAAAAGCTGACGCGCAAAATGTCAACTAAAATATTTGAAAAGTTTACAATTAACCTCTGTAAAAGGAACGGAAATAATTTTTGCTTGATTTCTGCCGGAAGAAGTGGTATATTTAGTTTAAAATTAAACTATGAGGTAAGAGAGATGGACTGGATGCTTGAGGGTCTTCTGCAGGGGACTCAGTTTCAGACATTATATAACCGGAAAATCGAAGCATTGCGCGCAGAATATCATCTGCGGAAAATTGATATTGACATTCTGTATTTTCTCTATAAGTCCGGGGAACGCAACACATCGAAAGATATCAGCAGTCTCAATTTATTTAACAAAGGGCATATTTCACAGTCTGTGGACCGTATGGTAAAGCAGCAGTTAATCTATGCGGTGCCGGACCGGTCAGACCGCCGGTGCAGGCACCTGATGCTGACAGAACAGGCAGCCGGACTGGTGGCTCAGGTATCAGAGCTGCGTATGCAGATGTATAACATTATACTGAACGGAGTGACGGAGGAGGAAAAGAAAGTGCTGCTTCAGGTGTCCGGGAAAGTGAATCAGAATATGAAGGATGCCCTGTGCAATCGAAGGAGGTACAATATGAGAAACGAAAACGAACTGATGGATTATGCCATAAAACAGGAAACAGTCTGCAGGAAAAATGACAGTATTTCAGATAAATTATTTGAGGAGTACGGGGTAAACCGGGGACTGCGTGACATGAATGGAAAGGGTGTGCTCACGGGGCTTACCACCATTTCCAAAATCGTATCTTTTCAGGATGTGAACGGAAAGAAGGAACCCTGTGACGGACAGCTGTGGTACCGTGGCTATAATGTGCAGAATCTTGTGAAACGAATGGGAGACGACGGGTTTGGCTTTGAAAAAACAGCTTACCTGCTGTTGTTTGGTGAAATGCCGGGAGAGGAAGAACTGAGAGAATTTTGCGGGATTATGGCCCGGTGCAGAACCCTTCCCACCAACTTTACCAGAGACGTCATCATGAAAGCTCCCACCAAGGATATTATGAATTCCATGACCAGGAGTATTCTGACGCTGGCGTCTTATGACAGCCAGATGGATTCTCCGGAAGTGATAAGCAACAGTCTGCGCCAGTGCATTGAGCTTATCAGTATTTTTCCCATGCTGGCTGTATATGGCTATCATGCCTACAACCATTACGAAAATGACGACAGCATGTACATACACCGGCCGGAGCCGGAGCTTTCCACAGCGGAAAATCTGCTGTTGATGCTGCGTCCCGATAAACAGTACAGCAGGCTGGAAGCCAAGGTACTGGATGTGGCGCTTCTTTTGCATATGGAACATGGAGGCGGAAACAACTCTACTTTTACCACAAGGGTAGTGACTTCTTCCGGTTCAGACACTTATTCTTCCATTGCGGCGGCCATGTCGTCCCTGAAGGGGCCCAAACATGGCGGGGCCAACATAAAAGTAATGGAAATGATGGAAAATATCCGGGGTCATATTCATGATGTGCATGACATGGATGAAATTGAAGCATATTTAAGTAAAATTCTGGAAGGAGAGGCCTTTGACGGCAAGGGTCTGATTTATGGAATGGGACATGCGGTGTATTCCCTGTCCGACCCAAGAGAACAGGTATTTAAGAAATATGTGGAGAAGCTGGCTGCAGCAAAGGCACGGGAGGAAGATATGCTGCTTTATAACAGCATTGAGGAACTGGCCCCAAGACTGATTGCAAAGAAACGTCATATTTTCAAGGGAGTAAGCCCGAATGTGGATTTTTACAGCGGGTTTGTATATGAGATGCTGGGGATTCCCAAAGAGCTGTATACGGCTATTTTTGCCATTGCCCGAATCGTGGGCTGGAGTGCTCATCGCATGGAAGAACTGATTGGAATGAATAAGATTATCCGTCCTGCCTACATGAGCGTTATGGAAGAAAAGGAATAGCCGGATATCTTTTGTTTCGGGAGTATGATAACAGACAGATACATAAAGACAGTCTGGCAGGAGGGGCGGAAAATCCATGAAACTGATGGGATGGAACTATGAGGGGAGAAAAATATCAGAAAAACTCCATCAGCAGATTCTGGAAATTACCGGGATTCTGAATGATTCAGAGCAGTCCGGCAGAAGAAGCTGGGGGTCTTTGCAGCGGTATATGGCAGAAGAACTGGGAACAAAGCCGGGCCAGATAAGAACCATCAAGCGGATGATGGAGGAATTCGGTATTCTGAAAAAGGGGGTTCTCAAATCTTCTGAAATTCCGGACAGAGAGCAGATTTACACGAAGAACGGGCGGATGCTGCTGGGATTGCTGGAAACGGAACAGCTTATGGGGCAGAAGCCCACGGAGGCTCATCTGGAGCAGATTCAGGAGCTGCGGGAGATTTACCGCCTGTATTATCAGAAAGAGCTGATTTCCTATACCTGTGAAAAAGGAATGCTGCATCCGTTAAAAGCCACGCTGAAAGCATTGAAAGCGTATGGATATCTGGATTACTGGGAATGGTATCTGCTCAATACCATTATCCGCAGAGATGACGACCTGCAGCAGGAGACAGAGCTTTTCCGTCTGATAGATGAATATCGGGCGGGAAAGTTATCTTTCCAGGACGGAGATGTGGTGGCAAATAAGCTGTCCCATATTTATGTATCCGGTAACTTTGCATATGCGGGATTTCTCCGGGAAGAAGGGAAGAACCTGAATTTGAAACTTACATTAAACGGAGAACTTCAGGAACTTGCAGATAAAATTACAGATGAGAGGTGAGCATGTGTCCCAGGAAGCGGAAAAAATGATTGATGCCCGGATTGACGCCAGACTGAGGAAGATTATGGAAGAAAGGAATCTGTATGAAGGGGCTGCACACAGCCCTCAACAGAAATCCGAAGAAAGAGCGGTTATGCCAGAACTGGCTTCCGGCGGGCTGCCAGCCCGGAAACCCAGGCAGCAGACGCTGCATCCTCTGAACCAGATTCTTTACGGGGCGCCGGGAACGGGCAAAACCTACAGTGCGGTGGAATATGCCCTTGCCATTCTGGAAAACAGAGCTGTTTCGGAAGCGCCGCTTACGAATCATGAACGGACTGTCCAAATGGAAACCTGGGAATCATACAGGGCTTCCGGTCAGATCGTTTTTACTACGTTTCATCAGAGCTACGGATATGAGGAATTTATTCAGGGTATCCGCCCTGGGACTTCCGGGGAGACAGTATCATTTCAGGTAGCAGACGGTATTTTCAAGAAGATGGCCGATGCTGCCCGGAAAGATATGGAGAACAGTTATGTGATTGTTATTGATGAGATTAACAGAGGAAATATTTCCAGAATTTTCGGAGAACTGATTACACTGCTGGAAGAAGATAAACGCTGGGGAGAACAGAACCAGCTTGCAGTTACGCTGCCGCTGGGAGAGTTATTTGCCATTCCGAACAATCTGTATGTGATTGGCACCATGAATTCGGCAGATAAATCCATTTCACTGATTGACGCCGCATTGCGCAGAAGATTTGATTTTGTGGAACTGGCTCCCAGGCCGGAACTGATTGGAGATGCCGTGCTCAGGGATGTGATGGTCAGACTGAACAGGTATCTGCGGCGGGAACTGCGGAGTACGGATTTGCTGGTGGGACATTCCTTTTTTATCGGAAAACGGGAAAAAGATCTGGGAAATATTATGAACCGGAATATAATCCCTCTGCTGTATGAGTATTTTTATGATGAGGAAGCAAAGGTAAAAAAGGCGCTGGAATGTATTTCAGACAGCAATTTTGAAACGGATGGTACAGGAAACCGGAGGGTTCGGGTAAAAGAGAAGGGCAGCCAATGACAAATGGTTTTGAATTTATGAAACTGAAAACAGAGCGCCTGCCAAAAGCCTGGCAGGAACCAGGGGCGCTGGCAGAGCTGGAGCAGTTTCTGCAGGAAAACTGGCGGCAGCGGGCTGTCTTTTACAGGGATGGGCAGGTGACCAGCCGGCAGCAGTTTATTGATTTTGATAAAAAAGACGGAATTAAACTTCAGAATTATATCGGCACCATTTTATTTCGAGGCGGGCAGCTCAATATTTTTCCTAAAATCTTTAAAGAAGATGAGGACGATTCTGATGGGGACAGGCTGATGCCGGACGATTTGATAAAGAATCTGGTTTACTGGCTTGGCTACTGTGACAGACTGCATTTTCCTTTTATCTCTGTAAAGAGTCAGCTGTCACATACGGAAAATCTTCTGGAACTGTTTATCACCGTTTATGTCCACTATGTAAAGGCGGCAGTGGACCGGCAGCGGTATTACCAGTATGAGGAAATTGCAGAAACCGGAACATTTATAAAAGGAAGAATTAATTTTAATAATTATGCCGGGAATTATGCTGCCGGACAGCCTCATCATCTGAATTATACATATTCTGGATTTGTATTTGACAATCAGATGAACCGGATTGTAAAGTGTACCTGCCAGCTCCTGCTGAATCTGACCGGTCAGGACGGGACGAAACAGATTCTGCAGAATATTCTTATGAAACTGGGGGATGTGACCAGCCAGGTCTGCCGGCCTGGTGACTGCGATGGAGTGCACCTGAATCTTCTTCACTCCCATTACCGGATCATTCTGAGTATGAGCAAAATGTTCCTGCTGAATCAGTCTGCTTCCTGCCAGACTGGGGTGGCAGATACCTTTTGCTTTCTGTTTCCGGCGGAACTGCTGTTTGAAGGATTTCTGAGCGGTTTTATAAAGGAAATGTTTCAGGGAACAGCGCAGGTGAGAACCCAGACCGGGGATCAGTACCTGGCCAGCCTGGTGGTGGACGGGGAAAATCTGGGAGATATTTTCCGGCTGCGGGAAGATATTCTGATTGAATCTGACCGGGGAATTGTGGTGCTGGATGCAAAATACAAGGAAATTGACCGGTTCCGGAAGGTGAAGGAGAACCGGAAATTAAAGGTGAGCGATAATGATATAAAACAGATGGCCGTCTATGCCGCAAAACGAGGTGCCAGGAAACTGTATCTGCTCTATCCCCTTCATCGTGATGAGGAGCCGGAAACCATGGAGGTGCGTTTTGATATTCACCTGGGAACGGACAAAGATTCGTCCTGCATTCCGCTGGAAATATTGAAAGTGCCTTTTGCCTTCGGGGAGAATGAAGGAGAAACCAGGGAACTGCTGCGGGGGATTCTGTGGCGAGTGCTGGAATGATTGATGTTCATATCTTTTTTTATCGCTGTTGCGGCTGGTGTAGCTTGCCACTGCATCATTAAATGGTTAGACGGCGATGACAGGAGCAACAAATAACCTGCTGGGTGCTTTGCCAGTATAAAAGTAAAGAAGAATCCCTAAACCGTACTGCCATACAGTTTAGGGATTCGTTCTTTTGTCAACGTGGACTTTTCATTTCTTTTTGCCTGTTGGCATTATAGCATATGCAAAAATGTTTTTCAATATGCTTCTATGCAAAAATTTTATCCTTAATACCCGGCCATTCAAAGCAGAGAAAATTTTGCAGGAGGGTTCCATTATAAAAAGTTCCGACAACTGCATATGGGTAAAAATAATTTAAAATCCTGTCCGGAATAATTTCTCTTTACCAGACAGGATTTTTTTTGTACAATAGAAGGGCAGCTGATGCGGTTTTAACCGTTATCTGTAAAATTCACAGAAAGGAAACAGAGATATGAAAAAGATCATTTGTCACAAAAGAAAAATATTCCGCAGAACCGGAGTTTGCTTAATACTGGCCATGGTTCTGCTGGCAGTAACCGGATGTGGAAATCAGGATATACGAAAAGACAGCCCTTCACAGGAAAGTGCGTCCGGGCAGGGGCAGGATGGACAGTCCCCAGACAGCCAGCAGAAAGACGGAGAGTTATCAGACAGCCAGCAGAAGAATGAAGAGTTGCCAGAAAGTAAACAGAAAGAGAAACAGTCATCAGACAACAGCCAGCCGCCGGCAGATCAGCAGACAGCAGGACAGACAGCTCAGAACGGAAATCAGACAGGAACGGTAAATCAGCCGAAGCTCAGTCAGGAGGAAGCCAGGGAGGCAGCCCTGGAACATGCCGGGGTGACCGGGGAGGAAGCTGTGATTATCAAAGAAGAACTGGACTATGACGATGGTGTAACAGAGTACGAAATTGAATTTGTGGCCGGCGGTATCAGATACGAATATGAAATCAGTGCTGAGGATGGGGCAGTACTTAGCAGTTCTCAGGAGCCGGTGGAACAGCTTTCGGAAAATCTCCAGGGACAGGGAATTATTTCTGTGGAAGAAGCAAAAGAGGCCCTGTTAAAACATGGGGGATTCACCCCGGAGCAGGTGACTTATACAAAAGTCGAGATGGAGCAGGACGACGGCGTGACAGAGTATGAGATTGAATTTTATGCAGGAGGAAAAGAATACAGCGGTAAGGTAAACGCATCTACAGGCGCCATAATGGAGTATGAGATGGAATAGGACAGTATACAAAAGGAAAATGTTTCTGTCAGGAGGAGAGGGAAATGACAAAAGAAAAACTGGCGCTTGAATTTATAGAACGTTTGAGGCAGGAGTATCCGGACGCAGGTTGTACCCTGGATTATAATCAGGCATGGAAACTGCTGGTCAGCGTTCGCCTGGCGGCTCAGTGCACGGATGCCAGAGTAAATGTGGTGGTACAGGATCTTTATGCAAAATATCCGGATATCGCATCGCTGGCAGAAGCGCCGGTGGAAGACATCGAGGCGATTGTCAGGCCATGCGGGCTGGGACGAAGCAAAGCCAGGGATATCAGCGGCTGTATGAAAATGATTCAGGAGAACTACGAAGGAAAAGTTCCTGATGATTTCCAGGAACTGCTGAAACTGCCCGGTGTGGGAAGAAAAAGCGCCAATCTGATTATGGGAGACGTGTTTGGGAAACCTGCCATTGTTACAGATACCCACTGTATCCGTCTGGTAAACCGTATGGGACTGGTGGATAATATCAAAGAACCTGAAAAAGTGGAGATGGCCCTGTGGAAGCTGATACCGCCGGAGGAAGGCAGCGGCTTCTGCCACAGACTGGTGTATCATGGCAGAGATGTGTGTACTGCGCGGACCAGTCCCCGCTGTGAAGCATGTTGTGTCAGTGACCTGTGCGCCCGAAATGGTGTATAAACAGAGAAAGTGAGGAAATACAGATGGCAGTAATCAGACCTTTTTGTGCAATCAGACCAGCCAGGGAAAAAGCAGCCGAAATAGCGGCACTTCCCTATGATGTGTACAATCGGAGAGAAGCGAAAGAGGAAGTGTTGAAACATCCGGAAAGTTTTCTGAAAATAGACCGGGCAGAAACTCAGCTTGCGGATACCGTAGATACTTACGATTCCCAGGTATACCGGAAAGCCCACGATACTCTGTGGGAGATGGTAAAAAACGGTTCCTTTGTAACAGAAGAAAAAAGATGTTATTATATATACGAGCTGACCATGAACGGCAGGAGCCAGACCGGAATTGCAGCCTGTGCTTCCATTGACGACTACGAAAAAGGCGTGATAAAAAAGCATGAAAATACCAGAGCGGAAAAGGAAAAGGACAGAATTAATCATGTGAGTATCTGCAATGCCCAGACCGGGCCGATTTTTCTGGCTTACCGCTCCAGTCCAATGATAAATGAAGTGGTGGAGAAAGTAAAAAAAGAAGAGGCACTCTATGATTTCACAGCGGAAGACGGAATCCGTCATCAGGTATGGGTGATTTCCCAGGAGAACCAGATTGAAACGGTGGAAAAAGCCTTTGCAGGAATCGGAGAAATCTATATTGCGGACGGACATCACCGGGCTGCTTCGGCAGTGCGGGTAGGGCAGATGCGTAGAAAAGAGCATCCCGGCTATACCGGAGAAGAAGAATTCAACTATTTTCTGTCGGTGCTGTTTCCCGACGAACAGCTTATGATTATGGACTATAACCGTGTGGTGAAGGATTTGAACGGGCTGACAGAAGAAGCATTTCTGGAAAAAGTATCAGAAATTTTTCAGGTAGAAAAAACGGATGCGGCAGGAGCAAAGCCAGAGCAGAAGGGCAGATTTTCCATGTATCTGAAGGGCGCCTGGTATCGGTGCGCCATGAAGCCGGAAGATATTCCGGACGATCCGGTGGAAGGGCTGGATGTGTCGGTACTGCAGAACCGTCTTCTGGCTCCTGTTCTTGGGATTAAAGACCCGAAAACTGACAATCGGATTGACTTTGTGGGAGGAATCCGTGGACTGGAAGGGCTGGAAGAGCGGTGCAAAACAGACTGTGTGGCAGCTTTTGCCATGTTTCCCACTTCCATTCAGGAGCTGTTTGCAGTGGCAGACGCAGGGCTTTTGATGCCCCCCAAATCCACCTGGTTTGAACCGAAACTGCGCAGCGGCCTGTTCATTCATGCTATTGGGAATCCAAACACCTGACAGAGACGTGAAATGGCTTCTTCCATGTGTTCCGGGGAAATGGCGGAATAGTTCATAATAAAAGTGTGTTCCACAGAGGGACATTCCTGTGCATAATACCGGGACAGAGAAGCCATGCCCAGCCCCAGTGATTTTGCCCGTTGGAGAATGATTTCATCGGGAACAGAGGTATCGACATACATCAGAAAATGCAGCCCTGCGTCTTCTTCCGTAATGGTAATATGGGGGGAGAGGGGGCTGTTTTTTAAACCTTTCAAAAGTAAATCCCGCTGACCGTGGTAAAAATTCCGCATACGATTAATGTGCCGCTCAAAATGTCCGTCCTGCAGAAAACGGGTCAGGGTGTACTGTTCAAAATTAGATACCGTACAGGAATAAAATCCCATGGTTCTGCGGAAACGCTCCATCAGATGATGGGGCAGTACCATGTAGCTGATTCGGACAGTGGAGGCCAGAGCCCTGGTAAAGGTGTTCATATAAATGACTTTTTCCATCACATCTATACTCTGGAGGGAAGGAATGGGCTTTCCCATAAAACGAAATTCGCAGTCATAATCATCTTCAATAATATACCGGGAGTCAGAACCGGAAGCCCAGCCCAGCAGCTCATATCTGCGGCCCACAGGGGTTACAATTCCCGTGGGAAAATGGTGGGAAGGAGAAATATGTACAATATCTGCTCTCAGTTCTTCCAGATTGTGAATACAGATTCCCTGGCGGTCCATGGGAATGTGGCGGCAGGTGACCTGGTTGCTTTTGTAGATGGCAGAAATTTTCTGATAGCCGGGCTCTTCCACTCCATAGATTTTTTCACGGCCCAGCAGCTGAATCAGCAGGCCGTAAAGGTATTCCGTGCCGGCTCCCACAATAATCTGTTCCGGCTGCACAGACATGCCGCGAAAATCTTTCAGATGGGCGGCTATGGCCTGCCGCAGAGGAAAAATACCGCCGCCGGGGGGATTTTTCATCAGTTCAGAACTTAAGCTGCCGATAACCTCCCGAAGCAGCTTTGCCCATATGGAAAAGGGAAAAGTGTCCGGATGGGTCTGGCTGCTGGTAAAATCCGCAAAATAAACATCTTCCGGCTGTTCCGGCACGGGTTCCCGGACAGGGAGCTGAGGTGCGGAAACCGGGCCCGCAGAAATATCTGCAGCATAATACCCTTTTTTGGGAATGGAATAAATATAGCCCTCTGCCAGAAGCTGGGCGTAAGCATTTTCAATGGTGATGGTGCTGACATTCAGATGTCCGGCAAAACTCCGTTTTGAGGGGAGACGGTCATTGGGGGCCAGGACTCCGTTCAGAATATCATTTTTAATACATTTATACAAATATTCGTACAGGCTGTCCGGGCCAATATCAGAAAAAGAATAGGTAAGCATATGAGGAAGCCTCCAGTCTGGCTGTTTTAAAACTCTTATAAATCAGTTTTTCAGTATTGCCAATATTATAATGAACAAAAGAGGATTTGTAAATAACTTGATAGAAAAGTTAATGAAATGGTATAATGTGGACAGATATTATACCGCTTAAAAGGGCACAGGTTTCCATATTTTATTACGAAGTGATTATGGAATGAATAATTTTATACAAAAATCAGGAGATAAAATGGCAAAAACACGAGCAGACAGAAAAAATTACAAGTGTGCATTTCAGAAACATGCCCATACTTATGATAACTGGAAAAATGGAAGTGATATCAGTCGCAGGCTTCTTTTGTGTTATTGTGTTGAGTGCGGGTTAAAATGCAAGATTATGCAGGATAATAATATTTACAGAACGTCACAGGCAGATACAGACCTGGAGAAAGTTCTTGGGACGCATGATTTCAGATTATTGCTTAAAGCAGTAAAACATGCTAAAGTTTATCAGTTCAAAGAGTTTAAAACAGAATATAATGAAGTTGTGACAGCGGAAAATTTTCATCAGGTTTGCAGGTATTGCATAGAGCAAAAAAAGGGAGAAACAGATTCTTTAAATGAATTTGAAAAAATATTGAAAGCTATTGCAGAGTGGTTGAAAGAGGAGATTTGATTTTATGAGATTTTTTACATGGAAGGATATTGAACGTTACTGTCTGAAGAAACGAAACCAGTGGGAAGGCTCCATAGATTCTATAGAAGTTTATCCGGATGAAATGATAGTATATGCAAAAGAGGATGTGAGTGACAGTCAGATTTTGGACATACTTGGCGATATTTTTCCAGGGAATATTAATTCTGCTGACAGCATCATAAACCTTGACAGAGAGGGAGAATATCTCCATATTTCTTTCGAAAGGGAGTATGACGTATGGAAAAAGATGACGAAACCTTTATTTGAGAAAGTGATTTACAGTGAGTCGGCTTATCCTTCCGGTGCATTGAAAGAACTGGCATGTCCTGTTGTGGCATTTCATTCTTATAAGGGTGGTGTTGGACGTACCCTTTCCCTGCTTGCATTTGCAGGAGCATGGACAAATGTGCATAAAAATGATGAAAAAAACAGGCTGCTTATTATAGATTCAGACCTGGAGGCTCCCGGACTGACCTGGATACAGGGAGGAGGAAACGAAGATGATTTCAGCTATCTGGATTTGCTGACATTGATTCAGGATATGGATAATATGGAAAGTGTGGTGGAAACAGCAGTACAGGAACTGGGAAGTCTGACTGTCTCCATTGAAACAGACCAGCAGGAAGTGGAACATATATTTTTGCCAACATTCCGGTATGATGAGCAGCTGTTTGATTTGTATGCTACTCCAGGGTCTGTTATAAGAGGAAAGAACAAAGCATATGTTCTGGCAGAAATAATATCCCATATAGCCTGTCGTCTCTGCGCTTCTGCAGTGCTTGTTGACCTGAGAGCCGGAATCAGTGAGTATTCAGCCCCATTGCTTTTTGATCCGAGGGTTAAAAAATATTTTGTAACATCTACTTCTTATCAGTCTGTGACAGGTACAAAAAAGCTCCTTGAGTATCTTGCAAAAGGACTGGAAATAACAGAAGCTGCAAACCTGCCGACAGTTTTATTAAACATGGTGCCTCCTGAACTGAATCCGGTGGAGAAGGAGGAAATTATCGGTGAGCTTATCAGCTGCTTTAAGACAGAAACGCATAATGAGCAGCTGTTGGATAATCTGGTAATTGAACTTCCCTTTGCAAGTGAACTGATTCATTTAACGAAACTTTCACAGATTCTGGAACGTCTGAAACCCAGGGATATGTATCGTATCATGGAAACTATTGTCCGGCAGTATTATGGCGTGGAAAGCACGAAGCAAAATAATTTTGGAGAAAAGCAGCGTGAAATAATACTGGATGAAATTTATCATTTTGCAGACAGGCAAATTACTGCGGAGGCGAATGGAGCTGCCGGGATGCTGCTGACAAAATCTGTAAAGAATTTATGTACCAGATATCAGACTCATATTCCGGCTGTGGTCATCAGAGGTGCCAAAGGTTCCGGTAAAACTTTTCTCTATCGACAGCTGGCAGAAAAAAAACAGTGGTTTGCGTTTTGTGACAATATTAATGAAAAAAATGTCAGAAGAAAAGGAGGACATATCCTGCCTGTACTGGCATCAAAAAATATCGGACAATTGAATGAAGTATTACAGGAATGTATTCGTGAATTTAATACAAATCTTTCTTTTGCGGAAGTGCCGGAATCGTTATATGTGGATAATTCCGGTAAAATCAAATTGCAGAGTGGACATAATACGGAATGGCTGACGTTCTGGGAACAGATGATTGCCGGTTCTGTGAATAAAAGATACCATTCTTTCGAACGGATAAATAAAGAACTTGAAAAACAGGGAGAAAAAATAGTATTTTTGATAGATGGTCTGGAAGATATTCTGCGCAATGTTTCTTCGGATGCCATACAACAGGAGGCAGTTCAGGTTCTGTGTCAGGATATTGTCAGTTTATTGTCAGTCAAATATAAAAACATGGGGATTATTATATTTTTACGCAGCGATATGGCTCAAAATGCAATTACTGTAAACTACGAACAGTTTAAACAATCTCAGGGAGATGTGGAACTGAAATGGTCTTCTGACGAGGCTTTAAAACTGACAGTATGGCTGGTGGGACAGGCTGCAGGTGATTTTTACGAAGGGTCTGTTCCAGTGGAAAATGCCACACGGGATGTAATAGACAGACATCTGGAAAAACTCTGGGGATTGAAATTGGGGAAAAATGATTCCAACGAAGCATATTCTTCAAGGTGGATTCTGGCAGCATTGTCTGATTTTAATGGTCAGCTGCAGGCAAGGGATATGATTCGTTTTTTGAAAAATGCAGCGCGGTCGGCTGTAAGAAATCCGTCTTATGAGGACCGCATACTGATGCCGGCAGAAATACGCAAGGGCGTGTCAATCTGTTCAGAAGAAAAAATTGAAGAAATTAAAACAGAGTATGAAACGTTGAAACCTATATTGGAAAAACTGAAAAATTTAACGCAGGAAAAGAAAATTCTGCCTTTAAATCCTGGAGAGAATCTTCTCACTCCTATGGAGGAAAAATTAATGATTCAGGCGGGATATCTGACAAGAGACGGAGAAAAGCTGTATTTGCCTGAAATTGTAAGACATGCACTGGGTTTCAGATATGAAAGAGGTGCAAGACCAAAAGTTCTGTCTCTGCTTTTAAAACACTAAAGTAATCCACATCCCGCCTGCACCACAGCATCTTTTTCTGAAATTCCGCCAGACTCCGACAGAATTCGTTGCAGAACTGTGGTATAACAGTTTTTATATGAAATGGCACGGAAACATAAGATATGTTGGAGGAAACTATGGACTTAAAAGATTTTTTACGACAGGAGGATTTTATTGTAAAATGCCAGTGGGGCATCAGCCTGATGAATGCCAGACTGCAGATGATAAATGCGGAACTCAGTATGCGCTGCGGCAGGAAAGTGATACACAGCTATTCCAGCAGGATTAAATCCTATGACAGCATTGCCGCAAAACTGCGGAAAAAGGGGCTGCCGGAAACGGTGCGCTCCATGGAGGAGCATGTCAGCGACGTGGTGGGAGTACGGGCGGTCTGCACCTATACGGACGATTTGTACCGGATTGGGGAAATGCTCTGCGCTCAGCGGGATATGCGCCTGTTAAAGAAAAAAGATTACATTCGTAACCCCAAAAAGAGCGGATACCGCAGTCTCCATCTGATCTTTCAGGTACCTGTGTCCTTTCAGGAAGAGGTACGATGGATTCGGATTGAGGTACAGCTTCGGACCGGAGCCATGGACTACTGGGCGGGACTTGATTACCAGCTTCAGTATAAAAAAGAAAACCGGGAGGCGAAAAATATCAGCCGTGAACTGAAAGAATATGCCAATGCCATAGAGCAGATTGACAGTAAAGTGCTGGAGCTGCGGAAGCGGATTGAAGCCATTTAAAGACAAAAAAGGACAAAATTATACAAAAAAGCACAATTATATGGATTTGTTGCTTGAAACCTGTGGTCTGAGCAGTTATAATCAAAAAAGAAATGTAAAAATATTTATAAAATATTTACAAATATTGGAAAGTATGGAGGAAGCACAGGTGAAAGAGAACACAGTACCAAAAAGAAAGGCAGCCTTTGGAATCAGAGAAAAGATTTTGGCTATTGCATTTGTTCCTCTGATTTCGCTTGCGGTAATAGCTTCAGTTTTTTCTGCAATGACATTAAAAAAAGGAATGGAAGACGAGGCTGTCAAACGTCTGGAAGATGTGGCCGACGGACTGAAACATTCCCTGCGGGCGGTGGATCAGGGGGATTTCAGGTCTGAAGGCGGAGAACTGTATAAAGGAGAGCATAATATTTCGGCAGATCTTGAGGTGCTGGATTCTTTCAGCGCCAATTCCAATATTGATATTACACTGTTCTGGGGAGATACCCGTACCGTAACCACCCTGATAGATGAGAGCACCGGAGAACGTATGGCAGGAACTCAGGCGGCAGAGCATGTGGTGCAGGCAGTGCTGGAGGGAGGAAATGGCTTTACGGACAATGACATTATGATTAATGGAACGCCGTATTTCTGCTGTTACATACCCCTGGAAAATAATGACGGAAGCATAGCAGGCATGATTTTTACCGGAGAGCCCAGCAGCGATATTGAAGATTACATTAATCAAAAGGTACTGCAGATCATTACGGTAGCAGTTGTGATTATTCTGCTGAGCAGTGTGGTAATCATATATTTTTCCCGTACACTTGCGGGAGCTTTCAAAGAAGAAGAAAAGATTATTGAGCAGCTTGCAAAAGGGAACCTGAATGTGCATGTGGATGAGAAATTTCTGGGACGGAAAGATGAACTTGGACATACTGCCAATGCGCTGCAGGAACTGATCCACAACCTTTCCGGCATCCTCAATCACATTCGGCAGTCCTCCAGTGAGCTTCTTGAGTCCGGCAATTCTCTGGATGAAATGGCAGAACGTGTCAATGCCAATGCGTCAGAGATTGGGAAAGCAGTGGAAGAAATTTCCATGGGTGCAGTCTCCCAGGCAGAAGAAATTGAGACTGCTTCCGGTCAGATCATGGATATGGGCCATGTAATTGAAAATATTGTGGAAGATGTGGACAAGCTCAATGTTACCTCCCGTGCCATGAAAGAAGCAGGAGATACTTCTGCGGAAATTATGCAGCATCTGGCGGCGTCCACAGAACGGACCATTGGAGCTATCAGAAAAATCGGCCTTCAGGTTTACGCAACCAACGAATCTGCTCAGAAAATCCGGGAGGCAGTGGACATTATAGCCTCCATTGCCAGCCAGACCTCTTTGCTGTCTCTGAATGCAAGCATCGAGGCTGCCAGAGCAGGAGAATTTGGAAAGGGCTTTGCAGTGGTGGCTTCCGAAATTCAGAAACTGGCAGACGAATCCAGTAATTCCGCTCAGACTATCACGGATGTTATCAATGCTCTGCTGACAGAATCGGAAATGACGGTGGAAATCATGAAACAGGTGGAATCCATTATTACGGATCAGAGAGAGAAGCTGAAAGCCACTCAGAACCATTTTGAAAATGTAACCACAGGTATCAACAGTTCCAGAGAAGACACTTCCATGATTGAAAAGCGGACCCATGTGTGCGATTCCTCCAGAAAAACCGTGGTGGATGTAATCAGCAATCTTTCCGCCCTGTCTCAGGAAAATGCTGCTTCCGCACAGGAAACCACAGCTTCCATGGAAGAACTTAACGCAACTATTAATCTTCTGGCAGATGCGGCCAACAGCCTGAAAGGCCTGTCCGGCCAGATGGAAGAAGAAATGAAATTCTTTAAATTTTAAAATCAGGGTTTCAGAAAGTTTTTTTCAATCAGATCAGAACCGGAATAGAAAGACCAGGCTCCGGAAATAATATGAAGGAAGCGGAACTTTCCCTTCAAAAATGTTACACCGGAGGAAACAGGATGAAACCTGAGAAAAAAAGGAGCCGTTCCGTAAAATCGGAGACGACGTACTCCATTACGGACATGAACGGCAAAAAGGAATGGGGACATTACAGCTATCTGAACACCAACGGTGAAACAGACAGCCCCCGCATCTTTTCTTTTCTGGATGCCAACGGCAGGACCGGAAGAAAAAGCCTTCTGTATTCTCTGCTTCATATGAACGGAATGCTGAAAGGCCAGCGTCAGTAAAATTTCATTGTACCAGGCCCGCCCTCTGGCGGGCTCCATAGCTGCTCTTACTGAGGAAGCGAAAACTTTCCCGGTAAAAATCCGGCCTGCTCGGCAGAGATGTTGAGCAGGCCGGTCTGGCATAATGCCTGGGAAGAGAGGGTCTCCTGTCGAAATCATGTAATTTCCGGACACCGGCTGTTCCTTTCGGCTGATTTATGAGCACCGGAGAGGATGAACTGTAACAGAGGATTAGCTTCTGTAATAGATTTCACGGGAACCATGGATGCTTTCCCCTACAGAATCGTGAATCCATTTGACCGCACCCTCCAGATCCCTGCGCATCAGATAAGACCACAGGGTGTAATTATTCTGATACAGGGTGTCAATTCCATAAAGGGAACAGAATCGTTCCCAGAGGGTAAGCACCGGGATGCGGAAAGAATGGAAAATCAGAGGAATCAGAGTATTTTTGGATAAAAAAGCAAGTTCGTGCTGGAATTCAAAAGCGGCTCTGGCGGCTTCGCTGTCAGCAGCGGCTTTTTTTATGGCTTCCACTTTTTCGTGAAGAAGTTCCAGATCCTCGTCTGTCACGTGTTTCAGAAAAAGCTGAACAGCAAAACAGTCCAGGCCGATACGGATTTCCAGAATGGAGCGGATTTCTTCATCACGCAGATGCCCTCCGTTGTAGTTCATAATGGAAATCAGAGTTTCCAGTGTTCCGGCCCGGCGGTAATCAGCCACAAAAGCGCCCACTCTTGGCCTGATAATCACAAAGCCCTTCCGTTCCAGTTCTGCAAGGCCGCCGTTTACCACAGCACGGCTTACCTGCATGGACTGAGCAAGCTGGCGTTCTGTGGGAAGTTTTTCTCCGGTTTTCAGTTTACCGGACAGTATCAAATGCTCTAACTGCTGTACAAACAGTTCGTGGAGCGAGGGCGCACAAAGTTTCTGAAATTCCATAAAACACCTCCTGTAATCTGGTAGAACCATATACCAATAAATGCATTAACATTATTATATTGTAAGTTCTGTCTAAAATCAAGTGGGAAATTCGTGAAAAATGGCGAAAAATTACGGGTTTGTTGACTTATTATGTGGGGAATGTTAAAATTATATCAAAGTGCAGCAAGTGAAAAAATCTGGTTCAACCAGAAACCGGAAGGAGAAGGAGGAGAAGTAAATGAGTGAATTCAGAGTTTTGGAGATTAAGCAGAGCGTTTTTGAAGATAATGACAGGGATGCGGAAGCACTGCGGCAGGATTTGAAACGGGAAAAAACATTTCTGCTGAATCTGATGTCGTCTCCCGGCGCCGGGAAAACCACCACCCTGACCCGCACCATAGAGTCTCTGAAAGATGAGATGAAGATTGGCGTGATGGAAGCAGACATTGATTCTGACGTGGACGCCCACACCATTTCAAAGACAGGAGCCAAAGTAATCCAGCTTCATACAGGAGGCATGTGCCATCTGGACGCAGATATGACACGTCAGGGCATCAAAGGCCTTGGTACGGAAGAAATAGACCTGGCCATTCTGGAAAATGTGGGCAATCTGGTGTGCCCGGCGGAGTTTGACACGGGAGCTTCCAGAAACGCCATGATCTTAAGCGTGCCGGAGGGAGATGACAAGCCCCTGAAATATCCCCTGATGTTCAGTATCTGTGATGTGCTGTTAATCAACAAGATTGATGTGCTGGAATATTTCGACTTTGACCTGGAAGCATGCAAAGAGCGGGCAAAAAAATTAAATCCAAATATAAAAATCATACCTGTTTCTGCCAGAACAGGGGAAGGAATAGAAGAATGGGCCGACTGGCTCCGTACGGAAGTAAAGAAATGGAGGAACGAATAGAATGAAAGATTTGACAAGGATGTATTTTCCGGACTGGTATAAATGTGAATACAAACAGAAAGTGCTGGATCTGGCCAATCATATCGGAAGAAAGAAGCCGGGATCCAAAGGCGCTTACCAGTGGGATGATCCGGAATATGTAATCCTGGAAGCCGGCGTGGATGACGATATGGCGGAAGTGGGCATGGGCCTTGGAATCAGCGAGAAACGCTCGGTTGCTCAGATTGCCGGCATCGTGAAAAAGCCGGAAGATTACTGTTTTGAACAGTTAAAAAAGCTGGCCGTTTACGGAGTCTGTTTCTGGAATACAGTAGATGGAGAAGAAGTGTTCTGGGCGGAGACCTGGATTCCCGGAACCATGGAAATGATTGTAAATAATTCAGAAAACTGTAAGAAATATCCCATTATCGGATATGCCATGGAGGCCTATGGACGCGTGAGAGGGCCCAAAAGTTCCGGCAGTTTTCCGGTAGGGGTGGGCCTCATGCGCGTGATTCCCATAGAGACAGCCATCGAGGGAAATACTCGCCGGGCTTCTTATGAAGAAGTGTCAAAGTATCTGAATGAAAATGATATTTTCACGGTGACAGACTGTTCCTGCCGGACAGACCGGGAGCTGATGGGAGAAGGCTGCGGCCATCTGAAAGAAGATATGTGTATTCAGATGGGCCATGCGGCAGAATACTACATTAAGACAGGAAGAGGACGCCAGATTACCAGAGAGGAAGCCTTTGAGATTATCCGCAAGGCAGAGGAAAACGGGCTGATGCATCAGATTCCCAATATTGACGGTTCCGGAAAAACCCATGCCATCTGCAACTGCTGCGGCTGCGGCTGCCTTTCTCTGCGTACCGCGGAAATGTTCAAAAATAACGATATGGTACGCTCCAATTATGTGGCAAGAGTGAATAAGGATAATTGTGTGGCCTGCGGCCAGTGCGTGGAAAACTGCCCGGTCAACGCCCTGAAACTGGGCCAGAAACTGTGTTCCTCCCAGCCGGTGACAGAAGACATTACCACCAAAGAAACACCGCGGGATACCAAATGGACGGAAGACAAGTGGAATCCTGATTACCGGATTAACCGGGAAGACGTGGTGGATACCGGAACAGCGCCCTGTAAAACCAACTGTCCGGCCCATATCGGCGTACAGGGATACATAAAACTGGCTTCTCAGGGAAGATATAAAGAGGCCCTTGAGCTGATCAAACATGAAAATCCTCTGCCGGCAGTCTGCGGACGTATCTGTAACCGCCGCTGTGAGGACGCATGTACCCGCGGAGATGTGGACGAACCCATTGCCATTGATGAGATCAAAAAATTTATTGCCCAGCAGGAGCTGGATAAAGACAGGCGGTTCCTGCCCACAAAACGTCACGATTACAGCGATAAGAAAATTGCCATCGTGGGTGCCGGGCCTGCCGGATTATCCTGTGCTTATTATCTGGCGCTGGACGGTTACACTATCACAGTTTTTGAGAAAGAACAGAAGCTGGGCGGTATGCTCACCATGGGAATTCCCGCGTTCCGTCTGGAAAAAGATGTGGTGGCGGCAGAAATCGAGATTATCCAGGAAATGGGCGTGGAATTCAGAACCGGAGTGGAAGTGGGCAAAGACGTCACACTGGATGAACTGCGCAGCCAGGGATACAAGGCATTTTATCTGGCGCCGGGTGCCCAGGGCGGCCGAAAAGTGGGCATTGAGGGCGAAGACGCCCAGGGCGTGCTGTCCGGAATTGAATTTCTGAGAAATCTGAATCAGGACGAGACCAGAAGAGTCAGCGGAAAAGTAGTGGTAGCAGGCGGCGGAAATGTGGCCATTGACGTAAGCCGTACTGCAGTGCGTGCCGGAGCGGAAACCGTGCAGCAGTTCTGTCTGGAAAGCCGTCAGGAAATGCCTGCAGCCGAAGAAGAAATTATTGAGGCGGAAGAAGAGCATATTGTTATTCAGAATGGCTGGGGACCCAAACGGATTCTGGTGGAAAACGGAAAAGTAAAAGGCGTTGAATTTAAGAAATGCATTTCTGTTTTTGATGAAAATCACAGATTCAGCCCAAAATACGATGAAAATGATGTAATGACCGTGGAGGCGGATTATGTGCTTCTTTCTGTGGGACAGTCCATTCAGTGGGGCGGACTGCTGGAAGGCTCCAAAGCAGAGATAAAGGCAAATGGCGCCATTATTGCAGATGATTTTACCTATCAGACCGGGCAGGAAGATATTTTTGCAGGAGGAGACGCATATACCGGGCCTAGGTTTGCCATTGACGCCATTGCAGCAGGAAAACAGGGAGCCATTTCCATTCACCGTTTCGTACAGAATGGCCAGAGCCTTGTATATGGCCGGGATCGCCGGATTTACAAAGAACTGAATAAAGAAGCGGCAGTGATTGAAGATTTTGACAATACACCCCGTCAGCGTCCGAACACCATCCGTTCTGAGAAGAAAGCAGAGGAGAGTTTCCGGGATCTGAGAGGAACCTTTACCGAAGAACAGATGCGCAGGGAAACAGAACGCTGCCTTGGCTGCGGCGCCACCGTTGTGGATGAATATATGTGCGTGGGCTGCGGACAGTGTACCACCAAATGCAAGTTTGACGCCATTCACCTGGAACGTGTTTATGACGGTGAAGGAGTGAAATTCCTGGACATGAAACCGGTAGTGGTAAAACAGATGGTGAAACGCCAGGGTAAGATTGCCGCCAAAAAGGTGAAAAGCCTGTTCGGAGGAAAAAATTAAGAAGTTCTCAAAATTTTAATAAGTTATTAAATTATCCTTTAATAAACAGAAAGCAGGTGGAAGACAGTGCATGAACTGGGCGTGGTAATGCAGGTAGTGGACGTGGTGGAGAAATTTGCCAGAGAAAACCAGGTGGAAAAAATTGATACGGTGGTGCTCCAGATTGGAGAACTTTCCTCCATGATTCCAAAGTATGTGGAGGAAGTATATCCGGCTGCTGCGGACGGAACCATGCTGGAAGGAAGCCGGCTGCGGGTGGAAATCATGCCTGCCAACGGACGCTGCAACCAGTGCGGCACGGTGTTCCCCCTGGTGGAACATGAGGGAGAATGTCCTCAGTGTAAGAGCGGCGACTGCGATATGCTCAGCGGCCGGGAATTTTATATTAAGGAAATTGTGTGTTATTGAAAAAAGCTGCCGCTTCAACGATGAAAAATCGTAAGCGGCAGTTTTTTTAAGACTGAGGCACCGGACGTCCCCGGCGGGCTTTTCCCTTTGGTTCGGGAGCGCCTTTTGGATTTTCTTTCCGGTCATATGCCTCGTGGGTCTGGGCCAGAGGTCCTTTTTGCCTGTCACGTTCCCGCACCAGGTAAAGGGGACGCTTTTTATTTTCCAGATAATCTCTGGAAAGGTACTCTCCCAGAATGAATATCATCATCATCTGCAGGCTGCTGAGGAAGATGACAAGGAGTGAGATCCCATACAGGCTTCCCATGCTGTGATGGAACATTGTCTGCTGAACCAGTGCCAGAATCCCCATACAGCAGGAAATCAGGAACAGAACCATTCCAAGGAGGCCGGGCAGCTTCAAAGGCGCGGTGGAAAAGGAGAGAATTCCGTCAAAAGCATAGGAAAACAGGCTTTTCAGATTCCACTTGGAGGTTCCGGCCGCCCGTTCCACATTCTGGAATTCCAGCCATTTCGTTTCAAATCCCACAAAGGAGAAAATACCTTTGGTATAGCGGTTGTATTCTTTCATCTGAAGAATGGCGTCCACCATGGTGCGGTTCATCATGCGGAAATCTCCGGCTCCGTCGCTCATATCCATATGGGTCATTTTCTGTATGACTTTGTAAAAGCTGCGGGAAAGAAGGCCCCGGATGGCGCCGTCTCCTTCCCGGCCCATGCGTTTTCCGGCGCAGCAGTCATACCCTTCCTGACTTAAGGCCTGGTACATGGGAGCCAGGAGTGCGGGCGGATGCTGCAAATCCGCATCCATGATTACGCAGTAATCGCCGGAGGACTGTTCCAGTCCCGCATACATGGCTGCTTCTTTTCCAAAATTCCGGGAAAAGGAGAAATAGTGGCAATGATTATCCCGATAACAGAGGAGCCGCAGAATATCCAGGGTGTGGTCCTTGCTTCCATCATCAATAAAAATAAATTCATAGTCCAGATCTGGTATGGCGGCGACGCATTTCAGTGTTTCCTGATAAAAAAGGGCAGCCACCTCTTCTTCGTTGTAACAGGGGACAATAATACTCAGCTTATTCATGAATTTCCTCTCCTTTCTGTGATACGGGGCGGGCATTCAGATATCCGGCGGATTTTCGGAAAATCTGGCATTTACAGATAACATAGTTGGCAATTACCGTGACAAAACTCACCGCAAGTTTGGACAGTATGGGGTGGAACTGGCAGTGTTGGATAAAAAGTGTCAGCAGCAGATTTTCTGTGAGAAGGGTCAGAAATCGGAGAGACACAAAAGAGACCAGTTCTTTTCCGATCTGATTCTCAGAATGGAACACGAAAATCCGGTTGGTTACATAGGCAAAGGATACAGCAAAGATCCATGCAATGGTGTTGGCGGTCAGATAATCTGCTTTAAAATGCAACAGGGTCAGATAGACCACATAATTAATCAGGGTGGTGGCTCCGCCTGTCAGCAGATAACTGAACATTTCCGAAAGAGAATTTCCGGAGGCAGAGACAGGCAGCTGGCGGTTGCTTTTCAAACTAAAATACTTTTTCATCATAACTCCTCTTTTCTTTTATATTTATATTCCAGCAGTATGCCGGTAAAAAACAGAAACAACGATATCAGACTGATGGCAGCAGCGGCCGTTTTTCCTGGCGGTACATAGGAAATGACAATCTCGTGGGTTCCGGCAGTCAGGGGGAATCCCACAAATCCTTCGTTGACAGACTGCAGGGAAACCGGTGTCCCGTCCACCCAGGCCTTATATCCCTGACGGAACGGGAAAGAGGTTACGAAAAAACCGTCTTTCTCACAGGTAGCAGTACCCTGAAACAGAGAATTTCCTGTTGTTTTTTCAGAATCGGCAGGCAATATGCCAGGATTGCCCCAAGCGGCAGTATCCATAATCCAGAACTGCAGGTCTGACAGCTGATACGTTCCCGGACTCAGGGTAATATCCAGTGAATCCAGTGTCTGACTGGAAGAAATCAGATAAGTGAACACATGGTTCTGGTTGGGATAAGGAGCGTTTTTGCCGGAAAGTTTATTCCGTGTGCCGTTGATATCCACGGTTACTTCCCTGCCTCCAGGTGATTCCACCCCAAAAGAACAGATTAAAATCCTGTCTTTGAAGGGTTTCTTCAGAGGGAGTGAAATTTTTGTTTCCTGTTTCAGAGACAGGGAAAGTACAGAATTGTCTTCCTGCTGCCAGGAGGCAGCCGAATCCTCAAATAAATCCGGCAGTTTTTTTTCTGTCAGGTGGTTCAGGGAAACCGGAGTAATCCGGGAAGTCTTCCGGAAGTTTTCAGCAGTAGCGCCCTCATTCACGGAGCCTGATGTCTCTCCCGGAGAAATATCTGCAATGGTATATCTGGTCAGAGCCTCCAGCGTGTAAGGAAATTCCAGTTTGTCAAATTCTTCCTGAGCCATTCGACAGGTGCTGGTATAGGCCACGGGAAGTACCTGACTGTTTTCCGCAATAATGGTATGGCCTTTTTGGGCAATGGGTTCATATCCCCAGGGGATATGGGAATCCGCAGTCTGGATATACCGAATCCCCATCAGATAAGAGAAAAAGGGATTGGCGTCTGTCATCAGTGCCACCCGGTTGCGGACCCGGATGGGATTTCTCATAATATTGTAATAGAAATCTGCATAATTGCTGTCTGTTACAGAGGAATACATGGTGGTGCGCCCCATGCCCTGCAGAGGAAGCACATTTACATTGGCGTAAGGCTCTGTGAGACAGTCGAAACGATAATTTTCCTCAGGCTGAAGTTCTTCCAGTTCCTCCTGTGAAAAAACAGCCTGCCGGGTGTCTGAGAGAGAGATAAATTTATCCTGCTGTCCCACTGTTACAGACACAGCCGCCGGAACCAGACAAAGGAGCAGATGAAAAGGAAGTAATTTCCGGTATGATCCGGGGAGCATGATTTCTGTCCGGTCCGGAGTGTGGTTTTTCGGATGTCCGCCGCCCCAGAGACCTTTTGCCAGATGGATTACAGCAAAGACCAGGGCTGTCAGGATGACGTCTGCCAGAGCCTCCTTAGGAAGTTCGAAAAGGGATACCGGTATCAGGCAGAGCAGGCCGCAGATCAGACTGTGGCGTTCTTTCCCGGTGAACAGAAGCTCCAGTGTGCGGGCACATAACAGCAGCAGCAGCGGAACCAGCGGAATCAGCACCTTATAGCGGATATACAGCAGGCCGCTCAGTAAATAAGGACAGATATTCAGGGTCAGACAGGCCAGCAGTATCAGAGCCATAATCCGTGTGCTTTTCCGCCGGATGCTTAACAGCAGCGTATAAAGGCAGAGAATGGTCAGCCCGCATCCATAGGGGCGGTAAAGCAGTGACTCCATGGAAAAATTCACGGAACACAGTTCAGATAAGGCAGGGGGAGTGCCGGCGTCCTTTTTGGTGGAAAGCAGATCCAGCCCCGTAGGCAGCAGCAGAAGGGCCCCGATTCCAATGGAAATTCCAATGGAAAAAAACAGTCTCAGCCAGTATTTTGCCCGTCTGGGTTTCTGAGTTCCCTCTGTTTCAGTATACAGCCGGAACAGAAACCAGAGGCCTGTTACCGCCAGAACCGCGGGAGCGAAATAGTAACTGTGCAGATAAACCATGACCAGAGAAATTACAAGCAGCCCGTGCTTTTCCTGCTCCACCAGCCGATCCACACCCAGCAGGGCAAGGAGCAGAAAAGGCATATAATTTACAAACATGATCTGGTGATGAGCATGGTAAAAACATGTGGCACAGGAATAAAGAATTCCGCCCAGAAATCCGAAAAAGGGAATGGCCAGATGTTTTTTCAGCCAGTAATAACAGAGCACACTGCCTGCCATCAGTTCCAGAACTGCGTAGCCGGAAAGAATCCGGCCCATGGAAACATCAGGCAGCAGGAAGGAAATCAGCACATCCGGCCGAAGCAGGCCATAATAGGAAAAATCGTAAATGTTGCTGCCGGCGCCGGCCGGGGTAAGATTCGGCAGAATCTGTCCGGTTTCATGGAAAATGGTCCGGAACTGTTCCGCTACAGCCAGGTGCTGGCTGAACCAGTCTCCCGCAGAGCCGAAAAGCGCGTTTTCCGGCAAAATAAGCAGTACGCAGCCAAGGGTAAATATAAGTAAAAGAAAGGGATAAAAATAAGTACGGTAATTAATTCTGTTCATAATATCCTCCCGATAAATTACAACGAGTCAGTACCAGATCCGACTGCAAGGAAAAGTATAAAAGTAAAATCTTAAAAAATCATCAAAGAAAATCTTAAAGATTCTTAAGAATTCCTAAAAGAAACATGGGGTGTGATATAATCTGCGTAAAGAGCCGCAGGCTCCGGAGCAGGGGTCAGGCAGAAGGAGACATCAATTATGGACACAAACAACATATCGTCCATTCTCGTAGTGGACGACAATCAGGAAATACGGGAAGTGGTAAACATTCTGCTGTCCGGAGAAGGATACGAGGTAGAGGAAGCCGCAGACGGAAGAGAGGCGCTGGAAAAAATTCAGCAGAACGGCTACGATCTGGTGATACTGGATGTGATGATGCCCAATATGAACGGATATCAGGCCTGCATGGAAATCCGTAAAAACAGCAACACACCCATTTTATTTCTGAGCGCCAAATCCCAGGTGGAGGATAAAACACTGGGATTTTCCAGCGGAGGAGACGATTACCTGCCCAAACCATTTTCCTATCAGGAGCTTATGAGCAGAGTAAAGGCCCTGATTCGCAGATATCAGGTTTACAAGGGCAAAGAGGAAGCAGGAGAAACCCCGGAAAAGGCCGGGAAAACAGAGCATCGGGGTTCAGAAAATATCATCACACTGCCGGGAATCAAACTTTATGAGGATCAGCAGAAAGTCCTGCTGGAAGGCAAAGAGATTGAACTGACGGATATTGAATTTTCCATTCTGTACCTGCTGGGAAAGCACCGGGGCCAGATTTTTTCAGTGCAGCGGCTGTACGAAAGCATCTGGGAAGAAGACTATTATTATGGAGCTGCCAATACGGTAATGGTGCACATCCGTAACCTGCGGGGAAAAATTGAGAAGGAACCGCATAATCCGAAAATTATCAGAAATGTCTGGGGGAAGGGATACCGCTGTGAGTAAAAAGAAAACGTCAGCCAGAAAAAAGCATGGGAAAAAGAGCATACGGGACAGAATCTTTCAGTTTCCCCGGAAAATGACCGGAAGACTGTTTCTGCTGTTGATTCTCTGCGCAGTCTTAAGCCTGTTTTCCTTTCGGTATATGATGCAGATGCAGACCTGGGTGTATACGGAACTGGTAAAACGGGGACTGACTTCCTTTAATCCGGCTGAGATTGCAGCAGAGCTGCAGGAGAAAGCGAAATATATTTCTTTTAAGGAAACAGGAGAAAAAGAACTGAAAAAACTTCTGGATGTGGAAAAATATGACGATGGATATACCATGATGGCTTTTTATGACGAGGAGAGTCTGTTTCAGTTCTACGGCATAGAGCCAGGGGTATGGGACTCTTTTATCAGCGATATGTTCTGGTATGGCGATGTGGGATATTATCGTGGACTGGACTATATGGGCGCCCTGGAATTTCAGGATATCACGGGAGAGGTAATGATTTATTCCATGCACCAGGCTAAAATTGTGCTGCCTTATTTTCTGATTGCCCTGATAATCAGTATGCTGTTTTTCAGTCCTGTACTGATTTATGTGTGGAACAGAATGCGCTATGTGGGAAGGCTGAAAAATGAGATTCTCGTAATGGCAGAAGGAGACCTGGAGCACCCTGTTACGGTGAAGGGAAAAGACGAAATTGGCATTCTGGCCAGGAATCTGGATGAAATGCGTCTGGCGCTGGATGACAATATCCGCAGAGAGCAGGAGGGAAAGAAAGCAAATCATGATTTAATAAGTTCTGTTTCCCATGATTTGAGAACACCTATGACTACATTATACGGTTATCTGGAGATTATGGGACAGAAAAAATGCCCGGAGCAGAAACGGGAAGAATATATTGCCAGATGTATTGAAAAGGTGGAAGAAATCCGAACCCTGTCAGATAAAATGTTTGAATATGCACTGGTATATGAAACCCATGAACAGACAGAGCTGTCAGAAATTTATCTGGGAGAATTGTTAGAAGAGCTGGAGGGACATCAGGAGTTCCTGCGACTGAAAGGGTATTGCGTGGAGACGGAGTTTCAGGTGGAAGAATCGGCAAAAATCCTGGGAAACCACATGCTGTTCCGGCGTATGTTCAACAATCTTTTTTCCAATATTCTGAAATATGGAGAGAAAGGAGCGCCGGTGGCTGTGAAGGCGGCTCTGGACAGAGGCAGCCTGCAGATGGTGTTCCTGAACGAGAGGCGCAAGCGGATGAAACAGGTAGAGAGCAACCGAATTGGACTGAAAAGCGTACGGAAGATGACAGAATTGCAGAATGGGAATTTCTTTATGGTGGAAGGGGAGGACACTTTCGCAGTAACCATGGAATTTCCCTTGATATAGAGAAAATGTGAATCAGGAGAGGAAGATAATATGAGAGAGCAGCTGACCAGAAGTGATGTCAGGAAAATAGAAGAAGAAATAGAATACCGGAAGCTGGTAGTGCGCAAAGAAGCCCTGGAAGCCGTAAAAGAGGCCAGGGCCCATGGAGATTTAAGCGAGAACTTTGAGTACCATGCAGCCAAAAAGGACAAGAATAAGAATGAGAGCAGAATCCGCTATCTGGAACGGATGCTGAAAACAGCAGTGATTGTGTCTGATTCCTCCAGAGAAGATGAAGTGGGAATCAACAATACGGTGACGGTGTATTTTGAGGAAGATGACGAAGAACAGGTGTTTCGCCTGGTAACTTCCATCCGGGGCAATTCCATGAAGAACCGTATCAGTACGGAATCCCCCATTGGAAAAGCTATTCTGGGACATAAAGTAGGAGACAGAATACAGATAAAAGTCAACGAAGACTACAGTTATTATATCGTGATTAAACAAATTGAAAATACGTCGGAAGATGCAGAGGAAGGCATCCGGAAGTTTTAATGACGTATGGTTTTCCCGTAAGATAAAAGCCCTCCGGGCAGGGACGCGCCGGAGGGTTATGAAGTATACACATTTTTTTATTTTACAAACTGTTCAATGGCATTTTTCAGGTCTTCTAACGCCTGGCTGTCCCCGTGTTCTACAGCATCCACAATACAGTGAGAGATGTGGTCCTCCAGAATAAGTTTCCCAATGTTATTGATGGCGGAGCGGACAGCCGCAATCTGTATCAGTACCTCGCTGCAGTCCCTGTTGTCTTCCACCATCCGCTTCACAGCTTCCATATGGCCGATGGCGCGGGACATGCGGTTCAGCACAGCCTGCGTCTGCTCATGGGTGTGTACATGAGAATGGGCCTGTTCCTGGTCATGTACATGAGAATGGACCTGTTTTTCGCTGTTCATTCAGAGAACACCTCCTTAACATAACTACAGCTGCCAGATTTCTTCGCTGGTGGAAGAGACGCAGGAAGCTCCGGCAGAAAGCATGGAAATCACGTCGTCTTTATCGTCCACAAGCCCGCCGGTAATAACAGGCACATTGGCCATCTGGCAGATTTTGCTGACAATTCTGGGCATCAGGGCGGGAAGTACCTCCACCACATCCGGACGGACATTCTGAAGCTGTTTTTCAATATTGGTAAGAGCCAGAGAATCAATGACGAAAAAGCGGAGTACCGTGAATAAAGATAATCTGGCTGCATATTTGATTAATCCTGGCCTGGTGGAAATAATACCATCGGCTTTCGTGCGCTGTTTAATAAAATCCACAGAAATTTCTTTGGAAGCCAGACCTGTAATCAGGTCGATATGAACCACAGCCAGTTTTCCGGCGGCTTTTACTTTTGCTACAATTTCAGAAATATTGCATATGTCCCCAAAAAGAATAAAAATAATATGGCTGTCGCAGGTAAGGGCCTTTTCCAGGCCTTCAAAGGTATTTACAGCCGCAATGACAGGAGAATCTTCAATTGCCTCACGATATTCTTTTTTCATAATCCCACTCCTTCTTGTCAAAAATCCGTGTATTTTCCCCGTTATTTATACCACCCGGCTTCTATTATACATGATATTACATGTAATAGAAAGGGGAATGCAACATATCCTTGTATATTCTCTCCCAAAAGTGTAAAATAAGAAAGAAATGTTTTCGAAATATAAATCAGCAGAGACGGTTGCTGCAGACTGCCGGAGGGAGGAAGCATATGGATGAAAAATTTATGCGGACCGGCCTGCTTCTGGGAGAAGCGGGACTGGAGAAACTGGCCGGGGCCAGAGTGGCGGTTTTTGGTATCGGCGGTGTGGGCGGCCATGCGGTGGAAGCTCTGGCAAGAAGCGGCGTCGGGCATCTGGAACTGACAGATAAAGATGTGGTCAGCATTTCCAATATCAACCGGCAGATTATTGCCACAACAAAAACGCTGGGACAATATAAAACGCAGGTCATGAAAGAACGGATTCTGGAAATCAATCCGGAGGCGGAAGTAAACATCCACAATTGTTTTTTCCTCCCGGAAACAGCAGAGGAATTTGATTTCAGGAAATATGATTATGTGGTGGATGCAGTGGACACAGTAACAGCCAAAATTGAACTGGTACTGAAAGCGCAGGAAGCGGGGGTTCCCATTATTTCCAGTATGGGTGCAGGCAATAAGCTGGAGCCCTGGCGGTTTGAAGTGGCGGATATTTACGAAACCTCTGTCTGCCCTCTGGCACGGGTAATGCGCCGGGAACTGAAAAAAAGGGGCGTTCGGAAGTTAAAGACCGTATATTCCAGAGAAGAGCCCAGGAAGCTCCTGATACAGGTATCTGACCGGTCCGGAAAAATAATACCGGGAAGCACAGCTTTTGTGCCTTCGGCGGCGGGACTGATACTGGCCGGGGAAGTTGTGAAAGATCTGATCAGGTAAAAGGGCCTGCAAAACAGGCGGTTTGGCCTGAGGCGGATAAGATTGACCGATAAGGAGAAAGATTTTATGAAGTTCATTCATATAGCAGATGTACATCTGGGAGCAAAACCGGACCAGGAGAAACCCTGGGGGAAAGAGCGGGAAAATCATAGCTGGCAGGCTTTTGCAGATGTGATTACGAAAGCCGGAGAGGAACAGGTGCAGCTTCTTCTGATAGCCGGAGACCTGTTTCACAGACATCCCCTGCTGCGGGAGCTGAAAGAAGTGAATTATCAGTTTTCCAGAATCCCCCGGACTCAGGTGGTAATGATAGCCGGAGAACATGAATATCTCAATGACCATTCTTATTTCGGCGCCTTTCCCTGGGGAGAAAATGTACATTTTCTGAAAGAGGAAAAGGTGGATTATGTGGAACTGGAAGGGCTCTGCACCAGAGTATACGGGCTGAGCTATCATCACCGGAATATCTATGAGAATCTCTGTGAGAACATAACTCTGAAAGAGGACGGTTACTGCAACATCTTTCTGGCCCATGGAGGAGATGAGGAACATCTTCCATTTCAGGTAAAAGAGCTGGAAAGAATGAATTTTGACTATGTGGCGCTGGGCCATATTCACAAGCCCATGCAGATGTCCGGGCATAAAGCTGTGATGGCAGGAGCGCTGCAGCCCACAGAGTGCAGGGACATGGGAGAACATGGGTATTTTATGGGAGAGGTGGAAAAAGGAGCGTGCAGCGTTGCATTCTGTCCCATACGGTATTGCGAGTATGTTTCCATGAACCTGAAAGTAAGTGAGGAAATCACCACGGAGGCTCTGCAGGGAGTAATAGAAGAACAGATAAAAAAAGCGCCGTCCCATCAGCTGTTTCGTCTGGTGCTCACAGGAACCGGCAGTTCGGAACGAATCATTGATACGAAAGCCCTGGAGCAGATGGAACGGGTGGTTCAGGTGTTGGACCGGTGCCGGCCGGATTATGATTTCCTGCAGTTGAAACAGCGGTATGAAGAACAGATTCCGGGAAGATATATTGAGGCTCTGGAGAAGCTGCCTCAGGATGAAATTACCCGAAAAGCATTATATTATGGTGTGGAGGCTTTGTTGGCAGAATGAAGATTACAGAAATTCAGATAAAAAATTTTGGAAAACTCCATAATATCAATATCCGGCCCCTTCCGGGAATCAATGTGATTTATGGAGAAAATGAAACGGGAAAATCCACGCTGCAGCAGTTTATTACAGGTATGCTGTTCGGGATAGAGAAGCAGAAGGGACCAGGGAGCCAGAATGACAGCTACCGCCAATACGAACCCTGGAACGACAGTTCCAGTTATTCCGGCGGGCTGAAATTTACCGTGGATGGAAAACCTTTTTTTCTGGAGCGGAATTTTTACCATAAGGAGCCTTCTGTAAAGCTGGTAAATGAAAAGGATCTGGAGGAACTTTCCGTGGAGCAGGGAGACCTGGAGATGCTTCTGGGAGGTATGAACAGAGAAACATATGAAAATACTTTCTGTATCCGGCAGGCAGATGTGGAAACGGACCGGGAATTCTCAGATATTCTGCAGAATTATTTTGTAAATGCCTCTCTGGGGCAGGAAGGCGGCATAGATCTGACCGGCGCCCGGAAACGCCTGAAAGAGGGACAGGAACGGGCCGCCCGGAAGCTACAGGAAAAAAGGGAAGAACGGAAGAATCATGTGGAAAAGCTGCTGCTGGAAGAAAAACTTCTGAAAAAAGATACGGAGCAGCTGAAAAAGCAGAAAAGTGACGGTTATAAGGGCCTTCTGCACAAACCGGAAGGGCTGATCCCTCCGGAGCATGATATTAACCAGATGGCAGAATATCTTAGGGATATCCGTCAGCAGAAGGAACAGCGGAGTTACCATATGCGGTTCGGCCTTTCTCTGTTCTTTATGCTGGCAGCCTTATGGGCAGGAATCTGGAACGGATTAGCACACAGGCTGTTTCAGGGAGCTGCGCCCGGATGGATCATTCTGGAGGCGGCCCTGTGTGTTCTGCTTCTGGCAGAATGTTGCGGAATGCGGTTCTGGCACAGGAAATCCAGAGAGTTGAAACTTCTGCGCAGGCAGCAGGAGGAGGAAGCCAGAGAGCGGAGCCAGTATACCTCCATGGAGCGGGAACAGCAGCGGTACAAGGAACAGCAGGAAAAACAGGCCCGCAGGCAGGCCGTGGAAGAACTTTTGCAGATCCAGCTTCTGGAAAAACAGACAGAGCTGATGAACCTGCAGGAAGAGCGCAGGGAATGGGAAGTTTCCTCAGAAGAAGAGCAGGAGTATGAGGAACAGGTGCGCGGATATGAACTGGCTTTCCGCACCCTGGAGCAGCTGTCTCAGGAAACTTATCAGGACACCAGAGCCCGGATGGAGCAGGAAATGTCTCAGATTCTGTCTGAGCTTACCAATGGAAAATACAGTAAAATCGGACTGGATGCACAGATGAACCTGGTGGCCACAGCGGGAAAGCGCAGGCTGTACCCCTGGCAGCTCAGCCGGGGAACCATGGAGCAGATGTATGTGGCCCTGCGGATGGGGGCCGGAGGATTTTTTACCAGAGAAGAATCCATGCCGGTGCTGTTAGACGAAGTGTTTGCAGCCTTTGATGAAAAAAGGCTGGATGGAGCCATGAAATGGCTGGGACAGCAGAACGGGCAGATTTTCCTGTTCACCTGTCAGAAACGGGAAATGGAAATCCTGGAGCGGCAGGGGATTCCTTTTGGAAAAATTATGCTGAGCAGATAAAGACGGAAAACAGGACAGAATATGAGTAAAAAAAAGAAGAAAAAGAAAAAATACCGTGTATTCTGGTTTTTTGCAAAACTGCAGATGCTTCTGCTTCTGTTAGTGGCCGGGGCAGTGGGCTGGTATTATTACGGAGGCTATGCCCAGAAGGTAAGCGCGTTGCAGCAGGAAGCCAGAATGCTGGTACAGAAATCCAGTGAAGCCACATTCCGTTCGGTACAGACCAGCCTGGTCTATGATACCAACGGGAAACTGATTTCCACCCTTAAGGGAGAAAAGGACGTATATTATCTGGAATACGAGGATATTCCCGCTTATGCGGTGGCGGCCATGATCAGTATTGAAGATAAGAAATTTTACCGTCATAACGGGATTGATATAAAAGCTATCATGCGCGCGGCCAAAGCCATGATAGAAAACGGAGAGGTGACCCAGGGAGGAAGTACCATTACCCAGCAGCTTTCCAAACTGATATTTCTGACCCAGGAGCGTACCTGGGAGCGCAAAATAGAAGAAATGTTTATTGCGGTGGGCCTGGAAAAAGTATACAGCAAAGACAAGATTATGGAATTTTATCTGAATAATGTATATTTTGGAAATGGTTACTATGGAATACAGGCGGCCAGCCGGGGATATTTCAGCCAGGACGCCAGGGATCTTTCCCTGTCCCAGATTGCCTTTCTGTGTGCCATTCCCAATAACCCCAGCCTGTATGACCCGGTGACCAAAATGGAAAACACCATAAAGCGCCGGGACAGAATTCTGCACCAGATGTTAGAGGACGGAAAAATCAGCCAGACCACCTGCCAGCAGGCCAGGACGGAACCCATCACCCTGAACCGGCCGGAAAAAACAAAAAACGATTATGTGGAAACCTATACTTACCACTGTGCCATCCGGGCGCTGATGCAGCAGCAGGGCTTTCAGTTTCAGACGGAATTTTCCTCGGAGGAAGAAAAGGCGAAGTATCAGGAAGAGTACGACGCACTGTACGGGGAATGCCAGAAAAACCTTTATACGGAAGGGTACCGTATTTATACTTCCATAGACCTGGATATGCAGCAGCAGCTTCAGGATGCGGTGGATAACGGTCTGGCCGATTTTACGGAACAGAATGAAGAAGGAATTTATGCATTACAGGGCTCTGCAGTCTGTATTGACAATCATACAGGATTTGTAAAAGCGATTGTGGGCGGAAGGAATCAGAATCTTCCCGGTTATACTCTGAACCGGGCGTATCAGAGTTTCCGCCAGCCCGGCAGCGCCATTAAGCCTCTGATTGTGTATACTCCTGCCCTGGAGGGCAAATATACTCCGGATACCATAGTGCAGGACGTAAAAACAGAAGAGGGGCCCTCTAATTCCGGAGGTTATTATGAAGGAGACATCACGCTGCGGTATGCGGTGCAGACTTCTAAAAATACCGTTGCCTGGAATCTGCTGGAGGAGATGACGCCTCAGGAGGGCCTTTCCTGCCTGAAAACCATGAAATTTTCCAGACTGGATTCCAGGGACAATCAGCTGGCCAGTGCGCTGGGAGGATTTACCAACGGAGTGTCCGCTGTGGAGATGGCCTCCGGCTATGGGACGCTGGTTCACGATGGTAAATACCGGGAACCCACCTGTATTACCAGAATCACCGACGCGGAAGATAATGTGATTCTGGAAACGGAAACAGAGGAAGTGGACGTCTATAAAATGAACGCGGCCCGTATGATGACAGATATGCTGGTGTCCGTGGTTCAGGAAGGAACCGGTCGGGGTCTTGCACTGAGCAATATGCCTTCTGCGGGAAAAACAGGAACCACCAATGACAACAAGGACGGATGGTTTGTGGGCTACACCAGCTATTACACCACCAGCGTGTGGGTGGGGTATGATATGCCCCGGGAGCTGCCGGGCCTGTCCGGGGCCAGCTATCCGGGAAGTATCTGGAAATCTTTTATGGAGCAGATACATCAGGGACTGGAGCCTGTGGAATTTCTGCCTTACATTGATGAAAATAAGGCGCCTCTGGATAATGAGGAATATCTGGAAAGCCTGAAGAATGAACTGGAAGATCTGAGCGAAGATTCCGGCGAGGATTTGCCGGAAGGAGCGGGGGAATAAAAAACTGAAATAATATCATAATAAAAACCCTTCGGACAGAAGGGTTTTTATTATGGCTTTCAGCCTACAGATTTTCATTTTTCAGTACATCAATGGTATTCTCTTTTTTTATTCTGCCCATGGAATAAAGTATGGTTGCGAATACCACAAGGAACACGCTGCCAACTGCAATTGCAATGCTGTACCAGGGAATGTAGAAGCTGGCATTGAGCCCGTTGGAAATGGTACGGTAAATGTACCAGGTTACAAGGAATGACACTGGAAGCCCGTAGAGCAGCCCTTTAAATCCGTAGAGAAGACATTCAAAATTCATCATTTTCTGAAACCCTTTGGGGGTCATGCCCACAGATTTCAGCATGGCAAATTCCCGCCGCCGCAGGTTGACATTGGTGGAAATGGTGTTAAACACATTTGCCGCCGCAATCAGAGAGATCAGTGAAATAAACCCAAAAGCAAAGACATTTACCACGGTTATCATGGCGCGGTCGCTTTCCACACTGGCTGCATAGTCGTACAGACTTTCTGAGGGGAGGCCTCTGGAAAGCAGAAGGCTGCGGATGGCCTCGTAAGTTTTTTCGTGATTCTCACACTGAATATACAGGGTTCTGGTGACATGATCTGTCAGTGGAATTTCGGGAAGGTTTCCGTACTCCGTATCAGGATCCGCAGCAGAGAATACTTCATCCATCCGGCTGAAGGGGTAGAACAGCCGGAGTGTGTCGCCGCCATGTCCAAATAATACAGGGCTCTGCTCCAGACTGGCTCCAATGATAAGAGGGATGGTCAGGCAGCTTTCTTCCAGTGAAAATGTCTTTCGGGTTTCGTTGTCATAGTTCCAGCCAGTACACTGGACTTCTCCGGTTTCCGGGTCTGAGGAAAGGTATACGGAATCATAGTCTTCCATCTGACGCATAAGGTACAGATTCGCATCGGGACATTCAGAACCGGAAAATATATGGTGGCTGTAATATTTTCCGTCATAGCCGTTGTATTCAAGCAGAGCATCCACAGACACAGCGGCAGGCTCCTTACTGTCAAAAAAAGGGGCTTCCGGAAGATTCTGTTCTTTCAGATAGCTGCGGAATAATTCATCTTCCAGAAAAACCAGCTCAAAGTCAGTCAGGAGCGGTGCGGATTCCAGGAAGTTTTCGTTCTGGGCAGAAGCAATCATTTTCCGGTAATCCTGATATTCCCGGCTGAGAAAAGAAGCAGGGACAGAACAGGTGAAATACAGCTCGCAGCTGTAAAAAGCAGAATTTACATCAGCGATTTCCCTTAATTCGGAAATAAGGGTATCTTCGGAATAACCGTCTTCCGGATGAAGTCTGTAAATAATATCATAAGAAGAGGCGGAAAGCACAGTTCCCATGGAATCCGTCAGATAACTGCACCAGCTGCTGGCTGAAATAAACAGCACAATACTCAGAAACAGGGAAATTACGGTAGCCCGGTATTTTTTGCGGTTGCGTTTGTAATTTTTGGTTGCAAGCATTCCCTCAAAACCAAAGAGTTTTTCCGTAAGCCGGGAGGTTTTCACTCTGCCGGGACGGATGGCAATGTCGCTGCTCTGGCGGATAGAATCAATGGCTGACTTTTTCACAGCCCGTTTTATCGGAATCCAGGCAGAAATCAGGATGGTCAGCAGGGAAATACCGATTGCTATGGCAAGGGCGGGAAAAGACGGATGAAGTTTCAGGGAAACCTCTTCGGCGGGTCCCAGAGCATTGATAAACCGGGAAGCTGCGTATCCGTAATTACCGGAAGCCTCCACACCAAGGACGCTGGCAATCATGTCTTTTGTGAAAAAGAAAGTAACGCCGATGCCCAGAAGTCCCGATAAGATGCCCAGAGGAATGCCGATACAGCTTAAAAACAATGCCTCAAATAAAACGCTTCCGGTCAGCTGTTTCCGGGTGGCGCCGATGGAAGACAGCAGCCCGAACTGTCTGGTGCGTTCGCTGACGGAAATGGAAAATGCATTGTAAATCAGGGAAATGGAGCCAAACATAATAATGGCAATCAAAATCC
This sequence comes from Eubacterium sp. 14-2, assembly GCF_000403845.2. GTDB lineage: Bacteria > Bacillota > Clostridia > Lachnospirales > Lachnospiraceae > Petralouisia. Next base: position 1,051,594 of record NZ_KE159568.1, on the reverse strand, counting down.
CGGCCAGACCAAACAGGACGCTGTTATACCGGCTCTCTCCGGAATATCCGTACAGACGCAGCAGGTTGTAATTTACCTCAAAACCATAGGATTCAGATTCCAGTTTTTCCATGAGGCTGTTCAGAATGGCCGTGGAATTTTTCCCGGAGGAGGTTCGGACATAAGTGGTATAAAAGTGTTCGCTGTCCTGTTCTCCAATGGTCAGGGCTGTGTAGGCAGGAGCCGTGTAATCCTCAAAGGAGGGACGCTCATAAAATCCCACCACTGTGTAGGTTCTGGATTCGCCGGGAATCAGTTTTTCGGAAATGGGACCGGATTCTTCTTCCCCTTTGCCGCTTTCTGCAGATTCCTGGTGGGAATTATTCAGATAACCGGTGAGATTGGTCAGTATTTCTCCATGATTGCCCATGCGGATTCCGGGTTTCAGGTCCAGCCTGTCATTAATGTTATAGTGTATGCCTCCGTTGGCGAACAGATGGTCAGGAAGCAGCAGTTCGCTGTTGTTTTCCGGCATTCGTCCCTGGGTGAGATGTATGGGCATCAGCTCTGTAAAATCATCCTGTATGCCGAAAATGCCCAGAAAGGGTTTCGATTCATTGGTGCAGTCCTCCAGTTTTGAGTATCCCAGAAGCTCCAGGGATACAGCCTGGCTGACCTGTTCGTCGGAGCCCAGAGTTTCCATATCTTTTGCGGAAATATCAGAGAATGCGCCATACCAGCTTCCGTCCTCATAAATGGCTGACTGTATCAGACAGTGTCTCAGGGAGGAAATGCTGATGGTGGTGGCGGAAAACATGGCTGCCGAGAGGATAATCCCCACGATGGTAACCAGTGTGCGGGCACGGTTTTTTCTGAGATTTTTTATGGTGATTTTCTGAAAAATATTCATGGACAGATCACCTCGTCTCTGATAATTTTCCCGTCTTCCAGGGCGATAATACGGTCGGCCTGGAGGGCGATATTTTCATCATGGGTGATGACAATCAAAGTCTGCTTATAGGTTTTGTTGGAGTATTTCAAAAGTTCCACAATTTCCTGGCTGTTTCTGGAGTCCAGATTTCCGGTGGGTTCATCGGCCAGGACCACTGCCGGGGCGTTCATCAGCGCTCTGCCGATGGAGACACGCTGCTGCTGGCCGCCGGATAACTGGTTTGGAAGATGCCCTTCTCTTCCTTTGAGAGAAAGAATATTCAGAAGCTCTTCTAAGCGCTGCTGATTTACCTCCCGGCTGTCCATCAGTACCGGAAGCGTCATGTTTTCTGTTACATTCAGTACGGGAATCAGATTGTAGAACTGGTAAATCAGTCCCACCTGGCGTCTGCGAAAGACTGCAAGCTGGCTTTCATTCTGAGCATAGACGTCGGTTCCCTCCATAAATACTTTCCCGGACGTGGGAACGTCCACTCCGCCCAGGACATGCAGTAATGTGGATTTGCCGGAGCCGGAGGGACCGATGATGGCAAGGAATTCTCCTTTTTGAACGGAAAAAGAAACGTCGTCCAGCGCTTTGACCTGATTCTCCCCGGAGCCGTAGATTTTCGTTAAATGTTCTGCTTTTAAAATTTCCATAAAAATTTGCTCCTTTTCATCAATTTCTGAATCTTATTCTAACCAGGTCCGGTGACAGAGCAGTGACTTCTCTGTGACAAAACTGTCATAATTGAAAATCTTAAGGGGCGGCAGAAATCAGGGGTGCTGCCGATAAAATTTAATCAGAAAACGTGCGCCCCCTTCCGGGCGGTTTTCGGCTTTCAGAGTTCCGTTTTGCTGAAGGACAATCATCCGGGACAGGGCAAGGCCAATACCCACACTCTGAAGCGAGGCATTTTTTCCCCTGTAAAACCGTTCAAACAGATGGGGAAGGTCTTCCGGGGTAAATCCATCACCGTTGTCCTCAATGATGATTTCCGTAAAAATTGTATTTTCTGAAAAGCTCACCTTAATACAGCCGCCAAAGGGCGTGTGTTCCATACAGTTTTTCAGTATGTTCAGGATTGCTTCCTGGGACCAGGAAAAATCTCCGGTGAACTGAACCTGGGAATCTCCCTTCAGGGTTAAAGTCTGCTCCCGCAGTTCCATGGGAATCATCAGAGGTTCCGCTGCCTGGCAGATCAGTGTTTCCACGTTTACCGCTGTTTGCTGGAGCTTTATGGTTCCTGCGTCCATTTTGGACATTTTAAGCAGAGACTCCACCAGCCAGTCAATACGTGAGAGAAGCTGCGTCAGCTCCAGCAGCAGTTCTTTTCTTCGGCCGGCAGATAAATCCGGTTTCATGAGAAGCGAGAGAATCAGGTTGGAGGAAGTCAGGGGAGAACGAATCTGATGGGAAATGTCAGCCATGGAATCAGCCAGAAATTTTTTGTCGTTTTCCAGAGCAGCCGCCTGTTCACTGAGCCGCAATGTCATTTTGGACAGTTCATTTTCCAGAATGGACAGTTCGCCTTCCCGGTAATTTTCAAAATGAATGGGAACCTGACTGTGGAGCATATGGTCAATTTCACGGCTGAGCTGTTCCAGCCTGCGGTATCTGCACCAGGTAATCCGGAAATGAGAAATAATATAAAGAAAGGAAAAAAGCGCCAGCAGAGTTCTGGCATGGGAAGGAAATAAAGTTCCGGTACCCAAAGCTGCAAGGAGCAGAAAGAGATGCCAGAGCAGGCTCAGCCTGATTTCAGGATTTCGGAAGAATTTCATAAAGTAACCTCCAGTATTTTTGTGTCAGTATCAGTCTCCCATCTTATAGCCCATGCCCCGGATGGTCTTAATCAGCAGGGGATTTTGGGGGTCTTCTTCGATTTTTTCCCGCAGCCGTTTGATATATACCGTAAGGGTATTGTCATTGACAAACTCCCCTGCCATATCCCAGAGGGCGTCTAAAAGCCGGGAGCGGGAAAGCACAATATCCTTATTATTCATAAAATACAGTAAAAGCCGGTATTCCAGAGCGGAAAGCTGTAGTTCCTGTCCGTCTTTTGAGACGGTGCCCCGGCTTACATCTGCTGTCAGATTCCGGTACTCCAGCAAAGTATTTGCCTTGCCGTAACGGCGCATGATATTGTGAATGCGGGAAATCAGTTCCCGCGGCCGGAAAGGTTTGGCAATGTAGTCGTCGGCGCCCAGATCCAGTCCTGTGACAACGCTGTACTCATCTCCGGATGCAGTCAGAAAGATGACAGGCAGGCTGGTGGTGGATTTTACAGCCCGGCAGATGGAAAAACCGTTTCCTTCCGCCAGGGAAACATCCAGCAGCAGCAAGTCAAAATCGGCGGCTGATTCTTCAAGCAGGGCCAGAGCCTTTGTCTGGCCATCCACCGATGTGATGGCAAAGCCTTCTTTCTGCAGAAATTCTGTTAAATTACTGACGATACTTTTGTCGTCTTCTACCAGTAAAATATGGGTCATAGGGGTATCCTCTCTGTCAGTTTCTGCGGCACTATTGCATTTGCAGCAGGTGTATAGTATAACTATAATATAAAAACAGCGGAGGTGCAATGGCGTCATACAAATTTAACGGATGATGTCTGTACGCTGCCCGTTGGAATATACAGGATAAAGGAGAGGTATGGCATGAAAAAATATGGTTTTGGCGTGGATATCGGAGGCACTACCTGTAAAATAGGTTTATTTGAAACCACAGGAAATCTTGTGGAAAAGTGGGAAATTCCCACAGATACCTGTGAAGAGGGGAAAAATATCCTTCCCGATATCGCAGCTTCCCTTCAGGAAAAAATGGCGGAAAAAAAGATTGGAAAAGAGGAAATTGAAGGAATCGGAATCGGGCTTCCGGGACCGGTACAGCCGGACGGAAGTGTGCCCTTATGCGTAAATCTTGGATGGAAAAATAAGAATATACCGGAAGAAATGGGGGGCCTGATGGACCATATTCCTGTGAAAGCCGGAAACGATGCGAATGTGGCTGCTCTTGGAGAAATGTGGCAGGGTGGCGGCAAGGGCTGTAAGAGTCTGGTTATGGTTACGCTGGGCACCGGCGTGGGCGGCGGTATTATCATTGATGAGAAAATCGTGGCGGGAGCTCATGGAGCAGGCGGAGAAATCGGGCACATTACGGTAAATCCCCATGAAAGCATTTCCTGTAACTGCGGCAGGAAGGGATGCCTGGAACAGTATTGTTCCGCAACGGGTATCGTGCGTCTTGCCAGAGAAAGCCTGGCAGAGAGCCATGAGACCTCTCTTCTGGATAAAGTGGAGGAAATTTCAGCCAAAGCAGTATTTGACGCATACAAAGAGCAGGATAAACTGGCAGAGAAGATCGTGGAGAAATTTGCCCGGATGCTGGGGAGGGCTCTGAGCAACATTGCCTGTGTGGCAGACCCGGAAACTTTTGTAATCGGAGGCGGCGTATCCAAAGCAGGAGAAGTGCTTCTGAAAGCGGTTAACCAGTATTTCAGGGAAGCTGCCTTTTCTTCCTGTGTGGATACGAAATTTGCGCTGGCTTCCCTTGGAAATGACGCGGGAATGTATGGCTGCATGAGACTGATTCTGGAGTAGAGCAGGAGTTTTACAGTTGAAATAAGGGACAGAAAAGTGGGATGAAATGAATACTGATAAGGGAAATGAGACAAAAGAATTAAGTTCTGTGATTCCGGAGAATATCAGGAAAAAAATATGGGAAAGCGGAGCCGGGGAGGAGCATTTTCAACAGGTATACAGAGTTGCGAAATGGGGAAAGTTAGAGGAAAAAGCCTTTGTCAGCACTTACGAGGAAATTTTACAGGGTTGGATACCGGATCGCTATTCGAAAGAAGAAGTGGGAACATATTCTACATCTGTATATACAAGCAGAAAGAACTGTGATAAATTTATCAATTGTCTGAAACGAAGCGTAAGGCTGAGAAAAGAATATCCACATCCGGTTTTGCTTACCGGAAATACATCTCATGGACTGGTACAGAGGACGGCTGAGAGGGTTTCTGACAATTCAGATTCAACACATATTGACTGGTGGATTTTTGAAGGAGCTATAAAAAAAGCTGTCAGAAATTTCAGAATTTGTGAGGAGAGTGATTAATGAAAGCATATTTCAAAAATGTTTTGGACACAGGGGATCTGAGTTTGGATAAAGTGCTTTTTGAATTCGAAAAACTGCCCATAATTTTTGTGTGCCGGGACAGGGAAGAATGTTATTATTTTTGTCTGTACACGGATATGATTATAGACAATACATGGATGGTTACAAAAGTAAGCAGAGGATTATTGCTGAAATTATTGGATGATGAAATTTCCATACTGGATATGTTTAAAATGTCCGGCAATGAGATAATCATTATTAGTCAGCATGGAGAGAGCATGTCCTGTGAAAAGAAAAAATTTCAGGATATATCGGAAGATGACCTTCCGGAGGAAAATGAAAAGCTGGAAAACCCCTGTCTTGCAGATTACAGAAAAAGGCTTCAGGATGAAATGAACAAAAAGAAGTCGATTATCTGTGGATATGAAGGAAAAGTATCTGACTCAGTACAGGATATTCTGATTCTGGGTTTTGAGGCCGGAGAGCAGATACATGCGAGGTGTATCAGAAAAATTCGGTTTGGCAAACCGATAAGGAATAATATTTTCTACCTTGATACAATAAGAAATGAAGAGGATAAATACAGAGAAAGAAATATGAAATTTCAGGAAAAATCCTTTTTTGTTGAGTCTATGGAAAGTGCAGGAGTCTGAAAATGAGAGTGAAATGTGAAGATATATCAGTTATAGATATGAGTTTTACAAAAAAAACAGACAGAGAACCGGGAAAACATGATATTCCTGTCAGTATGGAACCTGAATATGCAATGAGCAGTGAACCGAATGATAAAGCTGCAAGACTGATGATAAAATTTGAAGTTGGAGAGATGGAGAATGAAGAGCTTCCATTTTATTTTTCTTTGAAACTGGCAGGTATTTTCAGCTGGGATATCCTGACAGATAAGGAAGCGGAGAAGGAAGTAATGGAAGAAGGAACAGAACTGTTATTTTCATTCGCAAGAACTTTTCTGTATGAAATGATGGGAAAAGCCGGCTTAAAGCAGATTATTCTTCCAATTGAGCATTTTGGTAAATATGATATGTTTTCAGATGCATCATGATATTATAATACAGAAAGAAATGCATATCTTCTGCTGTGCAGAAAAACCGGACCGCTGGAATTTATCCGAAGGGTCCGGTTTTTTATTCTATAGGAAAGACCTTGTCACGCTAAAGCGCGAAAGTATCTTCCTATAGAATAAAAATAATATGCACAGGGTCTGCCCCAGCGAAGCGAGGCTACTCGTGCGAATAGAAAATGTCACTGCGTGACCGCACTCGGCGCAGCAAACCGTCCAGGTCCCTCATGAGTGAGGGACCTGGACGGTTTGTTCTGTAACGGGGATGAAATCATTCCCTGAATGCTATTTTTTCAGCGGCCTTGCAATCATCACAATGTTGCTTTCCTGCCTGTAATACCGCAGGGGCTTTTCCAGACGGTAACCATCTCCGTAATACATGGAAACATGGTAAATATTCCGGTATCTTCCGTTTCCGCCTCTGGGGGTCCGATAGAAAATCAGGTCTCCGGGAAGGAGTTTGGAAACGTCAAGGCCTTTGTAGGAAATGACTTTTCCAGTGCGCTCCATATAGGAAGCCATGGAAGCGGCCGTAGGCGCCCAGGAAGAGGTGCCGCCCAGAAGTTTTGCGTCACAGTCATAAGCCCGGAATACCAGAGCGCTGCAGTCATAATAACCTGCGGACATACGGCGGGCCTGGCTGTAGGAAGAACTGTTGATGATTTTGTATCCTTTCTTACACGCTTTCAGAGCCCGTTTGGATGCAACGCTTACATGCAGAGTGAAAGTATTGCCGTCTGCGGAGATAATGATGTCTGTAATTCCGCAGGCGCGGGGTGTGATAACCCCGGATTTGCTGACTTTCACAATGGACTTTTTCTGCGATTTATAGGTAATCTTACTTTTGGAAGAAACTCCCGTCAGTCTGATTTTTGATTTCTTTCCCACAGTCAGCATCCGGGAATCGGATTCTAACTGAGGATCGGTGATAATCAGGTCATGGCTGATGGTCTTGCCGTCAACCGTGACGGTAACCCTGGTCTTTCCGGTGGAAGTTTTGGCGGTAATGGTGCCGTCCTGGTCTATGGAGGCCAGAGAAGGCTTTTGAACCTTCCATTTTACACTGCTGAAAGGAGTGGTTCCGGTTAATTTCAGCCGCTGTGTTTTCCCTACGGACAGTACGGTGGCTGAAGTTTTCAGCCGGGGATCTGAAACCCTTACAGCGGTGGGAAATTCGGCGGAAGTCCCGTCAGAATAACGGACAGTTGCTGTGATTTCCGCTTTTCCTGTCTTTTCTCCTGTTACAGTTCCGCTGGCAGGATGAACCTGGGCCACGTTCGGATCAGAAGAATCCCACTGGATATTTTCTATGGAGATACCGGTTTTTTCAATATTTTCCAGTGTCAGGTTTTCCTGGGCATGTACGGCCAGAGCAATCTGCTGCTGGGCAATGCCGTTTTCGATTACTGTTATGTCGCAGGTACGTTTACAGGTTACCTTCTGTTCCCCGGTATCTGTGGTGCAGATGGCATTCAGAGTAACGGTACCAGGATTTTTGGCAGTGACTTTGCATTTGTTTCCGGAGGTGGAAATATCAGCCACGTCACCAGATGCATTGGAGAGCTGATAGGAAACAGAATCTTTTCCGGAAATATTGCTCAGATAAAAGGTGGCGCTGTTTCCCTGCACCAGTGTCTGAGAGGTGCGGTTCAGTTCGTGATCGTTATTGATTACAGTGACCTGGCATTCCGATTTTGCACCGGGAACGGAGGCGGTAATCGTAACTGTGCCGGGAGATTTTCCGGTAATAACGCCCTGTTTGTCCACAGCGGCGATTCTGGAATCAGAAGATTTCCAGCTGACCTGCCCGGAGGGACGGGCGGTGGTTTTCAGATGATATGTACTTTCCTCAAATAATGTAACAGAGGTCTTTTTAAACTGCACGGAAGGCTGTCTGACAGTGACCTGACAGCTTTTTTCCACCCCGTTGCAGGAAGCGGTAATGGTGGCGGTTCCTGTTCTTTTTGGTATCAGTTTTCCTCTGTAATTGACGGAAAGGATTTTCCGGTCGGAGGTTTTCCAGGAAATGTTACCTTCCGGAACTGCAGCGGCTTCCAGATAAACAGGATTGTGCAAATATACCGTTGCCTTTGATTTTAAATTCAGAGTCTGAGAATTTTTGCGTCCACGGGAATCTGAGGCAGTAACTGCCAGCGGACCGGTTTCCTGAGGGGAATCAGATATAACAGCAGTCTCCTGAGAGAAAGGGGAAGTTTCCTGAGATGGAATGGAAGCTGCCAGGGAAGTAAAGGGTGTTTCCAGCAGAAGCAGGCAGCCCAGGGCAAATGCAAAAAACTTTTGGGATTTCATTGGTAATGCCTCCTGTGTATTTCATAAATTTATCGTATGCAGTCGAAAATTACGTCCTTGTCTATAATAATAATCCCTTTTTTCCTGAGTTTCAAGATGGCAGAAAAAAATTTTACATTTTTATTACAAAATTGTGGCTGGAATGGTATAATTTTCCCTGAAGAAGGACCGTCACAGGGAAGAACCCCGGATGCAGAAGGGAAAAAGCCGGAATGCAGCGGTCCCTGGCAAAGCGCAGTAAAAGCAGACACAACAGAAAGGATGAGATTATGGCAGGAATGAATCCCACACAGATTTTTCAGATGATGGGGGCGTGGCAGAAATTTACAGCAAATCACCCCAAATTCCCGAAGTTTTTGAAAGCAGTTGCCGCAGAGGGAATCAAAGAGGATACATTAATTGAAGTAAATATTACCACGCCGGAGGGCAAAACCTACTGCTCCAATCTGAAAATCACCCAGTCAGATTTAGAGCTGTTTAAACAGATGAAAGACATGACATAGTTTTCAGGGAGTCATCCGTCTGATGGCTCCTGCCGGGAGGATGTGTTTACCAGACAGATTCCGGTACAGACCAGAACCAGCGCCAGCAGGCTCCGGACGCCGGAAGCCTGCCCGGTTTCTCCCAGCAGAAGGGCGGACAGCACCACTCCAAATACCGGATTCATAAACCCAAAGACAGTCACTCTGGAAACAGGGTTGTATTTTAGCAGAATGCCCCACAGGGAATAGGCCAGAGCGGAAACAAGTGCAAGATAGAGAAGCATCCCTGTTCCGGAAGGAGTGAAATGTCCAGGGCGTCCGCCCATGGCAAGGCCGCAGAGAATCATGATAATCCCGCCTGCGAAAAACTGCCATCCGCTTAACAGTACCGGGTGTTCTGTTTCAGAATACCGTTTTAAAAATACGGAGGACAGGGCGTAGGCAACGGCAGAAAGAAAAATAAAACCTTCTCCCTGGAAACGCATGTTACTGTCCAGCCCGGAGCCGGTAAGATTTATCAGTATCACTCCGGCAAATCCTGTCAGGCACCCGGCAATTTTCAGGCTGCTTAAGGATTCCTGGTGGAAAATCAGACTTGCCACCAGAATAGCCACAAATACATTCATGCCTGTGATGACAGAGGCCTTTACTCCGGTGGTATGGGCCAGACCCACATAAAAGAACAGATATTGTATTACCGTCTGCAGCAGGCTGAGCCGGATAATCTTTCCGGCTGTTTTGGCTGATTTCGGTATCAGCAGTTTCCGGTTTATCAGGCTGCCTGTGAGAATGGTAAGAATGCCGGCCAGAGTGAACCGGAATCCGGCAAACAAAATCTGAGCCGGCGTGTCGGCAGCTTCAATATGGAACAGTTCGTATCCGATTTTAATACATGGAAATGCACTTCCCCACAGAGCGCAGCATATCAGGGCGCCTGTCTGGACCACAGGTGTTTTCTGCAGCCAGTGTGTTGTCTCTTTCATAATTTTCCTCACTTTTTGTATTTTCCGGCAGCTCTTTGGAATCTTATATAGCTTACCGGATTTTTCTGTGAATTTCAAGAGAGAAGAAAAGCGGAATATGCTTGAATTTACAGTGGAGAAATGATAGTATGAAACCAGAAAGGTACAGGTGATAGTATGAAAGGTGCATTAAAAGAACCAGGAACACGCAGAGTATTAAATCAGGGAATAAATGAGACAAAAAAAGAAATCGTTCTCAGAATGCTCAGAGACGGGGCATTATCTGTGGAGAAAATTGCGGAATACGCAGGACTGGATGTTGCGCAGGTAGAACAGCTTGCAAAACTTTAGAAAGCGCAGAGATGCAGCATCTGGAAAGGAGAACAAAAATGTATCAGTTTACGGAGGACTGTTTGACGGGGATTACCCGGATTGATGAGGAACATGAAAAACTGTTTGAGCTCATGAACCGTACCATGGAGCTGCTTCACAATCAGATACTTCAGGATAAATATCATCAGGTTATGGGAGTGCTGGAAGAACTGAAACAGTATGCGGATACGCACTTTGCCAATGAGGAAGCCTATATGGCAGCCATCAATGACCCGGAGCTTGCCATTCAGAAAAAGCAGCATATGGCGTTTCGGGAGAAAATTGACGTGCTGGATTTTTCAAATATTGATGAGCTGGAGAACCAGCATGAGACACTGGAGAATCTGATGCAGTATCTGACCCGCTGGCTGTATCAGCATATTTTAAGCAGTGATATTATAATTGGAAAAATGCCTTCCGTGGAGGAATGGAATGCGGCGGATAATCCCTGTGTATTTACGGAAAAATATATGACGGGAATTCCTCTGATTGACGGAGAGCACGAAACATTGTTTGAGATTATCGGAGAGGCAAATGAACTGGTGAAAGCAGAGCTCCTTCACGATAAATATGACAGAATTATGGAAATTCTGGAAAAACTGAAAGGTTACACCAATGAGCATTTTCAGGATGAAGAAGAATATATGGAAAGTATCGGATATCCGGGGCTGCCGGCTCAGAAAATGGCCCACCGGGCTTTTGTCACAAAGCTGGAGGAAATAGACCTGGAGCAGATTGACCAGAATCAGCAGGAATATCTGGAGGAACTGATGGAATTCCTGTTTGGCTGGCTGTCCAATCATATTCTGAAATCAGATAAGCTGATTGCAGAGCATAAGGGGAGGGACTGAATGATGGAAACACAGGCATTTGGAACGAATCAGAAGGAAGAAAACACTTCTCTGTACATACTGGAAAATAAAAATCACATGAAGATAAAGGTGTCAGACCACGGGGCCACACTGGTATCCGTACTGGTACCGGATAAAGAGGGAGCCCTGAAAGATGTGGTTCTGGGTTATGATTCTGCTTCTGAATATGAGAATCACACCTGCTATTTCGGGGCTACCGTGGGAAGAAACTGCAACCGGCTGGAAAGTGCTCAGGTGGTAATCGACAATACACCCTGCACAATACCGGTGGATGAAAGGGGAATCAGCCTGCACAGCGCTCCCAATGGATTTGAACGGGCATTGTGGAAGGTGAAGGAATCTTCTGACAGCAGTATTACCCTGTCTCATCTGAGCACCGAAGAAGAACAGGGATTTCCGGGAAATCTGGAAGTGGAAGTTACCTATACCCTGACAGATGACAATGCAGTGGAAATCAGTTATCAGGGGAAAGCAGATAAAGCCACTGTTATGAATTTTACCAATCATTCTTATTTTAACCTGGGAGGCCATGACAGCGGGCCGGTTCTGAACCAGAAATTACAGATTCTGGCGGAAAGCTATACGCCGGTGAAAGATGCCATGTCCATTCCCACGGGAGAGATTGCACCGGTAGCGGGGACCCCTCTGGATTTCAGAACCATGAAGCCCATAGGGCAGGATATTGAGGCAGATTTCCACCAGTTGAATTTTGCCGGTGGTTTTGACCATAATTTTGTCCTCAGTGAAAAGCCAGGAGAACTGAAAGCCATGGCAAATGCTTACTGTGAAGAAACAGGGATTGCCATGGAAGCCTTTACAGAATCCTGCGGCGTGCAGTTTTATGCGGGGAATTTCATAGGTTCTCAGACTGGAAAAGGAGGGGCAGCCTATGAAGACAGATGCGGTTTCTGTCTGGAAGCTCAGTTTTATCCCAATGCATTAAACAGGGAGAACTTCCCCTCTTCTGTTGTAAAGGCGGGGGAAGTATTTACCACGAAAACTATCTATCGTTTTTCTGTCAGATAGAGGAAGAACTTTAATGGAAGAAAGAAAATTATCGGATGATTTTACACAGGGAAGTATTGGGGGAAAATTATTGAAATTTATGATACCCGTTCTGGGAGCGCTGATTTTGCAGGCCATGTATGGGGCGGTGGACCTTCTGGTGGTGGGACAGTTCGGCACCAGCGCCGGAATTTCGGCAGTTTCCACCGGGAGTAATATTATCAATCTGGTCACATTTGTAATTGCCGGCCTGACCATGGGCGTAACGGTTTTAATCAGCCGATTTCTGGGAGAAGGGGCCACGGAGAAAATCGGGAAAGTCATTGGCGGAGCCATTGCTTTTTTTATGGCTCTGACGGTTTTTATGATGCTGCTTCTGCTGATTTTTGCGCCCGGACTGGCAGGATGGCTGAATGCGCCTGAGGAGGCCTTTGATCTGACGGTGACTTACGTGCGTATTTGCGGTGCAGGACTGGTATTTGTGGTTGCCTACAATGTAATCAGCGGAATTTTCAGAGGCCTTGGGAACTCCAGGCTGCCGCTGATTTTTGTGGCCATTGCCTGTGTGGTGAATATCGGAGGAGATTTGCTGTTTGTGGCAGTTTTTCATATGAATGTGGCGGGAGCAGCCCTTGCCACCATTCTGGCCCAGTTTGTCAGCGTGGTCATATCGCTGATAATAATCCGCAGGCAGCGTCTTCCTTTTTCTGTGACAAGGCAGGATATCGGGTTCCACCCGGAGATTAAAACTTTTCTGAAACTGGGGTTTCCCATTGCACTGCAGGATTTCCTGGTGAATATTTCATTCCTGATTCTGTGCGCTATTGTAAATGGAATCAGTCTGGAGGCTTCTTCCGGATATGGGATTGCCCAGAAGGTGACGGCTTTTGTGATGCTGATTCCTTCTTCCCTGATGCAGTCCATGTCTGCTTTTGTGGCTCAGAATGTGGGAGCGGGAAAAGAGGATCGGGCAAAAAAAGCCATGGTGACCGGGATGGCGGCAGGAGCCTGTATCGGAGTTTTTATTTTCGCCCTCAGTTTTTTCCGGGGAGATGTGCCTTCGGCGCTGTTTACCACAGATCCGAAATATATTGCCAGGTCTGCGGAATATCTGAAGGGCTTCAGCCCGGAAGCGATTCTGACCTGCCTGGTGTTCAGCTATATCGGATATTTTAACGGCCATGGGAAAACCATGCCGGTGATGATACAGGGGATTTCTTCGTCTTTTCTGGTGAGGGTTCCGCTGTCGTATCTGTTCAGTATTCAGCCGGGGGCAAATCTGGTCACCATAGGACTGGCGGTGCCCATAACTTCTGTTTACGGCATTCTGTTTTTTACGGTATGCTATCTTATGTTTCAAAAGAAGGAACAAAGGAGCTGAACCACAGAAATAAAAAGGTGCAAAGACCCGGTTGGGGGCTCTGCACCTTTTTTATTTTGTTCTTCTATTAGGAAAGACCTTGTCACGCTAAAGCGCGAAAGTGTCTTCCTGTAGAAGAACAAACAATGATGCGCAGCTCGCGGGGGCGATGTTTATTGCTGCGCAATCCGCTCGCGCGCGGAGAATGCGCATAGCGCATTCTTTTTTACAGGAAAGACCCTGACGCGTCAGCAGAAGACTATTTGTTGCTTCTTCTCCAGATATGCATTTTCTCTGCTTCTGCAATCAGTTCATCTCTGAAATCAGGATGCGCCACGGAAATAATGGCTTCGCATTTCTGCCATGCGGATAATCCCTTTAAGTTTACTTTTCCATACTCAGTTACAAGATAGTGAATATTGGCACGGGTATCGGTAACCACAGAACCGGGATGCAGGGTGGGCAGAATTCTGGATTTCAGCTCTCCGTCCTTTGTTTTGAAAGTGGAGGAGCAGCAGATAAAGCTCTTGCCGCCGTTGGAAAGGTATGCGCCCAGCACGAAGTCAAGCTGTCCGCCTGCACCGCTGATGTGTTTGATACCGGAGGATTCGGAACTTACCTGTCCGAACAGGTCGATATCCACAGCATTGTTGATGGACATAAAGTTGTCCAGAGCGGAAATGGAGCGGATGTCGTTGGTGTAATTTACCGGAGCGCTTAACAGTTCCGGATTGTCGTCGATGTAGTCGTACATTTTTTTTGTTCCCGCGCCGAAGGCAAATGCCTGACGGAACCGGTCAATATTCTTTTTGGAACCATTGATTTTTCCTGCTTTGGCAATATCCACAAAAGCATCCACATACATTTCCGTATGAACGCCCAGATCTTTTAAATCAGACTCTGCGATCAGGGAGCCCACTGCATTGGGCATACCGCCGATGCCAAGCTGCAGGCAGGCGCCGTCTGGAATTTCTTCCACGATTAATTCAGCTACTTTTTTATCTACATCAGTGGCAGGTCCGCCTGCACCCAGTTCTCCGATGGGAGGATTCTCACCCTGTACAATAAAGTCCACATCGGAAATATGTACACCGTTTTCAAATCCGCCCAGACAGCGGGGCATGTTTTCATTTACTTCTACAATAATTTTGGCGGAAGTTTCACATACAGCTGTCAGATGGGAAGCATTTGGCCCGAAATTGAAAAATCCATGTTTGTCCATGGGTGAAACCTGGAACATGGCAACGCTGTTTCGCACAGGCAGTTCCCTGTAATAACGGGGCAGCTCAGAATAACGGATAGGAGCATAGTAAGCGCATCCGCGGCTAATCAGTTTGCGCTCAATTCCGGACATATGCCAGGAGTTCCAGGTGAAGTGTTCCCCGGCATCTTCACGTTCAAAAATTGCCAGCGGTTTTAAAAGGATGCCGCCGCGCAGGTTGATATCGTCCAGTTCGTCCGTGCGCTCTGCCAGTGCACGGTCCAGCAGATCCGGAGTGCCGTTGCACCATCCGTAATCTACCCAGTCACCGGATTTGATGACTTTTACAGCTTCTTCGGCAGATACAAGTTTCTGCTCATATTCCTGTGTGTAATCCATGATTAAATCCTCCCTGGAGATTAAAGTATTAAAGTGTCAGAAGCGTCCGTTGACACTCTGATTGTTAAAGATGTAACATATTTTCATATTAGCATTTTTCCATTCGGGGGTCAATAAGGTATTGGGGCAAAATTTTTGTGGAAGAATCAGACGTTCTGTACTATAATAGAAGCAGGTCATGATTTGAACTGACCGACGGTAAAAAATTGGCAGTAAAGGAGAGGAAACAATGAGATATGAAGTTTTAGGCGATACCATGCCTGCAGTGGAAGTGTTTTTTGATGCGGCAGGAGAAACCATGTATACCCAGTCCGGCGGAATGGCCTGGATGACAGAGGGAATTTCCATGGATTCCAATATGAAAGGCGGTCTGGGAAAGAGCATTGGAAGAATGTTCTCCGGAGAGTCTCTGTTTATGGCTACTTACAAAGCAGAGAGGCCGGGAACCATGATTGCATTTGCCTCCACAGTGGCCGGTGAGATTCTTCCTGTGGATGTGGGAGCAACCGGAGGCATGATCTGCCAGAAGGGTTCTTTTCTCTGTGCAGAGGAAAGCGTAACCTTAAGTGTGGCTCTTACTAAAAAGCTGTCTGCGGGACTGTTCGGCGGAGAAGGTTTTATTCTGCAGGATATTTCCGGCAGAGGTATGGTTTTTCTTGAGATAGACGGAAATAAGGTGGAGAAGCAGCTTGCGCCGGGAGAAGTAATCAAGGTGGATACCGGAAACGTGGTTGCTTTTGAAAAGTCTGTGAAGTATGAAATTGAGACCGTAAAAGGCCTGAAAAATATCTTTTTCGGCGGGGAAGGCCTGTTCCTGACCAAACTCACCGGACCTGGAAGAGTGGTACTGCAGACCCAGAACTTTAATGAGTTTGCCGGAAGAATTATCCGTATGGTGCCCGGCAGGTAGGCAGATACCGGTATTTTGTATGGAACAGGGGAAAGGGCAGGAAATCTCGTGTGCAGAAGCAGGGATTCCTGCTCTTTCCCCACTTTTTTATTTTTATTCAGAAAAAATAAAAAAGGGTATTGACAATTTGGTGTTTAGCAGGTAAAATGATATCGTTGCTGAGGAACAGCAGGCCCAGTTAGCTCAGTTGGTAGAGCAGAGGACTGAAAATCCTCGTGTCTCTGGTTCGATTCCGGAACTGGGCATTTACACTGAATAATTATTGTGCGGGTGTAGTTCAATGGTAGAACACCAGCCTTCCAAGCTGGATACGTGGGTTCGATTCCCATCACCCGCTTCTGCGATAGTGGCGTAGTTGGTAACGCGCGACCTTGCCAAGGTCGAGACCGCGGGTTCGAGCCCCGTCTATCGCTTTTGCGGATAACAGTCGCAAACTTAAGGATTTTCCAGTAGAATCAAAGGTTTGCGGCTGTTTTTATAATTTTCGGCAGGCAGTTTGCCTCTGTATTCCTGCAGGATGGCAGGCTGACGGAACAGACAGGATATTTTTTGAAAATTTTTTGCCTGTCGGCTCCTTTGCCGGGTGTGATCAATATGATGACCAGTTATTTTCAGGCATTGGGAAAAGCAGTAAAATCACTGACGGTTACAGTTCTGAGAAATGCTGTCCTGTTTATTCCGGGAGTAATTATACTGAATTATTTCTGGAAGCTGAACGGTGTAATTGCAGCTCAGCCTGTGGTGGAAACCCTGATAGCCGCAATTTGTGTAATTATGTATATCAGAGATATAAAAACAGGCAGCAGCTGACCGGCTGGTGCCTGTTTTTCATCTTATAGGAAAGACCTTGTCACGCTAACGCGTGAAAGTATCTTTCCTATAAGAGAAAAATAATATGCGCAGGGTCTGCCCACTTTGTTCGAACAGATTTCTTTCAATTCGTACCAGGGAAAAGGAAAAGTAAATAAGTCTGACAGTATTTTACTTTTGACAAAAGTATGTTAGAATATAAAGATAAGAGTGTGGTATTCAGAAGAGGAATTGAAAGGGGTAGCAGATGAAAGTCTTTAAATTACATCTGGCAGAAGTAACAGTTGGAATATTCTTCGTAATAATGGTGGCCTGCTTTTTCAGAGGAAGTGGATATGATACGGAATTTTCCGCTGCTGTTCCCTGCAATGAAGACTGGATCTGTGTTACAGAAGAAGGGATTACGGAATATCCGGTACTGCCTGAGAAAATTTCCATACCGGAGGGCAGAGAGGAGATTATCCTGCGCAGAGAGCTGGATGAAGATGTGATTTCCATAAATTCTCTGGGTTTTTATACTTCCCATCAGGAAGTGGCTGTTTTTGTGGAAGGAAAACAGATATACAGGAAAAAAGCGCCGAAAAATGTTCATAGCAAAACGCCGGGAAACTGCTGGAATTTTGTTCAGATGCAGGAAGAATATGCGAAAAAAACGCTGGAAATACGCCTGCGGAACTGTTATGATTATGGCAGTGTGGAAGTGCCGGAGTTTACATATGGTCCCCAGTCGGCTATTGTGGTGCAGCAGCTTAACAGGAAAACACCGTCTCTTTTGACTGGCATCAGTATGCTGGTACTGGGACTGATACTGGTGATCAGCTGGTTTACCATCGGGAAAAAAAATGCATTTTCATGAAGGCATTCAGTGGCTGGGGCTGTTTACCATTTATTTTGCCATATGGTCAACCATGGAGACGCAGGTGCCCGCTCTGATGTTCGGCCGGGAAATTATGTGCAATCAGATAACTTTTATGAGTCTGAAACTGATGGTGCTGCCCATAGTCTGCTTTATTCAGGTAGTCTACCAGATGAAAGGCAGCCGGCTGTGGAATGGGTTTGCCTTTATGGGGATTCTGGATTTTGCAGCCAGTTTTGTATTTCAGTTTTTCGGATGGGCAGATTACCGGGAAACCATATGGGTAACGCACCTGATTGGAATTTCTATTATTTTTGCGGCAATGATAAGCGGAGGAAGCATTCTGTTTAAGCGGCGAAAAGAGATTTTTGCCTGGAAACGCCGGGTGTATATCAATATTATCGGTATCTGCATAATAGGCGGTTCCATGCTGATGGACGCATTGAACTATTATTATCGGTTTTATGATGATGTGGCAGCTTTTTCCAGAGTTGGATGCCTGCTTTTTATCCTGATACTGACGGTACAGTTTCTGGATGTGTCCATGGGACTGATAGAAGCCGGAAAAAAAGCCGAAATTATCAGAGAGGAAGCGGAAACGGACGGGCTTACCATGCTGAAAAACCGAAGAGTATTTGAGGCGGATTTTCAGGGGATACCGGAACATAAATTTGAAAAATGCGCAATTGCCATGTTTGACCTGAATAATCTTAAGAAGGTGAACGACCTGTTCGGACATGGAATGGGAGATTGCTATATTATAACCGGAAGTGAAATTATCCGGGATGTATTTGGGGAATTTGGAGAAATATATCGGATAGGAGGAGATGAATTCTGTCTGATCTCGGAACGTATCACCAGCAGAGTGTTTCAGGAAAAAGAAGAGGATATGTGCCGGCGTCTGGAGAGTCTGAAGGGAATTCAGACCAGTATAAAAGAGTATATGCAGATTGCTTCAGGCTGTGCGGTGTTTGACCGGAAAATGGACAGAAATCTGCAGGATACTATGGGGCGTGCAGATAAACAGATGTATCAGTGTAAGAAAAGGCAGAAGGAACAGAAAACAGGAGGTGTCTGAGATATGCGTTATATACCTGTTGCGGATGTGGAAAAGGGAATGGAACTGGGACAGAATATCTATGACGGAGCCGGAGGGCTTTTATGGGAGAAGGGTTTTTTCCTGATGGATGAGACGGTCTGGAAACTGCAGAATCTGGGAATTCCGGGAATTTACATAGAGGATGAATTCAGCTGGGATCTGGAGGTGCCCCGGTTTATAGCGCCGGAATTGAAACAGGAGGCGCTGCGGCTGGTGCACGACCTGTTCCAGGAGGAGCGTTATCAGGAGGTGGAGCAGGATTATATTCAGGAAGTGGCGGGAAAGATTACACGTCAGGTCCTTGCAGAGCGAGGGCGGATGTATAACCTGATTGATACCAGAATTTCAGAAGATTATACATTTTTCCACTCAGTCAATGTGGCGGTTCTTTCTGTCATGCTGGGGGCGGCAACGGGGAATCTGGGACTGGAGGAACTGAATACGCTGGCCGTTGTGGCTCTGCTTCATGATGTGGGAAAGCGATATGTGGAACAGGATGTGCTGAATGCAAGGCGGGGGCTTACGGAAGAAGAACGTCTGCTGGTGGTGCAGCATCCCAAGTTAAGCTATGATTTTCTTCAGGAGCATTTTGACTTTTCTCCGGAAATCTGTACAGGGGTGCTGGAACATCATGAATGGTATAATGGCTGCGGCTATCCCATGCGCAGGTCAGGGTATGAGATTTCCTATTATGCCAGAATTATCAAGGTGGCAGATGTGTTTGACGCCCTTACATCCAGACTGCCCTATCATGATCCGATTTCCCCCTCCGGTGCGGTGGATTATATTATGTCCAATACCTGGGCGGAATTTGACCCGGATCTGGTGGAGATTTTCACAAAGAAAATCGCTGTGTATCCGGTGGGCTGCGAGGTGGCCCTGTCCGACGGCCGCAGGGCAGTGGTGTGGGAAAATCATCCGGAATCACTGCTGAGGCCCATAGTGAAAGTGCTGCCGGAAGGGGAAGTGCTGGATCTGGAGTCAGGCAGGGAGGGAAAAGAACTGGCGATTCTGGAGTTGTATATGTAAATGGTAAAAAATTAACAGGAAGTGAGAGCGTGGTGGTACAGAAAGAAACCATGGACGTACTGCTGGCAGAAAGTTTTAAGGAGCTGGCATGCCGGCAGCCCATTGAAAAAATAACAATCAAGGCGGTTACAGATAAGGCAGGAGTGATACGCCCTACCTTTTACAATCATTTTCAGGATAAATACGAATTGCTGGAATGGATTATACAGGTTCAGATTTTAGAGCCCATCCGGCCCCTGATCCATGCAGGGATGGTAGATGAAGCTCTGATACTGATTTTTACTTTATTAAAGAAAGAAAAGGAATTTTATGAGATGGCGGTGCGCCTGGAAGGTCAGAACTCCTTTGAGGATATTGTGAAAAAATGTGTGGAGGGAATTCTGATGGAAGTAATTCAGAGTAAAAGCCCTTCTGCCCGGCAGAAGCATCCCTGGCTGACGCCGGAACATATTGCCCAGTATTATGCCCAGTCCATGTGTTTCGTGGTAATCCACTGGATAAAAAGCGGAATGACAGTGGAGCCGGAAGAAATTACGAATATTTACAATTATATCATTACCCGTTCCATGAGCCAGGTAATCGAGGAACTGTAACAGAGAGGGATTTTAAAGCCTGAGTCAGCTACAAAATCTCTCCTGTGTTTTCCAAAAGCTACAAAACCTGTAAAATGTATATTTGAATTATACAGAAGAAAAGGATTGAATATTTCAATATTCAGTCTTTTTTTTTATACTCTTCATGAGCTAAAAAATATTGAAAGAGGAGCGAGAGGAAGAAAGATGATTAAATTTGGAAAAGGAGTTGTAAAGTTAAGAGTACCGATTTTCATTATCAGTTTACTGCTTTTGATTCCGGCAGCAATCGGCATGATAACCACCAGGGTTAATTACGATATACTGACTTATCTGCCCAAAGATATTGAAACTATGAAAGGCCAGGATATTCTGGTAAATGAGTTTGGTACGGGAGCGTTTTCCATGTGCGTCCTGGAAGACATGGAAAACAAAGATGTTGTGGAGCTGAAAGCGAAGATAGAGGAAGTTGACCATGTCAAGGCGGTTGTCTGGTACGACTCCATTGCAGATTTATCACTTCCCATGGAATTTCTGCCGGAGGATCTGGTGGATAAATTCAATTCCGAAGGCACCACACTGATGGCTATTCTGTTTGAAACCTCCATGTCGGCGGATGAGACCATGGATGCCATCGAAGAGATCCGCAGTCTGGCAGAAAAAGGATGTTTTGTCAGCGGTATGTCGGCAGTGGTAACGGACATTAAAAACCTGTCCAACAGGGAAACACCTGTTTATGTACTGATTGCTGTGCTGTTATCTTCCCTGGTACTGGCACTGACCATGGATTCTTTCCTGGCGCCGGTATTCTTCCTGTTAAGTATCGGAATGGCCATTCTTTATAATCTGGGAAGCAATGTGTTCCTGGGAGAAATTTCCTATGTGACCAAAGCCCTGAGCGCAGTGCTTCAGCTGGGAGTTACCATGGACTATTCCATCTTCCTGTGGCACAGTTACGAGGAAAACCGGGAGCGCTATCCGGGGGATAAAAACCGGGCCATGGCCCATGCGGTATCCAATACCCTCACATCCGTAGTGGCAAGTTCCATTACGACAGTGGCCGGTTTTGTGGCATTGTGTTTTATGAGTTTTACCCTTGGCATGGACCTT
The DNA here is from genome assembly GCF_000403845.2 of Eubacterium sp. 14-2. GTDB lineage: Bacteria > Bacillota > Clostridia > Lachnospirales > Lachnospiraceae > Petralouisia. Next base: position 1,030,138 of record NZ_KE159568.1, on the reverse strand, counting down.
GGAGTGGTAATGGCCAAAGGCGTGGTATTCGGCGTTATCGGCTGTGTAACCATTCTCCCGTCCATGATACTGATTTTTGACAAAGCCATTGAAAAGACCAAACACAAACCCATTATTCCGGATCTGGGCGGAATCGGAAACTTTGTAACGAAGCGGTTCCCCATATTTGTAGTAATTTTCCTGCTGGTATTAGGACCTGCAATTTACGGATATACCCATACCCAGGTGTATTATGATCTGGCGGGCACCCTGCCCAAAGACCTGGCAAGTATTCAGGCCAAAGAAAAACTGGAAGACAAATATGAGATGAATTCCACTCATATGGTACTGGCAGACAGCAGCCTGTCCGGTAAGGAAGCCTCTGCCATGATAGAGGAAATGCAAAACGTGGACGGTGTGAAAGCCGTAATGGGAATGGATTCCATTGTGGGCCCGGCATTTCCAAAGGAAATGATACCGGATGATATCAGGGAGGCCCTGATGGATGAAAATTATCAGCTTATGCTGGTAAGTTCCGAATATGCCATTGCTTCAGATGAAGTAAATGCACAGATAGATGATTTGAACAGAGTAATTAAGAAATATGATCAGAAGGCCATGCTGATTGGCGAGGCGCCCTGTACCAGAGATTTGATTTCCATTACGAATACGGACTTTCAGACCGTAAGCGTGGTATCCATCGGAGCAATCTTTGTGATTATTCTGCTGGTATTCAAATCCATCTCACTGCCGATTATCCTGGTATCCGTGATTGAATTTGCAATTTTCATCAATATGGGTATCCCGGCATACACAGGAACCACCCTTCCCTTTATTGCTTCTATTGTAATCGGAACCATCCAGCTTGGAGCAACCGTGGATTATGCAATCCTGATGACCAACCGTTATAAGAAAGAGCGGAACCGGGGGGAGAACAAAAAGACTTCCGTTACCATAGCCCTTTCCACATCGGTACAGTCCGTATTTGTCAGCGCACTGAGTTTCTTTGCGGCAACCTTCGGCGTTGGTATGTACTCCAATATCGACATGATCAGTTCTCTCTGCATTCTGATGGCAAGAGGAGCGTTGATCAGTATGTTTGTGGTAATCTTTATCCTGCCGGCAATGTTCATGGTATTTGATAAGATTATCTGTAAATCAAGTATGGGATTCGGCAGCCGTAAAAAAGAAGCAGCAGCAACCGTGAAAACCGTTTAACATTAAATTGCAGGAGGAAATAACATGAAAAATCTGGAATTAAAGAAAAAATTTAGAAATAAATATGTCATTCGCGTGGCAGCAGGAATGGTGACCGTGGCAGTCATCGGAACCAGCGCAGGTGTGAGCACATACACGGTGCGGGCGGAAAAACAGGAAACGGTGCAGGAAACGCAGGACGAAGAAGATACGGAGGAAAAGGCAAAGGAAACTCTGGAGAAAGCATTGTCCATCGGAGAGGAAAACGAAGAAGCCGGTAAAGAAGAAACCGTTTACGTTGTGGCAAGTCCTGACGGTACTGCCAAAAATGTGATTGTAAGTGAATGGCTGAAGAATAAAGACGGAGCCGCAACTGTGGAAGACGTTTCTGATCTGAAAGATATTGAAAATGTAAAAGGAGAAGAAACCTTTGAAAAGAACGGGGATAAGATAACCTGGCAGGCAGACGGCAAAGATATCTATTATCAGGGAACCACGGAAAAAGCTCTTCCTGTCACGGAAAAGGTAACGTATTTCATGGACGGAAAGGAAATGTCTCCGGAAGATATGGCAGGAAAAAGCGGGAAGGCAACCATCCGCTTTGACTACACCAACAATGAAAAAACCACACAGGTCATTGACGGAGAAACATATGAGGTGTATGTGCCCTTTACCGTTATGACAGGAATGATTTTACCGGAAGACTATGCAAATGTAGAGGTAACCAACGGAAAAGTGATTTCCGACGGAGATAAAAAAGTTGTTGTGGGCATGGCAATGCCCGGCCTGAAGGAAAGCCTTGCCATAGAAGAAGGAGATCTGAAAGAGGATATTGAAATTCCGGAATATGTGGAGGTAACGGCAGATGTGGAGAATTTCTCTCTGGAAATGACCATGTCCATTATCATGAATGACCTGGTGGGACAGGCGAATCTGGGAGAAGGCTTTGACCTGAGCACCCTGGACGAGGAACTGGACACCCTGACAGACGCTTCCGGAAAGCTGATAGATGGAAGCAGGGAGCTGTCAGAAGGACTTGGCACCCTGAAAAAGAGCATGAAAGAATTTGCATCCGGAGCAGGTACCCTGAAAGACGGTATTACAAATTATACCAGCGGAGCATCACGGTTAAATGAAGGGATCAACACCCTTGCCAGCTCTTCCGGTACGCTGACAGAGGGGGCAGATACTTTAAACAGCAGCGCTGCAACCCTGAATCGGGGTGTGGCAGAACTGGATAAGACTCTGAAAGCCAAAATGACAAAGGAAGAAAAAAATGCTCTGATGAAACAGGCAGACGCTGCCATTGAATCCGCCTTTAAGGATGGCGAGACCGGAACAGAGGCAATCAGAAATCAGGCCTCTTCTGTATTCTATGACAGTCTTGCCAATAATGAGGGAGCCAAAGCCCAGGTGGCAGCAGGCCTGAATACCTATACGGAAACGGTGCTGAATACGGTGCTGAGTCAGGCCTTCAGTCAGGCGGCAGCTCAGGGAGCGAAAAACCAGGCGATGGTACAGTATGCGCCGGCAGCCATTCAGCAGGCTGTTGTGGGAGTCGCCGATACGGTTGAAAAAGGGACACAGGCGAAGACAGCGGAGGTGACTGCAAATGCCATATCTGCCGGCCTGTCAGAAAAAGCGCCACAGATTATAGCGGCGGTTAATGCGGGTCAATTAGATGAAGCTGCTTTGCAGGCCATGATAAACGATGCCTGTCAGCAGGCAGGTGCAGCGGTGGGAGCAAATCCGGATATTTATGCAGGAGTTATGGCGAATGTGGATGGTCAGAAGGAAGCCATTGCCAGCCAGACCATGGCCGGGCTGGAAGCTCAGGTAGACGCAGGCCTTCAGTCAGCAGACAGCCAGGCACAGATTCAGTCCACCGCCGCACAGCTTACCTCTTCTGCAGTGGCGGCAGCCATGGGCAATGAAACTTTAAAAGCAGGCATGAACTCCACTGCCTCCCAGATTGTAACAGGAATTGCAGCAGGTGCAAAAGATACCGTTGGTTCCGCAGTGGCTGATACTGCCAAAACGGCAGCTAAAACAGCAGCAGAAACCGCAACGCTGACTGCAGTTGCAGGTACGAAGGCACAGATTTCCGAGGCAATCAATGCAAAAGATAAAAACAGCGGCCACAGCCTGGTCAGCGGTATGCAGGCACTGAGCAACGGGACACAGACCATGAGCGACAATATTCCGGCGCTGACGGCAGGCATCTCTCAGCTGACCAGCGGAGCAGCTACTCTGGTTTCCAACAACGGAGCGCTGGTGGAGGGAGCAGGAAAACTCTCAACAGCAACGGGACAGATTGAAGATGGTGTGGATAAACTGGCAGAAGGTTCTGACAAACTGATGGACGGTATGATTCAGTTTGATGAAGAAGGAATTCAGAAACTGCTGGATGCCTATAACGGAGACGTTAAGGAGCTGTTAAGCAGGCTGGAAGCAGTAGTGGAGGCAGGTAAGGAATACCAGACCTTTACAAAAGTTGCAGAGGGAACAAAAGGATCTGTAAAATTTATTCTTCGTACCGAGGGAATCAAAGCAGTTAAGGAAGAAGAATAAACAGGCAGACAGGGCAGGAGCGGAGTTATGAGTGTTGTGGAAGAGCTGATTATTATATTGGGAATATCTCTGGATATCTTTGCAGTGATGGAGTGCCAGGGGTCGCTGGTGGCCAGAGTGGAACGGAAACAGTTAACGGCATTCTGCGGAATACTGGTGGCGGGGCAGGTATTTGCTCTGGGAATTGGAGATTTCATTTCTGTACTCCTGTGCAGAAGCATAGGAAAAAAGGGAGATATTTTTCTGGGCCAGGTAGTTGCAGCCGCAATTTTCCTGTGCCTGGGAGTCAGGCTCTTTCTGAAAGCCTGGCGGAATGAGCGGATTGTAGAGCGCCGGGAAGAAAAATTTGATGTTCTGGAATTTGTCAGACTTTATGCAAGAACCAGCATTTTTACTCTGCTCACCGGCCTTGCCTTTGGATTTCTGGAAAGCAGTATGTGGATTATTCTGATACTTATTACCATAATGACTGTTCTGGTGACGGTATCCGGTATGTATACCGGTTACCGGCTGGGATTTGAGCATAAAATAAAAGCCTATCTGGCCGGAGGATTTCTGCTGGTTGTGGGCGGAATGAATGTGATTATCAGCCGCATATGGGAGCTGATATAGAAAAATAAAATGAGGATTACATGCAGGACATACCAGGGCGGATAAAAGCATGTCCCTTTTCAGAAATGCAGCAGGATTCTTTATTACCAAAAAGGAGCTGAAAAATCATTTGCAGATTTTTCAGCTCCTTTTCAAAGTCTGAACGGTATCATAAGTTATCAGCTTCAGAATCCCTGCTGCGGCTTTCCGGCATGGGGAATTCCCGTATATTCCTCAATGTCACGGTTCAGAGTAACCAGATCTTCTCTGATTAAATCGTGGACAGAGCTGTGTCCGGTAATTCTTGCGAAGGTTTTCAGCTCTTCCAGTGTTACGTTCAGGAAATTGGCTGTACGCTGTGCCGCTGCATCAATATGCAGACGTGACCTCAGTTCCGGATCCTGAGTGGCAATTCCCACAGGACAGTTGCCGCTTCCGCAGATTCGATACTGCTGGCAGGCTGCGGCTATCAGGCCTGCGCTGGCAATGGCAACTGCATCGGCGCCCATGGCCAGTGCTTTTGCAAAGTCAGAAGAAACACGCAGTCCCCCGGTAATAATCAACTCTATGTCAGAATGGACAGAATCAAGGTATGTTCTTGCCCGGTGCAACGCATAGATGGTGGGAATACTGGTGGCTTCCCGCAGAAACAGCGGGCTGGAGCCGGTGGCCCCTCCCCGGCCGTCAATGGTGATGAAATCAGGAGCCGCATAAACGCACTCAGCCAGATCCTTTTCGATGTTTCCGGCCGCAATCTTAATGCCGATGGGGCGGCCTTCCGAACGTTTCCGGAGCATATCCACCATCTGTTTCAGATCTTCCCTGGAACTGATTTCCGGAAATTTGCTGGGGCTTTGAACATCCTCTCCCATTTTTTTCCCGCGCAGTGCGGCAATTTCTTCCGTTACCTTTTCACCGGGAAGATGGCCGCCCATGCCAGGTTTGGTGCCCTGCCCTATTTTGATTTCTATTGCGTCGGCTTTTTTCAGATTTTCATCCGTTACACTGTATTTGTTGGGAACGTATTCAAAAATATATTTGTAAGCGGCCTCCTGTTCTTCCGGCAGTATACCGCCTTCTCCGCTGCACATGGCAGTTTTTGCCATGCAGGAGCCTTTGGCCAGTGCAACCTTGATTTCTCTGGAAAGGGCTCCGAAGGACATGTGGGATATGTAGACCGGGTGTTCCAGTATCATGGGTTTTTCGGCATGTTTTCCGATAACGGTCCGGGTATCCACCGGATCTTCTTCATTCAGCGGAAAACGGGCAAGCTGGGCGCCCAGAAGCAAAATATCATCCCATCCCGGCAGAGCCATCAGCGTTCCCATGGAGCCGCCGATGCTTTTTCCGGTAACAGCCATTTCGTGGATTTCCTCCATGTACCGGGCTGATTTGTCATGGCGTTCAAACCGGGCGTCATAGGCAAGATCCCCTTCAAAGGCTGCTGCTTCTTCTGTGCTGTCATCTTCTGAAATTTTTTCGAATTTGGATATGGGCTGTTTGCAGACCGGGCAGGCCTCCAGTTCTTCCAGCTTTTTTCCTTCTTTTTCCTCATCAAAAATTGCTCCGCATATGCTGCATTTGTATACTGCCATATTTCTCCTCCTTTGTTTTATAAAAAATAATATCAGTAATTATTATTATTTTATATAAGAAAAAGAGAACTGTCAAGGGTACAAATCGTGATAAAGTAAAATAAACAGTGGCGATAATAGTCGTTTCGTGATAGAATAAGAGAAATGAACAGAACGGGAAAGGCCGGAACATAATTATGAACGATAGCAGCAATATTGCATATGTAAGTATATCAGAATGGAATAAAAAGGTAATGCGCTTTATCTGGATCAGCACAGGTCTGGTTATTTTTATTGAAGTGCTGCTGTTTGTTTTCTTCCAGCCGGTACCGGAATGCAGTAAAAGAGAGTACTGGGAAATTTTTGTTTTAAGACCCAGTATTCTGATGGTGCTGGAAGCCGCCTGCATGGAGCTGACTTTCCGCTGTCTTGGGAAAATTCTGGGGGAACAGGTGATTACGGTAGTGTTTCTGATGATGCAGTTTGTGCTTCTGGGGACTGTGGTGGCTGTACACAGTTCTGTGCCCTATATGTGCATGGTACTGACCTACCCGGTAATTTTTGCCAATGTATACCGGGAAAAGTATTTTCGCTATGTGGCTTTTGTGATGGCGATTCTGGTTTATGCAGCCATCAATTATGGGATTATTCCCTCCACGGAGTTTAAGCCTGACAACAGCAAAGAGGTATACCTTGTGATTTTTGTGGGCTTTATCATGGTGGCTTTTTCTTTCAGCAAGGTACTGACCTCTGTGGTGGTGAATTTTGAAAAGGAGAATCAGAAGATCCATCAGGAGAAGGAAGAGATTCTGGAAATTTCCCAGAGGGATTCCATGACCGGCCTTTACAATCACAAAATTTTCTATGACAGACTGAATGATCAGCTTCAGAAATGTGACAAGGACTATCCTCTGTCGCTGATTATCATAGATATTGACAATTTCAAGAGAATCAATGATACCTTTGGACATGCCACGGGGGACAATGTAATTCTGAAAATAGTTTCCCTGATTCAGAACAATATAGATGAAACCGATATAGCCGCAAGATACGGCGGCGAAGAATTCGGGCTGATTCTGGTGGGAAAAGGTGAGATGGAAGCCTATAATCTGGCGGAACGGATTCGCCGGGAGGTGGAACAGGTTACAGTGGAAGGCGTTACCGGAAAAATAACCATTTCTCTGGGGATGACCGAGATACAGCCTCAGGATAAAAACAGCATTCTGCTGTTTAAGGAAGTGGATGCGGCATTATATGAGGCGAAACAGACCGGGAAAAATAAAACGGTCTGCCGGGGCTGGAAAAAGGGAAGTAATAATGATTATACTTACCGTCATTTCAGCAGCCGGGAAGAAAAACCCATGTCATAGACAGGGGGAATTTACCGGAATGGGGCCAGAGAATCCTGCTTTGCAGGATTCTTTTTATTCACGGATATGTTCCAGTCCCTGGTCAATGATGGTGAGCACATGGGAATCCAGCAGAGAATAATAAATGGTTTTTCCCTCTCTGCGGTTTTTGACCAGCCGGTTCTGCTTCAGAATACTGAGCTGGTGAGAGATGGCGCTCTGGGACATGCCCAGTTCCTTTGCAATATCATAGACGCATTTCTCCTGGTCTACCAGAGCGTACATAATCTGGAGTCTGGTAGGCGTTCCGAATATTTTAAATAATTCTGCAAGTTCTTCAAATTCTTTCTGATTCATGAAAATTCCTTTCGTTCAGGCGGGGCTTTTATTGCAGTCACCCTGCCCCTGTTATTGATTATACCGTTAAAAATCTTTCACATCAACAGAAAAAAGCAACAAATACATGTATAGTTATGATATAATATGCACTGAGGAGGGACCCATCCTGCCTTTGGGCAGGACGGGAGGAGCCCTGAGTGCGGAACCTGGCGTACTGCACAGCAGAATTGTAATATGCATATGCACTGAGGAGGGACCCATCCTGCCCAAAGGCAGGACGGGAGGAGCCCTGAGTGCGGAACCTGGCGTACTGCACAGCTGAACAGTAATATGCACTGAGGAGGTGACACTGCAGCATGGAACTGGAACTTACAATAAAACAGACACAGAAGCTGGCCCTGACGCCTCAGATGGAACAGTCTCTGTTTATGCTGCAGATGGGCGGACCTGAGCTGGAGCAGTATATTGAAGACGCAGTGCTGTCTAATCCCATGCTGACCTGTCAGGAGCCGGAAGAGGAGAAACAGGAAGAACCGGAAGCAGAGATTCCCGCAGAGTGGGAGCGAAAGACATATTATATGGCCGGGGAACCCTGTGTTTTTGGACAGGAGCAGGAGTATATCAACGGGCTGGTAGATGAAAAAAGCTGCGGAACCAGTCTGAAAGATCATCTCAGGATGCAGCTTTATACATGGAACTTAAATTCCACAGGACAGAAAATTGCAGAATATCTGATAGAGTGTATGGAAGAATCCGGATACCTGAAAATGAGCAGTCTGGAGATTTCCCGTATTCTGGGTCTGACGGAGCAGCAGGTGGAAGGAGAAATCCGCACTCTGCAGAAACTGGAGCCATGCGGCGTGTTTGCCCGGAACCTGCGGGAATGCCTTTTATTGCAGATTGCACAGCTGGAAGGCGATACAAAAGACTTATACACACTGGCTGCAGACTGCACAGATGAAATCATACATAATAAAATACCGCAGATATGCCGCAAAACCGGATGGAAGCGGGAAAAGGTACAGGGGCTGATTGCCCGGATCCGGGAACTGGAACCTGTGCCGGGACGTGGGTATGGAACCGGAACCCAGGGAGAATTTATCTATCCTGATATTACGGTACGGAACAACCATGGAACGTATCAGATTATTTTAAACCGGGAAAGAATCTCATTTCCCAGAATCAATCAGGAGTATCTGCCCCTTCTGAGCCGGGAAAAATCGGGAGCAGACTATGAATATCTGCAGGAACAGTACCGGGAGGCCAGAATCCTTCTGAGAAACATGGAACGGAGAGAGGAAACCCTGCGCAGAGTGGCGGAGGCTGTTGTGGAACGGCAGGAAGCATTTTTTGAAAAAGGAAAAATGTACTTAAGTCCCCTGAATCTTGCAGATATTGCACAGGACACAGATCTTCATGAATCTACGGTAAGCCGGGCGCTGAAAGAAAAATACCTGGAATGCCGCTGGGGAATTTTTGAACTGAAATATTTTTTCTCCAACAAAGGAGCAGAGAAAAATGCACGCTCCTGCATAGAAAAAATCATTCAGGAAGAGGATAAGACAAATCCACTCAGTGATTCCCGGATTGTGCAGGAACTGGCAAACATGGGAATAGACATTTCCAGACGGACGGTGGTGAAATACCGGGAACAGCTTCAGATTCCCAATGTCCGCCAGCGGAAAGAATATCACTGAAGTTCAGGAAGAAGGAAAGCGTGATGAGAGAAGACAGAACGGAAGCAGTGGTGAAAATTCGCAGTGAAAAAGGACTGCACGTGAGAATCGCAGCCATGCTGGTGCAAAAAGCGGAAAGGCTTCGGCGGAAATACCATGTGAATTTCCATATCCGGCGGAAAGGATTTCATGACGTGCCTCTGACCAGCCTTCTGCTGGTTACTTCCATGAAAATCAAAAAAAATGAGGAAATCATTCTGATTACCCAGGGAGAGCAGGTAGAAGAAGCCGCCGCGGAAATGAAAGAGTTTCTGGAAGGAGATTTTCTGGAAAATGATCTGAATCTGAATCAGGCGGAACTCAGCCAGGTGGATACGCTTTTACAGGAACACGTAATCACTGCGGAAAATATATACAGCAGTATTGCCAGCGGACTGGTGGTGACAGACAAACAGGAAACCGTTATAATTTATAACCGGGAGGCAGAAAAGCTGCTGGGCATTCCGGAGAGAGAAGCACTGGGCCGCAGGGCCGAAGAAGTGTTTGGGGGCAGTAAAATGCTGCGGGCCATACGGGACAAAGAACCTATGACCGTCTATACCCAGACCATCGGAACTTCTACCATGGTGGGAAATACCAGGCCCATACTGGAGAACGGGGAAATAAAGGGAACCATTACCACATTAGAAGATGTGTCTCAGCTGGTGCGTATCAGCTGGGAATTTGAAGAAGTAAAAGAACTGAAAGAAAAATATTATCAGATTCTGGAGGCTGTACAGGACGGGATCTGCGTATTTGACCAGAAGGGCATTGTTACCTATGTAAACGGGGCCTGGCAGGATATCACCGGGGAACAGGTACAGGAGGGCGCCGACATACTGGCTTTTGACGACGGAGGAAGCGCTGCCAGGGTACTGGAAAAAGGCCAGAAAATCATGGGTACCATCTGCCAGAAAAAGAACGGGAAAAATCTGGTGCTGAATGTGGTCCCCATCATTGTAAATCAGCAGATTTTGGGGGGCATTTCCGTGGTGAAAAGCCTGAGCGAGGTACAGGAACTGGTGGAGCGCATTCACCATCTGTCAGCCAAAACGGAATATCTGGAAGAAGAGCTGAACAGGCGCAACAAGCTGAACCCGGCATTTAACCGGATTGTGGGTATCAGCAGCAAACTTTATGACGCCATGCAGCTTGCGGCAAAGACAGCGGACAATAATTTTAACGTGCTGATCCGGGGAGAAAGCGGCACAGGCAAAGAGCTGATAGCAGAAGCCATTCATTATTCCAGCGGGCGGGCCAGCCATGATTTTATCCGGGTAAACTGTGCGGCCATACCGGAAAATCTGCTGGAAAGCGAGATGTTCGGCCATGTGAAAGGAGCCTACACAGGAGCCATTAAGACGAAAATCGGAAAATTTGAGCTTGCCCATAAAGGAACGATTTTTCTGGATGAGATTGGAGAACTGGACAAATCCATGCAGGCAAAAATGCTGCGGGTAATTCAGAAAAAAGAATTTCAGCGGGTGGGAGACGACAGGACCATCCAGGTGGACGCCAGGATTATCGCCGCCACCAACCGGAATCTGGAAGAACTGGTGGAAAAGGGAGAATTTCGGGAGGATTTGTACTATCGTCTCAATGTAATTCCCATCTGGCTGCCGCCTCTGAGGGAACGCCGGGAAGATATTCCGGTGCTGGCAGAGCATTTTCTGAACAAAATTGCGGCAGATTTAAACCGGGAACCCAAATATTTAACGCCGGAAGCCATGGAAGCCATTCTCCGGTATTCCTGGCCGGGAAATATCCGGGAACTGGAAAATGTGATGGAGCGGGTTAATATTCTGGCTGACAGAGCCCAGGTGGGGCGAAAAGACCTGCCCCATTATATCAGCGAAAATTATACCGGCGGATCTTATGAAAAGCATGGTTTTGCATATGGAAATTCCGGGGCGGAAAACGCGGCAGCCGGTGAAGGGCGTATTTCTCCCCAAAACAGCCTGAGCCTTCCGGGAGATATGGGGTGGGAAGCTCAGGAACTGTATCCCTGGGAATATTACGAGAAAGAAATTATAAGACGGGCGCTGGAAACATACGGAAGTTTTAACGGAGCGGGAAAAGCCCTGGGGCTGACCCATAAAACCGTGGCGTCCAAAGCCCGGAAATATCAGCTGGAAACAAAACGGTGAACAAACTGGCACAGAATTTGCTTATATATTAAATATAAGCGATTGGGGAAAATTCCCCAATACATGCCAGATAAATATATAAAGAGACAGGAGGATTTTTATGGCAACCAAAATATATCAATGTATGCAGAAAATCGGAGAAGATATCATTGCAAACAAAGAATTTCTTACAGATCTGGATTCCGCAATCGGCGATGCAGACCATGGAATCAACATGGCAAGAGGATTTACGGAAGTATTGCAGCAGCTTCCTCAGGATGAAGAAGATATCAGCGTGATTCTGAAGAAAACAGGTATGGTACTGTTATCCAAAGTGGGCGGAGCATCCGGTCCTCTGTATGGCACTGCATATATGAAAGCAGCGGGCGCTGTAAGCGGGAAAAAGGAAATCACACTGGAAGATACAAAAGAGATGATGGAAGCAGTAATCGGCGGCATTAAAATGCGCGGTAAGGCAGAACGGGGAGAAAAGACCATGCTGGATGCCCTTGAGCCGGCGCTGGAGGCTCTTACAAAGGGAATCGAAGCAGGGGAAAGCCCGGAAGACTGCCTGAATCATATGTGCGACGCGGCAAAAGAAGGAGTGGAATTTACCAAAACCATCCGTGCTACCAAAGGACGCGCAAGTTATCTTGGAGACAGAAGTATCGGACATCAGGACCCAGGCGCAACTTCATCTCTGATTACACTGGAAGCAATTCGTGCATTTTATCTGGAAAATATAAAGTAACATAAAGCGAGGTAAATATGGTAGGATTATTGATTGTTTCCCACAGCAGAAAAGCGGCGGAAGGAATTTATGAACTGGCAGTACAGATGGCAGGAAAAGACCACCGTGTCGTGGCAGTGGGAGGTATGGAAGACGGAAGCATCGGAACAGACGCACTTCGTATCCGTCAGGGCATTATGGACGCCAGCGACGGGGACGGCGTGGTGATTCTGGCAGATCTGGGCAGCGGAATTTTAAGTTCTCAGATGGCCATAGATCTTCTGGAAGAAGACATTGATGTGGTGATTGCGGACGCACCCATTTTAGAAGGGGCAGTGAGCGCAGCTGTGCAGGCGGCCATAGGCGGAACCATGGCAGAAGTTGCAGAAGCGGCAGAAATGGCGAAACAGTTATCAAAAGTAGAGTAAAAAATTGTTAATTCTTTCACAGAATCCCTGTTTGTGCTGTAAAGCACACAGAATGGAGGAAATCATGAAAACAGCAACTTATACTGTGACAAATGCATTGGGAATCCACGCAAGGCCTGCAGCCGACATTGCAAGATTTGTCGGAAAGCACAAAAGTGAAGTGACCCTTACCAACGGAGCCAAAAAGGCCAATGGGAAAAGTGTTCTGATGATTACCGCGCTGGGAGCCAAAAAGGGAGCGGAAGTGACCGTGACTGTTTCCGGTGAGGACGAAGAAGAAGTTTTTACACAGTTAGACGATATGTTCGCTCATGGATTTTATGAGGAATAGGAGAGAAAATATGCTGGTACGTGGAAATGTTGTAGTGGAAGGCGTTGCGGTTGGAACCATCCGTTTTCTGAACATGGATTACGAAAAACATCTGCAGTCTTACATAGCCGGAGGGGTCGGGGAAGAAACCGAAAAATACGAACATGCACTGGCCATGGCGAAAAAAGATCTGGAAACCATGTTAGAATCCGGAGAAAACCTTTCCGAGAGCGAACTGGAGATTATGGGAGCCCATCAGATGCTGCTGGAAGATGTGGCGTTTGTGGAAGCAATTACCGGGTACATACAGCAGGCAATGACGGCACCGGCGGCAGTTTTACGGGCGGTTTCTGATTTTAAAGCCATGTTTGACGAGATTGACGACCCTTATCTTAAGGAGCGGCAGAATGATGTGGTGGATGTGGGAAACCGCCTGATACGAAAAATACTGGGACTGGAAGAATTTTCCGTGGAGGGAGATCAGGTCATTTTGTGTGCCAGAGATCTGGAGCCCTCCGTTATGGCGGGCCTTCCGGAGGAAAAAGTGAAGGCAGTCCTTCTGGAAAACGGGAGCAAGACTTCCCATACGGTGATTATTGCCAGGGCAAAAGGCTTTGTGACCATGGTTGGGGTGGAACTGACCCCTCAGATGGCAGCCCAGGGCGAAACGGTTCTGGTGGACGCTGTCAGAGGAGAGGTTACGCTGCAGCCTTCTCTGGAGCAGATACAGGAATTTCAGGAAAGAGTCCGCAAACAGGAGCAGGAGCGTACCGTTCTGATGGAACGGGCCCAGCTTCCGGCCTGCACCAGAGACGGAAAGGAAGTGCTGGTGGCCGCCAATATCAGCAGTCCGGAGGATATGGAGAAAACCTCTGTATATGGCTGCCAGGGCGTGGGACTGTACCGGACAGAATTTTTCTTTATGGAGTCTCCTGAACTTCCTTCAGAAGAAAAGCAGTTTGAGGCTTACAGGTCTGTGGCAGAGCAGGCAAAAGGCGCTTTATGTGTCATAAGAACCCTGGATATCGGCGGAGACAAGAGCTGTGACTGCCTGAAACTGGCAGAAGAGGAGAATCCTTTTCTGGGGTTCCGTGCAATTCGAATCTGCCTTCAGAACAAAGAGATGTTCAAAACCCAGCTTCGGGCTATTATGAGAGCCGGCGCTTATGGAAAAGTTGGAATTATGCTTCCTATGGTGACCATGCTTTCCGAGGTTACAGAAACCCGGAAGCTGATGGAGGAAGCCATGGAAGAACTGAGAAATGCGCAGCTTCCCTTTGATGAAAATGTTCCCCTGGGAATTATGGTGGAAACACCGGCCTCCGTGGTGATGGCCCCTGTGTTTGCCCGACATGTGGATTTCTTCAGTATCGGTACCAATGATCTGGTGCAGTATACGCTGGCAGTAGACAGAGGGAACCAGACAGTAAATTATATTTATGATTATTTTGACCCGGTAGTCATACGCTCCATTTTTCAGGTGGTGACGGCCGCTCACGAAGCCGGAATCTGGGTGGGTATGTGCGGCGAAATGGCGGGAGACCGTCTGGCCATGCCTTTCCTGACGGCAGTGGGTATGGATGAACTGAGCATGAGTGCCTCTCAGGCGCCGGCTGTAAAAGAACAGATCCGTAATCTGGATTCCAACCGGTGTGATCTTGAGGAACTGCTCCGGTTTACAGATAAAGAGGAGGTTCGGGCTTACCTGGAGAAGGTTGGTAGTAATGGACAGGATACCTGGTAAAAAATATCAACCTGGTAAAAAATATCAAAGACAGAAAAGAATGAAGGAATATCCTGCCATTTGCAGAAAGACTGAAATGGCATGGATTTTGCTTAATATATTTATATACCATAATCACTTTGTGATATGGCAGCTGATGCAGTTTAACAAGGCGTAGTACAACGCAGGGAGAAGGAGGAAATTGCTTTGAAAAAAATGATTAACAAACCGGATGACGTAGTAGAAGAAATGTTACAGGGGATTGTAGCAGCACACCCGGAATATGTAAAAAGGGCAGAAGGATGTGACGTTCTGGTAAGAGCCGGTGGCTCTCAGGGGAAAGTAGCGCTGGTAAGCGGCGGCGGAAGCGGACATGAACCGGCACATGGCGGTTATGTTGGAAAAGGTATGCTGGACGCAGCGGTTGCAGGAGCCATGTTTACCTCACCTACACCGGATCAGGTATATGAAGCAATTAAGGCATGCAACGGCGGCAAGGGTGTTCTTCTGGTGATCAAGAACTACACCGGTGACGTAATGAACTTTGAGATGGCTGCAGAAATGGCCGGAGACGAAGGCATTGAAGTGGAAAAAGTTGTGGTAAACGACGACGTTGCAGTGGAAAACAGCACATGGACCACCGGAAGAAGAGGTATCGCAGGTACCATTTTTGTACATAAAATTGCAGGCGCATGCGCAGAGGCAGGCGGAGATTTACAGACGGTAAAGGCTGCAGCAGAAAAGGTTATTGCAAATGTTCGTACCATGGGTATGGCAATTGCACCCTGTACTGTTCCGGCAGCAGGCAAACCGAGCTTTGAGCTGGGTGAAAATGAAGTGGAAATCGGAATGGGAATTCACGGTGAGCCGGGAACCCACAGAGAAGAAATCCGCACAGTAAAAGAAACCACCGATACACTGTTAGAGAAGATTTTTGCAGAAGACATTTATCATGAAGGCGATGAAGTTGCTGTTATGGTAAACGGACTGGGCGGAACCCCGCTGCAGGAATTATATCTTGCAAATCTGAGAGTATCTGAAGTGCTTGCAGATAAGAAGATTAAAGTTGCAAAGACACTGGTAGGCAACTTCATGACATCCATTGACATGGCAGGCTATTCTGTAACACTGCTGAAACTGGATGATGAGCTGAAAAAATATCTGGAAGCTCCGGCAGACACACCGGCATTTGTTCAGGTATAAATTCAGAATAAAAAGGAATCCCGTAAGCGGGGTTCCTTTTTTCTTCTATAGGGAAGTCCCTGTCACGCTAAGGCGCGAAAATGTCTTTCTGCAGAAGAAAAAATAATATGCGCAGGGCCTGCCGCAGAATGCCCTTGCTGTCTGGCAGAATTGATGTTATAGTAAGTGCATATCGGGAGTTCGGAGGAAAAAGAACATGAAGATTCTGTTAGCGGCCATCAATGCAAAATATATTCATTCCAACCTTGCGGTTTACAGTCTGAAATCCCATGCGAAAGAATATAAAGAACATATCAGTCTGGCAGAATACACCATCAATCACCGGACGGATTATATTCTGCAGGAAATTTACAAACAGAAACCGGATGTGCTGTGTTTTTCCTGTTATATCTGGAATTTTTCCTGTGTGCAGGAGCTGATTCCGGATTTGCACAGACTGCTGCCGGATCTGGCAATCTGGGCCGGAGGGCCGGAAGTTTCTTATGAGCCGGAGGAGTTTTTGACAGAGTATCCCATGGTGGCCGGGGTTCTGTGCGGTGAAGGAGAAGAAACGTTCCGGGAACTCTGCGGTTATTATCTGGGAACAGGGGGAAATACCCTGGAGCAGACAGCGGGCCTGGTATTTCGAAATCAGGACAATCTGCTGATACGGACCCTGCCCCGAAAAGTTCTGCCCATGGATGAACTGCCTTTCTGCTATGAACAGCTGGAAGATTTTGAGAACAGAATTATCTATTACGAGACCAGCAGAGGCTGTCCTTTTTCCTGCAGCTACTGCCTTTCTTCTATAGAAAAAGAACTGCGGTTTCGTTCCTTTTCCCTTGTAAAGGAGGAACTGCAGTTTTTCCTGGATCATCAGGTGCCCCAGGTGAAATTTGTGGACCGGACTTTTAACTGTAATCACAGCCATGCCCTGGAAATCTGGCAGTATCTGAAAGACCATGATAATGGAAAAACAAATTTCCATTTTGAGATAGCGGGAGATTTACTGACAGAAGAAGAACTGGCTCTGATTGCCTCCATGCGGCCGGGACTGATTCAGCTGGAAATCGGGGTACAGTCCACCCATCCTTCCACCCTGCGGGAAATCTGCAGAACCACAGATATGGAACGGCTGGAAAAGGCTGTGGGTAAAATACGACAGGCCGGAAATGTCCATCAGCATCTGGACTTGATTGCAGGACTGCCGGAAGAAGATTTTCATACCTTTGGGGAATCTTTCCGTCAGGTGTATCAGTGGAAACCTCAGCAGCTCCAGCTGGGTTTTCTGAAAGTGCTGAAAGGCTCCCGGATGCAGGAAAACCGGGAAAAATACGGACTCCTTTACCGGAAACGTCCGCCTTATGAAGTGCTGGCAACCAACTGGATTTCCTATGAGGAAATACTGGATCTGAAACTGGTGGAGGAAATGCTGGAGGTATATTACAACAGCGGGCAGTTTGAACAGACCATGAAGGTTCTGGAGCTGACAGAGGAGAATCCTTTTGAACTCTATCTGAAACTGGGGAAATTTTATGAGAGCCGGGGACTGCTGGCAGTCAGTCATTCCCGGCTGAGACGCTGTGAGATTCTGCTGGAATTTGCAGAAGAAAGGGACGGGGAACACACGGAGCTTTATCAGGAAACGCTGATTTTTGATTTGTACTTACGGGAGAACTGCAAGACCCGTCCCGGCTGGGCGAAAGACCGGCCGGTCTGCCGGGAGCTGGTCAGAAAATACGGTAAAAAGGGAAAAATGTCCCATCTGGAGCTTTTTTTCCATGATATGGAAGAAATACTTGAAAATGCAACCCTTACCGCATATCCCCGCAGAACAACAGGAGGGCAGCTCTGGCTGTTTTTCTATGAAGAACGGGACATTCTGAGCAGGCAGGCAAAAGTAATAAAAATACAGGAAGAAATGCCATGACAGAATACGGGAGGAACTATGACGAAACGAACAAAAGAAATTCTGGACCGGCTGGACGAAGCCTACGGCAGGGAATATCGCTGCTATCTGAATCATGATAACCCATGGCAGCTTCTGATTGCGGTGATTATGAGCGCACAGTGCACCGATGCAAGGGTTAATATTGTGACAAAGGATCTGTTTCGGAAATACGATACCCTGGAAAAATTTGCGGCAGCAGATGTGGAAGAACTGGAACAGGACATTCATTCCATTGGATTTTATCATAATAAAGCCAGAAACATCATTCTCTGTGCCCGGAAACTGGTGGAGGAATTTGGCGGCCAGGTGCCGGAAAGTCTGGAAGACCTCACTTCTCTGCCAGGAGTGGGCAGGAAAACCGCAAATGTAATCAGGGGCAATGTTTACAATGAGCCCAGTGTGGTGGTGGATACCCATGTGAAGCGGATTTCCAGACGACTGGGGCTGACAAAAGAAGAAGATCCGGTGAAAGTGGAGTATGATCTGATGAAAGCCCTTCCAAAAGACCACTGGATTTTATATAATATTCAGATTATTACGCTGGGAAGAAGTATCTGTACCGCCAGAAATCCAAAATGCAGTGAATGCTTTCTGAGTGATTTGTGTAAGGCGGAAGATAAAAAGAACTGACAGAGGGGAGGCAGGTTATGCCCGAAAGTTATGTGGTGGTGGATTTGGAGATGACCGGGCTGCAGGCCAGAACGGACCGAATCCTGGAAATTGGCGCGGTGAAGGTAGAGAAGGGACGGGAAGACCAGGTTTTTCACCGGATGGTGAACCCCCATATGGAACTTTCAGAGGAGATTATAAAACTCACCGGAATCACCGGTGAAATGGCGCAGAAAGGCTGTGAAACAGAAGAAGCCGTGAAGGAATTTCAGGAATTTTCAGAAGGGCTTCCTCTGGTGGGCCATAATATTCTGTTTGATTACAGTTTTCTGAAACAGTACATTGTGAATTATGGGGGAACCTTTGAAAAAGAAGGAATTGATACGTTGAAGCTGGCCCGGAAATTCCTGCCGGAAGCAGAGAAAAAAACACTGGATTATCTCTGTGAATTTCTGGGAATTTTCCGTGAACAGAACCATCGGGCCCTGGAAGATGCTAAAGCTGCCGCGGAATTATTCCGATATTTACAGGAAAGGTTTGAATTTCAGGAGCCGGAGGCCTTTTGGCCAAAACCATTGCAATATAAAGTGAAACGGCAGGGGCCTGCCTCTCCCAGGCAGAAAAAGCGTCTGGAAGAACTGGCACGCTGGCATAATATTGAACTGCAGGTGGAGTTAGACAGCCTTACCAGAAATGAAGCCTCCAGAATCACAGACAGGATTCTGGCAGCTTACGGGAAAATTCCCAGGTAACGGGCAATACACTTATGGGAAAGAATTTAATTACCAGGAAGTTCCGGTGTGTCCATTTTTTTCAGCATGGCCAGAACAGGTTCTTTCATCAGGGAATTCAGGCTGGCCGCACTGTTTTGTAAAGAACGAAGAGCTTCTGTATTTCCCTTTTGCTGATAAAGTTCGGCCAGAAGCTGATAGGTGGATTTCATATCGCTTCCCACGGATACGGCAAAGGCCAGCACGGTAATGGCTTCTTCCGTATGGGAAAGTTCCTGCAGACGGTGCCCCCAGGAATTCAGGGTCCGCACCAGCAGAGTGAAATTCTGATCGTACCGGGTCAGCAGGGGCAGGTTGGCAGCTCCGTAATTTAACTTCAGTTCCGTGTTGCTGATGCCGGTCAGGTTCAGGATTTTTTCATCTTTCAGTTTCAGAACCTGTTTTTCGCACTGTTGCAGAAAATCATCCTGAAACAGGGCAAAGGGCAGGGAAACGCCGGTAAAATCCACATAATTCAGATTGGAAATGTCCTGTTTTCTGGTGGCATTTGCAGCGTTTTCCCGTTCCCAGAATTCGATTTCCGGGTCGGAGTGATTGCTTTTATGACGTTTCCAGGAAACTACAAGCATAAAAATTAAAGTCCAGCCAAGGATAATAGGGAGTCCCATAATCTCTGATTCCTTTCTCTTACAGAAATGGAGGTGAATCTGATGTTGAATTTTAATAATCCGAAAACGAAAAAGACATTTGCCGCAATTGTTGCTCTGATTCTGGTGGCATCCATGGTGATTTCCGTATTTCTTTCAGCATTTGTATAATTGTTCACCTGTTCATAATATACAGAAAGAGCGGTATTATGTCAATGAAATTCGTGGTTTCGTATCTTGAAAAATCGCATTTTTATGATAAAATTAAAAAGGTAGAAGTTTAACGAAGCATGATAGCAGGAGAATAGATTATGAAAAGAAATTGGAAAAAGTATCTTTCAGCTGCCGGCGCGGTTCTGGTGCTGACACTGGCTGCGGTAATTACGATTCCGGTGGATGCAGAGACAAAGGAGACGGATACCATTCCGGGACGGGTGTATTTCGGTGATATTGCTGTGGGCGGCATGACCCAGGAAGAAGCGAAAGCGGCAGTGGAGGAATATGTGGACGAACTGAACAGTGAAACCATTACCCTGCAGGCCGGTAAGAATACCGTACAGGTGCCCGTTTCCCAGATGGGGATTTCCTGGGGAAATCCGGATATTGTAACAGAAGCGGTATCTCTTGGCAAAAGCGGTAATCTGATTACCCGTTATAAGGCCATGAAAGATCTGGAAAATGAAGATAAGAAATATGAACTGGCTTTTCAGGTAGATACTCAGATGGTGGAAAAAGTTCTGGAAAACAATGCGGAACTTCTGAATACAGAGGCAGAAAATGCAGGACTCACCAGAGAAAACAATTCCTTTACGGTAATTCCGGGCAGCCAGGGTGTTACGGTGAATGTGGAGGAATCTGTGGAAATTCTGGAGAAATATTTTTCTCTGGAGTGGAATGGAGAATCCGGAAGCGTTGAGATTGCAGCAGATGTGGTAGATCCGAAGGGAACCGAAGAGGAACTCAGTAAAGTACAGGATCTGCTGGGAGGATTTAATACGTCCTATTCAAGTTCCGGAGCCGGACGTTCCAAAAATGTGGAGAACGGGGCTTCCAAGATTAACGGTTCCGTTATCTATCCGGGGGACAGCTTTTCCGTATACGAGGCGGTCAGCCCCTTTGAACCGGAAAACGGATATGAACTGGCAGGTTCCTATGAAAACGGAACTACAGTGGAAACATATGGTGGCGGTATCTGTCAGGTATCAACTACCCTGTACAATGCGGTGATTCGTGCAGAACTGGAAGTGACTGAGCGGTTCAATCATTCCATGATTGTAAACTATGTAGATCCTTCCGCTGACGCGGCCATTGCAGGAACATACAAAGATTTAAAGTTTGTCAACAATACAAAGGCGCCCATTTATATTGAAGGCTATACCTCCGGACGATCCCTTTATTTTAATATATTCGGAGAGGAAACCAGAGATCCCGGCCGGGAAATCAGCTTTGTCAGCGAGACACTGTCCACCACAGAGCCAGGTACCCAGTATCAGGCGGCCCCGGGACAGCCCATTGGATATATGAGCCAGACCCAGTCTTCACACACCGGTTATACGGCCCAGCTGTGGAAGGTTGTAAAGGTAAACGGCGTGGAGCAGAGCCGGGAAATATTCAACAAGAGCACCTATAAACCTTCTCCCAGAATTGTGGCAGTGGGGACAGCTTCCGCCAGTCCCGATGCGGTGAATGCCATGAACGCGGCCATTGGTTCTCAGGATGAAGGCGCCATCAATGCGGCGGCAGCCCAGTGGAACGATGCAGCAGTGGCGGCCCAGCAGCAGGCAGAGGCTGATGCAGCGGCGGCAGCGGCAGCCCAGCAGGAACAGGAAAAGAACAAGGATAAAGACAAGGACAAAGATAAAGACAAAGACGAAGATAAAGACAAGGACAAAGATAAAGACAAGGATAAAGACAAAGAAAAAAATGACGATGATGGCGGAGACGACGGAAAAGATGATGATACCGGGGACGACGAAGAATAATCGGTTATAGAAGAGAGAAAGATAAGGCTGTTTCAGTAGTGAGACAGCCTTATCGTAGTCAGAAGGGTTGAGGACATGAAAACAGGAAAGATTCCGGAAAGCGTATTGAAACGTTCCGTATTGAAACAAATCCATACAAAGCGGGAAGAAGTTGTGTTGGGAGCCGGCGTGGGAGAGGACTGCGCTGCTGTGAAGCTGGCAGAAGATGAGGTGTTTGTGATTTCCACAGATCCCATAACGGGAACTGCCACAGATATTGGAAATCTTGCCATTCATATTACCATGAATGATCTGGCTTCCGCAGGGGCAGAGCCCATAGGGGTAATGCTCACCATTCTTCTTCCGGAAGAATCTGAAGAAGGAGAACTGAAAAAGATTATGGGCCAGATGGAGGTTGTCTGCGCCCAGGCAAAGGTGCAGATTATGGGAGGGCATACGGAAGTTACCAGAGCTGTCCGCCAGCCCCTAGTAAACGTCTGCGGCGTGGGAAAGGCAAAAACGGGAAAACTGGTGTCTACAGCAGGAGCCCGGCCGGGAGATGATATACTGGTCAGCAAATGGATTGGGCTGGAAGGAACCTCCATCATTGCAAAGGAAAAGGAAACGGAGCTGCTGAACCGGTATCCTGCGGCGCTGGTGAAAACAGCCCAGGAATTTGACTGTTATCTGTCGGTACTGCCGGAGGCCGCAGCGGCCGTCAAGTCCGGCGTCAGCGCCATGCATGATGTGACTGAGGGAGGGATTTTCGGCGCCCTCTGGGAACTGGCGGAAAGCTCCGGCGTCGGACTGGAAATAGATTTGAAAAAAATACCTGTGAAACAGGAAACCATAGAAATCTGTGAATTTTTTAATATAAATCCCTATGAGCTGATTTCCAGCGGATGTATGCTGATGGCTTCGCCGGATGGAAACATGCTGATGAGAGAACTGGAAAAACAGGGGATTCACGGAGCAGTCATCGGCAAGGCAGTATCCGGCAACGACCGCATTCTGTTCAATGAAGAAGAGAAAAGATTTCTGGAGCCGCCCAAAACCGATGAGCTCTACAAAGTGGTGTAGGAAGGATGGAAGTATGGAAATGAGAGAGAAAATTCTGACTTTTATAGAAAAAAACAGCAGAGTGGATTTAAAAGAGCTGGCCATTATGCTGGGAGTGGACGAAGCTGCTGTGGCCAATGAAATGGCTGCCATGGAAGAAGAGCGGATTATCTGCGGATACCACACGCTGATTGACTGGGAGAAAACCAGTATTGAAAAGGTAAACGCACTGATAGAAGTACGGGTAACCCCCCAGAGGGGAAGAGGATTTGACAGCATTGCCGAGCGGGTGTACAACTATCCGGAGGTAAATGCAGTATATCTGATTTCCGGCGGCTATGATCTGCTGGTAACCCTGGAAGGAAAGACGCTGCGGGAGGTGGCCCAGTTTGTATCTGATAAACTTTCACCCCTGGAATCCGTACTGAGTACCAAAACCAACTTTATTCTGAAAAAGTACAAAGACCACGGAACGGTAATTGCGAAACCCAGGGAAGATGAAAGGATGTTGGTGAGCTAATGAGAAATCCCTTATCAGAACGCATTGTGGAAATTCCTTTTTCCGGAATACGGAAATTTTTCGATATTGCCGCAGAAATGGAAGACGTGATTTCTCTGGGGGTGGGAGAACCGGATTTTGACACCCCCTGGCACATTCGGGATGAGGGAATTTATTCTCTGGAAAAGGGAAGGACTTCCTATACTTCCAATGCGGGATTGAAGGAACTGAAAATGGAAATCGCGAAATATCTGGAGCGGAGGTTTCAGGTTTCCTATGACTATGATACGGAAATGATGATAACAGTGGGCGGCAGCGAGGCCATAGACATTGCCATGCGTGCCATGCTGGATCCAGGAGACGAGGTTCTGGTGCCCCAGCCCAGTTATGTTTCCTATGGGCCCTGTGCAAAGCTGGCCGATGGAGTTCCGGTTATTATCAATCTGAAAGAAGAACATAATTTCCGGCTTACAGCCCAGGAACTGGAGGATGCTGTTACGCCGAGAACAAAGCTGCTGGTACTTCCTTTTCCCAATAATCCCACGGGAGCCATTATGGAACGGGAAGATCTGGAAGCCATCAGCGAGGTGATAAAAAAGCATGATCTTTTTGTGCTGAGTGATGAAATTTACGGAGAACTTACATATCTGGAAGGACAGGACCATGTGACCATAGCCTCTCTTCCAGGCATGCGTGAGCGTACCGTACTGATTAACGGATTTTCCAAAGCCTATGCCATGACCGGCTGGCGTCTGGGCTATGCCTGTGCGCCCCGGAACATACTGGAGCAGATGCTGAAAATCCATCAGTACGCTATAATGTGCGCTCCCACCACCAGTCAGTATGCGGCGGTGGACGCTGTGCGGAACGGAGACGCAGATGTGGCGGCCATGCGGGAGGAATACAATGGAAGGCGCCGGTATCTGATGCACCGGTTTCGGGAAATGGGGCTCCGGTGTTTTGAGCCTTACGGTGCTTTTTACGCTTTTCCATGTATTCAGGAGTTTGGCATGACGTCTGAAGAATTTGCCACCAGAATGCTGCAGGAAGAAAAGGTGGTGGTGGTGCCAGGGACTGCTTTTGGAGACTGCGGAGAAGGATTTTTAAGAATTTCCTACGCCTATTCTCTGGAAAGCCTGAAAGAAGCCCTGGATCGGATGGAATCTTTTATCCGAAAACTGCGGGAGAGGAAACAGTAATGGCGGGACTGAATCTTGTACTTTATGAACCGGAAATTCCGGCAAATACGGGGAATATCGGGCGTACCTGCGTGGCTACAGGCACCAGACTCCACTTAATTGAACCCCTGGGCTTCCAGCTTTCGGAAAAAGCGGTCAGACGGTCAGGGATGGATTACTGGAAGGAACTGGATGTGACCCGCTATGTGAACTGGAAGGATTTTCTGCAGAAAAATCCGGGCGCCAGAATTTACATGGCCACCACAAAAAGCCGCCAGGTCTATACAGAGGCCAGTTATGAGCCGGACTGTTATATTATGTTCGGAAAAGAAAGCGCCGGAATTCCCGAGGAGATTTTGAAAGAATACGAAGATACCTGTGTGCGGATTCCCATGCTGGGAGAAACCCGTTCCCTGAATCTCTCCAATTCCGCGGCAGTTATTCTGTATGAAGCGCTGCGGCAGAACCGGTTTGCCGGTCTGAAGCTGCAGGGAGAGCTTCACCGGCTGAGCTGGGAGGAGTGACCGATGAATTTCATAGAAGCAAGAAAATTAATATTTGAATATATCAGGCGCGACGAGGAAGGCAATGTGGAGGGAATCCTCACAGCTCTGGACGGTGTGAATCTGGATATAAAACAGGGGGAATTTGTGGCCATTTTAGGACATAACGGATCAGGGAAATCCACGCTGGCCAAACATCTCAATGTGCTGCTGCGAGCCGGAGAGGGGACATTGTGGATTGACGGAAAGGATGCTCAGGATGAACAGTATCTGTGGGAAATCCGCCGGAGTGCCGGAATGGTATTTCAGAATCCTGATAATCAGATGGTTGCCAGCGTGGTGGAAGAAGACGTGGCTTTTGGACCGGAAAATCTGGGGGTTCCTTCCGAAGAAATCCGAAACCGGGTGGAGAGCAGCCTTCATTCCACAGGGATGCTCTCTTACCGGAAGCATTCTCCCAATAAACTTTCCGGGGGCCAGAAACAGAGGGTGGCTATTGCAGGAGTCATGGCCATGGAGCCAAAATGCATTGTACTGGATGAGCCTACAGCCATGCTGGATCCCAACGGAAGAAAAGAAGTGATGAATGCCGTGGAGCGGCTGAACCGGGAAAAGGGGATAACGGTGATTCTGATTACCCACTATATGGAAGAGGTGATCCGTGCCCATAAAGTGTATGTGATGGATCGTGGAAAAGTTGTGATGCAGGGAACGCCCCGTGAGATTTTTTCTCAGGTGGATACCCTGAAATCCTGCCGTCTGGACGTGCCTCAGATTACGCTGCTGGCGTATGAACTGCGGAAAGCCGGACTGCAGGTGCCGGAAGGGATTCTCACAGGACAGGAGCTGGTGGAAGCATTATGTCAATTATATTAGATAAAGTCAATTATGTGTACAGCCAGAAGACCGCATACGAAATGCAGGCTCTGAATAACATCAATCTGAAAATTCAGGATGGTGAGTTTATCGGGCTGGTTGGACATACCGGCTCCGGGAAATCCACTCTGATTCAGCATTTGAACGGACTTCTGCGGGCCACCTCCGGAGGGATTTACTATAATGGAAGGGACATCTGCGAGGAAGATTATGACCGGAAAGAACTGCGCGGGAAAGTAGGGCTGGTTTTTCAGTATCCGGAACATCAGCTGTTCGAGAGTACAGTGTTTGCAGATGTGTGCTTTGGCCCCAAAAATCTTGGACTATCTTCCAAGGAGGCAGAACTCCGGGCATTTACAGCTCTGCGCAGTGCGGGGCTGGAAGAAGAATACTGGTATCGTTCTCCCTTTGAACTTTCCGGGGGCCAGAAGCGCCGGGCGGCCATTGCCGGAGTCCTGGCCATGAAACCGGAGGTGCTGATACTGGACGAACCCACAGCCGGGCTGGATCCAAAAGGTCGGGATGAGATACTGGACCAGGTGGCAGCCATGCACCGGGAACTGAATATGACAATTATCCTGGTGTCCCACAGTATGGAAGATGTGGCAAATTATGTAAGCCGGATGATTGTTATGAATCAGGGGAGCATTCTGTTTGACGGTACGCCTCAGGAGGTGTTCCGCCATTACCGGGAACTGGAAGCAGTGGGCCTTGGGGCTCCTCAGGTCACATATCTGATGCACCAGCTGCAGGAACGGGGCCTGCCGGTAAATGCGGACGCCATCACAGTTGAGGAGGCGAAGGATTCCATTTTGCAGGTCCTGGCCGGAAAGCAGCAGAGAATATCACAGGAAAACTTTCTGAAAGATAATGAGAAAAAATTATGATTAGAGATATTACCATCGGACAATATTATCCTTCCAAATCCCTTCTGCACAGTCTGGACCCCAGAGTGAAGCTGATGGGGACGCTGATCTATGTGCTGTCCCTGTTTCTGTTTCGCGGGCCGGCGGGACTTGCGGCAGTTACACTGGGCCTGATTGCCCTGGTCTGGCTGTCCCATGTGCCTTTCCGGTATATGGTAAAGGGCCTGAAGGCAATCTGGGTGATTCTGATTATGACAGCAATGTTCAATCTGTTTCGGACGCCGGGAGAGCCTGTGGTGTCTTTCTGGATATTCCGCATTACAGAGGAAGGGTTGAAAAGCGCAGGATTTATGGTAGTCCGCCTGAGCTTTCTGATTCTGGGAAGCTCTGTGCTGACACTGACCACCACGCCCAATCAGCTGACGGACGGACTGGAAAAGGCTTTGAGGCCTTTGAATAAAATCAGAATTCCCGTACATGAAATTGCCATGATTATGTCCATTGCTCTGCGGTTTATTCCTGTTCTGATTGAAGAAACAGACAAAATTATGAAAGCGCAGCTTGCCAGAGGCGCAGATTTTGAGAGCGGAAATCTTATCCGGCGGATAAAGGCCATGGTGCCTTTACTGGTGCCGCTGTTTATTTCTGCATTCCGGCGGGCAAACGATCTTGCACTGGCCATGGAGGCCCGCTGTTATCAGGGCGGGGAAGGACGGACAAAAATGAATCCTTTAAAATATACGGGCAGAGACGGTGCTGCTTACCTGGTGATTGCAGGATATTTTACAGGTGTCATTTTGCTGCGGATACTGTTATAAACCATAAAGGAATAAGAGTCAGAGAATCGGAATTTCTGATCAGCAGGAGAAATATTGTGAAACGGATAAAACTTGTGGTTGCCTATGACGGCACAGATTACTGCGGCTGGCAGGTACAGCCCAGCGGAATTACCATAGAAGAAGTGTTAAACCGCAGTCTTTCAGAACTTCTGGGAGAGGATATTCAGGTGACTGGAGCCAGCCGGACGGATTCCGGGGTACATTCTCTGGGAAATGTGGCTGTGTTCGATACGGAAACCAGGATTCCCGCCGATAAAATCTGCCTTGCACTGAACCAGAGGCTGCCGGAGGACATTGTGGTACAAAGCTCCTGTCAGGTGGAAGAGGATTTCCATCCCCGCCGCTGTTACAGTGAGAAAACATATGAATACAGAATATTAAACCGAAAAATCCCGATGCCCACCCTGCGCCGGGATACTTATTTCTGTTACCGCAATCTGGATGTGAAGAAAATGCAGCAGGCAGCAGATTATCTGGTGGGAGAACATGATTTTAAAAGTTTCTGTTCTGTGAAAACAGATGTGGAACATACGGTACGCCGGATTCTGTCCTGTGAGGTGAGAAAATCTCCGGAGGATATTATCACCATCCGGGTAATCGGAACAGGCTTTCTCTATAATATGGTAAGAATTATTGCAGGAACACTGATTTGCGCAGGGAGCGGGGAGCTGGATCCGGAGGACATGCCAGGGATACTGGAAGGGAAAGACCGGAGACTGGCAGGGCCCACCGCACCGGCCCATGGACTTACCATGACAGGCATTTTATATAAGAATGAAATTTCCGCAGAATTGGAAAAAAAACGGTTGAAATTTTAAATATATCCAGATATAATTTTTATAATCGTGTACTGTCCGTCAGGAAAATCAGATCCGGCAGAGAATGCCGAAAAAGAAAGGAGCGTAAACTGCATGCTAAAGAAGATGGATAAGATGAAGATAAAGGAAAGACTGCAATATGGGTACAGTATGGTGATCGGTCTGATGGTGGTCATTACAGTCTGCGCCATTGTGGGGCTTTTCCTTGTGCAGGGAAAAATGAATTCTTATATTAATAGAGACCAGGCCGCCGATACTGCGGTGAAAAACTGCAGAATTGAGACAAATACTTCTGCAAGATATATTCGGGAAATGGCATTAAGCGATGATCCGGAATTGTTTAAGGAATACAAAGGAAATGTGCAGGAAGGAATGTCAGCGATTGAAGAGGCGCTGAAGGACCTGAAAGCATCAGACGCTATTCACAGCCAGTTAAATCAGGAGTATGAGGACGCCATTCACAGCTGGATGGAAATGGGCGACCGTATTATAGGAGAGCTGGAGGCGGGAAACAAAGAAGAAGGAATCAGACTGATTGTATCAGAATGTACCCCCATGCTCCGGGAGGCGGTGGAAATTGCGAAAGAGATTGATGCCGCCACCAATCTGCAGAAAGAAGCATCCATAAGCACAGTCAAGGGAACCATTGTGTTGGTTATTGTGATTATGGTGCTGATCCTGGGCCTTGCTGTTTTTACAGCCATGAAAGTGGGAAATCGGATTGTGGATACCATTGTGGTGCCTCTGAAAGAAATTGAAGGAGCAGCCATTGATCTGTCCAGAGGAAATCTTCACACGGAAATTACATACAGAAATGATGATGAAATCGGTAAACTGGCCCATGCTCTGAGAAGTTCAATCGGAAGGCTCTGGGATTATGTGGAGGATATTGACCGGGCCATGAAAGAATTTTCCCAGGGAAATTTTGACGTACAGGCCAATGTGGAGTATCGTGGGGATTTTATGGGAATTGAAGATTCCTTTATGCATTTTGAAAAAAATATGGCCGATATGGTGAAAAATGTCCAGTCTGTGGCAAATCAGGTGACAATAGCTTCTGAGAGAATTTCGGTAAATTCCACAGATCTGGCAGAAGGCGCTTCCGAGCAGGCAGGCGTTACCCAGGAACTTTCCGCTACTATTGAGAATGTTTCCGGTCAGATTGACCGAAATGCAAAGGAAGCCATTGATATCAGCAGGGAAGTGCAGCAGGTGGGGCAGGAACTGGAACACAGCAATGGAAAGATGCAGGAAATGGTGGAATCCATGAACCGTATCGGAGAATCTTCCGATGAAATCAGTAAAATCATTGCAACCATCAATGAGATTGCAAGCCAGACCAATCTGCTGGCTTTAAATGCTTCTATCGAAGCGGCACGGGCAGGAGAAGCCGGAAAAGGATTTGCAGTGGTTGCTGACCAGGTATCTCTTCTGGCAGCTCAGAGTGCGGAGGCAGCCACCGAATCCACAGCACTGATTGAAGAATCCGTGCGTGCAGTTAAGAGCGGAATGGACACAGCCAACGAGACGGCAGAGCAGCTCCAGCATGTAGTGCAGGGGGCCCGGACCATTATCCGGAAAGTGAATCTGATTGCAGAGGCTTCAAAAGAGCAGGCCAGTGCAGTGGATCAGATTAACCATGGTGTGGATCAGATTAACCATGTGGTTCAGATAAATTCGGAAACTTCTGAAGAATGTGCCTCTTCCAGTCATGAAATGACTGCTCAGGCGGAATCTCTGCGGGATCTGATCCGGCAGTTTAAGGTGGGAAAATTTTAGATAACAGTTCAGCCATGGCCTGTGTCTGCACGAACCATCTACCGTGAATGTGCACGGAATACAGGCCGGACTGCTGTAATTCCGGAATAGAAATTCCAAAAAGGAATTGACACCGGAAAAGCTCTGTAATATAATGAGACAGTATGGCAAGTGAGAAATGCAAGCCTTTCTCCGGCGAAGCGTTTTTGCTTTGATGTACAAAGAAAAATGTAAATGGTGTGAAAAGGATAGTTCGGATGAATTTCTTATAATTTCGGACGGCATCCGGATATCAGAGTAACATTGTAAAATTCCAGGAGGTAACATTCGATGAAAACTTTTATGGCCAGCCCGGCAACAATTGAAAGAAAATGGTATGTAGTTGATGCTGAAGGAAAGACACTGGGACGTTTGGCATCAGAAGTAGCGAGAGTATTAAGAGGAAAACACAAACCCATCTTTACTCCCCATATGGACACCGGGGACTATGTAGTCGTTGTCAATGCAGACAAGGTGAAAGTAACCGGTAAAAAATTAGCCCAGAAGATTTATTACCATCACTCCGAGTATGTGGGTGGAATGAAAGAAACCACATTAAAAGAGATGTTAGCAGACAAACCGGAAAGAGTCATCGAACTTGCTGTGAAGGGAATGCTTCCGAAAGGACCTTTGGGAAGACAGATGTATAAGAAATTATTTGTCTACGCAGGACCGGAACACAAACATCAGGCTCAGAAACCAGAAGCATTAACATTTTAATCAGGAGGTAGAAAAAGATGGCTGATACAAAGTATTACGGAACAGGAAGAAGAAAAAAATCAATTGCCAGAGTATACCTGGTACCGGGAACCGGCAAAGTTACGATTAATAAAAGAGATATTGATGAGTATCTGGGTCTGGAAACCCTGAAGGTTATTGTACGCCAGCCTCTGGTGGCAACAGATACGGTTGATAAATTTGACATT
Source organism: Eubacterium sp. 14-2 (assembly GCF_000403845.2). Lineage (GTDB taxonomy): Bacteria > Bacillota > Clostridia > Lachnospirales > Lachnospiraceae > Petralouisia. The sequence continues at coordinate 999,064 of NZ_KE159568.1, read as the reverse complement.
CAGGTAAATGTAAAAGGCGGCGGATATACCGGTCAGGCAGGCGCCATCCGTCATGGTATTTCCAGAGCTCTTCTGCAGGCAGATGCAGACTACAGACCGATCCTGAAATCTGCAGGATTTCTGACTCGTGATCCGAGAATGAAGGAGAGAAAGAAATACGGCCTCAAAGCAGCACGTCGTGCTCCGCAGTTCAGTAAGAGATAATTTCTCTTGAGATAAGCAGTTATTTGCAAGCAGGAAATATGGAACCCACAGACAGATTTTGTTTGTGGGTTTTTTCGCGAGACTGATTATGATATACTTATATTGAATCGAAAAAGAATGGAGGAATTAAGTAATGCCAGAAATATCATTGTTTTACGGAATACGAGTTACAATGTATTATGACGATCATAACCCGCCGCATTTTCATGCTGAATATAATGGAAATAAAGCAATTATTAGAATTGACGAAGCAAGGGTGATTAAGGGGGCATTACCGTCAAGGCAGTTAAAGCTGATTTTGGCATGGTGTGTTCTCCATCAGGATGAATTAATGCAAAATTGGGAATTATCAAAAGATGGAAAACCGTTGAACAGAATTAACCCATTAGTGTAACGGAGGTGATAGTATGTTTCCAAAGGTGGTGCAGGTTATTCCAATGCAGGATTATTCAGTATATGTATATTTTGAAGATGGAAAAATAGTAAATTATGATATGTCACAGATGATTGAAAAAGGGGCGTTTTGCTGTTTAAAAGAAATAGAAATATTTTTGGATAGATGTACAGTGATGAACGACACACTTGCATGGGATATCAGTGGAAATTGGGATGATACAACCTGTCTTGATATTGATCCGGACACATTATATGCATTGCCACATGTGCAGGAAGCCATTGCATAGTATAAGAAGTATTTGACCGGAGGGTATGTGATAATATGAAATCATATGGATAACTGGCAAGTAACTGACAAATTGCTTGAAAATGCCGTATTTTAGGCATTTGAAACTATCCAAGAGATAAGCAGAATAATTATACAGATTCAAGAATATGGACTCCGCAGGTTTTCCTGCAGAGTTTTTTATTTAACTTTTCAGGAGATTAGGGGTATAATAAATTTAATGTAATACGAACTATGAGGTGCTGTTATGTGCGATGTTAAGAAATATGAAAAAATCTATGAAGATATACAAAAACTGCAGCCGGAAGACACTTTACAGCTTGTACTGGAGGCTGAAACGGAAGAACAAAGAAGTTTTTATGAAATGGTTGGTGATTTTCTCCTGCAAAAGAAACAGAGGCAGGTAATCGAAAGGAATCTCTTTATGAGATATTGAGAGAATTTGGCGATTGGAGAAAAATGACTGACATTATGACTGCGGGAAAAATGGCGGTAAAGAAGATAAATAGGTTTTTGATGAGGGCATTACATTTAATCAGGAGATTACATTATGTGGGAAATCCATTTTAAGCAATATAGCAAAAGCAAAGAAAAGAGGATATGTGGAGACATTTGATAATTTGAAAAAGGCTTTGCCGGAAAGCAATCTGGCAGTATTCTATGATAACACGATAGAATTTCACAGGTTTGCAATATATAAAAATGGAAATCTGGTTAGGGTTTCGCATAATGTGCCGAAGTGGTATGAAAAATTTGTGGCAGATATGGAGTAAAAATCTTATAAAAATCATCGTGTGATTTTATAAATCATTATGGGTAACTGACACGTAACTTACAAATGCATAAATAATGTTGAAAAATCAGGATTCTAAATTCTCCAAGAGGAGATATGGTACCGAAAAATGTCTTTTATTGTCATTGATTATATTGTATAATGATAAAAAGTACAAAGGAGAATTCCTATGAAATTGCTTAAAACAAGTGAACAATTGATATCTCATATGAAAATAAAGGGAATAAAATTTGATATAGTAAAGGAAGAAGATGCAAAGATTTTTCTACAAAATAATAATTATTACATGAAACTGGCATCTTACAGATCGAATTATGATAAACGAAAAAGTAATGGTGAGTACATAAATCTTGATTTTGCGTATTTGCAGGAATTGTCAACAATTGATATGCATTTGCGTTATTTAATATTACAAATGTGTCTGGATGTTGAGCATGCTCTTAAAACGAAGTTGCTAAAAGATATAGAGGATAATCCGGAAGAAGATGGGTATGATATTATTAGAAGATTCGTTACAAAGTATGAGAGAAGTTGTCAGAACATACAGAAGCATAAATCCAGTGAATATTGCAGAAAATTGATAGAGAAGTATTATCCATATTTTCCAGTATAGGTATTCGTGGAATTAATATCTTTTGGAGATATGGTTAAGTTGTATGAATATTATACGGAGAGATACTCGGGGCGTTTAAAGAATAGTGAGTTGTTGTACTCTATCAGAGATTTAAGAAATGCAACTGCACATAGTAATTGTCTGATAAATAAACTGCAAAAAGGAATAAACAAGCCGTCTGTAAAAATTATAAAATTTGTTTCAAATATAGACGGAATAGGTGCGTCTATGAGAAAGAGCAAATTGAGTAATGAGTTTTTGTATGATTTTGTTTCGTTACTTTATGTTTACAACGAATTTATCAATGTAGATGTTGTAAAAGAGAAAAGATTTAAGCAAATACAAGAATTTATAGATGGTTGTGCAGTAAAAAATAAAGAGTATTTTGATAAAAATGAGTGCATAAAAACAGCATATACATTTGTTAAAAAAGTTATTGACTATATATATGAACCGTGTTAATATAAATACATGATAAAAAAATTAAATTTTTGTAGGGAATGGGTTTTTACTCGTTCCCAATTTTTTTTGTAAAAGCGGGTTATATAGCCAGGAGATATTTCCGGTAACGAACACGTAACTGATAAAATGTATTAGAATGGCTTAAAATCAATATTTAAGGTTCAGCAAGAGAAAACACGGACGAGTATTTTAAGCCTATAAAGCTACAGAGGGCAGCGATCTGCTACTTTCCCAGGGGTTTGTATTAACGGTATTTATTCTGGAATTTATCCAGGGATTATATTACAAAAATTATGAATGCCTGTAACTGTTAAACAGATAAAATTTCATGATACATCCGGAGGTACCCTGAATGCTGCACCTGATCATAACAACTCTCCTGGGCTTCGCCCTGAGCGGCCTGTGGTTCGCCAGTTTCCAGTTCCTGGGCAGATATATGGCGAAGAAAGACAAAAACAGTGAAATCAGCAGATGTCTGCTGCCGCTGTTTGCTGCCCTGGCGCCTGCAGTTCTGATCCTGTACTGGAAGGGCAGCTGGTCTTTACATATCCACAGCCTGAAAAACCTGGGCTGGTGGGGGATTACCCTGCTGACCACAGGGGTGGTCTGTATGCTTATTTCCTTCCGTCAGAAAAAACAGGCCTCCTGTACCCGGCGGGAACTTCTGTTTCGATGTGTGGAAGCCGGCATGATGGAAATTCCCATGCGGCTTATGATGCAGAACTTTGTGTGTCTGCTGTTAAATCTGTGGAAAGAAGATATTCTGTACGGAATTATCATAAATGGACTTATCTGGTGTTTTTCCGTTCTTGTCCAGGAAGCCATAACAAAACAATACGAAGGAATTATCATTGATCTGGCTGCGTCTTTTGTATTTTCACTGGGAATCGGATATGTATATCTGGAGTCGGAGTGTATTATTTTTGCTGTTACAGCACATATGCTGGAGCGCTTTATCGGAACAAAAATGAACCGGTAAAACAGCTGTATTTATATAACAGTTACTGACCGGATACTTTCAGTCTGATGGCAGAATTTTCTTGACATGAATCCGAAATCGGATTATACTAACAATTAGTCCGATTTCGGATTCAGGGAGACTAACTATATGAAGTCAAGAAAAAATTGATAAGATTTTATAGTTTTTCTTAACAGATAAAAAATTGCATGACAAATAAGGCAACGGAAGTTGCCTTCAAAAAGGATATTTTATTTGTTACATTTGTGGAACAAATGCAGTGTTGTTTTTTAACAGTGAATAGATTACTCGAATCAATTTTTTGCCTACATGGCTTTGAGCTACATTAAAGTGTTTTCCTTCGGATCGCTTTTTTGCCATATAAGCGGCAAAAGTGGAATCCCTCATAGAAACCAATCGTGCAGCTTGCATGACAGCCCAACGCAAATATGTGGATCCTCTCTTAACCATAGGTGTTTTAGACGCATTGTATTTCCCAGACTGGTAAGTAGAAGGTTCCATTCCTGCAAATGCCAGAAGTTTCGCTGGTGATGAGAAATTATTTATATCACCAATCTCAGCAAGTATGATGGCAGCAATTGTATATCCTATGCCAGGAATGGTCATAAGTGGCGTGTTAAGTTCATCTACGACAAGTTTGATTTGTTTATCCAAAGTATTTATTTCAACCTGAACGGATTGAATTAATCGAATTGTCTGTTGCAACTCAAAAGTTAAGGATCTGTTGGATGAGCCGATAGAGTTAGCTGCAAGCTCCCGTAGCTGAATTGCTTTTTCACGGCCATATTTTCCACGGGAAGCCTTAGAAATAACATTTGTTAAATGAGTCAGATGACATCTGCGTATTTCGTCCGGGCATGGCAATTCAAGTAATAACTGATAACTGGAAGATTGGTGGATAGACCATACAAGGGCAGGCAGTTCAGGGAAAATGATATCTATTAATCGAGTAACAGAAAGCTTAAGTTTGGAACGGTAACCAATCATACGATAACGATGCCTTGTTAGTGACTTTAGCTCTTGGATTTGGTATGATGAAGGTGAATAGGATTTTGATTCATCAGAAAAGAGCATAGTTGCAATGACTTTGGCGTCACACTTATCTGTTTTGGTTTTTCTAAGGGTTCCAGCCTTACGAAAAGCATTTGTTGCTAAAGGGTTCAGTACAGTAATATGAAAGCCTTTGGAATACAGATAGTTTGTAATGTTTGTGCTGTAATGACCTGTTGATTCAAGTCCTGTTTTTACGTTTGAAAAATCAGTTGACTCAAGCGCAGAGATGATTGAGGTGTAAAGTGTATCGAAACCTTCTTTTGTGTTTGAAATACGAAGGGAATCCGTAATGATAATACCATTAGAATCAATGATACAGCAGTCATGTTTGGATTTGGCTACATCAATGCCAACAAATAACATAAAGAATCACTCCTTTGTAATAAATTTACGCTGTGTTTCCGCAAACTCTATGTTGAAGGTATCCTTGCTATATATAAAACGTTATGCGTTATCTAACTAATTAACAACTAAACATAGAGCTGTGGTTAGAGCCTCCAAAGGAAACAGTCAGCTTATAGGGAAGCTGCCGTAGGTGATATTACTAATCCACAGCGTCTACAACTGATTATATAGAAAATAATCAAGAAAGGAAAATGTGTAGTGAATTTCCCTATGAGTTCATTATACAAGGTGAAAGCATGAAATTTAATCCAGGAGAACATCTGGAAGAATTTAACCGTCTGTACCGGGAAATGGACCGGATTTATCATGAGCTTGCGGTGAACGCAGGAATGTCTGACAGTGCTTTTTTTATTCTGTATGCCATTGTGGAGATGGGAAACGGATATCTGCAGAAGGACATTGCGGAGCGTTATTCTATCAGCAGGCAGACGGTGAATTCTTCCGTGCAGAATTTAAAAGCAAAAGGATATATTGAAATGGAACCGGGAAACGGACGGGACAGGCATGTTTATCTGACCCCCGCGGGGCAGCAGGTTGCGGAAAGAAATATATATCCGGTGATGAAAATGGAAAAAGCTGCTTTTCAGGAAATGTCTGAACAGGAAAGCAGAGAGCTGCTGAAACTTACCAGGAAGTACGTCCGTATTTTTCAGGATAAGACAGAACACATGCGATAAACGCAGCTGGGGTGTTTCGTGACGGAAAAGTATCTTTGGACAGTCTGCAGCTGTATTTTGACGGAGCGTAACGGAAGAATAACGGAATAATGACAGAATGGAGGAGACAGAATGAGAATACAGTTATCGGATCATTTTACTTATAAAAAATTACTGCGTTTTGTGATATCCCCTGTACTTATGATGATCTGCACGTCTCTGTACGGAATTGTGGATGGATTTTTTGTATCCAATTATGTGGGCAAAACGCCCTTTGCGGCAGTGAACCTGATTATGCCGGTCTGCATGGCATTTGGCACCACAGGCATTATGATTGGTACAGGAGGCAGTGCAGTGGTTTCCAAAACCCTGGGTGAAGGCAAATCCGGAGAGGCGAACCAGTATTTTTCCATGTTGGTGTACTTTGCAGCAGTTTTAAGCCTGGTGTTGTCAGTGGTGGGATTTGTCTTTGCGAGGCCCATTGCCGCTGGCCTGGGGGCAGAAGGGGAACTGCTGGAATATTCAGTGCTTTACAGCCGGATTCTGGCATTCGGGCTCACTGCCTTTGTGCTGCAGAATGTTTTTCAGAGTTTTTTTGTCACAGCGGAAAAGCTAGGACTGAGCCTGAAAATGTCTCTGCTGGCAGGAGGCACCAATATGGTACTGGATTACCTGTTTGTGGCGGTATTTCGCTGGGGGCTTGCGGGAGCGGCTGCGGCCACGGTGGCAGGACAGATTGCAGGAGGTATCATTCCTCTGGTTTATTTTGCACGGAAGAATGACAGTCTGCTGGGGCTGACCAGAACCGGAATCCACTGGCAGGTGCTGTGGAAAACCTTTGGAAACGGTGCTTCAGAGATGGTTACCAATCTTTCCACTTCCATTGTAAATATTCTGTATAATTTTCAGCTTATGAAGCTGGCGGGAGAAAATGGCGTGGCCGCATATGGAATTATCATGTATGTGAATTTTGTTTTTATGGCCATTTATTTTGGTTATGCAATTGGCAGCAGTCCGGTAGCAGGCTATCACTATGGAGCGGGCAACAAAAAAGAACTGAAAAGTCTGTTTCGGAAAAGCCTGGTGCTGATGGGCACAACCGGACTGGTGCTGACTGTACTGGCAGAGCTGCTCGCCGGTCCGCTGGTGGCGGTATTTGCCAGCTATGATAAGGAGCTGTCTGACATGACCTGTCATGGGTTCCGTCTGTATGCACTGGCATTTTCCATGATGGGAATCAATGTATGGGGTTCGGCATTTTTTACAGCATTGGGAAAGGGAGGCGTGTCAGCGGCAATTTCATTTCTCAGGACCTTTGTGTTTCAGATTGCAATGGTGCAGCTTCTTCCCATGTTTTTGAGCATGGATGGAATCTGGCTGGCCATTGTGGCTGCGGAACTGCTGGCCCTTATGGTTACCACAGGCTTTTTTATCTCATGGGAAAGGACTTGTCACACGAATGCATGAAAGAACCTGTCACGCTGACGGGTGAAAGGGATGGTTTATTTGCTCCGGTAAAAAGAACCCCTGTCTTTGGGGAAAACCCGTGTTTTTTCTTCTGTTTCTGTTAATACTAATGAAAAAAACAGAAATGAGGAAAAACCATGAAAACATTTCATCAGCTATATCTGGATATCTTAAAACAGGAAGCAGGAAAGGGGCGTGTACTGGAGGAAGAGTACGATCCGTATCACATGGATTGTCTCCTTCATCCGGAGAAACACGCCCCTGTGATATTTGCAGAGGAATGTGAACAGTGCGCCTATGAGAAAGCCTGTGAGAGAAGCTGTATTTTTGATGCGTTTGAACAGGATGAAAATGGAAAAGTCCATATTAACCGGGAAAAGTGTGTGGGCTGCGGCGCATGTGTGGAGGCCTGCAGGCTGGAAAAACTGGCGGCAAATAAAGATGTGGTCCCGGTACTTCGGGCGGTCAGAGGAAAGCAGCAGGAAGTGTATGCCCTGGTGGCTCCGGCTTTTCTGGGCCAGTTCGGGCCGGACGTCACCACCGGAAAGCTGCGGGCGGCATTTAAGGCCATGGGATTTCAGGGGCTGATTGAGGTAGCTGTGTTTGCGGATATTTTAACGCTGAAAGAGGCGTTGGAATTTGATGCGAATATCCGGGAAGAACAGGACTTCCAGCTTACAAGCTGCTGCTGTCCTGTGTGGATTGCCATGCTGCGTCAGGTGTATCAGGAGCTGATGCCCCATGTGCCGGGAGCAGTATCTCCCATGATTGCTGCGGGAAGGGTGGTGAAAAAACTTCATCCTGACAGTGTAACCGTATTTATCGGCCCATGTATGGCCAAGAAAAAAGAAGCCAGAGAAGAGGATATTGCAGATGCGGTGGATTATGTGCTGACCTTCCAGGAGGTACAGGACATGTTTGAGGCAGCGGACATTCATCCGGAACAGTTAGGAGAAGACGACAAAGAACATTCCTCCAAAGCAGGACGGATTTACGCCATGACAGGGGGAGTCAGTGAGGCTGTAAAATTAACGGTGAAGCAGCTGCGGCCGGAGCGCAGCATTGAGGTGCGGGCAGAACAGGCAGACGGAGTGCCGGCCTGCCGGGAAATGATAGAACGATTGAAAAAAGGAGAGACAAAGGCCAACTTTTTTGAAGGAATGGGATGCCGGGGCGGCTGTGTGGGAGGCCCGAAAATCATCATAGACAAAGAAGAAGGAAGAAAAAATGTGGAGCGCTACGGGGAAGCGGCAGAGTACCGGACGCCTCTGGAAAATCCTTTCGTGGGGGAACTCCTGGAACGTCTGGGATTTCACACCGTGGAAGAATTTCTGGAAAAAAGCGATATTCTTGTAAGGAAATTCAGTTAGACCTTGTGGGAAATGAAAATTTCCTGTAGAATGAGAGAGGAAGTGTTTTGTCCGGAATACAGAAGGAGGAAAGGTAATGAAATTATTTATTGACACAGCCAATGTGGAAGACATTCGCAAAGCAAATGATATGGGGGTAATCTGCGGAGTGACCACCAACCCCTCTCTGATTGCAAAAGAGGGCAGAGATTTTAATGAAGTAATCAGAGAGATCGCAGCCATTGTGGACGGACCCATCAGCGGGGAAGTAAAGGCAACCACCACGGATGCGGAGGGCATGATAAAAGAGGGACGTGAGATTGCGGCAATTCATCCCAATATGATTGTAAAAATTCCCATGACTGTGGAAGGTCTGAAAGCTGTTAAGGTACTCTCAGAAGAAGGCATTAAAACCAATGTGACACTGATTTTTACAGCAAATCAGGCATTGCTGGCGGCCAGGGCAGGAGCCACCTATGTATCGCCTTTCCTGGGACGGCTGGACGATATCAGTCAGCCCGGCATTCAGCTGATAGAAGATATTGTTACCATTTTTGATAATTACGGACTGGAAACGGAAATCATTGCGGCCAGCATCCGCAATACCATCCATGTCCATGACTGTGCGCTGGCCGGTGCAGATATCGCAACCATTCCCTGGAGCGTTATTGAGCAGATGACGAGACATCCGCTGACAGACCAGGGGATAGAAAAATTTCAGAAAGATTACAAAGCAGTATTCGGGGAGTAAAAGGGGTGAATGAGGGGAACCAGACAGCAGTATCTGTTTCCGTTACAGGGAGTTTTCCGGTTCCTGGAGCAGAGAGAAACAGTCAGCACATTCTTTTATACAACAAGGAGAAATTATATGGAAAATTTAGAACTTCAGAAAGCAGCCAATGAAGTCCGTAAAGGAATTATTACTTCCGTACATGCGGCGAAAGCCGGCCATCCCGGCGGCTCCCTTTCCGCTGCAGAGGTGTTTACTTATCTGTATTTTGAAGAAATGAATATCGACCCTCAGAACCCGAAAAAGCCGGACCGGGACCGGTTTGTACTTTCGAAAGGCCATACGGCTCCGGGACTGTATGCAGCTCTTGCAAACAGAGGCTATTTTCCGGTGGAAGATTTAAAAACACTGCGTCATATCGGTTCTCATCTGCAGGGACATCCCTGTCTGCAGCACACACCGGGGATTGATATGTCCAGCGGTTCTCTGGGACAGGGAATTTCCGCGGCAGTGGGCATGGCAGTATCGGCTAAAATAAGCGGCGACAGTTACCGGGTGTACACGCTGGTGGGCGACGGAGAACTGCAGGAAGGCCAGGTGTGGGAAGCGGCCATGTTTGCAGGACACCGGAAACTGGACAATCTTGTGGTGATTGTGGACAACAACGGACTGCAGATTGACGGTAAAATTGAAGACGTATGTTCGCCCTATCCCATTGATGAGAAATTCAGAGCTTTTCAGTTTCATGTGATAAACGTGGCAGACGGAAATGATTTTGATTCTCTGCGGGCAGCTTTTCAGGAAGCGCGTACGGTGAAAGGACAGCCTGTGGCCATTGTACTTAAGACATTAAAGGGAAAAGGCGTTTCCTATATGGAAAATCAGGCGGGATGGCATGGTAAGGCCCCCAATGACGAAGAATATGAGATTGCCATGAAAGAACTGGAGAAAGCAGGTGAAGCATTATGCCGGAAGTAAAGAAAATTGCAACCAGAGAAAGTTACGGAAAAGCGCTGGTGGAACTGGGAAAAGAACATGAAAATCTGGTGGTGCTGGATGCAGACCTTGCTGCCGCCACCAAAACAGGGCTGTTTCAGAAAGAATTTCCGGAGCGCCATCTGGACTGCGGAATTGCAGAATGTAATATGACAGGTATTGCGGCAGGCATTGCCGCAACGGGAAAAGTACCTTTTGTAAGTTCCTTTGCCATGTTTGCAGCAGGCAGAGCTTTTGAGCAGGTGCGTAATTCCATCGGTTATCCCCATCTGAATGTGAAAATAGGAGCCACCCATGCGGGCATTTCAGTGGGAGAGGACGGAGCCACCCATCAGTGTAATGAAGATATTGCTTTAATGCGGACGATTCCAGGCATGACCATTATCAATCCCGCCGATGACGTGGAAGCCAGAGCGGCGGTAAGGGCAGCTTATGAAATGGACGGCCCTGTGTATCTGCGGTTTGGACGTCTGGCAGTGCCTGTGATTAATGACGAAGCAGATTATAAATTTGAAGTTGGCAAAGGCGTACTGCTGCGGGAAGGAACGGACGTGACCATTGTGGCTACGGGACTGTGCGTGGCAGCTTCTCTGGAAGCGGCAGAAAAACTCGCATCCGAAGGCATCCATGCGGAAGTGATCAATATCCATACCATTAAGCCTCTGGACGAAGAACTGATTCTCCGGTCCGCAGGCAAAACAGGAAAGGTGGTTACCGTAGAAGAACATTCGGTTATCGGCGGTCTTGGCAGCGCAGTCTGCGACTGTTTATGTGAAAAAGCCCCTGCACCGGTATGTAAAATCGGTATCAACGATGTGTTCGGCGAGTCTGGACCGGCAATAAAACTGCTGGAAAAATACGGGCTGGACGGCCAGGGAATTTACGAAAAAGTAAAAAAATTTGTCTGATTGAAAGATTCAGAATCAGGACTGTCATGAGCCCGTGGGCTGACAGGCAGATCGGGGCGGCGGCCCAGGAGAAATGGAGGAACCATGTACACAGCAGAAATTGTTTCTGTGGCAAAACGGGATAACAATAAAAAGCGGAATTATCTGGTGCTGAACCGCTATCAGGGAAAGCACATTCCCGCATCTCCGGAAAAAGCGCTGGACATGTTCTCGGCTCTGGCAGAGCTGGTGCGCCGGCGGTATCCCGGAGAGCGTCTGCTGGTGGTGGGATTTGCAGAGACAGCTACAGCCATTGGAGAAACCCTGGCGGCAGAGCTGAATACCTATGCCATACATACCACCAGAGAACAGATTCCGGATGGAGAATATCTGTATTTTACCGAGTCCCACAGCCATGCCACAGAGCAGAAGCTGGTGAAAAACGGGCTGGAGGAAATTCTGGAACAGACAGACCGGGTGGTATTTGCCGAGGATGAGGTGACCACCGGGAATACCATCAGAAAAATTATCCTGCTGATGCGGGAGACTTACGGAGAACATCTCAGGTTTTCTGCGGCCTCCCTGTTAAACGGCATGGATGAGGATTCTCTGAAAGTTTATCAGGAAGATGGAACAGACCTGATTTATCTTGTGAAAATGGATTACAGCAGCTATCCGAAACAGGCAGAATCCTTTAGAGGCGATGGTACTTATTATGACTGCCGCTTCAGAGCAGAAGCTGCCGGTTCTGATTCTGGCTGTATTCCGCCAGCTTCCCCTGGGCTTTCAGGAGACAGCCATTTTGGGAATCTCTGCAGTATTGCAGAGATTCCCGGCGCTGTCAACACCAGAAAACTACATCATGGAAAAACTTACCAGGCAGCGTGTGAACAGATGTGTCAGCAGATTTTCCGGGAAATTTCTGTGGAAGCGGAAGAAAATATACTTGTGCTTGGCACCGAGGAATTTATGTATCCCGGTCTGTATCTTGGCCGGAAACTGACAGAGCGGGGAAATCGGGTGCGGTTTCATGCCACTACCCGCAGTCCCATTGAAGTGAGCCGGGCTTTGGAATATCCCCTCCATGAAAGGTATCAGCTGGCCAGTCTGTACGATGCTGACCGGGTGACTTATCTCTATAATCTGGCGTCCTGCCACAGGGTACTGGTGCTCACGGACGCGGCGGTGACAGAAGAAGGGCTGGCTTCCCTGCTGTATGCACTGAAGTGTGCCGGCAACGATAATATTCAGGTAATCAGGTGGTGCTGAAATGAGAAGTTCCTACAGAGAAGACGATGTGATCTTTCTGCTGAAAGATATTACGGGAATGGTGAAGCCTCAGCCTGCCCGGGAGCGGGAAAAGGCAATTCAGGCGGGACGCCATTACTGCGAAATGCTGCCGTTAGAATACGTTCCCACCCAGGCCTATATGGAGGCCTATCAGGAAGGGCTTGAGCAGTTTGCCGGACTTACCGCTCAGGCAGTGGGCATTCTGGCAGATAAAATCATGGAAAAAAAGGGCAGCCAGGCGGTGCTGGTTTCTCTGGCGCGGGCAGGAACTCCTGTTGGGATCCTGCTGAAACGTTATATCCGCAGAAAATATGGGGCTGAGGTAAAACATTATTCCATTTCCATTATCCGGGGCAGAGGAATCGACGCCAACGCCATGAAATTTCTTCTGGAAAAATATGAGGCAGAAAGTCTTCTGTTTGTGGACGGATGGATAGGAAAAGGGGCCATACTGGGGGAACTTAAGAAGGAGCTGGCCGCATACCCTGGCGTTTCCGATGAGATTGCCGTTCTGGCAGATCCGGCCGGTGTGACAGAACTCTGCGGTACTCACGAAGATATTCTGATTCCCAGTTCCTGTCTGAACTGTACTGTTTCCGGACTGGTAAGCAGGACGTTTCTTCGGGACGATATTATCGGCCAGGAGGATTTTCATGGAGCAGTTTACTATGAAGAAATGGAACAGGAAGACCTGTCATATGATTTTATTGGATCCATAGAACAGGAATTTGATTTTTGTCTGCCGGCAGAAGAAAGCCGGAGCCATTCTGTTTCTGATGTAAAAAGCAGGACAGAAAGCGCAGGACTGCGGGAAGTCAGGGCCATTGGCCGTAAATTTGGAATTTCAGATCTGAATCTGATCAAGCCGGGAATCGGAGAAACCACCAGAGTGCTTCTCAGGCGGATCCCATGGAAAATATTAATCAGCAGCCAGTGCAGGAAAGACCGTTCCCTGAACCACATTGTAAGGCTTGCGGAAGAAAAACAGGTGCCGGTGGAATATTATCCCCTGGTGCGCTATAAATCCTGCGGAATCATAAAGAAGCTGGCAGATACCTGATATTTCAGATATTCTGCCGGGGCTGCCTGGTTCATTTCAGGCCATAGGCTTCTGCCAGTGCAAGGGTCCGCAGGGCCCAGTTGCAGTGGGTTTTATATTCATTCATACGTTCTTTTACAATACTGCCCGATACCAGGGAAGGGGAATCAGCATCCCAGTCCAGAATGGATCTGGCGTCATTGTAGTCTTTGAGAGGTACTCTGTAGGCCTCGTTTACCAGTGGAATCTGCCGGGGATGAATCACAGTTTTGCCGATAAATCCGCATAACTGATCGTCATTCAGTTCCTGTTTCAGTCCGCTGTCCCAGTTTTTTCCGCTGTAATATTCCCAGACGGGACCGGAAATGACATAGTCCATACCGAATACTGTGACAATATCAGAAAAAATACTGCCGATGGGCCGGATTTTGTGAATGGATTCCGTACTGTGCCTGCGAAACCCGAACTGATGGCACAGGTCGTTGCCGCCTACCCGGATATTCAGCACATACCGGGAAACAGAATCCAGCTTTTCCTTTAATTCATACAGAATTCTGTATCTGTTCCGTAAATCAATGATGGAAGGGCTCTCCAGAATGGGCATCATGTAAAAGGTCTGATTCGCATTTTCGTTGATATCGCAGATTGTCCGGATATAAACATCTGCATTTTCCGGGGAAAATTTCGGAATATTAAATCCTGCGATAAGTTTCCCGGAATCTCCCAGACGGTGCAGCAGGCTTTTAATCTGGGTATGGTTTCGGACTCTGATAAAGAGTTTGGGCATGAAAAAAGGCTGGCGGGACCGGATGCGGTCCAGGGATTTTACAGAAGCAATCAGTGTCTCCTCTGCTTCAGCCACCCGGTCGTCCCGTATGGCATCCTCCAGGCACAGGGCCAGGGAAAACTGTCTGCCGAATTTTTCATGGGTCAGTGAACTGACAATGGTTTCGTTGCTGGCGGGGCAGTAGAGCAGCGGGCCAACACGGTATGCGTTTACAGAATGATTCATATGAAATTCCTCCTCAGAAGAGGATTATACCACAGATACCGGGAAATTTACAGAGCATGAAAGGACGGATATTTTCCCGGCCCTTGAATTTGAGCCAGGGGAGTGTTATCCTTTAGACAGTGGAAAATTCATAAGATTCAGGTAAGATAATGATAAAAGGTGGCCCAAAATGCATACAGAGAAATTTAAAACCAGAAGAAATGTGATAAAGCTGTCTTCTCCGGAAGAGTTCCGGAATGCGAAGGGAAGCTGCAGCCAAAACTGCAGAGAGGTTTACTTTTTACGGATTGAGGGTCTGAATGGACAGGTGCTTCAGGAAATCCTTTCCATGGACCGGATTCTGACAGAAGATATGTATTCAGGAAACGGGTATTATCACAGATGGAGCAGTCTGCCCAGACTGGCAGACACAGAAGATGCAAACTACTATGGAGGCTGTTATGAGGAGTGGAACAGGAACGGAAGGCAGAGAATTCCATTAAAATTTGCGGAACATCAGCAGGAACTTTCTCATATTCTGAGCTGTGCATGTGAAGAAGCCCTGGATGTACTGCGGAAATGCAAACCCGGACTGAGCGTTTCCATGGAAAAAAATTTTGTTGTGAAGCTCCTGTACTGGCTGGACCATACCGTAGCTGCAGCCCTGGAGAACTGGAAGCAGCAGGACACCAGGAAGGTGGTATTTGAAAATATCTGCAGACAGCAGGAATATCTGTTTTGCTTTCTGCTGACACTGCTGGGATTTGATGTGCTGCTTATTCAGAGTAATCAGGATATTGACCGGGAACTGGAAGATCTTGGCCTGTCTGTCCTGTGCAGAACAGAACACAGAGAGGAGATTTCCCTTCCGGAATACATGGACCGGTCCCGCCGGATCAGTCCGGGGCAGGGGACAGCTTCTGCATGTCAGCCAGAAGGAAAGGCCAGTCCGGGGCCGGCCCGTGTAAAGGTGAACACCAGAGTGCCGGAGCGGGACAGAAGAACCAGAGAAATGATGGACGCCGGACAGAAGAAGACAGCGGCAGGCGCCGGACGGGGGCAGAGTGTTTCATTGCAGCCTTCCGGCAGTTTGCAGGGAAATCATACAGGAAATGCACAGCGAAGAGAGCTGTCTTACGAAGAACTGGCCACGCTGGCTTCTTCTGTGGTGCAGATTATGATACATGATGACAGGGGGGACGTGATTGGCGGGGGTTCCGGTATTATGATTGGCCGGGATGGGTATATTCTTACCAATAACCATGTGGCCTGCCGGGGCAGATACTATTCCGTGCGCATTGAAGAGGATGAGAAAGTATATCAGACGGACGAGATGATTAAATATAATTCCGTACTGGATCTGGCGGTTCTCAGGATACAGCGGAAACTGCAGCCCATTCCCCTTTACGGAGGAGAGAAAAAACTGGCCAGAGGCCAGAAAGTGGTGGCCATCGGAAGCCCGCTGGGACTGTTTAATTCCGTATCAGACGGGATTATTTCAGGATTTCGGGTAATCGAAGGAGTGGATATGATTCAGTTTACCGCCCCCATTTCCCACGGAAGTTCCGGAGGGGCAGTGCTTAACATGTATGGTGAGGTGATTGGAATCAGTACCGCAGGCTACGATGACGGCCAGAATATCAATCTGGCAGTGGGATATGAATACATACGGGCCTTTGTACAGGGATTTATAAGGTAATTTTGTGAAATTCTTGAAAAAAACCCGGAAAAACGCTATAATGATAATCATACCTGAAAAGGAGATGAAATCTGTGTCAGAACATAAAAAACTGAAACTGTCTTTTAATTCTCCGGTTATTCTCAGCTTTACCATAATCTGTTTTCTGGCAATGCTTCTGAATATTGTCACCGGAGGAGTTACCAATCACATATTCTTCAGCGTATACCGTTCCTCCCTGCTGAGTCCCCTGACCTGGCTGAGGTTTTTTGGTCATGTACTGGGCCATGCAGGATGGGAACATTTTTTTGGAAATATTACGCTGATTCTGGTGGTGGGACCGCTGCTGGAGGAAAAATACGGTTCCGCCAACCTGCTGTTTGTTATACTGGCCACGGGGCTTGCTACCGGGGTGGTTCACTTTATTTTCTTTCCCGGTGTGGGACTTCTGGGCGCCAGCGGCGTGGTGTTTGCCCTGATTCTTTTGTCTTCCTTCACCTGCGTGGAAGAAGGGGCCATTCCCATTACCTTTGTGCTGGTGGCGGTAATCTATATGGGCCAGCAGGTGTATCAGGGGATTTTCATAAAGGATAATGTATCGAATCTGACCCATATCCTGGGCGGTGTGGTGGGAGCAGCACTGGGATATGTTATGAATAAAAATAAAATGACAAATTACAGTAAAAGCAGAAAACGCTGATTTTTGCTGTAAGGACGGTTCCGGGCCGGGCAGATGTCAGGCAGAGCAGATAAGATAAGGATAAGCGGAAAGCGATTGTGAAAGTATATGTTTGAGCGAAAAGAACTTCAGGATTTACAGGATTATTTTCTGAATCTGGACAGCAGGGGAGCACAGGGAGTATTTTTCTGCCGTATCAACGGATACAGCAGTGAAATACAGGCGTTTATTCAGAAATATTACGAGGCGGCAAGAACTGCAGGTGTGGTGATTGAGGGGAGAATTCCGAATCCGGATGAGCGGAATCTGGATTACTATGAGGAAATCATGGGAATGGAATTTCAGATGAGCACGGGGTTTATTTCCGCAAGCCTGAAGAAGTGGCTTCCCAGAATGAGAGACTATCAGAGGAGCCAGATGGCCCTGTCCATCTATGATACACTGGAGGACATGCGCAGGGAAGGCAAAAATGAAAATATGCTGAAAAATGCATATATCAAATTTATGTGCTGGCTTTACTATAAGTTTGAGCGTATTGTCAACCGGCTGGGAGAAAATAACCTTCCCAAAATACTCTATGAGGGAGAAGTCAGCAATTATGAATTAAAACTCCTGACCATACTGTCCGGTGCCGGCTGCGATATTGTGCTTCTCCAGTACAAAGGTGATGAAAAATATTTAAAACTGGATATGGCATCCAGATTTTCCCATGCATATCAGGGAGACCATCTGGTTCCCTTTCCGGAGGATTTTTCTCTCCGTCAGCTTCGGCAGCAGATGGAACAGGAGAGGAACATTCAGCGGCTTTACGGGCCGCCTCCGGGAATTTTGCCCTGTACCAATGCCTGGATTGAGGGACAGGTACTGGAGAATATCCGCAGGAGTCCCGGAAGCCGGGGGAAGGATGAAAAACTGTTTTATAACTGTTTCTGCCGGATAATCGGAGTGGAAGATAAACTGACGTATCTGAATGAGTGGTATCAGTTCGGACAGGAAGTAAAAAAGAAAGGCAGAAACCTTCTGATTCTGGAACATGGGATTTTGGCGCCTTCTCCGGAGGAAGTCAGCAGAATACGCAGGAAAACCTATAAGGATGAGGAACAGATGCTGCTGGATTTGTCAGTGAGCAATATAAAGTCCGGTGCAGAGCCGGAACTTCAGAAACTGATGCACCGTGCATTTCTGGATGTGATGCTGGAAAAATCCCCTCAGCCGGAGGGCGGCAGCAGTCAGGCAGACAGAAATCTGAACAGGCTCACCGGGCAGGCCGTGTATCTCCTGTGCTGGCTGCAGAGGTATCAGTCTCAGTTATTTTCCCACTGGCACATGCCGGAGATTGGCTGCGTGATTTATCTGGGGGGATGCAAAACGGAACAGGAAGCCATGTTTCTGCGGTTTCTGGCAAAACTGCCCACAGATGTACTGATTTTAAATCCTGATTTAAGTACCAGGTGCTGTCTGGAGGATTCCTGGCTCTGTGAAGTCCATTTTACCCAGTCCCTGACTGTGGACAGATTTCCCCAGGACAGCTCCCAGGTTCAGATGGGGACTGCCGCCTATCATGCGGAGCGGGAACTGGATGCCATTATGTATCAGGATTCCGGAATTTACCGGAATCAGCAGTACGGAAAAGCCAGTGCGGTAACGCTGCAGACCATGTATGAGGAAATCGGGCTTTTGTGGGACCAGGAGCTGAAATACCGGCCTAATTTTGGCGTCACAGAAGGCGTGGTCAGCCTTCCGGTTATTTTTGCCAAAGTGTCCGGGGTGAAAAACGGGGTTTCCGAATACTGGAGCGGTATCCGAAAGCTGGTGACAGAGAGCACCATTGTGGTGAAGAAAGCGCCTTATATCAGCTCCACAGAGGCAAATCCCATGAAATCTTATGCCACAGAGTTTTTTAAAAACGGGAAGCTGCAGAGAAATAAAATAAAAAACCATCCCAGATATCCTTATGGGTTTCTGCGGGAGGAGATGCAGGAGCATATTCTGGACAAGCTGCAGCTTCTGATTGAACAGAAGGTTATAAAGGGGACGTTTGAGAATGGAATGGAGTATACCATTATTTCCACGGTTCTCAATCTGAACAAAGAGATACTGCGGCTGATACAGAAATTTGATTTTACCAGGAAAAACCCGAAATTTATATATATCAATACAACGGAGGAAATGATTTCCCTGGAGGATTCCATTCTGGTGTCCTTTCTGAACCTTGTGGGATTTGATGTGATATTTTTTATTCCCACAGGCTATCAGTGTATCGAAAAGTATTTTAACAGGAAACTCATGGAAGAACACCAGACAGGCGAGTATATGTATGATTTGCAGATACCGGATTTTGGAAGGCTTCCATCTAACCCGCGTCAGTCCTGGCGCGACAGATTATTTAAGAGAGGTAGTTGAATATGGGACTTGATTTTAGCAAAACCGCAGTGCAGCAGCCCGTAACCGTACCGGACACCAAAAATGAAATCGAAGTGGTGGAACAGTATGACATTGCGGCGGACCGGCAGCAGATGAATGATACGCTGACCAATTCTGCGGAGGTGGATGCCCTTGTCAGCACCATTGAGGTGCACAATCTGGAAACTATTGTGTCTTTCGGCTCGGAAGCGGCAGAGGAGATTTCCAAGGCTTCTGATGTGGTATTGAACAGTATGAACATGTCGCAGCTTGATGATTCCAGCGAGATGCTGAATACTCTGGCAAAAGTGATGGCCAAATTCGATATTGATGAGCTGAAGGAAAATCCGGGGCTCTTTGGAAAAATGTTCGGTAATCTGAGAAAACAGCTGGATAAAATTCTGGCCAAGTATCATACTATGGGGGATGAAGTAGATAAGATCTATGTGCAGCTGAAGCAGTATGAATCAGAAATCAGACAGTCCAACCGGAAACTGGAGCAGATGTTTGAAGCTAACGTAAATTATTATCATGAACTGGTAAAATATATTCTGGCAGGTGAACAGGGCTGCCGGGAACTGGAGGAATACATTGCAAAGCTGCAGGCTGATTTTGAGGCCACCGGAGATAATTCCATTCAGTTCGAGCTTCAGAGTATGCAGCAGGCTCTGATGATGTTAGAGCAGAGAACCCAGGACCTGAGAACTGCGGAAAGTGTGGCCATGCAGTCCGTTCCCATGATCAGGACCATGGAATTCAGCAATATGAACCTGGTGAGAAAAATTAATTCAGCATTTATTATTACCCTTCCGGTGTTTAAACAGGCGCTGGCACAGGCAATTATGCTGAAAAGACAGAGAATTCAGGCGGAAGCCATGTCTGCGCTGGATGAAAAGACCAACGAGATGCTGGTGAAAAATGCCAGAAATACGGTGGAGCAGTCTAAGATGACCGCACAGCTTGCCTCTGGCAGCTCCATCAAAATTGAAACACTGGAAACAACCTGGAAGACCATCGTAAACGGTATTGACGAGACAAGACAGATTCAGGAAAATGCCAGAAAACAGCGGCAGCAGGATCAGATGAGGCTTGAAGGTATCAAAACAGAGTTTAACAGGATGTATCATATGCCGGAAAAATAAAACTGACCATAGTAAAGGAGGATTTGTACTATGCCAATTAATTTAACCAAAGGACAGAAAGTTGATTTAACCAAAGGGAATCCCGGTTTAAAGAGCATTATGGTGGGACTGGGCTGGGATGTGAATGCATTTGATTCCGGTGCGGATTTTGATCTGGACACAGCAGCGTTTCTGTTAGGGCCCAACGGAAAATGTCCCAGTGAAAAAGAATTTATTTTCTACAGCAATCTGGAGCATTCCAGCGGCTCCGTAAAGCATATGGGAGATAACCTGACCGGAGAGGGTGAGGGAGATGACGAACAGATTCTGATTGATCTGTCTCAGGTGCCCATGGGAGTTGACAAAATCGCATTTACCGTAACCATTTATGATTCTGAAACCAGACGTCAGAACTTCGGACAGGTATCCAATGCTTTTATCCGGATTGTGGACGACGCCACCGGACAGGAGCTGATCCGCTACGATCTGGGAGAGGATTTCTCCATTGAGACGGCAGTGGTGGTAGGAGAGCTGTACCGCCATGGCGGAGAGTGGAAATTCAATGCCATCGGAAGCGGATTCCAGGGCGGACTTGCCGCGCTGTGCGGCCATTTTGGCATTGAAGTTGCATAATACCTGGTCAGGTATACAGACAAGGAGGAAAACAGATGTCGATTAGTTTACAGAAAGGTCAGAAAGTCAGCCTGTCAAAAGACAACGCGGGACTTTCCAGGATACTGATAGGATTGGGCTGGGATGAGGTGCAGCGCAAAAAGAAAGGGCTGTTTGCCCCAAAACCCCAGGAAATAGACTGTGATGCCTCCGCACTGCTTTTGAGCAGCGGCCGACTGGCGGGAAAAGAGGATGTGGTATTTTTCGGCAACCTTCAGCACAAATCCGGTGCAGTGCTCCATATGGGAGATAACCTGACCGGAGCCGGAGACGGGGACGACGAACAGATTGTGGTGGATCTGTCCCGTGTGCCTCAGCAGTACGACAGAATTGTGATTGTGGTCAACATTTATCAGGCAGTACAGAGAAAACAGCATTTCGGCATGATTCAGAATGCGTTCTGCCGTCTGGTGGACGAAAGGAATAACAGAGAGATGTGCCAGTACAATCTGACTGAAGATTACTCCGGAATGACCGCCATGATTTTCGGGGAAGTTTACCGTCATAACGGAGAGTGGAAATTCAATGCCATCGGGCAGGGAACCACGGATACGGGAATCGGTGAACTGGCCGGCCGGTACACATAAACACCACAGGGACAATACAGTCATGGAGTCCGCAGAAAAAGCGGGTCCATGACTGTTTCTATGGAATATTAAAAAAGAAAATGGAGATACAGAATGAAGTTTAAAGGACTTACAGATAAGGAAGTGGAACTTTCCAGAGGGCAGTATGGCTCCAATGAGATTCCGGATTCAGAACCAACCACTTTCTGGGAGGAATTCAAAGAAACCTTTGGAGATCCCATGATTAAAATACTGCTGGCCATTGCAGCCCTTATGATTGCAATGTTTTTCTTTGGATATGCAGAGATTTATGAGCCTCTGGGCACCATTGTGGCAGTATTGATTGTGGCTGTAGTGTCAGCCAAAACAGGGGTAGCCAGCGATACCAAATACCGGGAGTTAAAGGACAGCACCAAAAAAGACCAGTGCAAAGTGCACCGGAATGACATGATTACAGTGATTGACGTGGACGACGTGGTGGTTGGCGACAAGGTACTGCTCCAGTCCGGAGACAAGATTCCTGCAGACGGGATTCTGATTTCGGGAAGCCTCAGCGTGGATAACTCCGCTCTGAACGGTGAAGCGGAGGAATGCAAAAAGAAGGAAACTTCTGCAGAGACTGTTCTGGCAGAGGATATTACAGGAGATACCTTTGTGGACTCTTATTCTCTGTTCCGTGGCGCTGTGGTTTTCGACGGAGAAGGCGTACTGGATGTGCGTAAAGTGGGTCTGAAAACCATGATGGGCAAAATGGCCGAGGAAATGCAGGAAAACGAGCCGGATTCTCCTCTGAAAGTAAAGCTGGCCAAACTGGCAAAGCAGATTTCCACTTTCGGCTATATCGGCGCCATTGTGATAGCAGTACTGTACTTTGCATACTTTATAGTTTCCGCAGGAGGCATTTCCGCATATTTTGCATCCGGAATTGAAGTAATTATCAAAGATATCGTCAATGCTGTTTCCCTTGCAGTGGTAATCATTGTCTGTGCAGTGCCGGAAGGACTGCCCCTGATGATATCCCTGGTGCTCATGCAGAATACCAGTAAAATGCTGGATCACAACGTGCTGGTGAGAAAAGCGGAAGGTATTGAGACGGCAGGTTCTCTGAACATTCTGTTCAGTGATAAAACAGGAACCATCACAAAAGGTATGCTGGAGGTAGTGGACTTTTTTACTGCTGACGGTACGTCCATTCCCATTTCAGAGCTTGAAAGCCATCAGAATGTGAAGGAACTGCTGAATCTGGCCATCGGGAAAAATACCCAGTCCATGTTTGACGGAGAGCATCGCGTTATCGGCGGCAATGCCACAGACCAGGCGCTGATGAAGTTTATCGGGGAAGAGACATTCCGGACACTGGAAGCGGACAAAGAGCGTTCCGTATCCAGATCCCAGGGCTTTAACTCCACCAATAAATTCAGTCAGGCCAGAATTGACAGTGTGGGGAAAACCTTCTATAAGGGAGCGCCGGAACGTCTTTTAGCCTTTGCAGGAAAATATCTGGACGGGAATGGAACGCTCCGGGACATGGATAAGGCTGCCCTGGATAAGAAAATCGACGAACTGGCTTCCAAAGCCATGCGTGTGCTGGCATTCGGTTATTCCGAAAAAGAACTGGTGGAAAATAAAATCAACGAAGATATTGTAATTATCGGACTGGTGGGTATCCGGGACGATGTGAGGCCGGAGGCAAGAGAGGCCATTGAGGAAGTACAGAAAGCCGGAATTCAGGTGGTTATGATTACCGGAGACCGTCTGGAAACTGCGGTTGCCATTGCCAGGGATGCCGGACTGCTGCGGGCAGATTCGGACAAAGCCCTTTCTTCCGCACAGTTAAATGAAATGTCTGATGAAGAAGTGAAAAAGATTATCCCTCATATCCGGGTGATTGCCAGGGCGCTGCCTACAGATAAGTCCAGAATGGTGCGTCTCTGTCAGGAAATGAACCTGGTGGTAGGCATGACCGGAGACGGCGTCAACGACTCTCCTGCTCTGAAACGGGCGGATGTGGGATTTGCCATGGGAAGCGGAACGGAAGCAGCAAAAGAGGCCGGAAAGATTGTAATCCTGGACGATAACTTTAAATCCATCAAAGACGCCATCTGGTATGGCAGAACCATTTACCATAATATCCTGAAATTCTGTAAGTTCCAGCTTGTAATCAATGTGGCGGCAGTGGTGGTCAGCGCTATCGCACCTTTCTTCGGGGTGGAGGAGCCTCTGAAGGTAACCCATCTGCTGTTTGTAAACCTGGTAATGGACGGACTGGGGGCCATTATGCTTGGAAATGAGCCGGCTCTGAAAGAATATATGAGCGAGAAGCCCAGAAGAAGAGACGAGAGTATTGTCAGCAAAAAGATGATGGCTCAGATTGTCACAATGGGCGTCTGGCTTGTAATTCTCAGCTTTGTGTATCTGAAGCTGCCATTTTTCCGGAATCTGTTTGAAACGGAAGAACAGCATCTGACAGGTTACTTTGTGCTGTTTATTGTCAGCGCTCTGTTTAACGGATTTAACGTAAGAGATGAGAAATTTGCCATTTTCCAGGGACTGAATGAAAATACCGGATTCCTGAAAGTATTTTTCATCATTATTCTGGTACAGGCGGTCATTGTCAATGCGGCCCTGATTCCTTTTGAAGCCTTTACCTGGATTGGAAATATGTTCAGCTGTGTGCCCTTTGGAATTTCCGGCTGGATTGCGGTGATTCTCCTGGCAGTCACCATGATTCCTGTGGATCTGGTGCGAAAAGCAGTAGTGGAGCGATAAAGTGACGGAATTATTTCATACGAAGCCAGGTGAACCGATGACAGTGTTTCATGCAGATCTGGATAATACGCTGATTTATTCTTATAAACGCGGAATGGATGTTCCGGGAAAATGGGTGGAACAGTATCAGGGCAGGGACATTTCCTTTATGACGGAAATGTCCTGGCGCCTGCTTAAGCAGGTGCGCAGCCGGGTGCTGTTTGTGCCCACAACCACCAGAACGGTGGAACAGTATCAGAGAATTACATTTGGAACGTCTCCGCCGGAATATGCACTGGTATGCAACGGAGGCGTTCTTCTGATAAACGGGGAAAGGGACGAAGACTGGTATCAGGAGTCCAGGGCGCTGATGGCAGACTGCCGGGAAGAACTGTATCTGGCAGAACAGCTTCTGAAAAGAGATGAACAGGTAACCTTTGAAGTGCGAAATATTGAAGAGCTTTTCGTATTTACCAAAAGCGCCGGGCCAAAAGAAACCATGGCAGAACTTAAGACACGGCTGGATGAAAGACTGGTGGAGATAAGCTCTCATGGAGAGAAAATTTACATACTTCCCAGGAAACTCAGCAAAGGGGAAGGGGTAAAACGTTTCCGGGACCGGGTACATTCCCCCCTGGTGATAGCGGCGGGAGACAGCAGGTTTGATATTTCCATGCTGGAGGAAGCAGACATTGCTCTGGCGGAGAACAGCCTGAGGACGGAACATATCCGCCATGACAGTATTTTTTATCCGGAAAAGGGCAGATGGTTTTCTGAGTTTGTGCTGGAGTATGTGAAAGATTTCACAGAATGAAAATGATGAGTTGTTTTCCGATGTATCACTGGATGATGAAACAGGTACACGCTTTCTTACGAATGTTTGGTAGGAAAAGGTTTATTGTTACTGTTAGTGCTGTGGCAGCGGACAAAGCAATCATAGAACTGTGGGCAAAGAAAAATCCAGAATGAATGTCTGTTGCCCTCAGTGTAGTATATATGAGGGATTTAGGGGGTTTCACGGAAGAAGAAACAATTTAGGATGATGAAAAGAGTTATCTGATATACTTTTTGATATATCGGTTGGCTCTTTTTTGATGGAATAGATAGTTTGTAATAACTATTTATAGTGTCCTTGAGTTGTATTTTGAAATGAAACAAAAGATGAGAGAGATGTTTTGTGTCAGGTGTAAATTAAAATTTGTGAAAATACTTTACGAAAGGTAATAATAGAGATATAATTATATCAAAAAAATGATACGAGGTGATATGGATGATTATAAAAGCATCAGCATCATTAAGAAATGATTATACAACGATTTCTAATATGGCAAAAGAAACAAAAGAGCCAATATATATCACTAAAAATGGTGAGGGTGATCTGGTTCTCATGAGTATAGAGGCTTTTGAAAGGCGGGAACAGATTTTACAGCTTCGTGCGAAGGTGCTTCAGGCAGAACAGGAGCGGCTGGATGGAGCCGAGACAGTCAGCGTTTCAGAGGCCAGAAAGCGGTTAAGGGAGAGGGCAGATGGCATATAAGGTGGAAATCCTTCCTGTTGCGTGGGAGGATTTAAAACGTATCGAGGATTGGTATCTGGTACAGTTTGATGTGGAAACGGCTTTGAAAGTAAGTGACCATATATTGAATGTGGTAGAACGTTTGGAGGAGTTTCCGGATTCAGGTTCTTTAACACCAGATGAATGGCTGAATCAGCAGGGATACAGAATGGTTATATGTGAAAAGCATGTTGCCATTTATAAGCAGATTGGTACAGTAGTTTATATTTACCATATCGCGGATACCCGGACAGATTATACGAAGTTGTTTTATTAGTTTTGCAAATGCATTTCTAAATTATAGTTGTTAAAATATTAAAGTGATTGATGGACAGATTTGTTACGAAAATACTTAAATATTGCTATAGATAAGTCGGAGCAATTATCGAGAATGAGTTAATCTATTCATAAGTGATATATGGCACTTCTGCGGTATGTGGGAGTGCCGCTCAATTAAGCAAAGGCAGTTCGGAGAATCGAAAAATCTTATAATTTCGTGTATACTTAGAAAAAGAAATTAGACTGAGAAAGCGGAGTTTGTGAGGAAAAACATATGATTAGAATAAGACCATATAAAGAGTTGGATGCAGATATGATATTATCGTGGTGTCAGGATGAAAAAGCATTTTATCAATGGACAGCAGGTATACTCGGTAATTACCCTATAACACAAAAAGAATTTTGTTTTGTTGAATCTCTAATGCCGTTTACTGCATTTGATGAAACAGGAATTGTTGGCTTTTTTACACTAAGGAACCTTGATGAATCATTGGATGAATTACGCTTTGGATTTGTAATTGTAAATCCTCACAAGAGAGGAAAAGGCTGTGGAAAAGCTATGCTTCAGCTAGGTCTAAAATTTGCATTTGAAATATATGGAGCAAAAAAAGTATCATTGGGTGTTTTTGAGAATAATCTTCCAGCTTATTACTGTTATAAAGCAGTTGGTTTTAGCGGTGTAGTTCTTGATACAACAGAAAAATATTGTATTCTTGGTGAAGAATGGAAGTGCAAAGAATTGATTATGGAAAATAGATAGATTCCCGTTTGTTGAATTGGGCAGATGTGAGGTTTTATATAGACATGGATTATAAAATTCGAGAAATTAAAAAAAATGAATATCCAATATTATCTGTTTTTTTATATGAAGCAATTTTTATTCCAGAGGGCATGGATAAGCCACCAAAATCTATTATAGAACAGCCGGAGCTACAAGTATATATTGCAGATTTTGGTAAACCAGATGATTGGTGTTTAGTTGTGGAAACAAAAGCGAAGATTGCAGGTGCAGTATGGGTGCGTATTATGAATGATTACGGGCATATTGATGATAAAACGCCCTCATTTGCCATATCACTGTATGAGGAATACAGGAATTTGGGCATTGGTACAGCACTTATGGGAGCTATGCTGCAATTTTTGAGAGAAAAAGGATATAAGCAGGCATCTCTTTCTGTGCAGAAGGTAAATTATGCGGTTCATATGTATCGGAAAGCAGGTTTTGAGGTCATTGACGAAAACGAAGAAGAATACATCATGGTTTGTCGGTTGTAATGTGATGGGGAGGGAATGTGTAAGTGGCTGGTAATTTAGATGAAAAAGCAATAAAGGAAGTTTTAAAAAAGATTATTGAGAATAATAACAATATTCCGTATAAGGCTAAAGAGGAAATGAAAGCGATAATAGAATTGGAACATAATCCAGAGAAATTGCTGCAAGAGTGTCTGCTGTATATGCTGTCATATAAGGGATAATCTGTGCTAAAGGAAGTGGTTGCGAACTGGATGCGTAATCATTCCACAATCTCATTTTGGGGTTTGTGGGAACAGATTCATAATCCCAATTTTAAACCTATCGAATTCGATAGGTTTAAAGCGGAGTCGGGAGATAATGCATTTACATTGACACCGCAACAGTGGATAAAAGCAACTGACGCAATCGGTATTATATCAAAATCTGGACGATACGGCGGTACATATGCCCATACAGATATAGCTTTTGAGAAGCTATGACAACAGACATTACAGATAAGGAGATAATTGGAAGATGGAAAAGGTAAAAGGATTGGAAAAATATATTACTGGGGAAAATGGCATAGGATATACCCTTGGGGAAGATGGTCTCTATTACCCTGATTTAAAACTGCCAGAGGAAGGGCAATACAATATCGGCAAATACGGTCTGATGCGGTGGGAATATCTGAAAACTTGCCGCAGATGGGAATATATTAGGATGCTGCTGGCAGGGGAACTTCATAGGCATCTGCATGAGGTTGACGAGGAATGCCACGAGAGGATAGAATCTTTGGCGGGGCAGATGAAAGCCAGTGCAGGAATTACAGAAGAATTGAAATCAACGGATTTTATGCAGTGGATTGGACTTGTAAATAATGTGAGGAACACAGCAGAGGAAATTGTGCTGAAAGAGTTGGTGTATGTATAAGAATTAGAAAAGTTTGTTTTGGGGAATACTTGATTTTCCTGACATATTGTTTTCGGATGGTGCAAGAAGGGGCATTTAAAAAAAGTGCCCCTATGCTTCGTTAGGATTGCCTTTGATGTGTTGGCAAATATCCTCAACTTCACAATCCAGTATTTCACAAAGGCGGTCAAGGGTAATCGTTTTTATTACCTTATTTTTTCTCAGGCGGTGAAGCTGTGCTTCGTTTATATGGTAATCTTTAATAAGTGCATATTGTGAAATCCCCTTTTTCTTCATGGTTTCCCATAAACGGTCATATACAATCATAGTCGTTCCTTTCTGGAAAGTATATAACTATTATTCCATGAGATTCGGAAATATAATATTGTACGTGTACGAACAATATTTGTGCAAAAAAATAAAGGTATATAATTTTAAATTTAAAATATACCTTTACTCTTTGGGTTCATCTTTTACATATTGGCAAATATCTTCCACGTTACAATCCAGGATTTTGCATAAACGGTCGATCGTGACTGTTTTTATGACGCTGTTTTTTCTAAAACGGTCTAGCTGTGATTCATTTATGTTGTAGTCGTGAATAAGTGAATATTGTGAAATCCCCTTTTTTTCCATAGTTTTCCACAATCTGTCATACACTATCATTTTTTCGCCCCTTTCTATTGATTTAATTTCATTATTGCATTAAAATAGGTGAAACGACATTGTTCGTGTAAGAACAATAAAAATAAATGTTTTGTTTCAATAGAGAGGAAAAATGATGGATATTGAAAGTTTTGTTTCCATGCTGTTAAAAAGCATGAGAAAGACAGGCCTGCCTATCGCAGAAGTAGAACAGTTACATGAGAACAAATGGTTGTTTGGGATAGAAATGTCTGATAAAAGTGAGTTTTTGCTTAAAATTGGAAAGCGGGATACAGAACAAGAAGCATATTTAATGGGATTAGATGAAACGAATAGTAAAATTCATGACATTTATGAGCGGTATACAAATAGTTGGGAATTTAATGAAACCTTGATGCACAATGATTTTAATATAACATGGTTGATGGAAGAATTGGATTATGAGAATTATCGGAAGTTAGAAGATTATATTTTGTGTTATTGTTCCAGAAATGATGAACTTTTATTCAGACTTGGATTTAAATATGCATGGTCTTTGTTTCATGAATGTATAACAGAGGAGAAGGTAGAAAATACTGATAAAACCAAGGGATAAAAATGTCATAAAAACTTAGAAATGAGTATGTGAAAGGGTTCAGTGCTTGAGGACAGCCAGTTTTTAATGAAAAGTAGGAAAGAGTGTGCCAATATGGTTTTTGCGTAACTGAATAAATGGGCAGTGAGATTCATGATATTTATGAGTGATATATAATAGGCAGAAATTAACGGGAATTTCGTTGTACAATGATTTTAACATAGAATGGTTGTAGGGAAGATTAGATTTTGAGAGTTATCGGTGGCTACAAGATTGAGGAGTAACGAACAAAAGTAAGAGCTTTGCAGGGTAATTTAGTGATTTTATTGAATATAATAAAAAGTACATAGTGTAGGTGAGAAAAAGACGATTGCTATAGAGATAGTCATAAATGATAGAAATCAAATGATAAAAAGTGATTGCAATTTCTTGCAGTTCTGCTATACTATGGGTAAAGGTAAATGTTTGCCGTTGGCTATGCGACGGGGTAAAAGAAACATAGCAGGTAATTTTGCCACTTGCCGATGGTGTGGGGTATAAATAATTCGGTATGTAAATGCTTGCCACTTGCTGTATAGGTGGGATATAAGTAATATAGTTCGTTCATAAATCCCCGTCATTTTTTGATGGGGATTTTTTCTAAGGAGAAACGATGGAAATAAAGCAAGGGTACTCTTATCATATCAAAGATGAATTTTTTGATTTCGTTCAAGATAAATATTTGATGGGAAATAAAGAGAACGGAAATTACCGACCACATTTTTTAGCAATTCAAGATACCAAAAATGAAGAATTGTATTGGATGATTCCGATTAGTTCCCAAGTGGACAAATATAAAATTATTATCGAAAAGAAAATAAAAAGATACGGAAAGTGCAATACAATCATAATAGGAAAATTTGCAGGAAGGGACAATGCTTTTTTAATACAAAATGCCTTTCCAATTATAAAGAAGTTCTTTGACCACGTACATACGATTGAAAATAACCCTATTATGATACACAGCAAACTGAACAGGGAATTGACTGTTAATTTACGGGAAGTGATAGCGATGTATCGAAGAGGGATTCATCTGATTTTTCCAGATATTGATTATATACAAGGAAAAATGGAAGAGCTGTTAAATGTAAGATAATGGCAGAGGTTAAAAAATACGCTGCTTCTATTTTGCTTCTAAAAAATCGAAAACGAAAAATAGGATAGGAAAATCCGTGTAATATAAGTAAATAAAAGGATAAAAAAGACATAAAAGTATCTTATGTTAGAAATTAGGAAACGAGTTTGCGTCTTGGATTTCACCAGACACGTGAAAAAGTTTCGGATATTCCGCCTGACAATATTCTTAATGATATTGAGGAATGTAAGATGGATGATTTAAGAACAGAGTTTTACAAAAATAATACTATTGCCAGTAATGATGCGCAGCTCGCAGGGTTGCTGTTTATTGCTGCGCAATCCGCTCGTGCGCGGAGAATGCGCTATGCGCATTCTTCTTTATAATGGCAAACAGTGAATGGAAGTGATATAATCAAATAGAGAAATCAGGAGCGGGGAAATTACGTGAATAAGAAAACAGAAGAATCAAGAATTGCATACAATAAAATAGCATCTGAATATGATGCGTCAAGGGAAGGACGATATACAAGATTTCATATTATGGAATTATCTGACACTATAGATTTGCATGAGGGTAATGTTGTCCTTGATGTTGCATGTGGAAATGGAACTTTGCTGCGGGAATTATCGAAGAAAGCAAACATCCAGGCAAATGGAATAGATATATCTGAGAACATGATTTGTTCTGCAAAGATGCGGTATCCTGATATAAATTTTGAGGTAAAACCATGCTATCCGCTTGAATGGAGTAATGAAAGTATTGATATTATAACTGTATGTTGTGCATTCCATCATTTTGACAATCCGCAAGGGTTTCTAAATGAATGTAAAAGGGTCTTGAAGAAAAACGGTACAGTGTATATGGCTGATCCTGATTTTGGAGCAGTGGTCAGATTTATAGCAAATAAATTTTGGTTTCCCTTTTCAAAAAGCGGAGATGTAAGAATATACAGCAAAAAAGAGTTGAGGGAAATCTTTTACAATTGTGGGTTTAAAACAGTGCAGGTTTACAGTAAAGGAGAAGGGGTATTTCTTAAAGCTGAAAATTAGCATTCAATTTTTGCCTGCAGGAAAGGCGGAATATTATTCCCTGGTAATTATGAGAAAGGTGTACAGATGAGTATTTACAGAATAGAAAAGGATCATATGGAATGTATCAGTCCGCTGTTTGCAGGATGGCAGGAATCCCTGATCTGGTCCTGTCTGCAGGGCTGTATGGGAGAAGCCTGGGCAGACTCTCCCATACAGCCCGATTCTGCCAGAATCCTTCTGGCGGATTTCTGCTTTTTTGCAGGAAAACCGGACAGAGAACTGGTGACGGAGGAAGTGGGAAGTAAAAGCCGTGAATTTCTGATTATGGTGCCGCCTCTGGATGAGACAGGAGAAAGCTGGGCGGAGGAAATAGAGAAGGCTTATGGAAGCCGCTGCAGGCGGGTGGAACGGTATGCCATCAAAAAGGAACCGGGGATTTTTGACCGGAAGAAGCTGGAAGAGATTGTAAATACCCTGAAACCGGAATATGAAGTAAAACTCATAGACGAGGAAGTGTTCAGTCAGACCCGGAATCTGCCCTGGGCTTTAGACTTCACCTCTCAGTTTGCCGATTATGAAGAATATCACAGGCGGGGGCTGGGAGCAGCAGTGCTGCGGCAGGGAAAACTGGTGGCGGGGGCCTCCTCCTATACGGTTTATCAGGGCGGAATTGAAGTGGAAATCGGGACGGAACAGTCCCATCGGAGAAAAGGCCTGGCCTCTGTGTGCGGAGCCAGACTCATTCTGGAATGCCTGGACCGTGGCTGGTATCCAAGCTGGGATGCCCAGAATCTGTGGTCTGTGGGGCTGGCAGAAAAACTGGGGTATCATTTTGACCGGCCTTATCCTGCCTGGGAGATTTATGGAGAAAATCATATGCAGTCAGACTGACTGAAATAGAAACGCTGCTTCACAGAACATTATCTGTCTGGAAAGCAGCGTTTTTTATCTTATCCAGGAAAGACCTTGTCACGCTAAAGCGGCCGCACGCGGCGCAGCAAACCGTCCAGGTCCCTCACTCATGTGGGACCTGGACGGTTTGTTCTTTCATCCATATACTGTTTCAGATGTTTTATAAGAAAATATACTTCAGGATAAACAGAATGGTCAGTACATACATCAGAATACTGATTTTCTTTTCTCCGGCTTTTCCTGTCAGCAGATTGATAACAGTCCAGGAAATAACGCCGATGGAAATTCCCTCGGAAATGCTGTAGGCCAGCGGCATTGCAATAATGCACAGGAAGGCCGGAATCGCTTCTGCCATATCTTCAAAGTCAATTTTCATAACAGAACCCATCATGTAGAATCCCACAATAATCAAAGCAGGCGCAATGGCAAAAGACGGAATGCTTAAGAATAAGGGGGAGAAAATAACGGATAACAGGAACAGAAGTGCTGTGGTCAGTGAAGTAAGCCCGGTACGTCCCCCTGCGGTTACGCCGGAAGCGCTTTCCACATAAGTGGTGGTTGTGGAGGTACCGAACAGGGCGCCCACACAGGTGGCGATAGCGTCAGACAAAAGAGCCGGTTTAATCTGAGGCAGTTTTCCATCTTCATCCAGCATGTCCGCTTTGGAAGAAACACCGATTAAAGCTCCAAGGGTATCAAATAAATCCACAAACAGGAAGGAGAACATGATAATGAGAAAGTTTCCTATTTTAAGAGTGCCAAAATCTACGGTAAACACAGCGCCGAAAGTTTCTTTAAAGGAAGAAAAATCAAGACTTACGATACCGGATGGAATGACAGAATACATACCGGCATCGGGAGAAGGTACATAAATACCTGTAAGTTCACAGAGGATACCCAGAACCCAGGTAATCAGGATACCGAGAAGAATACCGCCTTTTATCTGCTTTACCAGTAAAACAGCAGTAATCAGCACACCCAGCAGGGCAAGGATTGCGCCCACACCGACAGAATGGAAGGTATCACCTTTGAAGGTCTGGTAGGTTACCAGAGTGGCGTCGCTGTGCACAATCAGTTTGGCGTCCTGTAATCCGATAAAAGCGATAAACAGACCGATACCAACGCCTACAGCTGATTTTAAAGTCATGGGAATGGCATTGAAAATAGCTTCACGTACATTGGTGAGGGATAAAATAATAAAAAGAACACCTTCCACAAATACAGCAAACAAAGCTACCTGCCAGCTGTAACCCATACTGACAACAACTGTGTAGGCAAAGTAGGCGTTCAGTCCCATGCCGGGAGCCAGAGCGAAAGGATAGTTGGCAAGCAGGGCCATCAGCAGTGTACCCATAAAAGAAGCCAGAGCTGTGGCAATCAGCACTGCGCTGGGATTCATACCGGCAACAGACAGAATATTGGGGTTCACAGCCAGAATGTATGCCATTGTCATGAAGGTGGTAAATCCTGCTATAATTTCAGTTTTTACCGTAGTGTTGTTTTGTTCCAGTTTGAAAAATTTTTCCAACATAAATTTACTCTCCTTTTCCAAAAAAATGGTAACAGCTCAGAAGCCGCGGAAACAGAAGGCCGGACAGATCAGATATGTCCGGAGCCTGGGGCTTCTGAACAGCTGAAAAAAATACGAAAGTAATTATAACATGTATTTTGGAAAAATACCATGAAAAAATACTTTTCCTTTGGTTTTATTTATGATACAATAAGCAAAGTTTTCATATAATAACAGGAAACGGTGAAACAGGATGGCTGACTGATTGGAAAAATTGCAGGGGGCTGACATGGTTACGATACTGATAAATTTATGGATAAAGAACAAAGATGATGTAAAAAATCCAAAAGTACGACAACAGTATGGGATGCTCTGCGGCATGGTGGGGATTTTTCTGAACCTGATGCTGTTTCTGGGAAAATTTCTGGCAGGTACCATAAGTCATTCCATTGCCATTACAGCGGATGCCTTTAACAACCTGTCTGACGCCGGATCTTCCTGTGTAACGCTGGTGGGCTTTAAAATGGCAGGAGCAAAACCGGATATGGGTCATCCTTTTGGACATGGCAGAATAGAATATATTGCAGGGCTGATTGTTTCCGGAGCGATTATCCTTATGGCTTTTGAACTGGTTCAGAATTCGGTTTCCAGGATTATTCATCCGAAACCGGTGGAATTTCAGACGCTGACGGCAGCAATTTTATTTTTCTCTATTCTGGTAAAATTATACATGGCATATTATAATTACAGGATTGGCAGAAAGCTGGATTCTGCGGCCATGCGTGCCACAGCCACAGACAGTCTGAGCGATACCTGCGCCACAACGGCGGTGCTGCTGGCAGCCATTGTGGGAGAAATCTGGGAGGTTCAGATTGACGGGTACTGCGGTGTGCTGGTGGGAATATTCATTTTCTATGCAGGAATCAGCGCGGCCAGGGAGACACTGAATCCCCTGCTGGGGCAGGCGCCGGATGAAGATCTGGTTCACAGGATTGAGGAAACCGTACTGTCACATCAGGAAATCTGCGGCATTCATGACCTGCTGGTGCATGATTATGGCCCAGGCAGACTGATTATTTCCCTTCATGCAGAGGTTCCGGCAGAAGGAAATATTCTGGAACTTCATGATGTGGTGGATAACGTGGAGGGAGAGCTGCGCAGGAACCTTCATTGCGATGCGGTCATTCATATGGATCCGGTAGTTACGGAAGATGAACATATTCTGGAGCTGAAGCATAAGGTGGAAAAGCTGATTCATGACATGGATGATGTGATTACCATGCATGATTTTCGGGTGGTTGCAGGACCTACCCACACCAACCTGATTTTTGATGTGGTGGTTCCGTATGAATATGAAATGAGCGATGAGGATTTAACGGAGCAGATACAGAAGAGAGCCTGCGCGCTGCTGGGGGAAAACCATTATGTGGTAATTCAGGTAGATAAAGCATACTGCAAACAGGGATAAAACTGGTACTTTAGGGAGATAATCAGGATTGTCAAGGAAAAAATGTTTGAAAAATTGTTCAGTTTTTCTCGGATAAAGGATGGCAGTTCAGTGGAAATTACCAGTTTTGCAGAAAAGCACTTGAAAAAGAAAAGCCGTTGGAGTATATTTATAAAGGTATATGACACAGGGAAACGGCTGGCATGATAGTATTACATGGGAAAGAGAGATAAGATGAGCGAGAAGAAAATTATTGTATCTAATGTAGCTAAAGAGTACAGCAATCCAATTGCAGAGTTGGTGCAGGTGGCATGTCAGTTTGACAGTGAAATCAGGCTGGAGAACAATGAAGCACGAATCAATGCGAAAAGTATTATGGGAATCATGGCATTTAATCCGTCAAAGGGAATGACTGTTAATATAGTGGCTGATGGAAGCGATGAAGAAGAAGCTCTGTTGGCAATGGAAAAATTTTTAGTCTGTCAGTAAAAAATCAGGGAGGAAACCAGGATGGCAATCGAAAAGAAAGAGGTAAAAGCAACTCCGGTAAAGGCAACAGCAAAGCCGGCAGCGGAAGCAAAAGAAAGTGCTGTTGACACAGAAGTAAAAGAGGTAAAAAAGACGACAGAAAAAGCAGAAGAGACTCAGAAGACCGCAGAAACGAAAAAAGAGACCGTGAAGAAAGAAGCTCCCGCAAAGAAAACTGCTAAAAAAGCTCCCGCAAAGAAAGGGGAGGCCAAAACAGAAAAAATAGAAGAAATCTATCTTCAGTTCCATGGCCAGGAAATTTTCACAAAAGAGATTCTGGAAAGAGCAAAACAGGCTTATGTGTCAGAAGGACACAGAGAATCATCCATCAAATCCATTCGCTTATACATCAAACCGGAAGAAAACATGGCTTATTATGTAATCAATGAAAAAATTGCAGGTGGTGTAACGCTGTAAGTTTTCATAAAAATTTTATAATAATTTATTATGCTTATCGAAGAAACTTTAGCCGGGCATAATGTTTGGAAATCAGAATCCACCTGCTTTTAAGATTGCAGGTGGTTTTTATTATCTTACAGGGAGACCCTGTTACATTCATGGGAGAAAGTATTTTGGTAAGATAAAATAATTATGGGTACTCGTGGAGAGGGTGATCCGGTAAAATATACGGGAGAAGGATATGCAAAGGATAATCGTAGCAGATGATGTGGAAATAAACCGGGAGTTACTGCGTAATATACTGGAGCAGGATTACAGGATGGAGATGGCAGAGGACGGAGCCCAGGCGCTGCAGAAGCTGCAGGAACATCAGAAGGAAACAGCAGTGGTTCTTCTGGATTTGCAGATGCCGGGGGTGGATGGCTTTCAGGTTCTGGAAGAAATGAGACGAAGGGGATGGATGGGGAAAATCCCGGTTCTGATTATAAGCGGAGAACATGGGGTGGAGGTGGAAACCAGGTGCTTTGAACTGGGGGTATCAGATTTTATACGCAAACCTTTTGAGAGTTCCATCGTCCGCAAAAGAATACAGAATGCTGTGGAACTGTTTGAATATAAAAAACAGCTGGAACAGAAGGTGGCAGAACAGGCAAAAGCCCTGGAAAAGCAGTCCCGTATTATAGAAGTACAGGAAGAAGAACTGAGGGGCTCCGGCTCCTTTAACCGGCTGATGATGGAATACCGGGCGGCCATTATGGAAGTGGAAACCAAACTGAAGGTGCTGAATGAGGATTTTTCCCAGGCCTATAACAGGAATCCATTTGAATCTATCAAGACCAGGTTGAAATCCCCCAAAAGCATCTATGAGAAACTGGAACGGAAGAAATTTCCCGTGACGGTGGAAAGTATTCGGGAAAACCTCACGGATGTGGCCGGGGTTCGGGTGATCTGTTCGTTTCCCGATGATATTTACCGTCTGGCAGCTCTTCTTATCAGGCAGGACGATATTTTTCTGGTGCGGGAAAAGGACTATATTAAAAATCCCAAGCCTAACGGGTACCGGAGCCTTCATCATATTCTGAATGTACCGATTTTTCTGTCGGAGAAAAAAGAATATATGAAGGTGGAAGTACAGTTCCGCACAATCGCCATGGATTTCTGGGCCAGCCTGGAGCACAAACTGAAATACAAGAAAGATGTGGATGACACAGATGAAATTGTAAGCCAGTTAAAGAAATGCGCGGACTCCATTGAGCGGCTGGACTATCGGATGCAGGAAATACGCAATAAAATTGACAGTTCCAGAGAATAGAGAATCATAAAGGAGATGGTATCATGTACAGACTGCTGATTGTGGAAGACGATGAAGTCATTGCCAAAGCCATACAGAAGCATATGGAGGGATGGGGGTATGAGGCTGTATGCGTGGAAGATTTTAAAGATGTACTGCAGGTTTTTGTGGCACAGAAACCACAGCTTGTACTGATGGACATTTCTCTGCCCTTTTACAATGGGTATCACTGGTGTGATGAAATACGAAAAATCTCCAGAGTGCCGGTAATCTTTATTTCTTCGGCTTCGGACAACATGAATATTGTAATGGCAGTGAATATGGGGGGAGACGATTTTGTGGCAAAGCCCTTCGATCTGAATGTGCTGCAGGCAAAGGTACAGGCCATGCTGCGGCGGACTTATGATTTTGCCGGGGAAAATAACCTGTTAGAACACCGGGGCATGATTTTCGACAGCAGCAGAGGTACGGTGCTTTATGAAGGAGTTCAGGTGGAGCTCACCAAAAATGAAATCGGAATCCTGAAAACACTGACAGAACAGAAGGGGAAAATCGTCACCAGAGAGAAACTCATGGAGCGGCTGTGGGAATCCGATAATTTTATAGATGATAATACCCTTACGGTAAATGTGGCCCGGCTGCGGAAAAAACTGGAAGAAGCCGGGATTGAGGGTATGATACGGACCAGGAAGGGAATCGGTTATACTCTGGACTGAGGGGCTTATTGCAGAGCAGGATTACATATAACGCAGGCCTGTTTCAGAGCAGGATTCATACAGAAGGCTTTCCGGAACAGGTTTATGGCAGAGCAGAAAATTTACTGCAGGAAAGGAAATGATAATGCACGGAATGGGAGGATATATCCGCCGCCATCGAATGGGGATCTTTGTTTTTATGATTTTTGCCGCAGTGTTTGCCGCTGTGCTGTATCTGTACCGGCTTCCTATGGAGCCTGCGGTGTATGCCATCAGCCTGTGTATGGTGGTGGGAATTCTGATTCTGGCTTTGGACTGCAGGCGTTACTGCCAGAAAAAGAGGAAACTGGAATGGCAGATGGAAGCCGTGAAAAACGGTACGGAAAAACTGCCCGGGCCGGAAGATGATATTGAAAGGCTCTATCAGGAACTGCTGGAAAATGTCCGGCTGGAACGGATACGTCAGGTAGAAGAACTTATAAAGGAAAAGGGAGACATTACCGATTATTTTACCCTGTGGACCCATCAGATCAAAACACCTATTGCGGCAATGGGGCTTTTGCTGCAGCAGGAAATTGACAGCCAGGAGCAGTATTACCGGCAGAAAAGGGAAATCGAATCAGAGCTGTTTAAAATTGAACAGTATGTGGAGATGGTGCTGCAGTATCTGCGTTTAAACAGCAGCATCAATGATTTTGTGTTAAAAGAATATGAGATTGACGATATGATCCGGCAGGCAGTGCGCAAATATGCGCCCATGTTTATCCGAAAAAAGCTCACCCTTCACTATGAAACTCTTCAGGTAAAGGTGGTGACGGACGAAAAATGGCTGGTTTTTGTGTTGGAACAGGTGCTGAGTAATGCCATTAAATACACTGCAGCGGGAGATATTTTTATTTATCTGGAGAACGGCTGCCTGACCATAAAAGATACCGGCATGGGAATTCTGCCGGAAGATCTGCCCCGGATTTTTGACAAAGGATACACCGGCTATAATGGCAGAAGTGACAAAAAGGCTTCCGGCATCGGCCTGTATCTGGTACAGAAAATACTGAATAAACTGGGCCATAAAATTCTGGTGGAATCAGAACCGGGAGCAGGAACCACAGTCAGACTCCTGTTCTGATTACCCGTTTATGGCAGTTTCTTTATGTTTTCGGCGATGATTCCGGGAAATGCCGCCTCATATATTTTGTGATATTCTTCAAAGGATACCATGTGGCCGCTGGTGAGCAGCAGCATTTTTATACCGAATAATTCCAGAGAACAGGGCATGACAACCATGTTGTTTCTTATATAAAATGCTTTTCTTCGAAGACGTTCTTCTTTGTTTTCGGATTCTTCTTCCGGATCTTCAATTTCCAGAATCAGCTTTTTATCCCTATACCGGTCTTTCAGCAGACAAAGGGCTGCGGAGCCTTTATTCTGTCCCCGCATACCGGGGACAACGGCAAAGTAATCCAGCAACGCCATATCCTGGTGGAGAACGGTAATGGCCAGACCCAGGAATGTATGGTCTTCCCCTTCCAGAGCCAGCAGTTCCACGAAACCTTCCTGGCTTTTTGCCAGAAGAAGGGGAAAAGGTTTTCGCTCGGAAGCCGGAAAGGCTTCCAGGTAAAGACGTTCCAGACTGGCAAGCTGAGATTCGGATGTGCAGATGGTCAGTTTCATAATCGTTCCTTCCTTTCTTTTTGTTGCGGGTTTTGATTCCGGGATACTCAGGGCATATCATAACACGGGGGCCTTAGAGCAGTCAACCGTCTTTTCCCCTCCAGGGGGCCCCTCCTTACCGCAGGCCTTTCTGCAGTCTTTACCGTAAATCTTACAAAACTGTAAGAAATGCTTTTGAAATGTAAGGCAAAGTTAAGGCAGACCAGAGGCAGTTTCTGTATACTGTACCTAGAACAGCAAACAGAGAATAAGGAGGATATTATGGCGATACTGGAAGTAAGCAATGTGAAAAAAATATATACTACAAGGTTTGGCGGCAATCAGGTGCAGGCATTGAGTGATGTGAGTTTTTCTGTGGAAAAAGGAGAATATGTGGCGATTATGGGAGAGTCAGGCTCCGGAAAAACCACGCTGCTGAATATTCTGGCGGCTCTGGACAAAGCAACATCCGGTCTGGTGCTGCTGAACGGAAAAAATCTGTCCACTATCCGGGAGGCAGAGGTGTCTCAGTTCCGGAGAGAGAACCTGGGGTTTGTTTTTCAGGATTTCAACCTGCTGGATAATTTTAACCTGCAGGACAATATTTTTCTGCCTCTGGTGCTTGCGGGGAAAAATTACAATGAGATGCGGACGCGTCTGATGCCCATTGCGGAAAAACTGAAAATTAAAGATATTCTGAATAAATTTCCCTATGAAGTTTCCGGCGGGCAGAAGCAGCGCGCTGCAGTGGCGCGGGCGCTGATTACCAATCCTCAGCTGATTCTGGCCGATGAGCCCACCGGGGCGCTGGATTCCAGAGCGGCGGACAGCCTGCTGGCTCAGTTTCAGGAAATCAATGAGGCAGGCCAGACCATACTGATGGTGACCCATTCTATCAGGGCCGCAAGCTGTGCCAGAAGGGTACTGTTTATCAAGGACGGACAGGTGTTCCATCAGCTTTACAAAGGTTCCGGCAGTGATGAGGAAATGTATCAGAAAATTTCTGATACCCTTACAGTAATTACGACAGGTGGTGGAAAACATGAATAATTTCTTTTATGGAAAACTGGCATTCAGCAATTTAAAGAAAAACGGAAAACTGTACCTGCCCTTTATCGCAGCAGCCATTGGCATCGGGGCCATGTACTACATTATGCTGGCAATTACCGGGGATAAAGGTCTGGATGAGATGAACGGAGCCGCGGAGCTGAAGATGATACTGGGGCTTGGATGCGGTGTGATTACGCTTTTTTCCGTGGTACTGCTGTTTTACACCAACAGCTTTCTTATGAAACGCCGTAAAAAGGAATTTGGCCTGTTCAACATACTTGGCATGGAAAAGCGCCATATCGGCAGGATGATGTTCTGGGAAACCTGCATGGTGGCTTTTATCAGTATTGCAGGCGGTCTGGCGGCGGGAATCCTGCTGTACAAACTGGTAATGCTGGTGCTGCTTCGTATTACCGGACTGGAAATACCCTTCGGGTTTGAAATTTCAGTTTCTGCAGTCATCGGGATGTCAGGCTGCTTTCTGGGCATTTTTGCAGTGACACTGATTTATAACCTGTTTCAGGTGGGAAAGACCAGGCCCATTGAACTGCTTCACAGTGCAAATCGGGGAGAAGCAGAACCGAAAACACGTTGGCTGATGACATTAATTGGGTTTGTGGCATTGGGCGTTGGATACGGCATTGCCATTGTTGTGAAAAATCCCATAGATACGCTGCTTATGTTTTTTGCAGCGGTGCTTCTGGTAATTCTGGGAACTTACTGCCTTTTTACAGCGGGAAGTGTGGCCGTATTGAAACTGATGCGCCGGAAAAAAGGATATTATTACCGGACCAGCCACTTTATTTCCGTATCCGGTATGATTTACCGGATGAAACAGAACGCCGCGGGGCTTGCCAATATCTGTATTCTGAGCACCATGGTACTGGTTATGATTGCCGGCACACTGTCTCTGTATGCAGGGATGGAAGATGTGGTTCAGACCATGTGCCCCAGAGATATTGTGGTAAGGGTGTACGGCTGTACAACGGAACAGAGAGAAGCTGCTGACAAAATGCTGGATCAGGCGCTGCAGGAAGTTGGAATTGAGGTAAAAGAGGAAAAAGACTATATGGCTCTGTCTGTGGCTGCCTGGAAAAAGGGGGAGGAGATACGTATTTGCAGAAGTTCTGAAACCGGAATTGCAGAAGGTACTCTGAGTCAGCTGGAATTTATAACGCTGGAAGAATATCATCGTCTGTCCGGAGAACAGAAAGAACTGTCAGAGGATGAAATCCTGGTTGCTGTCAGACAGGGAGAAGATGGAGAAGAAAATTATAGTTTTAACGGAAAAATGTTCAGGATTAAAGAATATGTGGATGCAGCAGCCATGGAAGGGCTGGATAATAATGTGATTTATGACGGCTACATTATAATTGTAAAGGATCAGAATATTCTGAATGAAATGTATGACATGCAGAAAGAAATATACGGAGACCGGGCAAGTACACCTGACTATTGTATTTATGCGGATGTTGCGGGAACCAGACAGCAGATTCAGGAATGCGCGGGGAAAATCGAAGAGCAGGCAGAAATTTATAATCAGGGCCGGGGCGAGCAGGAAACGATTATCTTAAGGGTGGATAATCAGGTGGATACCAGAGAGAATTTTCTGATTCTCGGCGGCGGATTCCTGTTTCTGGGACTGTTTCTGGGATTTGTATTTCTGATGGCAACGGTACTGATTATTTATTACAAGCAGATATCTGAGGGGTATGAGGACAAAGATCGGTTTGAAATCATGCAGAAAGTGGGCATGAGCCCCAGAGAAGCCAGGGGTGCTATCCGCAGCCAGATTCTGAAAGTGTTTTTCCTGCCGCTGGTGATGGCCTGTATACACCTTGCCGCAGCCTTTCCCATGATGAACCGTCTGCTTTTGCTGTTTGGAATGCAGAATGCGGGGCTGTTCGCAGTCTGTACGCTGATTGTGACAGGAGTTTTTGCAGTGATTTACGGTATTGTGTATCTCATGACAGCCAGATCCTACTATCAGATTGTGTGGGGAAGCAAAAGGTAAGGATGTTTCCTTCCCTGAAAATTCTTGTTACAGAAACTATGATGATAATAAAAAGAATGCGCGAAGGGGTGCTTCATATAAGGAAGTGCTCCTTTTGGCATTTTAGGAAATTTGTAAAGACGGTTGGATATGATGAATTTGTAGGAATAATTAAATATACTG
The DNA here is from genome assembly GCF_000403845.2 of Eubacterium sp. 14-2. Taxonomy (GTDB): domain Bacteria; phylum Bacillota; class Clostridia; order Lachnospirales; family Lachnospiraceae; genus Petralouisia. The sequence continues at coordinate 955,600 of NZ_KE159568.1, read as the reverse complement.
GAGGAAACTACGATGAAATCATTATTTGAGCAATTCGGCGGCACATACCGAAAAGAAAACGACTATGTCATTCCAAATCTTGAAATGCCAGATATAGCAAATTTTAAAATTGGTATTTACGGTCAACGGCATCTATATTTTTTGCAGCATTATCGTAGAGTAACCTATATTAATTTACTTACGAATGGAAATCTCAATAAATATCATGTTGAGATTGACAAGCAGGCACAAAAACGTTTTTTTCGGATTTTAGAGCAGATGAAACAAAAACAAGAAATGACAGAACAAGTAAAGGCAATTAACCCTATAAAATGGACACAATTAATGAATTGTATCAGATAACAGGCAAATGAAATAGTTTCGTAAAACTTATTTTTAATTGATTTTTTAAGCGGAATTGGCGCACAGCTAATGCCGCTGTTTCATCTGAGAAAGTGGAAAAATTCATCCGTATATGGTAAAATGGAGAACACATATGCAGGCATAGGATAGGATATACTGGTTGGAGGAAGATAAGAATGGCAGGCAGAGAGGTTGGCTTTATTGTGGATGATGAATATAAAGCATGGATAGAGAATATAAAGAACAGGATAAAGCATAGTCAGATAAAGGCTTCTGTTAAAGTGAATCATGAGATGCTCGATTTATATTGGGATATAGGCAGAGATATTGTTGCCAAGCAGAAAAATGCGAAATGGGGAGAGGCGTTTCTTGCAACAATGAGCAAGGATTTACGAAAGACTTTTCCTAATATGTCGGGTTTTTCAGTCCAAAACTTAAAAAGCATACGTTATTGGTACAAATTTTATAATTCCGATGAAAATGGCTTACAGCCTGTAAGCCAAATGGAATTAATTGAAAAAATAATCAAATCTATTCCGTGGGGACATAATCAAAGGATTATGTATAAGTGTAAAAATATTGCGGAAGCATTATTTTATGCGCAGAAAACGATGGATAACGGTTGGAGCAGAACTGTTTTAGAGCATCAAATAGATAACGGTCTATATAACAGACAGGGCAAAGCTATTAACAATTTTCAATTAAAATTGCCAGATCCGCAGTCTGATTTGGCTGAACAAACATTGAAAAATCCATACAATTTTGACTTTCTGGCTTTGAGAGAAAAATATGACGAAAAAGAATTGGAAGATGCCCTTATCAATCAAATTACTCAATTTCTATTGGAACTGGGCATAGGTTTTTCGTATCTTGGCAGGCAAATACATTTGCATGTCGGCGAAAGTGATTTTTATATGGATTTACTTTTTTATCATGTCCGCCTTCATTGTTATGTTGTCGTGGAACTAAAAACGGAAAAATTTAAGCCAGAATTTGCAGGTAAATTAAATTTCTATGTCACTGCTGTCAATAAGCAGATAAAAACAGAACAGGATAATCCAACAATAGGTATTCTTATATGTAAGGATAAAGACGACGTCGTTGCTGAGTATGCGCTTGATGATATTTCACAGCCAATCGGGATTGCAGAATATGAATTGACAAAGGTACTTCGTGAAGAATTTAAAAGTAGTCTACCGACAGTCGAAGAAATAGAGAGTGAGCTTTCTGAATAAATTGGCTTACAGATTGTAAGCCAATTTGATATAAGTAAAAAATAATTAGCAGAGATTATAAGAAGAGAATTTAATTATCATTAAATGCTTTAAAATGTGGTTGATATAAATATTTATCACATTTTTATTTTTTTAAATGATTTTAGTCAATAGACTACAAACCATAATTTTGTATCATGAATAAATGCAACGAATCAAACAATATTTATTTTACAAACCACTTATTTTATGCGAAATATAAGCAATCTGTAATATATTATAACTTGCATATACTTGTTTTGTAAAATATGTTTTGATAAAAACATACTATATATTGTGTTTGCTGCTTTGTTTCAGAACCAAAAATGATTTCTAAACAAGTTGAAATATTTAATACGTTGGCAATGACGATATATGGATATATACTATATACGAGGTACGAGGAAGGTGGTATTTTGGATACGAATATTATTGAAAAACTTTTACGAGAATTATTAGGAGATAAAATTACTTACTGTACAAACTAAATCTGAAGCTATCCAAAAGTTTAATGCAGATTTTCTTACTTCAAATTTAAGGCGTCAAATGTATGAAGCAATTGACGGAGAAAGAACTTTGCAGCAAATTAGCGGTGACATAGGTTGCAAGTTAAATACACTTCAGATTTTTGCACAATTGCTTGTAGATAATGACTTAGTAGACTATCATATGAAAGGGAATGCACGCATTCTGAGTAAGTCTCTTTCAAAAATTGCAGTATATTATGCAAATAAAGAATTAGAGGAGGCACAAAATGGCCAATGATAAACTGGAAAGTTTATTTGAAGAATTTTTACTAATGTATAAAGTAGTTAACAGGAAAAAAATTATTGATATTCTTAGAGAGGAATTAAATACAGAACAGCTTATAGAAATATATCAAATGTCAAACGGAGAACGGTCAACAAGAGAAGTTTCTGCTATATTAAAAAACAAATGTTCGCACACAAAAATTGCTAATTTATGGAGTAAATGGGCATTACTTGGATTAGTAATTCCAGCAACACGAAAAGGACGTTATAAAGCAGCATTTGATTTAGATGAATATGGCATTTCTAGTGTAGTTGAAGAAGAGGAGGGTGCTTAATGGATAATGTAATAAATGAAAAAATTCTTGAGGAACTCGCTACTATTCGAAAATTGCTTACTGTTTTGTCACAGGATAAACTTTTGGATTTCAATGAACAGATAAGTAATCGTTATCTTACAACGGAACAGCGCAAGAAAATGTATGATTTATTCGATGGGACAAAGAGCCTAAAAGAAATAGCAACAGAAGTTAATACATCTTCTGAAGCGGTAAGATTGTTTGCTGTTTCCTTAGAAAAAGCAGGGCTAATTGAGTATATTTATAATTCGAAAGCAAAATGTCCCAAAAGATTGTTTTGATAGGTAGGTAGCATTATGAGCGAAAGTGGAGAACTGTATACAACTGTAAATTATATAAAGCACAAAGTTGATGCTCTTGAAAAAATCGAATTACTAAATCTTCGTTCAAACAAAGAATTACATAATGAATATATTACTCTATTTACTGGTGATAGTGTTCTATTTGATGTATATAAAGCGATAGATGGGATAAAAGCGCAAAAAGAAATTGCTCCCATTGTAGGTAAGACCGAAATGACAGTATCAAATAAAATCAAAATTCTTTTGGAATATGGCTTAATAGAAATTAAAGAAGTGGGCGTTAATGGAAAAAAATATATAAACATTCAATTGCTGAACAAGCATTTAAATTAACAAGGTTATAAAAATATGCATACAGATATAGATAAAACGGTAATAAGAATAGTTCAAGATTATTGTTTCAAAAATAGTGCAATAAATTTAATTATTGAATTTGTTTTAACGATAACGCCATCGCTTGTTGCTTCTATAGAAAATGGAAATTTGGCGCTTAGTGATTTGAGAAAGATACTACAAAAAAGGAAAGATTTTTTCTTTGCAAATGACCTTGATATAAATTTATTTTGCAAAGGATTGTACAAAAAGTTAAATTATGAGCTTTCTTTCTATGCTGATATTTCTTTCTATAAGTCTATTTTAATATTTAAACAGAAGGTGGAAAATGGCAATTTTAGAGGTTTTCCTAAAGCTTCCACATCAGAAGATACCTTACGGAGTACCCTTTCAATATATATTCAACAAGAAACATTTTGTGAACCACGATCTGGAGCAGGTAATAATGATATAACCGTACCTACTGAAAAGGTTATTATTGAAACAAAGCTGTGGAAAGGAAATGAATATTATAATTCGGGATTTCCAGAACTAAATGATTATTTAAAAAAAGCTAATTATAATGAGGGATATTATATTGTTTTTGATTATAATAAAAAACCCAATAAAGTAATACAAGAAAATGGAGAGGTTTTTGATAAACAATATGAAGGAAAGCTGATACATATATTTTTCGTTATTATGAATCCCGTAACGCCTTCACAACTATACAAAACCTCAAAAGAAAAATCTTAAAAGCGTCATAAGAAAATCCCAATGCTTAAATGAAATTTAGCGATGTCTTACCAAGCACTGAATTTGGTTATCCAAATTCGCTTGTTAGGGACATTTGCCCCTAATACCCCATAAAAGAACGCAGAGTCAGTAGCAAGTAGGAATCCCTCACTGCTTACTGGCTCTGTTTTTATTCCGCAATTTTTTACAATTCAAATTTTGTGCTTATTGATATGATATTAGCAGGCAAGAATACTGCCAATAAGATTTGAAAGGAAGTGCTGAGAATGGATTATAAAAATCTGTTTGAAAAATTCAACGAGGGAGGGAAGTTACTTTTACCAGATGCTACGGTAGCCTTTGACGCTATTCCGTGGTCGAAACATCCTACTTTTGATGGTGTGGAATTAAAACATATTATCACATCCGAAAAGACAGATGGACAGTTCAGCTTCCATCTCGTGAGGCTAGCTCCCAATAAGAAGATTGGCAATCATATCCACGAAAAGCAATTAGAAACACATGAGGTTATTTCTGGTGCAGGTATTTGTGTGAACAATGGAGCGGAGCTGCCCTATGAAGCAGGCATAATTTCCATTTTCCCTATCGGAGTGCCGCACGAAGTCATTGCAGGAGAAAATGGTCTTTACCTGTTCGCAAAATTTATGCCTGCATTGTGCTAACTCATTTCCCCAGTTTTAATTTCCTCAATATTGCTGAATGGCATAGAGGTATCCTTTAGGATTGTTTGGGAAGATAATTTGTAAGTCAGCGGAGGTAAGCCTACCTGCTTTTCAAATTGCTTTATGAAGTGGCTTTGGTCGCAAAAACCTGTGGACAAAGCCACTTCTGTTATTGTTTCGGCGTTGTGCATCAATCGTTGTGCCTTGCGGATGCGGTTTTGAAGCTGAAACTGATGCGGTGTAAGCCCCACTTCTGCCTTAAAACTTCGGATAAAATGGTATTTACTGATAAATGCGTTTTGTGCCATTTCTTCAATACTAAATTTGGTTTCGGGATATAATTCCAACTGCCTTTTTAGGTTATTGATAAATGGATTTTGGCTTTCAGAGTGCCAATCTGTATAGACGGCAAACGAGTTTAAGCAGTTCAATAGTTGTAATATCTGGTACGGATTGATTCTTTCTGTATTGAAAGCATTTATTAACAGAGCCATTATGTTATGCCTTATTTTATCGGCGGAATAGTGTGCGGCAATATTTTTATCAATACATAAACTTAGCAAAGTATAGCTGCTATGTGTTGAAATGCTATGCGGCATATATGGGCAAATGATAAAGGTCTGATTTTTTTCATAAACCTTTTCATTATTATTCGCAACAAGCACAATAGAGCCATCTAACACAATGCCGATTGTGAGTACAGAAACATGGTTATGTGTGGGATAGGATATTGTTGAATTTTCGCAGAAAATCAATTCCATGCCCATTTTGAATTGTATATGTAGCGTATGCTGTTTGTTGCCATAAGTATTACTTCCTAACTATTTATGTACTTGCCAGATATTGTGCTTTATTTACTCGCTGAGGTTTTCATCTCCCCATTGTTTCATATGCTCAAAAACGGGAATGAAACTTTTGCCTAAGTCGGTAAGGTTATACTCCACACGGGGAGGTACTTCTTTGTAGTCATAACGGGTAAGGAAGCCATCGGCTTCCAGTTCCCGAAGCTGCTTTGTCAGGCTTGATTCCGTAATATCGCCGATATGCCTGCGAAGCTCCCCGAAACGGTGTATATCCCGAAAGGCGATATAATAAATGATTTCGATTTTCCATTTACCGCCTAAAATTTTTTGTATGGTAGAAACTGTTTTGCAGCGTTCAACAGCCAATGTACTTTTTTTCATTCCTGCCACTCCTTTCTGAAATAGTATAACACGCCTTTTCTTAAAAATCAATGTACCGCTTTGATATAGGTACTATAAAAAAGTACAGTACTTGTACAATCATTGTACGAAAGTATAATTAGTATAGACTACAGAAATATCCCTATATGCACAAAAAGAAGCGCAGGAATAAGGAAAGGAGATGTGTTTATGCACTACACAGGAACAATTTGGCGACCGCCGTATGAAGCGGCATCACTTTTGTTAGAAGTAACGGCAGGCTGTACGCATCATAAATGCAAGTTTTGTACCTTATATAATGATTTGCCGTTCAAATTCAGAATGTCCCCTCTTGAGGATATTGAGAGTGATTTACGGGAGGTTAAAAGGGCAACAAAAGGTTGGAACAGCGGGCGTACCCGCCGAGTATTTTTAACGGGAGCTAACCCCTTTGTTTTGTCTTATGACAAATTAACTGCGATTGCAGAGCTAATCCGCAAATATCTCCCGTCAGTTACATCTATCGGCTCATTTGCGAGGATTACAGATGTTACCCCTAAAACCGATGAGGAGCTTGCTAAACTGCGAGATATGGGATATGACGGTCTGACAATAGGAATAGAAACAGGTGATGATGAAGCCCTGCGGTTTATGAATAAGGGATATACCTCTGCTGACATCATAGAACAATGCCAGAGATTAGATGCAGCAGGCATTCATTACAGTTTCTTTTACTTGGTAAGCATTTCTGGGGCAGGTCGTGGAGAAATCGGAGCAAAATTGACGGCTGATATATGCAATCAGATACACCCTACGCTAATCGGGGCAAATATGCTTACGATTTATCCCGATTCAGAGCTTTATACGGAAATACAGCGTGGGAACTGGCATGAAGAAGGCGAACTTGAAAAGTACAAAGAGGTACGGACACTCATTGAAAATTTGCAGATACCTACCATCTTTGCGGCAATGGGAGCTTCCAATGCGTATCAGTTTCATGGGCAACTGCCGAAAGACAAAAATAAGTTGTTGGCATTTCTCGATGAAATTATAGGAAATGTCAGCGAAGAAGAATTACAGAGGTATAGAAAAAGCGTTCATCATCTGTAAGTGAAAGGAAGAGCAATCATGCACTTTACAGGCAGAACTTGGCGACCACCGTATGAAGCTCATTCGATCATCATACAGGCTACCTCTGGCTGCACCTACAATAAATGCAAGTTTTGTAGCCTGTATAAAAACGAGTGCTTCCGAATGTCGCCTATTGAGGAATTTGAGGAAGATTTAGCAGAGATAAAAAGTTATCAGCCGAACGCCCGAAGAATTTTCTGGACGGGAGCTAACCCGTTCGCAATGAGTTATGAAAATCTCAAGCTGCGGGCGTTGACGGTAAGGGACTATCTGATTAAGTGTCAAACAATGGCTATGTTTGCGAGCATCCGTGATATTAAAAATAAAGAGGTATGGCAGCTTAGAAAATTGAGGGCGATGGGCATTAACGGACTGAGTATAGGAGTGGAAAGCGGCGATGACGAAACGCTTGCCCTTGCCAATAAAGGATATACCTCGGCGGATATTCTGGAGCAATGCAGGAAATTGGACGAAGCAGGCATTGAATACTACTTTGTTTATATGACAGGGCTTGCGGGGAAAGGTGGAGGATACCAGAATGCAAGGAATAGTGCAGAGCTGTTCAGTCAGCTTAATCCGTATTTTATTTCCGTGGACTCTCTCACGCTTTTTCCAGACACAGAGCTTTATCAGATGGCACAGCAGGGCTTGTTTGTACCTGCCGAGGAAAAAGAGCGTATCCGTGAGTTGCAAATTTTAATCAATAACCTAAATATACGCACACACCTGTTTGCGAACACGGTATCTAATTTCACGCCCGTAACGGCGTATCTTCCCTATGACCGTGAAAAGGTAACAAACGAACTGCAATTTGTTTTAGATAACACGGACGAAAGGGAGATGCAGGAATATAGAAATAATTTGAAGTCTTTGGGATAAGGCTTGTAATTGAAGTTATAGCCCACCAAATAAAAAAACAGCGTTTTGGTGGGCTGTATCTTCACGCCCAAATGAAAATAGTTTAACCCTCCAGACCTGTTTGAGTTTGGAGGGATTTACGGACAGTGAGGGGAATGTGCTTGATTTCATTGTTGATGAAGCGGTGGACGTTGCGGAAACCGTTGTTCATGCGGTGATGGTGGACAGGCTGAAAGCCGCCCTGCCCTTATTGTCGGATGGTGAGCAGGCGTTGGTAAAGGCAATCTTCTTTGAAGAACTTCCCGAGCGGGAAGTTGGGGTGCAGTTAGGCATAACACAGAGCGTTGTCAATAAACGCAAAACTAAAATCCTTGCGAAACTGAGAAAGATAATGGAGGTTTAAATTTAAGGCGTTCAGCCCCCTTGTTTTTTCCTTTGGGAAAATGAGGGGGCTTTTGTCTGCCCTCTCAATCAGTTTTAATTGGAGGAATTAAAGATGGCATACAACCACGGACGAGAGGAGAGAAAATGGCGCATCTGGAAAGAAGCCGAAGAAAAAATTTTGCGTGAGTGTGGCATTGATGAAGCGGTTATTGAGAAAATCCGCACAAACGACAGGGCAGATTTTAATTCCAACAGGCGGTTTTACCGATGGGCGAGCGATTTCGGAGAATACCTTGAGGGTATAGCAGACAGGGAGAAGCAGACGGAAGTAAGGTCTGTTTCTGATTTACTGGACGAGATTGAAAGCGAAAATCTGTACCTTGCCTTAATCACGGTGGACAGGCGCACATTGCAAATTGTCCTGCTGAAAATGCAGGGATTTTCCACAAAGGAGATTGCCCTGCTTGTGCATTTAACCGCAGGGGCTATCTATGCAAGGATGCAGCATCTACGGAAAAAGCTAAAAGATTTTAAACAATAGAGGGCAAATTTTAACTTTTTCAAGGACTATAGGGTGAGGGATATTTTTTCTCACTCTATTCTTCATGGGAGGATTATTGCATATGGACAACTATATAGACAAAAGAACAAAGGAGCAATTTACCGAAGATACCGCTATTCGAGAAGCAATCAACAACATTTACGATATGCTTGCTGATTTGCCGAAAGAGAAACGCCTTGCTTTCTTTGAGCAAATTTCAAAACCAAAAGATTTGGATTTTGTAAAGGAGATAGATAGTATTTATTATGTTGTCTGTTCCCACTTCAATAAAGAACAAAGGGAAGATATGATAACCAAAGTCAATCGGATATTAGGTACAGAGGTATGAAAATATTTTTAATTCGCACTTTAAAGCGTTGAAGTGGGATGGCAGATATGGTAGAATAGCATCACTACAAACATCATATCCGACTGTCGGAAAGGAGTTTATTTTGAACAGACAGTCAGAAAAAATTACTGCCCTCTATTGCAGGCTTAGCCGTGACGATATGTTGCAAAGGGAGAGCAACAGCATTACTAATCAAAAATCAATTGTGAGCAAGTACGCAAAGGATAACGGATCTCAGAATCCCCAATTTTTCGTAGATGACGGATATTCTGGTGTCAGCTTCACAAGATCGTCTTTTATGGAACTGATGGAGCTTGCCGAGGCGGGAGAAATTGGAACGATTATTGTCAAAGACCATTCAAGGCTTGGCAGAAACCGCCTTGTTGTCGGTCAGCTATTGGAAGAAGATTTTGTCCGTCTGGGTATCCGCTATATTGCCATTATGAACAATATTGACACAAAGGACGGATTGAGTGATTTTCTCCCTGTGCAGGACTGGTTCAATGAGATGCATGCCAAGAATACTTCAAAGAAAGTACGGGCGGTATTCCAGAACAAAGGCATGTCGGGGAAACCTCTTACAACGGTTATCCCCTACGGTTACAAGAAGAACGAAGCCAATCCTGCCCATTGGTTGATTGACGAAGAAGCCGCAGAGGTTGTACGCAAAATATTTCGCCTATGCGTTGAGGGATACGGACCGACGCAGATAGCAAATATCCTTTTTTCGGAGGGTATTTCAACGCCAACAGAGCATTGGCAGGCACAAGGGCGAAAGACATCTGTACTTCCTGCTGTTCCACATAAATGGGCGGCAAGGACAGTTGCGGATATTCTGGAACGGCTTGAATACTGCGGACATACGGTTAATTTCCGTTCCAGGACACGCTCTTTTAAAGATAAGACCAAGATTCACAGACCGAAAGAGGAATGGAAAGTATTTGAAAATACTCATGAAGCCATTATTGACAGCGAAACATGGGAACTTGTACAGGAGCTTAGAAGCCACAAGCACAGACCAAACCGTACAGGCGAAATCAGTATTTTTTCAGGATTACTCTATTGTGCCGACTGCGGGGAAAAACTGTATTATAGCGTGACGAACAATTACAGCCGAGAGCAGGCATACTTTTTCTGTTCTAACTACCGCAAGAATACTGCAAACTGTACGGCACATTATACTCGTGAAAAGGTTGTCCATGCCTTAGTGCTTGAAAGTTTGCGGCGTGTGCTGTTCTATGTGCAGGCGTTTAAAAAACAGTTTGTGCAGGAGCAGCTTGACAAATCAAGCGAAGAACAGCGGAAAGAAATTGCCAAGAAGCGGCGTGAATTAGCCAAATGTGAAAAGCGTATTACTGAACTTGACGTATTGTTTCAGCGGATTTATGAAGATAATGTATCGGGTAAACTGAGCGATGAGCGTTTTGCAACAATGTCGGCAAGTTATGAAGCCGAACAGAAAATGCTGAAAGAATTACTTACCCAATTAAAATTGGATATTGAAATGCAGGACGGCAAAACCGCAAATGTATCAGCCTTTCTGGAAAAGGTCAAGAGGTATACCGAAATCAAGGAACTTACACCTGCCATCGTCAATGAATTTATAGACTACATCATGGTATCCAAGAAAAAGGTCATAGACGGAAAGACAGTGTATCCTATTGATATTTACTATAATGGAGTCGGTATTATCAACGCCCCATCCGCTGAAGAATATGAAGAAATGTTCCAGGAACGCTTGAAACAGAAGCGTTCCAAAGAAGAAAAAACGGCATAGCCACAAGACAGAGATGCCCTTGTACCCTTCACTTCCTTATGTGAAGGGTACGAAGCGCATTCTTTTTATCTGAATTTTTATCTGACTTTTTCTCCGGCTTTGTACCGTTTCACCAGAGATTCAATTCTCTCATAGGGATCCAGCAAATCACTGATGGATGTGTCATGGTTCAGAGTATCAATAATATAGGCAATGTATTTGCTCATATCGCAGTCAATGTAGTAGGGTTTGCTTAACAGTTCCGGTGTCTGGTAGGTAAGATTGGTGGTTACCACTTTATAAATGATACCTTCTTCCACTGCTTTGTCGAATTTTTCCAGACCATTGGTAAACAGACCGAAGGTAGCCACTACAAAAATACGGTTTGCCTGTCGTTTTTTCAGTTCGGTGGCGACATCAATCATGCTGTCGCCGGAGGAAATCATATCGTCGATAATCAGCACGTCTTTTCCTGCCACTGAAGATCCCAGAAATTCATGGGCTACAATGGGATTGCGGCCGTCCACAATCTTGCTGTAATCTCTGCGTTTGTAGAACATTCCCATATCAAGACCCAGCACATTTGCCAGATATACTGCACGGTTGGTACCTCCCTCATCCGGGCTGATAACCATCATATGATCGCTGTCAATCTGCAGATCATCGGTTTCCCGGAGAATGCTTTTGATAAACTGGTAAGCAGGCTGTACGGTTTCAAAGCCGTGGAGCGGGATGGCGTTCTGTACGCGGGGGTCGTGGGCGTCAAAGGTGATAATATTATCCACACCCATGCTGATTAATTCCTGAAGGGCAAGGGCGCAGTCCAGAGATTCCCTGCCGGTGCGTTTGTGCTGGCGGCTCTCGTAGAGGAAGGGCATGATGACTGTGATTCTTCTGGCTTTTCCCCCTACAGCGGCGATGATACGTTTCAGATCCTGATAGTGGTCGTCGGGAGACATATGGTTTTCATGGCCGCATACGGTGTAGGTAAGGCTGTAATTTGTCACATCCACCATAAGAAACAAATCGTAACCACGGACAGAATGCCTGATAGCGCCTTTGGCTTCACCGCTGCCGAAACGGGGAGTGTGGCATTCCATCAGATAGGTGTCTCTCTGGTAGCCCCGGAAGGCAATATCATTTTCATGTTCGTGTTCCCGTTCCGCACGGAACCGTACAAGGTAGCGGTTTACCATTTCTCCAAGTTCCCGGCAGCTTTCCAGAGGAATCACGCCCAGAGAGCCGGTGGGGATAGTTTCATAGTTTCGTTCGTTACGCTGCATGGTAAAGTCCTCCATAAATATATATTGAAAATGTTTATGTGTATCTTCGAGTTTGGGCTGCGTCCTGATCCGTTTCGGACGGAGACTGCAGGTTACGTTCTGCCCGGTCTGGCCTGTCCCAGTTTTTTCTGCAGACGTATATCGTTTCCAAATAGCTTTATCATGGTGTAGCTGCTGGAAATTCTGGAAAAAGTGCGCTCTGAGTAAGTGTCAACTAACTGACTCAGACTCAGGTTGGTGGAAATAATGGTGGATTTCCGCCGCAGGATGCGCTCGTTGAGACACAGGAATAACTGAGAGGATGTAAAAGCATTGGAAAGCTCCGTGCCCAGATCATCCAGAATCAGCAGATCGCAGTCAAATATATTTCGATAGTCTTCACTGTACTCCGTTTCTCTGCCGAACACATTTTTCTCAAAAATGTGGAACAGAGAGGAGGCGGTAAAATAAATAACCGAATGTCCGGAGTCCAAAAGCTCCTTTGCAACACAGTTGGACAGATAAGTCTTGCCAATACCGGTATCTCCATAGAAAAACAGGTTGCAGAATTCCAGGTCAAATCCTTTAATAAAGTCCAGACAGACAGCCACTGCCTGCTTTGCAGTGGCAAGGCTGGTCAGGCCGGTGGAAGGATTTTTCTGAGTATCTGAATAGTAATCATAGGAAAAATTCTGAAAATTTTCCAGTTCCAGAATCTGCCGCAGATTGGACTGGGTGTAGACCAGATCTATGGAAGCCTGTCGGAAACAGTGACATTTTTCTCTGCCGATATATCCGGTGTCCTTACAGTCCGGGCACTGGTACGGGGGTTCGAAATAGTCAGCGGGATATCCATGGTCTGTCAGTATCTGCTTTTTCTCGGCAGTGAGGTCCGCAATGGTTTTTTTCAGGCGGGAAAGGGCCTGGTCATCCCCGTCCATCAGTTTTCGCGCCTGTGCCACAGAAACGGAAGAAATGGTTTTGTCGATTTCTGCAAATCTGGGAAACCGGCGGTAGAGCATGTCCATCCGTTCCATTACAATATGGCGGTTTTCCAGTTGCCTGGCCTCATAACGCCGGATTAAGATGTTGTACTGTGTATTGCTTAAAGCCATGGAAGCCTCCTTCAGGGTGTGTATCATACGAAAGCCAGGGGTATTACCTTCATGGTATATGTAATAATGTCTGCAGCTGTGCATCCTTCAGAGGGTGTGAACTGCTGTGACGGCGGCCTGGGGCAAACAGGTCTCTCAGTGTGCACTGTTTAACAGCTCTGCTTCCAGCTGTTCCAGATTATAGGTGCGCTGAGGAAAACTGTTGAACCGGTTTGCAGCGGCTGTCCGTACAGAAGCAGACCGGGCAGATTTTTCTGCGGTTTTTGCAGCCTGGAAAGAAGCGTCGGCTTTCCGGATGTCAGCGGCAGTACGAATGTTCTGTCTGTGCCAGTTTCTCAGAATACGGTCTGTGTATTCAAAATTAGGCTGATGTATCGTCAGAATCGTGCGGCTGCAGGCTTCAGTAATCATATCCTGGCTGAATCCCAGTTCTTTGCTCCAGGTTTCCAGATAGGCGGATTCTGCAGGAATCAGGTTCCGTCCCTGAATTCCCAGGGATTTCAGAACTGCGTAATGAAGCTGGCTGTGGGTATTGACGTTCTGTTTTGCCTGGGTTACGGTTGTAATACCGGAATCTTTCCAGCTTAAAGCAATCTTTTCCATATAATGCAGGCTGGAATGGCCGCCTGCGATACAGTATTCCAGAAGATAGACAATTAAATCTGTGGAATGTCCAAGACCGTCGTACCAGTAGAGCAGAGTCTGGATGTCAGTGGAGGTCAGGGGCCTGCCCAGATAACTTTCCGCCACAAATAAAAGTTCCCGGACTTCTTCCTTTTCCTGAAAGGCCGCCAAGTGGTCTGCAGTATAAGAAGGTTTCTGAGGCAGAGAGGCAGAATTCCCGCAGGCTGCTTTCCTGTTTTCACAGCCGTATTCCTCCGGCCGGGGATTTTTTATCACAGGAGTATCCGCTTTTTTCAGGGGAACTGCATCATTTTTTGGGGAGGCCGCGTCAGAATCCAGAAAATAGATACCGGAAATAGACCTGTCCTCACCGTATTCCAGCCGCAGCAAATTCATTTTTTCCCAGTATTTTAAAGCCCGCTGAATATCTTTCTCCGTGTGGTCGAACCTGTCCGCAGTTGCGGAAATGGAAAAACTGCATCCCGGCGCGTTCATGCAGCGGAGCAGATATAAGTAAATTTTTACAAATTCTCCGTTGGCGCCGGCCATGTATTCGTCAATGAAGCGGTTGGGAATTTCCGTTGTAGAATGATTGTTGTCTTTGCCTAATGTAATGTTTGCCATAATATCCTCCAGGTGAATTTCCTTCCATAATCTGAATCACATAATTCGTAATGCGAAATCTCTTAATGTGGATTCAAGTATAGCACATAAAAATCAAAATGAGAAGCAAAATTTTTCCTGAAAACCCAGTAAAATCAAGGGATTGAGGAAATGTGGAAAGGGTGGACAATGTGGATAAACGGACCGGAAAATCTTATGGTAACAGAGGAAAATCTCCAAAAGCCGGAAAAACCCGGAAATCTTTCAAAAGGGGATTATTGTGTTATGTAAACTTAAAAATCCACATCCAAATTGGAAAAAGTTATCCAGTTTGAATGTGGATAATGTGGATAACTATTTCCCAAGCAGGTGTTCTCCTACTTGCACAATATCTCCGGCGCCCATAGTTATCAACAAATCACCGTTTATACATTTATTTAATAAAAAGTTTTCAATTTCGTCAAAAGAGGAAAAATAGTAACATTCTTTTCCAAGATTTTGTAACTTTTCCTGAAGGTTTCGGGAGCTGATGCCCAGGGTATCCGTTTCACGGGCCGCATAAATATCTGCCAGCACAACCAGATCCGCCATGGAAAGGGAAGCGGCAAATTCCTCCATGAACGCTCTGGTCCGGGTATAGGTATGGGGCTGGAACACACATATGATGCGGTGGTTCCCATAATTTCTGGCTGCCGTCAGAGTGGCGGTGATTTCTGCCGGATGATGGGCATAATCGTCGATAATGGTAATGCCGCCGCCAAGGGTTCCCTTGTATTCAAACCGCCGCTCAGGGCCTTTAAAACCGGACAGGGCAGACTGAATGTGTTCCAGAGAAATACCAAGTTCCAGTGCCAGTCCGCAGGCTGCCAGAGCGTTGCTGACATTGTGAATGCCGGGGACGTTCAGGGAAATGGGGCCAACAGCCTTATTTTCGTGCATTAAAGTAAAGTCTGCGCATCCCTGAGTGTTAAAAACGATATGATCAGCATAATATGAATCAGAGGGAGCCAGTCCATAAGTGGTAATTTTGCAGGGGAGTCCTTCCGTGAGTTCCGGAATACCGTCAATTTCTCCATTAATAATCAGGGTGCCTTCCGGAGACACATTTTTTGCAAACTGCTGAAAAGAACTGCGTATATCATCAAGATCTTTGAAGAAATCCAGATGATCTTCTTCTATATTTAATATGAGGGCATATCTGGGGTAAAAGTTCAGGAAGCTGTTGGTATATTCACATGCTTCCGTCAGAAATATATCTGACTGGCCCACACGGATATTTCCCTGAATGGAGTTCAGGATGCCGCCCACGGATACAGTGGGGTCTGCGCAGGCTTCCAGAAGAATCTGGGTAATCATGGAGGTAGTGGTGGTTTTGCCGTGGGTTCCGGACACGGCAATGGACTGCCGATAATTGTCCATGATCTGGCCCAGGAGTTCTGCTCTGGTGAGAGTGGGGAGCTGCTGCTCTACAGCAGCTTTTAATTCCGGATTGTCCGGATGGATGGCCGCGGTGTATACTACTGCGTCAATGCCTTCTTTTATGTTGGAGGCCCGCTGGCCCAGGAAAATTTCAGCGCCCATTGTTTCCAGTTTCTCTGTGAGTTCTGAAGTTCTGGCATCGGAGCCGGAAATGCGGAAATTTTCTTTTAACAGGATTTCGGCAAGGCCGCTCATGCTGATGCCTCCGATACCGATAAAATGAAGATGAATTGGTTTTTTGAAGTTGATTTTATACATATTTTTCTACCTGCCGCTCTCTTTAAATTAATCATTTTTATTCTATACCAATATAAGGCATTTTGCAAATTGAAAATGCGGAGGTTTGGGAGGAAAATCATGGCAGTCTCTGGAAGAATAGGGGTAAATATTGTATGAAATGACAAATAAATCTATTTTTCACGAAAAAAATTGTGAAATATGTGTACTAAAAGATTCTTTTGTGATATAATTGGTCTACAGGAAACAAGAAATTAATTGACGAGAGGTGAGAGACATGATTCGTAAAGAAATGATTGCCATGCTCTTGGCTGGAGGACAGGGAAGTCGTCTGGGAGTACTGACTTCTGAAGTCGCAAAACCTGCGGTAGCATTTGGCGGCAAGTACCGAATTATTGATTTTCCGTTGAGTAACTGTGTGAACTCCGGGATAGACACCGTAGGGGTATTAACGCAGTACCAGCCATTGCGGTTAAATGCTCATATAGGAATTGGAATTCCGTGGGATTTGGATCGCAATCATGGCGGAGTCACCGTATTGCCTCCTTATGAAAAGAGCGATAACAGTGAATGGTATACAGGTACTGCCAATGCAATTTACCAGAATTTAAATTATATTGAAAGCTATCACCCGGAATATGTACTGATTCTCTCAGGAGATCACATTTATAAGATGAATTATGAAGTGATGCTTGATTTCCATAAAGAGAATAATGCAGATGTCACGATTGCTGCCATGCCGGTACCATGGGAGGAGGCAAGCCGATTTGGACTGGTAATTACCGATGAGAACAAACAGATTCAGGAGTTTGAAGAGAAACCGGCGAATCCCAGAAGCAATCTGGCCTCGATGGGCATTTATATTTTTACCTGGAGTGTGTTAAAGGAAGCGCTGATTACCATGTCGGAACAGAGTAACTGTGATTTCGGCAAACATATCATTCCTTACTGCAGGGAAAACGGCAGACGTCTGTTTGCCTATGAGTATAACGGATACTGGAAGGATGTGGGAACCCTTGGTTCCTACTGGGAGGCCAATATGGAACTGATTGACCTGATTCCGGAATTCAACCTGTATGAGGAATACTGGAAGATTTATACGAAGACTGAGGTGATAGAGCCTCAGTACATTTCACCGGAGGCTGTGACAGAACGCTGTATTATCGGGGAAGGCTGTGAAATCAACGGTCAGATTTACGGCTCGGTGATTGGGCCGGGGGTTATTGTAGGTAAGAATTCTGTAATACGGGACTCCATTATTATGGAAGGAACCGTGATCGGTGATAATGTTACCGTAACCAAATCCATCATTGCGGAAAACGTAACAATCGGCAATAACGTGGAACTTGGCATAGGAGATGAGGTTGAGAATAAGTTAAACAGCAGTGTTTATGCTTTCGGCCTTGTGACAATTGGAGAGAATTCCGTGATTCCGTCAGGCGTTAAGATAGGAAAGAATACGGCGGTATCCGGTGAGACAGCAGCAGAAGACTACCCCAATGGCATTCTGGCAAGCGGAGAATCTATCATTAAGGCAGGTGACATAGTATGAAGGCATTAGGGATTATATTAGCAGGTGGAAATAACAGTAAGATGCAGGAGCTTTCCAACAAGAGAGCCATTGCAGCCATGCCGGTGGGCGGAAGTTACCGGTGTATTGATTTTGCCCTCAGTAATATGAGCAATTCCCATATTCAGAAGGTGGCTGTACTTACCCAGTACAATGCCAGAAGTCTGAATGAGCATTTAAGTTCTTCCAAATGGTGGGATTTTGGACGGAAACAGGGCGGCCTGTATGTATTCAATCCTACGGTCACCTCCGACAACGCATGGTGGTATCGGGGAACCGCAGACGCCATGTACCGGAACCTGGATTTTCTGAAGAGAAGTCATGAACCTTATGTGATTATTGCGGCAGGGGACTGTGTGTACAAAATAGACTACAACAGAATTCTGGAGTACCACATTGAGAAGAAGGCAGATATCACCATTGTATGCAAGGACATGCCGGTGGGGGATGATGTAAGCCGCTTCGGTGTGGTACGCATGAATGAGGATTCCAGAATTGTGGAGTTTGAAGAAAAACCCATGGTTGCCCAGTCTAATACTATTTCTGCTGGAATTTATGTTATCCGCAGAAGACAGCTGATTGAGATGCTGGAGCGCTGCGCCGAGGAGAACCGTCATGATTTCGTAACGGATATTTTAATCCGGTATAAGAATATGAAGCGTATTTACGGTTATAAAATGGAAGAATACTGGAGCAATATTGCTACGGTGGAATCTTACTATAAGACCAATATGGATTTCCTGAAGCCGGAAGTCCGGAGATATTTCAGGAATGAACCCAAGATTTATTCTAAAATTGATGATCTTCCGCCGGCTAAGTACAACGTGGGCTCTGATGTGCGCAACAGCCTGATTTCCAGCGGGTGCATTATCAACAGCAAGGTGGAGAATTCAATCCTGTTTAAGAAAGCCTTTGTAGGAAAGAACTGTGTTATCAAGAATTCGATTATTCTGAATGACGTATATATCGGAGATAATACACATATTGAGAACTGTATTGTAGAAAGCCGCGATACACTGCGCGCCAATACTTATTTCAGCGGCGGCGACGGAATCAAGGTAGTATATGAACACAACGAAAGGTATGTTATCTGACCCATGGTTGGATAGCATATGAAGGGGGCAGGAGATTTATGCAGATTACAGATGTGAGAATCCGCAAGGTAGAGAAGGAAGGAAAGATGCGGGCGGTAGTTTCCATAACTATTGACGAGGAATTTGTGGTACATGATATTAAAGTGATTGAAGGAGAGAAGGGCCTGTTTATTGCAATGCCCAGCAGGAAGGCAGCAGACGGTGAATACCGGGATATTGCCCATCCCATCAATTCTCAGACCAGAGAGACCATACAGCAGATTATACTTGATAAGTACCGGACGGAAATGGAAGCTGTGGAAGCATAGACCGAAATTAATTATGAAATGTAACAGTGGAAGCCAGTGCAGAGGGATTTTGCACTGGCTTTTGAATCGGGAAAAGGTGTTTTTTGTATATGGTTTTTATTTATGAATCCCGGCATTTCAAAACAGAGAAAACCGGCAAAAAGATATCTTCTGTCAGAGTATGTTTATCGTTATAACGCTTATAAAATGTAATTCGGCTGATTTTATATTTTCTATATTTTTACCAATAAATCCATAAATATGGAACTTTTATAAATTTCACCTGTAAATAACCCCCAAAAAGGCAGCCGCTCCGTCAAAGTGTCTGCCCTTTCCTGTCCTTGTCCTCTTACCCACACCTGAAAACTCCCTAATGCCCGATAGGCGGGATTCCTCCGCCAGCCGCAGGGCGGGAATGTAGTAATCACCCTGCAAAAACATAGCCAGGACCGTTGGTATCGTCATGGATTTTTTTCTGGCGTTTTTTTCATTTATGACCTCCTGTATTCAGTTTTTTCAGAATCCGGTTGTTCGTGTCCCTGTTCATGCGAATTTATCAGGCAACTGAACTCAAACGTATTCAGCAGAAAGGAGGGCAATAGAAGATGAAATATCCCAATCCAAGGAACAGGAGAGCCGTTGGGACAAGCGGCAGATCTGTTCCGGTGATAAACAGTTTTTCTCTGTTTATGAAGTACCCTCCGGCTCTTAATTGGGAGTTGGAGGTATTTTGTTGCAGGGGCATAAAGACCTGAAGGAAAAAGATTGAAGAAGCAGGAGGGCAGTATTATAATGGAAACAGGTGGAACATAAATTTAAATGCAGAGTAGAAAAGCAGGCAGGATTGAGGAGAGATAAAAGGAATGGATAATAAATATAGATTGTCAATGATGATTGTATTGATCATCATGTTGTTTCTGTATATGTTGGGCGTGGTTGAAATCACAGATGCGAGTAATTTTTCATTTACTTTGGCTGCGCTGATATTCAGTGTAGCATTGGCGGTGGATACCTTTGCAGAAACAAATAAAATTGCAGAGATCATTTCATTTGTTCTCCAAATGATGGCATTACTGGTGGTCGTATTAATTCCAAATCTTAAAGATTTCAGTTTTCTGAAAAAAATTATGGATGTACTGGATACAAATGTATTATTGATACTGGCGTTATTTTTTACTTTTGCAGGGCAATGGGCTGCAGAAATAAAGATAAAAGATATTAAAAACAGAGGGGGAAAATAGAATGTACACAAATGATAAAACGTATGAAGTTATATTAACAAGCGTGGCAGATATTAGTATGTCAAACTGGCAAATAACAAAAACGGTAGATATGATGACAATGGTAAATAATAAATTTGCCATTCTTTCTAAAATTAATAAGCTGCTTGAAAATGGGGTAAACAAAAAAGATATATTTGTAGCAGATCGATCTTTTTTAATTTCTACGAGTTATCGAACTTACTTTGAAAAAGGAGATACATTTTTTGGAAGTCCTCAGGATGTGCTGAAAATGTGTAGTTTAGGGCGGTTTTATACAATGGAGCCAAATGAGGATATTTGTAAAATCAATTGTCTCTTCGGGCTTCACAAAAAGTTAAATTCTATTTTAAATAATAATTTAAAGTGCAGGATTCGAAGTGCTTATTTGGCTGAAAGTTTTTCTGTATTATTTCAAAAATCTTTAGACCAGGCTTGCGAAGTACTGCTGGATGGAGTATTAGAGCAGGTATGGGAGAAATTTGAAAGAGGAAGTTTTGTCGAGATGGAAAAATGGAATAAAATGATCAGGGAACTTGATAAGCAGAAAGAGAATGCTCTAAAGAGGGATAGAGAAAGATTTGAAAAGATAATGGAAGAAAGCAAAATTGTTTTTGCCAGTACATATAACAGGCTTGAGCGGCCAGTGGTAGGTGTATATCATCAGGATGTACCTTCCATAGAGATTATAAACGCAGATCAGATGTTTAAGAATGGAGAGGAATCGGAAACTCAGATAAAGTTAAGAAGGATAACGAAAAACAGCCCCGTCGTTATAGCATTACTGGTAACGGGACCGATGGCAGGCTTTTTGGGGTATTTATGTTATCGGGACCATAAGGTGAATACTCAAAAGGCTTCACAGAATATTTTAGATATTCCCAAAGATTCTAATACAGCAATTAATAATATTCTTGGAACTGATAATGGAAGATTGATAAATACCGGAAATGTGAACAATATTGATTCGCAAGTCAAAGAAATGGCACAGCATAATCTTTTCCGTCTGGAGAATGTAACGAATAGAAGGGTGATGGAGATGGAAATGAGAAGAGAAGTAAATATCAGAGATTAAGATAGAAATAGATTTTTGCATTCAAATCAGTTACAGAAATAACGGTAAAAATTAATAAAATTTTGAATACATTCACTCCTAAATTTTCAAATAATGTGATATACTGTAACGGAGTTTGTTTGATCGGTTTGAAAAATCTGTAACAGTGGGAGTATCTGCTCTGTTACAATCATCTTCGGAAAAAATTTTTCAGACCCGTTCCAGGAAAGGATTAAGAGTATGTTGGAAATTTTAAAAGCGGTAGTATATGGAATTGTAGAAGGAATTACAGAATGGCTCCCGGTGAGCAGTACCGGACACATGATTCTGTTAGAAGAAATCATGCCCATGAAGGTATCTCAGGAATTCTGGAATATGTTTCTGGTAGTGGTACAGCTTGGTGCAATCCTGGCTGTGGTTCTGCTGTTCTGGAATCGGATTTTCCCCTTTCAGCGGAACAGAAGAAGGCAGATTCGGATAGACTGGAAGATTATGAACCTTTGGGTTAAGATTCTTGTGGCATGTATTCCGGCGGGGATTGTGGGAATACTGTTTGATGACTGGCTGGAGGAACATCTGTACAATTTCCGGGTAGTAGCGGTTATGCTGATTGCAGTGGGAATTGTTTTTATTGTGGTGGAGAACCGGAACCGGGGTGTCAGACCCGTGATCTGCACCACCGATGAACTGGACTATCGGGTGGTTCTTCTGATTGGCATGTTTCAGCTTGTGGCCGCAGTGTTTCCGGGAACTTCCCGCTCCGGAGCAACCATAATCGGTGCGCTGATGATTGGCGTGTCCCGTACCGTGGCGGCAGAGTTTACATTTTATCTTGCCATTCCTGTTATGTTTGGCGCCAGCCTGTTAAAATTATTAAAGTTTGGTTTAACTTTTACATCTATGGAGCTGGGAATCCTGTTTACCGGAATGATAGTGTCTTTTATTGTGTCCGTTGTGGTCATCCGTTTCCTGATGGGATATATTAAAAAACACGACTTTAAGGTGTTTGGCTGGTATCGGATTGTTCTGGGGGCAGTGGTGCTTCTGTACTTTGGCGTGATTGCATAAGGATAGGTACCATCTGATGAAATAAGGATTTATATTTGGAGGTAAAATATGGTTGGAAAGGTGTATGTTCCACCTGTTAAAATACAGGGTATAAAGACAAAATTAGTGTCGTTGATTTCAGAAGAAGTTGACATTAGTGATGATACTGTATGGTATGAACCTTTTATGGGATCAGGAGTGGTTGGTTTGAATCTGGCTCCGCAACGAGCAGTTTTTGCAGATATAAATCCATATGTTATTAATTTATATCAACAAATCAAATTGGGGAATATTGATTCATATATGGTACGTGGGTATTTGGAAAGAGAAGGAAAACTTTTAGAAAAAAAAGATGATAGATATTATTATGAAGTGCGAGACAGATTTAATGAATATCATAATCCGTTAGATTTTTTGTTTTTGAACAGAAGCTGTTTTAATGGAATGATCAGATTTAATAAAGAATATCGATTCAATGTACCTTATTGCCATAAACCTGCACGTTTTTCTAAATCTTATATTACTAAAATTGTAAATCAGGTAAAACATTTGGAAGAAATATTAAAAGTAAATTCATGGGAATTTAAATGTCAGTCATTTGAAGAAACAATAAGTGAAGCAGGTGAAAATGATTTTATTTATTGTGATCCTCCATATATTGGCAGGCATGTGGATTATTATGATAGCTGGAATGAGGAGCAGGAAATCAGATTAAAAGATGCGTTATTTGCTTCAAAAGCAAAATTTATGCTTTCTACATGGGATGAAAATAAATATCGTAAAAATGAGTATATAGAATCCGTATGGGGAATGTGCTATAAAGTGAATCAGGAACATTTCTATTTTATCGGTGCAAGTGAAAAAAACAGGAATGCTATGAAAGAAGCGTTATTAACTAACTATGATCCTGATAAAAGCAGGAATGCAAGGAGCGAGGAAGCAGAACAGATTTCTTTAGAGTCCCTGATAAGACAGGGATAGATAAGATGTAAATGGTGAGTAACAGATATTTAATAAGAGTGAATAATTAAATGGAGGGCCAGATTGGAGTTTGATTTTATAAAGGAATTTTATAAAAAGACAGGAGAAAGAAATATTTCATGGGAAATTAAAGCATTAGTAACTCCGGAGGGAAATGTTTATACTTTGGGGAGTGATTCAAAGTTAATAGGTAGAATATTTGAACTGATTTCGTATGAAATTATAAAAGAAATTGCAGACGAAAATGAATTGTTGCTGTTGCCTTCTGACAGGCAAACGGTGTACCCGGATTTTACATTAATGAAAGATGAACGGGATGAAAGAAAAATCGCGATAGATATAAAATCAACATACAGACTGTCAGGAGAAGACAGAAAATCGAAACTTTTTAATTTTACTTTAGGTTCGTATGCTTCCTTTATGCGAAATGGAACAAAAAATATTATGTTTCCTTATGCGCAATATGCAAAACATTATGTGATTGCTTTTATATATACAAGAAATGAAAGAGCAAGTGAAGGAGAAAAGCATCATATAAGCGAACTTCAGACATTGCAGGTTCCATATAAAGATGTGGAAGTTTTTGTACAGGAGAAGTATAAAATTTCCGGAGAAAAGCCTGGTAGCGGAAATACTGAGAATATTGGATCGTATAAAACGGATAAAATGGATTATCTGATTAATGGGGAAGGACCTTTCTCAGTTTTGGGTTTGGAGATTTTTGAAGAATACTGGGCAGGTTATCCGAAATACAGGGCAGAGAAGAAAAATTATACTTCACTTGAAGAGTATTTTGAATGGTGTGAAAGAAATGGAAGAGACATGACTGAAGCTAAAAAAATGTATGTGTATTGGAAAGAATTACATAGAACTATGAAATAGATAAAGGAGACGCCCATGTTTATCATTGCGGGACTGGGAAATCCCACCAGACAGTATGAAAAAACCCGTCACAATGTAGGTTTTGATGTCATTGATCTGCTGGCGGAAAAATATAATATAAAAGTAAATGAGAAAAAGCACAGGGCGCTGTGCGGAACGGGGATTCTGGAGGGGCAGAAGGTGCTTCTGGTGAAACCTCAGACATTTATGAATTTAAGCGGTGAGAGTATCGGAGCAATTCTGAATTATTATAAGATACCGCCGGAAACAAATTTTATGGTGCTTTATGATGATATCAGTCTGCCTCCCGGCAGGCTCAGAATCCGGAAAAAGGGCAGCGCAGGAGGGCACAACGGCATAAAAAATATCATAAGCCATGTAGGAACTCAGGAATTTCTGCGGATTAAGATTGGGGTCGGAGAGAAGCCCCAGGGCCGGGACCTGGCGGATTATGTGTTGAGCAGGTTTTCCAAAGAAGAGCGGGAACTGGTGGAAGAAGCCTTTGGAAAGGCCTGTGAGGCGGCGGCAATGATGGTACAGGGAGAGACTGACCGGGCCATGAACCAGTTTAACTGAATGCAGGAACAGGTGTTTTCGGGAACATACATGATATGGAGGCGATTATGAAAAGTTTTACAGAGCCTTTGTCGGAGCTGAAAGAATATGCAGATTTAAAGGCACAATTAAAGAAAGGAAAGGAAGTGATGCAGGTTTCCGGGTGCATAGATACCCAGAAGCCTCATTTCATGTACAGTCTGCTCCGGGAAGGGGAAAGCTGTCTGATTGTAACTTTTCAGGAACAGAAAGCAAAAGAACTGTATGAAAATTACAGGTTTTTCGACCGGCAGGTGTTGTACTATCCTCCCAGGGACGTGCTGTTTTATCAGTCGGATATCCGGGGAAATCTGCTGACAGGAGAACGGCTCACTGCGGTAAAAGCCATTCTGGAGCAGAAGCAGGTGACGGTGATTACCACTTTTGATGCCCTGATGGACAGAATTGTACCTCTTGCACATATACGTCAGGCTATTCTGGAATATTCCCTGGGGGAAACTCTGGATATGGAAGAGGTGAAAAACCGTCTGGTGCAGATGGGCTATGAGCGTAATTACCAGGTGGAGTCCGCCGGGCAGTTTGCCATTCGGGGCGGGATTCTGGATATTTTTCCCCTGACAGAAGAAAATCCCTGTCGTATTGAGCTGTGGGGAGATGAAATTGATTCCATGCGCAGGTTTGATGTGGAGAGTCAGCGCTCTATTGAAAATCTGGAGCGGGTGCGCATTTATCCGGCCAGCGAAATGGTGATGTTTCCGGAACTGACAAAACGGGGGCTGGAGGCTCTGGAAAAAGAGAAAATCAGACTGTATGAAAAGTTCCGAAAAGAAATGAAAACTGAGGAAGCTCACCGGCTGAAATCAACGGTGGATGCTTTTATGGAGGAAATCAGAGAACTGGGTCAGGGGACCGGTACGGACAGCTATCTTATGTATTTCCTGGAAGAAACCGTTTCCTTTCTGGATTATTTTGATTGGGAACATACGCTTTTATTCCTGGATGAGCCTGCCCGTCTGGCAGAAAAGGGCAGGGTAGTGGAACAGGAATTTTCAGAGAGCATGAGCCACCGTCTGGAAAAAGGCTACATTCTGCCGGGACAGATGGAGGCACTGTATTCGGGAAAAGAGATTTTTGCAGGAATACAGCGGAAAAAATGTGTGGCCCTGACTACCCTTGACCTTAAGGTCAGCGAGCTGGAGGTGGATCATCGGTATACGGTTTCGGTGCGGAGCGTAAATTCCTATAACCGCAGTTTTGAACTGCTGATTAAGGATTTACAGCAGTACAGGAAAAACAGGTATCAGGTGATCCTGCTGTCCGGCTCCAGAACCCGTGCCGGACATCTGGCGGAGGACTTGCAGCAGGCCGGGCTGAACTGCTTTTACAGCCAGGATTATGATCATCCGGTGCAGCCGGGAGAGGTGATGGCTGCGTACGGAAAGCTCAAAAAAGGCTTTGAGTATCCGGACATTAAATTCGTGGTGATTTCGGAAAGCGATATTTTCGGCGGGGAACAGAAGCGCAGGAAAAAGCGCAGAGTGTACGAAGGAGAAAAAATTCAGAGCTTTACGGATTTGAGTATCGGGGATTATGTGGTACATGAGCGCTATGGCGTAGGAGTCTACCGGGGAATTGAGAAAGTGGAGATTCAGAAAATCGCCAAAGATTATGTGAAAATCGAATATGATAAGGGGAGCACCCTGTATGTACTGGCCACTCAGCTGGAAGCCATTCAGAAGTATGCAGGCGCAGAGGCCAAAAAGCCGAAAATCAACCGGCTGGACGGACAGGAATGGAGCAGGACCAGAAGCCGGGTGAAAGGCGCGGTGCAGGAAATTGCGAAAGAACTGGTGGAACTGTACGCGGTGCGCCAGCAGTCGGATGGCTTTGCCTATGGAGAAGACACGGTATGGCAGAAAGAATTTGAAGAGCTGTTTCCCTTTGATGAAACCGAAGACCAGGAGCTGGCCATTGAGGCTACCAAACGTGATATGGAAAGCAGGAAAATCATGGACCGGCTGATCTGCGGAGACGTGGGCTACGGAAAAACGGAAATTGCCATCCGGGCGGCATTTAAAGCCATTCAGGATGGAAAACAGGTGGTATACCTGGTGCCCACCACGATTCTGGCCCAGCAGCATTACAATAACTTTGTCCAGAGGATGAAGGACTTCCCGGTGCGGGTGGATCTGATGTGCCGGTTCTGTACGACCGGCCAGATGAAAAAGACCGCAGAGGATTTGAAGCGGGGCATGGTGGATATTGTGATTGGCACCCACCGGGTACTTTCCAAAGACGTGGTATTTAAGGATTTGGGTCTTCTGATTATTGACGAGGAGCAGCGGTTTGGCGTGGCTCATAAAGAAAAAATCAAGCAGATGAAGAAAAATGTGGATGTGCTTACCCTGACGGCCACCCCTATTCCCCGGACCCTCCATATGAGCCTGATTGGCATCCGGGATATGAGCGTGCTGGAGGAGCCTCCCATGGACCGTATGCCCATACAGACTTACGTGATGGAATATAATGAAGAAATTGTGCGGGAAGCCATCAACCGGGAGCTGGCCAGGGAAGGGCAGGTGTATTATGTGTTCAACCGGGTGAATCAGATTGTGGAAGTGACTTCCAGGATTGCCCGGCTGGTGCCGGAGGCGAACGTGGCCTTTGCCCATGGCCAGATGAAGGAGCGGGAGCTGGAAAATATCATGTACCAGTTTATCAACGGAGAAATTGATGTACTGGTATCTACCACAATTATTGAAACAGGACTTGATATTTCCAATGTCAATACCATGATTATTCAGGATGCGGACAACATGGGCCTGTCTCAGCTTTACCAGCTTCGGGGCCGGGTGGGGCGTTCCAGCCGGACAGCCTATGCTTTTCTCATGTACCGGCAGAATAAAATGCTGAAGGAAGTGGCGGAAAAACGTCTGTCGGCCATAAAGGAATTTACAGAGCTGGGCAGCGGTTTTAAAATAGCCATGCGGGACCTGGAAATCCGCGGGGCCGGAAACCTGCTGGGCGCCCGGCAGCACGGCCATATGGAGGCGGTGGGCTATGATTTGTACTGTAAAATGCTGAATGAAGCGGTAAAATCTCTGAAAGGGGAAATACAGGCAGAGCAGTTTGACACCACCATGGAACTGGATGTGGACGCCTTTATTCCCCCTGCCTATATTCCAAATGAATTTCAGAAACTGGATATTTACAAGCGGATTGCAGTGATTGAAAATCAGGAAGAACGGGAAGAAATGCTGGAAGAACTGATTGACCGGTTCGGAGAGCCTCCGAAATCTGTGGAAAACCTGCTGGCCATCGCGTTGCTGAAAGCAAAAGCCCATAACTGCTATTATACGGAAGTAAAAGAAACTGGTGAGAAAATTAAATTTACATTTTATTTTCAGGCCAACATTAATCCTGCCAATATTGCTCAGATTACGGAAAAATACCAGGGAGCGCTGCAGTTTATCCGGGACGCCAAAGCTCCCTGCTTTGAATACCTGAAAAATCATAATACCCGCCAGAAAAATGCAGGCACGCTGGAAAAGGTGGAAAGGATTCTGGAGGATACCTGGGAGCTGCTGGTGGAGCATGGGGAATCGCAGCCGGGCACATGAATCGCCCATTGGAATGACTATGGCTGAGAGACCAGTTCAGCCCACTCCCTTTTTAACAATTCCCGGATTCCGTAACAGGGAAGCCATAGGCTGAACGGTTGCGAACTGTTTGAAAATATTGTGAAAACTGTTGCTACCGGCGAAAAAAAGAATTATAATATCAGCAGTATGCCTGAACAGGTTTGGAATTCAGGTAAAGTTATGATACTGTACAGGAAACGGTGCAGTGAGAGAATACACAGGAGGATGTTATGAAAGGAAAGAAAATCTTATCTTTGTTACTGGCGGCAGCCATGGGAATTTCTGTATTGACAGGCTGCGGCAGTTCCATAGACGGAAAGAAAGCAGGCGCAACCCTGGACGGAGAGGAGATATCCCTTGGATTTATGAATTTTATGGCCAGATATCAGCAGGCCATTTATGACGGGCAGTTTTCCGGCATGTTCGGAACCGGGATGTGGTCTCAGGACCTGTTCGGCGAGGGAACGGATATGGAAACCTCCGTTAAGAAAAACGTGGCGGATAATATTGAGACCCTGTACCTGTTGGAAAACCATATGAAAGATTACAATGTGGAGATTACCGAAGAAGAACTGGCCAAAATGGATGAGGCAGCCGGAAAGTTTCTGGAGGATAACAGCGAAAAAGCCATAAAGCAGATGGGGGCTACGCAGGAATATGTGAAGGAGATGCTTCGCCTGAATACGATCCAGACAAAAATGCGCAAGGCCATGGACGCAGAGGTGGATACAGAAGTTTCTGATGAAGAAGCGGCCCAGAAAACCATCAGTTATGTAAAAGTAAATAACAAATCCACCACAGATGAAGAGGGAAATTCCAAAGACTATACAGAGGAAGAAAAGGAAAATCTGAAAAAAGAGGTGGAAACCTTTGCAGCTTCCGCCGGAGAAGATTTTAAGACTGCAGCGGAAACAGCAGGTTATACCGTTTCAGAAGCCTCTTACGGCGCAGATGATGATTCACTGGAAAAGGTGCTGACAGAAGCTGCGGACAAGCTGAAAGACGGAGAACTCACCGGCGTTATCACCGGCGAAGATGCATTTTATGTGGCTCGCATGGACAGTACCTTTGATGAAGAAGCCACGGAAAAGAAAAAAGAGGAGATTGTCACAGAGCGCAAAAACGAACATTACCAGGAAATGTGCGACAAGTATAAAGAAAGCGCGAAATTTGAACTGAATGAGAAAGAATGGGCGAAGGTGAAATTTGATGACCTGTTCACCATAAAGCAGGAAGAAACACAGGAGCCTGAAACGGAAAATACAGAGGATAATGCAGAGAACCCGGAATCCGGTGACAGCGCAGAGAATGAAGACGCAGGAGACAATGCAGAGAACCCGGAATCCGGTGACAGCGCAGAGAATGGAGACGCGGGAGACAATGCAGGGAACCCGGAATCCGGTGACCATCAGGAAAACACAGACAATCAGTAAGCAGAGCAGTGAGTAAACAGGGGGCTGCCGCATTGAAAATCTTTCATGCGGCAGCCTTTGTAAAGGTGATTGACATGAAAAAGACATACAGTGCGGGAATTCTGCTGCTGGCTGCGGCGCTGCTTGCGGGAATTGCACTGATACAGGAACAGGGCAGTGAGATGAAGCGGTATGAAACAACATTTTTTGACAGTTTCGATACTGTGACAGTGATTACCGGATATGCAGAAAGCCAGAAGGAGTTTGAAGAACAGGCCGGGAAACTGCAGGAGAAGCTGCGGTATTATCATGAACTGTTTGACATATATCACAGTTACGATGGAATAAATAACGTGAAAACCATCAATGATGCAGCCGGGAAAGAGCCAGTAAAAGTAAATCAGGAATTAATAAATATGCTGAAGCTGGGACTGGATATGTATCAGAAAACAGAGGGAAAAATCAATATCGCTTACGGCAGCGTGCTGTCTCTGTGGCATGAGTACCGGGAGCGGGGACTGGCAGAGCCGGAACATGCGAAACTGCCGCCGGAGGATTTACTGGATGAGCGAAGACAGCATACAGATATTTCCGGACTGATAATAAATGAGGAAGCATCCACCGTATTTCTGGAAGACGGGGAAATGTCTCTGGATGTGGGGAGCATTGGAAAGGGATATGCGGTGCAGCGGCTGGCAGAGTATGCACAGGAAGCCGGAATGGACCATTTGCTGTTCAGTGTGGGCGGCAATGTATGCGCAGTGGGCAGTAAGCCGGACGGAACCCCCTGGCGGGTGGGAATTGAAAATCCTGATTTGGAGAGTGACAAAAGTTATGTGGGAACTGCGGAACTTTCCGGAACATCCATTGTAACCAGCGGGGATTACCAGAGGTTTTATGTGGTGAATGGAAAACGATACTGCCATATTATTGACCCGGATACGGGAATGCCTCCGGAAAATTTTCCGCTGGTATCGGTGCTGACAGAGGACTCCGGGCTGGCAGATGCATGGTCTACAGCACTTTTTAATATGGAATTTGAGAAGGGGCTGGCTCTGGTGGAGTCAGTGCCGGAGGTGGAAGCACTGTGGATTATGGAAGACGGAGAGATTCGCTGTTCCGGAGGATTTGAATTTCATGAAGAAAAATGATGTGATTTTAATTGGAGTAATTCTGGTTCTGGCCCTGGTATCCTTCGGAGGGATTTACCTGTATTCTGCCCAAAATACCGGAAATGGAGAAGCAGTGGTTTATCTGGACGGTGCGGAACAGGGGCGTTATTCTCTGGATCAGGAGCTGTCCCTGGAAATACCTGCAGGGCAGGGGAATTATAACGTGCTGGAAATCAAAGACGGAAAGGCAGACATTACAGAGGCTTCCTGTCCCGATAAAATATGCGTAAACCACCGTCCGGTGAAAAATCCGGGGGAGCGTCTGGTGTGCCTGCCCAACAGAGTGGTGGTGGAAATTGAAAAGGACAAAGAGCCGGGACTGGACGCTGCCGTCAGATAGAAGGGAGACAGATATGGCAAAAAAAGCTGCATATATGGGAATGCTCACAGCCCTTGCCTTTGTATTTTCCTATATTGAATTTCTGATTCCCGTCAACGTGGGCATTCCCGGAGTCAAGTTAGGTCTGGCAAACCTGGTGACCATTGTGGCCCTGTACATTATGGGTGTCCGAGAGGCCTGTACCCTGTCACTGATTCGGATTCTGCTGACAGGCCTTACCTTTGGAAATCCTGCCAGTATGATATACAGCTTTGCGGGAGGCCTCCTCAGCCTGCTGGTGATGGTGTGCGCCAGGAAAGTGAAACTGTTCTCCATAACGGGAGTCAGCGTGCTGGGCGGGGTATTCCATAACCTGGGACAGATTCTGGCTGCCGCCATGGTGGTGGAAAATGCGCGGCTTCTGTATTACATGCCGGTGCTGATGCTGTCCGGGACCATTGCCGGAACATTGATCGGACTGCTGGGGGCTGTGCTGGTCAGAAGGCTGGAAAAGCTGAAAAAAGAGTGAGAAGAATAACATATCTGATTTATATGGAAAGGGTTATAATCTGAATGAAAAAAGATATTCAGATTATGGCCCTTTTCACAGCTGTGGAGAATACTTTTCAGATCAGCCGTCCTCTGAAGCGTTGTGTAACAGACATTTCAACTACCTCTTGAGAGAACTCAACCACCGGTTGCTGTCCGGATTCCCTCAGTTTTGGTAGTATGGATTCAGCAGCAGAGAAACCAGAAAAGCAAAGGAGGAAGGAAATGAAAAACTTACCAGGAAACAGAAAATTTGAGAAAAGTATGGCAAAAGAATGGAACCATGTTATGATAGCAGATGAAAATATTTCTTATCATGGTGGGCTGGAGCAGGAAGCCATCAGAACCATGCGTTACACTGCAGGAATGGAACTGGAGCGGATAAAACAGTTACTGCGATAATCAAAAAACAGGAAAAGGAGAAAAATTATGTTTGATACAAGAAAAGTCGGAAAGAAAATTGCAGCATTGAGAAAAGAGAGAAATAAAACCCAGATGGAGCTGGCAGACGAAATGGGCGTCAGTTATCAGGCAGTGAGCAACTGGGAGCGGGGCAATTCCATGCCGGATATTTCAAAACTTCCTCAGCTGTCACTGATTCTGGGAACCAGCGTGGATGAAATTCTGGGTGAATCCAAAGAAGCGCAGCTGTTGGAACATGTGATTGCCGGGACAGAACAGACATTTCTGAAGGAACAGGAGACAGAAGTGGAGACTATAGCAGAGGTTGCGCCTCTGATGAAACCGGAACAGACGAAAAAACTGGTGGAACATGTGGTGGAATCCAAAGAGGAACAGGGAGAAGATGGCTTCAAAGGAGAAAAAAAGAAAATTTCCGTAAAGGAACTGACAGTCCTGGCGCCTTATCTGGAGGAAAATTATCTGGAAGAACTGGTGGAAAAATACGGGATTTCGAGTGATATGCACAGTCTGGCAGCCCTGGCGCCTTATCTCTCAGAGAATGCTCTGGATAAGATTGCCCTGGAGTCAGAAGGAAGTATGAAAGAGCTGGCAGCCCTGGCGCCTTTTCTTTCAGAGAATGCCCTGGATAAGATTGCCCTGGAGTCAGAGGGAAGTATGAAAGAACTGGCAGCTCTTGCCCCATTTCTTTCAGAAGAAACATTGGATGAAATTGCCCGGAAAGTTGAGGAAGATCCCAAAAGCCTTACGCCCCTTGCTCCGTTTCTTTCAAAGGAAATACTGGGAAAAACAGTACTTAAGGCACTGGAAAAAGGAAACATTGAAAACTGTGTGAGCCTCTATCCTTTTCTGGATGATGAAACACTGAAAAAAATTGCGGACCGCCTGATGAAAGAACAGGGAGCAAAATCTTTGCAGGCACTTATTCCGTTCCTGTAGAAAAATCACCCTTTCGTTAAATATTTGTAAAATAGTCAGAAAATTAAAGAAAAAAATCACCAAACGTATAAAAATAAGGGGGGGGGGTAGAAAGTGTACAAAATTCACAAAAAGTCAAAATTATTGAAACATCAATTGACTTTTTATATAAAGGGGACTAGAATGAAAGAAGGTCATTTGTGAAGAAAATGTGAAGCAAGAATGAAAGTTTTATGAATTACGGACAGTCCCCCTGGAATTCATATATTGGCGCCTTCTTTACAGGATTACTCATAGGTGATAAAAAACTATTATCTATTTAACGAAAGGAGTTTTTTTATGAGAAAAAGTGGAATGACAGCACGTGTTGCAGCTGTTGTACTGGCTGCCAGCATGGTCATGACAAGTGTGCTTCCTACTTTTGCTGCGGAAAATCTGACAGTGGAAACTGATGATAAGGCGGCAGTGGATGGCGTGTCCAAGGTTATCGGACTGCGGGGAGAAGCAGACTGGAATGTTCTGGCAGGTGGTACTGCTTATGAGACACCTTACAGTTATGTGAACAAAGACAGTGACAGTGTGTATGTGGCAGGAACCAAAGAGACACTGGAGACCATGAAATTTGGAGACGAACTGTACAAGAACGGGGAAAATTATTATACTGGCGCTCGTATGGTGAATCCGTCAGTGATCCGTTTATCCGGACCCGCAACTATTGTAGTGGATGGATTACAGCCGGATCCCACCACGGGACTTTATGTGGTAAACGGGAAATATTATGCTTATGTGAACTCAACAGACCAGGTGCAGAAGGATGCGCAGGGTAATATTACCGGATATACACATCTGGCAAGTTATGTAAGCGATAATAATGAAGTTAATGTTCTGGGAACCGTACCGGGAGAGTTTGAAGACGACTATTATTATGCAGGCGATATGCAGACAGCGGTAGACGCGGCTTTTGGCAGAAAGCTGGATGCTGCCCGGATCGGATATGATTGCTATGCAGGAACTGACGGAAAGCTGTATAAAACTATTACTAATGTCAGAACTGCAACTAATCCGGAAACAGGAAAATATGTTGTAAAGAGCGTATATTCATATAAGACCAATGAAATTGCGCTGGATAAGAGATATCAGCAGATTTCATGGAATCCGGTTACCAATAAGACAGAAGTAGACAGCAATGGAAAACTGTTATACGTTGGTTACCAGATTAAGATGAATGATGTGGATGTTGTTTCCGGCAACGTTGCATCCAACAACGGTAGTCTGCAGACAATCTACAGAGGTACCACATATACAACTCCAATTGGCTATACTGCAGCAGAGAAGAATAAGTTTGAAGTAAGAGCTGTATATTACACTGCTACTCAGAATTATGTTGCTGCAGTGGATGAAGAAACCCAGCAGCCATATGAGAGCAATGAAGGAACAACTTACGAAATCGTTAAGACCGGTGCATGGTCAGAGCCATTTACCTATGCATGGTCCATGCCTTCCGTACCGGCAGTGGCAAATCTGCAGTTCGTTCAGAAGAGTGTTGGTAAGGGAGAACTTTCCTGGAATGCAGCAAAAGAGGCTCATGGTTATAAAGTTGAATATGTAAGTTCAAA
This sequence comes from Eubacterium sp. 14-2, assembly GCF_000403845.2. Classification (GTDB taxonomy): domain Bacteria; phylum Bacillota; class Clostridia; order Lachnospirales; family Lachnospiraceae; genus Petralouisia. Next base: position 920,587 of record NZ_KE159568.1, on the reverse strand, counting down.
TACACTGGTGGATCCGGCTGCTTACGGAGAATTATTTGAAGATGCCAATTCTGTCAGAGTAGGTGCAAATACCACACATTATGATGTTACTAACAGAGCAACAAATAATTATGAATATACATATTACAGAGTATGTGCGTATGTGGAGACAGAGGATACAAGACTGTATGGTGATTATTCCAATGTCGTTGCAGTTGGTCTGGATAAGAGAGAGAATACTCCTGAAATCAAAAACCTGCAGATTGAGCAGAAGATGGATGGTTCTTTTGATCTGACATGGGATGAAATCGACAAAAATGCAGAAGTAGTTGTGTATGCTTCCCAGGATAAGAAAATGTTCAATACACCGGAATTTACCTATCGTCAGCTGAACGCAACCGGTAAAGATGCGGCAGGAAAAGAATACAGACTGACAGAGGTATTCGGACTTCAGGATAAACTTGCTATTATTGATAAAAAGGTAGAATCCTATACCGGAACAGGTATTGACAGGGTTTCCAGTACACAGCTTGATCTGGAAGTTGGAAAGAAATATTATTTTGTAGTTGCGACAGTTGACAGCATTAACCGTGGTACTGACCGTTCTGCAGCAGGCAAATATATTGCCAATGTGGCAAAGGTTCCCGGCGCAGTGAACAATGTAAGTTTTGGTTACTACAATGACATTGTAACCTCCAAAACAGTTTCCGCAACACCTGCAATCAATATTACACAGCCTTCTACAAAATCCGGCAAAACTACTGTTACCATGTATTTCAACAAGACAGAAAACGTAACAGGATACCAGATTTACCGTAAGAACAGCAAAGGTAAATTCAAAAAGATTGCAACTATTAACTCTGCACAGTATGCAGACAAAGAGCTGAAAGAAAACACCATTTACGATTATCAGGTAAGAGGATATTATTACAATCCGGATACCAAAAAGACTGCATACAGCGATTATGTGTACTTCTCAGCAGAGACAGGCAATGACAAATTTATTGAATTAAATGTAAACAAACAGAGCAAGAATTCTGTAAAACTGAAATGGACCAAGGTTTCAGGCGTAACTCAGTATGAGATTTACAGAAGCTATATGACAGGTACAAGCACGAACTATACACAGAAAAATAACTCCGGTTATGGATATGGCGATGGCGCTTATGCACTGTCCAATGCAAAATGGGAGAAAATTAAGACCATTACCAATGCAAAGACCACATCCTTTACTGACAAAAAGCTGAAAAAGGGAACATCCTATACTTACAGAATCGTTGCTACTTATGCTTCCGGAGCAGCTACCAGACAGGTTTGGGCTTCTGACAGTGTAGTTATGAAAGCAACTGCACCTCAGGATGTAAAACTGACACTGAGCAAGAACAATGTGAAAGTAACATGGGATAAGGATACCTATGCTTCCAAGTATCAGATTCGTTATAAGAAATACGATGCAGAAAACAGAGCAGAGAAATTAACCTGGACAGTAAAATCCACCAAGAAGAATTACTATACCATCAAAAATATTGCAAAAGGCGGAAAAGTTGAAGTTCAGGTACGTGCATACGGCGATAAGAAATGGTCAGTGTATACAGGCACTTATACCAAAGCAAACGGTGAACTTGCAGCAGCAAAGAACGTAACTGCAAAAGAGGTTACAGAGACTCTGGCAGACGGCAAGACCAAGACTACAGCAGTTAAGGTTACCTGGAAGAAAGTTTCCGGCGCTGCATATTACAAAGTATTCCGTTCCACCAGCCCGGTTGCAGACTACAATGCAGATAACAAGACATATTACAGACCGGATGATGATAACTTTACACTGATTTCCAAAGAGAGCAATGCTGATGAGACTTATGACAATGTATTCTACAAAGATTACAAGAATGTATCCGGCAGTGTTGTGGGAACAAAAGCAACAGACCGCGCACGTCTGCAGACAGGTGTAACCTATTACTACTATGTAGCTGCATACAGTGAGAATGGTACAAGAATCTCCAAAGGATTCAATAAACCTGCAAGCATCTGTTACAAAGCTACTCCGGTTATCAGCAAAGTTACCATTAAAAAGGGTAAAGTAACCCTTAAGGTTGCTAAAGTAACTGGTGCAAAACAGTATGAAATCTATCGTTCTACCAAGAAGAACAAAGGTTACGAAAAGATTGGAGTGACCAAGAAGAATAAGACAACTTATGTAGATAAGACTGTAAAGAAGGGCAAGACATATTACTACAAAGTAGTAGCTGTTGGTACCAATGGACTGAAGGGTGACTTCGTTTCCAGCGCATCCGCAGCAAAGAAAGTAAAAGCAAAATAAAACATATTGTTTATCCGGGAGGCCATTGGCCTCCCGGTTTTTTATTCTATAGGAAATTCCTCTGGATTTCCTATTAGAATAAAAGACAATAATGCACAATGCAGTGCAGTCAGATGAACATACAAAAGCCCCCTCAGAGCTTTTCAGGGGACGACGCTCTGAGGGGGTATGTTAATTTATACTCTCCAGTCATAATAACAAATGAAGGAGGTAAAATATGACACTTTTTGGTGAATTTTGTAAAATTCACCAATTATGATGAAAAACAGCTTCTGGCTGCAGTTCAAAGAAATCAGAGTTGAAATATAAAATCAATCAGTAAGAGATAACAGGCAGACATGCATTTTGTCTGCCTGTTATCTCTTACTGGTCGACAGGAGTTACAATCGGTTTACCATCTTTATCTACTAATACGGTCATTCCGCAACCACTTGTCTTGTTTGAGGAAAGTAACAGATAATTAACACCTGTTTCAGTGTCTACAATAATTTTTCTGACATTTACAACACCCTGTGAATAAGTTTCAATAAATCTTTCGTCTTTCATTTTTTTATTCCTTTCTTTTTTTGGTAATATTATAATTTATTTTTCCAAAAATAAAAAGCCTTTTTTATATGAAAATAAAATAATTTTATTTACGAAACATTTTATGAAAATCTTTATGGAAAAGCCTGTTATGAGATAAAGATATGGGATTGTCAATTGCATTTATTGGTATTATAATAGTAAAGCAAAAAAACTGTTCCATCCTGTACAAATTCATGATGTAAACAGGAAGCAAAAAGAAATAAAAGAGGAATCCATATGAAGAAATTACTGATATATCTGAAAGATTACAGAAAAGAGAGTATTCTGGCTCCGCTGTTTAAAATGCTTGAGGCCTCCTTTGAATTGATTGTGCCGCTGGTGGTGACAGCCATTATTGATGTGGGAATCAGGGAGCGGGACAGCGGCTATATTTTAAAAATGTGTCTGGTGATGGTGGCGTTGGGACTGATCGGCCTGTTATGCTCAGTGACAGCCCAGTATTTTGCGGCAAAAGCGGCGGCAGGATTCGGCACCAGGGTACGCCACAGGCTTTTTTCCCATATTCAGACGTTTTCGTTCTCAGAAATCGACCAGGTGGGAACAGCAACGCTGATTACCAGAATGACCAGTGACATCAATCAGGTGCAGTCCGGAGTCAATATGGTGCTGCGGCTGTTTTTGCGGTCCCCCTTTATTGTATTTGGAGCCATGATTATGGCTTTTACCATTGACGTGGAAGCGGCGCTGATTTTTGTAGTGACCATTCCTTTGCTGTCACTGGTGGTATTTGGCGTGATGGCAGTCAGCATTCCCCTGTACCGGAAAGTACAGGAGCGTCTGGATAAGGTTCTGGGCATTACCCGTGAAAATCTCACAGGAGCAAGGGTCATCCGGGCATTCCATAAGGAAGAGGAAGAAAAGAGCAGATTTGAGGAAGGGCTGGAAAACCTCACTGCCATGCAGAACCATGTGGGCAGGATCAGCGCTTTTCTGAATCCCGTCACCTACGTTATCATTAATGGAGCAACGATTTTCCTGCTGTATACCGGTGCCCTGCAGGTGGACGCCGGCGCCCTTACTCAGGGAGAAGTGGTGGCGCTGGTTAATTATATGTCTCAGATTCTGGTGGAGCTGATTAAGCTGGCCAATCTGATTGTGACAATTACAAAAGCAGTGGCCTGCGGCAACCGTGTGGAATCTGTCCTGGAAATCCAAAGCACCATGCCCAGGGAAACAGGAGAAATCCGGCAGAAATCATCTTTACGGAAGGAAACCACAGAATCCGGGACTCCTACAGAGCGCCGGAATGATACAGATTTTCAGAGACAGGAAAAACAGCCGGCAGTACAGTTTTCCCATGTGGGCCTGACCTATGAAAAGGCCGGGGCGGAAAGTCTGACAGACATTGATTTTTCGGTAAATCCGGGAGAAACGGTGGGAATTATCGGCGGTACCGGTTCCGGGAAAACATCCCTGGTACATCTGATTCCCCGGTTTTATGACGCAACCAGAGGAGAAGTATTAATTAATGGAAGAAATGTAAAAGAATATTCCCTGGAAGAGCTGCGCCAGAAGGTGGGAATTGTCATGCAGCGGGCGGTATTATTTCGGGGAACCATCCGGGAAAATCTCTGCTGGGGCAAAGAGGACGCCTCAGAGGAAGAACTGATGGAGGCCCTGGACATCGCCCAGGCAAGAGAAGTGGTAGAAGGAAAGGACGGAAAGCTGGAAGCCTTTGTGGAACAGGGCGGAAAGAATTTTTCCGGCGGTCAGCGGCAGCGGCTTACCATTGCACGGGCGCTGGTAAGGAAACCGGAAATTCTGATTCTGGACGACAGCGCTTCGGCCCTGGACTATGCCACAGACGCCAGACTGCGCAGAGCCATCCGGGAAATGGAAGAAAGTCCCACGGTTTTTATTGTGTCTCAGCGGACCTCTTCCATCCAGCATGCAGATAAAATTATTGTGTTGGAGGACGGAGAGATTGCAGGCATGGGAACCCATGAAAATCTGCTGGAAACCTGCGGCGTTTATCGGGAAATTTATGAGTCCCAGTACAGGAAACAGGAAGCTGCCGGCTGAAAACACGGACTGAGCATGGGGAAAGGAATCTGAATGATTATGGAAAAAAGCAAAAAAAGAAAACAGACAGAGACTTTGAAAAAGGTCCTGAATTATATTGAACATTATAAAATTTTTCTGGTACTGTCGCTGTTTTTTGCGGTGGCCACCGTAGCCTCCACCCTGTATATTCCAGTGCTTACCGGACAGGTCATAGACCATATTCTGGGCCCGGAACAGGTGGAGTTTCCGGTTATTTTCAGGCTGCTGGGAAAAATGGGAGTTATCATGGGCCTGACAGCGCTGGCCCAGTGGCTGATGAATGTGTGCAACAATAAAATCACTTATGAAGTGATTCAGGATATCCGGCGGGAAGCCTTTGCCAAAATAGAAATACTGCCTCTGAAATTTATTGACGGTCATTCCCACGGCGAGCTGGTGAGCCGGGTCATTGCAGATGTGGACCAGTTTGCGGACGGACTGCTGATGGGATTTTCCCAGTTGTTTACAGGCCTGGTTACCATCCTGGGTACGCTGCTGTTTATGCTGAGTATTAATGTGAAAATTACGCTGGTGGTGGTGCTGATTACGCCGGTTTCCCTGTTTGTGGCCAGTTTCATTGCAAAGCGTACCTTTTCCATGTTTATGCTGCAGTCCTCTACCCGCGGGGAGCAGACTGCATTAATTAATGAAATGATAGAAAATCAGAAAGTGGTACAGGCATTTTCCAGAGAGGAAAAGGTACTGGAAACTTTTGACGAGATTAACGAAAGGCTGGAAAAGGCTTCTCTGCAGGCCACCTTTTTTTCTTCTCTGACCAATCCCACCACCCGGTTTGTCAACAGCCTGGTGTATACAGGGGTAGGGTTGGTGGGGGCCTTTTCTGCCATGAGAGGATTGCTGACTGTGGGGCAGCTTTCCTGTTTCCTCAGCTATGCCAACCAGTATACCAAGCCCTTTAATGAAATTTCCGGCGTAGTGACAGAGCTGCAGAATGCCCTTGCCTGTGCAGAACGGATTTTCAGCCTGATTGAGGAAGAAGCCCAGGTACCGGAGCCGGAGAATGCGGAAATTCTGACAGATGTGAAGGGTACTGTGGATTTGGAGCATGTTTATTTCTCCTATACACCGGAGAAAAAGCTGATTGAAGATTTCAACCTGAAGATAAAGCCGGGACAGCGGGTGGCCATTGTAGGGCCCACCGGATGCGGAAAGACCACCATGATCAACCTGCTGATGCGTTTTTACGATGTGGACAGCGGAAGCATTCAGGTGGAACATCTGGATATTCGAAAAGCCACCAGAAAGAGCCTGCGGGAAAGCTATGGAATGGTGCTGCAGGAAACCTGGCTGAAAGCAGGAACCATCCGGGAAAATCTTATTATGGGAAAACCGGAGGCCACAGAGGAGGAAATAAAGGAGGCGGCGAAAGCGGCCCATGCCCACAGCTTTATCAAGCGTCTTCCAAAGGGGTATGATACGGTTATCGGTGAAGAGGGGGGAAGTCTGTCTGCCGGACAGAAACAGCTTCTGTGTATTGCCAGGGTAATGCTCTGCCTGCCGCCCATGCTGATTCTGGATGAGGCAACATCTTCCATTGACACCAGAACAGAAATGAAGATTCAGAATGCCTTTGCAAAAATGATGCAGGGACGGACCAGTTTTATCGTGGCCCATCGTCTGTCCACCATTCAGGAGGCAGATATCATTCTGGTAATGAAGGACGGACATATTCTGGAGCAGGGCAGCCACGAAGAACTGCTGAAGAAAAAAGGATTCTATTCAGAACTTTACAACAGCCAGTTTGCGGTGTAGCCTGAACCGGGAAAATGCCCTGACAGAATAAGCGATGGTCATGCCCTGCCCGGATGAGGAACGTTATGTGGTGACTGAAACTCAAAAACCTTTTTTAATGATTTCCTTTCCAAATTTAGCCTGCAGGGATTCCATGGCTCTTTCTGCCCGGAGTTCTTTCTGAGTTTTGGGCAGATCAAATAAAGACATCTGTACCGGTTCCGGCTCCGTGGCCAGCCGGGAGGTACGCACACCAAGAAGCCGGACAGGTTCTCCGTTCCACAGCTCGTCAAACAGAAGGCAGGCGTGATGGTACAGGACCTGTTCTTCGTCTGTACTGACAGGAAGCTGCATCTGATGTGACACCCGGACAAAAGAAGCATAGCGGATTTCCGTACTGACCATGCCTGCAAGCTGGCCATAGCGTTTCAGACGCCCGGAAACCTGCTGACAGAGCTTTCGCAGGACCCATTTTGCGTCGGCAGAGGTTTCGGCGTCTCTGGCCAGAGTGGTGGAGTTGCCCACCCCTTTTAACTCACTCTCTTCTGTCTGCACAGGAGATTCGTCCAGCCCGTTGGCAAACTCCCAGATTAAACGTCCATGGCTTTTCAGATGACTTTCCAGAACAGCCACATCTGTGTGGGCCAGATCCCCGATGGTGCGGATTTCCAGTTTGGCCAGGGCAGCGGCGGATGATTTTCCCACCATAAATAAATCCCGTACGGGAAGAGGCCACATTCTGGCAGGGATTTCCTCCGGAAACAGCGTGTGCACCCTGTCCGGTTTCTGGAAATCGGAAGCCATTTTTGCCAGCAGTTTGTTGGTGGAAATGCCAATATTAACTGTAAAGCCAAAAGTATCCCGCACCGTGTCTTTTATCAGGGCTGCGGCGGCCGCAGGGCTTTCATAATTTTTCAGGCAGTCAGTAAAATCCATATAACACTCGTCAATACTGACCTGTTCCACAGCGGGGCAGAAGGTAACCAGAAGCTCCATCAGCCGCCGGCTGCAGGCTGCATACAGGCTGTGATCCGGAGGTTCCAGTACAAGGTGGGGACATTTCCTAAGGGCATGGGCCACAGGCTCTCCTGTTGAAATCCCGTATGCTTTTGCAGGAATGGATTTTGCCAGAACCACCCCATGGCGGCTGGCCATGTCTCCGCCGATAATGGCGGGAATTTCCCGCAGATCCTGTGGGGAGCCGTTTTTTTTCTTTTCCACCGCTGACCAGGAAAGGTAGGCAGAATTTACATCAATATGGAAGATAAGTCTCTGATTCATAAATATCCCTCCTGTCAGGTTAGATTATACCATACATATGTTCTGCTGAAAAGATAAATTCCCCCGGTTGACGGTCACATTACGGTTTTTGTCGAAATCCAGGATATATTTCCCTTTGACAATATTTTAACGTAGTGATATACTAAACAGGTGTACCATGGATGAGACAGGTTCCTGCCTGACTCATTGTTTGTGGGAATAAACAGAATAGAGGTGGAAAGAATGGCAGTACAACAGGCAGATATTAACAGAGTGCGTGCATCTGTTTCAGGACAGTTAGGTAACAAGGTCATGATTCAGTTGGACAGAGGCCGAAACCGGGTTGACATTCAGGAAGGTGTGATCAAAGGAGCGTATCCTTCTGTTTTTACCATACTGGTTGACGATGAAAATGAGAAAAATCCACCCCAGCTACTTTCTTTCAGTTACGCCGATGTCCTGACAAGAGACATAAGAATGAAATTGTGTTAATACAAGGAAAATGAATAAAACTCTTCAATTCGGAATAAAATGTACAAATATTCAGGATTGGAGAGTTTTTATTGTGGAATTATCAAAAAAATATATACATATGAATCGGGAAAAAGGAAAAGCTGCCACACAGATTACTCTGGATGATGATTTCAATGTACCGGATACAAAACCGGATCTGATACGGATTATTCTGGACAAAGGGGAAATCCGGCTGGATGAAACCACCATTACCCAGGACCATGTGTGGCTGAAAGGCGTACTGAAATTTTCACTGTTGTATCGGAGCGACCAGGAGGAAGGCAGGATTAACAGCATGAGCGGGGAGATTCCATTTCAGGAAAGCCTCGCTATTGACGGAGCCAATGAGTACGATACGGCAAAGATGCGGTGGGAAATGGAAGATTTGTCCATTGGCATAATCAATTCCAGAAAACTCAGCGTAAAAGCGCTGGTGGCGCTGGAGGCGGAAATTGATGAAATTTATGATGAGGAGATTGTAACGGGAGCAGAGCGGGAGGGCGGCGTCCAGCTTTTAGAACAGACCCTTTCAGCCATGGAACTGTTTCTGGCCAAAAAAGACACCTGGCGTTTTAAAGAAGAAATTCTGCTGCCCTCCAACAAGCCGAATATCCGGCAGGTTCTGTGGAAAAGCGTACAGCTGCGCAGTGTGGAAATGCGTCTGATGGACAGCCAGCTGAACGTTAAGGGGGAGGCCCTTGTGTTTGTCCTGTATGAAGGGGAAGAGGAAGACGAACATTTGCAGTGGATGGAGACAGCCCTTCCCTTTAACGGGATGATTGACTGCAATGGCTGTAACGACGATATGATATGCGACGTGTCTTACGACATTGCAGGAATTGAACTGGAAGCGAAGCCTGATTATGACGGAGAAGAGCGTATGCTCCACCTGGAACTGGTGCTGGATCTGGAAATACAGGTATTTACAGAAGGAGAAGACAGGATCGTAGCAGATTTGTATGCGGTAAATGAAAAACTCACGCCCCTTTATCAGGAAGCGGTTTTTGAAAAACTGTTGCTGCGCAATGCATCCAAATGCAAAATTGCTGAAAAAATGAGTCTGGACAAAAACCAGGAGCCCATTCTGCAAATCTGTGCCAGCGAGGGAACTGCAGTGGTGGAGCAGACTGAAATTGTGGAAGGAGGCATTCAGGTAGAAGGAACCCTTCAGATTAATATTCTGTATGTGACAGCAGACGACAGGATGCCTGTGGCTTCCGTGAAGGATATTCTGCCCTTCCATTATCTGATTGAAGTACCGGGAATGAACCGGTCCTGCCGCTATCATTTACAGACAGGAATTGACCAGCTCACCACAGTGATGACAGACAGCAGCCAGGTGGAAATCAAGGCGGTGCTGAATCTGAACTGTATTGTGTTCGAGCAGCAGAAAATTCATAAGATAAAAGAGGTGGAGGAAGAACCTCTGAATATGGAGGAGCTTCAGGAAAGTCCCGGCATTATTGGTTATATTGCCAAAGAAGGCGACCAGCTGTGGAATATTGCCAGGGAAAATTATACCACTATTTCAGAAATTGTAAAAACCAACCAGCTGGCTTCCGAGCAGATAAAAGGAGGAGATAAAATACTGATTATCAAAACAGTGGGATAGGAAAAGGCCCTGAAAGGCAGCAAAAGCATGGAAAACTTTTGCTGTCTTTTCTGATACAGACGTTCTCCGGTTGCTATCATGGGAAGATGGTGTTATAATCACCTTGTACAAAAAAATCACGGGTGCACAGGCCTGCTGATACGGAGGGGATTACTCAGAAAGGAGATTTGCATGAAATCAAAGAAGCTGGTAGCGGTATTGCTGGTAATTGTCATGGGAATTTCACAATTTTCCATAGCGCTGGCGGACAAGAAGTCAGATGCGGAACAGAAGAAAAAAGAAGCGGAAGCGAATTTAAAATCAAAGCAGAATGAGATTAACCGGATAGAGGAACAGCAGCAGGAGCTGCGGGGAGAAATTAACAAACTGGACGCGGAACTGGTAAACGTTATGATAGAGCTGTCTACCCTGGAAGAAGAACTGGCGGTGAAGCAGGACGAGCTGGAACAGACCAAAGCAGACCTGGAACAGGCCAAAGTGGATGAAAAGAACCAGTACGAGGCCATGAAACTGCGGATTCGTTTTATGTATGAAAAGGGAAATTCCACCATGCTTACCAGTATTCTGGAATCCGGGAGTATTGCGGATTTACTGAATCGGGTGGAATATGTCAACGAAGTGTATAAGTATGACAGAGAGCTTCTGACAGAGTACCAGAATACAAAAGATCAGGTGGCCATGCTGGAACAGCAGCAGGAAGAAGAGATTCAGACACTTGAAGTAAAACAGCAGGAATTTCAGGTGGCAAAGGAGAATTACGAAACCACTATTGCCCAGAAAGAAAATGAAGTGGAGAACTTTAAAGGCATGATGGAGGAGGCCAGGTCACTGGCAGCCAGATATCAGGACACCATCAACGCCCAGAATACCATTATTGCCCAGGAGAATGAAAGGATTGAGCGGGAACGCCGCGCAGCGGAGCAGGCAGCGGCAGCGGCGGCAGCAGCAGCGGCCGCAAACAGGAATAACAATTTTTCCGGAGGCGGAGGCTCCGGCAATTCCGCAAGCAGCGGCAGCACTGCAGACAATACCGGAGGCGGAGGCAATAAAAATCCGGCTTTCAGCACCGGGGTAAGCGGAAGCGCGGTGGTAAATTATGCGCTGACATTTGTGGGAAATCCTTATGTCTGGGGCGGCAAAGATCCCAATACCGGCGCGGACTGCAGCGGATTTACCAGCTATGTTTACGGACATTTTGGAATCAGTATTCCAAGCTATTCCTATTCCCAGCGTTCCGTGGGAAAAGAAGTGAGTTACGCCAATGCCCAGGCAGGAGATCTGATCTGTTATGCGGGGCATGTGGCCATTTATATGGGCAATGGGCAGATTGTCCATGCCAAAGGGACTGCATACGGAATTGTGGGATATGATAACGCAACTTATCGTCCGATTATTACCGTACGGAGAGTTTTATAGAGACAGGAGGAAGGACAGATGGAAATAAAAACATTGCAGAATGATATGATAGCAGCCATGAAGGCCAAAGAGAAAGGGCGCAAAGACGCCATTTCCGCACTGGTCTCCGCAGTAAAAAAAGCAGCCATTGATGAGGGTTGCCGTGATAATATTCCAGAAGAACTGGTGGACCGGGTGATTTTAAAGGAACTGAAAACGGCAAAAGAGCAGCTGGATACCTGCCCTGCGGAACGGAAGGATCTGCTGGAAGAATATCGGCTGAGGCATGATGTGATTCAGGAATATGCGCCCGCTCTTATGTCGGAAGATGAAGTACGGACTTACATTACGGAGAAGTTTGCAGAGATTGTGGCAACCGGGAACAAAGGCCAGATTATGAAAGCAGTGATGGCCGAGCTGAAGGGAAAAGCAGACGGAAAAGTAATCAATCAGGTAGTGGCAGGTTTGTGCAAATAGGAGACGGAGAATGATAATACAGTTACCCGGAAAAGTGAAGTTTATTATTGATACCCTGACAGACGCAGGATGGGAAGCCTATGCAGTGGGAGGCTGCGTAAGAGATTCTGTTCTGGGGCGGGTTCCGGGAGACTGGGATATTACCACCTCTGCTTCTCCTGAGCAGGTAAAAGGGTTATTTCCCAAAACGGTGGACACGGGAATCCAACATGGAACCGTGACAGTTCTGGAAGGCGGAGAGGGGTTCGAGGTGACGACCTACCGGATCGACGGAGAATACCAGGACATGCGCCATCCCAGTGAGGTGGTATTTACTTCAGATTTAATGGAAGATCTGAAACGCAGGGATTTTACCATCAATGCCATGGCCTATAATGAAAAAGAAGGGCTCATTGACGCATTTGACGGAATAAAAGATTTGCAGGAAAAGAAAATCCGTTGCGTGGGGAATCCGGAAGACCGGTTTGGTGAGGACGCCCTGCGCATGATGCGGGCTGTGCGGTTTGCGGCCCAGCTGGGCTTTACCATAGAAGACCGGACCAGGCAGTCCATGGTATCCCTGGCAGGGAATCTTGGAGCGGTCAGCCCTGAGCGGATTCAGACGGAGCTGGTGAAATTGCTGATATCCGACCACCCGGAGGAAATGCGGACCCTTTATGAGACTGGTATGACCGCTGTATTTCTGCCGGAGTTTGACGCCATGATGGACACGCCTCAGAACAACCGCCACCATTGTTATAATGTGGGAGAGCATACCATTGCGGCCCTTCAGAACATCCGGCCGGACAAGGTGCTGCGGCTGACCATGCTGTTTCATGATGTGGCAAAACCCGTATGTAAGAGCCAGGATGAAAACGGTATCTATCATTTTTACGGCCATCCCAATCTGGGCGCGCGTATAGCCAGAGAGATTCTCCGCAGGCTCAGATTTGACAATGATACCACCGACAGGGTGACAGCTCTGATTACCTGGCATGACCACAGACCTCAGCTGAAAGAGGCGGCAGTGCGGCGTACCATACATCGGGTGGGCCTGAGGCAGTATCCGGATTTATTTGAGGTAAAGCAGGCGGATACCCTGGCAAAAAACCGTTATAAACGTAAGGAAAAACTGGACTATCTGGAAGAATACCGACGGATTTACCAGGAAATTCTGGACAGGAATCAGTGTCTGACGTTAAAGGATCTGGCAGTGGACGGGAAAGATCTGATTCAGGAGGGAATGGAGCCGGGAAAAGAGCTGGGAACTGTGCTGGAACATCTGCTGGACCATGTGCTGGAGGTTCCGGAAGACAATACCAGGGAAAAATTACTGGAATTGCTGAAAACTGAAAGAAAAGCCGAATAGAATCCGACCCTTTCACATATGATAGAAAGACACAGGAAATAAGCCTGTGAATATCATGGTGGAGGGGTTTATGTGTATAATCGAGAAAATCTGATTTTGGAACAGTATCCATTTGAAGTAAAGCAGACATCCAAAGGCAGAGGTGCATGGATCTGTGATACGGATCAGGGATTGAAAATTTTAAAAGAATACAGAGGCTCCGAAGGAAGGGCAGATTTCCTGTGCGGTCTGTTAGAATTTTTAAAGGAACGTGGACAAGAACGGATTGACTGCCTGGTCAGGACCAGAGAAGGCAAAACCATTGCACAGGACGTGGACGGCACAGCCTATATGGTGCGGGACTGGTATGAGGGCAGAGAATGCGATACAAAAAGCAGAGATGATATTTTAAAGGCAATCCGGCATCTGGCCGATATACATAATATTCTGAGAATATTTCCGGAAGAAATCCCAGGCTATCTTCAGATAAGCAGGGATACTCTGCTGGAGGAAAATGAGCGCCATACCAGAGAACTGAAAAAGGTGCGCAATTTCATTTCTTCCCGGAAAAAAAAGAATGATTTTGAAATGGAATTTCTGAAAAGTTTCGACATGTTTTTCAGGGAGGCCCTGGAAGTAACCAGCCTTCAGAAACAGGAGCTGGAGAAAGAGGCCGGAACCGGGGAAAGCATTTACGGTATCTGCCACGGGGATTACAATCAGCACAACGTGGTGTTTACCAGACAGGGAATCGCGGTACTGAATTTTGAGAAAGCCACTTATGATATTCAGGTGTCGGATCTGGGAAATTTCATGCGTAAAATTCTGGAAAAGCACAACTGGAATATGGGGCTGGGCATGGATATGCTGAGCGCCTATCATAAGATACGGGCCTTAAGCCGGCAGGAGATGCGCCAGCTTTATATCAGGCTTGCCTATCCGGAGAAATTCTGGAAGATAGCAAACCATTATTTTAACACCAGCAAAGCCTGGGTATGTGGGAGGAATCTGGAAAAACTGGATAAATTTATTTCCCAGAACGAAGCCAGAGAGAGTTTTCTGCACCTGATTGGGGATTTGCCCTGAGAGAACGGAATCCGGTGCGGCCCGCCAGGAAATATAAGGAGGAATAAGCGTGCAAAAGAAAAAAATATACCGTATCAGCTGGATTCTGCTGCTGCTTTTTTTGCTGGCAGGCTGCGGAACCGGCCAGAAGAAAATCACAGACGGCAGCGAAGCCTACACGGGAAGAAAGGACAATGAAGAACTGGGCCTTGAGGAGGTGGAGGTTCCTAAGGATGACGGAAAGCTGTACATTGTGACAGCCATTGATTCAGAACGGAAAATCATGACTCTGCAGGACCATGAAACCACCCGTGAAAAACCCTTTAATTATACAGGCGCCACTTATATCAGAGGAAAATACGGGGATAATCTGACCATTGACCAGATTTCGGCCGGAGAGCTGGTAACCATTGAGCGGAAAGGAGAAACGCTGACGGATGTGCAGATTTCCAATGAAGTATTTTCCTATGATGACCTGCATAATTTTTCACTGGACAGGAAAATGCAGACATTGAGCGTGGGCGGCACCACATACTTTTTTGACGACAATGTGGGGGTTTTTCACAATAACAGTAAAATTGCTCTGTCAGACATCAGCGAACAGGATACCATATGTCTGAAAGGAGCAGACAGACAGATTTACACCATTCAGGTTAAGGCAGGCCATGGAACGGTGGCGCTGCAGAATACGGAAGTATTCCAGGGCGGATATATTACCATTGGAAACCTCCTTTCCATGAAGATTACGCCCCAGATGCGGATTGAGGTGCCGGAGGGGACCTATCTTCTGTCTGTTGCCAATGACGGATATGGAGGAAGCCGGGAAATCCAAGTGGAGGCCAATCAGGAAACACTGGTGAATCTGGATGAACTGAAAGGCGAGGGGCCGAAATCCTGTCAGATCCGTTTTAAAGTGGAGCCGGAAAACGCAAGCGTATACCTGGACGGAAAACGGATAGATATCAGCAAGGCAGTGGAAGTGCGCTATGGAACCCACCGGCTGACTGCAGAAGCCGACGGATATGAGAAGTGGAGCAGAATTCTGATTGTCAATTCCAAAACCGCGGAACTGACCATTAAGCTCAGCGATAAAAGCTCGGATGAGACCATCGCAACGTCCAACAATAATAATAACAATAATAACAAAAACAATGTAACACCCGATAACGCCTCAGGTTCCGGAAATTAAGCGGATGAACTGTTACCGTTTTTCAAAAAACAGTTGAGAAAAATCATTCCATGAAGTATGATAAGAGTAGCTTATTTCCAGAAAAAGGAAAAACAGCAAAAGCAGAACGAGGAGGATTAACATGGATTACAAGGAAATGTACCAGGAGTGGTTGAATAACCCGTATTTTGATGAAGCGACCAAAGCAGAATTACAGGGAATTGCAGAAGATGCAAAAGAGATAGAAGAACGTTTTTACATGGATCTGGAGTTTGGTACAGCCGGGCTTCGCGGCGTGATTGGAGCCGGTACCAACCGCATGAATATTTATACGGTGCGCAAGGCAACCCAGGGGCTTGCAAATTATATTGCATCTGTAAATGGACAGGCCAAAGGCGTGGCAATCGCATACGATTCCCGCAGAATGTCACCGGAATTTGCAGATGAAGCCGCATTGTGCCTTGCTGCAAACGGAATCAAAGCATATGTGTTTGAATCTTTGAGGCCCACACCGGAACTGTCCTATGCGGTGCGCAGACTGGGATGTATTGCAGGTATCAATATTACCGCAAGCCATAATCCTCCGGAATACAACGGATACAAAGTTTACTGGGAGGACGGCGCCCAGATTACACCGCCCCATGACAAAGGCATCATGGATGAGGTAAAGAAAGTTACCGATTATGCGTCTGTAAAGACCATGGACAAGGATGAGGCCAAAAAGGCAGGCCTTTACGTTACCATTGGAACAGATATTGACGATCCCTATATTGAAGAGTTAAAGAGCCTGGTTTTACGTCAGGACTGCATTGACGCAGTGGCAAAGGATATGAAGATTGTATACTCCCCCCTTCATGGAACCGGAAATATCCCGGTGCGCCGTGTATTGAAGGAGCTGGGCTTTGAGCATGTATATGTAGTGCCGGAGCAGGAGCTGCCGGACGGAGAATTCCCCACAGTCAGCTACCCGAATCCGGAGTCAGAAGAAGCCTTCCAGCTGGGCTTAAAGCTGGGCAAAGAAGTAAATGCAGACCTGATTCTGGCTACAGACCCGGATGCAGACCGTCTTGGCGTGTATGTGAAGGATTCCAAAACGGGAGAGTATCACAGCCTTACCGGAAATATGTCCGGCTGTCTGATTGGAGATTATGTAATCAGCCAGAGAAAGGAACAGGGAGGCCTTCCTGCAGACGGCGCCTTTATCAAGTCTATTGTGTCCACCAATATGGCAGACGCCATTGCAAAATACTATGGCATTGCCCTGGTTGAAGTGCTTACCGGATTCAAGTTCATCGGCCAGAAGATACTGGAATTTGAAAATACCGGAAAGGGAACCTATCTGTTTGGTATGGAAGAAAGTTATGGCTGCCTCACCGGAACCTACGCAAGAGACAAGGATGCGGTAGTGGCTTCCATGACATTATGTGAAGCGGCTGCTTATTACAAGACCAGAAATATGACTCTCTGGGATGCCATGATTGCCATGTATGAGCGTTATGGCTATTACAAAGATGATGTAAAAGCCATCACCCTGAAAGGAATTGAAGGGCTGGAGAAGATTCAGGAAATCATGAATACCTTAAGAGAAAATACACCGGCAGAAATCGGCGGGTATCAGGTTGTTTCCGCAAGAGATTATAAGAAAGGCACCATTCAGAATCTGGCAGAGGGCAAAGAAGTACCCACCGGGCTTCCTTCCTCCAATGTGCTCTATTATGATCTGACAGACGACGCATGGGTGTGCGTCAGACCTTCCGGCACTGAGCCAAAGGTGAAATTTTATTATGGCGTAAAAGGCGCTTCCCTTGCCGAGGCAGATGAAAAATCAGAAAAACTGGGAAAAGAAGTGCTGGCCATGATTGATAAAATGCTGTAAATCCTCTGAAATGTGGAATTTTTCTTGACAAACATTATAAAAACAAGTATAAATATGTGTGTGGGTAATCCTGAAAAGGTATTTCATCCTGAAAGTGGGAAATTTTCGCCTGTACAGGGCGGCAGGAAAAGTCGTTAAAATCGGAAAAGAGAAAGCATGATGTGTACCTTTACAGACCCGAACCATAATAAACAAGTAAGAATCCAGAGGAGGAATATTGTCATGAACAAAGCAGAATTGATTGCAGCCATGTCTGAAAAAGCGGAATTGTCCAGAAAGGACGCAGAGAAAGCATTAAAGGCATTTACTGATGTAGTTACAGAAGAATTACAAAAAGGAGAAAAAATTCAGTTGGTTGGATTCGGTACCTTTGAGGTTTCCGAAAGAGCAGCAAGAACCGGAAGGAATCCTCAGAGCGGTGCAGAAATGGTAATCCCGGCGTCCAAAGCACCTAAATTTAAGGCAGGCAAGGCTTTAAAAGATATGATTAACGCATAATTAAGTTTATGACATTACGGAGGGCTTTCTCAGGAAAGCCCTTTTATTATTCTACAGGAAAGACCCTGTCACGCTAACGCGCAAAAGTGTCTTTCCATAGAATAAAAAAGCTCTTATCGCACTGCGCACTCTTTTGAAAGGAAAAAATTATGAGACTGGATAAATTTTTAAAGGTGTCACGTCTGATTAAGCGAAGAACCGTGGCAAATGAGGCCTGCGACGCAGGCCGGGTATCGGTAAACGGAAAAGTGGCCAAAGCCTCCCTGGATGTAAAGCCGGGAGACGTGATTGACATTGGTTTCGGCACAAAAAATGTAAAAGTGGAAGTTCTGGCGGTACAGGATACCAGCCGGAAAGAGGAAGCAAAAGAATTGTTCAAATATCTGTAATTATACGCATAAAACGGTCCCTCCTTCATATATTTAAAAAGGACATCCATAGTCCCGGAAATATGGAAGGAGGTTTTTGAATGGAAGAAAAAGCGGCGGGAGGCAGCCATAAGATTGTAATATCCAACCGTAAAAACGGAGTGTTAAACGGAGTGATAGATGTGCTTTCCTTTGATGTGGGAGAAATTCTGCTGGAAACAGAGCTGGGTATGCTGATGATAAAAGGAAATGACCTTCATGTAAACCGCCTGACACTGGAAAAGGGGGAGATAGATATTGAGGGAAAAATCGACAGTCTGACCTACTCGGATATGAAGCCCTCCTCCAGACAGGGTGAATCTTTTCTGGGAAGACTGTTCAGGTAATGCAGATAAGTGAAGGAATCCTGAAGGAAGCAGACGTATTGCTGGCCTCTTTCCTTACCGGAATGATACTGTTATTTGTATATGATCTGCTTCGCATTATCCGAAGGCTGATTTCCCATAAATCCTGGATGACAGGGGCGGAGGACCTGCTGTTCTGGATTGGCAGTGCAGTTGCGCTGTTTGCCATGCTGTACCGGGAAAACAGCGGCTATATCCGGGGATTTGTAATCGGCGGAGTGATGGTGGGAATGCTGTTTTATAACCTGCTGTTCAGCTCCTGGGTGGTAAAAGGAAGCGTGTTTCTGCTGGAAAAAATACTCTTTGCCCTGAGCCGGCCTCTGGTGTGGACAGCCCGTGTACTGAAGCGGCCGGCAGGAGTTGTGAAAAAAAGGACGAAAAAAGTCCTGAGGTTTTTGAAAAAACAATTGAAAAAAATATGGAAAGCAGTTAGAATAGGATTATGCAAATTGTAAGCTGCCGTTCGCCGGAGCACTGTCCGGAAACGGGAGCGGCTGCAGTCAGGGAAAGGTTATTATATGGGAAAACGTGAAAGAGCACGGAAGTCAGGTGCGGAGAGAACCCGGCTGAGGAGAAGAAGGAAACAGAATAAGTCCAGCATCATATGCATTACGCTGATTGTCTTCACCTTAATCGGAGTCATGTCCGTGCAGATTGTATCTGTGTACCAGCGGAATGAATCTTACAGAGCGCAGGAAGCAGAGCTTCAGGCTCAGCTTGAGACGGAACAGATCCGGCAGGGTGAACTGAAAGAGTATGAAGAGTATGTAGGTACCAAAGAATACATAGAGCAGGTGGCAAAGACCAGACTCGGACTTGTTTACTCCAATGAGATTATTTTCAAGGAGAAAACAGCAGAGGGAGAATAGCATTTGCCTGAGCGCCTGCCAGTACAGTGATGAAGGGCAGTCATGAATTTCCTAAAAAGCATAAGCCCCTTAGAATCGCCATAAGCAGTGGTTCTAAGGGGCTTTTTGTCTAAAAGTTTTTGAAAACCTGTCCCTGGTTTGACAAACATTTCAGCCGCTCCTTTTTATAATAACTCCTGCACGTCCGGTACAGACACAGACGCCGGACAAAAAGGAGGATGAGATATGACTGGAACAAAAAGAATGGGAACGAGATGGAAAGAAATCGGGCTGTATGGACTGGCAATGCTGGCGGCAAGAGGAGCATTTGCGGGGTGCTATCCTCTGATACCGGGGTTTTTCACAGCCTGCTATATGGAAGAAGTGAACCGTACGCTGCTTTTGATTTTCAGTATTTTTGGCATGGCATTGTTTGTGCCGGTGCAGGCAATGGCCAAATATACCATGGTACTCCTGGTGACAGCGGTGGTAATACGTCTGGTGGAGTGGGCCAGCAAAAGCTGCCGCACGTATGTGGGGGCAGGCGCTGCGGGAGTCAGCGTGTTCCTGCTGACGATGGCAGGTGAGCTGATGCAGGTGCGCAACCGGACCGTGGTGTGGATGGGAATTCTGGAATCCGTACTGGTGTGCGGTATGGTGCTGGTGCTGTCCCCCATACTCCATGGATTTCTGGAATGGAGGTTTTCTGGCGGGGAGGGGCAGCAGGGGACCGGGCAGACAGCCCCGGAACATGGAGAAAAACTCCAGACTTACGCTCAGTCTTTCAGCGGCCTGTCCCAGATTTTTTCCCGGATG
This sequence comes from Eubacterium sp. 14-2, assembly GCF_000403845.2. Taxonomy (GTDB): domain Bacteria; phylum Bacillota; class Clostridia; order Lachnospirales; family Lachnospiraceae; genus Petralouisia. The sequence goes on along the minus strand of NZ_KE159568.1, from coordinate 900,281 downwards.
GAAAATTTTAAAAGTAATTTTGAGCCGGAGGAAATGGGAAAAATGCAGCAGGAAATTGCCGGAAAAATCTGTATGTCCTGCGACCAGTGCGCCATCTGCTGGCAGGAGGATACCAGTCCCATGTACGAGCTTTTTTTCCGTCTTTTTCATTCCATCGAAAAAAGAGGCAGTGCGGAAGAAGAACTGCACCGGGAACTGGCGGACTGCTGCCCCTGGTCTGCCAGCATCATAGAAGAAGCGGTGGGCGTATTTGAAAAGGCAAAGCTGAATCTGGCCTGGTATAACCGTCTGCTGGAAAACAGAGGGATTATTGCGGAACAGTTAGACGCCATGGCCTATATTATGGAGGACTGCGCCACAGAATATAAAGATGTGAGCCGGCAGGAAAGCAAACTTCTGAGCTCTGTGAAATACAGGCTGAAAGAGCGGGGAATTACAGCCAGTGAAATTCGCCTGTACGAGAGACAGAACGGGAAACTGTCTCTGCAGATGAGAGCCGCGTCCAAATGGGGAAACTGCGTGCCAGTGAAAGAACTGGCAAAAGGAATCAGCCAGGGACTGCGGCGAGACATGGTTCCAGGGAAATACATCCGTTCCCTGATTGGAAAAGAAGAAAATTTTCTGACTTTCGAGGAAGACACTCTGTATCATGCCCTGCAGGGGGTGGCCCGGCTTACCAGGGACGGGGCTCAGGTGTCGGGAGACAGTTTTTCTTTTCTGGAACTGGAAGGCGGGGAATGCGTGATGGCACTGTCAGACGGAATGGGTTCCGGAATCAATGCTTGTAAGGAAAGCGAAATGGTGATAGAGTTAATAGAGAAGTTTCTGGAAGCGGGATTTCGGAAGGAGACGGCAATCCGCATGATGAATTCCGCCATGGTGATCCAGGGAGAGGAAGGGATGTTTTCCACGGTGGACCTGGCAGCCATTGACTTATATACGGGAATCTGTGATTTTTATAAAATCGGCGCTGCCGCCACCTTTATCAAACGGGGCGAGGAAGTGGAGTGTATTTCATCGGGCAGCCTTCCGGCGGGAATTTTTCAGCAGCTTGAGATTGAAAAAACCAGCAGGCAGCTGAAGGACGGAGATTTTGTGGTGCAGGTCACAGACGGAGTGCTGGACGATCTGCATGTGCCCGTGCCTGAGGACGCCATGCAGGAAATTCTGGAAACTGTGGAGACAAATAATCCCGGCCAGATGGCCAAACAGATACTGGAACGAATTTTACTGTTTACTGCGGGAAAGGTACCGGACGACATGACGGTGCTGGTGGCAGGAATCTGGGAGAAATAAATGCAGAAGAGAATCATGGCTTTTATGAAAGAACATCATATGGCAGAGGAGGGAGACTGTATTCTGGCAGCGGTGTCCGGCGGTGCGGATTCCGTCTGTCTGCTGCTGATCCTGCAGGAACTGGCACAGGCCGGGAAAATCCGCCTGTGCGCAGTCCATGTGGAACACGGAATCCGGGGAGAGAACAGCAGGAAAGATGCATGTTTTGTGGAAGAAATCTGCAGGCAGCACCGGATTCCCTGTAAAATATTCCATTGCCAGGCAATGGAATATGCCAGGGCACATAAAATGACAGTGGAGGAAGGAGCCAGAATTCTGCGGTATGGCTTTTTTGAGCAGGCAGCCGAAATATTCAGAGCTGACAAAATTGCAGTGGCCCACAATCAGAATGACTGTGCGGAAACCATACTGTTTCATCTGGCACGGGGTACGGGGCTTAAAGGCCTGTGCGGAATCCCCCCTGTGCGTGATAACATTATCCGCCCGCTGCTGTGTGTAAAGCGCAGAGAAATCGAAGCATTTCTGGCGGCAGAAGGCCAGATATTCTGCCAGGACAAAACAAACGAAACACTGGATTATACCAGAAATAGAGTCAGGCATCAGATTTTGCCGGTGCTGGAGGAAATCAATTCTGAGGCTGTGGCCCATATGAACCAGGCGGCGCAACAGGCGGCGGAGGCAGAGGCGCTGGTGCGGGAGCTGACAGAAGAAAGAAAGGACAGATACATCCGCCGGGATTTGCAGACCGTATGTATTTCCGGGAAGATAACAGAGGAAAAACCGGTTCTGCAGAAATCCCTTCTGCACAAGGCCCTGGCGGAAACCGCAGGCAGCAGCCGGGATATTTCCGGGCGCCATGTACAGAGTCTGCGGGAACTGTTTGAAAAGCAGACGGGCAGGAAACTTTCTTTTCCCTGCGGGGTGGAAGGAGTGCGGACCTATGACGGAGTGGAGCTTAAAAAGGAGAAGGAAATATCCGATGAAAAATCCTGTGCTGTATGGGATGCAAAGGAAACCTGGATACTGCCGCCGGAAGGAATTCTGAAAATTCCTTTCCGGGGATATGAAATACACACCCGAATACTGGAAAATAATCTTCAAAATGAAGAAATTCCCAAAAAGATGTATACGAAATGGCTGGACTATGATAAAATAAAAGGCACCATGCTGTTAAGAACACGTCGGGAAAAAGATTTTCTGGTGATTGGCCCGGAGGGCAGACGAAAAAAACTGAAAAAATTTTTCATTGATGAAAAAATACCGGGGCCGAAGCGGGAACATATGCTGCTGCTTACAGACGAGACCCATGTGGTCTGGGTGATCGGCAGCAGGCTTGGCGAAGATGTAAAAGTGACAGAGGACACCAGAAGAATTCTTGAGATACGGGTATATGGAGGAAATATTTGTGAGTGAGAAAGTTCGTGTGCTAATTTCAGAAGAAGAAGTGGAAAAAAGAATCTGTGAGATGGGAAAAGAAATCAGTGAATATTATAACGGGGAGGAAGTTCATCTGGTCAGCGTGCTCAAAGGCGGAGTGTTTTTTACCTGCCAGCTTGCAAAAAGGCTGACGGTGCCGGTCTCCCTTGATTTTATGTCCGTTTCCAGCTATGGCAATCACACCAAATCCAGCGGTGTGGTAAAAGTCATCAAGGATCTGGATGAAGCCATTGAAGGAAAGCATGTACTGGTGGTGGAAGATATTGTGGATTCCGGCAGGACGTTAAGCTATTTACTGGAGAATCTGAAGAGCAGGAAGCCCAAAAGCCTGAAACTGTGCACATTACTGGATAAGCCGGAACGCCGGGTGACAGATGTGCATGTAGATTATACCGGATTTGAGATACCGGATGAATTCGTGGTGGGCTATGGCCTTGATTATATGCAGCATTACAGAAATCTTCCCTATGTGGGAGTAGTAGAAATAAATGATTAAAAAAGACAGTCAATGAGAGAGGAGGCATAAGAAATATGAATGCACAGAAACGCAACCGGGCGTTTGGATTGTATCTTGCAGCCATCGCCGTTCTGGCGCTGCTCTGGATTCTGCGGGACAGTTCCTCCGGTTTCGGGCAGAATGGCCTGTATACTTATGCACAGTTTGAACAGGATCTGAAAAGTGAAAATGTGGTGTCAGTGGTGGTTTCCCAGAACCGGGAAGTACCCAGCGGCCAGGCGGATGTAACGCTGAAAGGAGATTCCGGCAAAGGCGGCGGGAAAGTGCTGTATGTATCGGATATCAATACATTGCAGGAAACCATGAAATCCTATGATTTTGCAGATTATGTGGTGAAGGAGATGCCGGAGGAAAACTGGCTGATTTCCATACTTCCCACTCTGATTTTGTTTGCTGTACTGTTTGTTTTCTATATTATGATGACCAATCACGCATCAGCGGCTTCCGGAGGCGGAAGCAAAATGATGAATTTTGGCAAGAGCCGGGCCAAAATGACCACTGACGAGAATAAAAAAGTGACGTTTGGAAGTGTGGCAGGCCTGAAAGAGGAAAAAGAGGAACTGGAAGAACTGGTGGATTTTCTGCGGGCGCCCAGAAAATATACGAAGCTGGGAGCCAGAATTCCCAAGGGGGTTCTTTTGGTGGGGCCTCCGGGAACCGGTAAAACGCTGCTGGCCAAGGCTGTGGCCGGAGAGGCAGGCGTGCCCTTTTTCAGCATTTCCGGTTCTGATTTCGTGGAGATGTTTGTGGGCGTGGGGGCATCCCGTGTCCGTGATTTGTTTGAGGAAGCCAAGAAAAATGCACCCTGTATCGTATTTATTGATGAAATTGACGCAGTGGCCAGACGCCGGGGCACCGGAATGGGCGGCGGACATGACGAACGGGAGCAGACCCTGAACCAGCTTCTGGTGGAAATGGACGGTTTTGGCGTCAACGAAGGAATTATTGTGATGGCGGCTACCAACCGTGTGGATATTCTGGATCCTGCCATTATGCGTCCCGGCCGGTTTGACCGAAAGGTTCATGTGGGAAGGCCGGATATTGGCGGACGTGAGGAAATTCTGAAAGTTCATGCCCAGAACAAACCCCTGGGAGATGATGTGGATCTGAAACAGATTGCCCAGACCACTGCAGGGTTTACCGGAGCGGATCTGGAAAATCTTCTGAATGAGGCGGCTATTTATGCGGCAAAAGAAGACAGGGGATATATAATTCAGGGAGATATCCGAAAATCCTTTGTAAAAGTGGGAATCGGCTCGGAGAAGCGAAGCAGGATTATCACAGACAAAGAGAAGCGGATTACAGCCTATCATGAAGCAGGCCATGCGATTCTGTTCCATGTGCTGCCGGATGTGGGCCCGGTGTATTCCGTATCTATTATACCCACCGGCGTGGGAGCGGCAGGCTATACCATGCCCCTGCCGGAGCGGGAAGAGATGTTTAATACCAAAGGCCGGATGCTGCAGGAAATTATTGTGGATCTGGGCGGCAGAGTGGCGGAAGAACTGATTTTTGATGATATTACCACAGGAGCTTCTCAGGATATCAAACAGGCTACCAGTGTGGCAAAAGCCATGGTAACCAAATACGGTATGTCAGAGCATGTGGGTCTGATTAATTACGACAACGAAGACGACGAAGTGTTTATCGGAAGGGATCTGGCCCATACCAGGTCTTACGGAGAAAATATCGCCGGAGTCATTGACCAGGAAATCAAGCGCATTATTGACGAATGCTATCAGAAATCCAGAAGTATTCTGCTGGAGCATGAGAAGATTCTTCACAAATGCGCGGATCTTCTTCTGGAAAAGGAAAAAATCAGCCGGGATGAGTTTGAAGCCTTATTTGAAGGGTAAATTGTGCAAAATTACTATGGAAATCCAGAGGGATAGGCAAATGGTACTGTACAAATCTTATAAAAACAGGTTGCAATTTTTGTGAAGTTTGTGCACACTTATTGGAGGTTTTATGGTACTATAATTACTGTAAAAACCCCCCAATACATTATATAGTTTTTGCTACACCCCATAGTAAAAATACCTTCTCCTAAAAAAGGCAGCCGTGAAAAAGCTGCCTTTTTTACATAGCAGGAAATCTTTTGGATTGCCTGCATCAGATGAAATGAAACCATGGTAGGAAACTCGTGAAAATATTGCCAGTTATGATAAAAAAGAGGTATAACCATGAGCAAATATTCCATTTATGAACTGAATCAGAGGCAGCAGTATATGATGCAGATGCGCCCGCTGCTGCGCAAGCACGCATTGTTTTCAGACGGTACCAGGGATTACAGAAATCCTCCGGAACCGGGAGAAAATGAAAAGGTCACCCTTACTTTCCGGACAGCCAAAAATAATGTGGATATTGTATGGCTGTGCACAGAACAGAGAAAAATTCCCATGAAGAAAGAGGAAACCAGAGGGGAATTTGACTACTACCGTACAGAAGTGCAGCTTGAGACGTCAGAGTACCGGTATTATTTTGAAATAGCAGCAGGCATGCTCCACTGTTATTACGATCGGATGGGAGTGACGCCTCAGGTAAGGCCGGAATATGCTTTTGCCATTGTGCCGGGATTTTCCACACCTGACTGGGCAAAGGGAGCCGTAATGTATCAGATACTGGTGGATCGTTTTTGCAATGGAGATACTTCCAATGATGTAAAGACCAATGAATACTACTATATCAAGGTATACAGCCAGGGTGTGGATGACTGGGATAAATGTCCGGAAAATTTTGGCGTGGGCGAATTTTACGGCGGCGATCTGGCGGGAGTTATGAAAAAACTGAATTATCTGCAGGATCTTGGCGTCGAGGTTCTGTATTTTAATCCCCTGTTTGTCTCGCCTTCCAACCATAAATATGACATACAGGATTACGACTATATTGATCCTCATTACGGTGTGATTATTGAAGACGGAGGGGAAGAACTGCCTCCGGGAGAAACAGATAATGCAAAGGCCACCAGGTATATTAAGCGTGTTTCTGACGTTAAGAATCTGGAGGCCAGTAATGAACTGTTTGCCTGTCTGGTGGCAGAGGCTCACAGACGGGGTATGCGAGTGATACTGGATGGTGTATTCAATCACTGCGGTTCTTTTAATAAATGGCTGGACCGGGAACTGATTTATGAAAAGGAAGTGGGATATGCCACCGGAGCTTATATTTCCGAGGACAGTCCTTACCGGAATTTCTTTCAGTTCCATGATGAGAACTGCTGGCCTTACAATAAGACATATGACGGCTGGTGGGGGCATGATACGCTGCCCAAGCTGAATTATGAAGGCTCTCAGGAACTGTACGATTATATTCTGGAAATCGGAAAGAAATGGGTATCTCCTCCTTACAATGCAGATGGCTGGCGTCTGGATGTGGCGGCAGACCTGGGCCATTCTGTGGAATTTAACCATCAGTTCTGGCGGGATTTCCGGAATGCGGTAAAGGAAGCCAATCCGGAGGCCATTGTGCTGGCGGAACATTACGGTGACCCGGTGGAATGGCTGCGGGGAGACCAGTGGGATACGGTGATGAATTACGATGCCTTTATGGAACCCCTGACCTGGTTCCTCACCGGTATGGAAAAGCACAGTGACGGCTATCGGCAGGATATGCTGGGGAATTTCCAGAATTTTGAAGGCGCCATGAATTATTATATGACCCGCTTTATGACTCCTTCTCTGCAATGTGCCATGAATGAGCTGTCCAATCATGACCATTCCAGGTTCCTGACCCGTACCAATCATAAGGTAGGACGGGTGGATGCCCTGGGAAGCGCTGCGGCAGGGGAGGGAACCAACAAAGGTGTGATGAAAGAAGCCGTGGTGGTACAGATGACCTGGCCGGGAGCGCCCACCATTTATTATGGAGATGAGGCCGGGGCAGTTGGCTTTACCGATCCGGATAACCGCAGAACGTATCCCTGGGGCAGAGAAGACCAGGAACTGCTGGAGTTTCACAGGGATATTATCCGGATTCATAAGCAGTACGAAGCGCTGCGGACCGGGTCTCTGAAATTTTTAGGCGGAGATTACCAGGTGATGTGTTATGGACGGTTCAACCGTTATCAGCAGTTTATCATTGTGATCAATAATGATTATGTGTCCCGTGAAATGGAATGGAGGGTCTGGCCTGCGGGACTGGAACGGGAAACCAGACTGGAACAGATTATGTTCACCACGCCGGAGGGTTATTCTACCGCTTCCGTGATTCATGAGGTGCATAACGGACGGATTAAGCTCACCCTTCCGCCCAACTGTGCGGTGATTTTGAAAAACCTGTAGCGTCAGAGCAGTCATACCGGGCTGTTCCGGATTCTGTGATTACAGTTGCCCGGAGCGGCCCGGTAATATTTTGCTGTAATTTTAGAAAGATATTTTAAGATTAGTCTTGCATGTGGAAAAATCATATGCTATAATACATTATTGTCAGGACAGGCAATCATGCGGTTCCTGTATTATGGATGGATTCCCGAGTGGCCAAAGGGGGCAGACTGTAAATCTGTTGGCGACGCCTTCGAAGGTTCGAATCCTTCTCCATCCATTCAAGAAAGCAGACATCTATTCAAGAAAGCAGAGGGAAAAACCAAAGCGGTTCGAATCCTTCTCCATCCATTCAAGAAAGCAGAGGGAAAAACCAAAGCGGTTCGAATCCTTTTCGTATAATGAAACAAATAGCGAATATTTTTATGCCGCAGTGGCGGAACTGGCAGACGCGCAGGACTTAAAATCCTGTGGTGGCGACATCGTACCGGTTCGATTCCGGTCTGCGGCATTACGATTAAGTGCTTCAAATCCTTATAAATCAAGGGTTTGGGCATTTTTCTTTTTGGAAAAGTGTATGTACATGTATGTATTTTTTTATTTCAGATTCATGTGTATTTGTATCCTTTACTTGCCGATGAGAATGATTTTTTATTGCGAGGAGAGAAGCAGATGATTTAAGAAAAGAAACATTTGAGAAGCGGAATGATTCTATTGTGGATATAACGGATATTATGAAACAGTGGAAAACTTACGGGCAAAGGCGATAATTACCAGAAAAAATGGGGATGAAAAGCTGGAACGTGTACATTTAAACCGGATAATCCAGATATATGTATGGAGGAATTAGCATTACTGGGAATTGGCAGATTATGTATATTACAAAAAGTTAGGCTAGCTGATTCGGAAAGCATCAGATAGGACATTAAAAGCTATGGTAGAAAAAATAAAAAGGGAAAGAAATAGTGGAAAAAGCTGGAGGGTTCCAGCTTTTTTTAGTGGCAGATAGTTCTGTTCCATTGTTCTTTTAATTCCTGTGCATGAGGTTGTAGTTTTGTCATTAGATTATGTGCATTTTGTTCTGATATGATATCCAGTTCAGAAAGTTTTAGAATGACGATGAATATGAGGAAGACAAAAGGATTCTCCTGTGCCAACATGTTTACCTCATCCAGATATGCAGACTTCTGATTGTTGTAATTTTCCAAATAAGCATGGTTGATAGTGAAATCTTGTATCAAAAACTGGGAGAAAGGCTCATGGATATGCAGTGAGAATTTACTCCCGTCTATGCATTGAATGATAAGTGTATCATTTGTATCGTCTAATTCAATGTTTTTTAGAAAAGTGTCATTTTCATTCAGTATTTGAAATAGCAGGTCTTTAAAAAGCTCTTTTTTCAATATGTATTCCTCCCCATAGTATGATTATATAATAACTTGCGCTCTGACGCAACTAGAAAAATCTCGTTATGGATAAAATACAGATAACGAGGTGTGCGGATGAAAAAAGAGAGCAGAGTAATACAGGTAAATGATATCAGTATTGGTGAAAATATACAGAATCTTAGAATGGAAAAAGGCTTAAAGCAGACAGATGTAATTGCAAGATTACAGTTACTGGGTGTAGAGATTTCGGTGTATTCCTATTCGAAGATAGAAACAGGGAAACAGAATCCGACAGTGAGTTTGCTGGTTGGATTGACGGAAGTGTTTGGGTGTGATTTCAACACGATATTTAGGGGGATGAGAAAATTTTATGGATGTAAATAATATTTTATCAATCATAATAAGTATACTTGGTTCATCGGTGATTACATTAGTGCTATCTGTATTGATTTTTAACCCATTACAAGAAAAAAGACAATATATTTTTAACGAAAAAAAACGAGTTTATGATTCAATTATTATATTTGCACAAATTGTTTTATATCCTGAAGAAGCAAAATATTCCTTAGGAGTGATAAGCTATAATATACAAGAGTTATCTGACGAAGAAAATATAAAAAATGCCATGAATGACTTGAAGATGGCTATTCCTAAATTATATTTGATTACAAAAAATAATAAAGTTATAGAAAATACACAGGAATTTATAAAGAATGTAGATGAGGAGAGTTTCAATAGACTTTTAGAAGAATTAAGAAAAGATTTATATAAATAGTAATTGTAAGCACCCTGCATGTACATACGTCAGAGGACTTCGGACCCCTCCTTTCTGTCAGTGTCTGAGAAGATCCGCTACAGTTCGATTCCGGTCCGGGCATTACGATTAAGTGCTTCAGATAGAGAAAACAGGCCGCGGGGCGTGATTTGCGGCCCGGAATTTCACAAGGGCCTGTCTGGTGCTCAGTATTCCAGCCCTTCCTTTTTACACAGTTCATGAAAATCTTCAGATTTATCATTTTCCTTTGTATATTTTTATCCGCTAAAAGGAGCTTTGTGTTACTGTTCCTTTAACGCTCTCCATTCGTCTTCTAAAATTGACATCAGAATGTCATCTGCATACATGGCGCCATCCATAACAGCATCTCTCAAAACACCCTCCCGCCGGAAACCGGCTTTTAAGTAAGTTTTTTCTGCTCCTGGATTAAAAGAATAAACATCCAGCTCCAGACGATGCAGCTTCAGTTTTTCAAATGCAAAGTCACGGGTTACTTCCGTAGCCCAGGTTCCGATTCCTTTTCCCCGCTCTGTCGTGTGATAAAGGCAGATACGGAAATTAGCGCTGCGCAGATTCCAGTCGATTTCATTGATTACACTTTCACCGATAATCCTTCCGTCGGGCGCGATAATTAAAAAGAAATATCTGTCGTCTTCTTCCAGGGATTTCAGGAAAAAAGAAGTCACTTCTTCTTTCGTAAAGTTTTCTTTGCAGCCTGTCAGACGTGCCACTTCCCTGTCCAGGGGGCAATAATTTTGTTCGTAATAATTGGTAACATCGTCGGCTCTGGCCATCCGTATGGAAAATCCGTTTTTTTCTTCTGTAATAGCTGTGTTCATTTTATGCTTCCTTTCTGAATCTTTCTTTGTATTTCTTTAATAATACCATATTTACAGGCGGTGTTGAAAAGAGAATGTTTGTATGATAGTATTAAGGAAACGTGAGTTGTGAAAGTACAGAAAGAATACTGTGATGTATGGGATTGCTGCAGATGGACTGGCATATGCGCTGTATGGGATGACAGGAGGGAAAATCTGCGGCGGGGAGAAGTATTTCAGGAAAATTTGTCTGGGAGGTAGCTGCCATGGGCGGGATGAAAGAAAAACTGCATACCGGAGAACTGTATTTGCCGGGGGATGAAGAAATTATAAGTGAGCAGGTGGTCTGTCAGGATAAACTGTATGAGTACAACCTGACCAGGCCCTCAGAATCGGAGAAACGGGCTGAAATGCTCAGAGACATGTTGGGAGACTGCGGGGAAGGCGTGTATATTGAAGCGCCTTTTTATGCAAATTTCGGAGGAAAACACTGTCACTTCGGAAAAATGGTTTATGTGAATTATCATTTAACCTGTGTGGATGACACACACATATACATTGGGGATTATACCATGATCGGGCCCAATGTTACCATTGCCACCGCAGGACACCCCATATTGCCGGAACTTCGGGAACAGCTTTATCAGTATAATATGCCGGTTCACATTGGCAGGAACTGCTGGATTGGAGCTGGGGCGGTGATTATGCCGGGAGTTTCCATCGGAGATCATTCAGTCATCGGAGCCGGAAGCGTAGTCACAAAAGACATTCCTTCCGATGTGATTGCAGTGGGAAATCCCTGCCGGGTCATGAGGGAAATCAACGAGCACGACAGAAAATATTATTTCAGAGAGCGGGAAATTCCCTGGGAGGAACTGGAAAAAAACGGGTAAACAGCAAAATGCTTTTCTGTTTTCTGCCGATATAAACAGAAACAGGAAGGGGAATGAAAGATGGAGACTGGATATAAAGTAACAGAACATAAAGAACGGAGTGTTTTGAACTGCTTTCATATGAAAAAATCCGGGGAAAAAGATATTCCGGACAGCAGTTTTTCTTTTTATCAGACATACAGAGCGTTTTCCTGCGGCAGGTCTGGCCTGGGAGATGACGGTTTTTCCGGTCCCACAGAGGAAGAATTATATCAGGTAAAGGCAGAACGGAAAAAGAAATGGAAACGGGAAGCGGAATACAGCCGCCTGCTGGAAGAAAGCTCTCTGAAGCGGAGATACAAAGAAAAAATTAAAGTACGCAGGAACCCGCACGGCAGTTTAACCACAAGGTCTTACGCAGAGAGGAAAGAAGATGGGAGAACAGGAACAGAAGCAGGAAAATCTGAGAATACAGAAAACAGAGTGGATATACAGTCAGATTCAGAAACAGCGGGAAGCGGAGGATGCGCTGTTTGAGCAGCTCCGTCAGGAGCAGGATGTACTGGACCGGCTGAACCAGTCAGTGGAGAATAATCTGGAACGGACCAGAGAGGCCCGGAAATACAATCAGGAAATTCAGGAACATATGAATGCGCAGGTTTACGCCATGTACGGCATTACAGAAGATAAGCTGCAGGGAATCCGGGAGTACCGCAACGCCTATTATCAGGGATGTGCCTTCTCTCTGTTTCTGCTGTCCGTGGTACTGGTGGTACTGTGCGGCGTGCTCCATGGATTTCAGTCACAGATCTGTCTGTTTATGATTGCTTTTACCGGAATTGAGGGGGCGCTTCTGACTCAGGAGAAAAAAAGAGGAAAACTGATGGATATACTCTGTAAGACGCTGTATCTTTTGATGTTTCCCCTTATGATGGTGGTATTTGTCTGTTTTGAGCTGAACTATCCGGAATATCATATGATATTGCTGGTTCTGGCAATATTCGGTCTCTGCGTCCTTGTAACGGGGACAGCCGCTTATTTCTGCTATAATCCCTATCGGAAAGAGAAGCAGAAAGTGGGAGAAGCGAAGGATACGCTGCGGGAAATTGAAAAGACTGCCAGGAGGGAAGTACGGAAAAACCGGAAATCCAGAGTAAAATCAGAAAAACAGCAGGCGCTGTTAGAGAAAAAGGAGACATTTCTGACAAAGTTCCGGAAAGCGGAGAAATATCCGGCGGAGGATATACCGACAGCGGCAGAGGGATCTGAGGCGGTGGAGGAAATCCCTGCTGAATCAAAAGCAGAGAATGAATAATTTAAGGCCCCATGGCGTAAGCTGTGGGGCCTTAAATCTGTCAGGTGGAGCAGAATCGAAAATATCAGTTTCCGATTTTGATATATGTAATGAATCAGGAGCTATGATAAGTATAAGTAATTAAGATTTTGCTTTTCGGACTGCTTCTGTTAATACGGGCAGTACCTCAAACAGATCCCCTACGACACCATAGTCGGCCACACCGAAAATCGGTGCATCCGGGTCTTTGTTGATGGCGATAATGCGGTCAGAACTGCTCATACCGGCCAGGTGCTGGATGGCGCCTGAAATTCCGCAGGCAATGTAGAGTTTTGGGCCTACGGTTTTACCGGTCTGTCCAACCTGGTGAGCATGGGGAATCCAGCCGGAGTCCACAGCTGCGCGGGAAGCGCCTACTGTGCCGCCCAGAACTTCTGCCAGTGCCCGGATGGGCTCAAATCCTTCCGGACCTTTCACGCCGCGGCCGCCGGATACAATAATCTGTGCACCTTCCAGATCTACCGTTTCCGCATCCAGTTCCCGGATTAATTCCAGTACCTGCGTACGGATATCTTCAGAAGGAACGGAAATAGTTTCGTTGATTACGCTGGCCTTGTTATCGGAGGGTTCTGTCATTTTAAATACGCCGGGGCGAACAGTACCCATCTGAGGACGGTGTTCCGGACACATAATGGTTGCCATCAGATTTCCGCCGAAAGCAGGACGGGTCCATGCCACATTTCCGGTTTCGCTGTCAATATCAAGAGCAGTACAGTCTGCGGTCAAGCCGGTGTGAAGGCGGCATGCAATTCTGGGGCCCAGATCCCGGCCATTGTTGGTGGCGCCGATTAACATGCTGGTGGGGCCGTATTTTTCTACCAGTCTGGTAATGGCAATGGTATAGGCGTCGGTGGAATATTCTCTGAACTCTTCTCCGTCTACTGCAATGACAGTATCAGCGCCATGACGGGAAGCAGCTTCCACAGAAGTGCCCACGTTGCAGCCGATTACAATGGCTACCAGTGCGCCGCCCTGTTTTTTTGCCATATCTTTGCCAGGGTTTAAAAGCTCAAGGCCGACTTTTTTCGGTGAGCCTTTTAAGCCAGCCTGTTCCAGATTGATTTCGGTCAGGTCTGCAGCGGTAATGTCAGGAATTTCTGCCCGATTGGCAGCCATTTTCCGTTTCAGGGCAGGATATCCGGGATCCTAGGAAGGTTTGGTGTAAGTCACAAGGCAGGGCATGGAGGCGGTAATTACCTGTACGCCTTCTTCCACTTCTTTTTTTACAATGATTTTTCCGTCTTCCACGGAGGCTTCCAGCCCGTATGTAATCTGAGGAAGGCCCGGATGTTCTGCAATTTCAGGGCCAACCTGTGCGGTATCGCCGTCAATGGCCTGTTTTTCCGCAGAAAATCAGGTCAAAGTTTTCCTCCAGTGTCTCTATGTGGCGGATGGCCTGAGAGAGAATATAGCTGGTGGCCAGTGTGTCAGAACCGCCGAATGCCCGGTCGGCCGGTAAGGAGATATGCTTTGTCAGCCGCAATGGCAAGGCATTCCTTTAAGGCATTTTTTGCCTGTGCCGGGCCCCTGGAAAGCACAACAATTTCGCAGTAACTGAAAATGTCCTCTTTGGTCAGAGTTTCCTTTTCGCTCAGCTGGATGAAAGCATTTATTGCCTGCCTGCGGATGGGGTCAGGCACGCCGATTACGGTGGCATCGGAAATCATGGGGTGGGAGGTCAGGACACATTCCACTTCTGTACAGCTGATGTTTTCTCCGGAGCGTTTGATAATGTGACCACAGCGTCCCGGAAAAAAGAGCCAGCCCTCTTCATCCAGATAAACCCAGTCGCCGGAATGAAACCAGCCTTCGTCATCCAAAAGGCGTCTGGTGGCTTCTTCATTCTGATAATAGCCCTGTACCAGAGAGCGTCCGGGTACACCGTGAACACAGATTTCCCCTTCGGTTCCTGGAGGGAGAGTGTTGCCCTGTTCATCCACAATTTTAATTTCGTAAGAAAGGGCGGGGCGGCCCACGGAGGGCCAGTGCTGGTCGCCCCAGGGCGGCACGCAGGTTACTGCGGAAACAGTTTCCGTCATACCGCAGGAGTTCAGGAGCCTCACATGAAACCGTTCTTCAAAGGCCTCTTTTTTTTCGTCGCTGAGGCCCATGGAAAAATAAATCTGTTTCAGGCAGTGATTCTTTTCCCAGGGCTGAACCGGCTGCATCAGCAGGGTACGGTTCATTAAGGACATTCAGGGTGCTTCCGGTACAGATGACAGGGGCTGCAGCCCGCCGTAAATGAGGTTGCAGTGGGTGCAAACTACCCCTTTGGGATAACGGGTGGTTCCCGATGTGAACAGGATGACAGCGGCATCTTCGAAGCATACGGCTGTCTGTGTCCGCAACGTATCCGGCTGCTGTTCCATGGCGGAGTTCAGGGATACCACTCCGGGATCATCAGATTCTTTGCCTGCCAGTATCAGAGTCCGGAGGTTTAATTTCTCATAAAGCTCCAGATATATCCCGATGGAGCAGGGTTCTGCAATTAAATGGGAGATGCCGCATTTCTGGATGATATAGCTGCATTCTGCTGCCTGAAAATGCTCGTTGACAGGGACGGAGACGATTTGGGTGATTGCCGGCCGGCAGACCAGATATTCCGGCCGGTTGTGCATGTGCAGAGCCACAAAATCGTCTTTTTGTATCCCAGAGTTTACAAGCAGGTTGGCGGCCTGCCTGACCAAAATCCGCATTTTTGAAAACGGGCGCGGCCTTATCTTTGTTGATGGCAACAAGGACTTTTGACTTGTTGATGCCGCCGATATGCTGCACCTGGCCGGATACGCCCGGCACAACAATCAGTTCCGGGAAAATGGAAAATAAAAAGGTACTGACAGAATTAAAAGACGGTGTGCTGATTGTGACAATTAACCGGAACGAGCGCAGAAATGCCATTGACCCGGAAACTTCCGCCATGATGGAGGAAGTGCTGAATCATGCGGAAAAAGACCCGGAAGTGGGCTGCATTATTATTACCCGGAGCAGGAGAGAAGAGCTTCTGCACAGGGGAAGATTTAAGCGCTTACGATGAAAACGGCGGATGCCAGACCATTATGGAGCATGGATTTGCAGGAATTACAGAACGTGTCAGGGCAAAGCCGATTATCTGTGCGGCAAACGGTGCCGCTGTGGCAGGAGGACTGGAAATTGCAGTATCCTGTGATCTGATTGTGGCGGCAGACCATGCACGGTTCGGACTTTCCGAGGTAAAAGTAGAGCTTCTGGCAACCAGCGGCGGTTTAATCCGTCTGCCCAAACTGATTCCCCAGAAAATTGCGGCTGAAATGTGCCTGACCGGAAAACTGATTTCCGCGCAGCGGGCATATGAAGTGGGACTGGTAAATTTACGTGGTTCCGGCGGACCAGGTAATGGATAAGGCTATGGAACTGGCCCGGACCATCGCTAAAAACGCACCCATTTCTCTGCGTCTCACCAAAGAGATTTTCCACATTGCACCGCAGGTATCTCAGGAAGATGTACAGCGTTTCTGCAATCGCTGCCGGGATTATATTGAAAAAACAGAAGACGCAACAGAAGGGCCCAGAGCGTTCCCTGAGAAACGTCAGCCTAACTGGCAGGGAAAATAAATTTATCCGGCGGACTGGAAAACAGGACAGGAAACAGAATAAAACTGGCGGAGGAAAGGATGTTCTGTCAGAAAATAATAAAAATATAAGGAGGAAATTTTTATGGATTTCATAATTACAGAGGAACAGGAACTGATGGTACAGGCAATTGGGGAAGCACTGACACGGGAGAATCTGGAAAATTATTTTCAGGACTGTGACAAGAATCATGAGCATCCGGAAAAATTCTGGGACATTTTGAAAGAGCTGGGCTGCTTCAGTATGTTTTTACCGGAAGAAGCAGGAGGAGACGGAGAGGGAGCCGTTACCATGTTTCTGGTGATGGAAGCCCTTGGAAGATGCGGCGCCCCGGTATATCTGTTTTGGGATCATGTAAAGGCAGACGCCCTTCTGGAAAACGGAACCAAAGAGCAGGTTGACAAATTTATGCCGCTGTTTTGATTACTGCCTGACACTGGCTAAAAACAGCGAGAATCCGGAACAGCTTACCCTCTGGTTTGTACCTGCTAATGTGCCGAACTGCAAGAAAGAGCCAATGGAGACCATGGGCCTTCATATGGAAAATGTAAATGATATCTGGTTTGACAATGTGGAAATTGAAGAAAAAGACATGTTAAGCACCGAAGGAAACGGATTGCTGGCTACTTCCAGAGGCTTTGCTTATGAACGTCTGACTGATGCGTTCAACGTTTATGGCCAGGCTCTCTGCGCATATGAAGATGCCTGCCGCTATGCGAACCAGAGAATTGCATTTGGAAAAGAAATCGGAAAACTGCAGTTAATACAGAATCATATTATGGAAATGGCTATGCGGATTTACTCCATGCGCGATATGCTTCTGCATTTTGCATGGAATAAAGATAATGACATGTTAAAGCGAGAAGAGGCTTCTATTGCAAAACAGTACTGTTCAGAAGCAGCCAATGAAGTTGTTGACCATGCAATGAGGTAATGGCAGGAATCGGATTCTGCGGAAGCCGTGTCAGCCGCATTTACCGTGATTTGAGAATCACACGTATTTCCGGCGGTACAGGAGAAATCCAGACTGTAATTGCAAGTAAACAGATTCTCAGAAGATATAAGTAGGAGAAAGGCAAACGCGAAGCGTTTCTCCCATGCCTTTCGACGACCTGCCGCCGAAGGGAAGCGAGGGGGCGTTACCGCAGGAGAAAGGCAAAC
>NZ_KE159568.1:839462-882580 GCF_000403845.2 Eubacterium sp. 14-2 | reverse complement strand
CATGCCTTTCGACGACCTGCCGCCGAAGGGAAGCGAGGGGCGCCACCACTTTCGGGCTGTTTCGATTACTTTTCTGCGGGTTTTGTCTGAAATTTTCTGATTTGGATTCTTATTCAGCACATAAGATACGGTAGTGTGTGAGACGCCTGCGGCAGCGGCGATATCTTTAATGGTTGTTCTTTGCATGTTTTATTCCTTTATTTGATTAGGATGTCAAAAGGGTGCAACGCACCCGCTCTATACCATATATTAATGTGCAAATTTATTTGCAATAACAATATATGGTATGAGCGTAGCACCAAAGGTGCTTTTGACACCCTAATCTTTATTTATAATATAGAACTTTCTTTGATAATATCATTTTTTGGACGCGCTTTCAAGTGATTTTGCAGGAGAATTGCGCATACAGGCTAAAAGTACCATAACTTTACAGTTTTGGAATTACAGAAAAAACAGATACTAAAAAGCAGGTATGACCGAAGTATTTCAGACTGGGGTGATAAAACTGAGAAATCATTTAAAAAATCAGACAAGTCCGTATTTATTGCAGCATTCCGAGCAGCCGGTAGACTGGTATCCCTGGTGCGAGGAGGCCTTTGCACGGGCGAAAACAGAAGATAAGCCGGTTTTTCTGAGTATTGGCTACAGCACCTGTCACTGGTGCCATGTGATGGCCCATGAGAGCTTTGAAGACAAAGAGGTGGCGGAGGAACTGAACCGGAATTTTATATCCATAAAAGTGGACCGGGAAGAACGCCCGGATGTTGACAGTATTTATATGGAAGCATGTGTTATGTTTAACGGAAGCGGCGGCTGGCCTGCCAGTGTTTTCCTGACGCCGGAGCAGAAACCTTTTTATGCGGGAACGTATTTTCCGAAATATGGCTCTTACGGGCGAATCGGGTTCCTGGATTTGCTGCGTGCGGTGAAAAACCGCTGGCAGCAGGACCGGGAAGGACTGCTCCGGTCGGCCGACGCCCTGAAAGGACAGCTTCAGGAGGAGCAGGCGTTCAGAAGCTCGGATCTGTCCTGGCAGCATCTGTCCCTTCAGGCTGTTCGTTGGTTTAAAAGAAATTTTGATGAGATAAACGGGGGCTTTGGAGATGCGCCCAAATTTCCCATGGCTCATAATCTGCTGTTTCTGATGGAATATTACCGGGTGAACCGGGACAGACGCGCCCTTGAAATGGCGGAAAAAACCCTGATACAGATGTATCGGGGCGGGATTTTTGACCATATTGGAGGCGGATTTTCCCGGTATTCCACAGATAAATATTTTCTGGTGCCCCATTTTGAAAAAATGTTGTATGACAACGCACTGCTGCTTATGGCATATACCCAGGCTTATTCCCTTACAGGAAAGGAAATTTACCGGGAAGTGGCGCGGAAAACAGCCCAGTATATTCAGCGGGAAATGACGGATTCTCACGGAGGGTTTTATTCCGCGCAGGATGCGGACTGCCAGGGTGTGGAAGGGAAATATTATGTATTTGCCTGTGAGGAGCTTACTTCTCTGCTGGGAGAGTCTGCCGGAAAAAAATTCAATGAATATTTTAATATTACCGGAGAAGGAAATTTTGAAGGGGGAAGTATACCAAACCGCCTGAATGATGATCTGGAAGAAGAAATGCTGCAGGAGGCAGAAGGGGATTACTCCCACACAGAGCCGGAACGGCTTCTGCCCAAAG
This sequence comes from Eubacterium sp. 14-2, assembly GCF_000403845.2. Classification (GTDB taxonomy): domain Bacteria; phylum Bacillota; class Clostridia; order Lachnospirales; family Lachnospiraceae; genus Petralouisia. The sequence goes on along the minus strand of NZ_KE159568.1, from coordinate 880,892 downwards.
TATATGCCTATCGGAAACATCGTCACAGCCTGTTTCTGGACGATAAAATTCTCACCTCCTGGAATGGGCTGATGATTGGGGCTTTTGCCAGAATGTACCGGGTATTCGGACAGGAAAGCTATCTGCGTCAGGCCAGGGCGGCCCTGGAATTTCTGGAACGGAAAATGACGGGAAAGGATACTCTGTTTGTGAGCTGCCGTCAGGGCAGATGTCAGGGGAAAGGCTTTCTGGCAGATTATGCTTTTTATATTTTCGGTCTGATTGAGCTGTATGGCGGGGCGCTGGAGCAGAAATATCTGGAGCAGGCGGAACTATACTGCCGGAAGGCTCTGGAACTTTTTGAAGATCGGGAAAAAGGGGGATTTTATTTCTGCGGAAGGGAAAATGAAACATTGATTGCCAATTTTAAGGAAACTTACGACGGGGCTGTTCCCAGCGGCAATTCCGTTATGGCATGGAATCTGGTGAAATTATGGCAGATTACCGGAAAAGAAACCTTCCGGGAAGCGGCAGTCCGCCAGCTGGGCTATCTTTCCGCTTTTGCGGAGAAATATCCGGCGGGGCAGTGTTTTTCCCTGCTGGCAGCGCTGCAGTATCAGAATCCGCCGGAACACATCACAGGGGTACTGAAAGAAGAAGCAGATTTGAAAAAACTGCGGAAACAGTACGGGAGAGAGGCGGATATTGTGGTACTGTGGGAAGAAAGCCGGGAATATGAAAGGATTAATAACCGGGCCACTCTGTATATCTGCCGGGACGGAAGCTGCAGACCTCCGGTGAATCTGTAAGCAGAAGGCAGCTGCACGGGCATCCAGGCCAATTGCACTCTTGTTATGAAATTTCCAATATGTTACTATAGTATAAAACTCAGATTTATGTATTACAGGGAGGATTGTATCAGATTTGACAGAATCAGGAGGGAGTTATGGTAGACAGAAACATATTCATGGAAACGCTTCGTTCCGTACAGGAGATTGCAAAGGCTGCTCCGGAGCCAATGACGCGGGAGGAAATACAGGATTATTTCAGGGACATGGAATTGTCTTCCGAGCAGCAGGAGATGATTTATCAGTATCTGCTGAGGCCGCAGGAAGATTCGGAGCAGGAGGGAGCCATTGAGGAAGCCGGGAAGGAGAAACAGCCAAAAGGGCGGAAATCTGCAGGAGGCGGAAAGAAGGCTTCCCATTCCCGTCATTTTCAGCTATACCTCAGTGAAATCGGGAAAATCCCGGATTTGCCTGAGGAAGGGAAAATGGAACTGTACCGGAAATTGCTGGCCGGGGAACGGAATGCGGTTTCAGATATTTCCACCCAGTGGCTGAAAAGGATTACGGAGATTGCCGCAGATTACGTTACGGGCCGGGTACTGGTGGAAGATCTGGTGCAGGAAGGAAATATGGGACTGCTGATTGGGATGGAAGAACTGCTGGGAACAGGGGAACAGAACGAAGAACTGCTGCATGACAGGCAGGCCCTGGAGGACAGGCTGGAATCCTTTGTGCGGGAGGCCATGAAACAGTATCGGCAGGAAACCGAAGGCATGGATAACAGCGAACATACCATTCTGGCCAAAGTCAATCTGCTTCATGAGGCACGGAAAGCGCTGGCTGAGGAGAATGGTACCATTCCGGCCATGCAGGAGCTCAGTGAGTATACCAGGCTTCCTCTGGAAGAAGTTCGTGATATTATGGCCCTGTCTCAGAAGAAAGGAGAATAATCATGAATTTTGGCCCCATAGATTATAAAGTAGCCCGTATTGACGGAGATTATGCCTATCTGCAGCAGGTGGACAATCCCCAGGAAGAACTGAAATGTGTGGCGCGGGCGCTGCTTCCGCCGGAAATTGCAGAGGATTCCATGCTCCGTTATGAGATGATGGAATATACATCTGCCGCCGGCAGAGACTGAAACAGCATCTGCAAAAAGTGCAGGCTCAGCCCTGCCACTGAAACCGCTGCTGCCGGAAGACCAGCAGCAGTCCCCGGACGCACAGCTCCACACACATGGCGAACCAGACGCCCTGGAGTCCCCACTGCCTTACCAGCAGGACAGAAAGGGGCAGACGCACGCCCCAGATACTGGCCAGATTTAAAAGGCATGGAATCAGAGAATCTCCTGCACCGCAGAGGGCTCCGGAGGCCACGATGGACGCGGCAAAGAGAGGTTCTGCAAATAATTCAATCCGCAGTACCTCTGCAGCCAGCTGCTGTACCTGAAGGTCCGGCGTCAGCATACGGAAAATAGCCGGACATAGAAAATACATCAGGATTCCCGCCGCTGTCATAATCAGGCAACCCAGCAGGATGGATAAACCGGAAAAACTTCTGGCCAGATTTTTTCTTCCTGCGCCGATGCTCTGGCCCGTCAGAGCAGTTGCCGCTGCGGCAATGCCGTAACCGGGCATATAGCAGATGCTTTCGGCTGTCACTGCAATGGAATTTGCCGCTATGGCAACGGTACCCAGGGGAGCAATAATACGGGTGGAGGCAATCATGGCTCCGCAGATGGCAATATGCTCAAAGCCCATGGGAAGTCCGATGCGGACCATACGGTACAGAATGTTTTTCTGAAACATCCGGGGTTCTTTTCTTCGGATATTCAGCGTGGAGGAACGGAAAGTTACAATCCACAGTTTTACGGTACATATGACAAGGGTGGCAAGAGCAGTGCCCAGAGCCGCTCCAGGCACGCCCCAGAGCCAGATAAACAGCAGATTGAACAATACGTCAAGGCCGCACATAACAGCATCCAGTATGGCCGGGGTCCTCATGTTTCCGCTGCACTGCAGCATGGAACCGGCCAGGCTGTTCAGCTGAAAAGCCGGAAGGGAGCAGGCGTAAATCAGAAAATAGCCGGAGGCATTTTGCCGTATGTCTTCTCCTGCACCCAGCCACAGAGGCAGAGAACCGCTGACTGCAATACCTGCTGTCATCAGTATTCCGGAAAAAATCAGTGCGGTAATCAGTGCATGTTTTAAAATCAGTCTGGCTTCCTGTTCCTGTCCGGCTCCGATTTTCTGGGCAGCCTGAACGGAAAAGCCGGTGGACAGGGCGCTGCACAGGCCGTTTAAGAGCCATGTGGTGGTAGAAACCAGACCAATAGCCGCTGAAGCTCCTGCGCCCAGATTTCCCACCATGGCAGTGTCGATGTACTGCATCATAATGGAAGTAAGCTGTGCCAGAATGGCCGGGATACTCAGACGCCAGACCACGGACAGCTTCTGTGCCCTGCCGGGTTCTTCCTGCTGCCTGAGTATGGCAGCAAGGAGTTTTTCGTTATCTGTGTTCTTTTTCATATCTGTATTTTTCATTCTGTTCCTTTTGAAATTTTTTCTGATACAGTTTCATTATACATAACAGGAATCAATAATTCAAATTTTTACGGGATTCAGTCCATGGGGACTGCGGATAACCGGCTGAATCTGTTTGCCCAAAAGGGCGCAGTCAATGGTTTCTGCCAGAAGTTCGGTGAAAGCAGTCATGGAATTGGGTTTTGCCTGATAGTCATCCTGTCCGAAGGGGACGAAATAGATGTTCTTGGTGTTCAGCAGGATACCGATGTTTTTCAGGTTCATGCCCAGCGCGTCGTTGGTGGACAGGGAGAGTACCAGAGGCCTGTTGTTGCGCAGATGGGATTTGGCCGCCATCAGCACCGGGGTGTCGGAAATTCCGTTGGCCAGTTTGGATAAGGTATTTCCGGTACAGGGAGCAATCACCAGGATATCCATCAGACCTTTGGGGCCGATGGGTTCTGCACCCGGAATGGTGGTAATGGGCTCCTTTCCGGTGAGGGCGCGGGCCCGTTCCAGAAAAGAGGCGCTGGTGCCGAATCTGGAATCCAGACTGGAAGCATTTGTGGAAAATACCGGGAGCAGGCTGGCTCCAGTGGTTTTTAACTCTTCCAGTGCGGTGAAAATTTTTTCGTAGGTGCAGAAGGAACCGGTAAAACCGATGCCAATGGATTTATCATGAAAATCATAAGACATAATCTGTGATCCTTTCTAATATTTTTCCCATAAGCTGTCCGGAGGTGACAGGGGAAAACCTTCCCGGAAGGCCTGGAAGGCGGAAACAGGGCAGCAGGTATTTCTCTGTCATATCATCCGGAAAACCAAAGGGCGGGGAGGCAATGTCGAATATATGGCAGGAGCCGGGAAGCTCTTTTATCTGCTCAGGTTTCAGAACCTCTGCAGGTATGGTGTTGATTACCATATTGCAATGGGGCAGGACCGTGGAGAAGTCTTCTTCCTGAATGGGACAGATTCCCTTTTTTTCGGCCATTCTCTGTTGTTCCGGATTCTGTTCCAGCACATAAATGCTGCGGCACAGCGGATGAAGAAGATCTGCGGCAGCGCTGCCGCAGCAACCGTATCCCAGCAGAAGAATCCTGGCAGAAGACAGGGAAAAGGGTGTATATCGAATGAGTTCCGACAGAAGGCCTTCTGCTGTGAGCAGAGCATTTTCTCTGGAAAACAGCGGAAGCCGGGAGAACTGGAATGCCTGACAGTTCCTTTCTTCCAGTATCAGGGTCTGTGCCGGAGAAAGGCTGTAAGCGGCAATAATCTGGCCGGAATGGAGAGAATCCCATAATTCTTCCAGAAGACAGGGAGGTTTTTCTCCGTCTGCCTGAAACAGAGAAACGCCGTCTTTGGAAACAGGTGTGGGAAGCAGTATGATATCTGCCTCTTTCAGTGCCTGAGGCAGAGAATTTTCCAGAATGATACCGGAATCGCAGGGGAAATTCAGGGTATGGAAGCAGGTTACATTCCAGCCGCAGCTGTGAAGATACTCTGCGGCATAACATTGCCGCAGGTCGCCGCCCAGGATTGCAATGGATAATATTGCCATATGCTTCCTCCAATTTAAGTTATCCCTACAATATATGAAAAAGGAGGGAAAAAGGTGTATGCTGAAAAATAAAGGATACAATGAAAATGTACCATACAGAACGGGTATCCGTTATTTGCTTTTGACAAGGCAGGTCATTAAAGTTATAATAAACCATATATCTGAAGGTTTATAAATAATATCAACAGGACAGGAATATGGAAACATATCAGTTAAAGAGAAGTAAACGAAAAAGCCTTTCCATTGTAATTGGAAGGGATGGAATCATACAGGTGAAGGCGCCTGACTGGCTGCCGAAGCACCAGATTGACCAGTTCATCCGCCAGAAATCGGACTGGATTGAAGAAAAACGGTCTGAACTCCATACGCGTCAGCAGCAGAAACCGGTTCATACGTTTCGGGAAGGAGACTGTTTTCTGATTGGAGGAGAAACTTACCGTCTGGAATTCTTAAAGTCTTTTCCATCTGAACAGCAGACAGGAAAACCCCCTGGGGTTATTTTGGACCATGAGAAAAAAATGATTCTGATGGAAGCGGCAGATTTTGGCCAGGTGAAACGGAAGCTGGAAGAATGGTATATTCAGCAGGCCAGACAGATATTTTCCAGGCAGGTGGGATTATATTATCCGCTGGTGGTTCAGCTGGCCTCAGCTTCCGGAAAAGAAATCGGGCCGGTAAACCGCATTGCCATCCGCAATCAGAAGACCAGATGGGGAAGCTGCAGCAGCAGGGGAAATCTGAATTTTAACTGGCGGCTTGTGATGGCTCCAAAGGAAATACTGGATTATGTGACAGTGCATGAACTGTGTCATCTGGCGTATCTGAATCATTCGGTACAGTTCTGGAAGCTGGTGGAACAGATTCTGCCTGACTGCCGGGAACGCCGAAGCTGGCTGAAAACTAACAGTATGCTTCTGGACTGGGAGGAGAAAGGGTGAAAAATCTGTTCTTTCACTGCCTGCCTGTGCGGAAAGCTCACAGAATGGAGGAAATCATGAGAGAGACAATTTTACTGTTTCATTTTTCAGATAAAGACAGACGGAACAAACTGACCAGGGCCCTGCTTCCCCTGGGCATGAAAATCAGGGAAGTGGTACGGGAAGATTATCTCCAGCCCGCAGGTTATCTGGCGGGAAATAAAGAGATTCTGCCTGTGGATGAAATCTATACCGGAGAAGAACTGGCAGGAGAAATGATTCTGATGGCAGGCCTGTCCAACTCCAGGGTGGATGGGGTGTTAAAGGCAATCCGCAAATCCGGAATCGGCCCCGTACCTTATAAGGCGGTGCTGACTCCGGCCAATCAGGAGTGGAATGTGATAAAGCTGTTTCAGGAAATAAAGTCGGAACACGAACAGATGGAAAAGAGGGAATAAAGTGGAATGGAAAAAACTGCTCTGCGATGAAAGAATGAGAAATTACAAAAGCTCCGGGGCCGGTGATTTTCGGACGGAATATGAGAAAGATTATCACAGGATTATCGGAAGCGCTTCCTTTCGGCGTCTGCAGGATAAGACCCAAGTATTTCCCCTGGATAACAGCGATTTTATCCGTACCCGGCTGACCCATTCTCTGGAGGTGTCCTCTTTTGCAAAATCACTGGGGCAGAACATCAGCAAACGGCTGCTGATGGAAGGCATCGATCCGGAATTTCTGCCGGAGTATCAGAACGTTCCTGGCGATATTCTCCAGTGTGCCGGCCTTTTGCACGATATGGGCAATCCCCCTTTCGGACATTTTGGAGAAACTGCCATCCGGGACTGGTTCCGGACAAATCTGTCCCGGATTTCCTATGAGAGGAAAAACGGAGAAGTTCAGCTTCTCAGCGAAATTCTGACAGAACAGATGCGGCAGGATTTTTTCAGTATTGAAGGAAATGCCCAGGCCCTTCGGCTGGTGGCCAGGCTCCATTACCTGGTGGATGAGAACGGAATGAACCTGACAAAGGCTTTGCTTGGCGCCGTCATAAAATATCCCGCTTCTTCTCTGGAAATCAAAAAGAATGCTCATATCAGATATAAGAAAATGGGCTATTATTATGCGGAGCGAGAATTGTTTGCAGACTTACAGGAAAGCCTTGGAACTTTCGGAAACCGCCATCCCCTGGCCTTTGTACTGGAGGCGGCAGACGATATCGCCTATAAAACGGCCGATATCGAAGATGCGGTAAAAAAGGGCTGTCTGTCTTACGGGGAACTGGCGGCAGAACTTAAGCAGGCGGCAGAGAAGCTGCCGAAAAATCAGAGAGAAAGTTTTGATAAGATGAGGGAAAGCCTGGAACGGAAATATGAGAGGGCAAAACAGCGGGGGCTTAAGCAGCCAGGTGTGAATGCGGTGCAGAACTGGACGGTCTATATTCAGGGCTGGATGATTAATGCCGCCACCGACAGCTTTATCCGAAATTATCATGAACTGATGGCGGGGACTTACGGAGCCCATGGGGAGGATCTGCTGACCGGAACGGATGGAGAGGCAATGATGGAGGCCCTGGGGGATATTGCGTATCGGTATGCCTTTCAGATAAAGCCTATTCTGAAACTGGAAATTGCAGCCCAGTCGGTGCTTGATTTTCTGCTGGAACATTTTGTTCAGGCGGTATTGTATTATGATACCAAAAAAGATATGACGCAGGTACAGCGGAAAATGATGGCCCTGGTGTCTGATAATTATAAAGCCATTTATCACCGCTTTGCAGACGAGGCGGATGCTTCCCCTCTTTCGGAGGAGGAGAAGGAAAGGGAAAAACTGTATCTGCGTCTGCTTCTGGTAACCGACCATATCTGCGGCATGACAGACAGCCATGCAAAGCGGCTGTATCAGGAACTGAACGGGATTGACTGAGGGAACCGGCTGCGCGGTGACGCGGCTGTGCCCATATTACATAAGAATAAAATTTTAACAGGGAGTGTGTCACGATATGAAAAGGACGAAGAAAAATTTTCCGGAAAAACCATTAAAGCCCGGAAGACATCCAATCCGGCAGAAACTGCTGTCATGTGTGCTCTGCATCTGCCTGCTTCTGGTGTCCCTTCCGGTGGAATCTTATGGTTCTGAAGTTCAGGCAGAAGAAAGTGTAACAATGGAACATGCCGGTGTTATGGTTCCGGGAAAAGAATCAGCTCAGACTTTGCAGGAGCCGGAAGAAAATCTTCTGGAGGAAAGTAAATCAGACCGGGATTTTGCGGAAGACATGGATCTGCAGATGGATAAGATTCCGGAGGAAAGAATTGCTGTAACTGCAGAAGGAGAAGAAGGGGAAGAAGTGGGAGAAGATCCAAAGTGCGGCGTGATTACCCAGGATACGGTATGGAAAGCAGGAAATCTGGGAGGCGGGGATCTTGTATTAGAGAACAATGCCACACTGACACTGACCGGAATGGTAACAGTGGAAAGGGATATCAGAATAACAGGGGAAGGAACCATTGTAAAAGCGGCTGAAAATGCTTATTTTGCTCCGGGAAAAGATTTTGAAATAAACGGGAAAATTACCCTGGATGGGAAGAATATTCCTGGTGGAATGCCCTTTATATACTGTTATGGAAAAGTCACACTGGATGGAGGATGTATCATTCAAAATATGAAATCTAAAGAAGGTGTGGCATTTTCAGCTGTTTCTTCAAAAGGAGGTGTATTTAACGATGTAACGATAAAAGACTGTTCCACACCCTGGAAGGGTGGAGCAGTCGGAAATGATGGTTCCGGTTATGTGGGCGGCAGTGACTTAATCATAAATGGAGGAGTATATGAAAATAATGCAGCAGGAGAAGCAGGAGGCCTGATTTATAATGACGCCGGAACTGTGACTGTAAACGGGGGAACTTTTCGTAATAACAGTACGGCAAAAGAAGGGGGCTGTATTCATAATGGAAACAGGAGCAGCAATCGTATTATTATAAATGGAGGAGTGTATGAAAGTAATACAGCGGGAGAAAAAGGAGGCTGCATTTATAACAGTTTTGGAACTGTAACCATCAACGGAGGAACCTTTACGGATAACTCAGCCAGGCAGGGAGGCTGTATTTATAATAAAAAAAACCTGACGGTGTCAGGAGGTGTTTTCAGCAATAATACCTCTCCTGACCCTGGCGGAGCCATTTATTCTGAAGGTTCTGACGGAAAGTTTTATCTGGAAGGAGATGTGGAGTTTCAGGGGATTGATGATTCTCTCATTTCTTATACAGACAGCATAGAGGTGTTTGGCCCGGCTAATTTCATGTATGGCAGAGAAGCGCTGGTTCATCCTGTTAAAGTGTTTACTTCTTTATGGGAGGGAAAGCCCATTATAAAAGGGGAAGATGGATATACGGTTCAGAAAAAAGACAGGGAGAATATAAATATTTATAATACCCAGGATGATAAGGGCAAGTGGTATGCAATGGTGGGAGAAAAGAATAATGAAATCTATGCAGTAAAAGAAAAACCCGATATTTTTAACGTCTTCTATCACAGCAACGGAGCCGAAGGTACGCCCGTAACCGATGACACAGACTACCATACCGGTGAAACAGTAACGGTAAAAGAACCCACAGGCTTAAGCCTCACAGGCCAGACCTTTAAAGAGTGGAACACACAGCTGGACGGAACGGGAACCCCTTATGCACCGGGGGCTGAAATTACAGTAGAGGAAGAAAATATAACCCTGTATGCCATCTTTGAACCGGAAGTAAAAGATACCTTTACCGCCCGTTTTTATTCAGGAGGGGAGGGTCTGTATGAAGACCGGACCTTTGCAGATGGAACCCTGACGGCCCCGGACCTGCAGGAACTGTCCGGCTGGACACCCCTTGGCTGGAACCGGAAACAGGATGATTTCGAGAAAAATACAGTTGCTCCCAATGCAACTCTTACACTGACAGATGCCCTGACGGAATTTTACGGGGTTTACCGGAAAGAAGTGACCCTTGCCTATGAAATGGACGGGGAGGGCAGTGCACCGGAATCCGGGAAGGAATTCTGTTATGCCAGTGTATATCATGATGTGAAAATAAAGAATGCGGTATTTACCATTGACGCCGGGCCTTCCCGGAACGGATACCGGTTTGTGGGATGGAATACACAGGCAGATGGGAACGGGACTTTTTATCAGGAAGGCGAGCTGCTGGCAGCGGAGCAAAGTGTGACCCTGTATGCCTGTTATGAAAAAGAAGCAGATGGGAAAAAGACGCTGATTGCAGATTTTTACTCCGGAAGTGAGGGAGGAAAGATAAGCAGGACGGTGGAAGTGAACGCTGCCGGGCAGGAAGGGACCATTCATACGCCGGGACTGCAGGAAATGGCCGGGTGGACGCCCCTTGGCTGGAGCCATTCGGTTTCTGAATATAAAGGGATCGTGGAGGCAGACACGGATATTCAGATAAAGGAAAATATATCTCTGTATGGCGTGTATCAGAAAGACATTACCCTTACCTATGACGGAAACGGAAGCGAGGATGTGCCGGAGCCGGAGACGAAAGCGCGATATGCCAACGTTCATGGAACTGTCACTTATCAGGAGGCAGAATTTATTCCTGAAGGGGTATCCACCCGTGCAGGTTACCGGTTTGTGGGATGGAATACGCAGCCAGACGGAAAAGGGACAGGTTATGGAAAGGAAGATGTGGTCAGTCCCGAAGAAAATATGACGCTGTATGCCATCTGGGAGGAAGACTCTGAAGTGGTGGATTACCGGGTGGAATACTACTGCCAGAACCTGACGGGAGAGGATTACACCAGAATGGACGGAGACACAAAACTGCTGGCGAATCTTGTGGGAACGGAAGTGGAAGCCAGACAGAAAACATACACCGGATTTACGCTAAACCTGTCCCATCCTTCCGGGAAGCCCAAAGGGAAGGTGGAAGCAGACGGAAGCCTGGTGTTAAAGCTGTACTATGACCGGAATGTATATGAAGTGGACTTCAATTTGAACGGAGGGTACGGGAAAGCCCCGGACACACAGAAAATACGTTACGGAGGCCTGCTGCATCCGGTGTCCGATCCGCTAAAATCCGGGTACAGCTTCAAAGGCTGGTATGTGGATGAGGATGGTCTGGAGGCCGGGCTGTGGGACTTTGAAAGCCCGGTGGAAAACAATACAGGGGCACTGAAAACAACCCTGTATGCCAGATGGGCGGACGAGCTGGCCCCTGAGATGGGAAAAGCCTCCTTTCACAGAGGAAGCCGGAACTTCCTGGACTGGCTCATACAGAAAGAGAGCATGGTCATTACCGTTCCGGTGACAGAGGAAGGGAGCGGTCTTTCAAAGGCCGAATACCTCCTTGTGGCGGAAGACGGGACAGAACGGGACGGACAGGCGCTGCTTACAGAAACCCATACCCCCGATACCATGGCGGCATACGGAAGCTCCGCAGCCATCCTCCGGGGTATCCGGGGAGAGGCGGAGAAAGGGAGCTATGAAGCCCGGATATCCATTGAAGAAGAATTTAAGGGAAAAGTATACCTGACCTGTACCGACCATGCAGGCAATGTATCCCCGCAGAAGACACTGACCGCAGAAGGGGGAGGGGTGATTGTGGAAGACAATGCCCCGGAAATCCGCTTTGAGGGAACAGAGGAGACCACAGGAGGAAAACCTCTGGAAATAAAAGTGAAAGTCCGGGATAACAGGGAAGACCGGGTGACGTCAGGGATTGCCGGAATCCGGTACCAGGCGGACAAAGGGAAAAAGGTCAGCCTCCCGGAAGAAGACTTTGCCGGGGACTTTGTGGATACATATGAATTTACCGTGAAGATAAAGGGAGAAGGGAAGCACACTCTCCGGGTGGAAGCAAAAGACCAGGCGGGGAATGAAAGCGCAGCGGAAGTCACCCTGAACATCAGCGGAAAGAGGGAGGTGCCGGCGGAAGTCCCAGGAAATTCTGAACCGGGAAATCCGGGAAGGCCGGGAAGCCCCCCGGGAAGAGAACCGAAGACGGGGGACAGCACACAGATACAGATCTGCGCCACCCTGGCCATGATTGCGGGATTTGGCTACCTGCTCCTGTACTTTGAGGGAGAGAACGGAATCACAGAAGAGGAGAAAGAGGAGATTATCAGCCGTCTGGTGTCCTGGGCGAAACAGGGAGGAAGGATACGCAGGCTCCTTGGAGTGGCCATTATCTTCCTGTTCCTTGCATACTACCACAGCATCGGAAAGAGTGTGGATGTGGAGTGGAAGGAAGTGTATGGGAGAAGCTGAAAACCAGGCAGAACCTGAATATGAGATTACAAAAGGCATTCAGTACAAAGGTGTACTGAGTGCCTTTATTATCTTGTTTATTATCCACAAAAACACTTCTTTATTTTTGTGAAATATATTGATTGAAAATGACTGAAAATGATGGTATCATACAATTACAATCAAAAACAATCAAAATCAATCAAGTGAGGAAACGAAAATGCTGTTGGAAAAAAGACTGGAAGAAATACTCAAACTTGTGGAAAAAAATGGCAGCGTTACAGTACAGGAGCTGACAGAACACCTGCAGGCTTCCGAGTCCACCATCCGCAGAGATCTGTGTCTGTTAGACGAAGAAGGAAGGCTGAATAAGGTACATGGAGGAGCCACCGCTATCAATGCTTATTATGCAAGCGGCAAAGACGTGGAGGTGGAATACCGCAAGAACCTGAACCGGGAGGAGAAGACAGCCATAGCCAGATATGCGGCTTCCCTGATTAAACCCGGAGATCTGGTGTACCTGGATGCGGGAACCACCACAGAGCGGATGATTGATTTCATTACGGAAAAAAAGGCTGTTTACGTGACAAATGCCGTCGGCCATGCCAGACGACTGGTGGAAATCGGCTGTGAGGCCCATATTCTGGGCGGGAAATTCAAGCTGTCCACGGAAGCCATTGTGGGAATTGAGACCGTGTCCGAACTGGAGAAATTTAATTTTACCACAGGATTTATCGGAACCAACGGAATCAGCCGTACCGCAGGGTTTTCCACTCCGGATATCGAGGAAGCCATGGTAAAACGCAAAGCCGTCATACAGTGCCGCAGGCCTTACATTCTGGGAGATCCCGCCAAATTCAATCAGATAGCGCCAGTAACCTTCGCAGGAATCGAGGACGCCGAGCTGATTACCACAGAAATCCGTCATGACAGTTTTCGGGATTTGAAAAATATTATGGAAACCACAGTAAAATAACAAAAATGGAAAGGAGCACAAATGATTTACACAGTAACCTTTAATCCAAGTCTGGACTACATCGTGAGCGTGGATGATTTTACCCTGGGGCGGGTGAATCGAACCACAAAAGAGCTGGTATATCCCGGCGGAAAAGGCGTAAACGTTTCGCTGGTGCTGAAAAATCTGGGAATGGAAAATACCGCTCTGGGATTTACGGCAGGATTTACCGGAACAGAAATCGAACGGGGGCTGAAAGAATGGGGCTGTCTGACAGATTTTATCCGGATTCCCCAGGGCATGTCCAGAATCAATATGAAACTCCGCTCCAGGGAAGAGAGCGAAATCAACGGACAGGGACCTGAAATTTCAGAAGAAGCGCTGGAAGAACTTTACCGGAAGCTGGACGTTATGAAACAGGATGACGTGCTGGTGCTGGCAGGAAGCATCCCAAACAGTATGCCGGATTCCAGTTATGAGCAGATTCTGGCCAGAGTACAGGACAGACAGATTCGTACCGTGGTGGACGCCACCGGGGATTTGCTGGTAAATGTGCTGAAATACCACCCCTTTCTGATAAAACCCAACAACCATGAGCTGGAGGAGATTTTTAACGTGCCCATGGACAGCCGGGAAACCATTGTCAGATATGCAGGAAAACTGCAGGAACAGGGAGCCGGAAATGTGCTGATTTCCATGGCGGGAGACGGAGCCATTCTGGTGGCAGAGGACGGAAGCGTTCAGGAAAGCCCTGCCCCCGAAGGGACCCTGGTAAATTCCGTTGGAGCCGGGGACTCCATGGTGGCAGGATTTATTACCGGATATTTAAAGAGCAGAAGCTATGAAGAAGCATTTCACATGGGAATTGCCGCAGGCAGCGCCAGCGCTTTTTCCGAGCGGCTGGCCACCCAGGCAGAGGTGGACGGAATTCTGGAACAGATGGGATGGAAGTAAAGCCCTGTATGAAATGCAGAGTCAGGAATTCAGTCTTTTAGCAGTCAGGAAAATAAAAAAGGAGGTCCATAATGAAGATAACAGATTTGCTTGTAAAAGAAGGAATTGAGCTGAACGGGCAGGCAGAATCCAAAAAGGAGGCCATAGATAAAATGGTGGATCTGATGGCAGCCACCGGAAAACTTGCCGACAGGGAGGCCTACAAAGCACAGGTGCTGCGCAGGGAAGAAGAAGGAACTACGGGAATCGGAGAAGGAATCGCCATTCCCCATGGAAAATGTGATGCGGTAAAAGCGCCGGGGCTGGCAGCCATGGTCTTAAAAGACGGTGTGGATTACGAGTCTCTGGACGGAGAACCGGCAGACCTGATTTTCCTTATAGCGGCGCCCAATACGGAAGATAATGTACATCTGGACGTGTTAAGCCGCCTGTCCGTACTTCTGATGGACGAAGAATTTACCGGCAGCCTGAGAAATGCCCAAACGGTTGAAGAATTTCTGCATTATGTAGATGCTGCAGAGCAGGAAAAACTGGCGGAGGAAGAAGAAAAGGCAGAGCCGGTGCAGCAGGAAGCCGAAAAGAAGAAAGGACTGAAACTGCTTGGAGTTACTGCCTGTCCCACGGGAATTGCCCATACTTATATGGCTGCAGAGGCACTGGAGAAAAAAGCAAAAGAACTGGGATTCTCCATGAAGATAGAAACGAGAGGTTCCGGGGGAGCCAAAAACGTGCTGACAGACGCGGAAATAGCAGAGGCAGACTGTATCATTGTCTGTGTGGATACCAATGTGCCCATGGACCGTTTTGACGGGAAAAAAGTGATTGTGCGGCAGGTATCAGACGGTATTAATAAGGCGGAAGAGCTGCTGCGCCTGGCAGAAAGCGGAAATGTGGAAATCTATCACTCCGGAAATAAAACAGCGGCCGCACCTTCCGGCGGAAGCGGAAAAGAAAGCGTCGGACACCGGATTTACAAACACCTGATGAACGGAGTTTCCCATATGCTTCCCTTTGTGGTGGGCGGCGGTATCCTGATTGCCATAGCATTTCTCATTGACGGTATGAGCGTGGATTTGTCAGCCCTTTCACCGGAAGAACGTGGGAATTTCGGAACCATTACCTCCGGGGCGTCCTTATTTAAGGGAATCGGCGACACAGCCTTTGGATTCATGCTTCCCATACTGGCCGGATTTATTGCCATGAGTATTGCAGACCGCCCCGGACTGGTGGTGGGATTTGTGGGCGGCTCCATTGCAGCTGGCGGAAAAAGCGGTTTTCTGGGTGCGCTGGTGGCTGGCTTCCTTGCAGGTTATTTGATTATCGGCCTGAAAAAATTACTGGAAAAGCTGCCGGAGAGTCTGGACGGAATCAAAACCATACTGCTCTATCCGCTGCTGGGCGTGTTTTTCATGGGAGTGATTATGAATTATGTAATTGAGCCTCCGGTGGGCGCTCTGAATACACTGCTGAACAACGGGCTGTCCAGTATGAACGGTACCAGCTCCATCCTGCTGGGAGTGATTCTGGGAGCCATGATGGCGGCAGACCTGGGCGGGCCCATCAACAAGGCGGCTTATGTGTTTGGCTCCGCGTCTATTGCGGCAGGAAATTACAATATCATGGCGGCAGTTATGATTGGCGGAATGGTACCGCCCTGCGCCATTGCACTGGCAACGCTGTTATTTAAGAAGAAATTTACGGAAGAAGAACGAAAATCCGGACCAACCAATTTTATTATGGGACTGTCCTTTATTTCAGAAGGAGCCATTCCCTTTGCAGCCTCCGATCCCCTTCACGTGATTCCGGCTCTGGTGGTGGGCTCCGGTGTGGCAGGAGCTGTGTCCATGGCTTTTAACTGTACCCTGATGGCGCCTCACGGTGGAATTTTCGTGTTCCCGGTGGTGGGAAATACCGCCATGTACCTGGTATCTCTGGTAATTGGAACCATTGTGGGAGCGGTTCTTCTGGGCATGCTGAAAAAGGATGCGGCAGAAGGCTGATTGCAGAAAAAAGAACTCAGTTCAGGCGCCGGATTTCTGCCGGCGCCGGGATTCAGATAATAATAATGAAAAGATGAAAAGGAGAAAAAACATGAAAACATTCGAGTACATAATCACAGACCCCGAAGGAATCCACGCAAGGCCTGCAGGACTTTTTGTAAAAGAAGCAGGAAAATTCGCCAGCAAAATTACCATTGCCAAAGATGGAAAAGAAGTGGACGCAAAGCGGATTTTCGGTATTATGAGCCTTGGAGTAAAAAAGGATAACCTGGTAACCGTGAAAATTGAAGGGGAGGACGAGGAGACAGCCTGCAGTACCCTGGAAGCATTTTTTCAGGAAAACCTGTAAACAGTAAGCTGGAAACAGGCAGTTGTGAAGCCCGGTGAATGGTTCTTCAGAATTGGGCCGCAGCTTCACAGCTGCCGGAATCTGTCCGTGTGGAAAGGAGCGGCCTAATGATAAAATTCAGTGGAAGCAGTGCATTTGGCGGGGTAGCCGCAGGCAGGCTTTTTATTTTTCAGAAAAATGAAAACCAGGTGGAACGTCGCCATATTGAGGATGTGGAACAGGAAATGGCCCGGTTTGAACAGGGCAGAAAGCTGGCTTTGCAGCAGCTTCAGGAGTTGTACGAAAAAGCCCTGAAAGATGTGGGGGAAGCCAATGCCATGATTTTTGAGGTACATCAGATGATGTTAGAGGATCTGGACTATCTGGAATCCATCCACTATATGATAAAAGAGCAGCAGATTAATGCGGAATATGCAGTAGCCCAGACCAGCGATAACTTTGCAGAGATGTTTGCGTCCATGGACGACGCCTATATGCAGGGGCGGGCTGCGGACGTACGGGACATTTCCGAGCGGCTGCTGGGGATTCTTGGCAATACCCAGAGCAGTACGGAGGTATTGAAAGAACCGGTGGTGATTGCGGCGGAGGATCTGGCTCCCAGCGAAACGGTGCAGTTTGAAAAAGACAAACTGCTTGCCATTGTGACCAGACAGGGCTCTGCCAATTCCCATACAGCCATACTTGCCAGAACCATGGATATTCCGGCGGTGATTCAGGCTGATATGGTGCTGGATCCTGAATACGACGGGAAATATGTGATTGTGGACGGTTTTACCGGAGAAATCTATGTTGACCCGGATGAGGAAACCAGAAAACGCATGGAAGAAAAAATGGCGGAATGCATGGCGGAGAAAGAGCTGCTTCAGGAGCAGAAGGGCAAAGAAGACGTGACACTGGACGGAAAACCCTTAAAACTCTACGCCAATATCGGAAATCCTTCTGATGTGGCCAATGTGCTGAAGAATGATGCCAGAGGAATCGGGCTGTTTCGAAGTGAATTTCTGTATCTGGAAAGCAGCGATTTTCCCACAGAGGAGGATCAGTTCAAGGCTTACAAAGCAGTGGCGGAAAATATGGCAGGCAAGAAAGTGATTATCCGCACATTGGATATCGGAGCAGATAAGACGGTGGATTATTTTAATCTGGACAAAGAAGAAAATCCGGCCATGGGCTATCGGGCCATCCGTATCTGCCTGAAACAGCCGGAAATTTTTAAAACCCAGCTCCGGGCCCTGTATCGGGCTTCTAATTATGGTCAGATTGCCATTATGTTCCCCATGATTACTTCTGTGGAAGAAGTGAGAAAAATCAAAGAAATTGTGGAGGAAGTGAAACAGGAACTGACCGAACTTTCCGTTCCCTTTAAAGAGGTGGAACTGGGGGTTATGATAGAGACGCCGGCAGCGGTGATGGTCAGTGATGAACTGGCAGAAGAAGTAGACTTTTTCAGCATCGGAACCAACGATCTGACCCAGTATACCCTGGCTGTGGACCGGCAGAATGCAAAACTGGGAGACTTCTATAACCCTCATCACAGGGCAGTTCTGCGTATGATTGAGATGGTGGTGAAAAATGCCCATGCAGCAGGTATCTGGGCAGGTATCTGCGGAGAACTGGGGGCAGATCTGAGCCTGACAGAAACCTTCCTGAAGATGGGTGTGGATGAATTGTCAGTATCTCCGTCCATGGTGCTGCGGGTAAGAAAAATTGTCCGGGAGACATGTATAGAGCAGTAAAAAAGAACCCCGTAAAGGGGCCTTATTGAGGAGGAGCATCCTGTTTTGCCGGATGCTCCTCCTGATGTCTGCTATAACAGGGGAATGCCGTGTTTTTCTGTTTCCTGTATCACGTCTTCTTTCCAGAGAGAGGACTGCACCTCGCCGATATGGGCTTTCCGCAGGAAAAACATACAGATACGGGACTGGCCGATGCCGCCGCCGATGGTAAAGGGAAGCTCTTCCCGCAGGATGGATTTCTGGAAGGGAAGTTCGGCCCGTTCCGGACAGCCGGCTTTTTCAAGCTGCTCAAGAAGAGCCTGACGGTCTACCCGGATTCCCATGGAGGAAAGCTCCAGCGCAATGTCCAGAACCGGATAATATACCACAATATCAGCGTTCAGGGCCCAGTCGTCATAGTCCGGAGCTCTGCCGTCATGGGGTTCCCCGGAGGCCAGTCTGTCACCAATCTGCATAATGCATACAGCGCCCTTTTCTCTGGCAATCAGCAGTTCCCGTTCTTTGGGGGCAGATTCCGGGAACCGGTCTTCCAGTTCCTGAGTGGTGAGAAAGAAAATATCAGGAGGAAGGATTTCCTCTATGTAATCATAGCGGATAGCCATATATTTTTCTGTTTTGCGGAGGACTTTGTATACATTCCGAACCGTTTCTTTTAAATATTCCATATTCCGGTCTTCTCCGGAAATGACTTTTTCCCAGTCCCACTGATCTACAAAAATGGAATGGATATTGTCTGTTTCTTCGTCCCGCCGGATGGCGTTCATATCCGTGTAAAGCCCCTCTCCCAGGGAAAAACCGTATTTTTTCAGTGCATAACGTTTCCATTTTGCCAGGGAATGCACAATTTCCGCAGCTTTTTCATTCTGTTCCTTAATGCCAAACGTAACCGGGCGTTCCACACCGTTAAGGTTGTCGTTCAGGCCGGAATCCGGGTCAACAAACAGGGGTGCGGATACACGCTGCAGATTCAGACGCTCCGACAGCAGATTCTGGAAGAAATCTTTCACTGTCTTGATGGCAACCTGGGTATCGTGTAAATCAAGCTGAGGCTGGTAATTGTCCGGTATTATTAAATGTTTCATAATGATCTCCTTACTGTGAGGTTCTTTTCAGGTCCGAGTATCATTATATGCCTGCAAATGCATTTTTTCAATAAGGAATTCAAAAGGACAGGGAAGTTTCCTGCCAAAAGCAGAGAGAAATGTGGTATACTTTCCCACAGAAGGAGGGATGATATGAAGCTGACAGATTTCATACGGCAGACAGAATGGATGGCCAGAATTTTGCTGGCAGGCTTCTGCGGCGGTCTGATAGGTTATGAGCGGGAAAGCCGGAAGAAAACAGCGGGCCTTCGCACCCATGTGATTGTGGCCGTTTCCTCGGCATTGATGATTGTGCTGTCCAAATATGGATTTCAGGACGTGGTGGGGCAGTATGTGCGGGTGGATCCTGCCAGAATTGCAGCGGGAGCAGTGGCCGCCATTGGATTTCTGGGTTCCGGGGTTATTTTTTCCCGCAATAAAAATGTAAGCGGAATCACCACATCGGCCGGAATCTGGGCTACGGTAGGCGTGGGCATGGCAGTGGGAGCAGGCCTGTATCTCATCGGAATCTGTACCACGGTTATTGTGGTGCTGGTGGAAATTTTTCTGGGGCGTCAGGGCAAACTCTCCCATATTATAAAAGATGTGTACGAGGTGGAGGTGGAATATATTTTCACCACGGATGCAGGAAGCCGGATTGGCGGAGAGATAAAAAAGGAACTGGAAGAGACTTACCAGTGCCGGATTCTGAAATTCCGCACGGTAAAAAAGGGAAACCGTATCCGCCTGGAAATGCTGGTGCGGACGTCTCAGGGAAAAGAACTGTTTCATCTCACGGAATTTGCAGAAAAATATCAGGAAATCAGAAAGATTACGATTTAAGCCCAGGTGTTTTTACCGCCTGAGGCTGTCTGAACCGGAAAAACGGAGGAAATTATGACAGAAAAAGCAAAAGAAGCAGCAAATAGAAAACTGGAACGGTTAAAACAGAATCTCAGCTCCATGGGCAGTGTGGCCGTGGCCTTTTCCGGCGGCGTGGATTCCACTTTTCTGCTGAAAGCAGCTAAGGAGGTTCCTGGTTTACAGGTACTTGCGGTTACAGCCAGGTCTTTCGCCTTTCCGGGACGGGAACTGGAGGAAGCAGAGGAATTCTGCAGGAAAGAGGGAATCCGCCAGATTGTTTTTGAATTCCGGGAACTGGAAATTGAGGGTTTCTGGCAGAATTCTCCCAACCGCTGTTATTTCTGCAAAAGAACGTTCCTTCAAACAGTCAGGGAAATTGCAGAAAAGCAGGGGATAAACTGCGTGGCGGAAGGCTCCAATGTGGATGATGAGGGGGATTACAGACCCGGTATGCAGGCAGTGGCAGAGCTTGGCGTCAGAAGCCCTCTGCGGGAAGCCGGACTGACCAAAGGGGAAATCCGGCTGCTGTCAAAAGAAATGGGACTGGCTACCTGGAAGAAACCGTCCTTTGCCTGTCTTGCTTCCCGGTTTCCTTATGGAGAAACCATCACAGAAGAAAAACTTGCCATGGTGGAACAGGCGGAACAGCTTCTGCTTAAGCTGGGATTTTCCCAGTTCAGAGTCCGGATACACGGTACCATGGCCAGAATTGAAGTGCTGCCTGAAGAGTTTACCAGACTGTTTCAGGAAGAAATCAGGGAGGGGGTTATCAGGCAGTTTCGGGAATACGGATTTACCTATGTGTCCCTGGATCTGGAGGGATACCGCACCGGAAGCATGAATGAAATCCTGTGAAAATACTTTGACTGAAAGGCAAACAGATGAATAAAAGGGCCCCTGCGGGTTATGCAGGGGCAGAGACCGTGTAAAAAACAATGACTGTTTATATCACAGGGTTTTATATCATGATTCCACATTTGCGGTATTTTCCGGCTCAAAGACCCGGCGGATTCTTTTAATCAGATTATCAGTACTGAAAGGCTTCAGTATGTAATCGCAGATTCCCAGTCTGGCGCTGGACAGGACAAAGTCCTTATCTTCCACGCCGGTAAGCATGATAACCGGTATGTCAGCCATATCATCCATTCCGCGTATTTCCTGCAGGGTTTCGATACCGTTCTTCTGTTCCATCTGAATGTCCAGGAGAATCAGGTCCGGTTTTTCCATTTCCAGATACTTTAAAGCCCGTATTCCTGAATTGACCGTGATTACGTCATAATCATTCTGCAGGATATTTGAAATTCTTGTTAAGACAATAGCATTATCGTCTACCGCTAAAATGCGTTTTCTGGAATCGCTGCATTCTGTTTGACTCATTTGACTTCCTCCTCCTTTTTGAGTATGCTCAGAAGCTGACTCAGCAAATCTTCCGCATTGTCATCCTCATATAATCTCAGTTGCTCCCGTATCTGCAACAGTCGTTTTCCGACTTCTTCCGGCAGTTCATGGAGCAGCATTCCCTCCACTCTTTCCGCACAGTTCCGGGAGCGAAAATGCTTCAGTTCTTCCAGAGCTGCCTCAGTCTGTTCTGCCAGCTCCTGAATCGGCAGACCGGGAAGTTTTTCTGCTCCGTCATCTTCCTGTCTGCGTCCTTCCAGAAACTGTTCGATATTTGCCAGAAGGGTTTCATATTCAGCCATCAGCACCGGAAACTGTTCCGTGATAAATGCGCTGTCTCCCTGTGCGGCGGCATTTTCCTGTGCACGGGCCATGGCTGAAACCTCCATGGCTCCGATATTGGCAGAAGCGCTCTTAAGTCCGTGTACCTCTATCTGATAATGTAAAATATCTGAATCCACAAGTTCATGCAGAAGCGCTGTTTTGCGTTTTCCATCCATGCAATAAAGCTCCAGCAAATCCACAAAGCTGTCTTCATCGCCGGAAAAATATTCCATGGCGGCGTTTATGTCCAACCCGTCAATCTTAAATTCTGACGGGTCCAGAGGTCTGGCTTCTTCCGGAAGCTCTTTTTGCTTTCTGTGTTTTTCCGGAATCCAGCGCAGCAGAAGCTGGTTCAGCTCTTTTCTGTCCAGAGGTTTGGAAATGAAATCCTGAAAACCGCATTTCAGGAAATGCTCCCGCATACCTTCCATGGCATTGGCGGTCAGTGCAACCATAACAGGTGTGGTTCCGTTTTCCCCACAGTCTCTGCGGATAATCTCCGCCGCCTCAATGCCGTCCATGCCGGGCATCATATGATCCATAAAGATAATATCATATCGGATATTGCGCACCAGTTCGATGGCTTCCGGTCCGTTTTCTGCTTCTGTCAGATCAAAGGCGTAATTTTTCAGAAATCCTCTGGCAACCTTGCGGTTGATGACATTGTCGTCCACAATCAGTACCCGGATACCAGGGGCGGTAAAAGTATCTGTGAGTTTCTGTTCTGTCTGCGGAAGTTCCGGCATTTCCGAAATCGGGCGTCTGTCCACGATTTTCTGAGGAATGGTAATTGTAACAGTAGTTCCTTGTCTGCCCCTGGTTTTCCGCTTATATATACCCGTACATATCCTTTTTTCGTGAATTTAATGGCATTGTTGAGAATATTAATCAGAATCTGCCGGATTCTTCCGTCATCGCCGTTGTAGCGGCAGGGAATCGTCTGGTCGCACTCATATTTGAGGATAATTCCCCGCTGGGAAGCCGCCATATCCATGATTCCCACAATCTCGTTTGCAATCACTTTTATGTAGTAATTTTCGTACACCAGTTCCATTTTACCGGCTTCCACTTTGGAAAGGTCCAGAATGTCATTGATAATTGCCAGCAGATTTTTTGCCGCAGACTGCACATCTTTGGCATGGGCATAGATTTCCGTATCCCCGCATTCTTCCATGATAATATCATTCAGGCCGATAATGGCGTTCATGGGGGTGCGTATCTCGTGGGACATATTGGCAAGAAATTCACTTTTTGCAATGCTGGCTTTTTCTGCCTGCTGGCGTACGCGCTTGATTTCATTGATATAGGCCTTTGTATCGGTCATATCCAGAATTAAAATAGTACAGCCCTGTATTTTGCCGTTTTCATCCACAATATGCCTGCTGTGGCTTTCATAATGCCGCCCGTTGATGGAAAAACTCCGGGTAACGTTTTCATTCAGCATTTCCTCCTGAAAATCTTCCACTACCCGGATATTTTCTCCCAGCTTGTGGGCAGGCAGACGGGTGAAGATTTCTGCCGCCGCTTTGTTATAGCTGACCAGCCGGTCATGGTCGTCCAGGGTGATTACGCCGTCGCCCAGACTTTCCAGAACCTTTGCCGCCGCCAGATGGCGGAAATCATAATTACGCCGGCTCCAGACCACGATGACCACAAGAGACATGGAAATGGTCAGTGTCACCGGTGTGAAATCGAATATTTTTACCAGTTTAAAGATATAGGCGATCAGTACAATAACAGGAAGGGTGGAAATTCCAAGAATTGTCCAGTACTGGCGGTTGACCTGCTGATCCGACCGTCCGCGGATGGCGCTCAGTAATGTAAAGATACAAAGTGCATAGGGAATGACAATACGGCTGAACAGAAAAAACACATACAGCGGGCCATAGGTAATACTGACATAATGAAATCCATCCGTATCTGCCAGCCATCGGACCTCCTGATAGAAAAGGCCGTTCCAGTTAAAAAAGACTGTGGGCAGAAGAAAGAAACTGATTACGCTGAGAACGTTTAAAAGTGTCTTCGGAGGAGTGATATAACAGTAAATATAAATAAACCAGCAATAACCCAGGGGAACAAAGGCAGAACCCATATTTTCCACCGTTACTGCCGTCATGGCAGCTTCCACGGTGGGGGCCGTCAGTTCCAGTAAATAACCTGCGTTCTGTATCAGTGAACCGCACAGAATAAAGATTAACAGTTTCTGTTCTCTTGTGCCATCTCCGTTCAGGAGAAGCAGCAGCGCTATTACAGTCAGGCAAATGCCAAAACATTCCAGAAAAATAACAAAATTTACCATATTGTGTTTTGCTCCGGTGTCAGGAAATAGCATATAACAGCCTAAATGGCACACTGGCAGGGCGCCGCGGGTAATCCGTCCGGCAGAAATAAATTCTTTTGTAAAAGGAAAAATACAGGTTGAAATTCTCTTTAAAAGAGAATAAAATAAATGCTGTATAACGAAAGAAAAGAATTATGAGGAATCGGTATGATTACATATACATGCAGAAACAGGAAGCAGGAAACAGAGGAGCCGCTGCCCTGCACCAATACACGATGTGAGACAAGTCGCTGCCCCTCCTGTGGAGGAAGGGCGGAAGCAGAGTCGGAGATTTACTGGTGCAGCCAGTGCCTGGTTCCTCTGTACGAAAAGAGATGCAGTCTGTGTGGCCAGGAGGGGAAACGTCTGGCCACCGATGTCCGTCCGGTGTTTCCGGAGGAACGTCTTCTGGTGGAAATTATTTTGGGGAAACCCTTTGCATATGCGGAGGCGTCTGTGTGGAACGGGGCCGGCAACTATTATTTCGTAAACGGCCGTAAGATTCCCTTTTCTGTCAGCAGTCTGAAAGAAGCGGACTGCCATGCCATAAGGAGCCAGTATGAAGATCTGAAACACCAGAACACAGAAGAGTATTTTGAAAAACACCGGCAGCGGTTTGTAAAAGCCAACAGTCTCAGGTATGAGAAAATCCTGGAGGAAGCAGGCTCTTATATCCGGGAAAAGGCAAAAGATACGCCGGTTCTGGATATGTTTGTATCGTTCAGCGGAGGAAAAGATTCCACCGTCACTTCGGATCTGGTCATCCGGGCGCTGGGCCATCCGGAAATCATGCATATTTTCGGAGATACCACACTGGAATTTCCCTCTACTTATGAATATGTAAAACGGTTTCGGAAAACCCATCCGAAAACACCCATGGTTTCTGCCCGGAACAGAGAAAAGGATTTTGAAGGGCTCTGTAAGATGATTGGGCCGCCCAGCCGGGTAATGCGCTGGTGCTGCACCGTTTTCAAAACAGGAGTCATTCAGAAGAAAATCAGATCTCTGTTTCGGGAAAAAAACCAGATTCTCACCTTTTACGGAATCCGCCGCAGTGAATCTGTCAGCAGGAGCAAATATGACAGGGAATCCGACAGTCCCAAAATTACAAAGCAGAGAATTATTTCTCCCGTCATTGACTGGATGGATTTTGATATATGGCTGTACCTTTTTACCGGAGAAATTGATTTCAATGAAGCGTACCGCCTGGGATATGCCAGAGTGGGCTGCTGGTGCTGTCCCAATAACAGTGACTGGTCAGAATTTCTCTCCTCCGTGCACATGCCGGAGCAGTCGGAGCGGTTTCACCATCTGCTGGTGGAATTTGCGGAAAGCCTTGGCAAGGAGGATGCGGAAACCTACGTGCGGGAGGGAGGCTGGAAGGCCAGACAGGGCGGAAACGGTGTGGCCTATGCAGAAAAATCTGTGGTGGCTTTCCGGCCCTGCGCCATGGAAGAAAATACCTTTTATTATGAGTTGCAGCGTCCCGTTTCGGAGGAACTGTACGAGCTGTTCCGGCCTTTCGGCTATCTGAATTTTGAGATGGGACACGCCGCAATGGGGGAAGTATATGTGCTGAACAGACAGGGCGAGATGCTGTTAAAGCTGCAGGGCCGCAAAGGCTTAAGGGAATTGAAAGTAACGATTCTGAGTGTCAGAATTGCCGGGGCCAGGGATTTAAAAACCGCGGAAGAACGGGTAAAATGCCAGCTTACCAAATATCAGATGTGTATGGGCTGTCTGGCATGTGAAAGTGTATGCAGATACAACGCCCTTTCTGTGAAGGAGAAGAAAGACGGCGGAACAGAATACCGGATTTCAGACGAAAAATGCCTGCGGTGCGGAGCATGTGTGAACCACTTTACCGCAGGATGTTACATGAGAAAAGTGCTTTCCATTAAAAGAACATGAGGAGACAGAAAATGAAGGATTCCGTTCGTTTCAGAGGACATGAAAGTTTTATTATAAGGGAAGGATGGCTGAACAAGGGACTGCGGGAGGTCAAAAGAAATCCCAGAGTCTTTTTTGAAAATTATGGTGCGGACGCCCTGGGCGTGGGGCCCAATATGGCAAAATCCATCCGCTACTGGCTTAAATGCAGCGGACTGTCAGACGAGAGCGTCCGAACGGTGGTAAGGCTTACAGATCTGGGAGAAATGATTTTGCAGAAGGACCCGTATTTTGAGGAAATGTTTTCTCTGTGGACCGTTCACTGCAATATTGCCCGGAACCGAGGCCAGGCCACTGCCTGGCAGATGTTTTTCAATGAATTTGACTATACGGAATTTACCGGGGAAGAATTGGAGCGGAAAATGATGGAACTGGCGGGAAATGCGTCGGGGGAGCAGAAAGTATCTCCCCGTTCCGTAAAAGATGACTGCGACGCCATTTTGCGCATGTACAGCCGAAAGACTGCAAAAGGCACAAGTCCGGAGGAAAAGAATGTCAGTCCCTTTGGAGCGCTGGAACTTCTGAAACAGACAGAGGATGGCTACGAGAAGGTGCAGCCCCGGCTGAATAAGCTGCCGGCGGAAACGGTACTGTATCTTATGGCCGGCCGGGCCGGAAAAGAGAGAGGAATCCATATGGAGGATCTGCTGGTGCGGCCGGGAGGACCGGGAAAGATACTGAATCTGAAACGCACCGGCCTGATGGAACTGCTGGAACAGCTGGAGTGGGCCGGGAAGATTATTCTCAACCGGACTGCCGGGCTGGATATGGTATATCTTCCGGGAAACACAACATCAGACCAGGTCCTGCAGGAATACTATTATGGAAATTCCGGCGGCAGGAAATCGGCCGCCTGGGTTTGCGGCAGATAAAGACCGGGAAAGGGCAGAGAGGGAAGCAGAATGAAACAGTTAAAACAATATATCAGCATTAACAGCAGGTTTCAGAAATCTGTAAATCTGAGTCTGGACCTGGGAAATGCAGACCGGATTGGCAGCTATATTCCCACCCGTTCTTCCATTCAGATTTTAAAATACTATCTGAAAAATATACTGGAAGAATCAACGGAGAATGCAACAGTCCTGATGGGGCCTTATGGAAAAGGAAAATCCCATCTGCTGCTGCTTCTGCTGGCTTTTTTACAGGGAGAACAGAAAGGTACTGCGCCGGTGCTGGCCCGGATATCGGAGACAGACCGGGAAGCAGCAGACATGGTGAACCGGTTATACCGGGAAAAAAAGCGTTTTCTGCCTGTACTCATAGGGGGAAGGGCATCGGATCTGAACACTGCTTTTCTCTATGGGTTAAAAGAAGGGCTGGAGCGGGAAAATCTCAGGGATATTATTCCCGAAAGCGATTATTCGCAAGCATTGAAGACCTTAAAGCTGTGGCGGCGGGAATATCCTGAGGTGTACGGTAAGTGGCAGGAGTTTCTCACAGACCAGGGGGAAACTCCGGTAAATGTAAAAAAGGGACTGGAGCGGATGGACGAAAGGGCCATGAAGCTGTTTCTGGAATGCTATCCCAGACTCACAGCCGGAAGCCGGTTTCTGCCCATGCTTGGGTCGGACGCCATGAGAGTTTATCAGGAAGTGGGGAGAAAGCTGACAGAACAGTACGGTTATACAGGAATGGTACTGGTGTTTGATGAGTTCAGCAAGTATGTGGAAGGCCATGGAAAAGAAGGGTTTGCCAGAGATATGAAGACACTGCAGGACATGTGCGAACTGGCCAATAACAGCAGGGAGCAGAAGCTGCAGATAATACTTGTGGCCCATAAGAGTATTCATGAATATGAAAAAGGCCTGGACAAATCGGTAAAAGACGCCTTCCGGGGTGTGGAGGGGCGTCTCAGGGAAGTGAGATTTCATGGCTCTGCCAGAAATCATTACGAGCTGATTGCCAGCACACTGCTCAAAAAGGAGCCGGAATTTTCGGAATTATTTTCTGAATATGAAAAGCAGACCGGATATCAGGAAATTCTGGAAAAATCCTGCAGCCTGCACTGCTTTCTGGGACTGTTTCCGGACTATGATTTTTATAAGCAGGTCATGGGCAGAGGCTGTTTTCCCCTGACGCCTGTGTGCGCCTGTATCCTTTTGCATATCAGTGAACGGGTGGCCCAGAATGAACGTACAGTTTTCACCTTTCTGGCCGGAAGGGAGCGCGGGAGCCTGCCGGAAATTCTGGAGGAATCAGAAGAATACTGGGTGGGAGCAGACGCGGTGTACGATTATTTCAAACCCCTTTTTCGGGAAAACAGCGATCAGCCCAAAATCCACAGTGAATGGCTGAAAGCAGATTATGCCTTAAGACAGACAAAGGATCCGGCGGAACAGAAGATTATAAAGGCCATCGGGCTGCTTCGGATGATTCATCAGGAGGATGAGCTTCCGGCAGTGGACGCTTCCATACGTCCGGCGCTGGGGATGGAAGAAGGAACCTACCGGAAGGCCCTGGAATCTCTGAAACAGCAGGAACTGATTTTGTTTCGGAGCAGCCTTGGGGTCTATGCCTTTAAAAATCATACCGGGCTGAATATTGACAGGGAGATTGAGGCGGAGATGGCAAAACAGCCGGAACCGTTTCCTGTCTGCAGTTACCTGAGCCGGATATCAGATCTGGAATATGTCCTGCCTAAACAGTACAATCAGGAGCGGAATATGACCCGGTATTTCCGGTATGAATTTTTAACAGCAGAAGATTTTTTCCGCATGGAAACCCTTTCCTGGATGTTTGAAGAGCAGTTTTCGGACGGGAAAATACTGGCTCTGGTCAGCGAAAAGGAAATCGACAGAGAGCAGGTCAGAGAGAAAACAGAAGCATTGCAGGAGGACAGAATCGTGGTTCTGGTGCCGGAACAGCCCTTTGCCCTGGTAAAGCATATAAAGAAGCTGGCGGCAGTATACGCCCTGAAAGAGCGGCCGGGATTTGCAGAAGAACATAAGGTGCTGCTGCGGGAACTGGACCTGTATGAAGAAGATATTGTGTTTGAAATCAATACTTTGCTGGAGCGGGATTTCATGCCGGGATACGGAGCCTGCGGCGTGGCCAGAAAAGGGGAGCCGGTCCGTATCTTTGAAAATGATATGGAATTTAACCGAATGTTAAGTGAAATCTGTGAGCAGTATTACCGCTTTTCGCCCGTTGTGAATCACGAACTGCTGAATATTCAGCATGTGTCCGGACAATACCTGAGGGCCAGAAATAAAGTGGTAAAAGCTCTGCTGATGGATCAGGCAGAGACGTTCCGGCAGGGGACAGCTCCGGAAAATATGGTGTACCGGGCTGCCTTTGTGAGGACGGGAATTCTGGACAGCAGTTATGAAAAGGACAGGGGCTGCGGCAGGATTCTGGATGAAACAGACAGGTTCCTGGCACAGTGTATCGGACAGCGCAGAACCTTTCAGGAACTGTACCGGAGGCTTCAGGGAAAGGATTACGGCGTGCGCAGAGGGATTATGCCGCTGTTTCTGGCACAGCGTCTTGGGATGGCGGAAGGGATTCCGGTGATCTATCTTAAGAAAAAAGAACTGGAAGTCAGTGAGGAAGTGTTAAACAGCGTCAATGATTTTCCGCAGGATTACCAGTTATATCTGGAGCCGGAAAGCGGGAAAAAGGAACAGTATTTAAGAACGCTGGAGCAGTCCTGGCGGGGAGAGGGAATTGCGTTCAGCCGCCAGAACCGCTGGATAAAACTTATGGAAAACATGCAGAGATGGTATCGCTCTCTGCCAAAATATACCATGGTCACCGGAAAATTTCCCAGGGAAGAACAGAGGAAAACAGAACGGTTCCGGAACCTGCTGAAACGCAGCGAACTAAATCCCAGAGAATTTCTGTTTGAACGGATTCCGGAAATTATGACAGAAGAAGGGCAGGAGGCTGATTTACAGAAAGCAGCCGAAGAGCTGCTCCGTGTCAGAGCCCGGATGGAGCAGGCGTTTTTCCGTCTGCAGTCCTGTGTGGCAGAGGATATCCGCAGTATATTCCACGGAAAAGAACAGGAAAGCCTGAAAGGATGTCTGCTTTCCTGGTATCGGAAACAGGAGGCGGCGAAGCAGGAATATATTCTGAATAAAGACGCCCGCGGATTCCTGGAATATCTGAAACATCTGGAAACCAATGATGAGCAGGAAATTATCTTCTGCCTGTCCAGGCTGGTGATGGATTTGTCCATGGAGGACTGGAATGACGATACGCCGGAACGGTTTCGGGAAAAAATACGGAATGTAAAGCAGGAAGTGGAACAGGCGGCGGGAGACAGCGGAGAACGGGGAAAGAAAACCATTATACTGATGGATGAACAGGGGAGGCGCATCAGGCGCAGTTATGAGGCCGAAACTTCTGATTCTACCAGCAGTTTTCTGAAAAACATGATTGACGAAGCCATGGAGGATTTTGAGGATACACTGGAAACCAGCCAGAAAGTGGCAGTGCTGGCAGAGGTGCTGCAGGAGCTGATAAACCGATGAATGACAGGGAAAATGGCTGGCCCTGTTATGGAGGAGATATGAAAGACTTAATATATTTTGATAATGCGTCAACCACATTTCCAAAACCGGAGCCCGTTTACCGGGCAATGGAGGAAGCCGGAAGACATTTTGCAGTGAATGTGGGAAGAGGCGCTTACCGGCTGGCACGGGAGGCCTTCCGGCTGACAGAGGACACAAGGGAGGAAATCCTTCATCTGGTTCAGGGAAATTACGGGGCAGAGACGGTTTTTACTCCTTCTGCCACCATTGCCTGTAATCAGGTGCTGGGAGGTCTGGAGTGGAAACGTGCAGATGTGGTTTATGTAACTCCTTTTGAGCACAATGCTGTAATCCGGGTGCTTCATCATCTGCAAAAACAGTATGGATTTGAAGTGGAAGAACTGGCTGTTCACCAGGAATCTCTGGAGATGGACAGGGAGAAAATCAGATATCAGTTTTTACGGAAACCACCGGCTGCGCTGATTATGAACCATGTCAGCAATGTAACCGGGGCCATCCTTCCCTGGCAGGATATTGCAAAACTGGCAGAGGAATATAAAGCTGCTGTGATTGTGGACGGTTCTCAGGCCCTTGGACTGGTGCCGGTGTGCCTGAAGCATACGAATGTGGACTTCTATATATTTGCAGGCCATAAAGCCCTCTGCGGGCCTCTGGGAATCGGAGGTTATGTAAATAACAGCGGCAGGAAACTGAAACAGATTCTGTTCGGGGGAACAGGAAGCGATTCCCTGAATCCGGAGGTCAGTCCGGAAGATGTGAGAGGATATGAACCGGGAAGCATGAATATCACAGCCATTGCAGGGCTGGAGGCGGCCATAAAAGAATCTGTCCGGTCAGCAGCAGAAGAAAGGCTGAGAGAAGAACAGCGGCTGCGGGAAGGGCTCCTTGAGAAGCTGAACAGGATACCGGAAATCCAGCTGTATCCGCCACTGCACTCAGCGGCTGCGGGAATTGTATCTCTGAACGTAGAAGGGTATCAGGCCGAAGAAGTGGGGATTCTGCTGGACGAAAAGTATGGGATTGCTGTGCGGACAGGGTATCACTGTGCGCCTCTGATACATAAATATCTGAAAGATAAGGAATATGGCGGTACGGTGCGGGTGAGCCTGGGACCTTTTACCACAGAGGCGGAACTGGATGTTCTTGCAGAGGCGTTGGAGGAGATTGCAGCAGGATGACAGATTTTATGTGAAGCACGAAAGAGGAGGGTTTTTTATGAAAGCGGAGGCAAAGTCAGTAAAAGAAATTTTTGGCGGAGGGCCTCAGAAGCTGGTTGTGCCGTTTTTTCAGAGAAGGTACGTCTGGAAAAAAGAAAACTGGAAAGAATTACTGGATGCCATTGAAGGGAACCGGGAAGTCCAGGTGTTTCTGGGCTCCATTATTATCAAATGGGGAGAGAGCAGAGAACCGTCGGAGGCGGCCATTGTGGACGGGCAGCAGAGGCTCACCACAATCTCACTGCTGACCAAGGCAATCTATGATGAATTTGACGATGAAATGCGCCAGAATGTAAGGGATACCATACAGAACGTGCTGTTTTACAAAAGGAACACCACAGATTCCCTGAAAAACAGTGAAATTAAAATTTCCCATTCCAGAGTGGACAGGGACAGCTATGAGGCCATTATCAGGCAGGGGGTGTTTGAGGGAAGCAGGCCCCGGACGGAAGCAGAGAAAGAAGGATCTCCCCAAATCAGACAGTGCTATCACTATTACCGCAGGGTGCTCCATGAAAAAGACCAGCAGGAACTGAAGGATATTTTTGACATTATGTACAATGACAATAACAAGATGCTGGTCAGAATTGAACTGACAGAGCACGACGTGAACGAACAGTCTATTTTTGATACCATCAACCGGGCGGGAGCCCGCCTGAGCACCGCGGATATTATCAAAAACAATCTGTTTCAGGGATTTATGGAAAGCTGCGGAAATGACCGGGAAAAGCAGCGCCGGGTAAGCGAAATTTATAATGAGAAGTGGGACAGGATTTTTTACTCGGAGGACGGGGAAAACGAATGGGATCTGAAACGGCGTTTTGGAAATGTGGACAGAAATAATCTGGAATTTCTGCTGTACTGCGTGGCCTGTATCAAATGGACGAAAGAAGATAACAGGGATTTTTTCGGAAATCTGGATAATGCTTATACCAGAGAAACAGCCGCTTATGATTTTTCAGAGTATGCCGCACTGATAAATGAGATTTATGAGTATGCCGGTCTGTTCAGCAGATATATCACCGGCCTGAATCAGATTATGAGTGATAAAGACAGGGCGGAAAGAGAATATTTTTCCTGGCAGGAGGATGTGAGGCGGCTTCTGCTGGTTTTAGAGGAATTCGGCATACAGATGTTTTATCCTTTTATTCTGAAAATCCTGAAAGAGTCCGGAGAAAATCTGCAGGATGAAACCATAAGGAAGCAGTGCCGGATACTGGAATCTTTTGTAATCCGGAGAAGGATTATGGGGACGAGTGTTTCGGATTATGCGTCCAGATGCAGTCTGATTCTGAATCAGGGTGCGGAAAAATTATTTTCCGCAGCAGGAGAAAAGGCAGTCAATATCAGTGACGGAGAAGTCAGAAGACAGCTGACGAAGATGAAAAGCGACACAGCCAAAATGCTTTTATTTCTGACAGAGCTTTCCCGCAGAAATAAAAACTCAGACGAAAAGGCCCTGACCTATACTTATACGCTGGAGCATATTATGCCCCAGAAATGGCAGGAAAACTGGCAGGTTTCGGAGGATGAGGCGGAGAACCGGCAGAATCATATTGACGATCTGGGCAATCTGACCCTTTTGAGAAATTCTCTGAACAGTTCCGTAAGGAACATGGATTTTAAGACAAAAATAGAAGGCATTCCAAAATCGGGAAAGCAGAAGGCCAGAGAGGGGTACAAAGGGAATGTAACACTGAAAATCACCGGGGAAATCATTGAACAGTACGATGCAGGCAGGACAGAGTGGAATGAATGCAGGATTGATGAGAGAAGAGAAAAACTGGCGGAGGAAATACTGGCATTATGGCCTTTCTATACAGGAGAGGCGGAGTGAAAGAAAGGGAAGACCGGTTCTGCAGGAAGGAGAAAGAAAATGAAGGAGATCAGTAAACAGTTATTGCAGGAAATCACCCTGCAGGTACTGCATATGGAGCGGAAAAATCTGCGGAGCAAAGCCAGGAGCGACCAGAAAATGTCGGAGGAACTCCAGAAAGTCATTGTGGAGTATGCCAGAAGAAATCATTGAGCATCCCTGTCCGGGCGGGTTTATAACGGTGGCAGGATAAAGGAGAAGATGTATTATGCGGTTTGAGCGTGTTACTCTGTATAATTTTATGCGCTATAAAGGCGAAAACAGAATAGAATTCAGCTGTGAGAAAGAGAGAAATGTAACGGTTGTTCTGGGAGATAATACCGTTGGGAAAACCACCATTGCCCAGGCATTCCGCTGGTGCCTGTATGGAGCTGTGCTCACGGAACGGGGAAAGAGACAGGAAGATTATCAGCTTTTGAATACGGATGTGCTGGCACTGATGAATGCGGACAGCAGGGCCAGTGTCCGGGTGGAACTGGTTGCCTCAGATGAGGAAAAGCGCTATACCATCCGCAGGGAAATTGTCTGTACACGGGCATATCCCCGGCTGACAGCAGAAACATTTCAGAAGAAACTGACCATGTATATTTCAGATATTTGCAGCAGCCAGTCGCTGATTGAAGTGGAGGAACGGAAGGTGGACGAGCTCATCAATGAGCTGTTCCCCGGAAATCTGTCCCATTATTTTCTGTTTGATGGGGAACGGTGGAATGACATTACCGTAAACGGGGTCAGGGAAAATATCAGAGATTCCGTACATATCCTGACCGGTCTGTCTGCATACCAGGCAGCCATGAAACATCTGAAGGATATGGGTTCTTATTCTGTTATCAGCAAATTTAAAAAGAAAATAACAGGCTCCGGGAATCTGTATGACAATCTGGAAGGGGAATACAGAAGATGCGGGCGGGAAATCGAAGGCTGCAAAAAAGAACTGGAAACCATAGAAATCAATCTCAGCAACAGCCATAAGAAATGTCAGGAAGTGCAGGAATATCTGGAGACGAACCGGAATACGGAAAAGCTGCAGAGCCAGTACCGGAATCTGGGAATTGTCAGAAAAACCCAGGGAGAGAGATGTATCAGCGAACGGAAAATGATGGTGGGTGAATTCAGTGACAAGGCTTACATGCTTTTTGCAGAACCACTGACAGAAGCGTCCGGGGCACTGGTAAAATCTGTGGCCGGAGAACGACGGGATATTCCCCATATGCGTCAGGCGACCATAGATTATATCATGAAAAGCGGAAGATGCATCTGCGGAACTGAACTTACACCGGGGACGACGGAATGGGACTGTCTGCTGGAGCAGAAAAACTATCTTCCGCCGGCAGATATCGGCTCCCTGCTGGGAGAATTTGAACGAACTGCTTTAAGGTGGAAAAACCGGGTAAAAAATTTGCCGGAAGAACTTCGTGCAATGGCAAAACAGACAGACGACTGTGTGAAAAACTATGAAGAAACCTGCAATGAATATATTATGCTGGAACAGCGGATGGACGCCCATATAGATTTTGCGGAACACAGAAAGAGGCTGGGAAGTTATCAGAAAAACATACAGGAACTGAATTACCGGAAAGGGCAGATACAGGGGAAAATACAGACGTTCCTGCGTCAGCAGGAACATCTGGCAGAAGAAATGAAAGGGCTGGAAGCAAAGAACGAGGAAAATCAGCGCTGGCGGGAACGGGTGGAGCTGGCGGAAGCACTGTATAAAAAGCTGTCCCACGATTTTTCCATGGAAGAAAAGAAGATATTTCTGGAGCTGAATGAGCAGATACAATACAATTTCCGGCGGATGTTCAATGCGAAAGAGAAAAAGATAGAGCTGTCTGACCAGTATAATATTCAGATGTACTATAAAACAGACCTGGGGTACAGAGAAGAAAAGAACCTGTCCGAGGGAGAAAAGATTGCCAGGAATTTTGCATTTATTGTGACGGTTATGGATTACAGCAAAAAGAGGAAAGCAGAAAAAAATCCTGACATTCCTCAGGGAAATGACACTCTTCCCATTGTACTGGACGGCCCTTTTTCCAAGCTGGGAGCGGAGAATATCCGCTTAATTGCAAAAGTGCTCCCGGAAGTGTCAGAACAGGTGATTATCTTTATGCTGAAAAAAGACTGGAAATACACAGGGCTGGATGACTATGTGGGAAAAGCGTATTACATTGACAAAAAAGCGGATCAGTCATACGCAGCTATCCGGGAAGTGGAGGAATTTTAACTGATGGCAGCTTTTGAATTTTTCAAAAAGGAATTTGAATTTCGCGGAAAACATGCCAGAATGGCAGGAGAACTGTGGGTGCCCAATGACTATGAACATACATATTTCCGGCGGCTGATTGACCTGTATCTTACTGCGGCTGTTATAGGATTCCGCGTGGACCGGAAAGCAGAGGCGGATTATGCCCCCAACGAGTCAAAAAGTATTTTTCCGGAACAGATGATGGGAGCCAAAGAAGATCTGGATTTTATCATGCAGATGATTATGATTCTGGAAAACAGAACCGGAATGTCGCCGGAAGACAGTGTGAAAAAAGCATTTCGGGGAGCGGAAACACAGGAAGAATTTGAATATTACAGAGACTTGTTTAATTCTTATGTACGGGGCGGCCTGGAAGAACTGTATGAAAGGCTGGTATTGCGGAAAGCAGAGGTAGATGAGGAATTTTATGATGAAAAAACTGCCAATACCATGGCGTTGATGGAACGGTTTGGGACCTCCTTCCAGGTTCCTGCGGAATAATGCAGATATCCCAAATCCGGACAACGCTAAGAAACTGCTAAGAAATGAAAACTTTCTGACAGATATTTACAAAATGGGACAAAAAGGATATAATAAATGCGTATTATATCATACCAAGAAATAATATGGTTCCTACAATAAGGTAGAACACCAAAAAGCTCTAATCCCATTCCTCGGAATGGGATTATCTTTTTATAAAAATGAGTAAAGGAGCAGGGTATGGATTTGAATTACAGAATAGGGTTGGATATTGGGATTGCATCGGTAGGATGGGCAGTGCTGGAGAATAACAGCAAAGATGAGCCGGTGAGAATTGTGGATCTGGGAGTCAGATTATTTGAAGCGGCGGAAGTGCCGAAAACAGGTGCGGCTCTTGCGGAGCCAAGGAGAGAAGCCAGAACCACAAGAAGACGTCTGCGGCGGAGGAAACACCGCCTGGAGCGGATGAAGTGGCTGCTGCAGGAATATGGTCTGATTCAGACAGAGGAATTTATGAAACGGTATCATTCTGCGGGACTGCCGGACGTATACCGGCTGAGATATGAAGGGCTGGAACGGAAATTAAAAGATGAAGAGCTGGCTCAGATTTTAATACATATCGGAAAGCACAGAGGGTTCCGTTCTACCCGGAAAGCGGAATTAAAGGATAAGAATGACAAAGAAACAGGCGCGGTTTTGTCAGCCACCAGAGAAAATGAGAAGCTGATGGAGGAACATGGCTATCGTACCGCAGGTGAGATGATATACAAAGACGATAAATTCAGAACCGGATGTACCTGGAAGGAAGAAGGCTACCGCCTGACGCCCCGGAATAAAGAAGGGGATTATAAGAATACCATGCTGCGGGCCCTTTTGGAGGACGAGGTGAAAGTAATTTTCGACTGTCAGAGGAAATTCGGAAATCAGAAAGCCTCAGAAGAACTGGAGAAAGCATATCTTGCCATAATGACCAGTCAGCGCTCCTTTGACATGGGGCCGGGAAAACAGCCCGATGGAAGCGCGAGCCCTTACGCCATGGAAGGATTTGGAGACCGGGTGGGGCTTTGCGCCCTGGAACCCAGAGAAAAACAGGAGCCAAGAGCGCCAAAAGCCGCCTATACATCAGAACTGTTTGTGGCGTTGCAGAAAATAAATCATCTCCGCATTACGGAAAAAAATGGAAAGGGCCGGGGACTGACATCAGAAGAACGTGAGAGATTGTCTGATTTGCTGCATAAGAAAAAAGAATTAACCTATGGCGCCGTGCGAAAAGAACTGCAGCTGGATCTCAGATACCGTTTCAATACACTGAATTACAGCAGCAAAAAAATGACAGAAGAAGAAAAAATAAAAGATGCGGAAAAGGCAAAGTTCGTCAGTATGGTAAGCCATTATGAATACCGAAAGCGCATGTCCGGCATGTTGGAACAGCTGTCGCCGGAAGAACAGGCGGATTTGATGGATGAAGTGGGTAAAATTCTGACTCTTTACAAAAATGATGATACCCGCAGCAGGGAATTTCAGAAACTGGGTCTGGACTCAGAAATCACAGAAGAACTTCTGGAGCTGAATCCCAGAGGATTTCAGCATGTTTCTCTTAAGGCCATGAAAAAGCTGATGCCTTATTTGAAAGAAGGCCTTACTTATGACAAAGCATGTGCAGAAGCCGGATATGATTTTCAGGGAAGTGTACAAAAGGAAAGGTCCCGCTTATTAAAGGGAAAAGAAATCACGGATATTATCAATGATATCAATAATCCGGTGGTAAAACGTTCTGTCTCCCAGACAGTCAAAGTAATTAACGCCATTATACAAAAATACGGGAGTCCTCAGGCAGTCAATATTGAACTGGCCAGAGAAATGTCCAGAAATTATGATGAGCGCAGAAAAATGGAAAAACAGATGAAGGATCGCCAGTCAGAAAATGAAAGGGCCAAAAAGGAAATTCAGGAACTGGGAAATGCCTTTCCCACCGGGCAGGATATTCTGAAATACCGTTTGTGGCACGACCAGGATGGAATATGCATGTATTCCGCTAAAAGAATTCCACTAGCGGAACTGTTTACGGGAGCATATGATATCGACCATATCCTTCCCTACAGCATTACCTTTGATGACAGCTACCGGAATAAGGTACTGGTCACTTCTGAAGAGAACAGGCAGAAAGGCAACCGCATTCCATATGAGTATTTCGGCAGTGATTCCGAAAGGTGGAGTAAATTTGAAACACTGGTGAATTCCCGTATCAGAGATTACAGAAAACAGCAGAATTTATTAAAGCAGAGCTTTACGGAAGAGGAACGAAAGGAATTTAAACAGAGAAACCTGAATGATACAAAATACATTACCCGTGTGATTTACAATATGATCCGGGAGAACCTGGCGCTGGCCCCCTATAACAGTCCGGGAAAGAAAAAACAGGTTTTTGCAGTAAACGGAGGGGTAACGGCCTATCTGCGGAAACGATGGGGAATGTCAGCAAAAGACCGCTCCATTGATACCCATCATGCCAGGGACGCAGTGGTGATTGCCTGCTGTACAGATGGCATGATACAGAAAATCTCCAGAAACATACAGGGAAGAGAACTGCTGTATGCCAGAGGTTTTACGGCGGTTGATGTGGAAACAGGAGAGAAATTTACCAGAGATGATTTTACCAGAGACCAGTGGGACGAGATATTCGGCGTGCAGGTACCGAAGCCCTGGGAGTATTTTAATGAAGAACTGGATATTCGTCTGGGAGAAAATCCCGTAGAATTTATTGAAACTCATTCCGATGTTTCCAGAAAACTGGATTATCCGGCGTGGTTTTATGAAAATAATATTATCCGGCCTGTTTTTGTATCCCGAATGCCCAACCGGAAAGTGACCGGAGCAGCCCATGCGGATACCATCCGAAGTCCCAGGCACTATCAGGAAACCGGCTCTGTTCTGACTAAAACTGCCCTGATCGATTTGAAACTGAACAAAAAAACAGGAGAAATAGAAAATTATTACAAGCCCGAAAGTGATACGCTGTTATATAATGCCTTAAAGGAGCGCCTGGAATTGTATGGCGGCGACGGAAAAAAGGCATTCGAAGAGCCTTTCTATAAGCCTAAAGCAGATGGCTCCAGAGGAAATCTGGTAAGAAAAGTGAAAACATATGATAAACTCACCCTTGGGGTGTATGTGAATTCCCAACATGGGATAGCCGCCAATGCCAATGGCTCCATGGTGCGTGTGGATGTGTTCCGCGTCAGTGGAAAATATTATTTTGTACCGGTTTATATTGCGGATGTGGTAAGGAAAAGACTGCCCATGAAAGCGGTAGTCCAGGGAAAGCAGTATATTGACTGGAAGGAAATGGAAGATAAAGATTTTATTTTCAGCCTGTATACCAGAGATTTGATTTCTTTTAAATCCAAAAATGGGAAAAAGGTGACCTGTGTGGACGGGACATCAAAGGCAGTGAATGAAGAAATTGTTTATTATTATGGGGCGAATATATCAACGGCAAGTTTTAGTGGAAAGTCACATAATGGAAGTTTTGAGTTTACAAGTTTAGGAATTCAGGGCCTGGAATATCTGAAAAAATATCAGGTGGATGTACTCGGAAATGTATCGGAGGTAAAGCGGGAAAAGAGAATGGGATTTCGTTAGAGCCGGGTGCACAGTTTACGAAATATTGGCTGGTATGAAGGAAGAACAGGTGGTAAAACGCAGGAATGCCTGCTGGCAGCGGAGGTGATATATGGGATTTCGGAATATTAAAATCGAGGGCAGCAGAAAGCTGCATATTGAAAATCAGCAGCTGGTAATTGGAGGAGACAGAGATGTCAGGATTCCTTTGGAGGACATTAACAGTATTTTGATAGAAAATCATTCTGTGATGGTGTCCGCTTATATGCTTCAGAAATTTGCTGATATGGGAATTGCTTTGTATGTCTGTGATGAAAAGCATCTTCCCAATGGTGTATTGCTGCCGCTGGTAAGGCATAGCCGGCATTATAAACTGTTAAAGTGCCAGATGGAGATAAGTAAACCGCTGCAGAAACGACTGTGGCAGCAGATTGTGATACAAAAGGTTCGAAATCAGTCCTTATGTCTGAAACTGAGCGGCAGGACAGGAGACACAGAACTGCAGAAGATGTGCAAAGAAGTGCAGTCCGGAGACAGAACCCATGTGGAAGCAAAAGCGGCAGCCTTTTATTTTCGAAATTTGTTCGGACCGGAATTTTCAAGAGGTGAAGAACATATCATCAATGCAGCATTAAATTATGGATATGCCATTGTCAGAGGAATGATTGCCAGAAGCCTTGTATGTTATGGGATGGAACCTTCCATCGGGCTTTTTCACCGGAGTGAGTTAAACAGTTATAATCTGGCGGATGATTTTATTGAGCCGTTTCGTCCCATTGTCGATTTATATGTGGCTTCAAAGTTTGATATGTCAGAATCTTCCCATGCATTGACACCGGAAATAAAGCGTGAGCTGTATGGAATTGTAAATTTTGAAATGCAGATAAAAGGAGAAAAACGTATTCTGAGCAACTGTGTTGACGGAATGGCGGCAAGTTACAGCAGTGTATTGCAGGATAAGTGCGAAATGCTGAGTCTGCCGGAACTGATACAGCTGCAGGTACATAGTTATGAATAAATTTATGAGAATGATAGTATTTTTTGATTTACCGGTAGTTACTGCGAAGGAGAGAAAAGCAGCAGCGAAATTCCGTAATTTTCTGTTAAAAGACGGGTATCATATGATGCAGTTTTCCGTTTATACCAGGATTTGCAATGGCACAGATGCAGTGGAGAAGCATGAGGCCAGACTGAATCTGAATTTGCCGTCCAAAGGTTCTGTTCGTTTGCTGACAATCACAGAGAAACAATACGAATCCATCCATATTCTGTTGGGTAAAAAGACATTTGATGATACCGGAGAATCGGCAGAATTATTAAATATTTTTTAGAAAAAGAATAAAATTCAATCGTTTTTCCGGCAAAATCAGAGATTTTAAATTGAGAAAAATCCGCATAACCTTATTGGTTATGCGGATTTTCTGTTCCCTATTATACCATACCAAGAAATAAATGGGAACTACAACTAAGAACAAATAATATCTGGGTGTTTACCTATTATACCATACCAAGAAATAAATGGGAACTACAACTGTTATGTTTCACTTTATAGAGATTG
>NZ_KE159568.1:0-837162 GCF_000403845.2 Eubacterium sp. 14-2 | reverse complement strand
ATCTGTTTCCCTCCCTGTCATTTCCTATTATACCATACCAAGAAATAAATGGGAACTACAACTTCTCCATCGCCGGGTATTGCGGACATACGATTATACCATACCAAGAAATAAATGGGAACTACAACTACTCCACTGGCAGATGCGTGTATAGATGCATTATACCACACCAGGAAATAAATGGGAGCTACAACACAGATAGCCTTACACATAGCCAGGGGACAACCCGCCGAGCCGGCATACATATCTTCCCACAAGTGGCATGTCAGGCTTTATCTTGCTGGTATTGGCAGGCGCAGGAACGCTGTAAAAGGCGTATAGAGAGCATGAAACAGACACAGGGCAAAACAGCCAAAGGCTGACTATGCCCTGGAATGGACAGGAAGAATGAATAACATAGGATATTGTAACGTAAAAAATACCAACAGATATATCATATGTTTCTGTTGACTGATACAGGATTTCCCCTTTGAAAAAGCGACAGATACAGAAAAACATTCTTAAACACACCATATGCCGGATTATTCCTGTCTTAGTCTCTATTTACAGTATTATCCCGTTCAAGTTCTCTTAATCTTTCATTTATCCTTTTTGCTTCATTTCGGTTAAAGAGATAAAAACAGAGCCAGATTGCCATGAAAATACCGCATGACAGTAAAAATTGTAAGATAGTATAGATTACCCTGCCTGGATAGAAAGGAATCCATCCTAAATAAATGGCAGTTGGAAAGAAAACTCCCATTCCAATACAAAAGTGTATTATCATTTGCGCCAGGCTGGAAAGACGATGGAATTGATAGACGACAGCCGTCCCGCCACAGGCAATTCCCACAATCATAGCACCCACAGAGTGCCTTGCAAAATCTTTGAATATTGGCCTCAGCAGAGCTTCCCCGCCTCCGACAAAGTAAGATAAACACATAATCACAAAGAAAGTGCAACCCAGAGAAATCCCATATAAAATATATTTAACCACTAATTTTACAGTTTGTTTCATTTTAATCCCAGCCTTTCTTTGAAACCTTTCCGAAAACTTCTGGAAATGTAATCCGTAACCCCGTTTTTCATCACCAGCTCCATTGTCCCATTGAAACTTGCTTCCACATGACAGATTTGGTTAATATTGACAATCGTTGATTTTGAAATACGCACAAAATGAGTATCAAGTATGTTTTCCAGTTCATACAGGGGCTTATCTACCAGATATCTGTTTTTGAGTTTATCATAGCAGACAATTTCCCTGCCTTCGGTACGAACCAATGAGATATCTTCTGGTTTGATAAAATACGTTTTTCTTTCTTTCGTTGCAATCAATGTCAGGGAAACCGTATCTTCTTTTTCTAACATGGAAATGATTTCTGTAACTGCCGGGGTCATTCTGTTTATGTAAAGAACTGCATAGGGTTCTTTATAATCTGCACTGATTTTGCATTCAACTTTCATAGACGTGCCTCCTTCTCTTATTATTATAGCACGACAGGGCAATGAATTTGTGCATTTCAGACATGAAATCCGACATCTTGCACATGGCAGACTGCCGCTCCTTAAAATACTGTTGTTTATCTTTAAGGTGCGTTATAAAATAACACCATCATAGGACAGGGAGGAATTATGATGTCACAGACAATTGTACAAGTGGAAAATCTGAATCTGGCATATAAGCATTTGCGTGCGGTTCAGAATGTCTCATTTTCTGTAAAATCCGGAGAGATTCTGGCTGTGATCGGGCAGAATGGCTCTGGAAAGACCTCTGCCATAGAATGTGTGGAAGGGTTACGAAAACCAGACAGCGGCCTGATTCGTGTTTTTGGAAAAGACCCATGGCTGCACCGCCGGGAAGTTTATAAAGAAATGGGTGTTCAGCTGCAGGAGGCGGAATATCCCTTGAAAATCAAAGTGGAGGAACTATGCAGACTGTTTGCAGGTTTT
Organism: Eubacterium sp. 14-2; assembly: GCF_000403845.2. Taxonomy (GTDB): domain Bacteria; phylum Bacillota; class Clostridia; order Lachnospirales; family Lachnospiraceae; genus Petralouisia. Next base: position 835,233 of record NZ_KE159568.1, on the reverse strand, counting down.
TACGAAAGGCCTGCCGACTGGAATTTATTACTGACACAAATGGGGCTGGATGAAAAAAGAAAACGTCCGGTTCACAGGTTGTCTGGCGGCGAAAAACAGCGGCTGTCCATTCTGCTTTCCCTTATGGGACGCCCGAAGCTGCTGATTTTGGATGAACTGACAACGGGACTTGATCCGGAGGTAAGGCAGAATATGTGGATTAGCTTTGAGAATATCAGGAAAGGCGGGGTAGCTGTTATTATGGTTTCCCATTATATGGATGAGGTCGAAGCCCTTGCAGACAAAATCCTCTATTTAGAAAAAGGAAAGCAGCAATTCTTTGGAAAGCAACATGAATTTCGGGAATATGTGAAAAATCGGGTTTCCGGGGATGAATGGGAAGAAAATTTATCATTGGAAAAACTTTATTTAATGATTGCACCTGAAACAACAGGACTTACGATGGAGGGAATATTATGAGACGGTTTGCGGTTATCTGTGAGATAGAATTACGTTTGTTTATGCGGGATTTCTTTAGCTTTTTCTTTGCTCTTGTGTTTCCTGTGCTAATGCTCCTCTTATTTGGCGCCATCTATGGAAATACACCGATTTACGATGGAGCAGAGGCTGGAATGATGGATGTTTCTGCGCCTGCGTATTCAGTCATGGTCACAGGAGTTACAGGCTTAATGTCGCTTCCTCTGACGTTATCGGGTTATAAAGAGAGAAAAATTTATAAGAGATTTGATGCTACGCCAGTTGGAAAGAAAAGCATCATGTCAGCACAGGTATTTGTCAACCTTGTTATGACGCTTATGGGAGTTTCCCTTTTACTGATCACTGGAAGGCTTCTTTACCGGATACAGATTCAGGGTACTGTCCTTTCGATTTGCGTCAGTATATTGTTTTCCATAGGGGCTATGTTTTCCATGGGATTTCTTTTCACAGCTATCGGATGGGATTTAAAAAGTACAAACCTGCTTTGCTATCTTTTTTATTTTCTTATGTTATTCCTGTCTGGTGCAACACTTCCGGATATGTTGTTCCCCGATACCGTGAAAAAAATCTCTGACTTTTTGCCAATGACCCATGCGGTTGATTTAATGCAGGGGACTTTTGCCGGAGACAGCCTTAGCCTGCATGGAACAGAATTACTTATCCTTGGGTCACTGTCGGTGGTATGTATAGCTGTCGGAGCTGTTTTATACAGAAAGAAAGACTGGACATAAGGCAATGGAGAAAAAATGAATGAAAACCCGGTAGATACTATGCCTGCTTGTGGAAAGAAAACCCTGACAGTATCCGAACATCTTATACGGTAATTTCAATAAGATTTCCTTCCCGGTCTTCAATGCAGCTTTCATAATATCCGTCTCCTGTTGTTCTTGGCCCGCTGATTACGGAAAATCCATCTTTTCGCAGTTTATCAGTCAGGGCATTGACATTTTCCATGGAACCCGCATGAAAAGCAATATGCGCATAGCCTGCCATTCTCAAAATGTTTTCTGCTTTCCTGGTATCCGGCATATTCATAATCTCATGTCTTGTCCCGTCTTCAAAAGCTATAAAGTAAGAGGTAAAGCCTGTTTTTTCATTGAAGTATTTCTCTCCGGCTGTACCGCCGAAATAGGTTTCAAAAAAATTTTTTTCATCTTCCAGATTTTCTGCATATAAAGCAATGTGGTCTATGGTCATTTCCATGCCCCTTTCATTGGTATAATATTTGTTTCTGGCTATAATAATACTGTTTTATTTTTATGAAGTATACCATTATTTTTTAAATTATGATAACAATCCTGCGAAAAGAGAGGATATATGGAAATATTTATCGACGTAAACGAGAACCGTTCCGAAAAAGTGTCTTATGATAACGCAGAGTATCCCATTCATATGCGCCATTCCTGTCTGAACAGTTATCCGGGATACGCCGCTCCGCCTCACTGGCATGATGATATTGAGTTTTATCGGAATTCTAAAAGGCAGCATGACGTATAATGTCAATGGGGAGCTGACGGAACTGAATTCTCAGGAAGGGATATTTGTAAATTCCCGTCAGGTGCATTTAGATTGCAGCCTCCGGCGGTATTGGACAGAGCAAGTGCTGCAAATTATTCAGTACCTGTATACATCAGACGCCCAATGCCTGTCTTACCGGATACCGGCTTCACAGAAGCGCGGAGCTTTTGCAGATGACAGACCTGAATATTACAGAAATTGCATATGAGGTGGGATTTAACGGAGCCAGCTATTATGCGGAAACATTTCGTAAATATATGGGGATTTCTCCGTCATCCTACAGGAAAAACAGAACTGGTAATAAAAAAGAAACCGGGAAAGAATCTGTGAATCATGAGGCGGTCAGCGGCTCAGAACGTTGACCGCCAGAATAGCTGTTCCCAGAATGGCCAGAACAATGCCCGTTACACGGTTCAGAGTGGCAGCACTGGCCTTATTTGCAAATTTTGCGGCGATTCTGGCCCACAGCAGGGTGGAAGCCACACAGAACACCAGACACCGCAGATCGGGCATTTTTCCAATTGCAAAATGACTGGCAGCTCCGGTCAGAGCGGTAAAAGTCATAATAAACACACTGGTGCCTACTGCTGTTTTCAGTTCATATCCCAGAATACCGGTGAGAAGCAGAAGCATCATCATTCCGCCGCCGGCTCCGATAAAACCGCAGATAAATCCCACAGGAATTCCTCCTGCGATGGACTGGAACACGCGTGTCCGGCTGTGGGCAGATTCCATGGTTTCTTTTGTGGCCATTACAGGCCTTACAATGAATTTGATTCCCAACAGCAACGTCATGAATACGGAAAAATTTCCCATTGTGGTATTGGGAACAAGGCTTGCAGTCCAGCTTCCCAGAAAAGTGCACAGCAAAACGGTAATCATCATAACCAGACCGTTGCGAATATCCAGATTTCTGTTTTTTCCATAAGTATAAGCGCTGACGGCGCTGGCCAGCACATCACTTGCCAGTGCAATGCCCACAGCCTCATAAGCCGGCATTTTCAGAAATGTGATGAGCATGGGGCTGATAACTGCTGCGGCGCTCATACCTGCAAACCCGGTGCCGAGTCCTGCGCCGATACCGGCAGCAAAACAAATCAGAAATTCAAACATGTTGTCTCCTCCTTTGAATGATACAATTATAGCATGTAAGAGAAAATGCACAAGTATATTGGAAATATTCATTTTTTTATTCCACAGGAAAAACTTTTTCTATTATCTTTCCGCAGTAAAGGCGGTTTCCCCGATTCCGGTGATGATGGGCTTTGCGTTCTGCAGCCTGGAAGATGTGGCGCCTGTGAAAAATGTTATCGACGGTGTGGTTTCAGGTTCACATTTTGTCCGTCTGATGGAAGCATGCCGGTATTCCCCCAAAAAAGCAGGAGCGTACTGCAGCGCCTTCAGACAGCAGTTAAATGCACGGCAGGCCTGAACGACTTGAAATGGCACAGATTAATGGTATAATACTGAAAAAGAAGAAAAATTCACAGTCAGGAGAGGTCAGGCAGAATGGAAGAAGCAGTGGTTACACTGAAAAAGGGTGCAGGAAAAACGGTCAAATCCGGCGGTCTCTGGATTTATGACAATGAGATTGCGTCTGTGGAAGGAACATTTACAGACGGAGACCTGGTGGCGGTACATGATTTTGACGGTTATCCAATGGGAAAAGGATTTCTCAACACCAAATCCAAAATCAGTATCCGTATGATGACACGGAACAAAGAACAGAAAATAAATGCAGATTTTATAAAAATGAGGGTGCGGAATGCCTGGGAATACCGGAAGAAAACCTCTGATACCAGTTCCTGCCGGGTGATTTTCGGCGAAGCAGACTGGCTGCCGGGGCTGGTGGTGGATAAATTCGCAGATGTTCTGGTAGTACAGTCGCTGGCCCTTGGCATTGACCGGTTCAAAGAAGAGATTATTTCCGATTTAAAAGCGTGCATGGCAGAAGACGGAATTTTGATTCGCGGCGTTTATGAACGCAGCGATGCAAAGGTTCGCAGACAGGAAGGGATGGAACTCCAGAAGGGATTTCTGGGGCCGGAATTTGATACGAAAGTGGAAATTGAGGAAAACGGTGTTCGCTATCTGGTGGATGTGAAAGACGGACAGAAAACAGGTTTTTTTCTGGATCAGAAATACAACCGGAAAGCCATTCAGCCTCTGTGTGCCGGTGCAAAAGTGCTGGACTGCTTTACCCATACAGGATCTTTTGCACTGAACGCGGGGATTGCAGGAGCAGATTCCGTGCTGGGGGTGGATGCCTCGAACACTGCAGTAGCCCAGGCACAGGAAAATGCGTCTCTGAACGAGATGTCTGACCGGGTAAAATTTATCTGTGCAGATGTGTTTGAACTGCTGCCGGAACTGGAGCGCCGGGGAGAAACCTTTGACGTGGTGATTCTGGATCCGCCTGCCTTTACCAAATCCAGAAATTCCATCAAAAATGCTGTGAAGGGATATCGGGAAATCAATCTCCGGGCCATGAAGCTGGTAAAAGACGGAGGCTATCTGGCCACCTGCTCCTGTTCTCATTTTATGGACGCGGAGCTGTTTGCCAGAACCATCCGTCAGGCGGCAGACAATGTACACAGACGCCTGCGGCAGGTGGAATTTCGAACCCAGGGGCCGGATCATCCCATCCTGTGGGCGGCAGAAGAATCATATTATCTGAAATTTCATATTTTTCAGGTGTGCAGAGAACTGTAGTCAGAGGGAAAACGTTTTACGGCCCGGAAGGAAAAAGAATCATGAATATATTAGCGGCAGAACATTTACGAAAATCATACACAGCAGAGCGGATTTTGCTGGAAGACGCCTCTTTCAGTCTCCAGGAAGGAGAGAAAGTGGGCGTAATCGGCGTCAACGGCATGGGAAAATCCACCCTTCTGAAACTTATCGCAGGGGTGGAGGAACCGGACGGGGGCGCCGTTGTTATGGGAAATCATGTAAAAACAGCTTATCTGGAGCAGACGCCTGTACTGGAGGATACGGACAGTATTTTAAAAGCAGCCCTGAAAGGCCTGGATGGCCAGGACGGGGTGCTGGAAGGAGAAGCCAGGTCCATGCTGCAGCAGCTTGGGTTTTCCGACACAGAGCAGAGGGTAAAATATCTGTCCGGCGGACAGAAAAAGCGTGTGGCGCTGGTGAATGTGCTGCTGCAGCCGGTGGAAATCCTGATTCTGGATGAGCCCACCAACCATCTGGACAGTGAAATGTCCGGATGGCTGGAAGAATATCTTGTGAAGTTCCGGGGCGCGGTGGTAATGGTTACCCATGACCGGTATTTTCTGGATCGGATTGCAGACCGGATTGTGGAGGTGGACCATGGAAACATTTTCAGCTATCCGGGAAATTATGCAGATTATGTAGCCCTGAAAATCCAGAGGCAGAACATGGAGCAGGCCAGCCAGCGGAAACGGAAAAGTATTCTGAAAAAAGAACTTGCCTGGCTGGCAAGAGGGGCCAGAGCCCGTTCCACCAAACAGAAAGCCCATATTCAGCGGATTGAAGACATGCTGGCTCAGGACGGGCCCCCGGAAGAAAAAAAGGTGGAGATGTCCTCGGCCTTCACCCGGATGGGGAAAAAGACCATTGAGTTGAAAAACCTTTCCAAATCTTATGGAGAGCAGAAATTAATTCAGGATTTTACTTATATCTTTCTGAGGGGAGAGCGCATTGGGGTAATTGGCCCTAACGGCTGCGGGAAATCCACTCTGCTGAAACTGATCCTGGGTCAGGTGACGCCCGATACAGGCAGCGTGGAACTGGGAGAGACCATTCGGATTGGTTACTTTTCTCAGGATAATTCCCATATGGAGGAAAACATCCGGGCCATTGACTATGTGAGGGAAGCAGGAGACTATGTGGATACCGGCGAGGGAAAAATCAGTGCGGCCATGTTAATGGAACGTTTTCTGTTTGACGGCAATATGCAGTGGACGCCTGTGGGAAAACTGTCCGGAGGCGAGCGCAGAAGGCTGTATCTGCTGCGGGTACTGATGGGAGCGCCCAATGTACTGATTCTGGACGAGCCCACCAATGACCTGGATATACAGACTTTACGCATCCTGGAGGACTATCTGGATTCCTTTGAGGGAATTGTGATTACCGTGTCTCACGACCGTTATTTTCTGGAGCGGGTGGCCGGAAGAATATTTGCCTTTGAAGGACAGGGACGTCTGCAGCAGTATGAAGGAGGTTATCTGGATTACCTTAAGGCCAGGAAAGAGCGGGGCGGAAAAGAAGGAAAAAGGGGGGAGACAGAGAAGAAACCCCTCAGAGAGGCCCCCGGAGGCAAGCCCAGATACGGAGAAAAAAAGTTAAAATTCACCTATAAAGAGCAGCGGGAATATGAGGTTATAGAAGAAGAGGTGGCAAAACTGGAAAGAGAGCTGGAAAAGCTGGATGAGGACATGATGGAACATGCCACCAATTCTCTGCGGCTGTCTGAGCTTGCGGCGGAAAAAGAGAAAGCAGAAGCCAAACTGGAAGAAAAGATGGAGCGGTGGGTGTATCTGAATGAGCTGGCGGAAAAAATCGCTGAGCAGAACGATTAGCAGGAGGAGCTATGGATACGAAATTTCAGAAAAAGCACGAGTCAGATATGACTAAGAAAGAAAAAAGGGAACTGGAGCGTGAAAAACTGGCATCCATGAGCGGAAGTGAAAAAACAGAATATATTCTGAGTTATTATAAGTTCCATATTGCCGCTGTTGCAGGCCTTATTGTGCTGATTGTGGGAATCGGTATGTGGATAGACAGCTTCCGCAATGAAACCATGCTCTATGCGGCAGTGATCAACGGCAAAGAACTGGATGCAGGGATGATGGAACATTTCCAGGCTTATCGGGGAGATGACAACCGGCGGCATAAATATGTGCTGGATACCTCTGTGGCTTTTTTGGGCCAGGACAGTTCCGGGGAACTGGACTATGCCAGCCAGATGAAAATGGTCACGCTGACAGGAGCCGGCACCGCAGATGTTTTTATCTGTCCGGAAGAAGTCTACAGAAACTACACAGGAGAAGAGAATGTACTGGTTCCGGTGGAAGAACTGCTGGGAGCAGAATTTGTGTCTGCCCATAAGGAAATCTGTGAACAGGACGCAGTCCGGATAGAGGACAGTGAAATGCTGGAAAAATACGGATATCAGAACCGGGGGCCGGCATATTTTATTGTATTTTGCTATTCAGGCCATCAGGATGTGGCCGCTGAATTTCTGGAATTTCTGGTGGGCCAGGACAGGCAGGAACCATAAAATGGACTGGCTGTTTGGTTCGGCATGGCCCTCAGAGGGATTTCTGCGAATATCCGGGAAGAATCTTGAAAACACCTTTTCTTTTTATGGAAAAGGTATTATAATAGCAAAGAAGTGAATTGGAAAGAAGGGGGGGGAGCAGAGCGCTTCCCCCTATGTAACAGGAAAAGAGGAATACTATGGCATATCAGATTATTACGGACGGTTCCTGCGATCTGGGGGTGGAAGCGGCCCAACAGGCAGGCGTGCAGGTGGTACCGTTTTATGTGACCTTTGACGGGCAGACGTACCGGAAAGAGATTGAGGAAATCAGCGTGCGGACCTTCTATCAGGAAATGGTGGACAATCCGGATAAATTTCCCAAATCCTCCCTTCCCTCCGTACAGGATTATGTGGAAGCCTTTACACCTTATGCAAAAGAAGGCAAAGATATCATCTGCCTGTGCATTACCACAAAATTCAGCGGTTCTTACAATTCGGCAAAAACCGCCGCTGACCTGCTGCTGGAGGAATACCCGGATATCCGGATTCAGGTGGTGGATACCACTATGGATACGGTGCTGCAGGGGCTTCTGGTGTTGGAAACCGTGGGGATGCAAAGAGACGGGCTTTCTTTTGAAGAAACCCTTGAAAAAATCGAACAGATAAAACCTTCCGGAAGAATCCTGTTTACGGTGGGGAATTACGAATATCTGATTCATGGCGGAAGAATCGGTAAGGTAATGGGGACAGCGGCCTCCACCCTTGGAATCAAACCGCTGATTATGCTGAAGGAAGGAGAGATTTTTCCCACAGGGATTGTCAGGAACCGGAAAAAGGGGATGAAACGTCTGATTGAGCAGACAAAAGAGCATTTTGAGAAGACAGGAGAATCTCCGGATGATTATCAGATTGTAGTGGGCTATGGCTATCATTACGAAGAAGCGGAGGAATTTCGGAATCAGCTTCTGGCGTCGCTTAAGACATATTCAGATTATAAAAAAATTGACATTTTTCAGATTGGAGCTACCATAGGAGTTCATACAGGCCCCCATCCGCTGGGACTGGGGCTTTTGAAAAAATACGACAGATAACTGTTTTCGTATCCCTTCTGGCTGCAGAAGGGCCGGCAGTTTAAGATAACAGAAAAATACAACAGATTTTACCTTTTTGTACGCAGATTGTAGGATGGACGTACAGAGCGGAGGACATCATGCAGATAATTATTGTGGGTTGTGGAAATGTAGGCACAACTCTGACAGAGCAGTTAAGTAAGGAAGGACACAATATTACCGTAGTAGATACAGACCCCCTGAAAGCGGAATCCGTGGCAAACCGGTTTGACGTAATGGGAGTGGTGGGAAACGGAGCAAGTTTTACAGTACAGAATGAGGCGGGAATTGAAGAGGCAGATTTGATGATAGCAGTCACCACTTCCGATGAATTAAACCTGCTTTGCTGTCTGATTGCCAGAAAGGCAGGAGGCTGCAATACCATTGCAAGGGTGCGGAACCCCATTTACAATAAGGAAATTACTTATATTAAGGAAGAACTGGGGTTATCCATGGTAATTAACCCGGAATACGCGGCGGCCTGCGAAATTGCACGCCTGCTGAAATTTCCCTCGGCTATCAAAGTGGACAGCTTTGCAAAGGGAAGGGTGGAACTGCTGAAATGCAAAATCGGGGAAGGCTCCGTGCTGGGCGGCAAGCCTCTGACTTATATTTCCAGCGGGCTGAAATGCGACGTGCTGATTTGCTCCGTGGAACGGGGAGAGGAAGTCTATATTCCTTCCGGTAATTTTGAACTGCAGGAAAAAGATGTGATTTCCATTGTGGCTTCTTCCAGAAAAGCCAATGAATTTTTCCGGAAAATCGGAATGACTACCAACCGGATTAAAAACTGTATGATTATCGGAGGCGGAGAGACTACATATTATCTGGCGAAACAGCTTCTGCCCATGGGCATGGAAATTAAAATCATTGAACAGGACAAAAAGCGCTGTAATGAGCTGAGTGAACTTCTGCCCCAGGCCATGATTATTCACGGAGACGGGACAGAGCGGAATCTTCTGTATGAGGAAGGGATGCCGAAGGCCCATTCCTTTGTGTCCTGGACCAATCTGGATGAAGAAAATATTATGCTGAGCCTGTTTGCAAAAAGCGTGTCAAAGGCAAAAACCATTACCAAAGTACACCGGATTTCCTACGACGAGATAATCGACAGTATGGACCTGGGCAGTGTGCTTTACCCCAAACATATTACAGCGGAGTACATTCTCCAGTATGTGCGGGCCATGCAGAATTCCATCGGCAGTAATATTGAGACCCTGTATCAGCTGATTGAAGACAAGGTGGAAGCCCTGGAATTTCGGGTACACGAGAAGTCAGAGCTTGTGGGGGTTCCCCTGAAAGAGCTGAAGCTGAAAGAAAATCTTCTGATTGGCTGTATCAACCGAAAGGGAACGATTATCACACCAGGAGGTCAGGATACCATCGAGGTGGGAGACACGGTAGTGGTGGTAACCACCAGCCAGGGATTCCATGACCTGAAAGATATTCTGGCATAGGCGGAGGAAACGAAGTTATGAATTATTCAATTATCAGGTATATTCTCTGCCGGGTTCTGGAATTTCAGGCGCTGTTTCTGGCCCTGCCCTGCGGAGCGGCTCTGATTTACAGGGAAAAAGAGGGATGGACATACGGGGCTGTTCTGGCAGCCTGTCTTTTGCCGGGCGTCCTTGGAAAGATGAAGAAGCCCAAAAGCACGGTGTTTTATGCAAGAGAAGGATTTGTGACAGTTTCTTTGAGCTGGATTGTGCTGAGTCTGACAGGAGCATTGCCCCTGTATCTGACGGGAGAAATATCCAGTTATACGGAAGCGCTGTTTGAGACCATTTCCGGTCTGACCACCACCGGAGCCAGCATTTTAAAGGATGTGGAAGCTCTGTCCAGATGCAGCCTGTTCTGGAGGAGTTTTACCCACTGGATTGGCGGAATGGGAGTGCTGGTGCTGATTCTGGCGGTTCTGCCCCTGGCGGGAGGCTACAATATGCATCTCATGCGGGCGGAAAGCCCTGGGCCTACGGTGGGAAAACTGGTGCCCAGAGTAAAAAACACAGCCCGGAATCTGTATAAAATGTATGTGGTACTGACTGTTGTACAGATTGTACTGCTGCTGATTACCGGCATGTCTCTGTTTGAGTCTCTGACCCTGTCCTTTGGTACCGCAGGTACCGGAGGATTTGGCGTGCTCAACAGCAGTATCGGGGACTATTCCATGGCCTCTCAGGCGGTAATTACGATTTTTATGATTCTGTTTGGCATTAATTTCGGCGTGTATTACCTGATCTGGACCAGAAAACCCCTGCAGGCTTTGCGCCATGAAGAAATGCGCTGTTATCTCGGACTGATTCTGGCAGCCATCCTCCTGATTACCATAAATATTAAAGGAGGATTTAACTCTGTGTTGGATGCCTTTCACCACGCGGCCTTTCAGGTGGCTTCCATTATCACCACCACAGGCTATTCCACCACGGATTTCAACCAGTGGCCGGAGTTTTCCAAAGTAATTCTGGTACTTCTGATGTTTGCGGGAGCATGTGCGGGAAGTACCGGAGGGGGAATTAAAATTTCCCGTGTGGTTATTATGATGAAACTGGTGAAAAACGAGCTGTCTTATCTGATTCATCCCAAACGGGTGCGCCAGATACATTTTGAGAAACGTGTGGTAAATAAAGACATACTGCGTTCCATCTGCGTGTTTTTTATTGCCTATGCCTTTGTCTTTGCCCTGTCTTTGCTTTTGATTTCTCTGGACGGGCTGGATTTTACCACCAATTTTACCGCGGTGGCGGCCACGCTGAACAATATCGGGCCGGGACTGGAACAGGTTGGGCCGGCGGCCAACTTTGCAGTGTATTCTCAGCCGGCAAAATATGTGCTGATGTTTGACATGCTGGCCGGGCGTCTGGAACTGTTCCCCATTCTGCTGCTGCTGGCTCCTTCCACCTGGAAACGGAGGTAAGAAGGAAGAACGGATCTGAAAAGGAGGCGGAATTATGCGCCGGATGGAATTTAAAATGGAACGCACAGGTCTGCTGAAAGAAGGGGATGTGCTTCCGGTGACAGAAGGGAAGCTGCCCACTTCATATTATTATACTCTGGGAAAGGCCTATGCCATGTCGGCCAACTACAGCTTCAGCCAACGCCTGAAATCCACAGAAGGAAAAGTGGTAAGTATCCACGAGACAGAAAAAGGATTTTTTGTAACAGTAGAATTTGACGAAGATTAAATACAGGAAAAATTCGGGTGCCCGAAAGCGAATCCGGAAAGGGATTTCCGGAAGAAAGATCAGAATTGAGGGAAGATATGGAATCACGGGTGGCCATTATCGGCATTATTGTAGAACAGGAAGAGTCTGTGGAGGAGCTGAACGGAATTCTTCACGGATACGGAAGTTATATTATCGGAAGAATGGGAATTCCCTATCCCAAAAAGGGGATTAATATTATCAGTATTGCGGTGGATGCACCTCAGGATATCATCAGCGCTCTTTCCGGGAAACTGGGAAAACTGGCCGGGGTAAGCAGCAAAACCGCCTATTCCAATGTGAAAGAGAGAAAGGAGCAGCCATGAGCCTGAACAGTACCCCTTCCCCGGACCGCATACATATCGGTTTTTTTGGAAGAAGAAATGCAGGAAAATCCAGTCTGGTAAACGCAGTGACCGGACAGGAACTGGCAGTGGTGTCTGATATCAGAGGAACTACCACAGACCCGGTGCAGAAAGCCATGGAACTTCTGCCCATGGGCCCGGTGGTGATTATTGATACGCCGGGAATGGATGACGAAGGCCCTCTGGGGGAACTGCGTGTCAGAAAAACCAGACAGGTTCTGAATAAAACAGATGTAGCTGTGCTGGTTACAGACAAAACCGCAGGATTTACAGAGGCGGAGCGGGAACTGGCGGACCTGTTTCAGGAAAAGCAGATCCCCTTTGTGGTTGCGATAAATAAAGCAGATTTACCGGAATCATCAGACCGGATTTTTTCAGAACCGCAGCATGGATGCCAGGCACAGGGCCCGTGGAGACCGGACAGGGAGCGCTGTATACAGGTCAGCGCAAAAACAGGGTTCCAGGTGAAAGAATTAAAAGAGAAAATAGCGGGACTGGCGGAAAATTCCGGGCCGAAAGGCAGAATTGCGGGAGATTTGCTCAGTCCGTCAGATTTTGTGGTGCTGGTGGTGCCCATTGACAAAGGGGCGCCCAAAGGCAGGCTGATTCTGCCTCAGCAGCAGACAATCCGGGATATTCTGGAGGCCGGTGCAGTTTCCATTGTCGTAAAGGAAACGGAATTAAAACAGACGTTGCAGGAGCTGGGAAAGAAGCCGGCCCTGGTCATTACAGACAGTCAGGTTTTCGCCGGCGTCAGCAGAGACACGCCGGAAGAAATCCCCCTTACCTCTTTTTCCATTCTTTTTGCCCGATACAAAGGTAATCTGCAGACCGTGGTACGGGGAGCGGCAGCGATTGACAGGCTGAAGGAAGGGGATAAAATTCTGATTTCAGAAGGGTGCACCCACCATCGCCAGTGCGATGATATCGGCTCCGTAAAGCTGCCCCGGTGGCTGGGAGAATACACGAAAAAGCAGCTTTCCCTTTCCTTTGCCTCAGGAATGGAATTTCCGGAGGATTTGTCTCAGTATAAGCTGATTATACACTGCGGAGGCTGTATGCTGAATGAGCGGGAGGTAAAATACCGTCTGAAATGTGCCGGGGACCAGCATGTTCCCATGACCAATTACGGAATCGCCATTGCCCATATGCAGGGGATTCTAAGGCGCAGCGTACAGATGTTTCCGGAGGTTCTGGCGGAGCTGCCGGTTCGCTGAACAGTGTCTGTTTAAATATCTGTCAGATACTGGCTGACAGAAAGCGGAAAGAACTGCAGAATGAGACGTTGCAGGAAGGAGGAAAGCAATGCCGGAGCGTATTCTGGTGGTAGATGATGAAACAGAAGTGGCAGATTTGCTGGAACTGTATCTGAAACATGAAGGATATGAAATTCTGAAATTTTATCAGGGGAAAGAGGTGTTGGACTGTGTGGCACAGGAAGACGTGGACCTGGCCATACTGGATTTGATGCTGCCGGATGTGGATGGATTCCGTCTTTGTCAGGAAATTCGGAAACAGCATTATTTTCCCATTATCATGCTGACTGCCAGAGTGGAAGATGTGGATAAAATCAACGGTCTGATGCTGGGAGCCGACGATTATATCACCAAACCCTTTAACCCGCTGGAAGTGGTGGCACGGGTAAAGACCCAGCTGCGCCGGTATCACCATTACAATGAGCGTGAGGAGGCAGGACAGGAGGAAAATCAGGAACATCTGGAAATCAGAGGCCTGATTATGAACAGGCGGAATCACCGCAGTTCTCTCTATGAGAAAAATCTGGAGCTGACCCCGCTGGAATTTGAGATTCTCTGGTATCTCTGCTGCCATCAGGGAGAGGTGGTTTCCTCTGAGGAACTGTTTGAGGCAGTCTGGAAAGAGAAATATCTGGACAATAACAATACCGTTATGGCCCACATTGGCAGAATACGGGAGAAAATGCAGGATTCTTACCGGAACCAGAAATTTATAAAAACGGTCTGGGGGGTTGGTTATACCATTGAAAAATGAAAAACAGATTAAACATGTGATTCTTCAGCGGTTTTTCCGGAAAATGCTGGGGGCAGGTTCTGCCTGTATGGGCTTGTTGGTGCTTTTGCTGTTTCTGGGAAAGACGGTGTGCGGAGCTTATGTATGGTATGGGAACGAGGAATTTTATCCCACCCTTCACTGGATATCGGAAAATCAGGGGATTTTCGTGTGCCTCATGTTTCTGGCCGGGCTGCTGGCCATCGGCGTATTTTACTGGGTGAGGCTGCTGAATTATTTTCAGGAAGTGCTGGGGGCCATGGAGAACCTTACGGAAGAATCCGGACTGATTCAGCTGCCGGGAGACTTACGGGAAGTGGAGCAGTATATGAATCAGGTGCAGCACCAGAATCAGAAGAACCGGGAGCTGGCCAGAGAAGCGGAACAGCGGAAAAATGACATGATTGTCTATCTGGCCCATGATTTGAAAACGCCCCTTACCTCAGTGATCGGCTATCTGACTCTGCTGCGGGAAGAACGTGAGATTTCTCCGGAGCTTCAGGAAAAATATCTGTCCATATCTCTGAATAAGGCAGAGCGTCTGGAAAGCCTGATTAATGAGTTTTTTGAGATTACCAGGTTTAATCTGACCCATCTGGAGTTGGAGACTGCCGCCATATCCCTGAAACTGCTGCTGGAGCAGACGGTGTTTGAATTTCATCCGGTGTTTCAGGAGAAAAATCTTACCTGCCGGCTGACGGTGGAGCCGGAGAATCTGCAGATTACCTGCGACCCGGAAAAGCTGCAGAGAGTCTTTGACAATCTGCTGCGGAATGCGGTGCTTTACAGCTACGAGGGTACGGAGATTCAGTTTCGGGCAGAAGAAGCAGAGGGCAGAGTACGCATTCAGGTGGAAAACAGGGGCGCCACCATTCCGGAAGAAAAGTTAGAACGTGTGTTTGAACAGTTTTACCGTCTGGACAGCGCCAGACAGAGCAAAAGCGGAGGCGCAGGGCTGGGCCTTGCCATCGCCAGAGAAATTGTCCGGCTGCACAAAGGCAGCATAAAAGCGGAGAGCAGGCAGGAAATAACCATATTTACGGTGGAACTTCCGCTGGCGGAAACCCTGTGCTGACAGTCAGCACAGAATAAATCTGAGCCCACCTTTAAATCTTCATAATTTCTTAAAAATTTTGCGAGAAAAAACGTGAGATCTGATAAACTCCTTTTCTTATAATAATTCTGTACAGAACAGGCAGATGAAAGTGAGAGAAGGAAAGGAGTTTTATATGAGACAGGGAAATACGGAATGGGATTTACAGGTGATTTCAGGAGATTATTATACAGAGTTTGGAAGAGAAAGAGGTTGCAAAAGAAAGAGCAGGTCAGGAAATACTTACAGCGCCAGAACCCTTGCCAGACGCCGGAGAGAGAAAAGACGAAGAAAAATAAAGCATATTGTACAGGGAGTATGCGTACTTCTGTTTCTGATGGCTGCGCTTCCGGCGGCAGGACGCATACTGCAGCATAAAGAAGGCGCAGAAGCGGCAGAACAGTTTTTGCAGGAACTGAAAATGAAGGAAGAGGATTATCCGCAGGAGCTGCAGGAAATGCTGGAAAAAAATCCGGAAACCGCGGATTTTGTGGCAGGTTATCCCAACCGGGCAGATTACCTTGGAAAAGAAATAGATCTGACTTCAGATTATCAGACGGGACAGGTTCCTCTGCTGATGCAGTGGGATCAGCGCTGGGGATATGACAGTTACGGACAGGAAATCATTGGAGTGGCAGGCTGCGGCCCTTCCTGTATGACCATGGCTTATCTGTATCTGACCGGAGATACTTCCATGAATCCCAGGAAAATGGCAGCATATGCATATGACAGCGGATTTTATACGGAGGCAGGCACAGGATGGGATTTTTTTACCAGAGGAGCTTCCGGACTGGGGCTATCCGGCAGTGAGCTTCCACTGGGAGAAGCTCAGATAAAACAGGCCCTGGACCAGGGCGGAGTGGTAATCTGCAGTATGCGTCCGGGAGATTTTACCACCACCGGACATTTTATTCTTTTGCGGAGCTATGACGACAACGGGTTTTATGTCAATGACCCCAACAGCAGGAAAAACAGTGAAAAACAATGGGATTTTGATACCTTAAGCCCTCAGATTAAGTGTCTGTGGAATATTATGTAAACCACAGAACACAGGAAAGGAAAGAAAAGTATGAAATATCAGGCAGTTGTTTTTGATTTTGATTATACGCTGGGAGACTCCACAGATGGAATTGTGTCGAGCGTCAATCACGGGCTGGGAAGCCTGGGAATTCCTCTGGCTGACAGGGAGGAAGTCCGGAAAACCGTCGGACTTTCCCTGAAAGAAACCTACCGGCAGCTGACCGGGGATCAGGAGGAAGCAAAAGCAGTGCTGTTTGAAATATATTTCCGGGATATGGCGGATCTGGTTATGACAGCTTATACGGAACTGTTTCCGGATACGCTGGGCCTGCTCCGTTCTCTGAAAAACCGGAACATACGGACGGGAATCGTGACTACAAAATACCACTACCGGATGGATGCAATCCTGGACAAATGCCATGCCGCAGAGTACATTGACATGATTGTGGGCGGAGAGGATGTGAGGGCGGCCAAACCGGATCCGGAGGGGCTGCTGCTGACGCTGGATGCCTTTCATCTGTCATCGGACCAGGTGCTGTATGTGGGGGACAGCGTGGTGGACGCCAGGACAGCGGAGGCTGCGGGCGTGGATTTTGCAGGAGTCACCACGGGAGCCACGGCCAGAGAGGAGCTGGAAAAATATCCCTGTGTGGGGGTGTATGGAAGTTTAAAGGAGTTAGGAGAGAAAGTCTGCAGTTAAGAATGGAAAACAGTTTAAAGGAGAAGACATTTGATAAATGAGCAGAAGAGTTTCGTCCGGATATCTGTGCGGTAAAAAGAAAAGAGAGAATCCCATGAGAGGTCAAAGGCCTGAAAACCTGAATTTCATGGGATTCTCTTTTACTGTGCTGTTATCTGCCGCGAGAGAAAATGCACTGTTTCTGCTGTTGCATTCCGGGAACATGCCGGTTCTGAATATACAGTCAGTGCTTTACTTTAATGGCAGCTTCCACGAAGCCCTTAAACAGCGGATGAGGCCGGTTGGGCCTTGATTTTAATTCCGGATGGGCCTGTGTGGCAATATACCAGGGGTGGTCCGGAATCTCTACCATTTCCACAATCCGTCCGTCCGGGGAAAGGCCGCAGAGCTTCATGCCGTGTTCCGTAAGGACAGAACGGTAATCATTGTTTACCTCATAACGGTGGCGGTGACGCTCGTGGATAGTCTCTGCTCCGTAGACCTGGTATGCTCTGGAGGATTTGTCCAGGACACAGGGGTAGGAACCCAGCCGCAGCGTTCCGCCGATATCTTCCACACCGCTCTGATCCGGCATCAGTGCAATTACAGGGTGAGGAGTGTTGGGGTTCAGTTCAATGCTGTGGGCGTCCCGTAATCCGCAGATATGGCGGGCATATTCCACAATGGAGAGCTGCATTCCAAGGCAGAGGCCCAGGAAAGGGATCTGATGTTCCCTTGCATACTGGCAGGCCAGGATTTTACCGTCGATTCCCCGGTCGCCGAAGCCGCCGGGAACCAGGATACCCTGGACATTTCCCAGAACCTGATCTGCATTCTCTTCATTTAACAGTTCGGAATCCACCCATTTGATATTTACCGTGGCACGTTCTGCGATTCCGCCGTGCTTCAGGGCTTCCACAACGGAAATATAGGCGTCGTGAAGAGAAATATATTTTCCCACAAGAGCAATTTCCACCTCTTTGTTAGGGTTGCGAAGAGAATCCACCATGTCAATCCAGTCGCTTAAATCCGGTTCCGGGCAATCCAGATGGAGACATTCGCAGGCTACCTGGGCAAGATTTTCCTTTTCCATGGCCAGCGGGGCCTCATACAGATATTCCACATCCAGATTCTGGAGTACATGGCTGTCAGGCACATTGCAGAATAATGCGATTTTGTCTTTGATGGCCTGGTCGAGAGGATGTTCTGAGCGGCACACAATAATATCGGGCTGGATACCCATACCCTGCAGTTCCTTTACGCTGGCCTGGGTGGGTTTTGTTTTCATTTCCCCGGAAGCAGTAATATAGGGAATCAGAGTAACATGGATTAAGATGGCATTTTCATGGCCCACCTCATGCTGGAACTGGCGGATAGATTCCAGGAAAGGCTGGCTTTCCATATCCCCCACAGTTCCGCCTACCTCAATAATGGCAATGTGGGTATCCTCAGTGGTGAAATTCCGGTAGAACCGGCTCTTGATTTCATTGGTAATATGGGGGATTACCTGAACCGTGCCGCCGCCGTAGTCGCCCCTGCGCTCTTTCTGGAGTACGGACCAGTAGACCTTGCCTGTGGTTACGTTGGAATTTTTGCCTAAATTTTCATCAATAAAGCGCTCATAATGGCCCAGGTCAAGGTCTGTTTCCGCACCGTCGTCGGTGACAAATACCTCGCCGTGCTGAATGGGGTTCATGGTTCCGGGGTCGATGTTGATGTAAGGGTCAAATTTCTGCATGGTGACTCTGTACCCACGGGCTTTCAGCAGCCGGCCCAGAGATGCGGCGGTAATTCCCTTGCCGAGACCGGAAACAACTCCACCAGTGACAAAGACGTATTTTACGGGCATAGATAGATCCTCCTTTTATATGTGAACATTAATAAATTCTGATTCTGCTGTATGAACTAATATATTATACAACCTGTGAAGAAAGAAAGCCAGAACTTTTATAAAATTAGGCTCTCAAAAAACATGAAATTTCTCCGGTGCAGATTTTTACAGCGCGAAACCGCAGTTTCTGCAAACCTGCGGGTTTACAGTCCTTGTGCACAGAGAATCCTGTGGCACATTCTTTTTTATAAAAACTTTAGAAATGTGCAGAAAAGTTTAGGAGAATTGTATTGATTTTCACGGCAAATGCACATATAATAAAGAGGTGTCGCGAAACAGATTGTTGCGATACTCAGGAGGAAATAGATGGAAAACAAAGGAAATAATAATAACAAAGGTGGAAATAACAATGGCGGCAACAATAAAAACGGAATGACCATTATGGTCTTTATTCTGGCAGCGCTGCTGGTGCTTTTTCTGACCAGCCTGCTGAACAGCTGCGCCAAAGATGCCACCAACAAAGAAGTCACATATTCGGAATTTATAGATATGGTGGAGCAGGATAAGGTGGAGTCGGTGACTTTTACCTCCAGCCGGATTAATATTACGCCCAAAGAGGAAAACCGTTTATACCGGATTACCTATTACACAGCAGAACTGAATGATGAGACCCTTCTGCCTCTGCTGAAAGAGCATGACGTGAAATTCGGCGGAACGGTGGAAGATGTTTCCACGGCCATTATGTGGAATATGGTAAGTTATATTCTTCCGCTGGTGCTGGTATGGATTCTTCTCTATTTTCTGATTTTCCGCAAAATGGGAGGCGGCGGAATGATGGGGGTAGGAAAGAGCACCGCGAAAGTCTATGTGGAGAAATCCACAGGCGTAACCTTTAAAGATGTGGCGGGACAGGATGAGGCCAAGGAATCCCTGCAGGAAGTGGTGGATTTCCTTCATAATCCCAAGAAATATACGGATATCGGGGCAAAACTTCCCAAAGGAGCATTGCTGGTGGGCCCTCCGGGAACCGGTAAAACCCTTCTTGCCAAGGCAGTGGCCGGAGAGGCGAAAGTGCCTTTCTTTTCACTGGCAGGCTCGGATTTTGTGGAAATGTTTGTGGGCGTGGGCGCTTCCCGTGTCCGTGATTTGTTTAAGGAAGCCCAGAAACAGGCGCCCTGTATTATTTTTATTGATGAGATTGACGCCATCGGCAAGAGCCGGGATACCAGATACGGCGGCAACGATGAGCGGGAGCAGACCCTGAATCAGCTTCTGGCGGAGATGGACGGTTTTGATACCTCCAAGGGACTTCTGATTCTGGCAGCCACCAACCGTCCGGAAGTGCTGGATAAGGCTTTGCTGCGTCCGGGACGTTTTGACCGCAGAATCATTGTGGACAAACCGGATCTGAAAGGAAGAGTGGAAACTCTGAAAGTACACGCCAAAAACGTGCTTTTGGATGACTCGGTGGATTTGGATGCCATTGCGCTGGCAACCTCCGGGGCAGTAGGCTCGGATTTGGCCAATATGATAAACGAAGCGGCCATCAATGCTGTAAAACAGGGCAGAAAATATGTAAATCAGGGAGATTTATTTGAATCTGTGGAAGTGGTCATTGCCGGAAAAGAGAAAAAAGACCGGATTATGGGACCGAAAGAGAAGAAGATGGTTGCATATCACGAAGTGGGCCACGCGCTGGTAACCGCACTGCAGAAAGATGCGGAGCCTGTTCAGAAAATCACCATTGTGCCCAGAACCATGGGAGCGCTGGGCTATACCATGCAGGTGCCGGAGGAAGAAAAATTCCTGATGACCAAAAACGAACTGGTAGCCCATCTCGTTACCTATATGGGCGGCCGGGCTGCAGAGGAGATCGTATTTGATTCTGTTACCACCGGAGCGTCCAATGATATAGAGCAGGCCACCAAGATTGCGAGATCCATGGTGACCCAGTACGGTATGTCAGAACGGTTCGGCCTTATGGGGCTGGTAACGGTTGAGAGCCAGTATCTGGATGGAAGGGCAAGCCTGAACTGCGGAGAAGAAACAGCAGCCCAGATTGACCAGGAGGTTATGAAGATCCTGAAAGAAAGCTACGACGAGGCAGTGCGCCTTCTTCAGGAAAACAGAAGCATTCTGGATGAAATTGCCCAGTACCTCTATGAGCACGAGACAATTACCGGAAAAGAGTTTATGAAGATTTTCCGTGAACTGAAGGGAATTCCGGAGCCGGAAGAAAAAACGGAGGCAGAAAAAGCGGCCGAAAAATTTAAGGCAGAGGAAACCCGTAAATGGGAGTTTGCAAAACCGGAAGAAAAGGTTTTATCCAAAGAGGCAGAACAGGCGGTTTTGGATAAAAAGGCCCTGGAAAAACCAGAGCAGGATTTTGGGGAACCGGAGATGCCGGAAGAAAAGAAACCGGAACAGATTTCCGAAGAGCCGGAAAAAGAGGAAGCGGCGGAAGAATCAGAGAGTGCTGTTTCGGAACCGGAAACCCCGGAGGAAAAGATACCGGAACAGATTCCGGGAGAAGCAGAAAAAGAAGACCAGGGGAATATCACAGAAGAACCGGAAGAAGAGAAAGAGCAGAACAGTATCACAGAGGAGCCGGAGGAACAGAAGATAACTGCTGTGGAACAGAAAGAGCCGGAACCGGAGATTTTTCTGTCCGTCAATACTCCGGATGAAGAACCCGTTCTGGAAGTAAACACCTTAAGCACGGCAGAACTGCTGGAAGCCAGAATACTGGAAGGCGGAGAAGAACTGGTTCAGGAGGATGACATACCGGAAGATATGCTTTTGGAAGTCAATACTCTGGAGGTGAATACGCTGGAAGGAGAAGATCTTCCCGGAGAGCTGGCAGAACATGGGGAAGAAGAAATACAGATTATCCCTGTGGTGGTGAACGGATTACAGGAACCGGATTCGGAAGACAAACTGCTGGTGAATATGGAGATTCCTGAGAATTCGGCCATTGTCTCTCTGCGGAAAAAGCATGAGGAGAAAAAGGCTGCAAAGCAGGAAGCAGATATGGAGCCGGAACAGACCGCTGCAGAAACAGAGCAGTCCTCTGCTTTTGAAGAAAAGGTAAAACAGGAAGAAAGACCATCTGTTTCTGAAGAAACAGTGGGGCAGGAAAGCAGACCCCCTGTATTGGAAGAAGCTGTGAAAAAGGCCTTTGGGGCAGAACCGGACACACCGGAAGAATGGGGATTTTTCCCTGTAAAAAAAGGAATTTCCGGGAAAGGGAAAGAGGTTTCCCCTCAGACGGAGGATTTGGGACAGCAGGAAGAAGTACAGGATGACTCCGGGGATGGAGAGGATTATCTGGATAAACTCTTAAAGGGATTGAAATAATGTTTGATATTCAGGAAGAACTGAAAAAACTCCCTCAGAAACCGGGAGTGTACATTATGCACGATGCGAAAGATGCGATTATTTATATTGGAAAGGCAGTCAGCCTGCGGAATCGGGTGCGCCAGTATTTCCGTCCCAGTCACAATGAGGGACTGAAAAAGGAGCAGATGGTAAGACAGATTGAGCGGTTTGAATATATCATCACCGATTCCGAGCTGGAAGCCCTGATTCTGGAGTGCAATCTTATCAAAGAACATCGGCCGAAATATAATACCATGCTGAGGGATGACAAAACATACCCTTATATCAGAGTGACGCTGGGAGAGGATTTTCCCAGAGTCCTCTTTTCACGTCAGATGAAAAAAGATAAATCCCGGTATTTCGGGCCGTATACCAGTGCAGGCGCTGTAAAAGATACCATTGAACTGATTCAGAAGATATATTCTCTGCGTACCTGCAGCCGTTCCCTGCCAAAGGACATCGGAAAAGAAAGGCCCTGTCTGAATTATCATATTCATCAGTGCATGGCGCCCTGTCAGGGAGAGGTGAGCAGGGAAAAATACCGGGAACAGATACACCGCGTCATGGAATTTCTCAATGGAAATTACCAGCCGGTACTGAAAGAGCTGGAAGCAAAGATGGAGGCGGCTTCTGAAAATATGAATTTTGAAAAAGCTATTGAGTATCGGGAGCTTTTAAAAGCGGTGAAACAGATTGCCCAGAAACAGAAGATTACCAGCTCGGACGGAGAAGACAAAGACATTATTGCCATGGCTTCGGACGGAGAAGATGCAGTGGTTCAGGTGTTTTTTGTACGGGAAGGGAAACTGATTGGAAGAGACCATTTTCATGTAAATATCGGCAGCGAGGACACCAGGCCTCAGGTACTGGCCACATTTCTGAAACAGTTTTACGCCGGAACCCCCTTTATTCCGGGAGAGCTGATGATTCAGGAAGAAATAGAAGAGGCGAAAGTCATAGAGGAATGGCTGACCCAGAAGCGGGGGCAGAAAGTTTCCCTTCGGGTTCCCAAAAAAGGCATGAAGGAAAAGCTGGTGGAACTGGCGGCTCAGAATGCATCCATGGTGCTGTCGCAGGATAAGGAGAAAATCAGGCGGGAAGAGGGCAGGACCATCGGCGCGTTGAAGGAAATCGGGAAACTGCTGGATCTGGAAGAACTGAAACGGGTGGAGGCCTTTGACATTTCCAACATCAATGGATTTGAGACAGTAGGTTCCATGGTGGTCTATGAAAAAGGAAAGCCAAAACGAAGTGATTACCGGAAGTTCAAACTGCGTACCGTCACAGGGCCGGATGATTACGCCTCCATGTACGAAGTGCTCACAAGACGGTTTTCCCATGGGATGAAAGAACAGGAAGAAATGAAAGAGCGGGCGCTGGAAAATGATTACGGCAGTTTTACCCGGTTTCCGGATTTGATTATGATGGACGGTGGAAAAGGGCAGGTAAATGTGGCCCTGAAGGTGTTAGAGGAACTGAAACTGCAGATTCCCGTCTGCGGAATGGTAAAAGATGATAATCACCGTACCCGTGGGTTATACTATCAGAATAAGGAGATTCCCATTGACAGGCATGGAGAAGGATTTAAGCTGATTACCAGAATCCAGGATGAGGCTCATCGGTTTGCCATTGAATATCACCGGTCCCTGAGAAGCAGGGAACAGGTACATTCCGTCCTGGATGATATTCCGGGAATTGGTGCGGCCAGAAGAAAGGCCCTGATGAAGGCATTTCAGTCACTGGAAGCCATTCGGGAAGCAGATGTGGAAACCCTGGCAGAAATTCCCTCTATGAATCAGCAGGCAGCCAGGGCAGTTTATCAGTTTTTCCGTTCTGCGGAAAAAAATGTTCACACGGAAGCATGAAGTTCCTTTTGGCAGAAGAAAAACATGGACCGGCCGGCTGTCGGTTGAAGGAGCACATCATCTGTGATAAAATATCCGTACAGAGTTCAGCCTGTAAAGTGAAATCATTTACTGCCGGAGGAACCGGAGAAAAGGAGATATGATGAACGGTGTAAGCGTGAAAAAGATAGTGGAAAAAATGAATCTGAAGATACTGAATCCAGAGGTGGACATTAAGAACCGCAAGGTAACAACCGCTGAAGTAAACCGGCCGGCATTGCAGTTAGCAGGATATTTCGATTATTTTGAAAAGAGCAGAGTTGAGATTGTGGGAATGGTGGAGCACACCTATATGCAGAAGCTGGACCGGGAAGAAAAACTGGATCTGTATCGCAAATTTTTCTCCCACAGCGTACCCTGCGTGATTTTCAGCCGGAACCTGGAGCCGGATGGAGATCTTCTTAAGATTGCAACAGAATATGACACTCCGGTGCTTTCCACAGATTACGGTACGTCTGCATTTATGGCAGAGCTGATTTACTATCTGGGAGAAGCGCTGGCGCCCTGTATCTCCATCCATGGAGTGCTGGTGGACGTATACGGAGAAGGACTGCTGATTATGGGAGAGAGCGGCATCGGAAAAAGTGAAGCTGCCCTGGAGCTGATTCGCAGAGGCCATCGTCTGGTCAGTGACGACGTGGTGGAAATCCGCAAAATCAATAAGCATACGCTGGTGGGAACGGCGCCGGATATTACCCGGTATTTCATCGAGCTGCGGGGGGTGGGCATTATTGACGTCAAGACCCTGTTCGGTGTGGAATGTGTGAAAGAAAAGCAGAATATAGATCTGGTGATTAAACTGGAAGACTGGAAGAAAGAAAATGAGTACGACCGTCTGGGCCTGGAAGAAGAATACACGGAATTTCTCGGCAACAAGGTAGTATGCCATTCACTGCCCATCCGCCCCGGACGTAACCTGGCGGTTATCTGCGAATCTGCGGCGGTAAACCACAGACAGAAGAAAATGGGCTATAATGCGGCGAAAGAACTGTATCGCCGGGTGCAGGAGAATCTGCAGAAATCAGATGAAGAGGAAGAAGAGGACTGATTCAGAAAACCACCCGTTATGGGAATAATCAGAATGAACAGGAGGAAATTATCAATGGAAAGAAAGAATGCATGGAAAAAATACCCGGAAGGGGAACGGGAAGCAGTATTTGCTTTCGGAGAGCAGTACAGAAAATTCATTTCAGACTGTAAAACAGAACGGGAATGCGTGACGGAGCTGGTGGCTCAGGCCAGAGCCGCCGGATTTGAAGATTTAAAGGATATCCTGGCTTCCGGCAGAACCATCAAAACCGGGGACAGAATATATGCGGAAAATATGGGTAAACTGCTGGCGCTGTTCGTCATCGGAAAACAGCCTCTGGAACAGGGCATGAATATCCTGGGAGCTCATATTGACTCGCCGAGACTGGATTTAAAACAGGTACCCCTTTATGAAGATACGGAGCTGGCCCTTCTGGATACCCATTACTATGGAGGCGTGAAAAAGTATCAGTGGGTGGCTCTGCCCCTGGCCCTTCATGGAGTGATTGTGAAAAAAGACGGCACAAAAGTAAACGTCAATGTGGGAGAAAAAGACGAAGATCCCGTATTCGGCGTCAGCGACCTTTTGATTCATCTGGCCGCAGACCAGCTTGAGAAAAAAGCTGCCAAAGTCATAGAAGGGGAAAATCTGGATGTGCTGGTGGGCAGTATTCCCTTTGAAAAAGAAGAAGATAAGGAAAAAGCCAAAGAAACTGTCAAGGCAAATGTACTGAATATTCTGAAAGAACAGTATAATATAGAAGAAGATGATTTCCTGTCAGCGGAAATTGAAGTGGTTCCGGCCGGAAAAGCCAGAGATTACGGTTTTGACCGCAGCATGATTATGGGATACGGCCATGATGACAGAGTGTGTGCATATCCTTCCTTTGCAGCCCTTCTGGAAGCAGGCGTATGTGAAAAAACAGGAGTCTGCCTGCTGGTGGATAAAGAAGAAATCGGAAGCGTGGGAGCTACTGGTATGCAGTCTCAGTTTTTTGCCTATACAGTGGCGGAAATCATGAATAAAATGGGCGGTTATGACCAGATTATCTTTAACCGGGCCATGAGCAGTTCCAAAGTCCTTTCCTCCGATGTGAGTGCGGCTTTCGACCCTCTGTATGCATCTGTAATGGAAAAGAAAAACTGCGCATATTTTGGAAACGGTCTGGTATTCAACAAATACACAGGTTCCAGAGGAAAAGGCGGCTCCAATGACGCCAATCCCGAATATATGGCGAAGCTGCGGAAAATCATGGATGACAACGACGTATCCTTCCAGACCTCAGAACTTGGAAAAGTAGACCAGGGAGGCGGCGGAACCATTGCCTATATTCTGGCAAATTACAATATGTCTGTGATTGACAGCGGCGTGGCGGTGCTGAATATGCACGCTCCCTGGGAAATCATCAGCAAAGTGGATTTATATGAGGCAAAACGAGGCTATACAGCGTTTTTGAAAGAGGCATAAATGTTGAATGAGATTTTTGCAGAACAGTTACGAAAGATACTGGGCGAGGAACAGTGCTTCATACAGGAGCCCATGAGCAGGCACATTACCTTTCGGGTGGGCGGCCCTGCAGATTATTATGTGCGTCCCACAGGGCAGCAGATCCGGCCTGTGCTTGCACTGTGCAGACAGTTTGAAATCCCCTGGATGGTGAAGGGCAACGGCAGCAATCTGCTGGTGGGAGACAGAGGGATCCGCGGACTGGTGATAGAGCTGGGAAAGATGGCGGAAACTGTTACCCTGGAAGGGACTCTGGTTCGGGCAGAAGCCGGGGCTCTGCTGTCGGCTGTGGCCTGGCAGGCAGCCCGGCAGGGACTGACCGGTATGGAATTTGCATCAGGAATTCCCGGCAGCATGGGCGGTGCGGTGGTTATGAACGCCGGCGCCTATGGGGGTGAAATGAAACAGATTCTGGAAAGGGTGACCGTTCTCACAGAAGAGGGGGAGGAAAAGACCCTGGAACTGCAGGAACTGGACCTTGGATACCGCCACAGCTGTATTCCGGAAAACCGCTATATTGTACTGGAGGCAGAGTTAAGGCTGCAAAAGGGAGATGAGGAGGCCATCCGGCAGCGGATGGAAGAGCTGAGAGCACAGAGAACCGGGAAACAGCCTCTGGAATATCCCAGCGCAGGAAGCACCTTTAAGCGGCCGGAAGGATATTTTGCCGGAAAACTCATTCAGGATGCAGGACTTCGGGGCTATCAGGTAGGAGGCGCCCAGGTGTCGGAAAAGCATTGCGGATTTGTCATCAACCGGGATCAGGCAACAGCCGGAGATATCCGTCAGTTAATCCGGGATGTGCAGGACAGGGTGGAAGCACAGTCCGGTGTGCGTCTGGAGCCGGAGGTCAGG
This sequence comes from Eubacterium sp. 14-2, assembly GCF_000403845.2. Lineage (GTDB taxonomy): Bacteria > Bacillota > Clostridia > Lachnospirales > Lachnospiraceae > Petralouisia. Next base: position 807,995 of record NZ_KE159568.1, on the reverse strand, counting down.
TTTACAGGGGAATTTTAAGGGGAGTTTAAGGAGGATAAGCAGTGAAATTTGTGATTTTGACAGGGATGTCCGGAGCAGGAAAAAGTACGGCTCTGAAAGTGATGGAGGATATCGGGTATTTTTGTGTGGATAACCTTCCGATTGCCCTTCTTGAGAAATTTGCGGAGCTTGCGGACGTGCCGGGGGCAGAACTGCAGAAAGTGGCCCTGGGAGTGGATATCCGCAGCGGCCAGTCACTGGATGAGCTGCAGAACGTTCTGGACAGGCTTCGCCAGGCAGGTACTTCCTTTGATATACTCTTTCTGGATTCCACAGATGAGGTTCTGGTCAAACGATATAAAGAAACGCGCAGGACCCATCCCCTGGCAGGAGGGGAACGGGTGGACAAAGGCATACGCAAAGAACGGATGCGGCTGGAATTTCTGAGGAAGCAGGCAGATTATATTCTGGACACCAGCAACATGCTCACCAGAGAGCTGAAAGCAGAGCTGGAGAAAATATTTGTGAGGAACCAGGATTATCAGAATCTGTTTGTAACTATAGTTTCCTTTGGCTTCAAATACGGAATTCCCACAGATTCCGACCTGGTGTTTGACGTGCGGTTTCTGCCCAATCCCTATTATGTGGAGGGGCTTCGGGCTAAAACAGGAAATACCAGGGAAATTCAGGATTTTGTTATGCAGCACCCGGAAGCAGGAACATTTCTGGATAAACTGGAAGATATGGTGAAATTCCTGATTCCCCATTATATTGCCGAGGGCAAAACCCAGCTTGTAATCAGCATAGGATGTACCGGAGGAAAGCACCGGTCCGTAACCCTTGCCAACGGACTGTATGAAAGGCTGAAAAATCAGGAAGAATACGGAATAAAAATTGAACACCGGGACATCCAGAAGGATGCCCTTCGGGGGAAATAGGGGGAGGAGAGATTCATGTCCTTTTCTGGTCAGGTAAAAGAAGAATTATCACGCCAGATTCATAAAAGCAGACACTGCCGGATTGCGGAGATTGCAGCGGTTCTGAGCTTTGCCGGAAAGCTGGAAGAAACAGAGGATGAGAGCATTCTCAGAGTATACACAGAGAATCTTTCCCTGGCCCGGAAATATTTTATTCTGATGAAACAGACCTTTCAGGTTACCTGCCGGATTGCAGTGCGGCAGAACATTTACCTTCATAAAAGCAGAACCTTTGTGATTTCCCTGTCAGGACAGAAGGAAGTCAGCAGGGTACTGCAGGCGGTAAAATGGCGCAGTGAGAAAAATGAGGATATTCGCACCAGAGAGCTGGCGCATAAGATTCTGGTACAGAAATCCTGCTGCCGCCGGGCTTTTATCCGGGGGGCCTTTTTAAGCGCCGGTTCCATGAGCGATCCGGAGAAATCCTATCATTTTGAGATTGTCTGCACAGGAGAAGAAAAGGCCGGACAGCTGATGGAAATCATCAACAGCTTTGACATGGATGCCAAAGTGGTTATGCGCAAGAAAAATCATGTGGTATATCTGAAAGAAGGGGCTCAGATTGTGGATATACTGAATATCATGGAGGCCCATGTGGCCCTGATGAATCTGGAAAATGTACGGATTATCAAGGAAATGCGCAATTCCGTCAACCGCCAGGTAAACTGCGAGACAGCCAACATCAACAAGACGGTCAGCGCTGCAGTACGTCAGGTGGAAGACATCAATTATATCAGACTTACCAGAGGACTGGACAGTCTGCCGGATAATTTAAGAGAAGTGGCGCTGGTTCGTCTGCAGTATCCCCAGGCCCCATTAAAGGAGCTTGGAACCTTTCTGGAGCCTCCGGTGGGGAAATCAGGGGTAAACCACAGGCTCCGCAGATTATGCGAACTGGCACAGGAACTGAGACAGACAGATTGTGAGAATATGTAAGGCGAGAATTCGTCTGCGTAAAGTAAGGAGGCAGGTCTATGCTGCAGGAAACCATGAAAATAAGAATTAAAAATGGGGCGGATGCACGTATACTGGCAGAGCTGGTGCAGGTGGCCAATTACTATTCGTGCAGTGTTTATCTGGAAAAAGACGGAAAACGTATCAACGCCAGGAGCCTGATGGGAATGATGAGCCTGGGGCTTCCGGAAGGAGAGGAAATCACAGTGATGACAGACGGGGAACGGGAAGCAGACGCCATGGAGTCTGTCCGGCAGTTTCTGAAAGATTAAGGGAGGCGCCCCCATGAAAAGAAAAAAACTGCTGTTTATATATAATCCTTTTTCCGGAAAAGGGCAGATTAAGAATAAATTATCGGAAATCGTAGATCAGTTTGTGAAAAGCGGATATGAAGTGACCATATATCCCACCCAGAAGCCTCAGGACGCCATGGAACTGGTGGAAGAGACAGAAGAGGTTTATGATCTGGTGGTTTGCAGCGGCGGGGACGGCACCCTGGATGAAACTGTAACAGGAATGATGAGACGGGAGAAAAAAGTGCCCATTGGATACATTCCCGCAGGCAGTACCAATGACTTTGCCAATTCACTGGATATTCCCAAAAGTATGGAGCAGGCAGCCAGAATTGCAGTGGAGGGAGAGCCCTTTGGCTGTGATATTGGCAGCTTTAACGGAGATTATTTTGTCTATATCGCGGCGTTTGGCCTGTTTACAGACGTATCCTATGCAACAAGCCAGGAGCTGAAAAACAGAATCGGCCATCTGGCCTATCTGCTGGAGGGAGTAAAACGGATTCCCGGTATCCAGTCTTACCATCTTCAGGTTACCTGTGAGGGACATACTTTTGAGGATGAATTTATCTACGGAATGGTGACCAATTCCACTTCTGCCGGAGGATTTAAAAATATTACCGGAAAAAATGTGGAGCTGGATGACGGCCTTTTTGAAGTTACGTTAATCCGTATGCCCAAAAACCCCATAGAGCTGAATGAGATTATCGGAAGTCTGACCAACCTGATTGACGATACGGACCTGATTTATACCTTTAAGACAGACAGAATTACCCTGAAGTCTCTGGAAGAAATCCCCTGGACCCTGGACGGAGAATACGGAGGGACCCATAGTGAGGTGGAGATTCAGAACGGAAAACAGGCTGTTCAGATTATGGTAAAAAAGAAAGAATTATCAGGATAATACCTTTTCTTTTTGGAAAAAGTAGGATATAATAGCTAAGGATGTAACTGTTCCCAACAGTTTGCCGAAAGATTTGAAATTCAGGTGCGTTCCCTGTCGTGGACAGGGGGCAGAAATGGAGGAAGAGAAATGTTAGTATCTGCAAAAGAAATGTTACAGAAAGCAAAAGCAGGACACTACGCAGTGGGGCACTTTAACATCAACAATCTGGAGTGGACAAAAGCTGTCTTACTGACTGCAGAAGAATTGAAATCCCCGGTAATTCTGGGTGTATCCGAAGGCGCCGGAAAGTACATGACAGGTTTCAAAACAGTAGTTGGAATGGTAAATGCAATGCTGGAAGAGCTGAACATCACAGTTCCCGTTGCACTTCATCTGGACCATGGCAGCTATGACGGATGTATGAAATGTATCGAAGCAGGATTTTCTTCTATTATGTTCGACGGTTCCCACTATCCTATCGAGGAAAATGTGGAGAAGACAAAAGAGCTGGTAAAACTTGCTCATGACAAGGGAATGTCCATTGAAGCGGAAGTTGGAGCTATCGGCGGCGAGGAAGACGGCGTTGTGGGAACAGGAGAATGTGCAGATCCCAACGAATGTAAGGCAATTGCAGACCTGGGCGTTGACATGCTGGCAGCAGGTATCGGCAATATCCATGGCAAATATCCGGAAAACTGGGCAGGACTGAGTTTTGAAACACTGGATGCCATTCAGCAGCAGACAGGCGATATGCCGCTGGTACTTCACGGTGGTACAGGTATTCCGGAAGATATGATTAAAAAGGCAATTTCTCTTGGCGTGGCTAAGATCAACGTAAATACAGAGTGCCAGTTATCCTTTGCAGCAGCAACCAGAGAATACATTGAAGCAGGCAAAGATCAGCAGGGCAAAGGCTTTGATCCCAGAAAGCTGCTGGCTCCTGGTACAGAGGCAATCAAAGCTACCGTAAAAGAGAAAATGGAATTATTCGGCTCTGTTGGAAAAGCGTAAAGAAAGATTGTTTCACAGCCAGACAGAGAACCATTGTCTATATTTCATAAAAAAAAGAAATAAAACGAATAAATTTATTCGGAATAGCAAAAAATAAAATATTTCTGATATTTCTATTGCTTTTTACTGAAAAGTAGAGTATCGTATTACCAGACAGAAAACAGGCGATAGAACAAGGGCGTTCCAGTAGAATTGGAATGCCCTTTTTTTGGAAAGGAAGAGAGTGTATGAGCGAATATTACAACGTATCAGAAATCTTTGGGGAAAATGTATTTAACGACGCAGTGATGCAGGAGCGTCTCCCCAAAAAAGTGTATAAACGGCTGATGGACGTAATCAGCGAAGGGAGAGAGCTGGATCTGGAAACTGCAGACGTGGTTGCCCATGAGATGAAAGAGTGGGCCATTGAAAAGGGAGCCACCCATTATACCCACTGGTTCCAGCCTCTGACCGGAGTGACAGCGGAAAAGCACGATTCCTTTATTACAGCTCCCATGGCCAACGGTAAAGTCCTGATGAGCTTTTCCGGCAAAGAGCTGATTAAGGGAGAACCGGATGCATCTTCATTTCCCTCCGGCGGGCTGCGGGCAACTTTTGAGGCAAGAGGCTATACTGCCTGGGACTGCACTTCACCGGCATTTGTAAGGCAGGACGCAGCAGGAGCGACTCTCTGTATTCCCACTGCATTCTGTTCCTATACGGGAGAGGCATTAGACCAGAAAACGCCGCTGCTGCGTTCCATGGAAGCCATTAATATCCAGTCCATGCGGCTCCTGAGATTATTTGGAAATACCACATCCAGAAAGGTGACCCCGTCCGTAGGGCCGGAACAGGAGTATTTTCTGGTGGACCGGGCCAGGTACCTGAAGCGCAAAGACCTGATTTTCACGGGACGTACCTTATTCGGAGCAATGCCCCCCAAAGGACAGGAGATGGACGACCATTATTTCGGGGCTATCCGGGAACGGATTGCGGCTTATATGCGGGATGTGAATAAAGAACTGTGGAAGCTGGGAGTTACCGCAAAGACCCAGCACAACGAAGTTGCTCCGGCTCAGCACGAACTGGCGCCCATCTATGCGGAAGCCAATGTGGCTGTGGACAACAACCAGCTTGTAATGGAAACCCTGAAAAAGGTGGCCGGACGTCATGGCATGACCTGCCTGCTGCATGAAAAACCATTTGCAGGTGTGAACGGTTCCGGTAAGCACAACAACTGGTCCATTATTACGGATGACGGAATTAATATTCTGGACCCAGGCAAGACGCCCCATGACAATATTCAGTTTTTACTGGTTCTGACCTGTATTCTGAAGGCAGTGCATAAACATGCAGATTTGCTCAGGGAGTCTGCCGCAGACGCCGGAAATGACCACAGACTGGGCGCCAACGAAGCGCCTCCTGCCATTATTTCCGTTTTCCTTGGCGAACAGCTTCAGGATGTGCTGACCCAGTTAATCAGCACCGGCGAGGCCACCAGAAGCCTGAAAGGGGAAGTGCTCCAGACAGGCGTGAAGACGCTGCCTGATTTTATGAAAGACGCTACCGACCGGAACCGTACCTCACCCTTTGCCTTTACCGGCAATAAATTTGAATTCCGTATGGTAGGCTCCAACGATTCCATTGCAGCTCCCAATGTGGTGCTGAATACCATTGTGGCAGAAGCCTTTTCCGACGCCTGCGACGTGCTGGAAAAAGCAGATGATTTCGAGATGGCAGTGCATAACCTGATCAAAGAACAGGCCACCGCCCATCAGGATATTGTCTTTAACGGAAATGGTTACTCACCGGAGTGGGTGGAAGAGGCTGAACGCCGGGGACTTCCCAATATCACCAATATGGTGGACGCAGTTCCGGCGCTGATTACAGACAAGGCGGTGGCCCTGTTTGAAAAATTCAATGTATTTACCAGAGCCGAGCTGATATCCAGAAGCGAGATTCTCTATGACAGCTATGCAAAAGCCCTGAATATTGAAGCCCGTGCCATGATTGATATGGCAGGAAAACAGATTATCCCGGCTGTGATTAAATATACCACAGCTCTTGCAGATTCCATTAATTCTGTGAAAGCGGCATGTGATGCAGATGTCAGTGTACAGACAGATTTGCTGAAAGAGGTATCTTCACTCCTTGCAGAGTCAAAAAATGCCCTGAAAAATCTGACGGAAATTGCAGACCAGGCATCTGCCATGGCAGAGGGCAGGGAGCAGGCCATCTGTTATCGGGATCAGGTAAAAACAGCCATGGATGCACTTCGTGCGCCGGTGGATAAACTGGAAATGATTGTAGACAAAGATATGTGGCCCATGCCGTCTTATGGAGATCTGATTTTTGAAGTATAAGAGAAAAGGAAGAAACGCCGGTGCAGGGGATCTGAAACAGGGTGCCCTGCATGGGTATATGCTCCTGAAAAGGGAGGATGCCAGGCAGCAGCCGCTGCCTGGCATTTATTATGAAAAAGTTTATTCGAAAAAGTAATTTTATATAATTACCTGAGACTTTCTTTTGTTATGTTCTTATTATATGTGGAAGAAATGAAGTTTCCGTGTTGATGAAATGAAAGTTTTTTGAATCTAAAATGAATAATCTGTGAACAGAAATACAGTTCAGAAATTTATGGATTTTTTCTTTCAAAACGATTATAATGGAGACAGAAATGTAAAATAAAGCGCGGAGGAAGAAAAATGGAAAATAATCTGTTATTTATCAATCAGAATAAAGATATTATCCAGGAATTTCTGGAGGCGATGGAAGGCAGAGAAGGCCCCATGGAAATTGATACGGCTGACAGCGGCCTGGAGGCGGCATTTCTTCTGAAAAAAAAGAAATATAAGGTGGTGATCACAGGGCTGGATCTGCCCACCTATGACGGAACTAAAATTATTGAATATCTGAACATCAATTATCCCCGGACTGTCTGTATTGTATATACCTGGCGGCTGGAACTGGCCCATGTAAAGCTGCTGGTAAATGAGCGGAAGGTATTCCGGATTTTCCAGCGGCCCATGAGTTATTTTCAGATGTACGGGGCCATAATGGATGGTTTTATCAAATATGACCGGAAAGAAGCGGATGCCCTGGAACGCCGGGAACTGGAACAGAATCTGAAAAAAGCATCGGTAAAGGCGGCCATGCTGAAACGGGTGGCTGTGGAACGGTCATGGGAAAAGAAAGAACTGGTGAAATTCCTTCATGCACTGCTGAACGTATTTGTCCGGGATGTTGAGTCGGAACTGTCCGGACAGGAAAAATGGAAGCTGATTGAATATGAGAGGAAAGTATTATTCCGGCTTCTGGAAAAGGAGGGAGGCTTCCCCGGGAAAATGGAAGAGGTCAGAAGGGATATTTATAAACATTTCCTGCATCCGGAACGGGATCAGCAGGTCGTGCTGGATATTGACAGCTGCCCCCAGGAGATGGACCCGTATTTCTGTATAAATCTCCATTTTATTATCTGGCTGCTTCTTACCAGATTTGAGATGGTTTCCTGGGTATTCCATGTAAAAATGGCTGTTATGCCGGTGAATCAGGAACGGTTCCGTGTAAGGGTGGAAGCCGTATTTCCGGAAAAGGTCTGGGGCGAAGCCCATGAAGACCGGGTGGCACGGGTGATGACAGGTGTGACCCAGAACATACTGGAGTGTTTTGCAGACCGGTTTAATCAGAGTATCAGTGATGAAAAAGTGGTTTATTATATGGAAGTAGCCGGCAGACAGATGGCGCAGGAAGATGCCGCCCTTCTGGGTTCTGCCGTATAAAAAAAGAATCCTGCCAGGCAGGATTCTTTTTTATCTTACAGGAAAGACCCTGTCACGCGAAAGGCTTTCCTGTTAATTTTTGAAACAGATTCAGACAGCATACTCAGGAAACGGACGGTTCTGTTTTATTTGCCATCCTGCAGAGTTCTTCCAGCATGTTCGGCAGTTCCGTGTTCATGGTTTCTTCCGGAAACTGGCATGTGCCGACTTTCCGGTGCCCGCCGCCGTGATATTTCAGCATGAGACTGCCCACATTGACTTCACAGGTTCTGTTCAGAATGCTGTAACCTACAGCGGCAGAACAGCCCTGTCCGCCCCGGCCGCTGACAATCCATGCAGAAATATTCTGTTCCGGGTACATGCTGTAAATCATAAAACGGTTTCCTGTATAGATGGGATCTACACCTCTCAGATCAGAAATAATCACATTTCCTTCTGTCCGTGTGTATTTTTTCACCATCTCTTTAAATTTCTCCGTCTGTTCCTGGTATACTTCAATTCGTTCCTTCACGTCAGGAAGTTCCAGAATTTCCGTTGTGGACATGGTACGGCACGCTTCCATCAGTTTTTCCATCAGCTGATAATTGGAAATGGAAAACTGACGCCATCTGCCCAGTCCGGTTCTTGGATCCATCAGAAAACCAATGAGAATCCATCCGGAAGGATTCATCACCTCATCTATGGTCAGATTACCGGAATCTACCTTGTCTACGGCTTCCATCATTTCGCCGAACTGCGGAAAACGTTCACTGCCTCCATAGTATTCATAAATAATCCGGGCACAGGAAGGGGTGATCCGGCTCTCGCCCTTATACTTTCCTTCCAGTTCCAGCCTTTCATGTTCACTGGAATGATGGTCGAACCACAGTCCGCATCCTTCCACAAAAGGTACGTTTGCCAGACAGTCATTTTCATTGATTTCCACCAGACCATCCTGCAGATCTTTCGGATGTGCAAATTTCCATGTATCAATAATACCTGCCTCTAAAAGCAGTGCACCGCAAACCAGGCCGTCAAAATCGGAACGGGTAACTAATCTCACTGTAATATCCTCCTCGCTGTGATTTGATAAATAATTGCTTCGCAATTCGCGTGCGTGCAGAGAATGCGCCGGGCGCATTCTTTTTTATTCTATAGGAAATTCCTCTGGATTTCCTATAGAATAAAAGACAATTATCACACTGCGGCGGAAAAGAAATATGTCGCTAAAGCGACCCGCCGCAGGCGGAGAATCCTGCAAAGCAGGATTCTTTGTTCTTATCATATCATAACTGTTCTGTAATACGCAATCTGTTCTTTCTGAAACAGTACAGAATTTTCAGACTGTACGTGTTTGCCTGATCTGTCAGGGTCAGGGTGCGTTTTCCCCGGTGCCGTTTTCCGGTTCTTCCGGCTCTCCGGTGTCATTTTCCGGTTCTTCCGGCTCCTCCGGTTCTTTCGGTTTCTCCGGTTCTTTGTCATTCTTATCGGTCTCGTTCATGTCTTTGTCGTTCTTGTTTTTGTCATTTTTATCAGGCTTTTTATTATTGTCAGTGGGAAGGCTGACTTCCGGTATTTCCGGTATGACAGAGATGGCGGTGTGGACCGTGCAGTAATTTTCCTGGCTGAGAGAATCAGACAGCAGGTAAGGCCCGTCGTCCGTATCCGGGGAACCGTCTACGATATAGATACCGCTCTGTCGGTTTTCTTCCGGACAGAATTCGTTTGCAAGCATTCCGGAGGCTGAACAGACCGTGGCGCTTACATGATGGTCGCAGTATTCGTTGGGGACGGTTCCGGCGGCAAAAAGCTCTGTCTCCACCATACTGCCCCTGGGATCTGCGTCACACAGGCCTTCTACAGCCAGTTTTCCGGATTTTTTGCACACATCGGCGGTTACAATGCCTTCCGGCCGGGCAAATTCCCGGTATTCCAGATTTTCGTGGATGCGTCCCATGATATTTTTCCAGAGCGCTTTGGGATTGGCGGTAAGGGCCCCTTCCTGAGGGCTGTTGTCGTCATAGCCGCACCACACGGTACAGGTATAATAGGGAGTAAAACCTGCAAAGAGTGCGTCCCGGTTTTTGGTGGTGGTTCCTGTTTTTCCGGCGATGGGCATATTGCCGAAGTTGACGGCGCCTCCCGTTCCCACATTGACCACGTCTTCCATGGCAGAAGTCAGCAGATAAGCTGTGCTTTCTTTTAATACCGTATGGGTTTCCGGGGTGTTGTCAATCAGTACGTTACCGTTGTGGTCCAGAATCCTGTTGTAAAATCTGGGTTTAATATAAGTTCCTCCGTCGGCAATGGTGGCGTAGGCTCCGGCCAGTTCCAGATTGGTTACACCCTGGGTAATGCCGCCCAGAGCCAGAGATTCCACAATGTCTTCCTCTTTCAGAGTGGTAAAACCGAAATTTTTCAGGTAGTCATATCCGGTCTGGGGAGAGATTTCGGCCAGTGTTTTCACCGTCACCACATTGATGGATTTGGTGATGGCGTAACGGATGGTGGTGAATCCCCGGTAGCTGTCATCGTAATTGCGGAGGGAAGTTCCGTTGGAATAGGAAAAAGGCGCGTCGTCCTGTACGGTGGCAAGGGTCATGCCGGCAGTGTCCAGGGCCGGTGCATAAGCTGCAAGCACTTTAAAGGTGGAGCCGGGCTGTCTGGTGGTATCGGTGGCCCGGTTCAGGGTACGGCTTCCGGTTTTGTCTCCCCGGCCGCCTACGATGGCTTTTACCTCTCCGGTATACTGGTCTATAATGGTAACAGCGGCCTGGGGCTGCAGGGTGAATACCACAGATTCTCCCCCCTCCGGAATGGTGTCTCCCGGTTCCATAATTTCAGCTTTGTAGGCGTCAATGGCGGCCTGGGCTTCCTCCTGACTGGAAAAATTCAGAGAATAGTCCGAAGAAGAAGCGTTGTAGTGGGAAATCATGGTCTGGTCGCTGTAATTTTTCATGGTGCCGTCCCTTTTTTCCACGGTGAGCCGATAGGAAAAGGAGTATTTTGCGGCGGTGGAGTAATTATCCGGATTATTCACTTCCTCATCGCATACCTGCTGAATGTCCATGTCCTGGGTGGATTCAATGGTAAGACCGCTGTTGTAAATGGCTTTGTAAGCCTGAGTGTCGGTGTATGCTTTCTTTTCCACCAGGTCCTGTACCACCTGGTCAATGACCGCGTCCACAAAATAGGAATTGGGATTTTCCTCTGCATATTCGATATTTACCTGCTGAATCCGGGAGTAAACGTCATCTTTCAGAGCTTCTTCGTACTGCTCGTCCGAAATGTAGTTCTGATCCCGCATGTTTTTCAGCACCTGTTTCCGGCGCTTTTTATTTTCTTCCGGATGGCTGACGGGATTATAGGCAGAAGGATTCTTTGTGATGCCTGCAATTACCGCTCCCTCGGACAGGGTCAGTTCAGAAACGTCTTTTCCAAAATAGCGGCGGGAAGCAGACTGGACCCCCAGGGTATTCTGTCCAAGGTTGATGGTGTTCAGATAATTTTCCAGAACCCAGTCTTTGGATTTGATTTTGCTCAGCTCTATGGCAAGGTACTGCTCCTGTATTTTCCGTTTAATTTTTTCAATGCCCGACTGGTTGGTCCAGCCTTCGAATACATTGTTTTTCAGAAGCTGCTGGGTGATGGTGCTGGCCCCCTGGTTGAAATGAAATCCATTACTGATGCCCTTGAAGCCTGCACGGATAATACCTTTCAGGTCAATGCCGTTGTGTTCATAGAACCGCTCGTCCTCAATGGCCACAAAGGCATGCTGCAAGTCTTTGGGAATTTCATCCAGGGTGACATAGACCCGGTTAGAGCCCGAAGCCACCAGTTTGGCGGTCTGCCTGCCCTGATTGTCCAGTACCACGGACAGATAGCCGGTAGGCGTGGGATCAATATCGGAGATGTCGGGAGCCGAATCAATAATACCTTTGAAAATACCGATACCTGCGCAGCCGCCCACTACGACTGCGGCCAGAAAGCAGATAAGCAGTGTTTTAAAGAAAATGACTGAAAATTTTTTGCGTACCAGTGTTGAAGTGGAAGTAATCTGTTTTTCCTTCCGCGATACGCCTTTCTTTCCATAGTTCATATAGTAAGCCTCCTTAAATCAGGTCAATAGTATAAGTTATTGATTTATCACAGTATTATAACAAAAAAGGACTGGTAAATAAAGCAAAAATATCGTAAAATGTAAATAAGGCGCAGTGGGTTGTCTCTATGGGACAGGACTGCTGCATAAAAATAAGAAAAGGAGAAGAATACTATGGCAAGATTTACGTTACCAAGGGATGTTTATCACGGACCGGGATGTCTGGAGGAACTTAAGAACCTGAAAGGAAAGAAAGCAATCCTTGTAGTGGGCGGAGGTTCCATGAAACGTCAGGGCTTTCTGGACAAGGCAGTGGGCTATCTGAAAGAGGCAGGCATGGAAGTGGAGCTTTTTGAAGGCGTAGAGCCGGATCCTTCTGTGGAAACGGTAATGAAGGGTGCAGAGGCCATGCGCAGTTTCGAGCCGGACTGGATTGTTTCCATGGGCGGGGGTTCACCCATTGATGCAGCCAAGGCAATGTGGGCATTTTATGAATATCCGGATACCACATTTGAAGATCTGTGTATCCCCTTTAACTTCCCGGAACTGAGACAGAAAGCAAAATTCTGTGCAATTCCCACAACTTCAGGAACTGCAACGGAGGTTACAGCTTTTTCTGTTATCACCAATTATCAGACAGGCGTAAAATATCCGCTGGCTGACTTTAACATTACACCGGATGTTGCAATTGTGGATCCGGATCTGGTGGCAGGACTTCCGCCGAAGCAGGTTGCTTACACCGGTATGGACGCCCTGACCCATGCCATTGAGGCTTATGTTTCCACAATGAACTGCTCCTTTACAGATCCTCTTGCACTGCAGGCAATCGAAATGGTTCTGGATTATCTTCCGGCTTCCTATAACTGCAATATGGCTGCAAGAGAGCAGATGCATTACGCACAGTGTCTGGCTGGCATGGCATTTTCCAATGCTCTTCTGGGAATCGTACATTCCATGGCTCATAAGACAGGGGCTGCATTCTCCACCGGACATATTCCCCACGGATGTGCAAATGCCATTTATCTGCCTTATGTAATTAAATTCAATGCAAAAGATCCTGTGGCAGCAAAACGTTACGCTGAAATCGCCCGCAGAATGGGACTGGAAGGAACTTCTGAGAAAGCTCTGATTAACAGCCTCTGTGCAAAAATTGACAGCTTTAACGTATGTCTCAACATTCCGAAGACTCTGAAAGAATTCGGAATCAACGAAGACGAATTTAAAGAAAAAGTTTCCGGCATTGCAGAACGGGCAGTAGGCGATGCATGTACCGGCTCCAATCCAAGAGAAATAGATCCGGCTACCATGGAAAAACTGTTTACCTGTACATATTATGGAACAGAAGTTGATTTCTAAACATTATATTTTTTAAAGCAAACCGGGAATTTGCCGCTTAAGGGCGCTGTTCCCGGTTTCCTGAAAAAGGTGGATTATGTCTGTAAAAATATTATATCAGGGCGGAACCGGGGAAATTGTGGAGAAAAAATCACGTTTCATTGCAAATCTGGAACCCATTAACACAGAAGAAGAAGCCCTTGCGTTTATCGGAAAAATGAAAAAGCAGTATTGGGACGCCCGCCACAACTGTTATGCTTTTGTGGCCGGGAGCAGTCAGAACCTTCAGCGGTGCAGCGATGACGGAGAACCGGGCGGAACCGCAGGACGCCCCATGCTGGATGTGCTTCTTAAAGAAGAGATTCATAATCTGGTGGTGGTGGTAACCAGGTATTTCGGCGGAACCCTCCTGGGAACCGGAGGACTGGTGCGGGCCTATCAGAAAGCCGTACAGGAGGGGCTGCGCAACAGTGTTGTGATTGAAAAAATACAGGGAAGACCCCTTACCATTGACAGTGATTATACGGATATTGGAAAGATTCAGTATATTCTGGCACAGAATGAGATTACCTCCATGGATACCCGTTATACAGATAAAGTTACAACGGAAGTTATGGTGCCCCTGGAAAAACTGGAATTTCTCCGGCAGGAAATCACAGAGGGAACCAGCGGAAAATCAGGGATTCAGGTGGGAGATTCCGTGGAATTTGCATTAATTGACGGAAAAATAAAAATTTTTTAAAAAAGTACTTGCAATTCTGCCGGAACTCGTATATAATACATCTTGTTGAAAAACAATGGCCCATCGCCAAACGGTAAGGCAACGGACTCTGACTCCGTCATTTCAAGGTTCGAATCCTTGTGGGCCAGTCTGAAACCCATCACAGATGTGATGGGTTTTTTATCTTACAGGCAGGATCTGATCACGCTAACGTATGAAAATATTTTCCTGTAAGAAAAAAAACTCTTATCGCACTTAAAATGTACAGCTCATATCAGAGAACATACTCTTTGCTGTTACAGGAGGAAACCATGTATAGTTTTGAAAGCAGGGTCCGCTACAGTGAAGTGGACAGTGAAGGTTATATTACATTAAATGCCGTACTGGATTATTTTCAGGACTGCAGTTCTTTTCATTCAGAGGAACTGGGCGTTGGACTGGAGTTTCTGATGAAACGGAAGCTGGCCTGGGTATTATCCTGCTGGCAGGTGGAAATCAGTCGTTATCCCGTTTATGGAGAAGGTATCACGGTCAGTACATGGCCCTATGACTTTAAAGGGTTTCTCGGCTATCGGAATTTTACCATGAAAGACAGGAAAGGAGAAATTGCGGCTTATGCCAATTCCGTGTGGGTATTGCTGGATGTGGAAAAGGGAAGGCCTGCAAAAATTCTGCCTGAAATGCTGGAAGCATATGAATTTTCACCGAAATTCCCCATGGAATATAATTCCAGGAAAATTCAGCTGCCGGAACAGATGGAGATGCATGAAACATTTCCGGTACACAAATATCATATTGATACAAACCGCCATGTGAATAACGGGAAGTATGTCAGCATGGCGCAGGAATACCTGCCCCAGGGATTTAAAATCGGGAAAATGCGGACAGAATACCGGAAAGCGGCAGTATATGGAGATATCATACATCCCTTTACTGCAGAAGAACCGGGGAAAACAGTGGTAAATCTGGCAGATGAGCAGGGAAAGCCCTATGCAGTTGTAGAATTGGAGGAACGTACATGATACGGTTAGGAGAGAAACAGGAGCTTGTTATAGTAAAAACAGTGGAATTCGGCGTATATCTGGCAGAGAAAATGGAAGATGAGAGAAAAGTCCTGCTTCCGGCAAAGCAGGTGCCCAGGGATGCGGGACCCGGAGACAAAGTGGAGGTATTTGTATACCGGGATTCCAAAGACCGGATGATTTCCACTACCCAGGAACCCCGGCTGAAAATGGGAGAGGTTCAGGCTCTTAAAGTGGTATCTGTCCAGAAGATAGGCGCATTTCTGGACTGGGGACTGGAGAAGGATTTATTTCTTCCCTATAAGGAGCAGATGGTAAAGGTCCGGGAAAATGATGAAATTCTGGTGAGGCTTTATCTGGATAAAAGCAGCCGCCTCTGTGCAAGTATGCGGGACCTCTATGAAATGCTGAGAACGGATTCGCCTTATCGAATCGGCGATATGGTACAGGGCCGGGTGTATGAATTCAGCGGTAATTTCGGAGCCTTTCTCGCGGTGGATGACCGTTATTCAGCGCTGATTCCCCGTCATGAGGACCACAGCTTCCTGCGGATTGGCGACTGTGTGGAAGCCAGGGTTACAGGGGTGAAACCTGATGGGAAACTGGATCTGACCCTGCGGGAGAAGGCGTATGTGCAGATGAATCAGGATGCAGTGCGGATCATGGAGATTCTGGAAGAATACGGGGGTGTGCTGCCTTTTAATGACAAGGCTTCTCCGGAAATCATTATGCGGGAAACGAAAATGAGCAAAAATGCTTTTAAACGTGCAGCAGGCCATTTGTATAAAGAAAGAAAAATTGAAATCACAGATAAGAGCATTCGTAAAGTACAGGAGGATACCATATGTCTGAAAACAAAAGCGTAAACCGGCTGTTTCTGGTCGTGGTGGTAATTTATCTGAGTGTAAGTCTGGGATTTTCCACCCTGACAGCTCTGGTACCGGCTCTCAGGGGGATGTCGGTATATGTATCCATACTGCTGTCTCAGTCTCTGGTATTTGTGCCCTGTTTTCTTTACTGTAAGCTGAAGAAAATAAAGATACGACAGCTGGTTCCATACCGGAAAATAAATTTTGCAACCATTGTTCTGGTAGTGGTGTGCACATATCTGATGTATCCGCTGGTAGTGGTGCTGAATGCCATTTCCATGCTGTTTTCCACAGGCGGAAGCGCGTCGGTGGCGGAGATGATAATGGAGGGCCAGTCGCTGACACTGAACCTGATCTGTGTGGCCCTGGTGCCTGCCTGTGTGGAGGAATTTATGTTCCGGGGCCTGATATTTCAGACATACAGAAAAAGCAGAATGCTGCCGGCAATTCTGCTGAGTGCTTTCCTCTTCGGATGTATGCATATGAATCTGAACCAGTTTGTCTATGCATTTGCCCTTGGAGTGTACCTGGCTTTTCTGGTGGAGGCCACCGGCAGTATTTTCAGTTCCATGATTGCTCATTTTACCTTAAATGCCACCGGTGTTCTGATGTCCTGGCTGCTGCCCATGCTGTATCAGGCCGCCGGCGTGGATCAGATGACCCAGATTCCGCAGGGCGGTTTTGCCGCAAATATGGAAGGCGCGGAGCTGTTTCTGTTTCTGATGGGAATTGCGGTCTGGGGAGTTATTGCCATCGGCACAACCTGCGGCGCTGTGGGCGTTTATATTGCCATCTGTAAAATCAATCACAGATGGGATCATGTGAAGCAGATGTTTTCTCAGGGGACGAAAGAGAGGATGGTTACAGTTTCGCTGGTGTCTGGCATGGCCCTGGCTTTCGCCTTTATGGGATTTTCCCTCTGGCTGGAGCGGATGTAAGGAAGATTTGGGAAGCATATGTTTTGCGATTTCAGACAGGTATGATAAAATGAGCAGATTCTTCACAAACTAAGAAAGAATCTGCTCATAAAAATATGACAGCGGCAGATTTAAAGGGAAATGTCAATATTTCCTCCCAGATGGGGATTTACAGACTGTTCCATGAGTTTAATCATGGAGTCTCCCATATCCTCTACGGTGTCAAGCTGTTTGCTCAGCATGAGAACGCCAAAGTCATTCTGTACGTTGGCCATGCTGAGGGAAGTTGATAAAGAAGCAATATCCATATCAATACCTCCTTTCCTGTAACGTAAGTATACATTCCTATTATTACACGGAGAGAGGGAAAAATCAATATGAAAGTCATAGAATAAAGGAGGGTTTTTCATGTGCTATGATGTGATTATTCTGGGAAGCGGGCCGGCGGGCTTAAGTGCGGCCATATATGCGGAAAGAGCCAGGCTGCGTACACTGATTATAGAAGAAAAGCCGTTAAGCGGCGGCCAGATTCTGGATACCTATGAGGTGGACAATTATCCGGGGCTTCCGGGAATTACCGGATTTGAACTGGGACAGAAATTCCGCGCTCATGTGGACAAATTTAAGACGGAAATTGTCAACAGCCAGGTAAAGAGCATTGAGTTAAACGGGGATAAGAAAACGGTAGTAACAGAAAAAGGAACTTATGAAGCAAAAACCCTGATTCTGGCCATGGGAGCCACACACCGGAAGCTGGGAATTCCGGGAGAGGAAAAACTTCTGGGCATGGGCGTATCTTACTGCGCCACCTGCGACGGGGCATTTTTCAGAGGAAAAACCGTTGCAGTGGCAGGCGGCGGAGACGTGGCCCTGGAAGATGCCCTGTTTCTGGCCAGAGGATGTGAGAAGGTGTATCTGATTCACAGGAGAGATGAGTTCCGGGGCGCCAGAATCCTTCAGGAAAAGGTGAAGGAAACACCGAATATTGAACTGGTGCTGAGCTGCAATGTGACGGAAATCCGGGGAGAGGGCCAGGTGTCTTCTGTTCTGGTGCACGATAAAAAGACAGAGTCAGACCGGGAACTGGAAGTGCAGGGCATATTTATTGCAGCAGGTACGGAGCCCAATATTGCACTGGTAAAAGGACTGCTGGAGCAGGATGAACGGGGCTATATTCTGGCGGGAGAAGATACCAGGACCAGTGTGGAAGGCGTATTTGCCGCAGGGGATGTGAGAGCCAAGCAGTTAAGGCAGGTAATTACTGCTGCAGCTGATGGAGCGAATGCAGTTACTTCTGTTGAACAGTATATCCGCTGATGAGAGGGATAATTTTAAATAGTGACAGGATTCGGGAAAATATCGTAATAATTTTGTAAAAGTTTACAGTTGACAGGGACAGCCCTCCTTGCTATAATAAATTTCGTAATAAGTTCGTAACAAATGAAGAAATCCATAAGGACTTCATGTTCATAGAAAACAGAATTTAAAATGGAGGGTATTATGAACAGAAATTCAATCAGAAAAGCAACGACCTGTTGTTTAACCGCCGCAGTTGTATTTACAGGCAGCTCTTTTGTTTCTCATGCTGCAGTAAGTGCGGGGGCAGGAAATTTGATTTCAGCAGCACAGGAGACACAGATAGATAACGGACAGGATACGAAGAAGGATACTTCCGCAACAGCAGGTGTTACAGAGATCTTTGCAAATTCCCTTGCACCGAGACAGGAAGCAATCGACACGAATGTGGATGTGGTTCAGAATGAGACGCCTGTGACCAGGACGGAATATGACGACATTGCCATTGCTCAGGTTGATGATTATGTAAATGTACGCTCCATTGCAGGAGAAGATGGAGAGGTACTTGGAAAATTATATAACAATTCCGCATGTACCGTACTGGGAACAGAGGGTGACTGGTATAAGATCCACTCCGGTAATGTGGAAGGATACATAAAGGCAGAATTCCTGGTTCTGGGCAATGCAGAGCTGGCAAAATCCGTTGGATACAGAGTGGCAGACGTTACAACCGATAATCTGAATGTACGGGCAGACTCCAGTACAGAATCTGATGTTCTGGGACAGGTTCCTCAGGGAGAGAAACTCAGCGTTGTGGAAGAAAAAGACGGTTGGGTAAAAGTGGCAATTGAAGAAGGAGACGGATGGGTATCCAGCGAATTCGTAGAGTGCAGTACCAACTATGTGGTAGCTGAGTCCAAAGAAGAAGAGGAAGCCCGCCTTAAGAAAGAAGAAGAAGAGAGAAAGGCTGCGGAAGAAGCAGCAAGAAGAGCAACAAGATCTTCCTCCTCTTCCAGTTCCTCAGGATCTTCCTCCTCATCTTCCGGTGAGAGCAGAAGCTACAATCCGCCAAGCGGCGGAAGTGGACAGGCAGTTGCAGATTATGCATGCCAGTTCGTAGGCAATCCATATGTCTATGGCGGGACAAGCCTGACAAACGGAGCTGACTGTTCCGGATTTGTAATGAGTGTATACGCAGCATTTGGCGTAAGCCTTCCTCATTCTTCCAGTGCACTGGCAGGTGTTGGATATGGCGTAAGCACAGATGCAATGCAGCCTGGTGATATTGTATGCTACAGCGGTCATGTTGGAATTTATATCGGCGGAGACACCATTGTGCATGCCAGCACAGAAGCTACCGGTATCAAGTATACTTCTCCCGCTGCTTACAGAACGATTGTTGCAGTAAGAAGAATTTTCTAAGAACAGCATAGAATAATAAAGAGAATCCCGCTTGCGGGATTCTTTTTTTATTCTATAGGAAAGACCTCGTCACGCTAACGCGTGAAGTATCTTCCTATAGAATAAAAAATAATATGCACGCTCGCACAAGAGGTAAAATATTGCTTCGCAATTGTGCTAAAATGCGATACGTTCAGCATACTGCGTATGCTCTGACGCACCGCAAATGGCGTAGCAAACCGTCCAGGTCCTTCATGAGAGAGGGATTCAGGGAGTAGAAGCGGACCTGTCCGCTTTGTTCTCTTATAGAAAAGATCTTGTCACGCTAACGCGCGAAAGTATCTTCTTATAGAATAAAAAATATTACCGCACCGAAAATTCCGAATTGTTACACAATTATTCCTGTTTTCTAACTTAAATTTATCAGAAAAAGGAAGGAATATATTACCTGTTTCAGAATGGAAAAAAGTGCACAAAATTATAAATACAGGGATAAAATTATCCAGAAGTTATCCACATGGAAACTACTTGAAAAATCCAAAAAAGTGAGTTATACACAGAGTTATACACATTATCCACAAAAAATCATGTGAATAAAGTGGTTTACATAGTGAAAGAAAGAAACATCTGTTTTGTGAAGTTGTGATAAATTTAAGGATTCCGTCAAAAAACAGAGAAAAGGATTGACTTTTTAAAAGACACAAAAAACCTGATTTGGAACAGAAATATCAGTCAATTTCAGAAAAAAGGGGTGTTGAAAAAATTTTCCTCTTTTGGTATACTTCTAAAGTACTTTCAACAGTTGTGGGATCAGGAAAGTGAAAACAGGTGTCATATGATTAAAAAAATAGAGATACTGGGAATGGAGCTGGATAATTATACCGTGCGGGAATCCATGGGGCAGATAGAAGGATTCCTGACCAATACCATAATGAATACGGTGGGTACTGTTTCCATGGATATACTGGTAAAAGCACAGGAAGACAGCCGGTTGAAAAAATGTATAGAAAACCTGGATCTGGTAATTATCAGTGATAAGGAAATTTTAAAGGCGGCAGGAGTGGCAGCTGAGCAGCGCATACAGGAGACCGTGGACAATGAGTTTCAGAAAGAATTTATGAGACGGGCGGACCGGAACCGCCGGAGCGTTTACCTGCTGGGGGATACGACGGAAAATC
This sequence comes from Eubacterium sp. 14-2, assembly GCF_000403845.2. Lineage (GTDB taxonomy): Bacteria > Bacillota > Clostridia > Lachnospirales > Lachnospiraceae > Petralouisia. Next base: position 787,323 of record NZ_KE159568.1, on the reverse strand, counting down.
TTGAAATTCTGCAGGAATTTCTGGAAGAGAATTATGACAGAATTCATATAGCAGGAGTTTATGCTCTGTCTGACTGCACCGGTGATTACGATACGGTAGTTAATGAAATTAATATTGCCGAGCCGGATATTATTCTGTCTGTGGTGCCGGCTCCTGAACAGGAATATTTTCTGGAGGACAACAGGGAAAAGCTGAATGCGAAAATCTGGTACAGTCTGGGAAAGAATTATACTTCCCGCAAAGGCGTGTCAGAGGTGGCAGGGTTTGCAAAAAAACTGATTCAGAAAAGTGTAATGCACAGTATGCTGGCGCGTTATAATAAGAAGGATGAATGAGGTGATAAAATGAGCAGACTTTCTGAATACAGGCGGTCGCCTGTGTTTTTATATCTGATGATTGTGGCAGGAACAGGGCTTCTGGCTTTTGCCATAAAATGTATTTTTGACCCTGTTGGCCTGGTAACAGGAGGATTTACCGGTATTTCCATTCTGATGAAAAATATGACGGGAATTTTTCTGGAAGGAGGAATTCCCCTCTGGTTTGCCAATCTGGCTTTGAATGTTCCGGTATTTCTGATTGCCCTGAAAGTAAAGGGGAAACGGTTTATCGGCAGAACAGCCATTGCCACAGCCCTGCTTTCAGCCTGGCTGTATATCATACCGGAGCTTGATTTTGTAAGCGGGGATTATATTCTGGCGGCATTGTTCGGCGGAGTGCTGGCAGGTGTGGCAATGGGTACGATTCTCTGGGCAAATGCAACCACAGGGGGAACGGAAATGGTGGCCATTCTGATTCAGTGCAAACTGAAACATTATTCTGTGGCCCAGATTATGCAGGTGCTGGACGGTATGGTAGTGCTGACAGGCCTGTATGTGTTTGGCCTGCGTCCTTCCATGTATGCCATTGTTTCTATTTTTATTACTTCCAGAGTGACGGATACGATTCTGGAAGGTATGAAATTTTCCAAAGCGGCCTATATTATTACGGACCGGTACGAAGAGGCTTCCAGGATGATTATGGAAACCCTGGACCGGGGCGTTACCGGACTGGAAGCCAGGGGCATGTATTCCGGAGCCCGGAAATGTATGCTTTACTGCGTGGTGTCCCGGAAAGAAATTGTACAGTTAAAGGAAATGATTCATCAGCTGGATCAAAATGCTTTTGTAATTGTAGGAGACGTCCGGGAGGTGCTGGGAGAGGGTTTCATCGAGTATCGAGGTCATTAGAAAATTTTTGTGTACTATGCCCATGGGAAAAAATCCATATTTTGAAAAAAAGTTGAGGAAATGCATAAAAAAATATGGATTTCCTCTTTCTTTTTTTGTGCTTTTGCATTAAAATACATAGTGAGTCCTGTAATTTTTTGAAAACGGGGTTAATATAATTGTGAAAGTTGTACAGGAATTTGTATATAGATGAGAGGCAGAGAAAAGGAGTGAAACAAATGATTTCGAATCAGATACTTCAAAATACCATTGACGGATTGAAGGGAATCACCAGAATTGATTTGTGTATTATTGATACGGAAGGAAAGGTACTGGCCACCACATTCCAGGATACAGACAGCTATGTGACTGCGGCACTGGCATTTGTGGAATCTCCGGCAGACAGTCAGGTGTTTTTGGGATGCCAGTTTTTTAAAGTATTTGACGAACATCAGCTGGAATATATTCTCCTTGCCAACGGGGACAGTGAAGATGTATATATGGTAGGAAAAATTGCCAGTTTCCAGATTCAGAATCTGCTGGTAGCCTATAAAGAACGGTTTGACAAGGATAATTTTGTGAAAAATCTGCTGCTGGACAATCTGTTGCTGGTGGATATTTACAATCGTGCCAAAAAGCTGCATATTGATACGGAAGCCAGGCGGGTGGTCTTTATTGTGGAGACGAACCGGGAGAAGGACGGCAATGAGCTGGAAAAGGTCCGGGGGCTTCTGGGAAGCAAATCCAGGGATTTTATCACAGCGGTGGATGAAAAAAATATTATCGTGGTAAAAGAGGTTATGGAAAACGAAGGATACGAGGAGATGAACAAAACAGCCGAAGTAATTTTAAGTCTGTTCCATGCCGGGGATGAAACGGATATCCATATTGCCTACGGTACTATTGTCAATGAAATCAAAGAAGTTTCCCGCTCCTATAAGGAAGCCAGGATGGCGCTGGACGTGGGGAAGATTTTCTTTGAAGAACGCCATGTGATTGCCTATTCCACACTGGGAATCGGCCGGCTGATTTATCAGCTTCCCATTCCTCTGTGCAAAATGTTTATCAAAGAGATTTTTGACGGGAAATCTCCCGACGAGTTTGACGAGGAAACTCTGACTACCATTAATAAATTTTTTGAAAACAGCCTGAATGTTTCAGAAACTTCCAGGCAGCTTTACATTCACCGGAATACGCTGGTGTACCGGTTAGATAAGCTGCAGAAGAGTACCGGGCTGGATTTGCGGGTGTTTGAGGACGCCATCACTTTTAAAATTGCATTGATGGTAGTAAAATATATGAAATATATGGAAACTTTGGATTATTAATGAATATTCACAGGAAAATGAAGTTTTAATTACAGGACCAGGAGGCTTACATGATAAAACTTGAAAATGTCAGCAAAGCATATTCTGCAGGAATTCCCGCACTGAATGAAGTGAGTCTGTATATCGAACCGGGTGAGTTTGTGTTTGTGGTGGGAGACAGCGGTTCCGGGAAATCCACGTTAATCAAGCTGCTGCTGAAAGAACTGGAGCCCACCAAAGGCAGCATTACCATCAATAACCAGAAACTTGGAAATATCCGCCACAGGGACATTCCCAGATTCCGCCGGAATATTGGCGTGGTGTTTCAGGATTTCCGGCTGTTGAAAGACAGAAATGTCTATGAAAATGTGGCCTTTGCCCAGCGGGCAATCGGAATGCCCGTAAAGACCATGCGCCGGAAAGTACCGGCGGTATTGTCCATGGTGGGCCTTGCCGCAAAATACAAGTCATATCCCAGAGAAATTTCAGGTGGAGAGCAGCAGAGGGTGGCTATTGCCAGAGCACTGGTAAATGAGCCGAAAATCCTTCTGGCAGACGAGCCCACGGGAAATCTGGACGCGCACAATGCCTGGGAAATTATGAAGCTGCTGGAGGAAATCAACCAGAGAGGAACCACTGTTCTGGTGGTAACACACAATCTGGATATTGTCAGGGCCATGAAAAAGCGTGTCATCACCATGCGGAAAGGCGTTGTCGTAGAAGACGAACGGATGGGTGACCCATATGAGGATTAGTACATTTTGGTATACATTACGACAGGGAGCCAGAAATATCTGGAAGAATAAAATGTTCTCCCTGGCTTCCATTGCCACCATGTCTGCCTGTATTTTTCTGTTTGGCATATTCTATTCTGTGGTGGTAAATTTTCAGAGCGTGGTACAGGAGGTGGAGTCAGGAGTTGCAGTGACGGTGTTTTTCAATGATGACGCCACCCAGGAACAGATTGATGAAATCGGCGTGCAGATTGGAAAGCGCGTGGAGGTATCGGAAAAGATATTTGTGTCTGCGGAGCAGGCCTGGGATGAATTTCAGAAAGTATATTTCAAAGGCGCCGAAGACATGGCGGCGGGATTTGCCGAAGACAATCCTCTGGCCAATTCAGCCCATTATGTGGTTTACATGAATGATATTTCCATGCAGCAGTCTCTGGTGACCTATATCCAGTCTCTGGAAGGAGTAAAAGAGGTAAAAAGCTCCGATATGGCGGCAAATACCCTGACGGATTTCAACCGGTTAATCGGATATGTATCGGCGGGAGTCATTCTGATTCTTCTGTGTGTGGCAGTGTTTCTGATCAGCAATACTGTTACCATCGGAATTGCAGTGCGCCGGGAGGAGATTGCAATTATGAAATTAATCGGCGCCACCGATTATTTTGTGCGGGCTCCCTTTATTGTGGAAGGGATTCTGATTGGGATAATCGGCTCTCTGCTGCCGTTACTGATACTTTACCGGATGTACCGGAGTATCATTTCCTATGTGGGAGAGAAATTCCTCTGGCTGAGCGGAATGATGGAGTTTCTGCCGGTGGACAGGGTGTTTTCCACACTGGTTCCGGTGGGCCTGATTCTGGGGGTGGGCATTGGATTTCTGGGAAGCCGCCTCACCATCCGGAAACATTTGAAGGTATAGGACTGACTTGAGAGACTGTTACTAAGAAAGAAATGGCAGGAGATGAATCGTATGGACAATCAGGAATATTTTGAGTCACCGGAGAAAAAGAAGAATTCAGGGTTCGGCAAAGGGCTGGCAGCAGGCGTCATCGGTACGCTGCTGGTGGTGACCCTTATTGCAGGAAATATCTGGCTCTTTGTTCTCCCTGGAATCAACAGGAAGAACCAGGAAAACAATCAGGCGGACGGAAGCAGCAGGGATGTTATTTTCGGAGAAGAAGTGGAGGAAAAGGCAGGACAGATAGCGGACATTATTGATAAATATTATTATGATGAGATTGACCGAAACGCCATGGTGGAAGGTATGTATACCGGAATGGTGGATGGCCTGGGAGACCGTTATTCTTCTTATTTTTCTGCGGAGACATATGCTTCCTATAACGATTCCACCACAGGAGTCTATTATGGGATCGGCGCTGTACTGAACCAGAATCTCAAAACAGGGATTGTTACGATTCTCCATGTATATCCGGGAACGCCTGCTGAGGAAGCAGGGGTGAGGGACGGAGATATCATTGTGAAAGTAGGAGACATTGAGGGAGACAGCATGGAACTTTCAGAGCTGGTGACTCATATCAAAGGCGAGGAAGGAAGTACGGTTCATCTGGAGCTGATGCGGGCAGGAGAGAGTGAACATATTCAGGTGGACGTGGTAAGACGTCAGATTGAAGTGCCTACCGTGGAGTATCAGATGCTGGAGGGCCAGGTTGGATTTATACAGGTTTCAGAATTTACGGAATCCACCCATGAACAGTTTTTGGCTGCCATAAAAGAGCTCCAGGGACAGGGTATGAAGTCCATGATTGTGGATCTGCGGAACAATCCGGGCGGTATCCTTCAGACCGTGTGCGCCATGCTGGATGAAATTCTGCCGGAGGGCCTGGTAGTGTACACGGAGGATAAATACGGGCACCGTTCTGATTACAAATCAGATGCATCCTGTCTGGAACTGCCTCTGGCGGTTCTGATTAATGAAAACAGCGCCAGCGCCTCGGAAATTTTTGCGGGGGCCATCAAGGATTATGAGTATGGGACACTGATAGGAACCACTACCTTTGGAAAGGGAATTGTACAGACTATTGTTCCTCTGGAAGATGGAAGTGCAGTGAAAGTTACCATGGCAAAATATTTTACTCCCAAAGGAAATTATATTCATGACGTGGGAATTCAGCCGGATATTGAGCTGGAATATGAATATCAGTCCCAGGATGACGAAACCTACAATCCCATGCATGATAATCAGGTGCTGAAAGCACTGGAAACTTTACAGAATAATGATTGACCTTCTATCCTGGATAGGATAAGATAATGGTATATTACGGAAGAGAGGGATAAAATATTGAAACAGTTTTTTGGTATGAGCCAGAAAGGCGATTTGAAGGAAGCGGTTCGGGGCCTGAAGGATCCCCAGCTGATAATGCTGATGTCCAATGATAAACAGTTTGAAGCCCATGTGCGTGAACTGGAGGAGCTTTATCCCGGAGTGCCAAGTATTGGCTGTATTGGAATGAGTTATGATACCAGAGTAGTGGAAAACGGTGTGGGAGTTGTGGCGTTCCAGGATGGAATTACGGCTGCTGCCAATGTTCTGGAAGAAGTGAATACCATGCCTGTGAAATATATCCGGCGTCTGGAACGTGATGTGGAGAAAGTAAAAGCCGCCGGCAATGACACCATATGCATTGATTTCTGTTCCGGCAATGACGCCTGTGTGCTGACCACCATATACAGCGTTCTGAAGAAAAAAGATATTTCTCTGGTGGGCGGAACCGGCGATGGCGGAAGAGTTTCTGCAAACGGCAGGGTTTATAAAGAGGCAGTGGCATATGCCATCGTGAAGAATCAGTATGGAAAAGTAAAGGCTTATAAAGAGAATATCTATCATCCCGTGTGGAAATATCGTTTTATTGCTTCCAAAACAGACAAGGCAAAATATATGATCGGGGAACTGAACGGAAAATCTGCCCGTCAGGTATATCAGAGTATTTTGAAGGTATCAGAACAGCAGATTACAACGCAGACCTTTAAAAATCCTTTTGGAAGAATCAGCGGAGATGAGATCTGTATTATTTCCATCAAAGAAGTAGACGGAGATGCCCTGGCATGTTTCCGACAGGTAAATGATTCTGATGTGCTGATTTTACTGGAACTGGGCGATTACAGGCGCATTGTGAAAGAGACCATACAGACGATACAGAAAGAATTTTCCAGAGTGTCGGCGGTATTTTCCATTAACTGTCTGTTCCGGTATCTGCTGTTCAGCGACAACCATTATATGCAGGAATATTTACAGGAGATGAAAACGTTAGGCAGCCATGCAGGCCTTGTGGGATATGGAGAGCACTACAACAACCGTTTTGTCAACCAGTCCATGACATGTGTGGTATTTGAGTAAAGGGGGATAAGCATGGGATATTGGAAAAACGCCCGAATAGAGATGGAAAGAGAACAGGAACAGGAGAAAGGCCTTTATCCGGTGGGATATGTAATCGAGAATCTGAAAGATTACCAGAGAGATCTGGTGGAAAAAGAAGTGGATTCTCTGAGAGAGCTGAATAAAATCACCTATTCTTTCAAAAAAGTGCTCAGTGAGTCGGAAAATTTCCAGGAACAGCTTCAGGATTTCGGGCAGAATTTCTCAAGTATCAGCCAGGTATCCAGCCAGTTTGAGACTGTGAAAGGTGAAATTGCCCAGTCGGTAACGCAGGCCCAGGACGAAGTGGAGGAACTGAAGAACAGTTCCCGCCAGGTGGAGAATTATTTTAAGGAAATGGAAAAAACCTTTGAAGATTTTCTGGAGGCGGTGAAGAAAATTAAAAAATGTACCGGCAATATTGTAACCATTGCAGACCAGACCAATATCCTGGCTCTGAATGCTTCCATAGAAGCGGCCAGAGCAGGAGAGCAGGGGAAGGGCTTTGCAGTGGTGGCTGTGGAGGTGAAAGAGCTGGCAGATCAGATTAAGAAGCTGGTGGCTGAGGTGGATTCCAGCATTGTGGACGTGGAAGAAGGTACGGACAGCCTGAGTTCCAGTATCAACACATCCCAGCAGGCATTGGGTGAGAGTATTCAGAAAGTGGATGAGACATATCAGCTGTTTGATAAGATTACAGAAGCGGCAGAAGGTGCAACCAATGTACAGGAAGAAATTGCCAGAGTAATTGATGAATCTGATATGGCGCTGCAGACGCTGTGCGGCTTTTTTGACCAGACAAAGGAACAGTATCAGGAAGTTATGGGCCATATTGACTATGCCAGCAGTCTGGGCACCACAAAAAGTTCCATGTTCGAGGATGTGGACAATATGCTGTCCCAGATTCCGCCTATTATTGAAGAATATGAGTAATTTTCAGCCATTTGGTGTGAATATGATATTTAATGGAAGGGCCGGTTGACAAATGCGGCCGGATCATATATGATGAACACGAATAAGAGAACGCAGAGGGACTGCGGGAAGCTGTTCAGAAAAGTATTTTCAGTGTTTCTGAAGGATTCCCACGGTTGAGAAGGTTAAAACCTGACTCTTTGAACCTGTCAGTTAATACTGTCGTAGGGAGCGGAAGATATGTGTAATTTCTGAGACGCTCGCCGGGCGTCTCTTTTTGTCTTACAGGAAAGACAGGTGTTTGGAATTAAGGAGGAAAAATATGAGAGAATTTGCAACACAGATGGAAGCAGCCCGCAGGGGAATTGTAACAGAAGAACTGAAAAAGGTGGCTGAAAAAGAGCGGATGACCGTAGAAGAACTGATGCCGCTGGTGGCTGAGGGAAAAGTGGCAATCTGTGCCAATAAGAACCATACCTGTATTGATCCGGAAGGTGTGGGCTCCATGCTGCGCACCAAGATAAATGTGAACCTTGGGGTGTCGCGGGACTGCAAAGACTACAACGTGGAAATGGAAAAAGTCATGGAGGCGGTGCATATGGGGGCCCATGCCATTATGGACCTGTCCTCTCACGGAGATACCATTCCTTTCCGCAGAAAGCTCACTTCTGAATGCCCGGCCATGATTGGTACCGTGCCGGTATATGATTCTGTGATTCACTATCAGAGGGATCTGGCAACTCTTACCGCGAAAGATTTTGTGGATGTGGTAAGACTTCATGCCGAAGACGGGGTGGATTTTGTAACCCTGCACTGTGGAATTACCAGAAAGACCATTGAACAGATTAAGAAGCACAAACGGAAAATGAATATTGTATCCCGCGGCGGTTCCCTGGTATTTGCGTGGATGTGCATGACAGGTGAGGAAAACCCCTTCTATGAATATTACGATGAAATTCTGGATATCTGCCGGGAATATGACGTGACCATCTCTCTGGGAGATGCCTGCCGCCCAGGCTGTCTTGCGGACGGTTCTGATGTGTGTCAGATTGAAGAACTGGTGCGCCTGGGAGAACTGACGAAGCGGGCCTGGGAAAAAGATGTACAGGTAATGGTGGAAGGACCGGGGCACATGCCCATGGACCAGATTGCAGCCAACATGAAAATGCAGCAGACCATCTGTATGGGCGCGCCTTTCTATGTGCTGGGGCCCATTGTAACAGATATTGCGCCTGGTTATGACCATATTACCTCTGCCATCGGCGGAGCCATTGCGGCACAGAACGGCGCGGCTTTTCTGTGTTATGTAACGCCTGCGGAACATCTGGCCCTGCCCAATGTGGAGGATGTAAAACAGGGGATTATGGCCTCTAAAATTGCGGCCCATGCGGCAGATATTGCAAAAGGCGTTCGGGGTGCCAGAGAACTGGACGACCGGATGGCAGACGCCCGCAGAAATCTGGACTGGGAGGCACAGTGGGAATGTGCTATGGACCCGGAAACAGCCCGGAAAATCCGGGATGACCGGAAGCCGGAGCATGACGACACCTGTTCCATGTGCGGAAAATTCTGTGCTGTGCGGAGTATGAACAAAGCGTTGTCCGGAGAATACATTGATATTTTGTAAAGTTACAGGGAGAAGCAAATGAAAGTAAATGTGAAAAAACTGGCGGCGGCAGGAATGATGACAGCCCTGGGTGTCTGCCTGTCTGCGTTCTCCATTCCCGTGGGGGCTTCCAGATGTTTTCCCATTCAGCACCTTTTGAATGTGCTGGCAGGGATTTTTCTGGGCCCAGGCTATGGAGTGGGTTTTGCATTTTCCACAGCTCTGATACGGAATCTTATGGGCACCGGAAGCCTGCTGGCCTTTCCGGGCAGTATGGTGGGAGCCTTTCTGGGAGCATTGCTGTATCGTCAGACCGGAAAAATGTGGACTGCTTTTGCCGGAGAAATTCTGGGTACCGGGATTCTGGGAGGAATGCTCTGCTACCCTCTGGCTGTGTTGTTTCTGGGGAATAAAGAAGCCGCAATTTTTACTTATGTGCTTCCGTTTCTGATCAGCACAGCGGGAGGCTGTATTCTGGCAGCGATCCTTCTGGGGGCTCTGTATAAATCCGGAATGGTACGGTATCTGCAGGGTATGCTGAAAGAAGTGTAGTCCATAAAAACAGACAGGGAGACAGCCGGAAAATGAATGATAAAAATCAGGCCGGAGGCATCTGTGAATCCGGAGAAAAAAGACTGCTTCAAAACCTGGGGGAATTTACTGTTTTCCCGGAGCAGATAGCAGCGGTATTTCAAAATATCAGGCAGGAAAAATATCTGATACATATGATACCAAACACGGTGTCCGCTTCCCTGTGTGCCGATGGTCTTGCCGCTTTGGGAGCCAGGCCCCTGATGGCAGTGGCGCCGGAAGAGATGGAAGAAATTGCGGCGCAGGCAGATAGCTGCGTGGTGAATCTGGGCCAGCTGAACCAGGAAAAAACAGCGGCGGCAGAGACTGTCCTGAGCTTTGCCGCCAAAGAGGGAAAACCCATAGTAGTGGATCCGGTTGGCTGCGGAGCCTCTGCCTTTCGGCTGCAGGCAGTACGGAGCCTGCTGCAGATTCCGTGGAAAGGAATTGTAAAGGGCAACCGTGCGGAGCTTTACAGCATTCAGCAGGGAAAGCTGACCAGAGAAGGCATTGACTCTCTGCGGGATTGGCGCCTCACCGGAGAGATTCGGCCGGGCATCATTTACCTGGCTACCGGAGAGCCGGACTGTATTCTCTGGGAAAAGGGCAGGCTGGAAATTCCCCATAAAGGCAGGCCGAATCAGAATGTGGTGGGAAGCGGCTGCCTGGCGGGAGCAGTGGCCGGGGCGTGCAGCAGCGCTGTTCGAAGGATGAAGAAAGAAAGAAATCTGGATCTGGCCCAGGATGAAAGTATTTTGCAGGAGCAGATACTGGCGGCGGCAGCCACATCTGCCGGCATGGCATTTGCACTGGAACATGCAGGAGCAGAAAAGGGATACGGAGCGGCAAAGTCAGCTCTGCTGGACGGGCTTGGCATGTTGTCGGATTCCTGTTTTTCAGACTGGTTGAAAAGGAGAGGACTATGAAAAAATGGCTGTATCTGATTGCAGATTTTTCTTATGGAGAAGATAAAATAAAAGCGGCGCTGGAAGCGGGCGTGGATTACATCCAGCTCAGGGAAAAAAACATCTCTTCAGCGGAATATCTTCTGCGTGCAAAAAAACTGGCAAAACTGACGGAATATTACCATACCCGGCTGATTATTAACGACAGAATGGACATTGCGGTTTTAAGCGGCGCTCAGGGGGTACACCTGGGACAGGAGGATATTCCGGTCAGGGATGCAAGAAGTTTTCTGGGAGCGGATAAAATCATCGGAGCCACTGCCAAAACGGCAGAGCAGGCAAAAAGGGCCCTGAAGGAAGGGGCAGATTACCTGGGCAGCGGCGCCTGGTTTCCTACGGATACCAAAAAAGACGCAGTCTCCATTTCAGAAGAAATTTACCGGGAAATATTAAATACAGCCCCCATTCCGAATGTGGCTGTAGGCGGGATTACTGCAGAAAATTTAAGAAAGCCTCTGGAGTGCGGAGCCCAGGGACTGGCAATTTCCGCAGGGATTCTGAAAGCCGATGATCCTGCGGCGGAAGTCAGAAAGATACGGAAACTGCTGGAGGGGGAGGAATGATATGAAGGTTGTGCTTACCATAGCGGGAAGCGACTGCAGCGGCGGCGCCGGCATTCAGGCGGATCTGAAAACCATAGCGGCCCATGGGCTGTATGGAGAAAGTGTCATCACTGCGCTGACAGCGCAGAATACCATGGGGGTAGCGGAGATTGTGCCGGTATCCCCTGCATTTTTGGAAAAACAGCTGGAATGTGTTTTTACGGATATCGTACCGGATGCGGTAAAAATCGGCATGGTAACCGGAATTCCCCAGATGGAGGTAATTCGAAACTGCCTGCTTCGATACGGGGCCAGACATGTGGTGATGGATACGGTAATGGTATCCACCAGCGGAAAGCACCTGATGGAGCCGGAAGCTCTGTCTTATTACAGAGAAAAACTGCTTCCGCTGGCGGAACTTTACACCCCAAATCTTCCGGAAGCAGAGGTTTTGTTAAAAAGAACCATAAAAACCAGAGAAGAAAGGGTTGCGGCAGTAAGGGAGTTTGCGTTACAATACAAGGGTATTGTTTATTTGAAAGGCGGACACGATGAGAATTCTGCAGATGATTTGCTGTGCTGCCAGGGACGCCCCATATGGATTTCCGGAAAACATATTGACAGCGGAAATACCCATGGAACCGGCTGCACCCTGTCTTCGGCCATAGCCTGCGGGCTGGCAGCAGAACTGACTCCGGAAGAGAGCGTGAGGAACGCCAAGGATTATCTGACCGGGGCAATTCTGGACGGAATGAATCTGGGAAACGGAAACGGACCGCTGAACCATATGTACAGAAAATAACGTAAAGGGGATTCTGCAGATGAAGAAAAAAATACTTTTGCTTGGATTAGGGATATGTCTGTTGTTTGCTGCCTGCTCAGGAAAGAAAGGGGCAGAGAAAGGGAATCAGCCCGATACAAAGCAGGAAGAGAAGAAAGAAGATGTTACAGGAAAAACGAAGAGCAATGATTCCGACACACAGAAAGACAGTTCCGCCAGCACAGAGGAACCAGGAAAAGAGCTGAGTCAGCCGCCGGAGGTGACGTTTACCGATTATTCTCAGGACATTACAGATGAGGAAAGCGGCGCCCTTCTGCTGTCTGTGGCGGAGAACAGCCCGGTGGTTTCCATTCCGGAAAATGAGGCGGCTGCTGAGAAAATAAATATGGCTTTTGAGCAGAAACATACGGAGACGCAGACCTATATCGAGGAAGATACGGAACTGGCCCGCAGCGCTTATCAGGGGCTTTCCGATGAGGAGAAAGAAAACTGGACGGGGTATGGCTATGGCTCTGTTTACAAAATGATATATGCTTCCACCAGAATTCTGAGCATAGAGGCCGAAAGCTATCAGTGGCAGGGAACGCCTCATCCCAATACCTGGACGTCCTCCTACTGCTTTGATGCCACCACAGGAAAACTCCTGTCCCTGTCAGATATTTTCACTGATAAGGCAAAAGCCGGAGAAATTGTGGAAAAACATATTCTGGAAACCATTACCGAAGAACCGTATAAAGATTATCTGATGGAGGACTATGAGAGTTATATTTCTGATATTCTCACAGAAGATGTGTTCTATCTGAATGAAAAAGGTCTGGTGGTAATCTGCAATCCTTATCTGGTCACCACCCATGCCGGAGGCACCATAGAGATCCAGGTGCCTTACAAAGAACTGGAAGAAGTGATGAATGAACTGTATATCCTGAAATGATGATACAGCAGATTGCCCGGCGCTGGCCGGAGAACCATGCCAGGGAGGCAGCCATTGAAAAAATCAGCTTTGACAACACTTTGCTATATTGAACAGGATGATTCTTATCTGATGCTCCACCGGGTGAAAAAACAGGTGGATGTGAACAAAGATAAATGGATTGGAATCGGCGGACATTTTGAAGAAGGAGAGAGCCCGGAGGATTGTCTTTTTCGGGAAGTAAAGGAAGAGACCGGTCTTACACTGACCGGCTTTTCTTTTCGGGGAATTGTAACTTTTTCGGCGGCAGGCTGGCCCACAGAGTATATGTGTCTTTATACAGCGGACGGTTTTGAGGGAACGCTGACTGACTGCAACGAAGGCACACTGGAATGGGTGCGGAAAAAAGATCTTATGTCCTTAAATCTGTGGGAGGGGGATAAAATATTTTTTCGGCTGCTGATGGAAAATATTCCCTTTTTTTCCCTGAAATTAAGTTATGAAGGAGATCGTCTCACAGAAGCGGTGCTGAACGGGAAATCCATGGAACTTCTGGAGCTGCGCCGGGAGGACGGAACCGGAACAGGGGTGGTGCGGGAGCGTTCTCTGGTTCATGAAAGGGGAGACCTGCACGGGACTTCTCATGTGTGGATTGTGCGCTCCACGAAGACAGGCAGCTTTCAGGTTCTGCTGCAGAAACGCAGCTTCGGAAAAGATTCCTATCCGGGCTGTTATGATATTTCATCTGCGGGCCACATACCTGCCGGAGGGGATTATCTGGATTCAGCCCTGCGGGAACTGGAGGAAGAACTGGGTATCCGGGCCTGTCCGGAGGATTTGCAGGAGCTTTTTCTTCACAGGGGTTATGCAGAATCAGAATTTCACGGAAAGCCGTTTAAAAATGCAGAGGTAACCATGGTGTATCTCTATAACCATCCGGTAAATCTGTCAGATTTGAAGCTCCAGAAAGAGGAAGTGGAAGAAGTATGCTGGATGGACTATGAAAAAATACTGGCGGAAGTGCGTGCAGAGACATTGAGGGGAAATCCTGAAAAATACTGTATTTTTCAGGATGAACTGGAAAAACTGGGGGCATATCTGGGAAAATGATAATTTCTGAAAGTATCTGCAGATATGCCCGTCTGCCGGCTGTTCACAGAAATTTTTCCGTTTCCTGTTTCCAGCAGTCCACCAGACGTTCCAGGCTCCAGGCTGCGTTGGCGGGGCTGGTGGAAGGAAGTTTGCGGATAGAGCACAGGGCTTCCTTATCCGGTGGGCCCACAGCGTATTTCGGAAGAAGCAGAGGCCGGGTATATTTCTGAAAAAGTTCACAGGCTTTTGCACCGTTTCCAAAGACAGCGGCGATGGGAGCACGCTCTAACAGTCCGGGAATATCGGCAGGAACCACATTGCGGATGCTGCTGTCAGAAGAACCGATGATTTCGCAGCTCTGAATTACGTCCCAGACAGCGATTCCATGGCGGAGCAGAAGCTGTTTTTTCTCCGGAATGGAAACGGGAACCGGCTCTTTGGCAATGGCAGCCAGAACTTTCCAGAAACGGTTCTGGGGATGGCCGTAGTAAAAGTGCTGTGCTCTGGATTTGACGGAGGGGAAGGTGCCCAGAATCAGGATTTTGGAATTACTGTCGTACACAGGTTCAAATTCGTGGGTGTGCTGTTGATAGTCTGCCATGAGAAACATCCTTTCCATATGAATTATAATTTTTATAAAAACTTACTCGTGGTTTATTATAAAGAATTTTACAGAGAATTTCCAGAAGAATTATAATGGAGGAAGAAGCGATGGAAGACGCATATGTATTGCAGCTGAAAGGCTCCAAATTTAAAGATTTGTATCTTTGCTTTTGCGGAATGTCTGACTGCGAGCCGAATCACAGCTTTGGCCCGGCAGTCCGGCCCAATTATATTATCCACTATATTCTGTCAGGAAAAGGGATATATCAGGTGGGAGAACAGAGGTATGAGCTGCAGCAGGGACAGGGATTTCTGATTGAGCCGGAGGAAGTTACCTTTTATAAGGCGGACGGGAAAAATCCCTGGTCTTATCTCTGGATTGGATTTTACGGAGAACAGGCTGATGAGTATCTGCTGGACCTGGGCCTGAACAGCAGTCAGCTGGTATTTCAGAGCGATCAGGGAAAGGATTTAAAGCGGATTGTGGCAAAAATGTTGAGTTACCATTCCCCCTCTCAGACAGATCAGTATTATCTCCAGAGCCTGCTGTATGAATTTTTTGCGGTACTGACCAAAGACGCCAGGCTTGCAAACGTCACAAAGGAGACAAAGGAAAGTATTTATGTACAGAAATCCATCAATTTTATCCGAAATAATTATTCCTCAGGCATCGGGGTAAAAGACATTGCGGAGCACGTCTGTGTGAGCCGCAGTTATCTCTATAAGCTGTTTGAGGAGACATTGCAGATGTCTCCCAAAGATTTTCTGACTCAGTTTCAGATTTCCAGATCCAAAGAACTTCTTACGGTGACGGATCTGTCCATTGAAGGGGTTGCCATGTCCTGCGGGTATGGCGACGCACTGGTATATTCCAAAACATTTAAAAAAATTATGGGCATGCCGCCCAGCGTGTACCGTAAGACACACCGGCAGGAGGTACGGGAGCATCTGGAGTCTCAGGAACAGGAACTGGAGAAGCTACTGGAAACATTTTGACTGATTTTTAAAACAAAACTTTCTAACGAATCAGGAAAAATTATACTATAATAAAATCATCTTAAGAAGATGATGTGCACAGCATTTTCAAAGGGAAGTTCATTAAAATTACATTGGAGGTAAATTATGAATATGCAGAATGAAAATGTTGGAAAGACACAGTATAAACATGTGTCTGCAAGAGAAAAGTATTGTTTTGGAATCGGTGCAATTGGTAAAGATGCTATCTGTAATCTGGTTGGAGCGTTCCTGATGCTGTATTTTACAGATACGTTGTATCTGGCCCCGGCTTTTGTAGGCGTACTGTTTTTCGTGGCAAGAATCTGGGATGCGGTAAATGACCCGGTAATGGGCATGATTGTGGATAATACCCGTACAAAATACGGAAAATTCCGTATCTGGCTGGTAATCGGAACATTGATTAACTCTGTTGTATTTGTACTTCTGTTCTACAGTTTTAACTTAAAGGGAACTGCATTGTATGTATATGTTTCCGTTATGTATATTTTATATGGTATGACGTATACCATCATGGACGTACCTTACTGGTCCTGGCTTCCAAACCTGACCAACGACCCTCGTGAACGTGAAAAGATTTCCGTTATCCCAAGATTTTTTGCAAGCCTTGCAGGATTTTCCGTGGCAACATTTGGACTGTATATTATCTTTGGCCTGAATGAGATGGCCGGAGAGACCAACAAATATGCGGAGACAGGTTATACTCTGTTTGCAATCATCATCGCAGTTATTTTTATCATCGCTATCGGAATTACCGTATTTAATGTAAAAGAAGAATCCACACTGAATGCAAAGGTTCAGAAAACCAACTTAAAACAGGCTCTTACCGTAATTGTAAAAAATGACCAGCTTGTGGCATTTATCGGACTTCTGCTTACCTTTAACCTCTGTACACAGATTGCAAAGAGTTTTGCAGTTTACTATTTCAAAAATGTATGCGGAAACGAGTATCTCTACTCTATCTTCGGAATGGCAATTATCGCGGAAATGCTGGGACTGGTCTGCTTCCCTAAAATTGCCGCAAAAATGGGAAGGGAAAAAGTATATGCCTGTGCCTGCGTTATGCCCATTGTGGGACTGATTCTCCTTGGAGCTTCCGGTTACATTGCGCCCACCAATGCGGTGCTGGTAGTAATCTGCTGCGCAATTCTGTTTTTCGGTTCCGGTCTGTCACTGGGGGTAACTACCTGCTGTATGGCGGATGTTATCGACTATGGCGAAGTGAAATTCGGTGTACGGAATGAGAGCGTAACCTGTTCTGCTCAGACATTCCTGATGAAAGCAGCAACGGCTGCAGCCGGAGGCCTGACCGGTGTGGGACTTGAAATCGTAGGATATGAGGCAAAGGCAGAAGTACAGTCAGCAGGAACCATTTTTGGTATCCGTATTCTGATGATTGTGATTCCCATTATCCTGGCAGCCCTGAGTTATTTCATCTATAAAAAATTCTATACGCTGAAAGGTGACAAAATGGAAGAGGTGGCTCAGAAACTGCAGGAAATGCACAAGAATGATTAAGGGCAGACGATCTGCCGGTATAATCGGGAGGTAAACAATGAGCATTATTTATCATAAAGAAACAAAAGTATTTCATTTACATAATGATGCAGTCAGTTATATTATGATGGTTCTGCCAAACGGGCAGATGGGACATCTCTATTATGGAAAGAAAATTCATGACAGGGAAGATTTCGGGGATTTGCTGGAAACAGCACCCCGCCCCATGTCTTCCTGTACCTTTGAAGGGAATAAGGCATTTTCTTTGGAGCATATCAAACAGGAACTGCCTGTTTACGGAACCGGGGATTACAGAAGCCCGGCAGTGGAAGTGATACAGGAAAACGGCAGCAGGATTTCAGATTTCCAGTATCATTCTCATCATGTGGAAGCAGGAAAACCGGAGCTTTCGGGACTTCCTGCCACCTATGTGGAAGATTCCGGGGAGGCGGAAACCCTTGTGCTGAATCTGTATGATTCTGTGACAGGAATCTGGGCAGAGGTATTTTATACCATCTTTTCTCAGAGGCCGGTACTGACCAGAAGCGTCCGTTATATCAACAACGGAAACAGGCCTGTACAGCTTGGCCGTGCCATGAGTCTGTGTCTGGATCTTCCGGACTGTGCGTATGACTGGGTGCAGTTTTCCGGCGCATGGGCGAGAGAGCGCCATGTGAAAACACGCCGCCTTACCATGGGAGTACAGTCTGTGGGCAGTATGCGGGGCAATTCCTCCCATGAACACAATCCGTTTCTGATTTTAAAGCGTCCGGATACAGGAGAACAGCAGGGAGAGGCCCTGGGATTCAGTTTTGTATACAGCGGCAATTTCCTGATGCAGGCAGAAGTGGACGCCCATGACAATACCAGAGTGCTGGTGGGCATTCATCCGGATACCTTTGCATGGCATCTGGAGCCGGAAGAAAGTTTTCAGACGCCGGAGGCAGTGATGGTATATACGGATTCCGGTTTGAACCATATGAGTCAGACGTTCCACCAGCTGTTTCAGAAGCGGCTGGCGAGAGGTTACTGGCGTGACCGGGTACGTCCCATTTTAATTAACAACTGGGAAGCTACTTATTTTGATTTTACTGAGGATAAGCTGATACATATTGCAAAAAAGGCAAAAGAGTGCGGTGTGGAGCTGTTTGTACTGGATGACGGATGGTTCGGCGCCAGAAGCAATGATTTTGCAGGCCTTGGAGACTGGGTGGTGAATACGGACCGGCTGGCCAACGGAATTACCGGGCTGGCAGAACGGATGGAGCAGACGGGGATGAAATTCGGTCTGTGGTTTGAGCCGGAGATGGTAAATAAAGACTCCGATTTGTACCGCAGCCATCCGGACTGGATTTTACAGGTTCCCGGCAGAGCCAATACCCATGGCAGGAATCAGTATGTGCTGGATTTCTCCAGAAAAGAAGTGGTGGACTGCATTTTTGAAATGATGGCAAAAATCCTTCGGGAAGCCAAAGTATCCTACATCAAATGGGATATGAACCGGAGTATCACAGAGTGTTTCAGCCCGGCTTACGGCCCAAAGCGGCAGGGAGAAATTTTCCATCGTTATATTCTGGGCGTATATGATTTGTATGACCGCCTGACCAGGGAATTTCCCAGGGTACTGTTTGAATCCTGTGCCAGCGGCGGCGGCCGGTTTGATCCTGGAATCCTCTATTACGCGCCGCAGGGATGGGCCAGCGACAATTCCGATGCAGTGGAGCGCATGAAAATTCAGTATGGTACCTCCATGTGCTATCCGGTCAGCAGTATGGGAAGTCATGTGTCTGTGATTCCCAATCATCAGATGTTCCGCAATACGCCTCTGCATACCAGAGCAAACGTGGCATACTTCGGAACGTTTGGATATGAGCTGGATTTGAATAAACTGACAGAAGAAGAAATTGAAGAAGTAAAAGAACAGATTGCCTTTATGAAAGAATACCGTGACCTGCTGCAGTTCGGTACGTTCTATCGGCTGAAAAGCCCTTTTGAAGGAAATGAAATGGCCTGGATGGCAGTCAGTGAGGACAGGAAAACAGCAGTAGTGGGCTGGTACCGGATTCTGAATGTGGTAAATGACCGTTTTACCCGTGTGAAACTGCAGGGGCTGGATGAGAATTTCTGTTATGAAAACAGCCGGGATGGTTCCAGAGTTTACGGGGATGAGCTGATGAATCTGGGGCTGAATACTTCAGACGCAACAGCAGGCCAGACACCGGACGACCAGGTACCATGTACTGATTTTGAATCACGGATTTATATTCTGAAAGCAGTGGAACGGGTGGAAGCATGAGTGGAAAAGTAAAAAGATTTTGTTATATGGTGTCTGGAATTCTGTTAATCGGTATTTGCGTGGCAGCTTACCGGATGTCCGGATTCGGAGTGGATCCCTTTACCTGTATGAACCTTGGCATTAGCAAATTTATCCATATGCAGTTTGGAAACTGGCAGCTGATCGTGAATGTGGTTTTGCTGGTTCTGGTGTTTTTTACCGTTCGTCACTGTATCGGACTGGGAACGGTGGTGAATATGGTCTGCGTGGGTTACATTGCGGATTTCCTCTGCTGGGTGATGGAAGATGTTGTTCACCTGGAAATGAACTGGGGACTTAAGATTCTGATGCTTGCCATCGGTTTGCTGTTCGCTTCTTCGGGAGCGGCCATGTATATGGTGGCTGACATGGGAATTGCCCCCTATGACAGTGTGGCCTTTATCATTGAGAAATTTACCGGCGGGAAGATCCCCTTTAAGTATGGGAGAATCTGTTCCGACGTGGTGGTAATGCTGATAGGCGTGGGATTCTGCGCAGCCTCCGGCAACTCCATCTGGATGGTGGTGGGGCTGGGCACCCTGCTGAATTCCATGTTTAACGGACCATTGATACAGTTTTTCCGGGGAAAATTTGAAAAGATGCTTCCAAAGGAAAATTAATATGAGATAAGATACAGGAGGCTGTTTTGTGACAGCCTCCTGTTACAGATTCATCCGGATCATATTGAAATTCCTCTGAAAACAAGTAACTTGCAAATACCGCCGAATCCCTTTATAATTTAATCTGATAAAAGAAGGGAGAACATTTTAAATGACAGGAAACAGAGGAAAACGCCTGAACCGGTATGTGGAGGATTATGTGGTATTTGACCTGGAAACCACAGGAGTCCGGCCGAAACTGGACAGGATTATAGAAATATCGGCGCTGAAAGTCCGGGGACACCAGGTAACGGACCAGTACACAACACTGGTGAATCCGGAAATGAGGATTCCCAGGTCTGCCACAGCAGTCAACGGGATTACCGATGAAATGGTGAAAGATGCGCCGGAAATGGAAGAGGCAGTCCGGGGCTTTCTGAATTTTGTGGAAAATGATATCCTGGTGGGTCATAATATACATACCTTTGATATGAATTTCATCTGTGATGCGGCAATGGAAACTTCCGGGGCAGATATTGGAAACGATTATATTGATACTCTGTATCTGGCAAGAAAATGCCTGCCACAGCTTTCCCATTACAGGCTGCTGGATGTATCGGAGTATTTCCGAATTGATACAGCCGGGGCTCACCGGGCATTAAACGACTGTATTATGAATCAGAAATGTTATGAGGAACTGGGAAAGATTCTGGTACAGCTTCAGCAGAACCAGCCGGAGATTCTCTGTCCCAGATGCGGAGGAGAAATGATAAAACGCAGGGGAAAATACGGGGAATTTTACGGTTGCAGCAACTATCCCGGCTGTCGGGGAACCAGAAAAATCTGAGAAAATCCCGGTTGTCGGGGAACGTATGTATGGGAGGAAGTTATGTTTGGACGAAAACGGAAAAGCCATGTGACGGTACAGCCATATAACCCGAAGACGCAGATACCGGTGATTCGGGCCAGTATCTGTACGGGAGAGCAGGTGGCGGGATTTAAAGACAGAGAAACGGGAAAGTTTACAGAAGCCATGCTGATTCGCGGAGAACAGAATCTGGGGGAATTCTGTACCCGATATGAAGTGAAACAGGAAGATATTAAGAAAGAGTGGTAAAAAGTATGAAATCATTAGTGATAGCGGAAAAGCCCAGTGTGGGCCGGGACATAGCCAGAGTTCTGGGCTGCGCAAAGGGAGGCAGCGGGTTTCTGGAGGGAAAAGATTATGTGGTAACCTGGGCTTTGGGTCATCTGGTGGAGCTTTCAGACCCGGAAAGTTACGGGGAACAGTGGAAAGCCTGGAAGATGGAGACACTGCCCATGCTGCCGGAAAAACTGGAAATTCAGGTGATTAAGAAAACCGGAAAACAGTATCAGACAGTGAAAACCCAGATGTACCGGAAAGACGTGGGAGAAATTATTATTGCCACAGACGCGGGAAGAGAAGGGGAGCTGGTGGCCCGCTGGATTATTCAGAAAGCCGGAGTGAAAAAACCCATGAAGCGGCTGTGGATTTCCTCTGTGACCGATAAGGCTATCCGTCAGGGATTTGCAAATCTGAGAGATGCCAGGGATTACCGGAACCTGTACGAAGCGGCAGTGGCAAGAGCGGAAGCAGACTGGCTGGTGGGATTAAATGCCACCAGGGCACTGACAGTAAAACATAATGCGCAGCTTTCCTGCGGCAGAGTGCAGACGCCCACCCTTGCCATGATTGCAAAACGGGAATCACAGATTAAAAATTTTAAGCCCCGGTCTTATTATGGACTGAAAGTAAGGGGGAATGATGTAATCTGGAGCTGGAAGTCCAAAGACAACAGTGCTTCCACATTTTCCCAGGAAAAAATCAGGCAGATTTGTGAAAAAGTCACAAACAGTACCGGAACTGTGGAAGAAGTCAGACAGAAAAAGCAGAAATCCTTTGCACCTCAGCTTTACGATTTGACTTCTCTGCAGCAGGACGCCAACCGGATGTTTGGCTTTTCCCCAAAGCAGACACTGGATTACATGCAGCGTCTTTATGAGCGCCATAAGGTGGTGACTTACCCCAGAACCGACTCCAGGTACCTTACACAGGATATTGTGGAAACTCTGCCGGAGCGTGTCAGAGCCTGCCGGGGAGGGAATTATAATGGAGTGTGCGGCAAATTGCTGAAATCGCCCATACAGGGAAATAAATCCTTTGTGGATGACAGAAAAGTTTCTGACCATCATGCCATTATTCCCACGGAACAGGGAATCCGGCTGAGCGAGCTGGAATATGGAGAGCGGAAGATTTACGAACTGGTGGTTTCACGTTTTCTTGCTGTTCTGCTTCCGCCCTGTGAATATATAGAGACCGAGGTGACGGTGGTTTGCGAAGGAGAGCGGTTTGCGGTAAAAGGAAAGATTATGGAACAGCCCGGATGGCAGGAAATCCGGCAAATCCAGGAAGAATCCGGAATTTTGTCTGAGGAGGACACAGAGGAAGAGTTTGAAACATCCGGCCAAACGGGAGAGACAGGGAGAAATCTTTCGGAACTTGTGAAAGGCCGGAAAATCCTGTTTCAGAAAGGAAACATAACGGAGGGAAAAACGAAGCCGCCCCTGCCTTTTACGGAGGCCACACTCCTTGCAGCCATGGAAAATCCGGCGAAATATATGGAAAGTTCTGACCAGGAACTGAAAAAAACGCTGGGAGAAACCGGAGGGCTGGGAACGGTTGCCACCCGTGCGGATATTATCGAAAAGCTGTTTAACAGTTTTATGATTGAGAAAAAAGAACAGTATATTCATCTGACATCCAAAGGCAGACAAGTACTGGAGCTGGCTCCTGAGGGGCTGACTTCTCCGGAACTTACTGCAAGGTGGGAGCTGCAGCTTGCAGATATTGCGAAGGGAAAGGCGAAAAAGAAAGATTTTGAGGCGGAAATCCGAACTTATACGGTTGATATTGTGAAAGACATTGCAGCTTCCTCCAAAACCTACCGCCATGATAACCTGACCGGAAAAAAGTGTCCTGACTGCGGAAAATTACTGTTGGAGGTTAATCACAAAAATGGCCGGATGCTGGTGTGCCAGGACCGGGAATGCGGATACCGGAAAACATTGTCCAGAGTTACCAATGCCCGCTGTCCTCAGTGCCATAAAAAAATGGAGCTGGTGGGAGAGGGAGAAAATCAGCGTTTTACCTGTGTATGCGGATACCGGGAAAAACTTTCTGCTTTTGAAAAACGCAGGAAAGACAGCGGCGGAGGCGTGTCAAAAAAAGATGTGTCCAAATATATGAATAAATTAAAGCAGGAAGCCAAAGAGCCGGTGAACAATGCCTTTGCAGATGCACTGGCAAAGCTGAAGCTCTGATAGCAGACATGCCTGCAAAACGGATGAAATAAAAAAGCGGACAGGTCTGCTTCAACTCCCTGAATCCTTCACTCATGAGGGACCTGGACTGCTGCAAAACAGGAGATTTTGCAGCAGTCCTGAAATTTATGCTTCTGTGGGAACCTCCTGAGGCTGCTCCTGGCAGAGTTCAAATTTCTGTACCATTTTATTCAGTATTTCAGCCTGGGAAGCCAGTTCTTCTGAAGTTGCCGAGGTTTCCTGGGAGGCTGCGGAATTATCCTGAATTCCCTGAGCCATTTCTTCGATGCCCATACGGAGCTGTTCCATGTTTTCAGCCTGAACAGCGGCATTTTCAGCAGTTTGCTGTATCAGTGTATTTACCTGGGCTACCGCTGAGACAGATTCCTTCAGGGAGTCCATAACACTGCCGGCAATGGTATTTCCTCTGTTGATTTCTTCCATGGAGATTTCAATCAGTTCCTTTGTGGTATTTGCAGCTTCGGAGCTTTCCAGAGCCAGTTTGCCGATTTCGTCGGCAACTACTGCAAATCCTTTTCCTGCTTCGCCGGCGCGGGCGGCCTCAATAGAGGCGTTCAGGGAGAGGAGATTGGTCTGAGAAGCAATATCTTCGATGGTCTGGATAATGCCCACAACCTGCTGGGAAGTCTCTCTGATTTTTTCCATGGCGTCTGTCATCCGTGTCATTTGTTTCTGGTTCCGGGCTATGATTTCAGTGACCTGTGAAGTTGCTTTGGCTGAATTTTCAGCCTCTCTGCGGCTGTTTTCCACCTGTTCGGCCACAGTGGCAGTGGTGGCAGTGAGCTGCTCAATGGCTGCGGCCTGTTCTTCGGCCCCTTCCGCCAGAACCTGAGAGGCGGAGGCCAGTTCCATGGCTCCCACAGATACATGTTCTGAGCTTTCTGAGATTCCTGCCATAACCTGATTCATGGAATCGGAGATATTGAGCAAAGCAGTCTTGATTTTCTGAAATTCACCCACATAGTCATTTTTCAGATTGATGCTCAGTTTTCCATCGGCTACCTGAGCCAGTACGTCTGCTGTTTCATCAATGTATTCTATGTACTCTTTCAGTCTGCTGACAGTTTTCTGAATGGATTCACCCAGTTCACCGATTTCATCTTCACTTGTAATCAGAAGATCCACGTTCAGATCCCCGGCAGCAAGCTGCTGGGCGGTATGATTCAGTTCCAGAATCGGTTTTGTCAGACTGGCGGAACTTTTCCGGATCCTGAATGCTATCAGCATAATGCCTGCGGCAAAGATAACGATCAGGGCAAGAACCATCGCAATCAGCGTGGCATAATATTCTGACATGGGCAGGCTGCTGAGAACAATATAACCGGTATCTCCGGCATGCTGCAGAGAACCGTATTTTGTGACGCCGTCTGCCCTGTATTTCAGAAACTCATTTTTTTGAGAGGCCATGGCATTTATTACATTCTGGGACGTGTTTATATCTTTTACATTTTTCTGGATAACATCCTTTTTGGGATGATACAGGAACATACCATTTTCCGACAGCAGCAGAACATAGCCTTTTCGGCCGATTTTGTACTGACTCATAACTTCTGTCATGTGATCCATGGCAATATCCATACCCACTGCGCCGATAACTTCTCCGGTAGCGTCGTCGTAAACCGGGGCGGCAGCGCTTAAAACCATTTTTCCGTTGGTGGAATCCACATAGGGTTCGGTGAGAATGGTCTGTCTGTTTTCAATACAGCTGTACCATCCGCGTCCTGTGATATCCCATTCTCCATCATTTGTAAGTCCGTCAGACTGGAGAAATGAGCTTGCATCCAGATCAGAAATCCATACGGCCATAACATTTTCCGTATCTGTTTCTGCAATGTGTGAGAGATTGTCCAGAACCGTTTCCAGTTTTTCTGCCTGTCGGATGTTGTCTCCGGCTTTTATTTCTGTCATAATATGCTTTATTTCAGGGTTGACAGCAAGCTGTTCCACGCTTTTGGTATACTGTTTCAGAAATCCGGTCAGCTGATTTGCCGCTGCATTGGATTCCTCTGTCAGTTCCGTTTTTTTGGACGTAATACTCAGCCAGCCCACCATACAGATGGACACAGCTGCTATCAGAAGAAGCACCAGGATAACGCTGCCGCCAATCTGACGAAGTATTTCGTCTGCAATTTTTTTTCTGGAATTTGTTCCATTTGTCTTTTGCTTCATAAATGACCTCTTTTCTGATATTTCATAAATGTCTCCCAATATTACTCATTTTCATTATAGCCCTTTTTTTCAGCCAGCACAATAAGAAGTTTGTACTGTTCGGGCAGGAAAGAGGCCGAATCGGAGATTCACGGATATGGCAGCAGTGAGTTTTTTTGTTATAATGTTTTCAGTTTCTGCGCAGATTCTCAGGGATCACTGATGCTGATGGGTTCATGGACATTCTCTGAAATTTTCCATAAAAGGTAATTTTGTGAAACGCCCACTGGCAATAAAAGTGAAATATTTGTGATTCTGCGGAGAATTTCACAGCATGCGCAACATGCGGTGTTGCACGGGTGCGCAGGAATTGCCTGTATAAAACAATATTCTGAGATATGTTGAGGATAAAAGGAATGGTAAGGAATGCCAATCGTGGAAACAGGTGTAAAAATTGTTCAGGCAAGACGGGAATTGGGCCTTACTAAGGCGGAACTGGCAGGTAAAATGTCTGTAACAAGGCAGATGGTATCCGGAAAACTATTTGAAAACTGTAACAGAGTATAAAAGCCTTGATTAAGCACTTCACATAGTAGAGTATGAACAATTTGTAACAACCTGCGCAAACATATTGACAATATAGGTAATCCGGAGTATAATAACACCAAATTTGATACTTCAAACCGTTGAAGCGGAGATAACGGCAATGATGCCTTTACAGAGAACCTGTGGTGCTGAGAGTCAGGTAAGAAACAAGTTGTCAAATGGACCGCTGAGGGCGCAGTCAAATGTGATTCTCACAAAGTATTCTGCGACGTTGCAGGCAGACGTCATTTGCCGGGGATATGTTGGTATCCTGCTAAGTGCATAGGGTTGTTCCTATGAATCAAGGTGGCACCGCGGATAAGTATTTTTATTCGTCCTTGACAGAGTGTATATCTCTGTCAGGGACGTTTTTGTTTTACAAGACTCCTTAAGTTGAGATAGAAGCTCAAAGGAGTCTTTTCTTTGTCTCAGGAGGTTGCGATATGCTGTATACAAAACGTTGGCGGCGCGCTGTGCGCCGAATATTGAAATTGAATCATCCTGATAAATAACCAACTTTACCATACCTGTTTGGAGGAACTGATTATGAAAATTCAGCCAACTTTTGTTAAAGTCAAAGAAATCGCAGCAACCGGCCATTATAACGTATTGCCGGTCAGCTTTGAAATCCTTTCCGACTTCACAACACCTGTTGAAACGATGAAAATTCTGAAAAATGTATCCACTCATTGCTATATGCTGGAATCTGCTCATGCAAATGAAACCTGGGGACGTTACACTTTCCTTGGATTTGACCCGAAAATGGAGATCACCTGCATTGATGGCGAGATGAAGAATGGCAATCTCAAGGTTAAGACAGATAACCCATCCGACTATCTCCGTCAGATTCTTGCCGATTATAAAAGTCCCCGTTTCGATTATCTCCCTTCCTTTACAGGCGGTCTTGTGGGATACTTCTCCTATGATTATCTCACCTACAGCGAACCGACCGTCAAATGTGATGTAGAAGATAACGAGGCATTTAAGGATGTTGACCTGATGCTCTTTGATAAAGTTATCGCATTCGATCATCTCCGACAGAAAATTATTCTCATTGTAAATATGTCGCTGGATGATCCGGAAACTGGTTACAACAAAGCAGTCATGGAGCTCCGTCAGCTCGCAGAGCTTTTGAGACACGGCGAAAAGAAGAATGAACCGGGCGGTAAGCTGCTTGGAGAAGTTACGCCGTTGTTTGACAAAGAGCAATTCTGCGGCATGGTAGAAAAAGCAAAGCATTATATCCGTGAGGGGGATATTTTCCAGATTGTGCTTTCCAACCGCCTGTGTGCGCCTTTTGAGGGAAGTCTCCTGAATACCTTCCGTGTGCTTCGCACAATCAATCCATCACCGTATATGTTTTATTTTTCAGGAACAGACGTAGAGGTTGCGGGGGCATCTCCCGAAACGCTGGTAAAGCTGGAAAATGGTGTGCTGCACACTTTCCCTCTTGCCGGAACAAAACCGAGAGGCAAAACTGAGGAAGAAGACAAGGCTCTCGAAGCCGAGCTGCTTGCTGATGAAAAAGAACTTGCCGAACACAATATGCTGGTCGATTTAGGACGAAATGATCTCGGGAAAATAAGCAGGTTTGGTACTGTACAGATCGAAAAGCTCCATTCCATTGAACGCTTCTCCCATGTTATGCACATCGGCTCTACGGTGCGTGGTGAGATCAGAGAAAATCACGATGCGCTGGATGCCATTGAAGCGGTATTACCTGCTGGGACGCTTTCCGGTGCGCCGAAAATCAGAGCCTGCCAGTTAATTGGAGAACTTGAAAACAACAAGCGTGGCATTTATGGCGGTGCAATTGGCTACATCGACTTCACAGGGAATATGGATACCTGTATTGCCATCCGCATAGCCTGTAAGAAGAACGGTAAGGTATTCGTGAGAAGCGGAGCTGGAATTGTGGCGGATTCTGTCCCAGAAAAGGAATTTGAAGAATGTCTGAACAAAGCCAAATCTTCACTTAAAGCATTAGAACTTGCACAGGAGGTAGAATTATGATTCTTCTGATAGATAACTACGACAGCTTTTCCTATAATCTTTATCAGCTCACAGGCGAGATTGAGCCGGATATCAGGATTATCCGAAACGATGAAATGAAGGTAGACGAAATCAAAAACTTGAATCCTGACCGTATTATTCTTTCTCCCGGTCCAGGCAGACCGGAGGATGCAGGTGTCATCATAGATATTGTAAAAACAATCCACGATATTCCGATACTTGGTGTTTGTCTTGGTCATCAGGCAATGTGCGCTGCTTTCGGTGCAACCGTTACCTACGCAAAGGAACTAATGCATGGTAAACAGTCGGATGTGAAATTTGACACAAGTTGCCCATTATTCAAAGATTGTCCCGACGTTGCGCCTGTGGCACGGTATCATTCCCTTGCAGCAGACGCCGACACTATTCCCGAAGAACTAAAAATAACAGCATTTACCACAGACAGCGAGGTAATGGCGGTACAGCACAAAGAGCATCCCATTTACGGCGTACAATTCCATCCTGAATCTGTTATGACACCGGACGGTAAGCAGATGCTTAAAAATTTTATAAAGGAGATATGAGTCTTGATTAAAGAATCCATCGTAAAAATTGTAAATAAAGAAGACCTCACTTATGATGAGGCATATACCGTCATGAATGAAATCATGAGCGGTGAAACAACAGCAACACAGAATGCAGCTTTTCTTGCAGCTCTGTCCACCAAAAGTGCCAGAGCTGAGACTACGGCTGAGATTGCAGGCTGCGCAGCTGCTATGAGAGCGCACGCAACAAAGGTTGAGACCGGTATGGAACTTTTTGAAATTGTTGGAACAGGCGGTGATAATGCCCACAGTTTCAATATTTCCACCACTTCCGCTCTGGTTGCAGCTGCAAGCGGTATGAAAGTTGCAAAACACGGTAACAGAGCCGCATCCTCCCAGTGTGGAACGGCAGATTGTCTGGAAGCTCTTGGTGTAAACATCCAGCAGAGTCCGGCAAGATGTATTGAACTACTGAATGAGGTCGGTATGTGCTTCTTCTTTGCACAGAAATATCACACCTCTATGAAATACGTTGGTGCTATCCGTAAGGAACTTGGTTTCCGTACCGTGTTCAATATTCTCGGTCCTCTTACGAATCCAGGCACACCATCCATGCAGCTTCTCGGTGTGTATGATGATTATCTTGTTGAACCGCTGGCGCAGGTTCTGATAAATCTCGGCATCAAACGTGGCATGGTTGTGTACGGTCAGGATAAGCTGGATGAGATCTCCATGAGTGCACCGACTACGATCTGCGAGATTCGTGACGGTTGGTTCAAATCCTCGGTGGTCACACCGGAAGACTTCAGTTTTGAACGCTGCACAAAAGAAGACCTGAAGGGCGGCACACCCGAAGAAAATGCTAAAATCACGTTTGCTATCTTAAATGGTGAAAAAGGCCATAAGAGAAATGCTGTTCTTATGAACGCAGGTGCAGCACTTTATATCGGCGGTAAGGCTGACAGTATGAAAGAAGGTATCGCACTTGCCGCAGAGATCATTGATTCCGGCAAGGCACTTGAAACATTGAAGAAACTTATCGAAGTTAGCAATCGTCCGGAGGTAGAGGTAT
This sequence comes from Eubacterium sp. 14-2, assembly GCF_000403845.2. Taxonomy (GTDB): domain Bacteria; phylum Bacillota; class Clostridia; order Lachnospirales; family Lachnospiraceae; genus Petralouisia. Next base: position 757,594 of record NZ_KE159568.1, on the reverse strand, counting down.
GACAATTCTCGGTCAGCTTGCCGATCACGCATGTGAACGTACCGAGCAGGCAAAAAAGATAATACCGATCGAGGAAATCAGGCGGCAAGCCTTATCCCTCCCTAAAAGCTCCTTTGCTTTTGAAAATGCACTGAGGAAAGCAGGTATCTCCTTTATCTGTGAGTGCAAAAAGGCATCTCCGTCAAAAGGACTGATAGCTCCCGATTTTCCGTATCTGCAAATTGCAAAGGAGTACGAAGCGGCAGGAGCAGACTGTATTTCTGTGCTGACAGAACCGAAATGGTTTCTGGGAAGTAACAAATATCTGAAAGCAATCGCCTCCATGGTTTCTGTACCCTGTCTGCGGAAAGACTTCACAGTAGATGAATATATGATCTATGAGGCAAAGGTTCTGGGCGCATCGGCGGTGTTGCTGATCTGTTCCATTTTAAGTGAGGAACAAATCAAATCATATATCAGCATTTGTGATGAACTCGGATTATCTGCATTGGTTGAAGCGCATGATGAAAACGAAGTGCAAACTGCACTTAATGCAGGAGCACGTATCATCGGTGTCAACAATCGTAATCTCAAAGATTTTTCAGTAGATACGGATAATAGCCGCAGACTCAGAGAGCTGATCCCACGTGAAGTGCTGTTTGTTTCCGAAAGCGGTGTCAGCAGTGCCGAGGACGTGGCAAAGCTCCGTGAAATCGGTGCGGATGCTGCTTTGATTGGCGAAACCCTTATGCGAGTACCCGACAAAAAAGCCAAACTCGATGAACTGCGAGGTACGATATGACGAAGATTAAACTTTGCGGACTTTCCCGACTTTGTGATATGGAAACTGCAAACGAACTAAAGCCGGATTATATCGGATTCGTCTTTGTATCGAAAAGCAAGCGTTATGTAACATACGAAAAAGCGTCGGAGCTGAAAAGCCGGCTTTCGCCCGAAATTCAGGCAGTCGGTGTGTTTGTCAATAAACATCCGCAAGATGTCGCTAAGCTAATGCAGAACGACATTATCGACATAGCGCAGCTTCACGGTGATGAGGATGAAGATTATATTACACAGCTGCGACTGCTCACAGATAAGCCGATTATCAAGGCTTTTCGCATTAAAACTGCGAATGACATAAAAACTGCGAAACAAAGTACGGCGGATTATATACTGCTTGATTCTGGTGCAGGTACGGGTACGGCATTTGATTGGGATCTTATAAAAAGTATCAGAAGACCGTATTTTCTCGCTGGGGGTCTTGACGTTGACAACGTGATGGGTGCGGTCAAAGAACTTCATCCATTTGCAGTCGATGTCAGCTCGGGAATTGAAGCCAATGGGGTAAAAGATAAAACAAAAATAGCGGCGTTTGTTGCCACTGTAAGAAAGGAAGACAGATTATGACAAATCCAAACGGACGCTTCGGTGTTCATGGCGGTCAGTACATTCCCGAAACGCTGATGAATGCGGTCATCGAACTGGAAGAAGCGTATAATCACTATAAAAACGATTCCGAATTTAACAGAGAACTTACTGATCTGTTCAATGAATATGCAGGCAGACCGTCAGGGCTGTACTTTGCCGAAAAGATGACAAAGGATCTTGGCGGTGCGAAAATTTATCTTAAACGTGAAGACTTAAACCACACCGGTGCACATAAAATCAACAATGTACTTGGTCAGGCGCTTCTTGCAAAGAAGATGGGCAAAACTCGATTGATAGCTGAAACAGGAGCCGGACAGCATGGTGTCGCCACGGCAACTGCCGCCGCACTGATGGGAATGGAATGCGTGGTCTTTATGGGCGAAGAAGATACCATTCGTCAGGCACTTAACGTGTATCGCATGAGATTGCTTGGTGCTGAGGTTATTCCCGTCAAAGCAGGCACAGCTACCCTTAAAGATGCCGTATCCGAGGCTATGCGTGAATGGACTTCTCGTATCAGCGATACTCACTACTGTCTCGGTTCTGTTATGGGCCCGCATCCGTTCCCGACCATTGTTCGTGATTTTCAGGCAGTTATTTCTAAAGAGATCAGGGAGCAGATTCAGGAGAAAGAAGGCAGACTGCCTGATGTAGTTATCGCCTGTGTAGGCGGCGGGTCTAATGCTATTGGCAGCTTCTGCAATTTCATAGAGGATGAATGTGTACGTCTGATTGGCTGCGAAGCGGCAGGGAGAGGTGTTGACACCTTTGAAACAGCTGCAACCATTGCCACTGGAAGAATTGGTATTTTCCACGGAATGAAGTCGTATTTTTGTCAGGATGAGTACGGTCAGATCGCTCCGGTTTACTCCATTTCCGCAGGACTCGACTACCCCGGTGTTGGTCCTGAGCACGCTCATCTTCACGATATAGGCAGAGCGGAATATGTACCTGTCACGGATGACGAAGCAGTAAACGCTTTTGAATATCTGGCAAAGACCGAGGGTATCATCCCAGCCATCGAATCGGCTCACGCTGTTGCACACGCAATGAAGATTGCGCCGACAATGGATAAAGACAAAATCATTGCAGTCACCATATCTGGCAGAGGCGACAAGGACTGTGCAGCCATTGCCCGCTACAGAGGGGAGGATATTCATGAGTAACATCAGGAAAGCATTTGAAAACGGAAAGGCTTTCATCGCCTTTATCACTTGCGGGGATCCTGATCTGGAAACTACAGCCGCCGCTATTCGTGCCGCCGTAGAAAACGGTGCAGACCTCATCGAGCTTGGTATCCCATTCTCCGATCCTACCGCAGAAGGTCCTGTTATTCAGGGAGCAAACATCAGGGCGCTGAACGGAGGTGTTACGACAGATAAAATATTTGCCTTTGTCAAAGAACTTCGCCGTAATGTAAAAGTGCCGATGGTTTTTATGACCTATGCTAATGTGGTGTTCTCCTATGGTGCAGAAAAATTCATTTCGACTTGCCGAGATATTGAAATTGACGGACTTATCCTGCCCGATCTGCCGTTTGAGGAAAAAGAAGAATTTATATCGCTGTGTCACAAGTATGGTGTTGATTTAGTGTCACTGATTGCCCCCACATCTGAAAACCGCATTGCTATGATTGCAAAGGAAGCTGAAGGTTTCTTATATATCGTTTCCAGTCTTGGTGTAACGGGTACAAGAAGCGAAATTAAGACGGACCTTACTTCTGTTGTAAAGGCAGTAAGAGAAAATACTGATGTACCCTGTGCGATTGGATTTGGTATTTCTACACCGGAGCAAGCAGGGAGAATGGCAGGGATTTCTGACGGTGTAATCGTTGGTTCGGCTATTATAAAGTTATTTGAAAAGTATGGAAAGGACGCACCTGAACACATAGGAGAGTACGTGAAATCCATGAAAGATGCTATGAGATAAAACTGAGATTTATCTTATGGCATATAGGAAACCGCTGCAATTTTCATCCCTGTGCAGGATGGAAGTTACAGCGGTTTTGTAACAAGCCAAAACATCCCTGTATCCGTCAGTTCCGGAAGGACGAAATGCTCTGCTTCCGGGGGCTGACGGATTATTTGTATCTGCTGGCAGATTGGAAAGTGCGGTATGCTCCGAAAACACCTGACGATCGTTTTGTGTTGTACGAACTGATGAAAGACGGCAAGCTCACGTTCCTGCAGGACTACACCGCAAGAAAGAAAAAGGAGGATATGAGTTATGGGCGAAGAAAAGATGCAGACCTCTCCCCTTTGAGTGTCCGGCGTGGTTTGGATTGTCAACATTTTTTTAGACAACTTTTCCAATATTTCCGAACCCATGATTCTGCATCGTTTTCTTCAAGTTTATATTTTCCAGCCACCTTTTTTATCGTTTCTGAAACAGGTAAACACATAAGCACGCATTACCTGTTCGTCGTCAAATAATGTCATCATCATGTCCACAACCTCCTTTTCCCTGCTCCCCGGATATTCTTTCAGAACATTCCTGTCTTTACAAATATTTATTGTATTAGTAACTGCTTCCCTGGTTCGTCTATATAATTTCACCTGTTCGTCATATACCTTTGTAAAAGTGACATACTGGCTGATAATATCATTGTCTTTCCCATCGTATATCATTTTTACTTTTACATCAACAGCACAGTCTTCTCCGTTGAAAAACTCTTCTGAGAGAGAAACATATTCCGGCCTGCTTACAGAGCAGATAGTAGTTGACAGAAAGTAACAGTAACTTTTATAATAATTATAAAAAACAGTAAAAATGGTTGAATATGCTGGTCCTGAATGATTCATTCAATATTTTTACATCTGCTCCGGGGAGAGTTATATGGCAGTTGGCACGGTAACAGGTAAACGGAATCATTTATACAGTGTAATGGCTGCGTGGATAATTTGGGATTGGCTGGGTATCTTACAATTTCGGCCATGTGAGCAGGAGGGAACATTGAAATGAAAAGCATTCGAACCAAAATTACCACATGCCTTATTCTGACGGTTATCATCGGACTGGTTGCATCCGGGGCTTCAGGCATTTTGCTGAATTATAACAATACCATGTCCACAGTAGAACGGATGATGGGCCAGACAGCAGTTCTGGCAGCAGAACGTGTACAGCAGGAACTGGAAGTATATAAGAACGTTGTTATGGAAGTGGGATGTATTCCGCAGCTGTCCGATTCTGAAGTGTCGGTGGAAGATAAGCAGGTTATTATTGATGAACGTGTTTCCATGCATGATTTCCAGCGGGGAAATATTGTCGGTGCGGATGGTATCAGTATTTTTGACGGAAATGATTATTCAGACCGGGAATATGTACGTCAGGCCATGGAGGGAAATGTTTATGTATCGGAACCTCTGATCAGTAAGGTTACAGGAGAACTTTCCATTATGGTAGCGGCGCCTCTGTATTCTCAGGGAAATTATGGAAAGTCCGTTGCAGGTGTTGTATATTTTGTTCCGCGGGAAACCTTTTTGAACGATATTGTATCAGCCATTCAGGTTGGTGAAAACAGCAGAGCATATATGATTAATAAGTCAGGCGGTACGATTGCTGACGTCACCCTTGACACAATTACGGTTCAAAATATAGAAGAGGAAGCAAAAAGTGATCCTGCGCTTAAGGAACTGGCAGCAATCCACAGCGAGATGCGTCAGGGAAAAAACGGTTTTGGAAGTTATGTAAACGGAGAAGATAAAATGTTTGCAGCCTATGCTCCTGTACCAGGGACAGACGGCTGGAGTATTGCGGTGACCGCACCTCAGCTCAATTATCTGGCATCCACACGTGATGCAATGGTTATCAATATTGCAGTGATTGCAGCCTCCATATTGATTTCAGTCATCGTTGCTTTGATTCTGGCCACTAATATCGGCAGACCCATGAAGGCATGTGTGAAGCGGATGCAGCTGCTTGTGGAAGGAGATCTGGAGACACCCATGCCCAAAATTACCAGCAAGGATGAAACAGGTGTGCTTGTGAGAACCACCCAGTCTCTGGTGGAGGGACTGCGTATCGTTATCAATGATATCAGTTATCTGCTCAACGAGATGGCAAATCAGAATCTGGATGTTCATACGGAGCATGAGGAAGTATATGTGGGCAGTTTTCAGGATATACTGGTTTCCATGCGCAACATGAGGCTTGAACTGAGCGGCGCCATGCGTCAGGTCAACCATTCTGCGCAGGAAGTGGCGAATGCCAGCAGCCAGTTATCTTCAAGCGCCCAGACTCTTAGCCAGGGCACTGCGGAACAGGCCAGTTCCGTACAGGAACTGGCAGCCCGTATCAGTGTGATTTCCGAAGAAGTGAAAGATACGGCAGACGGAGCGCTGGATGTCAGAAGCCAGACTCATCAGACCGGTGAAGAAGTTTTTCTGTGTAACCAGAAGATGCAGACTCTGGTAGAGGCCATGGAAAAAATTCAGGCCAGTTCCGAAGAGATTGAAAAAATTCTGAAGACGATTGACGATATTGCATTCCAGACAAATATACTTGCTCTGAATGCGGCTGTAGAAGCAGCCAGGGCAGGAAGTGCCGGAAAAGGATTTGCTGTTGTTGCAGAGGAGGTACGCAATCTGGCGGGAAAATCTGCACAGGCAGCGAAAAATACATCGGAGCTTATTGGAAACTCCACGGACGCAGTACATATTGGTACGGGAATTGCCCAGAATACAGCAGATGTTCTGCTGGGCGTTGTGAACAGTATTCAGACTGTGGTGGAAGCCATTGATCATATTGCAGTAATTTCCGGCGAGCAGTCAGAATCCGTTGAGCGGGTTTCCGAAGGAATCAATCAGATTTCAGTTGTTGTACAGAGCAACAGCGCTACTGCTGAGGAAGGCGCGGCTGCAAGTGAACAGCTTTCCGCTGAGGCCGCCAGCCTGAAAGAGCTGGTGGGCCAGTTTACGCTTTCTTCAGAATGATTATTTTCACAGATACGCCAGGAAAGCACAAATTGTAAATCCTCAGTCATAACCGCCCTTTTTCCCTCATACATTATAAAAAAACAGTGTATGAGGGAATTTCGTTGAAAGGATACATAGAAGAACGGGCGATTAATATTGCTAATTATATAATTGAGGAAAATGCCACTGTAAGGCAGACGGCCAAAAAATTTGGAATCAGCAAGAGTACGGTACATAAAGACGTAACGGAACGTCTTATGCAGATTAATCCCACCCTTGCAGCCCAGGCAAGGAAAGTGCTGGATGTGAACAAATCAGAACGTCATATTCGCGGCGGTCTGGCAACCAGAGAGAAATATCTGCATCAGAAAGGTGTTGTCTGAAAAAGTATTGGAAAGAAAGGGGCAGATGGAACATTATTCTGCGTAAACCTGTCCGCCTTAACAGCAGAACAGAAAATCTGTCCTTTTCTTTGGAATAATAAAATAAATCAATAAAACTGATTAAAATTATCACTATACAATTTTGGTAATCTGTGATAAGATAAAACCCGTGAAAAGCAGAGAAAGGGAAGAGTAGCTGCAGAGGAACTTACAGAGAGCCATTGGCGGTGGAAAATGGCAGGGATGATGCAGTGAACTGGCCCTGGAGCTTCCGGCTGAATATTCTCTTAAATTATCAGGCAGAAGAGAAACAGTAAGTCAGGACGGGTTCTCCCGTTACAGAGAAAGGCATGGAAGTGCCGATAAGTGCATGTGAATACATGAAGCCAGAGTGGTACCGCGCAGGATTTTATATCTTTCGTCTCTATTGTCCTCAGTTTGAGAATGATAGATATGGAAGATTTTTTTATCTAACAGGAAAACTCTGTCACGCTAATGTGTGAAAGAGTTTTCCTGTTAGATAAAAAAGCTCTTATCGCACTGCGGCGAATCTGAAGTATGTCGCTAAAGCGACCCGCCGCAGGCGGAGAATCCTGCAAAGCAGGATTTTTTTTATTCTGCAGGAAAGACCTTGCCATACTGGAATATGAAAGATATTTTCCAGCAGAATAAAAATTAAGATGCACAGCTCGCGGAAATGAAGATAATTGCTTCGCAATCCGCTCGCGCGCAGCAAACCGTCCAGGTCCCTCATGAGTGAGGGATTCAGGAAGCTGAAGCGGACCTGTCCGATTTGTTCTTCTGCAGGAAAGACCTTGCCATACTGGAATATGAAAGATATTTTCCAGCAGAATAAAAATAACGGGAAATGTATTCAACAAAACATTGGAGGAATGAGAATGAAGAATTTTGAGAAATACGAAAGACAGTATTTTATGCCCCCGGAAGTCACTTATGACTGGGTGAAAAAAGAATATATTACCGCACCTCCCATATGGTGCAGCGTGGATTTGCGGGATGGAAACCAGGCGCTGATTGAGCCTATGAGCCTTGAAGAAAAACTGGAGTTTTTTCAGCTGCTGGTGGATGTGGGATTTAAAGAGATAGAGGTGGGATTTCCGGCTGCCTCTGAGACAGAATATAATTTCATGCGGGCGCTGATTGAGCGGAATATGATACCGGACGATGTGACGGTGCAGGTGCTGACCCAGGCCAGGGAACACATTATACGCAAAACATTTGAAGCGGTAAAAGGCGCTCCTCATGCTGTGGTACATCTTTATAACTCCACTTCCCTGGCTCAGCGGGAGCAGGTATTTAAAAAGAGCAAAAAAGAAATTCTGGATATTGCAGTCAGCGGAGCAGAACTGTTGAAAAAGCTGGCGGAAGAGACAGAAGGAAACTTCACCTTTGAATACAGTCCGGAAAGTTTTTCCGGAACAGAGATAGATTATGCCCTGGAGGTATGCAACGCAGTTCTTGAGGTGTGGCAGCCCACGCCGGAGAAAAAGGCTATCATCAACCTGCCCACTACAGTGGAAAATGCCATGCCTCATATTTTTGCAGGACAGGTGGAGTATATGAGCAGACATATGAAATTCCGGGAAAATGTGGTGCTTTCTCTCCACCCCCACAATGACAGAGGCGTGGGAATCTGCGATGCGGAATTCGGGATTCTGGCGGGAGCAGACCGAATTGAAGGAACCCTGTTTGGAAATGGGGAGCGTACCGGAAATGTGGATATTGTAACACTTGCCATGAATATGTTTTCTCATGGAGTAGATCCGAAGCTGGACTTTGGCAATATGTCCAAAATTGCAGAAACGTATGAGCGCTGTACCAGAATGCAGGTATCACCCAGACAGCCCTATGCCGGAGAACTGGTGTTTACTGCTTTTTCCGGTTCTCACCAGGATGCCATTGCCAAGGGAATGGCCTGCCGGGAGGAAAATCCAAGCGGAGCCTGGACGGTGCCTTACCTGCCCATTGACCCCAAAGATGTAGGGCGGACCTACGATTCCGATGTGATTCGTATCAACAGCCAGTCCGGAAAAGGCGGCGTAAGCTATATTCTGAAACAGAATTACGGTATTACGGTTCCGGACAAAATGAAAGAGGAAGTGGGCTATACGGTCAAAGGGGTATCAGACCACCGGCACATGGAACTGTCTCCCCGGCTGGTATATGAGATTTTTGAAGAACATTATGTGGAACATATGCCTCATTTCCAGATTCCGGAATGCCATTTCCGGCAGAAAAACGGTATGCTGGCAGAAGTGACAGTGAATCATGGCGGGAAGAAACGAAGTGTGACAGGCAACGGAAACGGACGTCTGGACGCGGTGAGCAATGCACTGAAGCAGTATTTTAATGTAAGCTATGAACTGTCCGTATACGAAGAACATTCCCTGTCCAGAGGATCTTCTGCCAAAGCCGTATCCTATGTGGGAATTTCCTGCAATGGCCAGCTGTACTGGGGTGTGGGAATTGACGAGGATATCATCAAATCTTCCATTGAGGCCCTTTGCGTGGCTGTAAATAAACTGGAACAGATTCAGCAGACCCAGCAGGGCCGGGATGACAGGCTGAATGAGATTATGAATTACATTCAGGAGCATTACCTGACAGTGACACTGGATGAGCTTACAGAAAAAATGCATCTGTCCAAACCCTATCTTTCCAAATACATCCGGGAGAAATCCGGGAAAACTTTCGGAGATATTGTAAAAAATGTCCGGATGAAAAAAGCCCGTTCCCTGTTGAAAAATACCAGCATGACCGTAGAAAGTATCGCGGAAAGCGTAGGATACCAGAATGTGGAGCACTTCAACCGTCTCTTTAAGAAAAGATACGGGATGACTCCGGTACAGTACCGCAACAGAGAACAGAAGGAAAAGTGAACACGAAATCCTGTTTTCCGTAAAAAATTCAGAATCAGGATAAATGAAAATAAATGCCGAAATAGGAAACTCGTCTGAGAAATTCCTTTTTCGGTATTTTTTTCTCTTATGGGCGGCTGCATGGTCAGAACATGTCATTTTGTTCCAGAAGAGATGAGAAAGGTTTTGTTTTCTTTTTACGTGGTTTTATGGTAGAATATTGTAGAATTATAAAAAAGTGAGCAAAATGTCGAGGAGAACAGAAATGAACCGGAACATGGTAAATATACTGCGGTTTCTTTTCCCGGAAATGCAGATAGTGGATGCAGCCAGGGAACAGGGATTTATCGCACGCAGAAGAAGAGATAACAGAGAGACGGTGGAGGCAGGCACATATACGGTCCATAACGGGAATACGGCAGTTCAGCAGAGAATGGATTCCGTTCTGAGCACTTCCGCTTATTCTGCGGAGGAGATGCACAGAACAGAGCAGGGATTTCATGCTTCATCCGGCGGTGTGATGAACGCCGAAAGGGCGGAACAGAAATTTGAAGGATTTGAGCGGGAATTTCGGAACCACTGGATTGGTATGCCGAAAGATGTGAGAATGCTTTGTCAGGCTTTCAAACGTCCTTTCGTTATGGGCTATGATTTGCGGAAAACAAAAAATAACATACTGATAACCGGAACAGAAAGCAGGGGCAAGGTTACAGCGGCGGCAGTAGCAGGCCGGCTCCTGAAACAGAGAGGCATTATATCTTATCCGGATATTTCAAAACTGGATATGTCAGCTTATCAGGGAAAATCAGACAGCGCCATGTTTACGGGAGATTTGCAGCAGGCTCTGGCAGGCCCGTCAGAAATTGTTGTCTTTGAAGATATCGAACAGATTAATGCCGGAGATATTGATACTGTTATAAAAATAATTTCCGAAGGCTTCTGCCGTCTGCCTGCAGGAAATACAGGGCGGAATCTTGTGCTGTCAGCACGGGGGAAATATTTTATATTTACTTCCAGTGCTGGGGAAACCAGGGTGTCAGAGATTCTGGGGCAGGATTTCATCCGAAAACTGGGGGATATCATATGTCTTGAGCACCTGGGAGAAGATGAAATAAGAGAAGTGATAAAAGGACTGACGGAAGAATTCCGGAAGAAAACCATGCAGCATCTTCAGATCCGTCTGGAGATGGAAACCACCTTTACGGAGCAGCTCAGGCAGGAGTACAGTCTGGCTGAAGGTATCAGGGGACTGCAGATTAATATAGAGGAAAATATATACAAACCGCTGGCGGAATACCGTCTGCAGAATCCTGCAAATGGAGAAGAACGGGCGGTTATCGGCTATGAAGACGGATATTTCATGAAAAACGGGCGGACAATCTGGCTGAAAGATTTCCAGAAACGCTATGACGAAGCAGGAATCGAACAGGTGAAACAGGAACTGGCAGAGGTTATCGGACTTGATTCGGTGAAAGAATATGTGCTCAATCTGGAAAACAACCTGAAAGTCCAGCAGCTCAGAGAGAGCCGGGGACTGAAGGCAGCTGATATCTCAATGCATATGATTTTTACAGGAAATCCCGGAACCGGAAAAACCACCATCGCCCGGATTGTGGCAAAATACCTGAAAGCCATAGGGGTGCTGACTTCCGGGCAGCTGCGGGAAGTCAGCCGTTCTGAACTGGTGGGGCAGTATGTGGGCCATACGGCAGTGCTGACTTCAAATGTGATAAAATCGGCAATCGGAGGCGTGCTGTTCATTGACGAGGCCTATGCACTGTGCCGGGACGAAAACGATATGTTCGGCGTGGAAGCAATCGACACACTGGTAAAAGGGATGGAAGATAACAGGGATAACCTTGTGGTTATTCTGGCCGGCTATGAAGATGAGATGGAGGACTTTATCAGAACGAATCCGGGGTTGAAATCCAGATTTCCCAATCAGATCAATTTTGAAGATTATACACCGGAGGAAATGTACCGGATTGCTGAAGTCACCGTGAAAAGCAAAGGTTATGTGCTGGCAGAGGACTGCCGGGAGCCTTTGCTGGAAGAATTTGAAAAGCGCCAGATCAGAGGGCGGAATGACAGCGGAAACGGCCGCCTGGTGAGAAACCTGACAGAAGCCGCCATATTAAAACAGTCCCAGAGAATTGTGGCGGATGCCAGCCAGAATCTGGAACTTCTGACCAGCTCTGATTTTGGTCTGGAAGAGAAAGAAAAATTTGACCTGGAAAAAGCGCTGAAAGGCATTATCGGCCTGGAACAGGTGAAATCTGTTGTGAGAAGCCAGTATAATGTGCTTCTGGCCCAGGAAAAACGGAAAAAAGCAGAACTGAAAGTTGATACGACCCAGTCTCTGAATATGATATTCAGCGGAAATCCCGGAACCGGAAAGACTACGATTGCCCGTGTGGTTGCTGAGATGTTCCATGCCATGGGGCTGCTGAAATCCGGCCATCTGGTGGAAACAGACAGAGGGGGACTGGTGGCGGAATATGTGGGCCATACAGCGAAAAAGACAGAAGAAGTGTTTAAATCCGCCCTGGGAGGCGTGCTGTTTGTGGACGAGGCCTATGCCATTATGAATGACGGAGGCAGCTTTGGACAGGAATGTATTGACACGCTGGTAAAGCTGATTGAAGATTTCCGGGGAGAAATCCTGGTGATTCTGGCGGGTTACACGAAAGAAATGAAAGATTTTATGAAGGCCAATTCCGGTCTGGAATCCAGATTTCCATTGCAGATAGAATTTCCGGACTATACGGCAGAAGAACTTTTTGAAATCGGAAAAGATATGATTCAGAAAAAGGGCTTTTGCCTTTCAGAAGCAGCAGTACCTGTATTAAAAGAAGAAATATTTACCCTGAAAAAACATTCCCGCGCCTCATCAGGAAACGGAAGAATGATTCGGAATTTTGTGGAAGAAATCGTCCGCAGGCAGTCCGGCAGAATTGCAGTTTCCGATGTTTCTGAGGAGGATATGATACTGCTGATACCGGAAGATATTGCTTCTGATACTCAGAAGACAGAAGTATATGACCTGGAGCAGGATCTGAGCGGGGTAATTGGGCTGGAATCTGTGAAAAGGTATATCCGCAGCCTGAATGCCCGTCTGAAAGTACAGGAAGAACGCAGAAAACAGGGAATGAAAATAAACAGTACCCAGACGCTGCACATGATTTTTATGGGCAATCCGGGAACCGGAAAAACCATGATGGCCCGGACCGTTGCCAATGTGCTGGCCAATATGGGAGTGATTCATACAAATAAACTGGTGGAAACGGACCGTTCCGGCCTGGTTGCCGGTTATGTGGGGCAGACTGCCATGAAAACCCGTGAAGTTACAGAAAGTGCCCTGGACGGTGTGCTTTTTATAGATGAAGCATATTCTCTGGCCCAGGGCGGAGAGAACGATTTCGGCAAAGAAGCCATTGATACACTGGTAAAAATGATGGATGACAACCGGGACAGACTGGTTGTGATTCTGGCAGGATACAGCCATGACATGCAGAATTTCCTGGCTCAGAATGCAGGGCTGGAGTCGAGATTTCCGAATATCATAGAATTTGAGGATTATGGGACAGATGAACTGATGGCTATCGCAGGAAAGATGTATTCCGAGCAGGGGTATATGCTGCACCCGTCGGCTGAAGCTCTGCTGAGGAATGTATTTGAGACAGGAAGAAAACAGCCTCAGTTTGGAAACGGCAGGTTTGTCAGAAATGTGTTTGAGAAATCTCTGAACGCACAGGCGCTGCGTCTGAGCAGTGAAGGAGAAATGGACGCGGAGGATTTGATGATGATTACAGAAAATGATATCAGGGAGGTGATTTCATTATGAAAAAGTTGTGGAATGCACTTTCCATTCTGGCAGCAGTTGTCTGGTTTCTGGCTGTAGTGCTGTGGATCGTACTGGTTCTGCCACCTGCAGTTATCCTGGTGCCTTACAGCGATATTGCAGAAATTCTGACAACAGGGTATGCAACGATGACAGGGGGAGCGGAGGTATTGCTGGTGATAAGTCTGGTAATCTCGCTGACCATGCTGATTCCGCCTTTCCGCCGGTGTTTTCGTTTCTTTCCATGGCTGTATCCTTATGTAAAAATTTTCACGGTGGATATGCTGATTCTGGTGATAGCAGAAGAATTGCTGAATTATGGGTTTGAAATACAGAATGATGAAAGACACCGGATGTTTATACTGCTTATGATTGGAGAAATTGTGGCCGGAAGGCTTATTATGTGCTGGTATTTTCATAAAAAACCGGCAAGGTTTGGGAGGAGAAACGATGCGTGATACACGACTGAGAGAGAATACGCAGACAACACAGTCAGAGAGATTTTCCGGAAATTATGCCGGAGATTCTGCCGGAAACGGAAACCGAAATGAATTTCAGAGAACACAGGGGAATGCTGCAGGAACCGGAGCAGAAAGTTCAGGGCTCAACAGGATTCTGAAAAGGACAGGGCTGGCATTTCTTGGCGTGTTCATCGCTGCCCTGATTGCTCTGAGCACTTTGAACAGCACTTCTGTTGTGGATACATCTGACGCAGCGGCAGAAGCTCTGGAAAAGGGAGAATCCGCAGAACTGAAAGTGGGAACAAGGCTTCTGATGAAAGATCAGCAGATGCCAGGCCAGGATCACATCATTACACACTCCTCGAAGAAAGATACTTCAGAGCTGCATATATGGGATTATGCTGCTGAAGACGGAGACTATGTGCAGGTACTGGTGGATGATGTGCCGTTGGGTGATCCTTTTATGATAAAAAACAAACCCGTTACCCTTACGATTCCCTCGTCGGGTGTGGTTAAGGTGCTGGGAACCAGAGACGGAGGCGGCGGTATTACCTATGCAGTCAGATACGACTTAAACAGTATAACATATTTTAACGGAATGAACGAAGGGGAAGGGAATCTGTATACGCTGATTCGGGAGTGATAATGAATACAGTTGTAACATCAAAAGAAGATATTCTGAAAACCAGCCGGGAGCTCATCCGCCAGCAGGGGTGGTCGGCCCTTAACATCCGTTCTGTTGCCGCGGCCTGCGGGGTATCGGTGGGCTCCATTTACAATTATTTTGATTCTAAAGCTGCGCTGGTGAGTGCAGCGGCAGAAAGCGTCTGGTGCGGAATTTTTCATCGTCCAAAGGACACAGGAGTGTTTCAGGATACCCAGGCCTGTATCATCTGGATATACGAACGGATGGAATATGGATGCAGGCAATATCCCGGTTTTTTTACACTGCACTCCCTGGGTTTCATGCAGGAGGATAAAGCGGATGGAAAACGGAGAATGCAGCAGGCCTGGAAGCATATCCCGGAGGAACTGTGTTCTGTCTTAAAACGGGATTCCAGGATTCGGGCCGGCGCCTTTACGGAGCAGTTTACAGTGGAAAAATTTGCGGACGTCCTGTTTTCCCTGATGTTGTCCGCTCTGCTTCGGCAGGATTATGATTCCTCTGCTGTACTGGAGATTGTCCGCAGGGCTCTTTACTGAAACAGTCCTGCGTTTACGACAGATTTATGCCCGTTTAGGAAAAAAACGGGCATGGGAAGGGAAAAAGATTATAATGGGATCAGATCGAAAGGAGGTGCACAGTTATGAAGAGAATAACAGATATTACAGTGCTGGAACTGGCAAAATTACTGAAAAAAAGAACGTTCCTGTCGGGACTGCTCATGGTGCTGGTTATGGGCGGAGGGATGACATACGGTGCATACAGTTATCCGGACAGTTTTGGGGTACACAATGTCATTGCATTTTTCGGAAACTTTGCCAGTATTTTAATTATGTTTTTAGCCGCAGGGAGTCTGGGAGAAGAATTTGATCTGAAAACAGTGACATTTGTTTTTACATCCAGAGGCAGCAGAAACCAGATTATCATGGCAAAAATTGTGAGCATAGCTCTTTGCGGTATGCTGATTGGGTTATGCGGGGGAATTTTATATGACATTGCGTTAATCATCTGTAAACAGCCCTGGACACCCGTGATGCTGGTTGGAACCATTGGAAAGGAAATGCTGATTTATCTGATTTATGGATTTGCCGTGGGAGCAACGGCAGTTATGCTTACATGTTTTCTGAACACAACGATTACGCCTTTTATTTACCTGATCATACTGTTTTGGGTAATGCCGGGTATTTTACAGCTGATCGGACAGAAAATAACAGCCATGGGGAAAGTAATGGATTATGTTCCGTTCTGTCTGTCGGATCAGTTCCTGATGTATCAGGACTGGAGCATCAAAAACATGGCAGTGTTTATTATCACAGGTACTGTCTTTTCCATTGCCGGTATGACTGTTTTGCAGAAAAAAGATTTATAAAAGGCAGGCCGGTCTTTCATAAGCAGATATCATAAAATGCCTGCACATGCGTTTTATGATATCTGAACCTGTTGTATGAACAGGCCGTCTGTTATGGAAGTTTCATGATAAATATTGTCATAGCGGTTCAGGATTTCAGACACACTGGAAAGGCCTATGCCATGTCCGGCTCCCTTTGTGGTCACGTCCTTTTTGTACATCTGAGCTACGGAAAGCCCTTTGTCAGTAAAGGTATTTGATATGATAAATACGGTGTCCTGATTCATTTTGCCCAGATGGAAATTAAGAAGGGGATGTTCTGTTTCCAGACATGCCTCCATGGCGTTGTCCAGAAAAATTCCAAGCATTCTGGTCAGGTCAACAGGATCCATGTGAATGGAGTCGATTTCGTCGGGGATATCAATATTCACTTCAATATCCTGATTGACGGCCAGAAGAAGTTTGGCATATAAAATACTTTTCAGCTCCAGTATTCTGACATGTAATAAGTTGTTTAAAGCCCCGTTTTTTTGCGTAAGGTCTTTCTGCATTGGTAAAATATGTTCATGGAAAAAGATTTCCAGCTCATCATATTTTTTCTCATCAATATAGGCAGCCAGGGAAGCCATGATATTGACGTAGTCATGCTTGAAAGAACGCAGTCTGTCATATACCAGTTCCAGATTTCTGGTGTATTCATTTAAATTTTCCAGATATTCCACTTTTTTCCGGGCTTCATAATTTTGTATGGCTGCATGAAGTACGATGGAAATCATACTGACTGTAAACAGAAAATAAAGGATAAGAGAAGAGACCATTAAAAGGTATTCTCTGTGAGTGATATCTATGTTGTCAAAAAAAGAAGCCATTATGAAAACCATAAAAGCACAGAGCAAAAGGGTCAGAGCAATGAAAATGAGCAGCTTTTTGTTCATGGTTTCAAAAGTGTCCATAAGATATTTCTGAAACAGCCGTCTGACCAGATAAAGAACAGAACAGGACGCCGCTATTACAGGGATCGTATATAGGATTAAAAGGAGTTTATCAGCGTTTAATTCTTTTACAGAAATATCCAGTAAAAGATTGAGGGCAAGCCCAAACAAATTGAGGGAAATGCAGTTTACAATATAGCCCAGGGGAACATAAAAAACATAGTATAATTTCTCAGTAAATTTTGCCAGCAGAACAGAATTTACCGCAAGTGTCACAAACAGCATGGGATAAAAGGTAAAATACATCTGTATGTAAAAAAGTGCAGAAAATGAAAAAAAGAAAATAAGGTACTTTTTCAGGGAAAGCTGTGGGTGAACCAGTACAAAAATGTCACAGGTCAGCATAAGCGCACATGATACGGAAGAAATTAAATAAATGGTATCCATAAAAAAACTCCTTAAGGTACAAACTCAGTGCCAGAACTTCCAAAGGTATCCTGATGTTGGATTATTATACTTCATTATGGGTAAATTGGCAAGAGAAGCCGCATTTATGATTTAAAAACGGTCGTTTACGACAGAAAATGGAAAACAGGGATTTTTGTTTTATAATAGAGGTCGGATAACAGAAATTGCAGAATCATTTCTCTTATAAGGCTGTCAGGTGAACAGGGAAATCAGAAGAGCAGGATCGGGAGGAGAAGACAGAAAAATGAAAAGTGTATTAAAAGTTAAAAATGTCAGTAAAAAAGCAAAAGACTTTCAGATTTTAAATAAGGTATCCTTTGAACTGGGAAGCGGGGAGATTGTGGGGCTGATTGGGCCCAATGGAGCCGGGAAAACCAGTATCATGAAAATCCTGGTGGGACTGACCAGGGATTATACCGGAGAAGTGGATTTAAGCGGTGTCAGAGATATTGGCTGCATGATTGAAACACCTGGATTTTATCCATACAGCACGGGATATCAGAATCTGATGTACTTTGCCCGGTTAAATGGCGCAGGGAAAAAGAAGGCAGAAGAGCTTCTGGAACTGTTAGGACTTGCGGATGCTGCAAATAAGAACGTCCGAACATACTCCCTTGGCATGAGACAGAGGCTGGGAATTGCTCAGGCTTTATTAAAAGATCCGGATGTTTTGATACTGGATGAACCCACCAATGGACTGGATCCGGAAGGTATTTATGAAATCCGTGAATATATCAGGAAAATAGCAAATGAAAAGAAGATTACGGTATTGATTTCCAGTCACCTGCTGGGGGAACTGGAAAAAATGTGTGACAGGGCCATTATCATCAAAAAAGGTGAAGTCATTCAGTTTATGGATTTCCACGATGATAAAAAGGAGAAACAGATTACTTATGTAATAGAAAGCCTGGATACAGAAACAGCACAGAAAATTCTTCAGGAGAATGGATATCATGTGGTTTTGCAGAACGGACAGGAGGTTCGAATCAGGATTGGCGCCGATGAAAAGAATGATGTGGCAAAATTACTGGCATCGCACAATGTGGTAATGACAGGACTTTATGAGGCATGTGAAACTCTGGAAGATACATTCTTAGAACTTATGAAGAACTGAGGTATGATTTTAACACCTGCCTGAACCGAGAGAAACTGTCCGGTTCCTTTGGGTTCAGCGGTATGTTAAAAATATGCGGAATGATGGTGACTGGTATACGTTTTATTGACAAATTTCAGGCATTTCGTATAATATCAAAAAAGAAATCTTTCCGGTACAGCCGGCCGGAAAGATTTGTTTTTGCTATGGTAAGGAGAAAATGCAGTATGCTGAAAATATATATATGTGAAGATATAGAAGCGGAAAGAGAGAAAATGCGGCAGGTGATTGAAAATATTGTCCTTATGGAAGACCTGGACATGGAACTTGCCTGTGTTTCTGAAGATCCCCACAGAATCCTTGAAAAAGTGAAAGAAACCGGAGAGGTTGGGATATATTTTCTGGATATTGCCCTGGGCACAGATATGACAGGACTGACTCTGGCACAGGAAATCAGGAAATACGATCCAAGAGGATTTATTATTTTTGTTACCACCCATTCGGAAATGAGTTATATGACCTTTATTTATAAATTAGAAGCGCTGGATTTCATTTTGAAAGATGCCCCGGAAGAACTGGGAAAAAGAATCTATGACTGCATCCTCAAGGCAGGTCAGAGATTTGCGTCTGTGAATAATAAAGTACATGCAAATTTTTCTGTGAAAGTGAATGAAAAGGTATTTACTGTAGATTATGACGATATTCTCTTTTTTCAGACTTCTCCGAATGTGCATAAGATTATTCTGCATTGCAAAAATCGTCAGATGGAATTTCCGGGGAAAATCAAAGAGATTGAAAAAGAGGTGGATGGGCGATTTTACCGCTGCCACCGCTCATTTTTGGTAAACAGGGACAATATCAGGGAAATTGATTTTCAGAATCGGGTGATTTATATGGTCAATGGAGATGAATGCCTGCTTTCGTCTCGTATGATGAAAGGTTTAAAATAGAAAATCTGAAGTTACATGATTGTGCAGAAAAGCAGGAGGATACCATATGATACCGGAATATAGAAAGAACCTTTTGTAAGTTGCGTGGAATTTAGAGAACTACGAAAAGTATGGATTTGGTCTTTGGGCAGTTGTGTTAAAAGGAAGAAGAGACTGGGTGTTTATAACACCCGGTATGATGCAGTCTGTTCCTGTATGAAATATACAAATGCGGGGTCTTATTAGGAAATGACGTTTGGATTGGTTATGAAGCTGTTATTTTAGCCGGTGTCACGATTGGAGATGGAGTAAGTGTGAAAAGGGCCGGTTGATATTCGCAGACAAAACGGTAAAAAGTAAAGGAACAAGTATCAATAGAAAGGGCTGATCACGGGCTCTTTTTTGCTTTTCATTCCTGAATAACAGTCGTTTTATGACATGGGGTGAGAAACAGCCATCATTGCGGTTGGGTATGCAGACTGTTTTTTCATCTTACAGGAAAGACCCTGCCACGCTAAAGTGTAAAAGTGTCTTTCCTGTAAGACAAAAAATAATATGCGCAGCTCGCGGGGTTGATGTTTATTGCTGCGCAATCCGTCCGCGCGCGGAGAATGCGCATAGCGCATTCTTTTTTATAAAAGTATTGACTGTTCCCCTGGGGGTTAGTTTATCATATTTTTGGAGGTGAGAATATGCTGATCAATGAAGTGTGCAGGGAATGTTCCTTAACCAAAAAGGCTGTTGAGTATTATATAGAGCAGGGGCTTGTTGTTCCGGCCATACAGGAGAATGGATACCGCAGTTTTTCAGACGGGGATATTGCTGTTTTGAAAAAAGTTTCTGTTTTAAGAACTCTGGGGTTCTCTGTTGCAGATATCCGTGATGTCCTGTCGAACAGGGATGCGGCGGCGTTAAATGAAGTTTACCACAGGAAGGCCGTACAAATGTTTCTCCAACAGGAAAAACAGGAGCTGATTCAGGAACTTGCAACAAAACATGATTGGGAACAGATACAGGGCAGCCTGCATCGGCTTCAAAAAAAGCAGATGGTTTTGGAACGCCTGACAGATGCTTTTCCGGGATATTACGGAAAATTCCTCTGCCTGCATTTTGCACCATATCTGAATGGTCCGGTTTTGACAGATGCGCAGCAGGAGGCGTTTAATGCAATCGTCGTTTTTCTGGACAGCGCTGATTTTGATATTCCGGATGATCTGAAAAGGTATCTTGACGAGATAACCCTGAATCCTGGCAGTGGATTTATGGAAGCTGCATCATCCAGTATAAATGAGGCTGTCAGTGAAACAGAAAAATACATTGCAGACCACCATGAAGAAATTGAAAGCTATCTTGCATATAAACGTTCCGAAGAATATGAAACCACGCCGGCTGGACGTCTGGAAAAGGAACTGCGCCGATTCAACAGTATGAGCGGATACAATGACATATTTATTCCGGCAATGTGCCGGTTAAGTGAATCTTATGGAAAATACCAGGAGGGATTATCGGCAGCAAGTGAAATGCTTTCACAAAAATATCCGGAGCTGGAATAATATACGGACAAAGGAGCTTGAAAGTATATACGGGGAGGTTCTATATGGAAAATATTTTAGAAATATCAAAATTAAATAAGTCTTACACGGATTTTTCATTGACAGATGTTTCATTTTCCCTGCCGGATAACAGCATCACCGGATTTACAGGTGTCAATGGTTCGGGGAAAACAACTACAATCAGGTCTGTTTCAGGGCTGGTAAAATTCGATTCCGGAACCATTAAGTTATTTGGACAGGACATGAACAGAAACACAAAGGCACTCAGAGAACGTGTCGGCGTTGTATTGGATGAGGGCGGATTTTATGAAGAATTCAGTATGTCTGAAATGAAAGGGATTGTAGCCCCGGCTTATAAAAACTGGCAGGAACGGGTTTATAAGGATTATATGGAGCAGTTTGGCCTGAACCCCAGACAAAAGATTTCCACTTTGTCAAAGGGCATGAAGATGAAATTCTCTTTGGCACTGGCTTTATCGCATGAAGCAGAGCTTTTGATCATGGATGAACCCACAAGCGGGCTGGACCCCTTAATCCGCAGCCAGATGTTAAAAATACTGGCAGATTACATGAAAAAAAGCGGCAGGGCTGTTTTCTTTTCAACCCATATCACTTCCGATTTGGAACAGATAGCAGACAGATTGATACTCATTGATAAGGGACGCGTTAATGGAACGCCCGACCATCGAAAATATTATGCTTGGAGAGATAGAAAGGGGGAATGCATCATGGCAACCTTAATAAAAAAAGACTTTATGCTGTTAAAAAAGTATTTGCTGTTCCTGATTGTAATTTTGTTTGCTCTGCCTGTAACACTTGCAGCAAAATCAGGTGAAGTAAATTTAGTCCGGTCAACGTTGGCTTTTGCTTTTGAAGTCATTTATTCTGAATTTCTGATATGCCGATACCTGGCAATGAAAGAATATCAGTATCCAAAAGTGTTCTTTATAGTATTTATATGCCTGTACAGTACAAATTTGGATATGGTAAATCAAAACTCATCTTTATGTTTCTGCTGATTGTTTTTCCGTTGTTGACTGCCAACGCAAATACGACAATGGTTATGGAAATTTTATCAGGGATAACTTTTCCCGTAATGCTGATATCGGCATTCGCGGCACTGGCTTTATCTGTAATGATATCTGTAAAAATATTTAACGGGAAGGAATTATAAAGGGAAAAATGGATGAACATAAAATATTCAAAAACGCAGCTGTACCTGTCATACTGATGATCACAGGATTACACCATTATACACAGAATCTGCTTTTATCAATCATTGCCGGAACAGGGATTTACGCAATAGCTTCCTCCATAGACAGGTTCATAAAAAAGAGGTGACGCTATGCTGAGACAGGGTAGTACAAAAAGATACAACCAGCTTGCAGTTGATCTTTTGAAGAAAATACTTAACAGGTATTATTTGCCAGGAAGTAAACTTCCGTCAACAAGGGAACTGGCAAAACAGGCCGGGGTGAATCCAAATACAACGCAAAGGGCTTTACAGGTTCTGCAGGATGAGAAAATACTCATAAAGCAATCAACAACTGGAAGGTCAGTGGAATAGGGCAGAATTATTATCAGAACCATGCGGAAACAAAGAGAAACAAGAAAAATGCAAACGGTACGGAAAAGTTCGCACCGGAAAAAGGGAAGTGTACAGGAATTGTCGGAAGCGGAAGAGATGAAACGGTTACACTGTCCATTTATCTGGAACACTATGAGGAACAATTTTCCTGTATTGACATTTCTCAGATCCGGTGCTATACTGTGAATAACCAATTAACTAAAAGGTTAAAAGCTGTGAAAGGGGTGTTCTGTTTGTTAGAAGTGTCCGGCCTGTGTTTTCATTATCAACCTCATGTACCTGTGCTGAACGATCTTACTTTTTCCGTATCAGATGGAGAAATCGTTGGCCTGTCAGGGAAAAACGGAGTTGGGAAAACTACGACGTTAAAACTGATTTTGGGGTTACTGCCACCTGAAAAAGGTTCTGTCCGCCTTGGTAACTGCTCGCTGTATCTACATCCCATGCAATACAGGAAACAGATAAACTATGTTTCTGACAGCCACGATATATACAACAATCTTACGGGAAAGGAATATTTGAATTTTATAGCGGATATGTACGAAGTACCTTCTGAAACAAGAGGTAAAATTTATACGCCGCTGATAAAATCGTTTCAGGTCGAAAAATATCTGAGCAGCCCTGTTAAAAAATTATCTCATGGGACAAAGCAAAAAATTGCTATCATGGCATCCCTGGTTAATGATCCCCTGCTCTGGGTGTTAGATGAACCAATGACGGGACTGGATGTAGAAGCTGTTCAGGTCTTAAAGGAATTGATCAAATCCAGAGCGGCCTGCGGAAAATCCGTTCTGTTTTCATCTCACATATTGGAAATTTGTGAGAATTTGTGTGATAAAATTATCATCATGCAGGCTGGAACGATTAAGAAAACAATCAGGCTTTGCGATAACCCTTCCTGTATTTCTTTGGAGGATATTTATCTGGAGGTGGTGAATGATGTACCGATGGACAAAGGTTTTTCAATTAAGCAAAACAATATGTAAGATCCATTTCAGCTTTTTGAATTTTCGGTATAAATTAAAAGAACGCCCTGATACTTTTTTTATTGTGCTGACCTGCTTTGTTTTAAGTATTACAGGCGTGTTCTGTTACTACTATTTTCAAATCCTTGGGCAGCTTTATGATGGACTTTCCGAGCTGGGGTTGGGAGATTTGTTTTGTCGGCTTGCGCTGTTTGCAGCGGCGATGATACTCTCGATAGTGAGCGCCTTCCTGCTGATAAATATTTTTTGCTTTTCAAAGGATATGGAACACCTGCTGCTGTTTCCAGTGAGGCCATGCGACATTTTTACAGGTAAGTACATTACAGTAATCCTGTTTTGTTATGGGATTGAAATTTTACTGCTGCTTCCTGTGTGTATCATCCAAATGCAATACACGGGAGACATTTCTGCGATAATTACATATATCTCTGCGGCAGCCATACTTCCTCATATTGTTGTGTTCCCTTTGACGGTTCTTGTGACAATATGCCTGAAAATTGCCATGCTTCTTAAACGTATGAGGACAATGCTGGCAGTCACAGGAATCATAGTGTATTTTGCAGGCATCGTGATCGGCGTTCTGTTATCGAATAGACAAACAGGCGTAGAACGAGACTTATTGAACCGGGTTAATGATTTTATTGTACCATTCCCGTTCTATAATCTGTATATCTGTTTTCATCCCGGATTAAAGCTGTTCTGCACCATATCTGCCGCTGGGTTTATGGGCGGATACTACTTTTTGAGTAATCTTGTGATCGGAAAGAACTATGCCATTTATGATAAGGAGAGACAGATTCCCTTAAAGGCGATGAAATACAACTCGTCGTCAAAACTGAGAAGCTATGTTAAGAAAGAGTATCAGATTTTTTTCCGTAATCCGGTGTATGTCATAAATGGATTGTTCGGGATTTTTATTACCCCTTTTTTATTGCCGCTGTCTTTTCGGGTCAGTGCAACCGCAGAGAGTATCGACCAAATAAGAGCCCTGGTATCAGCCCCGGAATTTTCCTTTTATGCGGTACTGCCTGCGCTTGCGGTAATTGTACTCACATCCGCAGTCAATGCAGTGGCTTCAAGCAGTTTTTCCAGAGAGGGGGCAAGTTTTTGGATAACGAAGATCATTCCGTATTCATTAAAACAGCAGGCGTTTGTGAAAGCCCTGTTTTCTACAGGTCTCTCGATTATGGGGATTATCATAAACTGCTTAATATTCAGGGTTTACTTTAACTATGGTGTTATCCAGATTGGAGTAATCTTTTTCATTGGTATATTATTTGCAGCGTTATGGAACCTGATCGGAGTATTTATCGACATGAAACATCCAAAACTGGAATGGACAAATGAAACAGAAGCAATCAGACAAAATGTTAATGTGGTTCTGTCTGTTTTGCTTTGTATCGCAATTTCAACAGGGTATTTCTTTGCGGCGGCAAAAATGCTTCAGAGCGGATTCGCTGCCGGAGGCATTATAACCTTTCTGTTGTGCAGTGTATGTATTCTGATTTTACTTGTGTGTAAAGGAATTGCGTCTCATCAGGAGTAATCTTTCAAAGTATGTCAGTCAATCATCAGGAGTAATCTTTCAAAGTATGTCAGTCAGTCAAAAGGAGGAAGAAGCTATGAATAAGAAGAAAATGATCCCTGCGGTGTTATTGGCCGGAACTTTTGTCATATTGTTTGGGGCAACATGTTTCCTTCCGGACAGGATACCCTTCCATTTTGATGTGAATGGAACAGCAGGCTGGTATGCAAGTAAGTATTTTCTCCTGCTGCTTACACCTGTTCCGTATTTGATTTACCATCAGTTTACACACAGGAAAAAATGAATACAGTATTATGTGGAAAGGAGATTTGTTTCGATGACTGCTGTATTCAAAGCGCTGTCTGATGATACCAGGCGGCAGATCCTGAAGCTGTTGGCAAATGGCGATATGACGGCGAAGGAAATTTCTGAAAACTTTACGATTTCAAAGCCTGCCATATCAAAACACCTGGATATTTTGAAAGAAGCAGGGTTAGTGACAGGCGAACGGACGGGGATGTCCGTTACTTATTCCCTGAATGCTTCTGTATTGCAAACAACTTTAGGCGCATTTTTGGAATTTTTTGATACAAATAAATCCACAGGAAAAGAGGGAAACAAGAATGAAACTATATAGAAGTCTGAATATGATATTCCTGATTATATTCATTACAGGGATAGCCTTATGCTTTAAATACCTTCCCGGCGAAATACCTTTGTTTATGCAAAGCCCTTCCCGCCGGGTTTTTACCGGGACTTGTTTTGTTGTTTTGCTTGCATTAGCTATTGCAGGCTTTTTTCCTCACAAAATCTCCAAAAGCGACAATGAAGTGAGAAATGATATTACTCTGACTGTCATTAACCTCTTTGGAACTGGAATTTTTCTTTTCTGTTTTGTCATGTTAGCCAGCTATTGCGGTTTGCAAATGAATTACATGAAAGGCATTGTGCTTATTGTAGGGGGCTTAATGGTATTAGTCGGAAATTTTTTACCGCAAATGCCTTATGGCAGCCGGATTGGGTTTAAATTGCCCTGGATTCTGAAAGATAAACTATGCTGGCAAAAAACCCACAGATTTGCCGGGTACACAGCAATTCCCTTTGGGCTTATTCAGTGTTTGGCTGCTTTGGTTGTGCCAGACAACCATCTTGTATTTTTGCCGGGAATTGGTATTTGGATTATAATTGTGTGTGGTTATTCATTGATTACTTTTTCTGGAAAGACCTGAAACTCTCTCGAAGTGGCTGCTCATTACTACAATCCGGATGTGTATACCATGTAATGTGTTACATTGGTTTTTCTTTGAGGAAGAAAGGTTTCGGCCTGTTTCGTTTGGTTCATTTGAGAAATAAATGGATGGATAGATTCTGTCCCGACAGTGAAGCACTGATCCGGCCTCCATGGAGTTGCACAATACGCTTTGCAATGGCCAGTCCAAGCCCGGCGCTTTGAGTATCATTCCTGGCCTGGTCCACGCGATAGAGGCGTTCAAACATTTGATCAGGGTTCAGCCCGCTGGTATCTGCTGCCTGGTTTGCAATGCAGATATGGAGCTGGCCGGTGGGATCTGTTTCTGCCGTTACTGTTACAGGAGCAGATTTGTCGGCATATCTGCGGGCATTGTCAAGCAGGTTTTGGAATACCCGGACCATTTGGTGTGTATTGATGTTGGCTGTATAGGATTCTGTTTTTATCTGCCAGGAAAGTGTCAGTCCGTTTGCTTCCATCAGTACTTTATGTTCATAAAGGACGTGGCGCAATAGTCCTATAACATCCATCTGCTCCATATCAGGGATCTTTTCGGCAGAGTTTAGTTTTGTATATTCAAACAGTTCATTGATCAGCACGTTCAGCCCCGTCAGGCGGCGTTCCACCACCTCAATATATTCAGCGAACCGCTGCTGGTCTTGTGGCCCTGTCTGCTTTAGCAGATCCACATAGCCGATAATGGAAGTGAGGGGACTGCGCAGGTCGTGGGAGACATTGGTGATCAGTTCATTTTTGCTCTGTAGCTGTTTCTTTTCCAGTTCCTGTTTTTCACTGAGCTGGACTGACATCTCATTGATGCTGGCGCATAGTTCTGTAATTTCATCACTGTCCTGCAGTTCCATAGTTCTTCCAAAGCCTTCTTCACGGATTAGCTGAATTTCCTGGGAAAGATACTCCACGTACTTTACTTTGCGGTTGATCCTGACAGAAAAAGACGGCACAAAGCATACCAGAGGGGGCGCCGTTGTTAGTACAGTATGAAGGTATTCGGCAGCAGCGCCATGCTGTAAGCTCAGATGATAGAAAAATTCCCTCAGCCCATAATAAAACAGCAGATATTCCACAGCCAGTACAATCAGGCTGATAACAAGAGAATGACAGGCGGCTCTCAGAAAATATGCCGTAAGGCGTTTTCTGAAAGATACTGACAATCTCCTGTAAACCAGAAAAAATACCAGGATTGTTCCGGCGATGACAATGCTGTTGATCAGGATATAGCCAGGAATTATTCTCCAGTCTGCCATATCTGATACCCCCTTCCCCAACATGTTCTGATAAAATCTGGATGCACACCGTCCCAGTTCAATTTGCTGCGCAGATTTGCAATATGCATCATCACTGCATTTTCTGAGTGAAAAGACTCTTCGTGCCACACCGCTTCATAAATCTGGGACATCGTCAGTACCTGTCCCCGGTTTCGCAGCATATATTCCAGAATATCATACTCCTTGCGGGTTAGCCGGACTTCCCGACCGCTTACCCAGGCCTGGCGGCTTTGGGTATCTACCGTCAGGTCATCCACCTGAAGCGTATGTGCCGGCATTTTTGTCTCATTGTACTGCTTATAGCGGCGGAGCTGGGCCTTAATGCGGGTAAGAAGCTCAATGGGCTTGAAAGGCCTGGCCACATAATCATCACCGCCGGCTGTAAGTCCCTGTATGATATCCATATCTTCCGATTTCGCTGACATGAAGATAATTGGCATTTTGTTCGTTTCCCTGATTTTGAGGCAGGCGCTGATACCGTCAATTCCTGGCATCATCACATCCAGAAGAATCAGATCTACCTGATAGTGTTCCAGTACATCCATAGCCTTCCTGGCATTTTCGCAGGCAAGGTAGCGGTAGCCCTCATTTCCCAGATAGATGCCCAAAAGTTTACAGATATCTTTATCATCGTCAATGATCAGTATAAATTCTTTCATGATTTCTTTTTGTATCCTCCTCTTTGCGAAAATACTTCAGGCCTGCCGAAACAGGAAACATCATCAAAAGCTCAGCGGCAATGATCTGCCAGTGTTCCAGGCCGCATAAGACACCGAATGAACCTGAAAAGGAAATCACAGTACCACTGCGGCCTCTGGTACCGGAATACATATGGGGAGAAGTACGCATAGAAGATAATAAATGAAACACATCATAAAGCTTCCCTTTATTTTAATTTCATGTTCAATACATATGCCGGAGGCAGATTGCGCCAGATGCGTACAATTTTTCGGATATTGAAGTATTCCTCCAGAAACTGTCTGCGGAGCAGAGTATACTGGAAGGTAGTAAATACGCCTTTTGTTCCAACAGCTTTTTGAGTCTGGGACAATATCCTGCGTGACACAGGCTCCGGAAGGGAGGTAAAGGGCAGGCCGGAAATAATATGATCCGCATGCGGGAAGCCCTGCTTTTTTAAAAAGTTGCAGACGTTTCCGGCATCTCCATGGATCAGTACCATACCCGGTACTCCATGAAATTGTTTCCGGAGCATGTTGTAAAAACGGTCATTTTGTTCAATCACAATATAAACCGTGCCAGGTCTTTTTTTCGCACACACTTCCTGGGTAAATATGCCGGTTCCGGCTCCATATTCTACAATACACTTTGCTTTATCAAAATCGATCCAGGCGGTCATGGCAGCTGCCAGATGTCTGCTGCTGGGAGCGATAGCTCCAATAGTGTCCGGGGTTTTGATGTATTCTTTTAAAAATTTCCACATATAAAATCCTCCTCATATCATAAATTCAGCCTGCTGTGCTGTCATTTTATGGTTTAAGTATAAAACGCAGACATAAGGAGAGAACTGTAGAAAATATAAAGATTTGTTTAGGAATGTATATATAGTAACCAACTTGACGTTACTGTTCACGGGCCGGGACCGCTCATAGTAACAATTCTGGAAAGTCTGTTCCATTAGCCGGGGATATGCTATATGGCAGAGTATGTTATGAAAGAAGTCTGCCGCGTTGGTATCCGAACCTTTGAATATGGGTGCACAAGGCATAAAAACAGCGGAAATGAACACCCTTACCGGTTATACAGGTTCCTGCCAGCAGCGTAGGAAAACCGCTCAGATATCAGGGCCATTTAAAAATGCCTGGATATAAGAGAGCACTGCTCTGATGGAAATATTGTTTTTTGGCATTTTGCTTATAAGGAGGAAATGTTTTGAGCAATCATTCGAGTATGAAACCAGATAAGGATAAAAATTAAGTATGTGTTGACGATACGGTTGGGATTATATATGTTGATCTTCTCACAACCGACAGGTTCAATTATTTTCTTTCTCGGAAAGTAAAGACACGACATAGGATGTGCAGAAAAATTGTCCTGTGATAGTGTTCACAAAAATAGCGAGCATCGGATTGTATCAGCCACAATCCCGTCTTTCAATATATTTTTGATAAATAATATAAAGAGCCACTTGAAAATCAAGCAGCTCTCATGTATAATCTACTTAGAAGTGATCGGAATTGAATCTCCGATTGCCCTCAGTAAAAATGATTATAAGAAATAAGCATCCAAACTTGGGCGGTAGGGATGCTTATTTCTTTTTATGATTGTCTATGTAAGACAGAGCCGCAAACAATACAAGTAATAATGTAAGAACTTCCATTATACTCATAGGGCATCACCCTCTTTCGTTAGACTGGAGGGCATCTATCGGAAAGTCGCATCCTACTTTCTTTTCAATTACACGAGTTCATTATAGCATATGGAAAACTGATACTCAATCAAAAGAACCTATGTACAGGTCAAAAAATTTATCCTTATCTGGTATCAATCAAGACTGAACTGAATATAAAATTGAGAAAGTGGCAGACAGATATACAGGATTTCTTTTTCCGGATAAGAATGGAATGCCACTCGTTGCCATGCATTGGGAACAGGGGCTTTCGGATAAGGACGATAAACCTTTGAAACAGAATATGTTCAAAGTGGATTGAAAACAGAATATAAAAGAAAACTGGTGGCACTCAGGCTTAGGGCCTGGGTGCCACGACAAACGCATGAGTAAATAAATTGTGAACATGCCTCTTTTCTGGTAAAATAAAAGAAAAGAAGAGGGGCGTTGTTTATGGAAGAATTATTAAATTGGATGGAATATATTGAAGATGTGTGTCAAAAAAAGAAAGTCCGGCATTTGCTAAAGGATATTCTTGTGATTGTTTTGTTTGCCACACTCGCAAATGCAGATGACTGGGCAGAGATTGCGCTGTTTGCTCAGGTGTATGAAGAGTATCTTAAAAAATATATCGAGTTAAAGAATGGCCCACCGTCTCATGATACGATACAGCGAGTAATGGGGATGATTTCGCCGGATATTCTCCAACAGCTTTATGGAAAATGGCAAGACCTGCTGAACAGGGAAGAAGGCGAAGCACTGAAAAAGATCATCTGTATAGATGGAAAAACAATGCGTTCTAACAAACAGGGAAAAGAGAAGCCGTCTCATATTGTAACCGCATGGAGACGTGAAGACGGTTTCAGCCTGGGACAGAAAGCAGTGAGTGAAAAGAGCAATGAGATTACAGCAATTCCGGAACTAACAGAAAGGTTACAGATAAAGGGACAGATCATTACGATAGATGCAATGGGAACGCAGACAGCGATCGTAGAAAAAATCCGGGGAAAAAGGGCAGATTATGTGTTGGCATTAAAAGGAAACCAGGGGAGCTTATATGAAGAAGTAAAAGAGTATTTTGCAGATGAAGAACTAACCAGAGAGATAGAAAAATCAGGAAATTATAAGAAAACGAAAGAAAAAGCCCACGGGCAGATAGAGACACGGGAATATTACCAGACAGAAGATATCCGATGGATGATACAGAAAAAGGATTGGAAAGGGCTGAAAAGCATAGCGATGGAAAGAAAAAGTATAGAAAAGAATGGGAGAAAGAAAACGGAATACCGCTATTTTATCAGCAGCCTAAAAGGAGACATAGAAACCATAAGCCGGGCAGTAAGAGGGCATTGGAGCATAGAGAGCATGCACTGGCATCTGGATGTAACATTTCGAGAAGACGCAAACGCAACACTGGATAAAATGTCAGCGCAGAATCTGAATATAATCAGGAAATGGAGCTTAAGCATATTAAAGCTGATGGAGCTTACAAAAAAGAAATTATCAATGAAGAAAAAAAGGTTTGTAATAAGTCTGTCACCAATCAAATATTTGGAGGAAGTACTGGACTTTTAAAAAATTACAGTTGGAAAAATTTGAATGGTAGAAACGTTCATGCGTTTGTCGTGGTTTAAAGAGAAGATGTTTGTCGTGGTTTAAAGAGAAGACATATTGAAAAACGGGGATAAATGTGATATAATCCAAACAAATGTACGAATGATATATAAGCTGTAGTTTGGATTTTGGCAAAGTGCTTTTTGAGCAAGATATTTGTGGCATAAGTAGTTGTTTAAGTTATATAAGGGGATGATAACAGTGATCTTTGTTAGTGGAATACATGGAGTGGGAAAGACTTATTTTTGTAACATAATGAAGAAAAGACTTAATGTTGAGAGTTATACAGCCAGTCAACTGATTGCATCTAGACGAAATGAAGGGTTTGCGGAAAATAAATTGGTTTCAAATATTGATGATAATCAGGATTTACTTGTGGCAGCGATTGAAGAATTGAGGGAGGAAGAAAAGGAATTTATTTTAGATGGACATTTTTGTTTGATTAATGAGTTTGGAGAAATTACAAGGATACCGTTAGATACATATATGCTTCTAAAACCGAATGTGATTATTCTTTTAACAGAGAAACCAGAGATTATAGCTGACAGAAGATTGCAAAGGGATAATGTTTGCCAAGATGTTTCAGAAATAACAGAGTTTCAGGAAAAGGAAAAATGTTATGCGAAAGAAATTGCCGAGAAACTTGATGTTTCATTAGTGGTATCACGAGGTATGAATGATATTGACAAAATTGTGGATTGTATAAAAAGGGGAGAATATTGATATGGCAGGGAAATTTATATTAAAGAAATTTGCGGAAATAAATCTCAATGATGCTTTTTTTGATTCTCTGAAAAATGATTATCCTGGCACAGAAAATAGTACCGGATTTGTTGATTGGTTTCAAAAGAAGTCCATAGATGGTGCAACGGCTCTTGTTTTTGAGGATGAGATAGGTGTTGGAGCTTTTGTTGTATTAAAAGATGAAGAGGAAAAAATTGAGTTATTGGATTCGATACTTCCAGAAAAAAAGCGTCTTAAAATAAGTACTTTTCGTATTGCCGAAAGATATCGCAGACAACGTATCGGTGAAGGGGCAATAGGTTTATTACTTTGGAAATGGCAACAAGATAATACAGAGGAAGTCTATGTAACAGTATTTGATAAGCACGAGACTTTAATTTCACAATTTGAACGTTTTGGCTTTCAAAAGAAAGGTGTAAATCTGAATGGTGAAAATGTTTTAATAAAAAGCCGGAAGCATATTGATTTTAATGATCCATATAAGTCATTTCCGTTTGTTAAAGATGGATTTGATTATGCTGGATATATAATTATTGACGATAATTATCATGATACAATGTTTGCGTATTCTGAACTTGCTAATATGGCGAGTTTACAAACTAAAGTAAGTAGTAGTGTAAGTAACGGACTGAGCAAAATTTATGTAGGGCAAGCGCCTAAATTGAATCACAAAATAGGTGAACCTATACTTGTTTATCGGCGTTACACGCAGGGGAATGGAAAACGATATCGTTCCTGTGTGACATCTTTTTGTATTGTGACAGATTTAATCCAAGCAAAGATTAATAATCGGTACTTGATGACTTTTGACGAATTGAAATTGCGAATTGGAAATAAATCGGTATTTAATGAAAACGAGTTACAAGAGCAGTATAATCGTTTTAGAAATATGACAATTGTTGAATTGTTGTATTATGGTTATTTTGGAGCTGGAAACAACGTAAATATGAATTGGCTGGATCAAAATGGTTTCTGGGCAGCAGAAGGTCAGTATCCGACAGAGGTGAAGCTAACTCCTGCACAGTTTAAAAGAGTTTTAACGGAGGGAAATATCAATGTGTCAAATGTTGTTATCAATTAATCCAGAGTATGTTGCGAGTATTCTCCAAGGAAAGAAATTATATGAATATCGAAAATTTCGTTGCAGAGATGATGTGGATAAAATTATTATATATGCTACCGCTCCGCAGAAACAGGTTGTGGGGGAGGCTGAAATCGCAGGCATAGTAGAAGATGATATATTAGCGGTATGGCATCAGACGAAAGAGTATTCAGGTATTACTTATAAGTTTTTTCGACAATATTATAAAGGAAAAAAGAGGGCAATAGCATATCAACTTAAGAATTTAGTTATTTATGATAAGCCCTTAACTTTGGAGGAAATAGGTGTTTCTTGTGCACCACAATCCTATCGGTATATTACAGCTATGACTCAAGGATAAAATTCGTTAATTGATGATGATTAGAAAATATTATTGGGATAAAGGATAGGCGAGGAGAAGTAGGTGATATAATTGGGACAAGGTTTGAAAACCCAGTAAAATCAACGGGTTTGCACTCTTTAGTCCCAATTTTATATCCGAAAAGGGAGAACGGAAGCAACGAATTTTAGGTCTATATCCGGTAGTGTAAAAAAGTTTGTGTCTTTGGTAAAAAGCAACTCCTTTTTGGTAAGAATCAAGATATGGAAATTCTTATCGAAAAGGAGTATTTATATGCCGGTAGCAAAGGAACAGATTCGACAGATTATTGCAGACAACAACTTAAACAGCGTGGCAGATGTTTACAGCCTGCTAAGGGACAGCTTCAAAGATATCCTTCAGGAGCTTATGGAGGCGGAACCGGATGCATCCCCTGGCTACGAAAAAAACCAGAAAGGTGATGCTCCCACATCCAACAAACGTAACGGACATTCTCCCAAAACCCTCAAGAGCCAGTATGGGGAATTCCAGATCGATGTCCCAGGAGACCGTGAGGGTGAATTTGAGCCAAAGCTCATCCCAAAATACCAGAGGGATATCTCCGGTATTGAAGAAAAAGTAATCTCCCTCTATGCAAGGGGTATGAGCACAAGGGATATCCATGACCAGATACAGGAACTTTATGGGATGGAACTGTCCGCAGAGATGGTCAGTAAGATCACGGACAGGATACGCCCAGAGGTCAAAGAGTGGCAGGCGCGGCCATTGAACCCCATCTATCCCTTTGTATTCATGGACTGTATCCATTATAAAGTCAGGGAAGACGGACGCATACTGAGCCGTGCCGCCTACATTGTGCTGGGGATCACCGCAGACGGCTATAAAGATATCCTGAGTATCACCGTAGGCGCCAATGAGACCAGCAGGTTCTGGCTGGGGATGTTAAATGACCTGAAAAACCGTGGCGTACAGGATGTGCTGTTCTTCTGTGTGGATGGGCTTGCAGGATTTAAGGAAGCAATAAGTGCAGTCTATCCGGATGCGCAGATCCAAAGGTGCGTCATCCACATGCTGCGGAATTCTTTCAAATATGTCAATTACAGCGACCTGAAAAAATTTTCTTCCGACTTCAAAGCAGTCTATAATGCCCCAAACGAAACGTCTGCGCTGTCAGAATTGGAAAAGATCAAAGAAAAATGGGGACGCAAATATCCCTATGCAGTCAGTAACCGGGAAAACAACTGGGAGGATGTCAGCTCCTTCTTCCAGTTCTCTGATGATATCCGGCGCATCATGTATACCACGAATATCATAGAGGGCCTTAACCGCCAGTACAGGAAAGTGACCAAGACAAAAAGTGTATTCCCAGGCGACAGTTCCTTAGAAAAAATGCTCTATCTTGCCAGTGGGAACGTAATAAAGAAGTGGACACAGCGGTACAGGAACTGGGACCAGGTGCTCAACCAGATGGTTGTCCTTTATGGAGACAGGCTTACCCAGTATTTGTAAAAAGGAAAAACCGGGACACCACATCTTATCAAAAAATGTCCCGGCCTTATTCCATCGGCATTAGCAGTATTGCCAGAAATACCCAGCCTTATTCCGGAGGCCGGGTGTGGGCAGCGCCCACATAACGTATTTCTGCTGCTAATGCCTGATTGGTATGCAGAAAAATCAAAATACATGTATAAACATAAGCAGACTGGCAATACTATTATCAAGGAAGAAATTCGACAACATAAAACCAATACGATTCGACAGCAAATGTCTACATATCTAATTCTTATCAAAAAAGATTTTTACCCATAGACACAGAATTTTTTACAGCCTCCTATATCCTAGTGTACTGACCTGTTGATATTTAGCATTACTACCACCTCATCAAGAGGCAGCAGTAAATACAGGGTATAAGGAACTGAGCTTTATTCTGGCATCAGTAGTCCGGAACTGCCAGCTGACCTTTGCCGCCACTGTATTCCGCTCCGTTTCCCATGCGGACAGTTCTTTGCGTAACAGTCCTGTTTCAGCGATGCGGCGGCTGAGACATTGCCTGGTCATTACATTAAGCTCTATTTCTGCAATGTCCGGCCAGCTCCCATGCTTTGGCGTATAATGTATCTCCAATTTTTTTATGATGCGTCTTGCTTCTTCAGGCGGATACCGTTTGTACAGGGAAGCTGCTTTATGTGTGTTCAGATTATCCATCACAAGGACGATCTTCTCGGCATCAGGGTACATGATGTCCACCAGATACCTGATTTCCTCTGCCCGGTCGACGGCTGTACGGTGTTCCCGGACACTCACATGGTGCATCCCTCCGAGCGGTTCCACGAAGGCAAAGATGCTGACCGTACCATTGCGGACATATTCCGAATCGGTTTTCCGGTCACTTCCGGGAATCATTGGCAAAGGCTCCCTGGACTCTCCCAAAAGCTGATATGGTTTTTCGTCCATACACACAACCGGATGATTTTCATCATAGGGGCGTTCGTAAACATCAGGGATATCCTCCATGCAGGCTATGAATTCCGGGTCTTCTTTTGACGGGATGCACCAGTAGTCGTTTTTGTGAGGTCGAAGTTTGTTTTTTTTAGGGCATTGCGGATTGCCTCCCTGCCCACAGGGGTTTCCGGAACCACTTTGGATTTTTCCTCAGGCAGACGGATTGTCCACCGGGAGTGCCCTTCTGGAACGGGGCCGCAGGCAAGTTCAATCAGCCGGGCCTCTGTACGCCCGTCAACCTTGCGCCTTGCATTATCTGAATTTATGTTCCTTTTAAATTCAGTAACTGCGTCAATGCCGCCATTGATGTATTTCGTCACAGTATTGGTGACGGTTGCCATACAGACACCATTGGACTTTGCGCTTTGTTCATGAGTTAAAACTTTTCCATGCGCCTCGTCCAGATCAAGAATAACCTGGCATCTGCTGCGGATAGTTTTTGAAGTTTCCTTCTTACGGATAACAGATTTCAACTTTCTAAATTCTTCTTCTGTGAGATGGATATTATACTTTTTAGGTCTTGCCATAGGAATCACCGCCGTTTCTTTTATTATATATCAAAACAGCTGTGGTTACCAGAATTATTTAATTAAATATCAACAGGTCAGTACACTAGTAGACAGATACCTTAAGACCAAAACCGGGGTAAGGCAAAGCACGAAACAGGGATATGTTACCGTCCAGAGATTGCTTGCAAAAGAAAAGTTCGGCAGTCAGAAAATACGGAGTGTAAAGACCTCCGATGCAAAAATATTTCTTATCAAACTGCAACAGGAAGATGGAAAGAGCTACAGTTCCATCCATACGATACGGGGAGTGCTCAGGCCAGCTTTCCAGATGGCGGTCGATGATGATGTTATTGTCAAGAACCCATTCGGATTCCAGCTTGCCGGAGTCGTTGTGAATGACTCCGTTACAAGGGAGGCAATCTCCAAAGAGCAGATGAGGAAATTTTTA
The DNA here is from genome assembly GCF_000403845.2 of Eubacterium sp. 14-2. Classification (GTDB taxonomy): domain Bacteria; phylum Bacillota; class Clostridia; order Lachnospirales; family Lachnospiraceae; genus Petralouisia. The sequence continues at coordinate 720,504 of NZ_KE159568.1, read as the reverse complement.
AAGTTTGTGCATGATGATGTGGTGTACTGCAAATATTACGAAGTGGTCTATATCCTTTTCCACACGGGAATGCGGATTTCTGAATTCTGCGGCCTGACGCTTAAGGACATAGACCTTGAGAACAGGATTGTAAACATTGACCATCAGCTACAGAGGACTTCCGATATGAGGTACATCATTGAGACCACGAAAACTGATGCCGGAACGAGAAAGATTCCTATAACCGAGGATGTGGCACAGATGTTTCAAGCCATCATTGAGGATAGGGAGCCGCCGAAATTGGAGAAGGTGATTGATGGCTATACCGGATTTCTTTTCTACGATGATGACGGCAATCCTTTAGTGGCGATGCACTGGCAGCATCGATTCAACCATATGGTCGGCAGATACAATGATATTTACCGGGTGCAGATGCCGAACATCACGCCGCATGTCTGCCGCCACACTTATTGCTCCAATATGGCAAAATCGGGAATGAATCCTAAGACCCTGCAGTACCTTATGGGACATTCGGATATCAGCGTGACCATGAATGTGTATACGCATATCAGTTTTGATGATGCAGAGGAAGAATTAAAGAGGATGGAGGAATTTAGAAAGGCACAGGCAGAGATAGAGAGGAAAAATGATGCAAAAGCGGTATCGCAGAAAATGTTTAAGGTGGTTTGATTTAGAAAATTGGAGAGTTGAAATGCTTCGGTCATAAACGGAGCATTTTTTCTATGGAAAAATGAGGGAAATAACGATATAATATAAAAATGAGGAACAAGTGGGAGGAGAGATGAAATGCCAAGAAGTCGTAGAGCGGATGCAGTTGTATTTGCGTTTGATTTTCAAGTGAATTCGGCAATAGTTCTTTTTTTAGAAAATATAAAGGAAGTAGAAAAACTGCGTTTGGAAGGAAATTATGAGGATATAGAGTTAGAACTATCTTCTGGAGAAATGGTATTGGCACAGGCAAAGGCTGTAGAGAATGCAAGTGCTGATTTTACCAATGTACGCAAAAATTTGAAAAAGGCATTAATGACATTAGCGGAAGGAGGGGAAAAGGTTAATGTAAGAGAATTAATTATGATTACTAATTCACCTAATCCATTCAATGATGATAAGTCAAGAAGTGTGTTTTATGGGCATGCGCACAGGCAATACGAAACTTTGCCTCCTTCTGCTCGAAAGATAGTTGATGAGTACTTGGCAAAAATGGATAAGAAACTTGACACTAACAAATTGAAAATACAGGTTTTACCATTTGAAACAGATGATGAAGCAGAAAGATATAAAGTAATTATGGAAAATATTAATGCTTTTGTGGGAAACTTGAATACAAATATATCTGGAATTGGGCAAAAATTATTAGAAACATGGCATTGGCAAGTTTTTGATAATGGTGGTAAAAAAGATGCGGCTATTAAACTGAGTAAGAAAGATATCATCTGGCCTATACTTGTGAAAATAACAGAAATTGAACAATGCGAAGATTCTTTTTTAGAACAGTTTGATTCAGGTGTATATGAAGAGGTTGTAAATAGGTATGCCGAAATCATCAACTCGCATTGTGAACAATGTGAGTTTTTCATCAAAATTTTAAGTGACTATAACGGATTTACAACAAGTAAAAAACCAAGTGAGAAACTTAACGAGTTTATAGAATTACAATGGAAAGAGTATATGTCTGAATTTAGTGTGAATGGCATTGATGAGGAAATACAGGAAGCCGTTACTAAAATTATTATGCATAATATTATAAAAAGAAGATTTACTATAGACAGGATTAAAAGGGAGGTAAATCTGTGTTAATTAATTCAATATATATAAGAGATGGGCTATTTGAAAGGCATATTATATTTGAAGCGGGCGCAAATTTAATATTTAGTAAAAAGAATAGCTGTGGAAAAACAACATTGGTTAGATTAATGCTATATGCTTTAGGTTATTCGATACCAAGTACCAAAAAAATTAAATTTGAAAAGTGTTATACTAAAATAGAACTTGCTCTTGATACGGGAAAAAGAGTACTTTTAACAAGAGAAAATGGTTATGCTATTTCCTTAATGTGCGATGGTGAAGAGGAAATATATGCATTGCCAGAGCAATTATGTATATTGCATTCAAAATTGTTTTGTACAGATAATATAAATATTCTTAATAATGTGCTTGGTGCGTTTTACTTTGACCAAGAAAAAGGATGGACATTGCTAAATAGGGGAGTGGTTATTGGTAGCATACATTTTAATATTGATGAATTGATAAGAGGTATTTCTGGTAAGGACTGTTCCAAATTGATTGCAAGGCAGAAAAGAATAAGTTCTGATTTGTCAAAATATAGGCAAATGTTTAGTATTGCGCAGTATAGAGATAGTATTAGTGGAGATAGTTTAACTGCCGACACCTATCAGGAAACAAAGAATATCGAACTTGAACAATTGAGGATGAAACAGTATTCAATTGAACGTGAAATTCGTAGAATTAATCAGAGTATTACAGGGAATCGAAAATTTCAAGAATTTGTTGCAGGTATGAAGTTGTTAATTAAGACAGAAGATGGTCAATGTATTACTGTGACTAAGGATAACATTGTGGGTCTAAATGATTCTATTGATTTACTGATAGCCAAGAAAAAAATGTTATCATATGAATTGTCTGAAATAGTTTCAAAAATTGATAAAATTTTGAGGGAACAAGAAAAAGAAGATGGGCAGCTTTCCTTTTATGAGTCAGAATCCTTAGCAGAAGCATTTGATAAAAAAATAATATCTATACCTATGAATCAAGTTGCAATAAAAAATGAAATTAGTAAATTAGAGAAAGAACAGAAGCAAGTACAAGAAGAAATCACAAAAATATCCAGAAGTGATAATGATGTTGTTTCTTCAATGTATAAAACAATTGTTAAATATGCTACGGAATTGGGAATTGGCGATTCAGAAAGTATTACCAAGAAATATTTGTTTACATCTAATTTGAAGGAGTTAACAGGTGCAGTACTTCATAAAACCGTATTTGCATTTAAAATGGGATATATTTTAGAACTTGAAAAGCACTTAAAAATTAAGTTGCCAATAATTCTTGATTCTCCAAGTGGAAAAGAAGTAGATCAAGAAAATATTGAACTTATGATGAATATTTTGAAACGAGATTTTAAAGAAAACCAGATAATTATAGCTTCTATTCATGATTATTCATTTCCTAAAATTCATAAAGTGGAGTTGGTAGACAGACTACTTAATCAGCTAGTGGCGGTGGAAAGTGCTGATTGAGTTGGGAATCCTTAGTAGTAAGAATATTCTTTTTACTACTAATTTTACTACTAACAGGTAGCAACAACTTACTAAAATATGCTCTGATATGCAACATTTGTTCGTTTCAGAGCAAGGCATAAGATATCCGGGAATCCTAGCAAAACAGGGCATTCTTGGGCAAAACAAGGAGTTTGAAAACAATGATAAAGATTTTATTCATCTGCCACGGCAACATCTGCCGCTCCCCAATGGCAGAATTTGTTTTAAAAGACATGGTAACAAAGCAGGGCATTGCCGATGAATTTTATATCGCCAGCGCCGCCACCAGCATGGAAGAAATCGGCAATCCGGTCCACCATGGAACCAGAAGCCGGCTGGCTCAGGAGGGCATTTCCACAGCAGGAAAATATGCAGTCCGCATGGAACGCAGCGACTACCGGAAATACGATTACATCATCGGGATGGACAGATGGAATTATAAAAATATGCTCCGAATCACTGGAAATGATAAGGAGCATAAGCTCAGCCTTCTGCTGGATTATACAGACCACCCTGGAGATGTGGCAGACCCCTGGTATACAGGAGATTTTGAGCAGACCTATAAGGACGTGGCGGCAGGCTGCAAAGGGCTGCTGGATAAAATCCTTGCCGAGCACGGATAATTGCAGATTTGAAACTGATCCGGCCTGCAGCTATGCATGACAGCAGATTACAGAGACTGTTCGGCATAAGCCGCAGCTTCCTCCACATAATAAGCGGCATTATGCCGGATATTTTCCTTTTCTTCATCTGTAACCGGGCGTATGATTTTACCGGGGTTGCCGATGACCAGAGAATTGTCGGGAATTACGGTATTCTGGGTAATCAGCGTCCCGGCTCCGATGATACAGTTTTCCCCAATCACAGCATGATTCATAATGATGGCACCCATACCGATTAAAGCATTACTGTGGATGGTGCACCCGTGAATGATGGCTCCATGGCCGATGGTAACCTGGTTTCCAATCCGGATATCAGCCCCGTGGTCCACATGGAGCACACAGTTATCCTGAATATTGGTGTCATTTCCAATGACCGCGGAACCGGCTTCCGCCCGCACAACTGTGTGGAACCAGACACTGGAGTTATCTCCCAGTGTTACATCTCCCCGGACAATGGCGCCGGGAGCAATATAGACATTCTTTCCCAGAACGGGAGTTTTAATGGTATGCATTGTGTACGATCCTTTCTCATTCATTGGAATCTGAATAGTTCTCATTTTCAAAATCCCAGTCAACAGTATATAATATATCCGCAAAAAAGTAAATTTTGTATTTTAATCTGCAGGAAAATATTGTCTGCATCCCGTAAATGAAAGGGAACGGTCTGATGATAAGTCAGGCCCGTGAACCGGAAGAAGAGTTATTACAATGTATCAGTGAAGGGCACATGAAAACACCCCGGAAAGACGTCTGAAAGGTTGAGTAACATGAATAACATGCAGTTGGAACAATGTATCCGCGAATATGGAAAAAATGTCTACGCATTTTGCAGCCAGCTTACCGGAAACAAACAGGAGGCAGAAGAACTTTATCAGGATACATTTCTGAAAGCGGTGGAGCTGAAAGAAAAGATGGACCGGGAGAGAAATCCCGGAAGCTACCTGATTTCCATAGCGCTGCGCATCTGGAAAAATAAAAAGCGGAAATATGCCTGGCGGAACCGGATTGCCGGAACAGAAGTATTTACAGAAGAAATGGCAGGCGGGGAGTCTGGCAGGCAGGAGGATTCCACAGAAGAAACTTTTTTCCGTAAGGAGCAGCAGAGACAGGTAAGGGAAGCAGTGGCAAAACTGGAGGAGAAATACCGTATTCCGGTTTACCTGTATTATTCCCAGCAGTTTACCACGGAGCAGATTGGAAAAGTTCTGAAACTGCCCCAGGGAACAGTAAAAAGCAGACTGTATAAAGCGAGAAAGCTGTTAAAAAAGGAGTTGGAGGTTATTTTGGATGAAAGATGACAGAAATCTGGAAAAGTTGTTGCGACAGGCCCTTTCTCCGGAAGAAGAACCGGATTACTGGTTAAATCAGAACATTTTAAGAAAAGCAGAGGAGGCAGAATCTATGAACAGAACATATAAGAAAAAAATGCCGGCAGCAGCAATATTGACAGCAGCAGTCCTTTTTGCCGGCTCTCTGACAGCAGCGGCAGCCTGGAAGTATCTGACGCCGGACGAAGTGGCAGAGACAGTGGAAGACCAGGGACTTGCGGCAGCATTTCAGAGCGAGGATGCTGTTTATCTTAACGAATCCCAGGAATGCGGAGCTTACCGTATTACCCTTCTGGGGGTGGTTTCCGGAAAAAATCTGAGTCAGTATGTAACTTCAGATGATACAGGAATCCGGGAGGATCGTACCTATGTGGTCACTGCCATAGAGAATGCGGACGGTTCTCCCAGGCCGGATGTGAGTGATGAGCATTACGGAGAAGATCCGTTTTTTGTATCTCCCCTGATTAAAGGCCAGAATCCATCCATATTTAATGCCATAACCATGGTGGGCGGGTATACGGAGTATGTGCAGGACGGCATCCAGTATCGTATTACCGAGACAGACAATGTGGAGATGTTCGCAGACCGGACCTTATATCTTGCGGTAAGCAGCGGAAGCCTGTATGACAGCAATGCTTATCAGTTTGATGAAGCTACAGGAGAAATTACCAGGACAGAGAATTATGAAGGAGTAAACGCGCTGTTTCATCTGCCTCTGGATGAAAAAAAGGCGGATCAGGAAAAAGCAGATGCATACATCAGAGAGCTGGAGCAGGAACTGGAAGGAGGGGACTCTGAAGACTCTCAGCAGGAAGAAAATACGGACGTAATCGGGAAGATAGAAGAAAAAATCGGAACATGGACAGAAGAAGAACTGAATCAGCATGGAACTTTGCTGGAGCATCTTACCCGGATCATGACTCCGGATGAAAACGGGTGGATTGAATATTCCTATGAAAATGAGGATGGAAGCGGAACTTCTGCGGAAATTCAGGTGGACAGCTTATTCGAAAAGGGCCAGACCGGCATGTCAGAAACCATGCATATCACAGGCGGGGAAAATGGCCCCGTATATGTTGAGACCTTTACAAAAAATGAGGATGGAACCGTTACATTGAAGGTTTATCAGGTAAATTGATACCTGCTTGACAGTTTATGAAATTTCTGTGTATGATGGGTAAAAGAAAACCCAATGAAAAGAGGAATATGCCATGAAAGAGAAGCTCCATACCATACCGGTTCAGGACGCCTTTGGGCAGGACTGCGAATGCCCCATCTGCGTTATGTATCAGAAACTGGAGGAAAATGCCATTAATTATACCATAGGAGCAGGAGCCAGTTATATGGAGGAGGATATTCGGGCTCAGACCGATGACCAGGGGTTTTGCCAAAAACATTTACAGGATTTATATGTATATCCCAATAAGATTGGTCTGGCCCTGATACTGAAAACCCATATGGATAAAACCATAAAAGATCTGGAGAAGGCAGCGAAAGCCCCGCTGCCTTCTCCAAACTCCATGTTCAGGAAAAATGCGAAAACTTCTTCACCGGTTATTGATTATATAGAAGCTCAGGAACAGAAATGTTTTGTATGCGGATATATAAATCAGAGCTTTGAAAGTTATCTGAGAACTATTTTTTATCTTTATGAAAAGGAAGAAGACTTTCGGAAGCAGTTTGAAGAATCAAAAGGATTTTGTACCGGACACTATAAAATGCTGTTTGGCCTGGCGCCTGAGTATCTGAATAAAAAATATCTGGAACCGTTTTTAAGAACCCTGAACGGTCTTTTTCTTGAACATTTTAAGCGGGTGCGGGATGACGTGGAATGGTTTATCTGCAAAAATGATTATCGTTACAGAGAAGAACCCTGGAAAAATGCAAAGGATGCATTACCCAGGGCATTGATAAAGACAGGAAGTGTTTCTGTGCCCCGCATGGAGTAATTATGCACATCCGGGCTGGCGCAGAAGCTGCTGCATCTGTCTGATCCCTTTCTGCTGAGAACTGATAATATCATTCAGCACAGGTTTTAACTGAGGGCAGATGTCGTACTGCAGCGTGGTTTTGGACATTTCAACAGCGCCCATGTGATGGGGAATCATTTCGCGGATGAAATTTACATTAAGCTGGTTGGTGTCCGGGGCGCAGGACATTTTGGAGAACATGTTCTGCATAATCTGATCCATTCTGCGCTGGTACAAACATAAATCCTGGCTGCAGTTTTTGCGCATACCGCAGGAACACTGAATTTCCTGCATGGTTTCGATGGATCTGGTCTGTTCTTCAATGATACCGCAGGCAATGTTCTGCAGAGGGATGAAAGTGGTATACTGCAGAAGATTCTGAGACATTTCTATGGCCGCCTGGTGGTGGGGGATCATCTGTGCAATAAAGTTCCATGAAATACTGTTGTTCAGTTCTGCTTCAGTCATTTTGCAGATCATTTCGTCTGAAATGCAGTGAAAGGTGTTCAGATAATTTTTGGCTACATTGCTTAATTTGCATGATGTATGCATGGTAATGCTCCTTGTAAATCTGTCAGTTGCTTTATTATATGCAAAAAAAGCCTGCTGTTTCAGAAGAATCAGCAGGTTTTTTCGTTATCAACAGCGCTTTTACCGCGGTGCCACTTCATCCACCAGTGCGGCGGTGATAATCGCCATGGAATATACTTCGTCTGCGGTACATCCTCTGGACAAATCGTTGATAGGAGATTTCAGTCCCAGCAGGATTGGGCCGTAGGCTTCAAAGTTACCCATACGCTGTGCAATTTTGTAACCGATGTTGCCGGCATTGATATCCGGGAAAATAAATACGTTTGCATGGCCTGCAATTTCATCATTCGGGCATTTGGTACGGGCCACGCGGGGGGAAACAGCGGCGTCGAACTGTATTTCTCCGGAAATTGGAAGTTCCGGCCGTCTGGCTTTTGTCTTAAGGGCTGCGTTACGCATTTTATCCACGTCTTCTCCCTTTCCGGAACCCAGAGTGGAGTAACTCAGGAAAGCAATTTTCGGATCAATACCAAAGAGCTGGCCGCAGTCTGCGGCGCCGATGGCGATGTCTACCAGTTCGTCTTCTGTGGGTCTGATGTTGATGGAGCAGTCAGCCATGGCCAGCACTTCATTTTCACCGGTTGCGGAAGGACGTACTAAAATAAAACAGGAAGATACGATGTTATGTCCGGGTCTGGTTTTGATTAACTGAAGGGCGGGACGAACTGTGTCGGCAGTGGTATAGGTTGCCCCTCCCAGCAGACAGTCAGCATACCCCATTTTTACCAGCATGGTTCCAAAATAATTACCCTGTTTCAGGATTTTGAGAGCTTCTTCCATCTGCAGGTTTTTGCTTTTTCTCAGTTCACACAGGGTTTCTGCCATTTCATTCATACTCTCAAAGGTTTCCGGATCAATGATTTCAGCTCCGCGGATGTTGTATCCGAATTCTTCTGCGGCATCTTCCACTTCCTGCTTGTTGCCTACCAGCAGGGGAGTCAGGAAATAAGAAGCAAGCAGACGGGAAGCTGCTTCCAGAATACGGGGGTCGCTGCCCTCTGTAAATACGATTCTTTTTGGACTTTTTTTCAGTTTGCCGATCATTGTGCCGAAACCTTGCATATTTTTGCCCATAGCATAAATCCTCCTTAAAATTTTTCAAAATCTTTCTGATTACTAATGTAACATGTTTTTTTTTTTTTTCAACTGCTTTATGTGTACAAAAATAAAAACAGAATGGAAAATTATGTATTTTTTTCAGAACAGCAGGGCAATGGTATGAAATAGCATTTCCGAAAATCCGGTTTTTATACTGAAACAGCAGGTTGTTTGCGGGAATATGGCAGAAACCACAGAATTTTTCAAAAATTCTGTGGTTTCTGTATGTTTTATATATTTATTATTTATTGGCTCAGCTCCAGGGGCTTAAATCTATAACGGGCAGATCTTTAAAAAACGGGATAATGTAAGCTCCATATCCTTTTACCTGCTCAGAAAATGTAATTGTGGCATTGCCGCCCTTAAAGCCCAGTACGTCGTAATCGCCCCAGACGTCTTCCCGCAGATAACTCTTCATATGAGCAGCGGCAAAATCGTCGCCATAACCGCCGTCTTCCTGCTCCAGTCCCAGTATCTGCTGAACCGGACGGTTAATGGAATTAATGCTCATGTAAGGAACAATGTCTGCCTTGTCGCCCAGGCGGCGCAGAGTGCCTTCCCGTTCGTCCGGTGTGATTAACGGGGAACCGAAGGAAATTACATTCATAATATTATATCTTAATTTTAACCTGAGATTTCCGGATACCTGCTGCGCTTCCATACCGCCGAGGCTGTGGCCGGTGATAATCAGGTTGGAACCAATCGGAACATTGTCGCAGATAACATTGACAATTTCCCGCAGATATACATTGTCTTTTTCAAATCCGCACCGAAGATCTGTGATAATGTTGGTAGGCTGGTTGAAAATCAGTTCCGTTCCGGAAATACCCACCAGATATACCGGTGTGGTCCGGTTGTTGTTGTGAAGTTCTGCCTTTACAATGTGGATAGGCCCGTTAAAATCCGGGTTTACTGCGGTAGAACAGTGATAGTAGCCGGCATAGATGTAACCTGCCATGTCACATGCGTTGGTGAATTTGATTTCTTTTGCTTCCGGGGAAGCCGCCCGCACAGTGAGCGTCGGCATCAGCGCCAGAATCATTGTGAAACATACCAGTTTCTGCATCAGTTTTTTCATGTTTTCTCCTCCTCATGAATCGTATACCCTCTGTGGCTTCTTTTCATCTGTGAAAAGCACGCCTGCAATTATTTACAGGAAAATAATACAAAAGGAATCTTTCAGAATCAATAGACAATGAAGATGGATTGTCTAAAAAAAGCATTTGTTCTTGTGCAGAAGAGCTGACGCAAATTTAATACTTTTTTTATTGAATTTTGTAAGACTTATGATTATAATTAACATGAAACTGACTGGTCGGTCGGAAAATGACAGGATGGGAGGACAAACATATGTTTTCAAGGTTCAGTGTGAAAAAACCTTATACTGTAATTGTGGGGATTGTGCTGGTTATCATTCTGGGAGTGGTATCCTTAAGCAAAATGAGTACGGATCTGCTGCCCAGCATCAACCTTCCCTATGCGATTGTGATTACTACATATCCGGGAGCCAGCCCGGAACAGGTGGAGAGCGCGGTGACTCAGCCCATAGAAGCGGCGATGGCCAGCACCTCCAATATTAAGAATATCAGTTCAAATTCTGCCAACAACATGTCCATGGTTGTTCTGGAATTTGAGCAGACAGCCAATATGGATTCCATTACCGTGGAAATGCGGGAGAGTCTGGATCAGATTAGCGGATACTGGCCGGAGACGGTGGGCAATCCCATTATTATGAAGCTGAATCCCGACATGATGCCCATTATGATTGCGGCCATGGAAGTGGAAGGCATGGACAGCCTTGCGATCAGCGATTATACGGAGAAAGAACTGATACCGGAACTGGAGAGTGTGGAAGGTGTGGCTTCCGTGACCGGAACGGGACTGATTCAGGAATCCGTCCAGGTTACGTTAAGCCAGAAAAAGATTGATGCTGTCAATGAGAAAATCACTGCCTCGCTGGATGCGAAATTTTCCGATGCGGAAGAAAAGATGGATTCGGCAGAGGATGAAATCAGCAGCGGGAAAAATAAACTGAGCAGCGGGCAGGCCGAGATGGCAGGTCAGCTCAGTGATGCCCAGAACCAGTTAAATGATAAGAAAATCGAGCTGTTCCAGACAGAAGCAGATTTGAACACGAAGCTGGCGGAACTGCGGGAGACAAAATCTGATACGGAAAAGGGCATAAAGTCTTTAAAAGAGCTGCAAAAGCAGGTAAATTCTCTGATAGAAGGTAAGAAAAAGCTCACAGAGGGACTGGAAGAACTGCAGAAACAGAAGGAAACACTTGAAACACAGCAGGGACAGCTGCAGTCCGGTCTGGAACAGGCGCAGGCAGGCCTGGCTCAGATACAGCAGGCTCTGGAACAGGCGCAGGCAGCCCAGATGCAGGAACAGGTGCAGCAACTTCAGGCGCAGGCAGCCCAGTTACAGGAACAGATTGACCAGCTCCAGGCTCAGCAGGAGCAGTTACAGGCAGGCCTTGGCCAGCTTCAGGCTCAGCAGGAGCAGTTACAGGAACAGCTTGCTCAGGTGGAAAGCGGCCTTTCGGCCATTAAATCAGAACTGGCTTCCCAGGAGGGCAGTACCTTAAAAGAAAATGCTTCTGATAAACAGCTGGTATCTTATATATCTGAGACCATCACCCAGGCGGAGCAGGGGCTGATTCAGATCAACGGCGGAATTGCAGCTATTGAGACAGGGCTTCAGAGTGTGGCCGAAGGAAAAACCACCATTAACGATACACTGGCTACGCTGAATCAGAGCCAGATTACAGGTTCCGTGGAAATGGGAAGTGCTTCTGCGCAGCTTGCCAGCGGTGAGGAAAAGCTGAAAGAATCCAAAGAGTCCTTTGAGGAAACAAAAAAGGAAGCCTATGATTCTGCAAACCTGAACAATATTCTGACCATGGAAACATTGACGGGGATTCTGACGGCCCAGAATTTTTCCATGCCGGCCGGTTATATTACCGATGAGGGAGAGCGTTACATGGTGCGTGTGGGAGACGCGGTGGACAGCGTGGACGCCCTGAAGGACATGGTGCTCATGGACCTGGGCATGGACGGTGTGGATGTGATCCACATGTCAGACGTGGCCGACATTGCGGTGGTGGATAATTCTGCCGATTCCTATGCCAGATTAAACGGAAGGCCCAGCGTTATGCTTTCCGTGGAAAAACAGACCGGATACTCCACCGGAGATGTGACAAAACGGATTTATGATAAATTTGAAAGCATGAAGAAAAATAATGAAAATCTGGAAGTATCTGTGCTGATGGACCAGGGGATTTACATTGACATGATTGTGGATTCCGTATTGAACAACATGATTTTCGGTGCAGGTCTTGCCATTCTGATTCTGCTGCTGTTTCTGAAGGATATCAGGCCCACGCTGGTTATTGCGGTATCCATACCGATTTCCGTGGTGTTTGCGGTGGTGCTCATGTATTTCAGCGGCGTTACCCTGAATTTGATTTCTCTGTCGGGACTGGCGCTGGGCATTGGTATGCTGGTGGATAATTCCATTGTGGTGATTGAAAATATTTACCGTATGAGAAATGAGGGACTGTCTGCCCGAAAGGCAGCGGTGGAAGGAGCAAAACAGGTGAGCGGCGCCATTACCGCTTCCACTCTGACAACGGTGTGTGTGTTTGCGCCCATTGTATTTACGGAAGGAATCACAAGGCAGCTTTTTGTGGACATGGGGCTCACCATTGCCTATTCCCTGCTGGCCAGCCTGATTATTGCGCTTACCTTTGTACCCATGATGGGAGCAAAAATGCTGAAAAAGACAAAGGAGACAACACATCCCTGGTTTGAGCGGTTCCAGGAAGTATATGGCGTCCTGCTGGAAAAAATGCTCCGTCTGAAACTGCTGGTTCTGCTGGGGATGGTGGCTTTGCTGGTAATCAGCGCCAGAGCAGCGGCTTCAAAAGGAACTGCATTTATGCCGGATATGGAAAGCACTCAGATGTCGGTATCCGTTACGCCGCCGGAAGGGGCAGATTTTGAAAAGGCATGTAAACTTGCCGATGATGTAACGGAACAGATTCAGACCATTGAAGATGTGGAATCCATAGGCGCCATGGCAGGAGGCGGCGGAATTGCTTCCAGCATGATGGGAGGCAGTGGAAACAGCAATACTGTGACGCTCTATATCATTTTAAAAGAGGACAAAAAACTGACCAACGATGAAATTGCAAAACAGATTACAGAGATGACTCAGGATATGGACGGGGAAATCAGCATCAGCAGTTCCAATATGGATATGGGAGCCCTGGCCGGAACCGGACTGTCACTGCAGATTAAAGGCCGGGATCTGGATAAACTGCAGAAAATTGCCAAAGATGTATCTGAGATTGTGTCAGAAGTAGAAGGAACGGTGGATGTATCAGACGGCGGGGAGGAGTCGGAAAAGGAACTGCGGATTACTGTAAATAAGGAAAAAGCCGCAAAGTACGGTATGACAGTGGCTCAGGTTTATCAGCTGATCCAGGAACATATGGAAACGGAAACTTCTGATGCGACAATCTCCACAGATATTAAAGATTATGACGTGTTCCTGAAGAGTGTGGAGCAGAGTGACGCTTCCAGAGAATCTCTGAAACAGATTACCTTTACTTATACGGATAAAGAGAATGGGGAAAAATCTGAGATTTCCCTTTCTGAAGTGGCGGAATTTGAGGAAATGGAAAGTATGGCGTCCATCAGCCGTGACGGACAGGAGCGGTATGTAACGGTAAACGCCGGAATCGGAGAAGGTTACAATGTGGGACTGGTGGGAGAAGAAGTGAACAGGGCCATTGCGGATTATAAACTGCCGGAAGGATATTCCATGAAAATGACCGGAGAAGATGAGAGCATCAATGAAGCCATGGAACAGCTGATGCTGATGCTGGTGTTGGCCATTGCATTTATCTATTTGATTATGGTGGCACAGTTCCAGTCTCTGAAAGCGCCCTTTATCATCCTGTTTACCATACCTCTTGCCCTGACCGGCGGATTTCTTGCCCTGTTTTTTACCGGCAGTGAAATCAGTATAATTTCCATGATTGGGTTTATTATGCTGGTAGGAATTATTGTAAATAATGGTATTGTTATGGTAGAATATATCAATCAGCTTCGAAAAGAGGGAACAGAGAAGCGGGAGGCCATTATAACTGCCGGAAAGACCCGTCTGCGGCCCATTCTGATGACAGCCATGACCACTATACTGGCCATGTCTACCACTGCTTTTGGAAATGATATGGGTTCCGATATGTCCAGGCCCATGGCGGTGGTGACCATCGGAGGGATGATTTATGGAACGGTAATGACGCTGGTGGTAGTGCCCTGCATCTATGATTTGTTCTACAGCAGGAAAAGTATGGTAGAGGAAGAAATATAGAGGAAGAGTATCATGGAAGAAGAAAAACTGTATCCGCCAAAGGTAAAGGCAATGTACGAAGCGGTGCTGGACCTGTTTGCTTCCGGGCGGGAGCTGAGTACCTTAAAGGTATCAGAAATCACAGCGAAAGCCGGAATCGGAAAAGGTACCGCTTACGAATACTTTGCTACAAAGGAGGAGATGATTGTAGGCGCCATTCAGTATGAGGCGGAAAAACATGTTGCTGTTATCATGGAATTAATTGAAAATGGGCAGAGCTTCCAGGAAATTATTTTTCAGGGGATGGATATGCTGGAGGCGACCCACAGGAAATATGGCGGGTTTGCCCTGCTGGAAAGAATTTTAAGGGATGATACCATAAGCGGCAGCGGTATTATGAAGGAGCTGGTGAAGCGAAAGGAAGACTGCGGCGCAGCCATGGACATGACCGGGAAAATGCTGGAACTGGCCGCGGACAAAGGGCTTGTGCGGGAACGGGACGGGTTCCGGGTATGGAGCGCCATTCTTTCCCAGTTTGTGTCCTATGCTTTTTATCTGACCCATGAGGAACTGTTTGCGGATGTGGACCGTGAGAAGGCCAGGAACTTTGTCTATGACAGTATTATAAAAATATTGGTCTGAAAATGAGGTGACAACGTGAAAAAAACCGCAACACTCTGCGCCCTTGCAGCAGCCGCTCTGTATGCCGTAAATATCCCTCTTTCCAGATTGCTTTTAAACCATGCGGGAGAAGTTATGATGGCGGCGTTTCTGTACTTTGGTGCGGGCGTTGGACTGGCTCTGTATGGAAAAGCAGAGCGGCTTTTGGGAAGACCAGACAGGCAGGAACCCCTGACCGGAAAAGAACTGCCCTGGACCATTGCCATGGTGCTGCTGGACATTGCCGCACCCATACTGTTAATGGCGGGCATTGCCAGAACCAGTCCCGCTAATGTATCTCTGCTGAATAATTTTGAAATCGTAACTACTTCAGTGATAGCGCTGGCTTTGTTCCATGAAGTCATATCCGCAAAACTGTGGCTGTCCATTCTGATGGTGACCGCGGCCAGCATGATTCTCAGCTTTGAAGGAGATGGAGCATTTACCTGGAATACAGGTTCTCTGCTGGTTCTTGGAGCCTGTGTCTGCTGGGGATTTGAAAACAACTGTACCAGAATGATAAGCAACAAAAGTTCTACGGAGATTGTGGTGATAAAAGGCTGCTTTTCCGGGCTGGGCAGTTTTGTCCTGGCATTGATTCTGGGCGAAAATATGCCGAAGCTGCCCTGGATCTGCGCCATCCTGCTGTTGGGATTTATATCCTACGGACTGAGCATTAAACTTTACATAACAGCCCAGAAAAATCTGGGAGCCGCAAAGACCAGCGCTTATTATTCCATAGCACCTTTTCTGGGAGCGGCGCTTGGCATGGCGCTTCCAGGGGAAAAACCAGGTATGCGGTTCTGGGGAGCAATGGCGCTGATGATTGCCAGTACGGTTCTGACCATCCGGGATTCCATTGCCCTGCAGCACACCCATGAGCATGAACATACCCATACCCATGAACATCTGCATGGAACACTTGCGCATAGCCATGAGCATACCCACAGACATACCCATACCCATGTCCATACCGGCGGCTCCGGGCTCCATGAGCATACCCACGACCGGCTGACGGAACATGAACATCTGCATGATTTGTAAAAAATTTCAGTACAGCTCTTGACAATTTGGACGCCAGCTTTTACAATGGACAGAACATCATATGAATGCAAAGGTTGTGAGAAAGAGGAGTACGCAAAACACCCCTGTCAGAGAGGGCAGTTTATAAGCTGGAAGACTGTCTCAGGAAAGCATTGCGGAAGGTAGCTTTTGAACCGGAGAGCTGAACGAAGCGAGGAATCGGTTTCAGTAGGTTTTCCCGGCCCATCCCCGTTACAGGATTTCAAGATGTGCTTTTCATACAGAGTACAAATAAAGGTGGTACCGCGATAAGTCGCCCTTTACCGGTGTGGTAAAGGGCGTTTGTTATCTTACAGGAAATTTTTTCGGAGTTCCTGTAAGATATAAACAGTGATTATACTGCGGCGGAAATGAAATAAACCATAAGGAGAACAGCATGAAGAAAGAATTAGCCAAAACCTATGATCCAAAGTCTATTGAAGACCGTCTCTATCAGAAATGGGAAGAAAATAAATATTTCCATGCGGAAGTGGACAGGAGCAAAAAACCTTTTACGATTGTGATGCCTCCGCCTAATATTACCGGACAGCTCCACATGGGCCACGCCCTGGATAACACCATGCAGGATATTTTAATCCGTTACCGGCGTATGCAGGGGTACAATGCTCTGTGGCAGCCGGGAACAGACCATGCTTCCATTTCCACCGAGGTAAAAGTGATTGAATCCCTGAAAGCACAGGGCATTGACAAAAAGGACCTGGGCCGGGAAGGATTTCTGGAAAAAGTCTGGGAGTGGAAAGAAGAATATGGCGGAAGAATTGTAAAACAGCTTAAGAAAATGGGATCTTCTGCAGACTGGGACAGAGAACGTTTTACCATGGACGAGGGATGTTCCCATGCAGTGCGGGAAGTGTTTATCAAATTATATGAAAAAGGCCTGATTTACAAAGGCTCCAGGATTGTAAACTGGTGTCCCGTATGTAAAACCTCCATTTCAGATGCGGAAGTGGAACATGAGGAACAGGACGGGTTTTTCTGGCATATTAATTATCCCGTAAAGGGAGAAGAAGGAAGGTTTGTGGAAATTGCCACCACCAGGCCGGAAACATTGCTGGGGGACACTGCGGTAGCGGTAAATCCGGAAGATGAGCGATACAGGGATATTATCGGCAAAACACTGATTCTGCCGCTGGTGGGCCGGGAAATTCCCGTTGTGGCGGACCACTATGTGGATAAAGAATTCGGAACAGGATGCGTGAAAATTACGCCGGCCCACGACCCCAACGACTTTGAGGTGGGAAAACGCCATAACCTGCCTGAAATTAATGTGCTCAACGACGACGCCACCATCAACAGAAACGGTGGAAAATATGAAGGCATGGACCGTTATGAAGCCAGAAAATGCATGGTGCAGGAACTGGAAGAACAGGGGCTTCTGGTAAAAGTTGTACCCCATTCTCATAATGTGGGAACCCACGACCGCTGCAATACTACGGTGGAGCCCATGGTAAAACAGCAGTGGTTTGTGAAAATGGATGAACTGATTCAGCCTGCGGCAGAGGCAGTACGAAAAGGCCAGATCACCCTTTTGCCGGAGCGCATGGAAAAAATATATTTTAACTGGACAGACAATATCCGGGACTGGTGTATTTCCAGACAGCTCTGGTGGGGACACCGGATTCCGGCTTACTACTGTGCAGACTGCGGGGAACTTGTGGTTGCCAGAGAAAATCCCGGCAAATGCCCCAAATGCGGCTGCAGCCATATGACGCAGGATGAAGATACCCTGGACACCTGGTTTTCCTCTGCATTGTGGCCCTTTTCCACACTGGGCTGGCCGGAAAAAACAGAAGAGCTGGATTATTTCTATCCCAACGACGTGCTGGTAACGGGATATGATATTATTTTCTTCTGGGTTATCCGCATGATTTTTTCCGGTTATGAACAGATGGGAGAAAAACCCTTCCATACGGTACTGTTCCATGGGCTGATTCGTGATTCTCAGGGCAGGAAAATGAGCAAGTCTCTCGGAAACGGCATTGATCCCCTGGAAGTAATTGACAAATACGGTGCTGACGCGCTGCGGCTGACTCTGGTAACCGGAAATGCCCCAGGCAATGATATGCGTTTTTATTGGGAAAGAGTGGAATCTTCCCGGAACTTTGCAAATAAAATATGGAATGCGTCAAGATTTATCATGATGAATCCTGACGTAGGAAAAATGGAAACGCCTTCTGTTTCGGAACTGGAGCCGGAGGACAGATGGATTTTGTCCAGAGTAAATACCCTGGCAGCAGATGTGACAGAAAATATGGATAAATTTGAGCTTGGAATTGCTGTGCAGAAGGTGTATGATTTCATCTGGGATGAATTCTGCGACTGGTATATTGAAATTTCAAAGACAAGAACCTTTAAGAAGGACGAAAATCCGGAATCTGCAGGCGTGGCAATGTGGACCCTTAAAACGGTGCTGATTCAGGCGCTGAAACTGCTTCATCCTTATATGCCCTTTATTACAGAGGAAATATTCTGCACGCTACAGGAGGAAGAAGATACCATCATGCTGTCCCGGTGGCCGGAGTTCAGGGAAGACTGGCAGTTCCCCGAAGCGGAAGAGGCAGTGGAGCATGTGAAGGATCTGGTAAAGGGAATCCGCAATATCAGAACGGATATGGATGTAAAGCCCGGCAAAAAGGCAAATGTATACATTGTAACCGAAGATGAAACTCTGCAGAATACGTTCCGGACCATGCAGAGGGCATACAGCCTTCTGGCAGGAGCCAGTGAAATACATGTACAGAGAGACAGAACAGGAATCGGAGAAGATGCTGTTTCTGTGGTAATTCCCGGAGCAGTGGTATATCTGCCGCTGGAAGATCTGGTGGATTTTGAGAAAGAAAAAGAGCGCCTTCAGAAAGAAAAAGAACGTCTGAGTAAAGAACTCTCCCGTTCCAGAGGAATGCTCTCCAATGAAAAATTCCTGAGCAAAGCTCCGGAGGCAAAAGTGCAGGAAGAGAAAGAAAAACTTGCGAAATATGAGCAGATGATGGCACAGGTGGAGGAACGTCTGAGCCAGATGAATGGAAAAAATTAATAAATCTAAAATTTGCATAAATATGTTGAAATGAGACGTAAAAATTGGTAGTATAGTATATATAGCGGTATTTTGACAATTGACAGAAATTCCAGACAAGGGGGAATCTGCAATGGAAACTATGACAAAGAAAGAACCACAGATACGAGTCAGTCGAGATAATATGCAGGCGTATCTTTATCTGCCAAATCCGGTAATGGATGCCTATACGGAGCGTGAAGTGCGTGAGGCACTGGAAAAAAGTGGTGTGTCATATGGAATTCAGGAGGATGCACTTAACAATGTATTAGAAAATCAGTTATATAACCGTGAAATACTGATTGCACAGGGAGACCGGCCAAAGGATGGCGTTGACGGCTATTATGAATATAAATTTGATGTGAATTTCAGTAAGAAACCGAAACTGTGCCCTGATGGCTCCGTGGATTACTGGAGTATTAAAATGGTGGAAATTGTTACCGAGGGACAGGAAATTGCGGTGTATCACAAGGCTGTTCCCGGTGTTGATGGAATGAATCTGAAAGGGAAACCGGTACTGGCAAAGAGAGGAAGAGATCTGGTTCCGCTGCGCGGAAAAGGATTTGAGCGTTCCGAAGACGGAACATCCTACATATCGCTGATGGATGGCAAGATAGAAAAGAGCAGTGACCGTATCACCATACTTCCGGTGTACGAGGTAAGTGGTGACGTGGATCTGTCCATCGGAAATATTGATTTCCGGGGAGATGTGATTGTACATGGCACAGTCTGCAGCGGTGTGACAGTCAAGGCAACCGGAACGGTTACGGTAGACGGTGTGGTGGAAGGCGCTAAAATTGAAGCCGGAAAAGATATTGTGCTGCGAAGCGGTGTTATGGGCGCTTCCAGAGCGGTAATCACTACCAGAGGAAATATTTCTGCAAAATTTTTCGAGTATACGCGGGTACATGCCAATGGTTCCATACGGGCTGATGTATTTCTGAACTGCCAGGTATCCTGTGGAGAGAGTATTCTGCTGGATGGAAAGAAAGCCAGCATTGTGGGAGGCGAAGTAGGAGCTATTCAGGGAATTGTGGTGAATACCCTGGGCAGCGACGGAGAAGTTCGGACCCATGTAAGAATCGGCAACGATTCGTCCGTAAGACGCAGAATTGGAATTCTGAGAAATAAGATTGAAGTGGAGAAGGCCAATCTGGAGAAGATTGAAAATGGTCTGAAACTTCTCAAGGACGTGAAAAATGATCCCAGGAGAACAGATCTTCTCCGTGTGAAAATCCGGGATACTGCCCTTCTGGCAGAAGATACGGCGGAACTGGAGAAGCTGGAGGATCAGATGGAACGTGCAAGAGGCTGCACTGTGAGAGTTATCGGTTGTGTATATCCCGGTGTCAGTGTGGAAATTGACGACCTGGAAGTTCATGTGAAGGAAGAACAGTTCAGCCTGGAATTTATCAGGCAGATGGATAAAATTGTTATGTGTGCCCTTTAAAGGCAGGAAAGGGATGATATGTTCCGTCAGCCATAAAAGAGCAGGCAGGACATGGAAGGAGAGAAGGGGCTGTTGCAGAATGCAGCTTAAATACAATGTATGGACAGGGATCCTGTAATCTGAATCCGTATTTTGTATATAGCGGCTATTTTGCAGCAGTTCCTTTTCTTTTGCGTAAAATGCTTTGTTCTTTTTTTGTATTCTGTGTATAAATAAGAATGGATTTCGACACTTTACTATATTATAATGGGTGGAGTGTAAAGAGGTGCCAAAAATGATGAAAACATATGAGGAAACACTGGACTGGATTCTGGAGATTCCCAGATTTACGGTTAAAAATACACTGGAGCATACCGGAGAATTTCTGGCCAGGCTTGGAAATCCCCAGAACGAATTTAAAGTCATCCATGTAGCGGGCAGCAACGGAAAGGGAAGTGTCTGCGCTTATATTGACAGCGTGCTCCGGGCGGCAGGAAAAAAAACAGGATTATTTACCTCTCCCCATCTGGTCCGGCTGGAAGAGAGGTTTGCAGTGAATGGAAAATCCTGCGCTCCCCAGGAGGTGGTATGGGCGGCAGCCCTGGCAGAACAGGCGGCGGAAGAAATGGAGCAAAACGGTCTGCCTCATCCATCCTTTTTTGAATTTGTTTTTGCCATGGGAATGCTGATTTTTTCCCGTCATCAGGTGGAATATGCAGTGCTGGAAACAGGGCTGGGAGGAAGGCTGGATGCCACCAATACAGTGGAGCATCCGCTGCTTACCATAATCACATCCATCAGTCTGGAGCACACGGAAATTCTGGGAGATACCCTGGAAAAGATTGCGCTGGAAAAAGCCGGAATTCTGAAAAAACACGTTCCCGTTGTATACGATACTTCCTGTCCGGAGGCGGAAAAAGTGATTGCCGGGCGAGCAGATGTTTTAAAATGCCCGACGTATCCTGTGGCCGGCCAGAAAATTAAAATTTTATTAAACACAGGAAAAAAGATTGATTTTTCCTATGATTCTGGTTATGATGTTATGGAAGTGGAGATTCCCTTTGGCGCTCCTTATCAGGCACAGAATGCAGCAGTGGCTCTGCAGGCCCTCAAATGTATAAGAGAAACAGAGAAGATTCCCAGGGAAGCAGTCAGACAGGGAATGGCA
This sequence comes from Eubacterium sp. 14-2, assembly GCF_000403845.2. Lineage (GTDB taxonomy): Bacteria > Bacillota > Clostridia > Lachnospirales > Lachnospiraceae > Petralouisia. The sequence continues at coordinate 698,824 of NZ_KE159568.1, read as the reverse complement.
GGAGTCAGGTGGAAGGGAAGAATGCAGGAAGTACAGCCAGGAGTTTATTTTGACGGAGCACATAACCTGGCAGGAATTGAAAAGTTTTTGGAGGCAGCAGGGCAGATTACAGAGGAATCTGCTGTTTTACTGTTTTCCATGGTGAAGGAAAAGGATTATGTACATGCCGCAGAGCGGCTGCTTACCGGAAGAGCCTGGGAGGAAATTATTCTCACCTCTGTTTCCGGGTCCCGCGGCCTTACATGTGAAACGCTCACGGAACTTTTCCGGAAACTTGCAGAAGAGAAACATCAGACGGTGAAAATCACAGGAATTGAAAAGACGGAGCAGGCATTTGCATATGCATTATCATGCAGGAAACCGGGGCAGAAACTGTTCTGTGCCGGCTCTCTGTATCTGATTGGTGAATTGGAAGAGCTTACAGGAGGTATGCAGAGTGATTAATTTTGAAGAAGAATTGAAGAAATTTAAGCCCAGCCTGGAAGTAGAAGAGGCTGAGGACGCCATTTACGACCGGGATCTGACAGACATGACAGATATTATGCAGGAAATTATCAGGGAGGCAAGACAGCGGTAAGCAGAAGAATTTTGAAGTAATGAAAGGAAATCTATGGATTCTTATAATAAAATTATTTGTGTATCCAACGCGTTGTATAATGATGGATTAGAGAAAGCAAAAATACGGGATCTGTCCGGAGCAGTGCAGTCCCTGAAGAAAAGCCTGCGTTTTTATAAAGCCAATATTCAGGCGAGAAATCTGCTTGGACTGATTTATTATGAAATGGGAGAAGTGGCGGATGCACTGAGCGAGTGGGTGCTCAGCCGGAGCCTGAAACCGGAGGATAATCCGGCGGAACGATATCTGGAGGAGATACAGTCCAACCGCTCTCAGCTGAACTCCATCAATCAGACCATTAAAAAATATAATCAGGCCTTGCTTTACTGTCACCAGGACAGCAGCGATCTGGCCATTATACAGCTGAAAAAGGTACTTTCCATGAATCCGGGTCTGGTAAAAGGCTATCAGCTTCTGGCTTTGCTGTATATGGAAGAGGGAAAATACGAACTGGCCCGGAAAGAACTGCGGACAGCAGCGGAAATTGATACCGGAAATGTGACCACCCTGCGCTATCTGCGGGAAGCAAATCTGTATCTGCAGGGAGATTCCCAGCATGGCAGAGGGGGACGCAGAGAGAAGGAAGAAAAAGTATCCTCCTATCGAAGCGGAAATGAGACGATTATACAGCCCACAAATCTGAAAGATAATTCTGCTGTTATGACCATACTGAATCTGATTATCGGCGTGGGAATCGGCGTGCTGATTACCTGGTTTCTGGTTATTCCGGGCATTCGTCAGAATGTGATCTCAGATGCAAAAAAGGCGGAGCTGGCCGCCAATGATTCTCTCACTACACGTAATCAGGAAATTAAAAGCCTGGAAAATAAAATCGAAGAACTGAACAGGCAGATTGAGAAGCAGGAAGGGGATTCGGACAATGCTCAGAAGATTGTTGACAGTTATGAGCAGCTTCTGGTGGCGTATGATGCCTTTGTGCAGCAGAACATCCAGGGTGCGGGAGATACCATTGTAAATGTGGACTCCAAATTACTGGGAACTCAGGCGAAAACCATTTATGAGACTCTGAATACCCAGGTAAATGAGCAGTATATTTCTGCTGTCTATGCTCAGGCAGAGCAGGATTACCGGGGAAATCGTTTTCCGGAAGCAATTACCGGGCTGGAAAAGGTGGTACAGGCGGAAGAAGATTATAACGACGGATATGCCATTTATTATCTTGCTCAGTCTTACCGTCAGACCGGAGATATGGAAAATGCGAAAAAATATTATCAGAAAATGGTAGAGCTCCATCCCGGTACTTCCCGGGCCAGAAAGTCCCAGCAGTATCTGGATGAAATGGAGCAGCAGCCATAAAAAAGAATAAAGAGAAGAATACAAAAGACGTCATGATGCCATGGCGTCTTTTACATGTTGCAGAGCTTTTTCTGCGGCATATTAAAATATTCAGGAAAACTCAGGGAAAGGAAAACGTGAAAAATTTATCAGTTTTTCACTGACCGCCTGTTTGTGCTGAAAAATGCACAGAATGGAGGAAAATATGGAACACAGATTTGAAAAGGAATACGGGTGCCTGATTTTAAAAATGCCCAGGGAACTGGATCATCATCAGGCAGAAATTTTAAAGGAGGAAGCAGATGAACTGCTACTGAAATATCCGGTGCGCAGTCTGGTATTTGATTTTGAGGATACCTGTTTTATGGACAGCTCCGGCATCGGCGTGGTGATCGGCAGATGTAAAAATGTGCGTTTTTCCGGCGGCTATGTGAAAGCAGTTCATCTGAACAGGCAGATAGAACGGGTGTTTAAACTGTCCGGTCTGAAGAAAATTATGGAAGTGGAACAGGAAGAAGGTTTATAAGGAGGATTTTATGGAACAGATAAGAAATGAAATGAAGATGGAATTTTCGGCGTCATCTTCCAATGAAGGTTTTGCAAGAGTTACGGTAGGGGCTTTTGTGGCGGAGCTGAATCCCACGGTGGACGAGCTTGCAGATATTAAAACAGCGGTCAGCGAGGCTGTTACAAACTGTATTATCCACGGGTATGAGCAAAAAGAAGGCAGTATCTGGATTCAGTGCAGTACCCAGGGACAGCAGGTGGAGCTTTCGGTGATAGATACCGGAAAGGGAATACAGGATATTGCGCAGGCCAGGGAGCCCCTGTTTACTACCAAACCGGAACTGGAAAGATCCGGCATGGGGTTTGCATTTATGGAAGCATTTATGGACGAGGTGGAAATCATTTCGGAGCCGGGAAAAGGAACCTGTGTTACCATGCGCAAAACCATAGGAAAAGGATAGTGGAAGGAAAGGGTGAGACGGTGGAAAAGCAGCTGCAGACAGACAGGGAGGAATGTACATACAAAGAAAAACAGACAGAGAAAGAAATGGTATGGGCTTTGCTGGCAGCGGCCCATCAGGGAGACAGAGACGCCAGAGACCGGATGGTACAGAACAATATGGGACTGGTCTGGAGTATTGTGCACCGGTTTTCCGGCAGGGGCTATGAACTGGAGGAACTGTTTCAGGTGGGAAGCATTGGCCTGATGAAAGCCATTGACAAGTTTGATCTGACTTTTGATGTGAAATTTTCCACGTATGCAGTTCCCATGATTACCGGGGAAATCAAACGGTTTCTGCGGGATGACGGAATGATTCGGGTCAGCCGGAGCCTGAAAGAAAATGGTGCTAAAATAAAACAGGCCAGGGAAAAACTGCAGGCATCTCTCAGCCGGGAGCCCACACTGCAGGAAATTTCAGAAGAAACAGGCTTTCCCAGGGAAGAAATTGTCATGGCACTGGAAGCCAACGGAGAAGTGGAATCCATTGATAAAACATGTTCTCCGGCTGATGGGAAAGAAACCTGTCTGGCAGACCGGATACCCCAGGAACGGGACAGCCATGAGATACTTCTCAATCACATGCTGTTAGAACAGCTTATGGCGGAACTTGGAGATATGGAGCGCAGGCTCATTGAGCTGCGGTATTTTGGTGAAAAAACTCAGATACAGGTGGCCGGAGAGCTGGGAATCAGTCAGGTTCAGGTCAGCAGACTGGAAAAACGGATTCTGCTCAGGATGCGCAACCAGGTGAGATGACAGGAAGAAGTTACACTGTAATTTTTATTCAGCAATGAACTGCTCTGTATAAAAAAGAAAAAATTGATTTCACATAATGGAAACTGCTGTTTCAGGATGAATAAATTTTGGATTTGATGGCATACTACTTCCAAAGATGGAAAAAGGATGTGAGAATATGAGTCGTAATCACAGTATCATTTATCGAATCTGTCTTCTGGCAGTTGTGATTCTTACCATTGCCGGAGGTATTTTCTATTATGTGAATTATGTGGAAAATCAGTCCACAGTAACCGAAGGGACACTGGTTCGGGAAATAAACGGAGTAACAGCGGAAGAAGAGGCCCTGTGTGAAGAAATGGAAGAGGAAGCAGCAGTGGAGGGTTTCCGGCCTTTCGGCAGCACAATGAAATCTGCATAGACTGGAGGAACGTATGGCGGCAAATTCAGATACACTTTACCTGAAAATAGAGCAGAACGTACTGGTACGGGAGCCTTCTGTGGTACTGAAGGATATTGCAAAAATTACTTCCACCAATCCGTCCCTGGTCAGTAAATTAAAAACCATGAAGATTTATACCTTTCATACCCCTGTGGGCCAGAGAAGAAAGAAAAAACAGGCGGAAGTATTTTCTGTCATGAAAATCATTGAACTGATTGGAAAGGAATTTCCCAATGTGGAGGTTCAGAATATCGGGGAAAAGGATTTTGTTCTGGAATACGAACCGAAGCAGGAGCCCAAATGGCTGCTTTATTTAAAAACAGCAGTGCTGTGCGTGCTGATTTTTTTCGGCTCGGCATTTACCATTATGACCTTTAATAATGATGTGGGCGTGGGAGAAGTATTTGCGGATTTTTACAGGCAGGTGATGGGCACGGAATCCAGTGGATTTACCGCTTTGGAGGTGTGCTATTCCATCGGGCTGTTCCTGGGAATCATGATATTTTTTAACCATGTGGGACATAAAAAGATCACCCATGATCCCACGCCTATTCAGGTGGAAATGCGCACTTATGAAAAAGATGTGGATTCTACTTTTATAGAAAACTGCGGAAGAAAAGGAACCAGCAACGATGTGGATTAGACAGGTGTTTTTGGGATTTTTGGGACTGGCCAGCGGGTCTGCCATTGCGGCAGGCGTATTCAGCTTTATTATTTCCATAGGCGTTGTACCAAGAATTATTGGAAAAAGCCGTACAGCAGCAGATATTATTGTCTACGAAAATGCAGTTGTACTGGGCGGAGCGGCAGGAAATATCATTTCTCTGTTTCATGTGCAGATACCGCTGGGCATCTGGGCTGTGATTCTGTTTGGCCTGTCAGCCGGAATTTTTACCGGGTGTCTGGCAGTGGCGCTGGCAGAAATTCTGAATACTTTTCCCATTATGTTCCGGCGTTTTGGGATAAAAGAGGGATTAAGCTGGATGTTGTTTTTCATGGCTCTGGGAAAAGCTCTGGGCGCACTGTATTTTTATTATCATCATATGCAGCAAATGTAGGCAGAAAGAAAGCGAGGTATGGATATGGCACAGGAAACCATGGAACAGAAGGAGAAGAAAAATCAGGAATATAATGAATATGTCAAACAGGTTACGCCCACCCATTCCCTTCCGGCAAATATGCTGAAAGCCTTTATTACAGGAGGAATTATCTGCGTTGTGGGTCAGATTATTCTGAATCTTGCAGTTGATACCTTTGGAATGGATAAAGAAACTGCCGGAAGCTGGTGCAGTATGCTGCTGGTGCTGATGAGCGTGATTTTAACAGGACTGAATATTTATCCGTCTGTTGCAAACTGGGGCGGGGCAGGAGCGCTGGTGCCCATTACCGGATTTGCCAATTCTGTGGCGGCTCCGGCTATTGAGTTTCAGAAGGAAGGCCAGGTGTTCGGCATTGGATGTAAGATTTTTACCATTGCAGGGCCGGTGATTCTGTATGGGATTTTTACCAGCTGGGTGCTGGGACTGATTTACTGGGCCGGGAAGATGGCCGGTATTTTCTGAAAGTAACAGAAAAGAAGTGTAAAAAGTAAATGTTGTGAGCAGGGCAGCGGACACAGGAAGTTTTAATGGGTTCACTGCCCTGCTTGACAATGTGTTATTGAAAATATTACAATATTATGATAACAGCATATAAAAATTCAGGAATTAAAAAACACAGGCAGGAAGAGGGTATTTTGATCATTGTAACTGCAAAGTGAAATGTGCGAGGAGAAAATATTGTGATTAAAAGTGTTAAATTAAGAAACTGGAAGAGTTATGAAGAAAGTATTCTGTATATAGATTCATTGATGATTGTGATTGGAGCGAATTCAAGCGGGAAGTCAAATGCAGTGGATGCGTTGATTTTTCTCAGCAGAATTGCAGGCGGAGCAGGTATTTTTCAGGCCATTGGAGGGGACGTCAGTTTGAGTGCCTTAAGAGGCGGAATGGACTGGGTTTGCAGAAAAGGAACAAATTCATTTACACTGGAAGTTGTGATGGAATATGAAGAGAATGATTATGAGTATGTCATTACTGTAGAGACCGGGACTGCCAGAGCCCTGGTTACAGAAGAAAAACTTAATTTATGCGGCAGAAATCAGAGATTGTTTTATACAAATTTACAGGACAGAGAATTATTAAGTATTCCAACATATTTTTACACCGGGAAACCGGGAAAAAGACAGAATTTTGACTTAAACAGAAATACATCAATATTATATCAAAGTAAAACATTGCAGCTTAGAAATAAAGAAACAGCAAACATCATATCGGAACTGGCCAAACAGTTAAGCGGGATTTTTGTATTGGATCCCACCCCAAATCATATGCGGGATTATGCGGCACTGGCGGAGAAACTGTCATCTGATGGTTCCAATATTGCAGGAGTGCTGGCGGCTTTAAACGATGAACAAAGAGAAAAAGTGCAGAAAAAACTCACATCTTATTTAAGAAAAATTCCGGAAAAGGATATCGAAGATGTATGGACGGAACGCATCGGAAAATTTAATACGGATGCCATGCTTTACTGTAAAGAGGCGTGGCAGGAGAATGATGAATGCATTGTGGATGCAAGAGGAATGTCAGATGGTACATTAAGATTTCTTGCAATTATGACAGCATTGCTTACCAATGAGGCGAACAGGCTTATTGTCATAGAGGAAGTGGATAATGGCCTGCATCCGTCACGGGCCAAAATTCTGCTGAATATGTTAAAAGAACTGGGAAATGAAAAAAAAGCAGATGTGTTAATCACAACACACAATCCTGCTTTGCTGGATGCGGCCGGAACATCCATGATACCGTTTATTACAGTTGCGCACAGAGATGACAGAGGCCAAAGCCATTTAAAGCTGCTGGAGGATATCCGGGAACTGCCCAAAATGATATCCACCGGAAATATCGGTGATCTGGTTACAAATGGTAAAATTGAATCTGCCCTTACAAGGGAGGAGCAGTAATGCAGAAAGTATTAATCATTGATACAAGTATTTTGTGTGTGTATCTTAAAGTACCGTTTATGGAAGAATGCGGGCCGAATAATGACAAATGGGATTATAACAGAGTCTGTGAGAAAATTAACTATGAGATTGCTCAGAAGAGCCTGCTGGTGTTACCGCTGGCCGCTTTGATAGAAACCGGGAATCATATTGCCCATGTATCCGGTGAACGGTATGGACTTGCAAAGGATTTATCTGAGATTATAATAAAAGCGGCAACTGCAGAAGAACCATGGGCAGCTTTTACTTCTCAGAATGAGCTGTGGAGTGAAAAAAATCTGAGAAAACTCGCAGATGACTGGCCGGCATTAGCAGCAGAAAAACTGTCTATTGGTGATATGACAATAAAGAATGTAGCTGAATTTTATACAGAATCCGGTTTCAGAGTTGAAATACTGACTGGGGATGGAGGGCTCAAAGCATATGAACCTGAGAAAATAACAGTGCCAAGAAGGCGCAGATAAACAGGACAATCTGGAAATTATCTTTTTACATAAAATGCAGACAGGTGTTAAAAGTGCCTGAGTCCTGACAGAGAATCATAAAACAGTATGAGAATACGGATAAAAATTTTCACAATGGAGGTATAAACTGCTTTTCCCCGGTCTATACTACTGTTATATGTAAAAGGAAGGGGAACGTCATGGAGAATAAATATGATATGCCCATCGGGCTGAGTTTTCAGCTGGGCCTGAATGAAAAGGCCCTGTCTGTCTATGCCCAGATGGACGAATCAGAGAAAAAGCAGGTGGTGGAAGCTGCCAGAAATGTAACTTCCAAGGCAGAGATGCAGCAGCTTGTATCGGAACTGGAGCGTAATTTCATATGAAGAACTGCAGGAAAAGATTTGGTGCTAACTTCCAGGGCCAGATCTTTTTTTATTCTATAGGAAATTCCTCTGGATTTCCTATAGAATAAAAAAACAATGATGCGCAGCTCGCGGGGGTGATGTTTATTGCTGCGCAATCCGCTCGCGCGCGGAGAATGCGCATAGCGCATTCTTTTTTATCTTATAGGAAATTTCTTGTTCCGCTAACGTGCAAAAGTATTTCCTGTAAGATAAAAATAATTATGCGCACTCGTGCAAATAGCAATTGCGCACCGTCATGTTTTATGATAGTATAAACGTGAAGTTTTGAAACGATGCAGACAGGTTGGATTTCCTGAAAAGCCGGACAGGAGGATTTGAGATAAAATGGAACAGTATAAGCAGGAATTTATAGAATTTATGGTGGACTGCCAGGTATTAAAGTTTGGCGAATTTGTTTTAAAAAGCGGAAGAAAATCTCCATTTTTCATGAACGCGGGAGCCTATGTGACAGGAGCTCAGCTCGACAGGCTGGGAGAATATTATGCCAGAGCAATTCATGAACATTACGGGGACGACTTTGATGTACTGTTCGGGCCCGCTTACAAAGGAATCCCATTGAGCGTTGCCACTACCATGGCTTACAGCAGGCTGTTCGGAAAGGAAATCCGTTACTGTTCGAACCGGAAGGAAGTCAAAGACCACGGAGATACCGGAATTCTGCTGGGAAGTAAACTGGCCGACGGCGACCGGGTGGTGATTATCGAAGATGTTACCACTTCCGGAAAATCCATGGAAGAAACCGTTCCCATAATCCGGGCTCAGGCTGAGATAGAGATAAAGGGCCTGATTGTATCACTGAACCGGATGGAGCGGGGAAAAGGAGAACAGAGCGCACTGGAAGAAATCCGGGAACTGTACGGGTTCGATACCAATGCCATTGTAACCATGGAGGAAGTGGTGGAATGCCTGCATAATAAACCATATAAAGGAAATATATATATTAATGATGAAATGAAAGCATCCATAGACCGATATTATGCTCAGTATGGAGCAAAACAGCAGGAGGTTTGAGTATGAACGAGAAAATATACAAAACCATGAGTATTACAGGAGCCGGCAACATTGCCCTGGGCGTTGTTGCCATAGTGAGCGGCGTTGCCTGCGGAGTTCTGGCAATTATAAGCGGAGCAAGAATCTTAAAGTGTAAAGCGGATATTATATTTTAAGGGTTGAAGAATTGAAAAATGATTATAAAAAAATACTCCGGATATGCAGCAGAATCATGTTCGGAGTCTATATTATTTGCCTGACATATTTTCTGTTTTTTGCAGAAAGTACGGGACGTACTTTCGAAGGGAGAACCTATCATTATAATCTGGAGCTGTTTAAGGAAATCAGACGTTTCATTGTGTACCGTCATTCTCTGGGGACAAAAGCGGTGCTGTTAAATCTGCTGGGAAATATTGTGGCCTTTATTCCTTTCGGATTTTTTCTTCCGGTACTGTATCCCAGGTGCCGTTCCTTTTTATATACCGTGTTTTTCAGTTTTGAATTCAGTCTGATGGTAGAGACCATTCAGTTAGTGTCCAAAGTGGGAAGTTTCGATGTGGACGATATGCTGCTGAATACCATCGGCGGTGCTTTGGGTTGCCTGATTTTTTACTGGATGAACCGAGTAAGGAGGAATTATGAGACGAAAGAAAAAAAACAGTTATAAATTTGCAGGGAAAAAACATTCCAGACGGGGGAAAATATCCCTCTCTCTGGCAGTCCTGTCTGTGCTGATGGGAATTGGAATGGTGGTGTTCTCCGTACAGAACAGCGGAAACGCCAGCGTTTATGTGGGCAGTGCAGGAATGTTTACACTGCTGATGACAGTGGTGTCGCTGCTGATTGGAATTACAAGCCTGCGGGAAGAAAGCTATAAACTGTTTCCGATACTGGGCAGCATCTGCTCCGGTATTGTGCTGGCAGGCTGGATTATGGTCTATATATCCGGTATCTGATAAGGGACGGACATACAGAAATTCCAAAAAAGGCACAGGTGTACGGAGATGAAATATGTGCACAAATATGAAATGGGAAAGGATGATTTTGTGGGTTATCGGGAAATATGGCAGCCATACCGGGAGGAAGTAGAAGAACGTTTCCCCCTTTGTATGGAGCGGCTGGAAAAAATTGAGACAGAAGAGACAGTGCAGGAACCATACCGTGATTATTTCCGGCAGGCAGCAGCTTTTCTGAGGGAGATTGGCAGGCTGGAAGAGGAAATTGCCTGCGGAGCATGGGAACAGAAAAGCCCGGAGGAAAAATCAGAAGAAAACATGAGGCTGTACCAGGAGGTGCTGCCGGAACATTATGGGAACAGCTATGCCAGCCCGGCCTTTGCAGCGGACAGGCTGGGAGAAGGGTTTGGAAAGCTGCTGAGCGCTCTGTATGCGGATTTCCGCTCTCTGATTCCTTATGCATTTGAAAGCAGGATTTATGATATTACCATTTTCAGTGAATTGCTGGTGGAAATTTACAATGCCTTTGAGGGCGAAGAACTGCCCCAGGAACGGGAGATTCAGCAGATGATATACTGGTTTTTCCATGATTACGGGGAAGTGTTTACTGAAATCAGCGTGCTGGCACAGGCCAGTCCGGAACTGGATTTTTATACCCGAATTATTATGGAAAGTAATCTGGAAGATTTGCAGTATCTGTACCGCTATGGAGCTTACATTACTGAAAATGAAAGGAAAACAGCAGAATTTTTAAACAGTCTGCCCCAGGAACAGATTCAGGCCATGGCAGATACTTATACGGAAGGGTATCGCATTGGGTTTGAAGTGACAGGCAAGGATTTGTCTAAAAAGAAATTTGTGGATCTGCGCTATCCCATCGGTTTTGAACGTATGATGCGGGCGGCAGTGAAGAATTTTGCGAAAATGGGACTGGAACCGGTGATGATGCGGAGTGCAGAACTTTCTTTTTCCGGCAGAGGAACGGGCAGCCGGTCAGTGGAAAGCACCTCGCCCAACCGCCAGTATGAGTTTGACCACAAAGCCGACCGGGCGCTGTATCTGGATAAATCACTGGTGGAGCGCCGACTGGAAGTGCTGAAAACCGCTTATGAGGCCCGGAAAAAAGAAGCGGCCTGGTATGCAGGCCCTGCAGTGGTGGAGACCTTTGGACAGGCGGGCTTTGAGCCCAAGAGCAGTCCCTGTGCATGGCAGTACACGGAAAAGCAGCAGAAGCTGAATGTGTATTATTCCAATATGGCATCACAGATTACCAACACATATATCAGAGGAGAAGAACGCAGCTTTACCATTATCGCTTATCCCATACCGGAAATCGGGCCGGATTATCAGGAAATCTTTGCAAAAACTGTGGAAGTAAATACGCTGGATTATAAATTGTACCAGGAAATACAGCAGAAAATCATAGATGTGCTGGATGAGGGAGAATCTGTGCGGATTACCGGTAAGGGGAAAAACACCACAGATTTGACGGTGGCTCTTTATCCTCTGAAAGACAGGAACAGGGAGACCGCATTTGAAAACTGTGTGGCAGATGTGAATATTCCGGTGGGAGAAGTGTTTACTTCTCCGGTGCTTAAAGGGACGAATGGACGCCTTCATGTGACGCAGGTATATCTGAGCGGACTGAAATACCTGGACCTGGAGCTGGAATTTAAAGACGGTATGATTTGCAGCTATCGCTGCGGTAATTTTAAGACGGAGCAGGAGAACCTTGCATTTTTAAAGGAAAATCTGCTGAAACACCACGAAACCCTTCCTCTGGGGGAATTTGCCATTGGAACCAATACCACTGCTTACCGGATGGGCATTGACTATCAGATTCAGGACAGGCTGCCCATTCTGATTGCGGAAAAGACAGGGCCCCATTTTGCAGTGGGAGATACCTGTTACAGCTGGGCGGAGGACACACCGATATTTAATCCCGATGGAAAAGAAATTGTAGCCAGAGAAAACGAGATATCCAGACTGCGAAAAGAAGATACACAGAAAGCATATTTCAGCTGCCATATGGATATTACCATTCCCTATGACGAGCTGGATTGTATAACAGTACAGAAAAAGGACGGAACCTCTGTGGATGTCATCCGGGACGGAAAATTCGTGGTTCCGGGGACGGAGCTGCTGAACAGGCCTCTGGAATAAGAAATGAAAGGATATAATAATGGAGGAGAAAAAATACAACGAAGCTGACGGTAGGGTTGCTGTGAAAGTGCGGACATACAGCGAAAAACCGGCCCGTGATGCCAGGGCGAACCTTACGGTGCTTCTGCTGATGACCCTGATGGCCATACCTGTTCTGCTGGCGCTGGCCATTCAGTTTACTTCGGACGGGCCTTCCTATGGTAAAATAGCTTTTGTGCCTGCATTGGTGCTGCTGGCAGGAGTGGTGGCAGGCTGGGTGATTTATCGGAAGGATAAATCTTCGGAGTCCCTGAGATATGTGATTCTGGGCAGTTTTCTGACGGGCTGGGGATATCTGATGGCAACAGGAAAAAGCCTTATGATTTTTACCTATGTGTTTCCCATCATGATTGCCCTGATTCTTTATTATGACAGAAAATTTGAAAAGCGGGCTTTTGCGGGAATCATGGCGGTTATGATACTGCGCGGGGTTGTTCTGGCGGCAACGGGGCAGCTGCTGGGGGATGATCTGACGCTGGTGAGCGTCTGTACCGGCATTGTGATAACCATTTCCTATAATGTGACAGCAAGGACAGCCAAAAATTTTGACCACGACACCATCTGGTCTGTGAAAGACCAGCAGGAAGTACAGAATGTCATGATGAAAGATATTCTGAGAATTTCCGAAGCGGTCAAATCAGAAGTGGAACGGACAGATGATCTGGTGGAAAACCTGAGAGATTCTTCTCAGGTGGTACATAGTTCGATTCAGGAAATTTCCATCAGCACCCAGCTCACAGCGGAAAGCGTACAGGAACAGACCATTATGACTTCCCGCATTAAGGACGCCATTGGAGAGACAGCGGAAAATGCCAGAATCATGGTAGAAGCGGCGGAAACTTCTGCCCGCATGGTGGATGAAAGCATGGATATGATTAATCGCATGCGTGCCAGTGCGGAAACCATTGGAAAAACCAACAGTCATGTGGCAGAGTCCATGTCCCAGCTTCAGGACAAAGCCAGGGAAGTACAGCAGATTACGGAAGTTATTTTTGAGATTTCCAGCCAGACCAATCTGCTGGCCTTAAATGCGTCCATTGAAAGCGCCAGAGCCGGAGAGGCAGGAAAAGGATTTGCGGTGGTGGCAGACCAGATCCGGGAATTGTCGGAACAGACCAGAAAATCCACTGAGCAGATTACAGGTATTATTCAGGAGCTGAATACAAACGCCCAGGATGCGGTGAATATTGTGGGTGTTTCCATTGAGGCCATGAGCCAGCAGAATGAAATGATTGAACATGCGGCGGGAGGATTTACGGCAATCCGGGACAATGTGGAAACACTGACCAGAAGAATTTCCGATATAGATTCCAAAATTGAAAACCTGGTACAGTCCAATAATACAATTATTGAAAGTATCAGTCAGTTATCTGCCACCAGTCAGCAGGTTTCCGCAAGCGCTCTGGAAGCGGAGGAACGCAGCCAGCAGAATGAAGCGGAAGCCCAGGAGACCAGGAAACGGCTGAGCAGCGTACAGGAAATTGTACAGGGATTTGCAAAATATCAGGATTCGCAGCGACAGTAAAAGCCTGGAATTTTCGCCGGGCAGATGGCTGCGGATTCTGTGGGATAACAGAAATAATATGATAATAATGCATTATAAAGGAGAAAAGTTATGGCAAGAGTTGGAATTGTTATGGGCAGTGATTCAGATATGCCCGTAATGGCAAAGGCAGCAGATATTCTGGAAGAACTGGGTGTGGAGTATGAGATGACTATTATCTCGGCTCACAGGGAACCGGATGTGTTTTTTGAATATGCCAGTTCTGCAGAGGAAAAAGGATTTAAGGTAATCATTGCAGGTGCGGGCATGGCAGCCCATCTTCCCGGTATGTGCGCGGCAATTTTCCCCATGCCGGTAATCGGCATTCCCATGCATACCACCTCACTGGGCGGAAGGGATTCCCTGTATTCCATCGTACAGATGCCCTCAGGAATTCCCGTTGCCACTGTGGCAATTAACGGAGGCGCCAATGCGGGGCTTCTGGCAGCAAAAATTCTGGCAGCCTCAGACGAAGCGCTGCTGGGCAGGTTAAAGGATTATTCCCGGAAACTGAAAGAACAGGTGGAAGCCAAAGACGCCCGTCTGCAGGAAGTGGGCTATAAGAATTATTAATCTGGCGGCAGGACAGGCAGATAAAATCTCAGGAAATTCAGAGACAGGTAACAGTTCAGAATCAAACGGAGGTAAGAGAATGGATTACAAGAACTCAGGCGTAGACATTGAAGCAGGGTACAAATCTGTGGAACTGATGAAAAAACATGTGCAGCAGACCATGCGTTCGGAGGTACTGACCGGGCTGGGAGGATTTTCCGGTGCATTTTCCATGGAAAAGTTTAAAGATATGGAAAAACCCACGCTGGTATCCGGCACGGATGGTGTGGGAACCAAGCTGAAACTGGCATTTTTAATGGACAGACATGATACCATCGGCATTGACTGTGTGGCAATGTGCGTCAATGATATTGCCTGTGCAGGAGGAGAACCGCTGTTTTTCCTGGATTATATTGCCTGTGGAAAGAATTTTCCGGAAAAAATAGCTACCATAGTAAGCGGTGTGGCAGAAGGATGTATCCAGAGCAATGCGGCCCTGATTGGAGGCGAGACAGCTGAAATGCCGGGCTTTTATCCGGAAGACGAGTATGACCTGGCAGGATTTGCAGTGGGCGTTGTGGACGAAAAAGATATTATTACCGGAAAAGATGTAAAAGCCGGGGACGTGCTTATCGGTATGGCCAGCTCCGGCGTTCATTCCAACGGATTTTCACTGGTGCGTAAAATCTTTAAAATGGACAGGGAAACATTGGATACATACCACGAAGAACTGGGAAAAACACTGGGAGAAGCCCTTCTTGCTCCCACGAAAATATATGTGAAAGCCCTCCGCTCTGTCAAAGAAGCCGGAGTTCGAATCAAAGCCTGCAGCCATATTACCGGGGGCGGATTTTATGAAAATGTGCCCAGAATGCTGCCGGAAGGAAAACATGCGGTTATTGAGAAAAACAGTTATGAAGTTCCGGCAATTTTTCACATGATGGCGCGGGAAGGCAATGTGGAAGAAAAAATCATGTATAACACCTACAATATGGGCATCGGCATGGTGCTGGCGGTGGATAAAGCAGATGTGGAACAGACGCTTAAGGCCATTCAGGCAGCAGGAGAGAGTGCTTATGTCATCGGAAAGGTGGAAGAAGGAGAGAAAGGGGTAACCTTATGCTGAATATAGCAGTCTGTGTATCCGGCGGCGGCACAAATCTGCAGGCCATACTGGACGGGATTGAGCAGGGGGAAATAACCAATACCAGAGTTGCGGCAGTGATCAGCAATAATCCTGGCGCTTATGCCCTGGAACGGGCAGAAAACCATGGAATTGAAGGGGTATGCATTTCTCCGAAACAGTTTCCGGATCGTGAAAGTTTTAACAGGGCCTTTCTGGAGAAGCTGGACAGTTATCAGGTGGATCTGGTGGTGCTGGCAGGATTTCTGGTGGTGCTGCCGGAATCCATGATACAAAAATACAGAAACCGGATTATCAATATCCATCCCTCCCTGATTCCTTCTTTCTGCGGCACCGGATATTATGGGCTGAAAGTCCACGAAGGCGCCCTTGCCCGTGGTGTGAAGGTTACCGGAGCAACGGTTCATTTTGTGGATGAAGGGACGGACACAGGGCCCATTATCCTGCAGCAGCCGGTGATGGTGGAGCAGGAAGACACGCCGGAAACCCTGCAGCGCCGGGTGATGGAGCAGGCTGAATGGAAGATTCTGCCCAGGGCCATAGATTTGATTGCCAGAGGAAAGGTTCGTGTGGAAGACGGGAAAGTTGTGATTTTGGAGCAGCCGAAAAGGAGGAAGTTATGAAAGTATTAATTGTGGGAAGCGGCGGCCGGGAACATGCCATTGCGGCAAGTGCGGCAAAAAGCCCCAAAGTTGATAAAATATACTGTGCGCCGGGAAATGCAGGCATCGGGCAGATTGCAGAATGCGTGCCCATCGGCGCCATGGAATTTGAGAAGCTGGCGGATTTTGCAGAAGAACAGAAGATAGATTTTACCATTATCGGCATGGATGATCCGCTGGTGGGAGGCGTGGTGGACGTATTTGAGGCCAGAGGGCTGAAAGTATTCGGTCCCCGGAAAAATGCGGCCATTCTGGAAGGCAGCAAGGCATTTTCCAAGGATTTGATGAAAAAATACAACATTCCCACCGCAGGTTATGAGACCTTTGAAGATCCCGCAAAAGCTCTTGCCTATCTGGAAACAGCCAGAATGCCCATTGTGCTGAAAGCCGATGGCCTTGCGCTGGGCAAAGGGGTGCTCATCTGCAATACCCTGGAAGAAGCGAAAGCAGGGGTAAAGGAAATCATGGAAGACAAGAAGTTCGGAGACGCCGGAAACCATATGGTGGTGGAAGAATTTATGTCAGGCCGGGAAGTGTCCGTACTGTCCTTTGTGGATGGAAAAACCATTCGGATTATGTCTTCGGCACAGGACCATAAACGGGCGAAAGACGGAGACCAGGGCCTGAATACCGGAGGAATGGGAACCTTTTCTCCCAGTCCTTTCTATACGAAAGAAGTGGACGAGTTCTGTCACAGACATATCTATCAGGCCACCGTGGACGCCATGGCTGCAGAGGGACGTCCCTTTACCGGAATTATTTTCTTTGGGCTGATGCTGACACAGGAAGGGCCAAAAGTTCTGGAGTACAACGCCAGATTCGGTGACCCGGAGGCTCAGGTGGTACTGCCCAGAATGAAAAACGATATGATTGAAGTGATGGAAGCATGTGTGGAAGGCAGGCTTTCCGAGATTGATCTGCAGTTTGAAGACAATGCGGCGGTCTGTGTGGTGCTGGCTTCGGACGGATATCCTGTTTCCTATGAAAAGGGATTTGAAATCCGGGGACTGGAAAAGTTTGATACGGAAGACGGTTACTACTGTTTCCATGCGGGAACCGCCCAAAAAGATGGGAAAATTGTCACCAATGGCGGCCGGGTTCTGGGCGTGACAGCCAAAGGAGCTGATTTGAAGGAAGCCCGTGCCAATGCCTATAAGGCTACGGAATGGGTGGAATTTGACAATAAATATATGCGCCATGATATTGGAAAAGCCATTGACGAGGCATAATAAGACAGAAAACAGAGTAAAACGGGGCTGCTGCACTGAGTAATCGGTGTGCGGCTCCGTTTTTTAAAAAGTTTTTTCGTAACTGATTTAAGGAAATCTTAATAGTTTTAAGGGAAATTAAACAGGAATTTTCAAAAAGTCTCTGATATAATGAAAACAGATGAAAGATTTTCTGCCATGCTCAGACCAGGAAACTGCAGCCGGCATGGCCATCTGAACAGGATAATTTCTACAATCAGGAGATAAAAATATATGAAAGACAGAATTTTAGTGGTAGACGATGAAAAGGAAATTGCTGATTTAATTACCTTTTATCTGGAAAGTGAGAATTTTGAGGTAATCACCTGCTATACGGGCGAAAATGCACTGGAGCAGGTGAACGGGGGCCAGTTTGATCTTGCCATTCTGGATATAATGCTGCCGGGCACCAATGGATTTGAGATTTGCAAAAAAATCCGGGAGATTTACACTTACCCTGTCATTATGCTGACAGCAAAGGACGAGGAGATTGATAAAATCCGGGGACTGATGCTGGGAGCAGACGACTATATGACAAAACCTTTCCGGCCGCTGGAACTGGTGGCCCGCGTAAAGGCCCAGCTGCGCCGCTATAAACGATACAACCAGCCCCGGATTTCAGAGGGACAGGACAACTCTCTGCTGGTGCATGGAGGGCTGATTATGAATGTGAAAACCCACGAATGCCAGCTTGACGAAAAGCCTCTGGTGCTGACGCCCACAGAATTTTCCATTCTGAGAATACTCTGTGAACGCAAAGGCGAGGTTGTCAGTTCGGAAGAGCTGTTCCATGGCGTGTGGAAGGATGAATATTACAGCAAAAGCAATAATACCATTACGGTACATATCCGTCATCTCCGGGAAAAAATGAAAGATTCCGTGGAACATCCGAAATACATAAAAACCATCTGGGGAGTGGGCTATAAAATTGAAAACTGAAGAAAAGAAAAATCCATATGACCTGGAACCGGGCCAGAGGAAGGACTCAGGTTCCGGAATTTCGGGATTCTGGAAAAACAGAAGAAACAGGAAAAAGAAAAACTCCGTTTATTCCAGACTGCAGTTTAAAATATTCATGCAGACTTTTGTGATCGTGATACTGGCATTTCTGATAATTTTTACTTTTTACAGCCGCTTCTGGTTTCGCAGAGTGGGGGACTGGATTGTAAAAATTTTGCAGGATGCCTTTCGGCTGGATTACGAAGATGCGCTGAATATTTATCAGTACGGCCTCAGGGAGAATTCCAGCCTGATTATTTTCGGGGCGGTGGCAGTTTGCTTTCTGCTGCTGTTTCGCTTTTCCCTGTCCTGGTTTGTACGGTATTTTAATGAGATAGACGAAGGGATAGACCGGCTGATTCAGGGCGATAACCGGGAAATTACCATGTCTCCGGAAATGGGGCCCATGGAGCGGAAGCTGAATGTGCTGCGTCAGACTCTGGAGAAACGGGAGCTGGAGGCAAAGCTGGCGGAGGAGCGGAAAAATAACCTTGTGATGTATCTGGCCCATGATATCCGGACGCCTCTCACCTCGGTAATCGGTTATCTGAGCCTTCTGGAAGAAGCGCCGGATATGCCAAAGGAGCAGAAAGCCAAATATGTGCATATTACGCTGGAAAAAGCCAACCGGCTGGAACAGCTTATCAATGAATTTTTTGAAATTACCAGATATAACATTCAGCAGATTGTTCTGGAAAAAGAAAAGATTGACCTGTATTATATGCTGCTGCAGATGATAGAAGAATTTTATCCTGTTCTGGAAGAAAAGGGGAATAAAGTGGTGCTTCACAGTGATGAAAACGTCACGGTCAGCGGTGATCCGGTGAAACTGGCACGGGTATTTAACAATATCCTGAAAAATGCCGTTGCCTACAGTTATCCCAATACCCGGATAGAGATTCTGGTACAGGAAATCCCTGTCACAGAAGAAGCATCAGGAAAGACGGTTATTCGGTTTCAGAATCAGGGAAAAACCATTCCAAAAGAAAAACTGACCGCTGTTTTTGATAAATTTTACCGGTTGGACGAGGCGCGTACTTCCGACACGGGAGGGGCCGGACTGGGGCTTGCCATCGCAAAGGAAATTGTAACCATTCATGGCGGACAGATTTTTGCTGAGAGTGAGAACGGGCAGATTACGTTCCAGGTGGAACTGCCGGGGAATTGAGTATTATCATGTTTTTTGCGCAATGTTCTCCCAGCATAGGGAGAATGCTAACGCCACACAGGGAAGTAATTTGAGAATATATCAAAATACAACTTTATGAGTGTTGCAAAGACGAAAGACAGCGTAAAAGGCAGAAATGCTTTTTATGCTGTCTTATATTTATTCTATAGGAAAGAACTTGTTACTTTAAAGCATGAAAACGTTTTCCTATAGAATAAAAAAGCTCTTATCGCACTGTAGCGCCTCTGGAGTATTATGTCGCAAAGCGACCCACTGCAGGCGGTGAATCCTGCAAAGCAGAATTCTTTTTTGACAAAACAAGAAATAAGTATTTATAAAATAAAATTGCACATTCATCATTCTGCTAATCTCTTGCTACAATGTAGGAATAAAAGAGGTACAGCGTATGCATGAAAAAAGTTTTATTTGGTGTTTGACGAATATGAGTATGGCATAATCATCAATAGTTTTAACGAATTGAGAAACAAGTTAATTGCGGATGGAAGATATATGGATGCAGCTGATAAACGCATTATTAAATTCGCTCACGCTCCTGTTAGGAAATAAAAATAATGATGACGGAGGTTTAAGATTGGTACAAAAGTAAATTGGAACATTTTTCTTTGATTTCTGATTACTCATTTTTTATCTTTCCTTCCTTATAATACATCGGATAGCAGTTTCCAACTGTCATTTTTAATATCGTCAGAATAAGTTTCCGTACAAATGCAAAGTTCGCTGCTTTGCTTATCCTGCCGAACAATACCTCCAAACAGTTTATATTTATTGGTATAAGTCTTTAATACTCTGAATTTTTTGGCAGTGTACTTATCAATGTCTTCGCTATCGCCAGATCTGGTAAAGCCACCTTTTGTTTCGATTATCCACACCTTGCCGTCAGTTGTTCCAACGACATAGTCGGGATAAAATGATTTTTGCTTTCCAAAGTTATCCGCATAAACGATAGAAAAGTATTCAATACCCTTGTCTCCGTTCTTGTAAAACCACTGAATATTTTTGCAGTTCTCACAATAACGTTCAAAAAGTTTTTCTGGCATGGAACGCCTTTCAGCAGAAGAAAGATAGCCTTTATATACATTTTTTGAAAATTCTGCTTGTGATTTTGCAGTTCCATCATATGTAAAAATCATTTCCAGCGGAAATCCAATGGTTTTTTCTGTTGTTTTCGGGAATGCCAAAGTCAGCTGCAGGGATTCGTCTGCCATGGCGTCACGAACATCTTCAACCAACAACGGTTTATTATTGATTATAAAGGCATATAGTTCCCTGGTTTTTATTTTAAGAATTTTGGAGTCGCAACGCAATCCACTGAGAAACAACTTGCGCATAATGGTATTCGTGCTATTGTAATCCAGGTTTACTTTATAACCTATCTCTGCAACACAATGGTGATATTCCTTACCATGTTTATGTGTGCTCAATGGTTCATGTATTGAAATATCATTCAGTTCAGCAATATTTTCTTTTGATAAAATGTTTACAGAACCCGACTTCGTATAGTCAATAATATCTTCCGAAAAAGAATAGCCGTGCACTTCCAATAATACCTTGTTTTTTACCGTATCGCCTGTGATATGATATTTCTTTTCGAAATATTTGTGTATTACTTTAAGAGATAGCTTTGCATCACGGGGATACGGAACATCGGTTTTATATTCACTGATAAGTGTAAAGGAACGATGCTCCGGCTTTAAAAATATCTTGTATGCGTCAAGTGCCTCTTTGCCTAAACTCAGCCTTACACTTTCTGTAAATTTTTCATCCAAAGTATATAAATAGCAGCTATCGAGTAAATCGCTCTCATAGTGTTTGGCTTCAGGCATACGGCGAATCCTTCCGATAGTCTGAATTTCAAACACTTCGCTCATATTATCACGTAGCTTTACAAGAATTTGTGCACGAGGACAATCCCAGCCGGTAGCCACAGCCTGTTTGATGATAACTGCGACAGGTTCTGCGTTCGGTTCTTCGATAGCTTCAAGATTTTGTTTCTTATCGGAAAGCCATATGGCAAGGGTGTTGTTTTCATAGGTAATTCCTTTACTTTCAAAATATTCTACTGTTCTGTCAAGTAAAGCATCAGATTTATTTGGAATCTGCACAATAATAAGGGGATTGATTTCCACTTTTCGCTTTAAATATTCTGAACGAAGCTCCCGCTGTTTATCAATAGCTTTATTAAGCAGATATGTAATTTGATAATCAACGCTTATGTGTTGCTCAAAATTTTCGTTGATAATGAGCAGCTTTTTTATTAAACCTTCCGCAATGACATTTTCTTCAGGAATATCAATCAAAATGGCATCTTTATAATTTTTAGGCGTAGCAGAGCATCGGATTATTTTATCTGAATGAAACAGTTCAATAATATCATCTGCCTTTATGGTATCATTTTGATGAGATTCATCGACGATGATTTTAAAGTTTAAACTATCATCAAGTGCATTTCGTATATGCTCAATAAAGTTTGTACGCTCGCTGTCCTTAAGAGCATTATTGCCTTTTTTTGTCAGCTTTTCCCAGTTGATAAAGCAGGCATCATTTTCCTCAAAACCGGCGGTCATAATATCATAGAGTAATTTTGTCTGGCTTCCGTGAATATAGCGATCCATTTTTTCTTTGCTTTGCTCTTCAAGATTGCCTTTGCCAGGGGTAAGCCAAATAAATACTGTTTTATGGTTACTTTTGAAATACTCATCCATAAAATGAGTAAGTATAATAGTTTTACCGCTTCCCGTACAGCTTTTTAGAATAATATCTCTGTGCGGCTGTTCCATTGCGGCAGTTAAATTAGAGATTGCTTTTATCTGAAAATCAGCAAGGGTAATGTCCATTTTTAGCCCTCCAATTCTTTGTAATAATAGTCAGGAATGATATTTATTGTAATCTTCCTGTCTTTCAAAACTTGTGCTTGCAGCGCATCCATCAAAATATCGTGCCCTAAATATAACTTTCGACATTTAGTGTTGTTTTCAGGTTGAGCAATAAAATTGTCAAGATCTTCTTCAGTAAGCACGATAGCAATTTCAGTATTGTCTGTAAAGTTGATAGCATTTTCTAATTCCACCAATTCACGAATATGTTTTAAAAGCTCATCTGCGTATTCATAATACAGACGGTCTGAAATTGGAACATAGTCAACTTTATAATATTTAAGACTTGCGGGGTACCCTTCTTTGTCAATTACACGCCTGATACGCTCATATGTAACTTCACGGCAGATATTGTTTTCGTTATTGGTACAAAGAATAAACCGGCGATTTCCACCATCTTCTGCATTCATTTTTATCACGGCGTGTCCCGTTGTGCCACTGCCAGCAAAACAATCCAGTACAATAGCACTATCGGAGTAACATATTTGCATTAATTTTTTTAAAAGTGACAGCGGTTTTGGATAATCAAATGCAAAATTCGTAAATATTTGTTTCAAATCTTTTTTTGCATTATCATTGGAATATTCAGCATCCAGAAAATTTAAAGTGGACAGGGGCTTTTTCCGTTCACTAATAACAACCTCATATTTGTCGTTAACATTGCGTTTTATAGCCGCATTTAAATAGGTTTTTGTGTATATCCGAGCTGTTCCATCGGCTTTTTCTTTAACAACAATAAAACCGTTATTATATCCAAATTCAAATAATTCCTTACTCCAACGCCATGCCCAATCTGCTCGATGATGTTTGCCATTTTTTCTCTGTAAGTATTTATTATAGTCAGAACCAGGATAGAAAACTCTTCCCTTAAGTTCAATAGGATAGTCTAATCCTGCACTATAAGACAAACTATCATAGTCAAGGGTTTGATTTAATTTATATTTTCCACGCGTTTCTACATATTCGTCTTCAAATTTGTATCCTTCGTCAATATGCGGAATACCAACAATACCGACAGCAGTAATGTTTTTTGCATAAATTATGACATAATCGTGGTTAGCTGAAATATGATTTGTTGTCTTTCCCGAAGACTTTGTACGACGGGGCATACAACTAATGAAATTCTCTGTTCCAAATATTTCATCACAAAGAAATCTAATATCTGGTTGCTCGTTATCGTCAATAGAAATACAAATAAATCCTTGCGGAGATAGTAGTTTACACATTAGTTCAAGTCGTTTTTTGAGAAATGAAACATATTTGCTATGTCTGAATCCATCTTCGCTCACGATAAATTTATCATCGTAAATAAAATCTTTATTTCCCGTATTATATGGCGGATCTATGTAGATAAGATCGATTTTGCCCTTGTGTGTTTTTTCAAGCAGATGCAACGAGGCAAGATTATCACCTTCAATGAGAAAATTCATCTGTCCGCCATTATCAATAAAAAGGTCTTTATTTTCGGTCAGTACCGGCGTATGTATATCAAGAATCTCGTCTGTTTCTTCACGGTGTTCCTCAAATACAAGACCGTATTTCTTTCCGTTCACATCTTTTTCAAGTTCTGCAAGGTAAGAGAGTAGATTGCCCGTGTTCTCATCCTGTGGCGCAGCAGCGATAAAGTTACGAATCTCTTTGATTTTATATAATAAATCTTCACGCTTTTGTTTCGATATATTCGTGCTCATTTCTGCCCCTCCGTATTTTTCTGCTCCGTTGGTACAATATTAGCCATTGTATTTAACAGAGTATTATATGCCTGCTGTGATGCTGCCTGCTTTTGCCATTGATCTGTCATTCCTTTTGGAATATACGGATTTTGGATTGTTTCCCAAGTAACCTTGTTCTTATATCCAAGAGATTCTGCCATTGTTTCCAGCAATTTATATTGTGCGTTTTGGATCTTTTTAAGTTGAGCTTCATCTGGATTTTGAATACAATATTTATCATATAGGTCTTTCCAAACTGTACGAACTTTTTTATCATCTGAAAATACAATATCAATTATATTAAGACAATGTACGCTTTCCTGCGTCCATCCATATATTCGCGAGGTCATAAGTATCTTAAAAATCTGTATTTTATCTTTTCTTATTTCTGCTTTATTTTGCAAGTGTTGTCCAATCAGGACAGCAGCTATGGGAATTACAATGATTGCGATTAAATTCAATAAATCTTTACATGTCATTTTTCTTTCTCCTTTATATCCACTCGCCATTAATGGCAGACCATTTTTCTGTAAATTCTTTGCCTCCGATTGCTGCTGTAAATGGTTTTGTCAGGAAAGCGTTTATTGTTTTCAGCACGGTACTGTAATCAATGGTTTTAGAGTCAATCTTACGGATAAAGGCCTTCCACTTTCTTTTGCCTTGTTTTTGAGACGTGCAAGTACGGATGCAGCTATATCAGCCATTAAGCAATACCTCCATTATATTCATAACCTTTATATAAAGGTTCATTTCCTTTGCGTATTCAGACAAATTTGCAAGGTTCTTTTTTTCATCAGCAGCATAAGCATTGACAGCTTTATTGAAAATTTCGTTGTCAAGTTTTGTACGGTACTTAAAGCAATCACATATTGTTCGTTCACGGTCATATACGGGCAATATTACATCGTTAAAATTGCCTGTGGACTTACCTGTATCTAAAAATTCCTTTTGAATATAGTAAGCCTTCATCGGAAATTCTTCAATGTTCTTTATGGTACGGGTCGCTGTTCTCGGCACAGCAATCGACCATTCACGGGGAGAAAAATCACTATATCCGTAATGGAACAAAGCAGATTCCACACAAATAATTCCCTGTGGAAGTAACTTGTGTATTAATTGTTCTTCCGTCGAACCATTACTTTGTGGAAGTTGATAAAATCCCCTGCGAATCCTTTCGATGGACCCTTTTTTACAGAAAGCCGCAACTTCATATTTATTTATCCCGTTAGCGGCAAAATCTGAAGTTTTTGCAATGCCGCCGTTATTTTCAATTACTTTTTTTAAAAATTCCGTTTTATTCAAGCAGATACCAACTTTCAGCATACAACTAACAAATAATGTACGCAATTATTATTACATAAGTTTGAGAGAATTGCAACGACTATATACAGAGTCAGTGTAACAAATGTTTGACAAACCTGCATTTCAGATCAGGTTTGTAATAGATCTGCCATTTTTCAGAAATTACATAAAAATCTAAATCAATCTTAAGATTTTACAAAGAAAGAAAAAGCAGAATCTTAAAACAAGTCCATACCAGATCAGGTAACATGGAAATAACGGGAATTGTCAGATGACAGTTTTGTCATATAAAAGTCACCGGCCTGTCATGTTGCCCGGATAAGATAGACAGTAATCAGATGAAGTGAAAGGAGAAGGATTTATGAAGGAGAAAAACAGAAAGAAAATAGCAGTGCTGTTCGGAGGATGTTCCAGTGAATATGAGGTTTCCCTCCAGTCAGCATACGCGGTGCTTACACATACAGATACGGAAAAATATGAATTAATACCCATTGGAATTACCAGAGAAGGCAGGTGGTACCTGTACCGGGGAGAAATCACCCATATTCCCGGCGACAGCTGGTACGATGAAAAACAGTGTATTCCGGTGATGGTTTCTCCGGACAAAAACCTCCATGGGCTTATTCTGTTTCTGAATCAGGGAGTGGAAACCATTGCGCTGGACGGAGCGCTGCCCATTCTTCACGGAAAAAACGGAGAAGACGGAACGGTACAGGGACTGCTGGAACTGGCGGGCATTCCTGTGATTGGCTGCGGCACCATGAGTTCCGCAGTCTGCATGGATAAGGACACTGCTCATCGGCTGGCCGGGGCGCTGGGAGTAAAGGTGCCCAGGTCATACATGGCTTCCCGGACAGAATGGCAGGCTCCCGGACAGCTGGAAGAATGGGGCAGGAAGCTGGGATATCCACTGTTTGTAAAACCTCTGAGGGCAGGTTCCTCTTTTGGAATTACAAAAGTAAATGAGCCGCAGGAACTGCCGGCAGCAGTGGAACATGCTTTTGCATACGACTCTCATATCATACTGGAAGAAATGATACAGGGATTTGAAGTGGGATGTGCAGTGCTGGGGACGGAAGAACTGTTTGTGGGTGAGGTGGATGAGATAGAATTGTCGGAAGGATTCTTTGATTATACGGAAAAATATACCCTGAAATCCTCCAAAATTCATGTACCTGCCAGGATTACGCCCCAAAAGGCCAGAGAAGTGCAGGAAACGGCAAAAATACTCTATCGGGGCCTGGGCTGCAGTTATTTTGCCAGAGTGGATATGTTTCTGACACCGGAAGGAGAAATTTATTTTAATGAAATCAATACCATTCCCGGATTTACCTCTCACAGCCGGTATCCCAATATGATGAAGGCTGCCGGTATCTCCTTTGAAGAACTTCTGAACAGATTACTGGAACTGTAGAAAGCAGGTGTGAAAATGATATTGGAAAAAAACAAAAAGGCCGGGGAAAGCCTGGGCCTGAAACCGGAGGGAGCCTGTGAGGAAAGTCTGCCGTTTACGGAAACCGGGTGTATTCTGCTGCCGGAAAGCCATATATATCAGGGGAGCCTGATTCTGGTCAGTCAGAAATATCCGGTGAGATTTCATCTTCCGGAGAAAAGGCTGGGTTCTGTATTTCCTGGTCAGCCGGAACTTAAAATGGAGCTGGAAAGCGCGGGAATGCTGCGGGAGCTTCTTTGGGAAATCCAGGGGAATCAGCAGAAGATTGTGGGCGTCAGCGGTTATCGTACAGGAGAAGAACAGACTGCTATTTTCCAGGATTCTCTGAGAGAAAATGGAAGGGAATTTACAGAAAAATATGTGGCCTTTCCGGAACACAGCGAGCATCAGACGGGGTTTGCCATGGATCTGGCAGAAAACAGACCGGACATTGATTTTATCCGGCCGGAATTTCCGTATGACGGTATCTGCCGGAAGTTTCGGGAGCGGGCGGCAGATTTTGGTTTTATTGAACGTTATACGAAAGAAAAGCAGAAGGTAACGGGAATCGGTACGGAGCCCTGGCATTTCCGGTATGTGGGCAGTCCGCACGCTGCACTGATACTGGAAAAGGGAATGGCCCTGGAAGAATATACCCAGTGGCTGAAACAGTTCTCGTGGCCGGATTCTGTTCTGAGCATGAACAGAAAAGGAACCGTAATACGAATCGGATATGTGAAAGCTCAGGGAGCGCTTACAGAGGTAAAACTGCCGGAGGAGCTGTATCATGAAAGTTCTGTTTTGGGAAAACGCAGGAAAAATCTGAAAGTATCAGGAAATAACGTGGATGGATTTGTTATCACAGTGATTTCAGGCCAGGAGGGAGTATGAGACAGAGAAAAAATTATGCCGCCATAGATAATTTCCGGCTGATTGCCGCCCTGCTGATTGTTGCCATTCACACAGGCCCTCTGGAATCTTTTAGCAGTACGGCGGATTTCCTTGTGACTTACTGTGCCGGAAGAATAGCAGTGCCCTTTTTTCTGATGGTGACGGGTTTTTTTGTGCTGGCCCCTTATCAGAAAACTGCGGGACGCTCTTCTTATCAGGCAGAACAGGCCGCAGGCAAGGTATGGAAGTTTCTGAAAAAAACAGCGCTGTTGTACGGAGCTGCCATACTGCTGTATCTGCCCGTGATGATTTATGCAAAACAGTGGAATAACAGTCCGGGAGAATGGCTGAAAGAAATCTTTTTTGACGGGACTTTTTATCATCTCTGGTATCTGCCTGCAGTTCTGACGGGCTGTATCCTGCTGGCAGGACTTTTGTATGTCTGCAGCCCCCCGATGATATCACTGATTGTATTTGTACTGTATCTTGTGGGCGCCGGAGGGGACAGTTATTATCAGCTTCTCAGTCAGGCGGCGCCTGTTAAGGTTTTTTATGAGGGCATTTTCTGTATCAGCTCTTATACCAGAAACGGGATATTTTTTGCACCCGCATTTTTATGGCTGGGCGTAATTATTGCCAACGGGAAAATCAGGATGTCCGCAAAATATGCACTGACAGGGTTCCTGATTTCCATGACAGGAATGATGGGAGAAGGGCTTTTGTCCTGGAGTCTGGAATGGCAGAAGCACAACAGTATGTACCTGCTGCTGCCTGTGGTGATGTTTTTCCTGTTTGAACTGCTGCTTTCCGCAGAGGGGACTTTTTCCATTCCCATGGTGCGGGATCTGTCCATGTGCGTGTACATCATTCATCCCATATGCATTATTCTGGTGCGGGGGCTGGCGGGAGCGCTGAAAGTGACAGACATTTTTGTGGAGCAGTCCCTGATTCACTATCTGGCTGTGTGTGCCCTTTCCCTGATTCTGTCTGCCGGTATTGCTCTGGGGCTTCAGATGTATCGGAGGGAGTGAAAGGGAAAAGATTTTATGCGAAAACGGAGGTAACTATGTATCAGAAAGGCCGGGCATGGATTGAACTGAATATGGAAAACCTGAAACACAATACGGAGCAGTTTCGGCGTCTGCTTCCTTCAGACTGCGCTCTGATGCCGGCGGTAAAGGCCAATGCTTACGGACATGGGGCCCTGCCTGTTTCCAGGGCTTTGCAGCAGCAGGGCGTAAACAGTTTCTGTGTGGCTTCCGTGTCAGAAGGAATTGAACTGCGCCGGGGAGGAATCACCGGGGAAATACTGGTGCTGGCTTACACACATCCCGGCCAGTTCGGCGATTTGATTACATATGGTCTGACCCAGACCGTGGTAGACGGGAATTATGCACGGGAACTGCAGCGTGACGGTCGAAGATTCACGGTTCATGTGGGAATCGACACAGGTATGCACCGTCTTGGGGAACGTTGGGAAAATATGGATGAAATTGTAAAAATATTTCAGACGTCCAACCTGAATGTGACGGGGCTTTATTCCCATCTGTGTGTGTCAGACGGACAGACGCAGGAAGAGCGGGCCTATACGCTGGAACAGGTACAGCATTTTGAATTTGTGGTGGAGGAACTTCACCGGAGAGGAATTCATGACTTCAAATGCCATCTGCAGGGAAGTTACGGGATACTGAATTATTCGGAACTCTGTTTTGACTATGCCAGGGCCGGAATAGCGCTGTATGGTATTCTGAGCGAGAAAAGCGATAAAATAAATGCTTCCGTGGAACTGAAGCCGGTGCTGTCTTTAAAGACCAGAGTGGAGAGCGTAAAAATGCTGTATCAGGGGGAAGGGGCCGGATATGGACTGACTTACCGCACAGGAAGTAACCGGAAAATCGGTGTGCTTTCCATCGGGTATGCCGACGGGATTCCCCGGACACTGTCCAACTGCGGGTATGTGCTCTGCAATGGCAGGCCCGCGCCGGTGGTGGGGCGGATCTGTATGGATCAGATGACCGTGGATCTGAGTGAAGTTCCTCAGGTAAAAGCAGGAGATGAGGCGGTTCTGATTGGAACTTCCGGAAATCTGGAAATCCGGGCGGAGGATCTGGCCCACTGGACGGGCACCATCAGCAATGAAATTCTCAGCCGGATGGGAGAGCGTCTGGAGCGGGTATTGGAATAGAGGCAGCGTTTATTCTGTGCGCAGGTTTGCCGGTGAAAGGAAAGATATGATTATTCCGGCATTCGTGTTATAATAGGTTCCGGAGATAAGAATATTGCAAAAGGAGCCTTGGAAAAATTATGATGGAAAATTTTCCGCTGAAACAGATTGTGGAGCCATTACTGGAATGGTTCCGGGAAAACGCCCGCACCCTGCCCTGGAGAGAGACGCCCACCCCTTACCGTGTATGGGTATCGGAAATTATGCTGCAGCAGACAAGAGTAGAAGCAGTAAAGCCTTATTTTGAACGGTTTACAGAAGCCCTGCCGGATGTACAGGCGCTGGCAGAATGTGAGGAGGAACGTCTGCTGAAACTGTGGGAAGGGCTGGG
This sequence comes from Eubacterium sp. 14-2, assembly GCF_000403845.2. Classification (GTDB taxonomy): domain Bacteria; phylum Bacillota; class Clostridia; order Lachnospirales; family Lachnospiraceae; genus Petralouisia. The sequence goes on along the minus strand of NZ_KE159568.1, from coordinate 668,566 downwards.
CTACTATAATCGGGTGCGGAATATGCAGGCTGCAGCCAGAACTGTGATGGAAGAATATGGCGGGGAACTTCCGGCAGATTATGAAAAACTTCTGGCACTTAAAGGCATTGGTCCTTATACAGCCGGAGCCATCGCCTCTATTGCCTGCGGAATTCCCGTTCCCGCAGTGGACGGAAATGTACTGAGGGTCATTACCAGAGTGTCGGCAGACAATTCAGATATTATGAAACAGTCCGTGCGCACCAGGACAGAAAGGGCTTTGCAGAATATTATGCCGGCAGACCAGGCCAGCGCCTTTAATCAGGCTCTGATGGAACTGGGAGCTACCATTTGTCTGCCCAATGGTGCGCCTCTCTGCGATAAATGCCCCTGGAGGGAATTCTGTGAAGCACGGAAAAATAACCTCTGGCAGGAGCTTCCGGTAAAAAGCAGACCCAAACCCAGACGAATCGAAGAGAAAACGGTTTTTATTATCCGGGACGGAGAAAAAATTGTACTGCATAAACGGCCGGCCAGGGGGCTTCTGGCCGGTATGTATGAATTTCCAAACACCGGCGGTCATCTGACGGAGGAAGAAGCGCTGCAATGGGTGAAACAGCAGAAACTGCAGCCCATCCATATTCGGAAACTGGAGCCGGCAAAGCATATTTTTTCCCATGTGGAATGGCATATGACCGGGTATGTGATCCGGGTGGATGAGCTGGCGGAAAATACCAGCGGTATGTTGTTCGTGGAAGCGGCAGAGTCAGAGAAACGGTATCCGATTCCCGCCGCATTTGCCGCTTATACCAGATATATGGACATCCGCCTGGGGAATGAGCGGTTTGGGAAAGAGCAGGATTTGGGAAAAATGTGAAAAGCAGGGGAAAAAGTTGCGGAAAAATGTGATATGCAGAAAGAAAGCAGCAGGAAAAATGTGATATACAGAGGTTGAAACACCGGGAAAAATGTGATACTCTGGTTCTGACGAAGAAAATCAGAGAGGATTATAGTATGGAATTGCTGAAAAGAAAGACAGATAAAATATTGCTGCAGTGGAAAAATAATCCGGAGCGTTTGCCGCTGATTGTAAAAGGAGCCAGGCAGATTGGAAAGACAGAGTCTGTCAGGCTGTTTGGGCGGAAGAATTATAAAAATGTAATAGAAATTAATTTCATTTTGCAGAAACAGTACAAAAGCATTTTTGATGATGGGTTTGAAGTGGATACCATTCTGAAAAATATGTCGCTGATAAACCCTTCGCTTACATTCCCGCCAGGAGAGACATTATTCTTTTTTGATGAAATTCAGGACTGTATTAATTGTGCTACCAGCCTGAAATCCTTTAAACTGGACGGAAGATTTGACGTAATCTGCTCCGGTTCTCTGATGGGGATAAATTATCATGAAATAGAGTCTAACAGTGTTGGATTTAAGGAAGATTATCATATGCATTCCATGGATTTTGAGGAATTCCTGTGGGCAAAAGGGTATCGGGAAGAACAGATAGAAGATATGTATCAGCATATGCTTCTGGTATTGCCATTTTCAGAACTGGAATGGAAAGTATATGCAGAGATTTTTAAGGAATATATGGTGGTTGGAGGTATGCCTGCCATAGTAAACAGGTTCGTAAAAAATAATCATTACAGTGGAATCCTGAATATGCAGCGGCAGATTTTACTGGACTATGAGGAAGATATCACCAAATATGCCGGAGGTCTCGACAAAGGAAAAATATTAAATGTATATCGTAAAATACCGGTTTTCCTGGGAAGAGATAACAAAAAATTTCAGATATCCAAAGTTGCTCACGGGGCCAGAAACCGGGAATATGTGGGTGTTATCGAGTGGCTGGACAATGCGGGAATGATTAATATCTGTTACTGCATGGAACAGCCGGAACTTCCATTAAAAGGCAATTATGATCCTGATAATTATAAAATTTATTTCAGAGATACGGGGCTTCTGATTGCATCTTTGGATGAGGAAGCCCAGGAGGATGTACGAAATAATAAAAATTTCAATACTTATAAAGGCGCATTGTATGAAAACCTCATAGGAGATATGCTGGTAAAGCAGGGATATCAGCTTTACTTTTTTAAAAATCAGAAAGGGACGCTGGAAATGGATTTTTTCGTCAGAGACAGAGAGAGCCTGATTCCGCTGGAGGTGAAGGCCAGCGACGGAGCCACGGTGTCGCTGAACAATCTGATTGCAAAAAGTAAATATGGCGATATTTTTTATGGAATCAAACTGGGGAACAAAAATATCGGTTTTAACGGTAAATTTTATACATTTCCATATTTTCTTACATTTTTGCTGAAACGTTTTCTGCGGGAACACGAAAACAGCAGGAAAGAGAGTTGATAAATATCAGGACAAAAGAGGAGCCGGTGCATTGGGCACCGGCTTTCATATGAAAAAGATTTATATAAAAAAGTGAGGATACACTGTGTAAACGGGAGGACCCTGCCCTGTCGGCAGGGGTATGAAAAAGATATTCGGTATTGTCTTTAAATACTGTTTTTCTTTTATGATGACAGTATATCCGCTAAATGTGACCTTACTGTGTTTATAATATGAGAAATATGTAAAGAATATATGAACAATTTAAAAAACAAACAGAAAATTCCTGCATGAATCAGGGAGTCAGACGGGTGCAGCACCCTTTTGGCTCCCTGATTTAATATCTGCAGCTGTGTTCTGCCCTGTGCAAACCGGCAGTGGAAAAAAGTTCGGATGCCCGGTAGGATAAACAGGTAAAAACAAAATCATATTTACAGAAGGAGGAAACCGGAAGCGGCAGGATTCCGGGGAGAGAATTATGAACAAAATAATAAGAAGTCTGTATACGGCCATGGTGCAGGATCTTACTCCGGCGGACAGAATCAGCCAGTCCATGAAGGAAGAAATTCTCAATCTGCTGAAAGAGGAGGAAGCCAGTCTGGACCGTCAGGTCTATGAGCGATACCGGGATAAGGCTTTCCAGGCCGCTTCTGCTCTGTGAGGATAATCCGTCTGTTCCCTATACCTATAACGGGAAAACATATTATTTTAATTCACTAAATTACTACAAAAGTGTGGTCAGAGAGTGTAATGCCAATAACGTCAGTGTAACAGTGCAGATGCTGCTGAACTGGCCGGAGGGACATGAAGACCTGATCAATGAGGGTGCAAGAGTGCCGGGGAAATTATTTTACAGCTGGAACATTTATTCCAACAGTGCCAGAGAAAAAATGGAAGCCATGTTCTGTTATCTTGGGATGGTTTTCAGTCAGAAGGACTGTTATGTGTCCAACTGGATTCTGGGGAATGAAGTAAATCACCCTTCCGGCTGGAATTATGCGGGAAATATGTCGAAAGACATTTACTTTGAGACCTACGCCTATGCGTTCCGTTCCCTGTATTATGCTATTCGCAGCCAGTACGCCAACGCTCATATTTTCATATGCACGGACAATTACTGGAGCCCCTCGTCTTCAAGACGTTTCAGTGCAAGGCAGACCATTACTTATTTTGTGGAGCATTTAAATGCCATACAGAAAGGGCTGAAGTGGAATCTTGCTTACCACGCCTGTTCGTTCCCTCTGACTTATACCAGAGTCTGGAAAGGCTACGGAATTACAAATGATATCAATACCCCTTCGGTAAATATTTTTGTCTACTATGTCTGTGCCCGGCTTTTGAACATCAGTACCGCCTTCAGCAGCGGAACTGCCTGGCTTTTGTCTGTACTGTTTGCTTTTGCAACCAATAAAATATGGGTATTTGAGAGCAAAAGCCAGGGCAGGGAACTTCTGCAGGAGATGATTTCATTTTTCTCCTTAAGGCTGCTGACGGGAATTCTGGATGTAATCATCATGTATGTCAGCGTAGAGCTGCTGAACTGGAATGACATGATGATGAAGGTACTGGTAAATGTACTTGTGATCGTTTTGAATTACGGGGCCAGCAGGCTGGTGATTTTTAAAGACAGGAGATAAAAGTAGAAAGAAGAGCCTGACGGCAGGTACAGTATGGAAGGTAAACAGCAAAATAAATCATTGGTTTCAGGGAACAGGCAGCGGTAACTGTCAGGAAAAATAAGAAATTATTAAGAAAAAAAACTGGCTTCTCCGGATAAATTGTGTATAATAAGTAAATATATGCAGGCGGCAATGGACAGACTGCCTGTTGTTTTGGATATGTGTCATACTACAGAGTCAAAGGAGAAAACAGATGAAGTTATTATCAATCGCGATTCCCAGCTATAATTCCCAGGATTATATGGAGCACTGTATAGAATCCCTGCTGGCTGGCGGCGAGGATGTGGAAATTATCATTGTGGATGATGGTTCCGTGGACAGGACTGCAGAGATTGCAGACAGGTATGCCAGTCAGTATCCCACTATTGTAAAAGCGGTTCATCAGGAAAACGGCGGGCACGGAGAAGCGGTAAATGCAGGAATCCGCAACGCTTCCGGCCTGTATTTTAAGGTGGTGGACAGTGACGACTGGGTGGACGGAGAAGCCTATCGGAAAATTCTTGACGTTCTGCGGGAACTGTCCGGTGGAAAGACGTCTCTTGATATGCTGATCAGTAATTTTGTCTACGAAAAAGAAGGAGCAAAACACAAAAAGGTGATGAAATACACCGGGACACTGCCGGAAAACAGGATTTTTGGCTGGAATGAGGCAAAACATTTCCGCAAAGGCCAGTATATTCTTATGCATTCTGTGATTTACCGTACTCAGCTTCTGCGGGAATGCGGTCTGGAACTGCCGAAACATACCTTCTATGTAGACAACATTTTTGTATATGTGCCTCTGCCCCATGTAAAAAATATGTATTATCTGAATGTGGATTTTTACAGATATTACATTGGAAGAGAGGATCAGTCCGTCAATGAAAAGGTAATGATACGGCGCATTGACCAGCAGATTAAGGTAAATAAAATGATGGTGGAGGCCGTGGATTTGTGGAAGCTGCCCAACCGGAGGCTGCGCAAGTACATGTTTAATTATCTGGAAATTATTACTGTGGTTTCCACTATTATGTTAATCCGTTCCGGTACCAGAGAAAATCTGGAGAAAAAGCGTGAACTCTGGAAGTATCTGAGAAATTATGATATCCGTCTGTTCTGGCATTTGCGGAACGGGATTATGGGGCAGGCCATGAACCTGCCGGGCAGAGGGGGAAGAAAAATTTCCGTTGCCGCTTACAAAATTTCCCAGAAGGTTGTGGGATTTAATTAAAGTCAGAATCTTGACAGACAGGGGAACCTGTTTTATAATGCAAAAAGAGTGTGAGACAAAGACCACACGAAGGGGTACACCACCGCGGGTGTAATTCTTTCGTCTGGTCTTTTTTTATGCGCACTCGTGCGAATAGAAGATGTCGCTAAAATAATTATGCGCACCTGCACAGGAGAAAATAATATGACAGTAAATGGAGAAAACCAAAAACAGTCCGGCCGGATTTCCCTGTCTGAGTTTCTTATTCGGGAAGGTTTTCAGACAGAGCGGATTGCGGTGGAGCGAAACGGGGAAATTGTGCCGAAATCTTCTTACCAGAGCACGTTTCTGGAAGACGACGACAGACTGGAAATTGTAAATTTTGTGGGTGGAGGCTGATGGAGAAAAGGACGGGAACTGAGAACGGAAGTAATGAACAGAGGAGATGGGGTGTCAGCAGAGAACAGATAAGGGAAGCGCTGCTGGAGCGGTATTCTCTCCGGATGTATGAGCAGATTTCCGGTGGAAAAGCGGCAGTGGCAGGACTGGGAGGTCTGGGGTCTCAGATTGCGGTTCTGCTGGCCAGAGCCGGGATTGGAGAACTGTTTCTGGTAGATTTTGACCGGGTGGAGCTGACGAATCTGAACCGGCAGGCTTATGACCTGTCCCATCTGGGACAGCCCAAAACAGAGGCTCTGGCGGAAATCCTGAAAAAAATCAATCCGTATCTGAATATCAGGATAAGGCAGGAATATGTAACGGAAGAGACAGCCGGAACCATGTTTGAGGGCTGGCCCATACTATGTGAAGCCTTTGACAAACCGGAGCAGAAGGCCATGCTGGTGAATACCGTTTTAGAACAGTGCCCGGAAACTGTGATTGTGGCAGGCTCCGGTATGGCGGGATACGGCCCGGCCAATTCCATTGTTACCAAAAGAAAGATGAAAAGGCTGTATGTATGCGGAGACGGAGAAACAGAACTGTCAGATCATGTATGTCTTATGTCATCCAGAGTAGCAGCCTGTGCAGCCCATCAGGCCAATATGGTGCTGCGGCTGCTGCTGGGTGAAGAGGAAGTATGAAAAGTCAGGAGGAAAAATATGAAAGACGATAAACTCATATTGGGCGGACAGGAATTTCAGTCAAGATTTATACTGGGCTCAGGAAAGTATAATGTGGAGCTGATTCAGGCGGCAGTAAAACAGGCGGGAGCTGAGATAATCACTTTGGCAGTGCGCAGGGCCAATTCTTCCGGAGAAGGCAATATTCTGGATTTTATACCGGAAGGAGTTACGCTTCTGCCCAATACTTCCGGGGCCAGAACTGCGGAAGAGGCAGTGCGGATTGCGCATCTTTCCAGAGAGCTGGGCTGCGGAAACTTTGTGAAAGTGGAAATTATACGGGATTCCAGGTATCTGCTGCCGGATAATCAGGAGACAGTAAGGGCAACGGAGCAGCTGACAAAAGAAGGGTTTGTGGTGCTTCCGTATATGTATCCGGATCTGAATACAGCCAGGGATTTGCAGCAGGCGGGAGCGGCGGCAGTGATGCCTCTTGCGGCTCCAATCGGTTCTAATAAGGGACTGGCCACCAGAGAATTTATCCAGATTCTGATTGATGAAATCGACCTTCCCATTATTGTGGATGCAGGTATCGGAAGACCTTCCCAGGCCTGCGAGGTAATGGAAATGGGAGCGGCGGCAGTGATGGCCAACACAGCCATAGCCACAGCGGGGAACATTCCCCTGATGGCTGCGGCTTTCCGAAAGGCAATTGAGGCCGGGAGAGCTGCTTATCTGTCCGGCCTGGGCAGAGTGTGTGAATCGGGCGCAGAGGCTTCCTCTCCCCTGACAGGATTTTTACGGGACTGAGGAACAGGCTGTACAGAACCGGAACCTTTCACAGAGGCGTTATACTGCACCCACAGCAGCAGAATTACAGGACAGGGGAATCAGAAATTTTACAGACGTAATATATTACATATTGCGGGAGTTTCAGAACGGAGGAAATCATGAAAAGGGACCAGCAGAATAAGTTGAACCATATGGAATATCTGGAGGGAATGGAGCAGACGGAATCAGATATTCTGGAAAAAGTCATGAACGCCAGGGGACGTTACCAGCCGGAACGTTATACCAGGCAGGAGGTAAAACGTGCACTGGCTGCAGAACGCAGAACCACAGAAGATTTTGGGGCGCTGCTGTCCCCGGCGGCAGAGGGATTTCTGGAGGAAATGGCCCAAAAAGCGGCGGAGGAGACAGGAAAACATTTTGGGAATTCCGTTTCCCTGTTTACCCCTCTTTACATTTCCAATTACTGCGAGAATCACTGTGTTTACTGCGGGTTTCACTGTCGTAACCAGATTCATCGAATGAGGCTGAATCAGGAGGAAATGGAAAAGGAAATGGCGGCTATTGCAAAAACAGGGCTGGAAGAAATTCTGATTCTGACGGGAGAGAGCCGGGTCAGGTCTGATGTACATTATATTGGCGAGGCCTGTAAAATTGCCGGAAAGTATTTTAAAATGGTGGGGCTTGAGGTATATCCCATGAATTCAGAAGAATATCGGTATCTGCGGGAATGCGGGGCAGACTATGTGACGGTTTTTCAGGAAACCTATGATTCAGATAAATATGAGACACTACATCCGGCCGGTCATAAACGTGTGTTTCCTTACCGCTTTCATGCCCAGGAACGGGCTTTGCGGGGAGGAATGCGGGGCGTGGCTTTCGGGGCCTTGCTGGGCCTTTCTGATTTCCGGAAGGATGCCTTTGCCACAGGTCTTCATGGGTATTATATTCAGCGGAAATATCCTTATGGGGAGATTTCTTTTTCCTGTCCCCGTCTCCGTCCCATCAGGGCTCAGAACGGAAAGGAAGCTGACGCTGCAAATATATGGAATACCGGAAATGAAGTGACGGAAAGACAGCTTTTGCAGATCATGTGTGCTTACCGGCTGTTTATGCCCTTTGCAGGAATCACCATATCCACCAGAGAGCGGGCGCAGTTTCGGGACCATGTGGTGGGAAAAACAGCCACCAGGATTTCGGCGGGAGTCAGTACCGGGATTGGCAGCCATTCCCATGAGCTGACAGAGCAGGGAGACAGCCAGTTTGAGATTGCAGACAGCCGGAATGTATCGGAAGTGGTAACTGCCATAAGGGGCATGGGCCTTCAGCCCGTGATGAATGATTATGTGTACGTTTAAGCTGATTGGGGTCTCAGACTATGAATTGTACCGGAAGTTTCACGGGCCAAAAAGTCCGGAAAAATATGCGGAGTATCTGGCCGGTACCGGAACCTCGGAAAAAAGTGGAGAAAGAGAACTGACAGAAGAAAGTATCTGTCCTGCGCCGGATTTCTGGATCATCAGAGAAAAACATATGGAAGAAGAAATGTATGTGAAATTTTTCACAGATCTGTGGAAGAAATGGGGCGGTTCGCAGAAAGCCGCGGGCAGGCTTATTCCTCACACATATCCTGCGGCGGCCCGCAGCACAGGATGTCTGAGTATCCATCTGCCCCTGCCTCTGCTGCAGAAATATCATGGTACGGAATATCTTGCAGGAACAGAGAAAACAGGTGTTTCCGTTCATTCTGTGGAAGAGGCCAGAGAGGCGGAGCGTCTTGGAGCGTCTTATCTGACTGCCGGACATATTTTTGCCACAGACTGCAAAGCGGGCCTTCCTCCCAGAGGGATTTCATTTTTAAATCAGGTCTGTGACAGTGTGCAGATTCCTGTGTATGCAATCGGAGGCATTCATATGGGGAATCTGCACGCTGTATGGGACAGCCGGGCAGCAGGAGCCTGCATGATGTCAGCATATATGAAGGGAAGCGAAACGTGAGAGAGCTGTATGACCCGGAAAGGACGGTATCTATTCTATCATTTCCATCAGCTTTCCGGTGATATCTGCCATATGGGTGGATACCTGTTTGGTATTCTATAAAATCTGTACATTTCCCTCCACCACACCGGAAATCCGATTTCAATGGAGGGATCGTCCACAATTCAAAAGAAAAGCATTGGACTGTTCGCCGCTTTTCATGTCAAATCCGATATAACTGTCTATAGTGCTGCTGGTGATAATTCCGTCTTCGTCAATGATATGTAATTCATTTACCATCAGCCTGTCTTTGATTTATTCAGTTTTTCAATGTTTCCGTAAATTGAGGGATCCATTACAAGCATATCTGCAAAAGCCCTTGTTTTTGCCAGATTATCTTCTCCGAGGTTTTGGGTAAGGTTTTCAATGGTTGCTTCATTATTGCTGATTTTTTCTTTTACCATCCGGAGTTTTTCCTGACTGGAAGAAGTATTGTTTTTCCAATAAAAGCATGATATTTTGATGAATTTTTGCTGAAAAGGGTGAATTTTCAAACATGACAGAATTGTAAGATAACTGTAAGGTAAAGACAATGCAGAATTAAGGGAAACCGGGTAATATAGAAACGGATACTCAAAGAGCGGGTCAGAAGCCCCTGTTTTGGATCTGACGATATAACCGCCGGCAGAAGAAAAATTTCAGTAAAAAGCCAAATTAAAAAAATATTAATAATTTTTATGAAGAAAAACCAGGAATATTTTCGTTAAATAGTATAGGAACAGGAGAAAACCAGGAGAGGAAACATTATGAAAGATATTACTTTTACCGTACCATGCTACAATTCAGAGGAATATATGGAGCGCTGTATAGACAGTCTGCTGAGCGCGGACGAACGGGCCGAGATTATCATTGTGGATGATGGTTCCACAGACGGTACAGGAGAAATTGCAGACAATTATGCCAGAAATTATCCGGAAATTGTGAAAGTGGTACACCAGGAAAACGGCGGCCACGGGGCGGGAGTCAATGCAGGGCTGGCTCTGGCCACCGGAACTTATTTTAAGGTGGTGGATTCCGATGACTGGCTGGATGAAGAGGAACTGCAGAAGCTCCTCAGGAAGATAAAACAGTGGAAAAAAAGCGATACCACTGTGGATTTGATTATATGCAATTATATTTATGACCACTTTTATGAGGGGAAAACCAGACGGATGGGTTATAAAAATGTATTAAAAGAGAACAGGGTATGCGGCTGGAATGATATCCGGAGATTCCACCCCTCTCAGTATCTGGTGATGCATTCTCTGTTTTTCCGGACTGAGGTGCTGAGAAAATCAGGGGTGAAGCTGCCGAAACATACTTTTTATGTGGATAACATTTTTGCAAACCAGCCCCTGCCCCATGTAAAGTCCCTTTGTTATCTGAATCTGGATATGTACCATTACTTTCTGGGCAGGGAAGATCAGTCTGTCAATGAAAAAGTGCTGATGAAACGGATTGACCAGCAGATTCGGGTGACAAAACTGGTTTCCGGATGTACGGATCTGGAGAAAGTGAGAGAGGAATATCCCATACTTGCGGATTATCTTACCAGGAATATTTCCATTATGATGGCCATTTCTTCCATCCACCTGCTGCTGATTGGAACGCCGGAAGCCTGGGAAAAACGGGAGATGCTCTGGAATTATGTAAAGAATCATAACCTGAAATTATACCGTACGTTAAAGCACAGAACCATCAGCGGTTTTACTTATCTGCCGGGAAAGGCGGGAGCGGGACTTACGCTGGCAGGATACAGAATTGCCCGAAAGTTTTATCAGTTTAACTGAGTAAAAGAGAGGGCCAGAACGGAATGAGAAGTTACAAGAGGGAGAAATGGTCAGAACGGAATGAAAAATTACGAGAGGGAGAAACGGTCAGATGATGACAGGAAATTACAGGAAGAAAAGAGGCTGAAAGTTATGGAGAAATTATATCTGGCACTGGTAGATACACCGGGATTATTCGCATATATCATCCGAAAGGTGATTGGGATTGATTACATACATGTGGTGCTTTCCATGGACGAGGAACTGAATGAGGCTTACAGCGTAGGAAGAAGGAATCCGGCGGTTCCTCTGCTGGCGGGATTTGAAAAAGAGGACGCCGCAAAAATAGAGAAGGCATTTCCCACAGCAAAATATAAAATTGTCAGCATGGAGTGCACCAGAGAACAGAAAGAGAATATTTCCCGGCAGCTTAAGGAATGTTATGAGAAAAGATTTCAATATCATTATTGTATCATCGGCCTTCCCATGTTATTATTTAATATACCTTTTTATCAGAAAAACCACTATACCTGTTCTTCCTTTGTGGCCAGCGTGCTGGAAGAAAACGGAATCGGCCTTTTTGGAAAACATTTTTCTCTGGTGACGCCAAGGGATTTTTATGAGCTGGAAAATACAGATGTGGTTTTTGAAGGAACGCTGCATGAACTGAACCAGTCCTGTCTTCGTTATTCCGCGGAGCGGCCGGGTATTTTCCGTCAGGCAATGCAGAAATTATCTTATGTGATGAATGGAGCAGTGTAATCTATGAACCGTAAAAATTTAATCAGTGCAGGAGTGCTTTTACTGCTGGCGGCTCTGACCGTCAGCGCCATTTTCAAAGGAAACGATATGACCGCGGTATTCCGGGCCATGAAGACGCTGGACCCGCTGTATCTGTGTGCCGCTGCCGCCACAGCCGTATTTTTCGTGTCTGCGGAAGGCTTTATGATCTGCTATCTTTTAAGGTCCCTGAATTACCGGACCAGTGCCGCCACCTGCGTAAAATATTCTTTTGTGGGATTTTTCTTTTCCGGGATTACGCCCTCTGCCACCGGCGGGCAGCCCATGCAGCTTTATTACATGCAGAAGGAAGGGCATAAGGTTTCGGACAGTACCGTGGTGCTGATGACCGTGGCGGTGATTTATAAATTTGTGCTGGTGGTAATGGGAGTGGGAATTCTGCTCTTTTATCATGAGCCGCTGGCGCTGTATCTGAAACAGTATCTCTATTTGTATTATCTGGGCCTGTTTCTGAATACAGCGCTGGTAGTTATTCTTCTCTTTATTATGATAAGTCCCAGGTGTTTTAAAGGGATTGTGGTTGGAGGAGAAAAAATTCTGAAAAAATTTCGTCTGCTGAAATCTTCCAGGGAACGGACGGAAAAGCTGGTTGAAATGGCAGATCAGTACCACGAGGCGGTGCTGTTTTTTCTGAAAAATAAAAGTAAGATTGCAGTAGTTGTGTTTTTTACTGTGATACAGCGAGGCAGCGTATTTCTGCTTACCTGGCTGATTTACCGGGGACTGGGGCTGGAAGGTACCGGTGCATTCACTGTGATGAGCCTGCAGGCAGCCATTTATATTGCAGTGGATATGCTGCCGCTGCCGGGAGCTCAGGGAATTACGGAAATGATGTATAAGACCGCATTTTCCATGATATTCCCAGGCGCTTATCTTACCGCTTCCATGTGTGTCACAAGAGGACTGAATTTCTATCTGGTGCTGATGCTCAGTGCGCTGGTAGCCATGTGGTGCCATTTTCTGTCCGGGAAGCGGGCCGGAGCAGCAGTGCCGAAAATGCTGTAGGCCCCTCTGGTTAATTATGAGCGGACTGAATAAACAGGTGTAAAGTTCTGGATTTTACAGGCTTTGCACCTGTTTTTTTGGAATAAAATTCTTTTCTTATATTAAAACCTTTTTCGGAAAAAATACGTTATATTAATGTAACGATTCAAAACCTGTACAGAAGGAGCCCTCCAGAGTGAACGACAGAGAAATGATCCGGGAAATACACAGAGGAAAAAGAGAATATCTGAATACCATTGCAGAAAAGTATTATGACGATATTTTCCGGTTCTGCTGTTATCAGACCGGGAATTATCAGGAAGCCGGAGATCTGACACAGGAGACCTTTCTGCATTTTATCCGTTCCGTGGAACATTACCGCTGTCAGAATCTGAAAGGGTATCTTTTCACCATTGCCAGAAATGTATGCGTGGATTATTTCAGGAGCTGCCAGCGCAGGCAGGAAAAGGAGACGGACTGGAAAGAGGCGGCGGACTGCTGCCAGCCGGAAGAGAAAACCATGAGTATTCGGACCTGTCAGGAAGAATTTCTGATTACAGTGGAACAGCTTACCCGGCAGCTGCCTGAAATGCAGCGGGAAGCAATGATTCTCTACTATGGCTATGGGTTCAGATACCGGGAGATTGCACGGATGACAGAGACAGGAATTGCAACGGTAAAATCCAGAATCCGTCAGGGCACGGAAAAACTGAAAAAAAGTCTGGACAGGGAGACATGTATGGAAAGGAGAAGCAGGTGAGCCGCAGAAAAAAATTTGTATTGGAAAATATTCAGACAGACCAGAAGCAGAAAGAGAAAGTTCTTCAAAATATAGCTCAGGCAGTGGAGGAGAAACCGTATCTGTACTGTCCCTCCGGATGGGAGATTTTTCGCGGGCAGATAAAATACATTTCCCGGTTCTGCCTGGCAGGTCAGCTGCTGTGTCTGTTTCTGATGATTGTACTGTCCGGCTATTTTCGGTGGAAGGGAGATAATATGCTGACTTATCTGGGAGCGGCTTCAGCCGCGGCTTCCTGTATGAGTGTGTTTCTGATACTGGAATTAAACCGCAGCAGCACCATTGGCATGCTGGAGTTAGAGCAGAGCTGTTATCTGAATTTTAAACAGGTGTGGTGTGTGAAGATGATACTGTTCGGCTGCCTGGATATTCTGTTTTTCACTGTTATGATTCCGGGAATTGCAGGAAGTACCTCCTGCGGCATGTTCCGGGCAATGGTGTATCTGCTGGTGCCCTTTGTGGTTTCCAGCCTGATGCAGCTTCTGGTATTTACCATGCTGCGGAACGGAAAAAGAGAGTACCTGCAGGCAGGCACAGCTGTTGGGTGCAGCATGGCTTCGCTGATTCCGCTGTCTGCCCCTGAATGGTATACCATGGCATATTTCGGCATATGGATACTGATGCTGGCAGCATTCGGGATCTGTCTGGCCTGGGAAATAAGACAGCTTTACCATAAACTGGAGGAAGGAGAACTGATATGCTGGAACTGAAACTGAACAGAGTGAGCAGAATGTATAAGGTTTCATCCCGCCAGGACGCCGGTTCGGCAGGAGTGGGAGAAGTCCGCGGCCGGAGAACAGGGAACTGCGGGAATCAGAAAATGGCAGTGGATCATCTGGAATATACGTTTCAAAAAGGGATTTACGGACTGTTGGGAGCCAACGGGGCAGGAAAAACCACATTGCTGCGGATGATGGCAGGGATTCTGAAGCCCACTTCCGGAGAGATTCTCTGCAACCGGAGAGAGATTGGAAAAATGGGTGGAGAATATCGTATGAAACTGGGGTATCTTCCCCAGGACTTTGGCTACTATCCCCATTTTACAGTGCGGCGCTATCTGGAATATCTGGCAGAGTTAAAAGCAGTGCCGCCGAAACTGGCAGGAGACAGGATTGAAACTCTTCTGCAGGAAACAGGATTAAAAAGCGTGGGAAAAGAGAAAATCAAAACCCTTTCCGGCGGTATGGTACGCCGCCTTGGAATTGCCCAGTCTCTGCTGAATGACCCTGAAATTCTGATTCTGGATGAACCTTCTTCCGGGCTGGATCCCAGAGAACGTATCAGGTTCCGCAACCTGATCAGCGCTCTGGGCCGGGACAGAATGATAATTTTATCCTCTCATATTGTGGCGGATATTGAATACATTGCAGATGAAATTCTGCTGATGAAGGCAGGAAAAATCACGGAATCGGGCAGCCTGAAAGAGATTCTTCAGTCAGCGGAAGGAAAAGTGTGGAGATGTGTGGAGCCGCCGGAACAGGCAGAAATTCTGAACCGGAAATTTACGGTCAGCAATCTCAGGAATACGGAGGATGGCAGGGTAAGCCTTCGGATTGTTTCAGATACCAGTCCTGCGCAGGGGGCGGTGCAGATACCGCCGAATCTGGAAGATGTGTATCTGTATGGAACAGGAAAAACGCCGGGAACTTCCAAAAACAGCCGGTCCGGATGAAGGGGGAATCTTATGAGACTTTTAAAAATGGAGTTTTATAAAATAGCATACAGGCCGGTGATGAATCTTGGGTTTCTGTTGATGACAGGTATATTTCTGCTTATTCTGTACCAGGAAGCAGCGGGAACCAGGACAGAAATTGACGGGAAGGTATATTATGGTCTGGAAGCAGTGGCGAAAGAGCGCAGCCTTGCCAGGGAGTATGAAGGTATTTTTACACTGGAGAAAGCAGAAGAGATTGTGGAGCGGTTTGGATTTTCCGGCTATATAGGGGGAGAAATGGTCAGAGTAAGGGAGGGGAATTTCTGTAACCAGTTTGTTACCGATAAAATGACAGATTTTTTTCAGACAGAAAAGCGGCCGGATAAATTTTCGGAAGAAGAAAATTACGGAAAAATTTATCTGGAAGGGAATTTCCGGTTCGGCTATACAAGAGGCTGGGAAAAACTGTTAGAAGTCTGGCATCTGGCCGTGGTATTTCTGAATATCTGGCTGATTTTAATGGTGTCTCCGGTATTTTCAGAAGAATACAGCAGGAATACCACAGAAATTTTGCTGACTGCAAAGAAAGGGAAGTCCGAAGATATCCGCAGAAAAACTGAGGCGGTCATGGCCCTTGGAATTTTGTCTTACCTTCTGATGATGGCTTTGCTGTTGGGAGTGACAGCTGTTATTTATGGGGGTGAAGGGCTGGGTGCAGGTGCCAGCGGGAATTATACCATGTATGGGAAAGCAGGAATCTGGAGCGTGGGATTTTTTCTTTTTATTCAGTTTCTGACAGGACTGGCCTCCGTTCTTCTGAATGTGTCCATCGCCCTGTACCTTTCCTCAAAATGTATGCGTCCTGTGTCCGCGGTAACAGCAGGCATGTTTCTGTATTTTCTGCCCTGTGGAATGAATGAAATTCTGTTTCAGATGATGGCAGGCATGGGGGCTGCAAATTATTTTTGGGGATGGATTCTGATGGATATGATACGGATTTACTGTTTCTCCATGCCCGTATACCTGCCAAATCCGGGAATTTTATTTATTCCTTCCAACTGGCTGAAATATATTCCGGTGCTTGCATCAGCAGTGCTGCTTCTGTGTATCTGGAGGGGATATCAGAATTACAGGAATTATGATAAAAGCAGATAACAGTTCAGAGACATATGCACAGGCATTTGCCTGTCGTATGTCTCTGAACTGTTATAAACCGACTTTACAGAAGCAGATCTTTTGGCCGGATAATCAGTTCATCAAAGAGGCAGGATGGAATTTCATCCTGGAAGGTGTACTGGTCTGTTTTTATATCATGTTCCAGATCGTAAACATTGACAATTCCGGTCATGGGATTCACAATCCAGTATTCCCGGACGCCGGCAGTACGGTATTTAAACAGTTTGATTCCGTAATCCATGTGCTTCGTTCCGGGAGAGGCGATTTCAATAATCCAGTCCGGAGCGCCGCTGCAGCCTTTGTCATCCAGTTTGTCCATATCGCAGATCACAGAAATATCCGGTTCCATATAATTGTGCTCATCCTGATTCAGAAACACAGCGAAAGGGGCAGGATAAACCCGGCAGGAGCCTTTTTTTGAATCAATGAAATCTGCGATGCTCCGGGAAAGAGAAAAAGAGATTTCCTGGTGAATGCGGGTGGGCGGAGCCATGTTGTAAATCTGTCCGTCAATCAGTTCTGCCCTCTGGCCCTCTGGCAGGTCATAGATATGCTGAGTGGTATAGCGTTCAGGTTTTGGTAATGGCATTGACATAATATGTTGTTCTCCTTTCAGAAAAAAGTCCTTCTTTCCACAGAGAAAAGCTATTGCTTTTCTGTGGAAAATTTATTCAGAATTTTCCGTTTCATATCAAAAAGTTCATCTGACAAATCCACATATACTTCATGGGGATTTGCAAAACGTTTCGTTTCATTCCAGAGAGTTTCTTTTTCCTTATTACAGTAGCGTTGAATCTCCATTACACTGGGGGATTCATAAATACAGGTTCCCTGTTTAAAAATCGGAATCAGCAGCTCCCGCATGGTATAGGAGCCTGCTTTTAAAGTGGTCCTTTTCCAGGTTTCCAGAGAATCAAACAGCCTGAGGTCCCTGGCAGTGTCAAAAGTTTCGCCTGCAAGGCAGATTAAATCAGCTTTGATTTTACCGGAATCTTTCTCATAAATCCGGTATACGGTTTTATTGCCGGGGTTGGTAACTTTTTCGGTATTTTCCGAAAGTTTGATTTTCGGCAGGAAATTTCCCTGTTCATCCTGAATGGCAGCCAGCTTGTATACGCCGCCGAAAGCGGGGCAGTCTTTGGAAGTAATCAGATTGGTGCCCACGCCCCAGGAAGTGATTCTGGCCCCCTGGGCTTTCAGTGTTTCAATCAGATATTCATCCAAATCGTTGGATGCGGAAATGACAGCATCGGGGAATCCTGCCTCATCCAGCATACGACGTACGATTTTGGACAGATAAGCCAGGTCTCCGCTGTCCATGCGGATGCCGTAAAAGGTGAGAGGAACGCCTGCTTCCCGCAGTTCGGTAAAGACACGGACAGCATTTGGGACGCCGGAGGTGAGGGTATCATAGGTATCCACCAGAAGGATACAGGCAGAGGGATAAAGTTCCGCGTATTTTTTAAATGCGGTGTATTCATCCGGAAAGCTCATAATCCAGCTGTGGGCATGGGTTCCTTTGACCGGAACATCAAACATCTGACCGCAGAGTACATTGGAGGTTCCGCAGCATCCGCCGATGACAGCGGCTCTTGCTCCGTAAACACCGGCGTCGGGACCCTGGGCCCGGCGCAGTCCGAATTCCATCACACTGTCCCCGTCGGCAGCATAACAGACTCTGGCAGCCTTAGTGGCAATCAGGCTCTGATGATTCAGAATATTTAAAATGGCTGTCTCAATAAGCTGTGCTTCCATAATAGGCGCGATTACTTTGAGCAGAGGTTCCCGCGGAAAAATAATGGTGCCTTCAGGAATGGCGTAAATATCGCCGGAAAACCGGAAAGCAGACAGATATTCCAGAAAATCTTCATCAAAAATACCAAGGGCTCTCAGGTAATCTATATCCTCCGCTGAAAAATGCAGGTCTCTGATATATTCCATAATCTGTTCCAGACCGGCACAGACAGCGTAGCCTCCGTTGCATGGGTTTGTCCGGTAGAAAGCATCAAATACAACTGTTTCATTGCTGCCGGATTTAAAATAGCCCTGCATCATGGTCAGTTCATAGAGATCTGTCAGTAAGGTTAAATGTTTCATAATGTACTCCTTTTCTGGTTGGTATCCGATATATGTTTAAATCACATTTTTTCCTGATGGCATCAGGGCTCCACCCGCCAGAGGCGTGTGACTCCTCATGCCATATTATAACACATTTCAGAGAAGGGTAACAAAAGAATGTGATTTATTTGTGTTTTGTAACATGGAAACCTTTTCATTTTCAGGAAAATGTGCTATTCTTTATAATTGATTGAATGCAACCGCTTCTGACATTCTGCGCAGAGAGAGGTCAGAAGCGGTGAAAACACACTGTTTTCAGAATTTCATATTCAGAAAGAAGGGTTATGTTTTATGAAGAAAAAACTGATATTGTTAATGTGTGCAGTATGTGCGGCAGCGTTGCTGGGCGGCTGTGGAACAGGAAAGAAGAATACAGATGAAAAGAAAGAGAGCACAGAGAACACAGAAGAAAAGGACGATGCAAAGGATGAGAAAGTCTCTGTTGAATACAATGTGGATGATTATGTGGAACTGGGAGAGTACAAAGGACTGGAAATCAGCCTGGGCAGCTATGATGTGACAGACGAAGAGGTGAAAGCCAGGATAGAATCCATTCTGCTTTCCTATCCTGTATATGAAGACCTGGATAAAGATACGGTGGAGGACGGAGATTTTGTCAATATTGATTATGAAGGGATAAAAGACGGTGAGGCGTTTAACGGAGGAACAGCGGAAGGCGCCATACTTGAAATCGGTTCCAACAGCTTTATTGACGGGTTTGAAGAGGGGCTGATCGGGAAAAAAGTGGGAGAAAAAACAGACCTTAACCTGACGTTTCCTGAAGGTTACCAGAATGAAGAGCTGGCGGGACAGGCAGTGGTATTTCATGTGACAGTGAATAAAATTGTCAGCAAAACGGATATGACTTATGACCGGATGGATGATGCGTTTGTGGCAGAAAATATGTCTTCTCAGGGATATAATACCGTGGAAGAATTTGAAAACGGTGTCAGGGAACAGGTGACAGAGGACAATGAAACCAGAAAAAAGATGGAAACCCAGGCGGCGGCTCTTCAGAAACTCAGGGAAGTGTGCAAGGTAAATGGATTTCCGGACGGACTTCTGGAACAGAAAATCGAAGAGTATATGGAACGGTTTGAAAACAATCTGTCAACCAGTTACGGTATGAAACTGGAGGATTATCTGCAGTCAACAGGCACTACGGAGGAAGCGTTCAATGAACAGGTGAAGCAGCTTATGGCGGAGAGCCTGGAGGGAGATCTGATACTGGAGGCCATTGCCGGGAAGGAAAATGTAAAAACAGAAGAGAAAGAATATGAAGCATATAAAAAGAGTGTTGTGGAAGATTACGGATATGCCAGCGAAGAAGCGCTGGTAGAGCAATATGGTGAAGAGTATATCAAAAGCATTTATGAAAATGAATATATACTGAATATGGTAATCGAGCAGGCAAATATTACTTATGGCGAGCAGACCCAGGAGGGAGAAACACCTCAGGCAGAAGGGGAGTCCCAGGAGGGAGAAACACCTCAGGCAGAAGGGGAGTCCCAGGAGGGAGAATCTCAGGAAGAATAAACATCAGAAGTAAGAGGCTTTTGAGGAATAATGGAAAAAGGAGAAGAGCTATGGAACTGAACATGACAAATATCAGAGATCTTTACCGGAGGAAGGAGGAATTTCTGGAGCAGGAAGTAACCATTGGCGGTTGGGTGAGAAGTATCCGAAGTTCCAGAAATTTTGGATTTATTGTGGTAAATGACGGAACTTTTTTTGAACCTCTGCAGGTGGTATACCATGACGGGCTTTCCAATTTTGCGGAGGTGGAGAAGTTAAATGTAGGGGCGGCCATTATTGTAAAGGGAAAACTGGTGCCTACGCCCCAGGCCAAACAGCCATTTGAAATTCAGGCAGAAGAGGTGCAGATAGAGGGGCAGTCCACGCCGGATTATCCTCTGCAGAAAAAGCGTCACAGCTTTGAATATCTGAGAACCATTTCCCATCTGCGTCCCCGGACCAATACCTTTGAAGCAGTGTTTCGGGTACGTTCACTGATTGCCTATGCCATCCACAAGTTTTTCCAGGAACGGGATTTTGTGTATGTGCACACACCGCTGATTACCGGAAGCGACTGTGAAGGGGCAGGAGAGATGTTTCAGGTAACAACGCTGGATTTGAATGATGTTCCGAAAGATGAGAAAGGGGCTGTGGATTTTACCCAGGACTTTTTCGGCAGGCCCACCAATCTTACGGTAAGCGGCCAGTTAAACGGGGAAACGTATGCCATGGCCTTTAAAAATATTTATACTTTCGGCCCTACGTTCCGGGCGGAAAATTCCAATACCACCAGACATGCGGCGGAATTCTGGATGATTGAGCCGGAAATTGCCTTTGCAGATCTGGAGGACGATATGATTCTGGCGGAAAGCATGCTGAAATATATTATCAGTTATGTGCTGGAGCATGCGCCGGAAGAAATGCAGTTTTTCAACAGCTTTGTGGACAAAGGGCTGCTGGAGCGCCTGAATCATGTGGTAAATTCTGATTTTGCCCATGTAACCTACACGGAAGCAGTGGAAATACTGGAAAAAAACAACGACAATTTTGAATACAAAGTATCCTGGGGTGCAGATTTACAGACAGAGCATGAGCGGTATCTGACGGAAGAAGTGTTCCGGCGTCCGGTGTTTGTAACAGATTATCCCAAAGAGATTAAAGCATTTTATATGAAACTGAATCCGGATGGAAAAACAGTTGCAGCGGTGGATTGTCTGGTACCTGGTATCGGAGAGATTATCGGCGGAAGCCAGAGAGAAGATGACTACGACAGGCTCTGTCAGCGTATGGAAGAACTGGGACTGAATCAGGAAGATTATGATTTCTATCTGGATTTGCGGAAATACGGGACAGCAAGACATGCAGGCTTTGGTCTCGGATTTGAACGCTGTGTGATGTATCTGACCGGTATGACAAATATCCGGGATGTGGTACCGTTCCCCAGAACAGTGAAAAACTGTGAGCTGTAGAAAATACATGGAAAATGATAATTATTTATCTGAGATAAGGAGACTGTCATTCAGACAGCTCCTTTTCCATTTTTTCGATAGTGTGCAGGAAGGCTTCCTGAATGGAGGTATGGATGTCCTCACCCAGCAGGTGTACACTGGCCGCAGGAATCATTCCGCCTGCCATGGAAGGATGTCCGCCTCCGCTTCCAAAGGGACGCAGAACCTGGGAAATCAGGTTGCCTGCATGAATCCGGTTCTGCTCGCAGCGGACAGAAAAGCGGATACCGTCTGTCTGCATGGCATAAATAATTGCAATGTCCACCACATCCAGGGACAGAATGAAATCAGAAATAATGGCAATCAAAGCCTGGGCGCAGTTAAAGGGGATATAGGCAAATCCTGTACCGCCGAAAATCTGTATATTCTGGATGGCCGCGCCATAAGCCCGCAGATCATCAAATTCCATGGTGTTGGAATACATGCTGGTTACCAGTCCCCAGCTGGCATGGGAAAACAGAAAAGAAAGCATTTCCGTATCCAGTGCGGAGGTTCCGCGGGTGAAATCGGCAGTATCCATTTTGATTCCATAGGCCAGAGCAGCAGCGCAGACCGGAGAAATGGGCGTACTGGTATTCTTATAATAGGAAGCAATGATGGAAGCACAGGCCCCCACGGCCTGAATATCCTGATACTGGTAATCATAATGAAAGAAAATGGGATGGTGGTCAATACATGCAACTTCGTCTCCAATCAGGTCTGTCACATTACTGTTCATTTTCTGAGAATCCACCAGAACAATCAGGTCATCTTCTGCCATATCAGAAAGTACATCTTTGGAAAACATGGTAATTCCAAAGGTATCCAACATTTTTTTTGCACTGAGACGGTCAATTTTTCCATCGTAACATAAAGTTGCAGGCACGTTGTGATAAGCCAGAAACTGCTGCAGGCCGAACGCACTGGAAATGGCATCCGGATCCGGGAAATTGTGAGTCTGAATATATACAGTGTGGTTTCTTAAAATATCTGCTAATTCTAACGGATTCATGGAAAACTCCCTTTCTACATTATAATATCGCCTGATATTATACCAGGATTGCAGAGCAATCCATGGTATGGTAAGAGATGCGCACATGGCGCGTATAATATCGCCTGAATAATACCGCCTGATATTATACTATATTTTCTTGAAAAAGTCATTATATTTTGTTATGATTCAAAGGTGAATCGTAACAGTTCAGCGTGTGGAAGTGAAGTTTATGGCTGTCTGGTCTGCCTGCACACAGCAAGCGGCTGAACTGTTATGGGGAAAATAATTTTGATTATGAAAACCATACGAGGACAGAAACGGTGGATAAAAATTATAAAATGACAGTGGCATATGACGGTTCCCGGTACAGGGGCTGGCAGAGCCAGAAAAGCACGGATGTAACCATACAGGGAAAACTGAATCAGGTTTTTTCTGAGCTGGAGGGCAGAAAGGTGGAGGTACAGGGTTCCGGACGCACCGACGCCGGGGTACATGCTCTGGGGCAGGTGGCCAGCGTTCGTCTGACTGTGGAAAAATCCATTCCGGAAATAATGGAATATGTGAATCATTATCTGCCGGATGATATTGGGATTACGGAAATGGAAGAAGCTCCGGAACGGTTTCATGCCCGGCTGTCAGCCCAGAGAAAGACCTACTGTTACCGGATTTTTAACAGCGTCGCCCCAAATGTGTTTGAACGAAAATGGATGTGCCGGATTCCGGAACCTCTGGATTTGGAAAAAATGCGTCAGGGAGCCGGATATCTGGAAGGAACTCATGATTTTGCAGCCTTCTGCACCCGCCATCAGAAGAAAAAGTCTTCCGTGCGGACCATTTACCGTCTGGAAATTCTTTCAGAAGGAGCAGAGGTGGATATCAGAATCACCGGAAACGGATTTCTCCATAATATGGTGCGGATTATAGCGGGAACACTGGTGGAAATCGGTCAGGGCAGACGGGAGCCTATGGAAATAAAACAGCTTCTGGAAGAAGGAATTCGGGAACAGGCAGGAGTGACCATGCCGGCCAGGGGACTGATTCTTCAGAGTGTGGAATACGAATAAAAGGACAATATGGAATGGAAAAATGGGTGGTGTCCGCCAAACGGGCGGATTTTAAGAAAATTGCAGAACAGTTCGGCATTGACCAGGTAACGGCAAGAATCATCAGAAACCGTGAAATACTGGGAGAAAAAGCCATAGATGAATATCTTCACGGAACACTGGAACATCTGCATGATCCGGAGAAAATGAAAGATATGGAGCGGGCAGTGGCCATTTTGCAGGAAAAGATTCAGAAAAAGAAAAAAATCCGCATTTTAGGGGATTATGACATTGACGGGATTCAGTCGGTATATATTCTGTATTGCGCATTGCGCCGCTGCCAGGCAGAAGCTGACTATGCCATTCCCGACAGGATTTCAGACGGATATGGATTGAATCAGCGGCTGGTGCGCCAGGCTCTGGCAGATGGAGTGGATACGATTTTAACCTGCGATAACGGTATTGCGGCAACAGCAGAGGTGGCCCTGGCAAAGGAACTGGGCATGACGGTAATCCTTACGGACCATCATGAAGTTCCCTATGAGGAACAGGAGGACGGGGAGAAAATATATCAGATTCCCCCGGCAGATGCGGTGGTAAATCCAAAACAGCCTGACTGCCCCTATCCCTTTAAAAATCTGTGCGGTGCGGCGGTGGCCTTCAAGCTGGTACAGGTGCTTTACAAAAAATCAGGATATCCCCCGGAAGAAGCACTGGCTTTTCTGGAAAATGCGGCCTTTGCCACCGTAGGAGATGTGATGGAACTGACAGGAGAAAACAGAATTCTGGTAAAAGAAGGGCTGAAAATGCTCAATTGCACCAAAAATAATGGTATGCGTGCGCTGGCCGCATGTAATCAGATAGAAATGGGAAAAATCAGGGCATACCATATTGGATTTGTGCTGGGCCCCTGTATGAATGCCAGCGGAAGGCTGGATACTGCCAGACGGGCCCTTAAGCTGCTGCTTGCAGAAGATTCCCATACAGCCGCAGAATATGCCGGGGATTTATATGATTTGAATGCCAGCCGGAAAGAACTGACAGAACAGGGAGTGGAGAAAGCCGTTGAACTGGTGGAGCAGACTTCTCTGAAACAGGACAAAGTGCTGGTCATTTATCTGCCGGAATGCCATGAGAGCCTGGCAGGCATTATAGCGGGACGTATTCGGGAACGGTATCACCGTCCCGTATTTGTGCTGACCAGAAGCGAGGAAGGAGTCAAGGGCTCCGGGCGCTCCATTGAAGGTTACTCCATGTATGAGGAAATGACAAAGTGTAAAGAACTGTTTACCAGATTCGGCGGGCACCCCATGGCAGCAGGTCTGTCCATGGCAGAAGAACATGTGGAGGTGTTTCGGAGGAAACTGAATGAAAATACCCTTTTGACGGAAGAAGACCTGCGGGGGAAAATCGTCATAGATGTTCCCATGCCTCTGGACTATATTACCAGAGAGCTGACAGAAGAACTGAATCTTCTGGAGCCTTTTGGAAAAGCCAATGAAAAACCGGTATTTGCTGATAAAAATATACATATTCTGTCTATGGGTGTATTCGGGAAAAACCGCAATGTATGCCGAATGCAGGTGGAAAGTCAGGGCGGAACCAGGATGAATGCAGTCTGTTTCGGACAGGTGGAACAGCTGCTGAATTTTCTGCAGGAAAAATTCGGACGTCAGGCCCTGGAGCAGACTCTGGCCGGACGGGACAGCGGAATGCGGGCGTCTTTTCTGTACTATCCTGACCTGAATGTATACAATGGACAGGAATCTCTGCAGATAATTGTAAAGAACTACTGTTAGATTTATTATAAAAGTGATATAATACTTGCATTGAGGAGCCCTGAACGGGGAAATACATATAAGAAACAGGATACTTTTGGAAGAAAGGGGAACCCGGATGTTTGGAAAAGGAAAAAAACAGGAGGAACTGGAGCAGGAACTGCTTTCCAGACAGGCAGAAGCAGATAAATATTTGAAGAAATTATCAGAGGTGACAGGTAAAATGCAGGTGGTGCAGAAAGAAACCCGGACAGGGATTGCTTCTATGGAAGAAAAACAGAACGAGCTGGACAGCCAGATGGAAAAGGTGCTGGAAACCGTAAAAGGAGCTGCCCAGGAGGCCAGAAAACAAAATGAAAAGAATCGGGGCCTGCAGAAACAGATGCAGGTTCTGGCGGACAGAGCCGAAAAAACAGACGGTATGTACCAGAGATCTCTGGAAGGAATCTGCCGGCGGGAACAGGAGCTTCTGGAAATGATAAACCAGGGGAGAAAACTCACCTCTCCGGAAGAAGTTCTGGAGCTGGCGGCAACCGGTATGCGCCAGGAAATGGGAGAGATGGGCAAACGTATCGGGGAAATGGAAGAGATGGAGAAACAGATGGGCGTTCTTTCCCTGAATGCGGCCATCGAAGCAGGAAGACTGGGAGACGAAGGGGTAAAGTTTGTGGAAGCGGCGGAAAAAGTACGGGATCTTTCCGGAAAATACCACCAGGCAGCCTCCTTTATGGCAGAAAAAATGAAGCGGATGGAAGAACGTCTGGAGGAAGCGGAAGTGCAGGTGGTCTATCTGACCCAGATCTGGAAAGAGCATAATTCACGTCTGGAAAAAGCAGCCGAGGGATTCGGAGTCTATGCCTCCAGGCTGGAAGAATCGGAGACACGGAATCTGGTATCAGAAATACGCACAGTTACCGGCACGCTGGAACAGTCCATAAGCGAAAGCGAACTGGTAAGCAGACAGTATGACACAGCTCAGGAAGTGGTACAGCAGGCGGGAGAAACTTTCACCAGGCAGCAGGAGACACTGGAAAATCTCCGGGGAAAAGCCAGAGAGGTGGAAGAGTGGCTTCGGGCTGTGGGAGAAGAAATCAAAAGTAACTGACTATCGGGAGGCAGAATATGAAAAAGAGAACATTTCAGTTTCAGTCAGCAGATAAAGAAACCAGGATTCATGCAGTGAAATGGGAGCCTGACACGGGGGAAATCAGAGGAATCCTGCAAATCAGTCATGGTATGATAGAATATGTAGAACGGTACGGGAAATTTGCGGAATATATGACACAGCAGGGCTTTATGGTTGTGGGAAATGACCATCTGGGACATGGAAAATCAGTAAAATCCCAGGAAATGTGGGGATATTTTGCAGAAAAGGGCGGCAGCGATATTGTGGTAAAAGATCTGGACCGTCTGCGCAGGATTATGCAGAAAGAGCGTCCCGGCGTACCTTATTTTATGCTGGGACACAGTATGGGCTCTTTTCTGCTGCGGAAATATCTTGCGAAATACGGCTCCGGCCTGCAGGGAGCTGTGATTATGGGAACGGGAAATCATTCTACCGGGACAGCAGTGGCCGGAAAAGAAGTCTGCAGATTACTGGCTCTGTTCCGGGGCTGGCATTACTGCAGCAAACTGGTGGATAAAATGGCATTTTCCACTTATAACAGGAGATTTCAGGAAGAAAACCAGGCGAATGCCTGGCTGACCAAAGACCGGGAAATCGTTAAGGCCTATAATCAGGAGCCCCGCTGTACCTTTCGTTTTACCTTAAACGGGTATTATAACCTGTTTGACACCTTACATTTTATCAGTCGGCCGGCTAATATTAATGCCATTCCCCGCAATCTGCCCCTTTTTCTGGTGGCAGGAGAAGAGGATCCGGTGGGAAATTACGGAGCCGGTGTAAAAGCGGTGTATGAGCGGTATAAAGAGGCTGGTATTACAGATATAACCTGCAGGCTTTACCCCACAGACCGACATGAAATTTTAAATGAGGTGGACCGGGAACAGGTATATGCCGATATATATGCATGGATACAGGCAAGAATGCAGTAACTGCCTTGGCCTTTTGGGGCATACAGGCGAAAATGAAGCAGGCAGCAGGTACTTTTCAGAAGTACAGTTCCTGAGCGTGAGAGACAGAACGGAGGGTGACAATGAAGAAGCACAGGAAACAACTGTCAGGTCTGTTCCTGGCAATTGTGATAGCTTTCACAATGCCGGCGCAGGTGTGGGCGTCGCAGACCGATGAAAAAGAGGTAAGTCCTGAACCGGGAAACAGCAGTGAGGAATTTTCGGAAGAAGGAGGAAAAGAGGAAGAGGGTTCTGATCGGGAATCAGATGTTTTAAATCAGCCGGGAGAAGTTACAGAGCCCATTACCAAAGAGGATAAACCCTATCTTGCGCTGGGGGCAAATCTGACGCCGGAGCAGCAGAAGACGGTACTGGAACTTCTGGGGATAAATGAAACGGAGCTTTCCGAGTATGATGTGATTTACATTACCAATGAAGAAGAGCATGAATATCTGGGGGAATATGTGGCGGCCGGCAAGATTGGAACGCGGGCGCTGTCCTCGGTTCTGGTGGTAAAGAGAGAAGAAGGAAACGGTATCAATATTACCACCAAAAATATTTCTTACTGTACCATCGGCATGTATAAAAATGCTCTGATTACCGCCGGAATTACCGATGCGGACATTATTGTGGCCGGGCCCATACCCATATCGGGAACCGCGGCTCTGGTGGGGGCCATGAAAGCATATTCCGACATGACCGGGGTAAAGGTTTCCGAGAAAAGCATGGACACCGCATTAAATGAGCTGGTGCTTACCGGAGATCTGGCAGAGACAGTGGGAGATTCTGAAAAAGCGGAAGAACTTGTAGCATATCTGAAACAGGAAGTAATTGAAAAGGGCCTGAAATCCGAACAGGAGATTAAGGAAACCATTGCAGAGGCCTGCAGCCAGTTCGATATCAGCC
Organism: Eubacterium sp. 14-2; assembly: GCF_000403845.2. Classification (GTDB taxonomy): domain Bacteria; phylum Bacillota; class Clostridia; order Lachnospirales; family Lachnospiraceae; genus Petralouisia. Next base: position 640,407 of record NZ_KE159568.1, on the reverse strand, counting down.
TGACAGATGCGGAAGTTGCAGAACTGACAGAACTTTTGCAGAAAATCGGCCAGCTGGATCTGGACCTGGACTCCATCCGGAGTCAGGCGGAAGCTCTGTATGAGAAGCTCTCTCATCTGGATGCAGGAAGCATATTTGATAAAGTTGCAGATTTTTTCCGCTCAATCCTGGACTTTTTCAAAGGGCTGTTTTCCTGAGAATTAAAAGGCTCCTATTACACTGCGGCGGGGATGAAATATGCGCACTCGCACAAGAGGTAAAATATTGCTTCGCAATTGTGCTAAAACGCGATACGTTCAGCATACTGCGTATGCTCTGACGCACCGCAAATGGCGCAGCAAAGTGTCCAGGCCCCTCATGAGTGAGGGGTTAGGGGAGCTGAAGTGGGCCTGCTCACTTTGTTCCACGAAAATGCCTGCTTTTGCCGGAACTGTACCGGTGAAAGCAGGCATTTTCTGCTGAGGGTGAAAGATCAGGAACCTTCCGGCTTGTGAGGTTTCGATTTTTTTATTTTTTCCACAAAGGCAAAAAACTTTTCCAATTGGGGAGGATAGGGGCTGGTTCCGTGGGCTCTGACACGGTTTTCCTCACTGAATCCCACCAGAATATCGTGATTTGCTTCCGCCAGATAATCCATAATACCGTCAATGTCAGATTTCATATTTTTGGGACACTGGAAATACAGGTGTTTTCTGGCGGTGACATGCAGCGTATAGGAAATGCTGAAATGGTACCACAGAATTTTATGGAGGGTGGAATGCTTGTAAATCCATACCATTTCCTGAATGGGTATGATGGCGGCGCCGTAATTGGCCAGCACAATAAAATAATGTTCCGTAATAAACATGTCTTCCGTGGCAAGCTGGGGCAGTGTGGCAAGCTCTGTTTCTGCCTGGGCAAGGAGTTCTTTTGGTCTGCCGAACCGTCCAAGCTGTCTGCAGACAGGGGAGAAAACCGGAAACCGGATATAGAGGAGGTCCAGAAGAATCCGAAGGAGTGCATAAATTCCTGTGGAAAAACAGATCAGTATAAGAACCGCGCTTGAAAAAAGCTGAAAGGCAGGCTCGCTGATAAAACAGGGATTTACTTTTTCGCTGATTCCCTTTTCGGTCCAGTTCAGGTCTCTGGCCAGATGTTCCAGCAGAGTGCGGAAAGGGGGAGTTCCCTCCAGTACCCTGCCCCGGATATGAACAGACTCGATAAAGGGAAGGCCTTCCTCGCAGGTGGAGGGAGACAGAAGAACCACCGTGCACTGGTCGTTTCTCATGCAGTAATAATAGTAGCCGCAGGTGCGGCCAAAAGAGCTGCCGGTATATCCGGTAAAATAAAGGTCCGTCAGCGTGGTCTCCACATAAGAGGAACGCTGATTTTTATATGTACTTAAATCGTCCGAAGCGGTCAGTGTCCGCGGGAACAGAATATCATATATGGGAAAGGCCAGCCACAGGATGACCAGGAGAATCAGATAGAGAACCGGAGAAACCAGACGCCTGGCGTATACGCGGCGGATGTGTCCGGAGATGTAATTATTTTCAGTCATAAAGGCTCCTTGCAAAACGTGATTGTTTTTACTATAATAAAAACAGTATACATTTTCTGAAATAAATAATCAAGAAAAAGCATTGTGAAACATGGAAATGAATTTTTGAACTATTGATTTCTGTGGGTACCGGACGGGAGGCTGGAATGGAAGCATATACAGGATTTGCCCAGGTATACGATTTGTTTATGGATGACGTGCCTTATGAGGCATGGAGCAGGTATCTGACAGGTCTGCTGCAGGAGTACGGAGTGGAGGAAGGCCTTGTGCTGGAGCTGGGCTGCGGCACCGGAACCATGACCAGGCTGCTGGCTGCGGCAGGTTATGATATGATTGGGGTGGACTGTTCAGAGGAAATGCTGCAGATTGCAAAAGAGGCTGCAGAAACCGGGGAGGGAACAGGAAAACAGAAGGATATCCTGTATCTTTTGCAGGATATGCGGGAATTTGAGCTGTACGGCACTGTGAAAGCGGTGGTAAGCGTCTGTGATTCCCTGAATTATATTCTGGAAGAAGAGGGACTTCTTCAGGTGTTTCGGCTGGTCAATAATTATCTGGACCCAGGAGGGATTTTTATATTTGATTTGAATACCCTTTATAAATACCGGGAATTATTAGGAGAAACCACAATATGCGAAAACCGGGAAGAGGGGAGCTTTATCTGGGAAAATTTTTTTGATGAGGAGACCGGGCTGAACCAGTATGACATGACATTTTTTATCCGGGAAGAGGACATGCGTTACCGAAAATATGAGGAAACCCATGTACAGAGGGGCTATGAGCCGGGGCGGATAAAGGAATTGCTGGAGCAGGCCGGTATGGAGTTTGTGGCGATGTTTGACGCATTTACCAGGGAACCGGCAGGGGAAACAGGCGAACGGATTTATGTGATTGCAGGAGAAAAAGGGAAACCGAGATGAGCAGATTTGTGTGACTGCAGATGAAACAGAGAAACAGAAGCCAGCAGATTTGTGTGATGCAAGGGAGAATAAAAATGAAAGATTACATGGTGAGAGCAACAGCAGCAGACAATCAGATACGGGCATTTGCCATAACTTCCAGAGAACTGGTGGAACAGGCCAGGGCTTATCACAATACAAGCCCTGTGATTACTGCCGCACTGGGAAGGCTTCTGACGGGAGGAGTCATGATGGGAGCCATGATGAAGGGAGAGCAGGATTTGCTGACCCTGCAGATAAAATGCGGCGGTGCGGCAAAAGGCATGACTGTCACAGCAGACAGCCAGGGCCATGTGAAAGGCTGTCCCCAGGTGCCGGATGTGATACTTCCGCCCAATGAGAAAGGAAAGCTGGATGTGGGAGGAGCTCTGGGACCTGGAATTTTGAGTGTGATAAAAGATATGGGCCTGAAAGAACCTTATGTGGGCCAGGTGGCCCTGCAGACCTCGGAAATTGCAGAGGATCTGACATACTATTTTGCCACTTCCGAGCAGGTGCCCTCTGCGGTGGGCCTTGGCATACTGATGAATAAGGACAATACGGTCCGGCAGGCAGGCGGATTTATCATTCAGCTTATGCCTTTTACCGATGAGGAGACAGTTGCCGCACTGGAAAAAAAGGTGGCGGAGGTTACGTCTGTTACGGATATGCTGGAGCAGGGGGCAACGCCCGAAACGCTGTTAGAGCAGGTACTGGGAGAATTCGGTCTGGAAATTACGGAGACCATGCCGGTTGTATATCACTGTGACTGTTCCAGAGAACGGGTGACAAAAGCCCTGATCAGTATCGGTGTGCAGGATATCCGGGAAATGATAGAGGAGGGCGAGCCCATTGAGGTGAACTGCCAGTTCTGTGACAGACATTATGTTTTCACCCCGGAGGATTTAAGAGGATTGCTGGAACATTCAGAAAGGAGCAGCCAGTGAAAGACGGATTTATTAAAGTGGCGGCGGTAACCCCCAAAATCAGGGTGGCGGACCCCGTTTATAACAGGCAGGCCATAATTGAAAAAATAGACGAAGCGGAACAGCAGAGAGCTGCAGTAGTGGTCTTTCCGGAGCTCTGCATTACCGGATATACCTGTGGAGATTTATTTCTGATGGAGCCGCTGTTAGAGCAGGCAGAGCAGGTACTTCTGGACATTGCGGCAGAAACCAACGGGAAGAATATGCTGATCTTTGTGGGACTTCCCTTTGCATGGAAGGGCAGGCTCTATAACGTGGCGGCAGCTCTGGGAAATGGAACGGTACTGGGGCTGGTGCCGAAAACCTGTATTCCCAGTTACAATGAATTTTATGAGGGACGCTATTTTACGCCGGGGATGGAGCAGGCGGAAGTAGTGGTTCTGGGAAGAGAATGGAAAATTCCCATGGGAAGCCATCTCCTGTTTTGCGCTGACAGCATTCCGGAATTAAAAATCGGCGTGGAAATCTGTGAGGATTTGTGGACTCCTGCCCCGCCCAGTATTTCCCATGGACTGGCAGGGGCAAATCTGATGGTAAATCTCTCTGCCAGCGATGAGATTACCGGGAAGGACCGTTACCGGAAAAACCTGGTGGAAGGGCAGTCCGCAAGGCTTATCTGCGGTTATGTCTATGCCAGTGCCGGAGAGGGAGAATCCACCCAGGACCTGGTATATTCCGGCCATAATATGATTGCGGAAAACGGAATAATGCTGGCGGAGGCAGAACGTTTTGCCAACCAGTCGGTGTATGGGGAAATTGACATTCAGAGGTTAGACGGACAGCGGCGCAAAATGTCTACTTTTACAGGAAAGGCAGAAGATTATCTGGAGATTCCCTTCCATCTGAAAAAAGAGAGAACAGAGCTTACCCGGTTTGTGGATCCGGATCCCTTTGTGCCGGGAAAACCAGAGGAGCGCTGGAAACGGTGCGAGGAAATCCTGATGATTCAGTCTGTGGGCCTGAAAAAAAGGCTGGAGCATACGGGCTGCTGCCACGGAGTAATTGGCATTTCCGGCGGGCTGGATTCCACACTGGCCCTGCTGGTTACTGTCAGAGCCTTTGATTTGCTGGGACTGGACCGGAAGGGGATTCATGCAGTTACCATGCCGGGGTTCGGAACTACCGACAGAACTTATGACAATGCGGTGAATTTAATCAGATGTCTGGGCACTGATTTTCGGGAAGTGGACATCAGAGAGGCCGTTCGGGTGCATTTTAAAGATATTTCCCATGAGGAAACAAATCATGACGTAACTTACGAAAACGGACAGGCCAGGGAGCGGACTCAGATTTTGATGGATATTGCCAACAAAGAGAACGGCATGGTGATTGGTACCGGGGACATGTCGGAACTGGCCCTTGGCTGGGCAACATATAACGGTGATCACATGTCCATGTATGGGGTAAATGCTTCTGTTCCCAAAACGCTGGTGCGCCATCTGGTGCGGTATTATGCAAAGACCTGCAAGGACAGTACCCTGGAACAGATCCTTCTGGATGTGCTGGATACCCCTGTGAGCCCGGAACTGCTTCCTCCAAAAGACGGGCAGATTTCTCAGAAAACCGAGGACATTGTGGGGCCCTATGAACTTCACGATTTCTTTTTATATTATATGCTCCGCTGCGGGTTCGGGCCGGGAAAAATCTTTCGTCTGGCCGTATATGCCTTTGAAAACAGATATGGGGAAGATGTGATTTTAAAATGGCTGAAGGTTTTTGTCAGAAGATTTTTTTCCCAGCAGTTTAAGCGTTCCTGTCTGCCGGACGGGCCGAAGGTGGGAACAGTGGCTGTTTCTCCCCGAGGAGATCTGCGGATGCCCAGCGACGCCAGCAGCGCGCTCTGGCTGGCGGAAATCGAAAAACTGGAGTCGGGACAGTGTTTATAAATTTTTTATAGAATCTTTCTGTTTTATTAATTGCAATTGCCGGCGGAAGGTTTAGAATATATTCCATAACAGTTCAGCCACAGCCTGTTTTAGCGTGAATCACCCCTGCAATTATGCTGAATCTTACGGAAAGGATATTATGTTTGGATATATTATTGTAAACAAACCGGAGATGAAATTTAAAGACTTTGATTTGTATCAGTCCTATTACTGCGGACTGTGCAGGACTTTAAAGGAGCAGTCCGGCAGACGGGGACAGCTTACTTTAAGCTATGATATGACATTTCTGGTGCTGCTGCTTACCAGTCTGTATGAGCCGAAGACACAGGTAAGCTGCAGGAAATGCGCGGTTCATCCCCTGGAAAAACATCCCGCCAGGGTGAATCAGTTTACCGGATACGGAGCGGACATGAATCTGTTGCTGACGTATTATAAATGTCTGGACGACTGGGAAGATGAACGCAGGGTGACCAGGAAGGTGATGGCTTCTTCTCTGAAAAAGAAGTGCAGGAAGATTGCGGAAAATTATCCTGAGAAAGCGTCTCTTTTCCGGGACTGCCTGGAACAGCTTCGCAGGTGTGAGAAGAAAAACAGCAGGAACCTGGATGAAGTATCAGGGCATTTTGGCCGGATGATGGGAGAGATATTTGCCTGGCGTAAGGATGAGTGGGAAGGGGACCTGCGGCGGATGGGCTTTTTCCTTGGCAAATTTATTTACCTGATGGATGCCTATGAGGATGTGGAGAAAGACAGAAAGACCGGAAATTACAATCTGTTTTTGCAGGAATCTGAGACAGAAGAATTTGAACGGAAGACAGAAGCTGTTCTGAGTATGATGATGGCAGAATGCTCCATGGCATTTGAACGTCTTCCCATTGTAGAGAATACGGAGATTTTGAGAAATATTTTATATTCCGGCGTCTGGTGCCGGTACGAATATGTGAAGAAGAGCAGGGAGAGGAAGGTAACAGATGTATGATCCATATGCGGTACTTGGGCTGAAACGGGATGCCACCGATGAAGAAATTAAAAAGGCATACCGTTCCCTGAGCAGGAAATATCATCCCGATGCCAATATCAACAATCCCAACAAGGAACAGGCAGAAGAAAAGTTTAAAGAGATACAGCAGGCATATCAGCAGATTATTCAGGAAAAGGAACGTGGAACCGCAGGCGGCTACAGCCAGGGAAGTTCCGGGGATCAGGGAAGTTACTGGGATTTTGGAGATTTTTTCGGTGGGTTCGGCGGCTTCGGCGGTTTTGGCAGTTCTCAGAGCCAGAGCAGAACCGCAGGCGGAGATGAGGAGAGCACCTATCAGCAGGCGGCCTCCAACTATATCCGCAGCGGCCATTACAGGGAAGCGCTGAATGTGCTGAACAGCATGAAGGACAGAAACGCCCGCTGGTATTACCTCAGCGCCATTGCCAATTCCGGTACGGGAAATAATGTGGCTGCTCTGGAGGCAGCACAGCGTGCCGCAGCCATGGAGCCTGGAAATCAGGAATACCGGCAGCTGTATGCACAGCTTCAGAATGGAGGAAGCTGGTATTATGACAGACGCCAGAGTTACGGAAATCCCATTGTGGGCAGTGGAGATTTCTGTATGAAACTCTGTCTGGCAAATCTGGCATGTAATTTCTGCTGCGGCGGCGGAGGTCTTTGCTGCGGCGGAGTACCCTGGTGTTAAGGAGGGGGAAGGACATGGATTATATGGTGGTTTATTCCAGTAAGACCGGCAATACGAAAAAAATAGCCACGGAAATTTTCAGTGCACTTCCGGGGATGTCCAAAGACATGCAGAGTATGGAAGAATACAGAGGAAAGGATGCGGAGATATTTTTTATCGGATTCTGGGTGAACCGGGGAACCTGTGATATCTCCGTGATTGATATGCTGTCTGAGCTTCACGGGAAGAAAGTGGCGCTGTTCGGCACCTGCGGTATGGGCAGGGAGGCAGCCTATTTCAGGTCCATAGAGCAGAAAGTAAACGTATGGATTCCCGACGACTGTGAATATCTTGGAACCTTTCTCTGCCAGGGGAAAATGCCCATGCAGGTGCGGGAAAATTATGAGATTCCCATGGAGGATCCGGAGCGGGAACTCTGGAGAAAGAAAATGCTTCGGAATTTTGATGAAGGCCTGTTTCATCCCAATGAAGAAGATTTAAGACAGGCCAGGATGTTTGTGGAGCAGGTACTGAAAAAATGTTGAGAAGTCCTGCTGCTCTGGAACAGGCAGCAGCTGGAAAATGGGAAAGCAGGAGAAAATATGTTCGATTCTCTTGCTTTTTTCTTTTTGTAGTTGTATAATATGGGAAAAATCAGGGATAAAAATATTCCCGGAAAGAGGACTCCATGAAACAGGTTCATTTGAGAATGGAAGATGAATTATATCATGAACTGATGGACTGCTCTGATATGGCGGGACAGACATTGCAGGACTGTGTAAGAGAAGCGGTCATTTATTATATCAGTGCCAGAAAGAAAAATAAGAAAACAAAACAGGAAGGGCAGTTTACCTTTATTGATTTGTTTGCAGGGATTGGCGGGATGCGGATCGGGTTTGAACGGGCAGGGGGACAATGCGTATATTCCAGTGAATGGAACAAATACAGCCAGCAGACGTATTTTGCAAATTTTGGAGAACAGCCGGAGGGAGATATTACTCAGGTGGCTGCCTCTGATATTCCGGAACATGATATACTTGTGGCAGGGTTTCCCTGTCAGCCTTTTTCCATTGCCGGAGTGTCCAAAAAGAACAGTCTGGGGAGGGCTACGGGATTTGAAGACAAAACACAGGGTACATTGTTTTTCGATGTATGCAGAATTTTGAAAAAAAAGCGTCCGAAGGCATTTTTGCTGGAAAATGTAAAGAATCTCTGCAGCCATGACAAAGGACGTACTTTTCAGGTAATCAGGGAATCTCTGAATGAACTGGATTATGAAGTATTTTATGAGGTTCTGGACGGACAGAATTATGTGCCTCAGCACAGAGAGAGAATTTTGCTGGTGGGATTTGACCGGAGAAGATATGGGAAAGACATTGTATTTGAATTTAAACTGACGCCCAAAACTCCCAGGCCTGTAATGAAAGACATTCTGGACCGGGATGTGGACGGGAAATATACCCTTTCAGATAAGCTCTGGCTGTATCTTCAGAATTATGCGGCAAAACATAAGGCGGCGGGGAACGGGTTCGGGTATGGAATCGCTGCTCCTGATGGAATATCCAGGACCATCAGTGCAAGATATTATAAAGACGGTTCGGAAATTCTGATTGCCCAGGAAGGGAAGAATCCCAGAAGGCTGACGCCAAGAGAATGTGCAAGGCTGCAGGGATTTCCGGACACTTTTAAAATTCCGGTATCAGATACCCAGGCTTATAAACAGTTTGGAAATTCTGTGGTGGTGCCTTTGATCGAGAATGTGGCGGAACTGATGGTGGAGAAAATAAAGGATTATCATAAACCTTTTGCGGAATATGTAAAAGAACGGGAGGAAATGCAGAATGGATATTAAAAGTCCGGAAGAACGAAGTAAAAATATGTCTGCAATCCGTTCCAGGGATACAAAACCGGAAGTATATTTCAGAAAGCTGCTGTTTGCACAGGGATACCGCTATAGCCTGAATGCGAAGACAGTGCCGGGACATCCGGATATTTATCTGAAAAAGTATAATACGGCAATTTTTGTTCATGGCTGTTTCTGGCATCGCCATCCGGGATGCAAATACACCTATATGCCCAAATCCAGAGTGGAATTCTGGCAGAAAAAATTCGATACAAATCAGAAAAGGGATTGCGTGGTTCAGGAGGAACTGAAGGAGCGGGAGATAAAATGTCTTGTGGTGTGGGAATGCTCCATTAAGAAAATGAAAAGAGAAAAGGAGACCTGTGACCGACTGCTGGCCTATGTTGAGAAGTTTTTGGAATCAGACGAAATGTGCGGAGAAATATAGAATAGATCAGGAAGGCAGGTACACGGGCCTTCCGGTTCAGAAATTCAGTAAAAGAGAGCGGTGGCAGATTCCGCTCTCTTTTTTCTCTTATAGGAAATTCCGTTGGATTTCCTATAAGAGAAAACAATTATCGCACTGCGGCGGAAAAGAAATATGCCGCTAAAGCGACCCGCCGCAGGCGGAAAATCCTGCAAAGCAGGATTCTTTGTTCTCTTACAGGAAAGACCCTGTCCGCTTTGTTCCGGACCATTTAAGGATTTATTAATATTTCCTGTTTTACAATATGGGCAGAAAGACAGGAAAGGAGCAGCATATGAATTTCAGAATATTAAGAAAAGATTTAAAACGCAAGAAATCCATCAACCTGATTTTGCTGGTGTTCATTTTCTTATCTGCCATGTTTATTGCGGGCAGCCTGAATAATTTTACCGTAATTATGAACGGGGTGGAACACTTTATGGAACAGTCGGAAATAGGGGATTTTCTGATTGTGACCATGGGAGGCAGTCCGGGGGAGCTGTCAGAGAACGACAGAACCATTGAGCAGTTTCTGGAAAACCAGGAGCAGGTGAAGAACTTTACCATTGATGATAACCTGTTTCTCTCAGAAAGCCAGTTAAAGGGGAAAAACGGTAAAAAAATTACCCTGAGCAGTCCCGTTATGTTAAATCACTCTGAAATCAGCCAGCAGAAATTTTTTGACAGAGAAAACCGGGAAATTACCCGGATGGAGGAGGGGACCATTTACCTGGGACAGAGAATGGCAGCGGAGAATAAGCTGAAAAACGGAGACATGGTGACGGTCAGCTCTGACAACGGTTTTGAGAAAGAATTTCAGGTAGCCGGGGTACTGAAAGACGCATTCATGGGCTCTGAAATGATGGGAATGGAGCGGTGTATCATAAGCAGAGGGGATTTCCAGGAACTGCTCGAAGAGAGCGGGCTTCCTTATGGCAGGCTGTATTCTTTAAACTGTAAGGATATCGGAGCCTTTCAGGAAGAATATAACAGATGTGAATTCTATGAGATGTTTGGAGCAGACCGGGAACTGGTGGAAACCACCTATGTAATGGAACTGGTGATAGCGGCAGTAATCTTGCTGGTCAGCTTCTGCCTGATTGCCATTTCCGTAATCATGCTGCGATTTACCATTGTATTTACTGTAAACGAAGATTATAAAGAAATCGGTATTATGAAAGCCATTGGAATTCGGGATGTTTCCATCCGAAGGCTGTATATGGCGAAATATTTTGTACTGGCAGCGGCAGGCGCCCTGTGCGGATTCGCAGCCAGTATTCCCTTCAGCCAGCTGCTGCTGCAGCAGGTAACGGACAAAATTGTGATAGAAGAAGGAGGCAGCAGCATTCTGTTTCAGTTTCTGATCAGCGTCCTGATTGTGGCAGTGGTTGTGCTGTGCGGCTATCGCAGTACAGGGAAAATCAGAAAATTCAGTCCCATGGACGCTATCCGCAGTGGGAATAACGGAGAACGATTTAAGAAAAAGGGCATGTTTCGGCTGAAGAAATCCCATGTAAAAGTCACTACTTTTCTGGCCTGCAATGATGTTTTAAGTGAAATGAGAAAATACATGGTGCTTTTTCTGACCAGTATGATTGGCGTCTGGCTGGTGGTTATGCCCGTGAACACCATCAATACGCTGAATTCCGATGGCATTGCCGCCTGGTTTGCACTTTCAGAGTGTGATTTTTATCTGGTGAATGAGGAAAAAGCGGCGGAACTGCTGCAGGAAGGGAAGAAAGAATCCTGGTACAGATATCTGGAAGAGGTGGAAGAAAGACTGGAAAAAGACGGAATTCCGGTAAAAAAATCCTGTACGGAAGTTTATTTTGATATGCGGATTCGAAAAGGAGAACGGTCTTACAAATCCTTTGCCATTCAGGGGCTTGGCACTTCCACAGACCAGTATTTCTACGATGAAGGGGAGCCGCCTCTGTATGAAAATGAAGTGGCCATTACCCACAGGATCTCAGAAGCAATCGGAGCCGGACTGGGGGATACTGTGTGTATTACCAACGGAAATCAGGAAAAATCTTATATAGTTACAGCTCTTTATCAGTCTATGAACAATATGGGAGAGGGAATTCGGTTTACAGAAGCGGCCAAACTGGATTACTCAGAAGCCATGGGAGGATTCGGTGCTCAGATTGTTCTGGAAAAGGAACCGGAGGAAGAAGAGCTTGCCGAAGTGACAGAACGGGCGGAAAAATTATTTCCGGAAGCAAAGGTTAAAACCCCAAAGGAATTCATCAACAGTATGATTGGGGATATTGCGGGAAAAATCGGCCCCCTGAAAATTATGGTTTTGACGGTGGTACTGGCAATCAATATCCTTGTGGCAGTGCTGATGCAGAAGATGTTCCTGATTCGGGAACGGGGCGAAATCGGTATGCTGAAGGCCATTGGATTTTCCAGCAGTTCCCTGACTGGATGGCAGACCAGGCGTATTATGCTGGTATTGTTTTCCGGGATTGTGGTGGGTACGCTGAGCGGAACGCCTTTTTCCGAAATTACTTCCGGCAGGGTGTTTCAGATGATGGGGGCGGAAAAAATTGAATTTGTGATAAATCCGCTGGAAATCTATGTACTGTATCCAATGGTATTATTTGTGGTTACCGTACTGGCATGTATGGCTGCCATGGGACAGATCAGAAGAGTATCGGTACAGGAAATGAATAATATTGAGTAGAACAGGAGAAATAAGAATGAAAGAAGCGTTGTGTGTAAAAGATTTGTGTAAGACTTTTATAACAAATAAAAGACAGAACAATGTACTGAAAAATGTGAACTTTACCATTGCAGAAGGAGAGATGGTAGCAGTTATGGGCCCCTCCGGTTCCGGCAAATCCACCCTTTTGTACAGTGTGTCCGGCATGGACCGGCCCACTGCCGGAAAAGTGCTGCTGGGCGGAAAACAGATCACAGATTTAAGTGAAAAAGAGCTGGCGCAGGTACGTCTTACCAGCATGGGATTTATTTTCCAGCAGATGTATATGCTGAAAAATCTTTCTGTTATGGACAACATTCTGCTTCCCGCTTATCAGGCGGGGGATAAAAGCCGCACCCGGCAGGAAATTAACGAATACTGCCTGGGACTTATGCGGAAACTGGGAATCAGCGATATTGCACAGCATGATATCACCGAGGTGTCCGGCGGGCAGCTGCAGCGGGCGTGTATCTGCCGAAGCCTGATTAACCAGCCTCAGATTCTGTTTGCAGATGAGCCCACAGGAGCTCTGAACCGCAGCACATCAGAGGATGTGATGAAGGAGCTGAATAAGCTGAATCAGGAGGGAACCACCATTATGCTGGTAACCCATGATATGAAAGTAGCTGCAAAATGCAGCAGAGTGTTGTATATTGTAGATGGGAACATCAAAGGGGAACTTGATCTTGGGGACCGTGACAGTCAGGAAAAATTCCGGGAGCGGAAGTTGAACAACTGGCTGACAGAAATGGGCTGGTAGAGGCTTCCGGCGAGAAAAGAGGCAGAACAGAAGCAGTTCTGGAGATAACAGAGACGAAACAGGCAGGTGGTAAAATGGCAGATATTATAGTGGTGGAAGACAATGAGGAACTGGGCACGCTGCTGTCAGATTTTCTGAGGGCAGAGGGATATGACGTTTATCTGGCGGAATCCGGGGAGGAGAGCCTGGAAATTTATGAATCGGAAGGGGCGAAGCTGGTGATACTGGATCTTATGCTGCCGGGCATGGACGGATTTGGCGTGTGCAGCAGAATCCGCCGGAAAGCCAACACGCCCATTATTATTGTAAGCGCCAGAGGAGGAAAAGAAGATAAACTGAACGGACTTCTGCAGGGAGCAGACGACTATATTGAGAAACCCTATGATATTGACATTCTGCTGGCAAAAGTAAACGGGATTTTTCAGAGAAGATATTCTTCCGATGAAATTGTGGACGGCAGCCTGCGGCTGGATAAGCGAGGAAGGCATATTTACCTTAAGAACCAGGAGATTCCCGTAACGGCCAGAGAATTTGACCTGTTGCTGTATCTTATGGAGAATAAAGGAAAAGCTGTCTCCAAAGAAGAGCTGTTCTGTAAAATATGGGGCTTTGACAGTGAAAGCGAGCCTCAGACCCTGACGGTACATATCCGCTGGCTGCGGGAGAAACTGGAAAAAAATCCGAAAAAGCCGGAGCGGATTCTGACAGTCTGGGGCGTGGGCTACCGATTTGAGTGAAGGAACAGAGTATGAGAAAGATGAATCAGTTGCTGCTGGCTGCTTTTTTGGGCAGCCTTGCAGTTTTCTTCCTGATTAACTGGGTACTTTTCCATTGGGAGTTTTCCGGAGACAGCAGAGAATACCGGATTTCTCTGAACAGAGTGGAACAGGCCCTGGGAGAATTTGAACGGGAAAAAGGACGGGCGCCGGACAGCCTGGAAGAGTTGAATGAGTTTGCAGCAGAAGAAACGTATCCTGCCATTATAAAACTGCAGGTTTTGGAACATGGCGTCAGTGCGGAGGATTTCCGGGGAAATGAGGATATTCCCTATACAGTGACTGTTACGGAGTATGCCTGCTATAAGATATACTATCTCTTTGGAAAATCTTCCAGAGGCCCGATTATTTTTCTGGTCAACGGGGCGGCAGGCTGTTTTTTCCTTCTGGCCTGGGCGGTCCTTTTCTATGTCAGGCAGAAAATACTGCTGCCCTTTTTTCAGCTTTCCCAGCTGCCCGGCGAGCTGTCCAAAGGAAATCTGACGATTCCGCTGAAAGAAAATAAAAACCGGTTTTTTGGAAAATTTATCTGGGGTCTGGATGTGCTGCGGGAAAATCTGGAGGAAAACAAAAGACGGGAGCTAAAGCTGCAGAAAGAGAAAAAACTTCTGCTTTTGTCTTTGTCTCATGACATTAAAACGCCGCTGAGCGCTATCCATCTGTACGCCCAGGCTTTATGCCGCAACCTGTATCAGGAAGAAAGTAAAAAGCAGGAGATTGCCGGAAATATCAGAGAAAAAGCAGAGGAAATCGAGTCTTATATCAGTGAGATTGTGAAAGCATCCAACGAGGATTTCCTGGAGTTTCAGGTAGAAAACAGTGAGTTTTATACAGGTGCTGCCCTGAAGCAGATTCGGGCTTATTATCAGGAAAAAATGGCTTTAAATCAGGTGGAATTTATCTGGGGTTCCTGCCCGGACTGTCTGGTCAGGGGTGATTTGGACCGTCTGGTGGAGGTGGTTCAGAATGTGGTGGAAAATGCCATAAAGTATGGGGACGGAAGGAAAATAGAGATTTCTTCCGGCAGGGAGGAAGAAGAATATGTGATCCTTATCCAAAATACCGGCTGCGGACTTTCCCGGAAGGATTTGCCCCATGTGTTTGACAGTTTTTTCCGGGGCAGCAATGTGGAAAAGAATCCCGGAAGCGGCCTTGGGCTGTATATCTGCCGCCAGCTTATGCATTTGATGGAAGGGGAAATTACTGCCGGAATCCGGGAAGTGGAAGGAGAAGTATGGATGGAAGTTTCTGTTGTGCTGCAGCTGGCATGACAGAGGCCATTCGGTACACAGTCAGGTTTTGGTGACGGGAAAATGCGGAATCAGCCCTTATGGGAAAATTAATCAGACAGGCCTGATGCTCTGTGCAGAGTGTCAGGCCTGTCTGTTCTTCTATAGGAAAGACCCTGTCACGCTAACGCGCGAAAGTGTCTTCCTATAGAAGAAAAATAATATGCGCGCTCGTGCGAATAGAAGATGTCGCCAAAGCGACCGCACTCGGCGCAGCAAACCGTCCAGGTCCCTCATGAGTGAGGGATTCAGGGAGCCCCTGCGGACCTGTCCGCTTTGTTCTTCTATAGGAAAGCTCTTATCGCACTGCAGCAGGAATGAAATTTTTGCAGAGCGATCCTGGACCGTATTTTTTTATAAATAATTGTTGACAAATAATATTATATGATATATAGTATTGAATATAAAATAGTAATGCGCAAGAAATAGTAATGTACTGTAAATAATATCCTATGAGACAGCCCGGTGGCTGCAAGGGGATATTTGGAGGGTGTAATATTGAAAAACAGTAAGGAGTGATGGCATGGTATTTAATACAGGTGCAGCCCTTCTGGATGCGATTGTTCTTGCAGTTGTATGCAAAGAAGAGGAAGGCACATATGGTTATAAGATCACCCAGGATGTACGACAGGCCATAGAAGTATCGGAGTCTACTCTGTATCCGGTGCTGCGGCGCCTGCAGAAAGATGACTGTCTGGAGGTCTATGACGTGGAATGCGGCGGCAGGAACCGCAGGTATTATAAAATTACAGACAGAGGAATGGCACAGTTGAACCTGTACCGGACAGAGTGGGTGAATTATTCTTCTAAAATTACAATGTTATTTTCGGGAGGAGAGTCGGCATGAGCAGAGATGAATTTATGAGGCAGCTGGAACAGCTGCTGGAAGATGTGGCAGAAGAAGAAAAAAAGGAAGCGTTATCTTTTTACAGAAGTTATTTTGAGGATGCAGGTGTGGAAAATGAAGAACGGATTCTGAAGGAACTGGAATCTCCGGAAAAGGTTGCCGCTACCATCCGGGCAGGCACCGGCATGGATGGAGCAGCCGGTACAGGCGAGTATACGGAGCGGGGATTTGAGGATCACAGGTTTGATAAAAAACAGCCAGTGGATATTCGGAAAAATACAAAGGAACAGCAGTCCGAAAATCAGTCTTTCCAGGATGATACCCGCACCGGAAACACCTGTGATTTTGGAGACAGCAAAAAATCAGGCTATGGAACCGGGTCTTCAGGCAGCGGTGACGGGCGTTCCACTTACGGGGGACGTTCCGTTACGGAGATTCTTCTGATTGTAGCGATTGCCATTGTGACCAGTCCCATATGGATTGGAATTTTAGGAGGGGCTGCCGGAACTGTTTTTGGTCTTGCTGTAGCCGTAGTATGTATCGCAGGCTCTTTTTACATTGCAGGCGGGGTACTGGTTGGTATTGGAATCGGCCAGATTATCACAGGCAGTATGGCAATTGGATTTGCAATGACGGGAACAGGATTATTGGTGCTGGCAGCGGCAATTCTGGCAACCATCTTATGTGTCTGGGTGTGCAGGAAAGTCATACCCTGGGTGTGCAGGCTGGTTGGAAACCTGTGGAACAGCATATTTTCCGGAAGGGAGAGAAGAGCATGAAGAATTTTACAAAGACAGCGTTGATTATTGTATTGGTTCTGGTGATACTGGGAAGTCTGCTGTGTGCGGTGGGACTGGGTATCGGTTTCCGTTTCTCAGAGTTCTGGGACCAGGTGGAGACAGGAGAGTTTTCCATAGGCCCCATCCATCATATCCCCTTTTTCAGTTATAATTACAGTGATTATGACTGGGCTGACCCAGGAGATGACTGGGATGCGGCAGATGAGGAGGTATCGTATTTTCCGTGGGAAGATATTAAGAAAATTAAACTGGATGTGGATTACAGCAGCGTGATAATTACAGAGGCGCCCTGGGAAGACAGGGAGGTCAGAATAACTGTTCAGTACCGCAGGGAAGACCACAGACATCGGGTTCAGTCCGGTATAAACAGCGGAAATACCCTGGAAATTGAAAATGAAGGCAGCGGACGTATACGGAACAGTGATTCCAGCCGGGTGACTCTGGAACTCCCCAGGAAACTTATGGAACAGGGGCAGCTTGAGGAAATTGATTTAAAACAGGGAAAAGGATGTATTTATTCGGAAATGCCATTGACAGCAGAGAAAATAAGTATTAGTGTAGGGGCAGGGCAGTGTGAAATAGAAGAAAAACTCACAGCGGAAAAAGAGCTGTCTGTGAGTGTGGATGCGGGAGAGATCATTCTGGCAGAACTGGAGGCAGAGAAACTGAATCTGAACGGAGGTGTGGGTACCCTCACTGCCGAACTCATCCAGGCGCAGGAAATTGAAATCGAAGGAGGCGTGGGCTCCATCGAAGTAGAAGCTGCCGGAAAAGAATCAGATTACAGTTACGATATCGAGTGCGGGGTAGGAAGACTGGAAATTGGAGAGAATGAATATAGCGGCCTTTCATCCAGCCGCAGCATTGAGAATCCTGGAGGCAGGAAAATGAAAATTGAATGCGGCGTGGGAGATGTGGAGGTTTCTTTCCAGGAACTGTAAAGGATTTCCGGAAGCTATAAGGAAACTGTTGTTTAAATGAAGAAAGAGGGAATGAATATGGAACCGAAAAGATTATATAAGTCACGAAAAAACAGAGTAATCTGCGGTGTATGCGGGGGTATTGGAGAATATTTTAACATAGACCCCACGATTGTCCGCCTGCTGCTTGTGCTGTTGGGCTGTACCACAACCGGGATCTTTGTGTATCTGATTGCGGCGGTCATCATGCCGGAAGAGATGTAACAGAATGTAAACGAAAAAAGGATGGCGGATTATCTTCTGAAACCGCCATCCTTTTTTATCATACAGGAAAGACCCTGTTACACTAACGTGTGAAAGCATTCCCTATAAAATAAAAACAAATATGCGCGCTCGTGCAAATGGTATTATTTCGGTACATAGAGCATATCCACCTGCATGATATGGGTAACCAGCCAGTTGGTCAGAAATCCCAGAAGTTCTTCTACTGTGTCATTCTGGCTGTTGAAGTCATCTCCCAGGGAATCCAGATCGAATTCCATCAGCTTATCTTCAAATTTACGGTGGAGGCTCATGTGATCTTTCAATCCTGCGTAGTTTATGCTTTTCTGGTATTCCTCTTCATGAGCAAAGTGAGTTCTGGTATAGTTAATCAACTCGGAAATCAGGTGAATCAGGCTGTCAGTTTTGTCCTGGATAAAATCATCGTTCAGTAACTGATACGTTTCTTCTGCCAGTTCAAACAGCCTTGTGTGCTCTTTGTCGATAGCTGCGATACCAGTATAGTATTCTGGTTTCATTTCGTACATAATTTCATCTCCTTGACATAATGTAATGGCTGGCAGAATTCTGATATGTAAACAGAATCCTGCTCAGCGCTAACTATTATTCTACTTCCATTTTCTGGAAGAATCAAGATGGCAGAGAGATAAAATGTAAAAATTTTGCATTTGTTCTGGTTTTCTGTATAATTTCCATTTTCTTACCGATAAAGTACAGGCTGCCAGGGAGCAGAGGAAAAGAAACCGGTATCTGATTTTATCGGGATGATCAGCTGACACTGCCGCAGGATTAGTTTGTCAGGAATCCGGCTGCAAGTTCCTGAAGCTGTGCGGCTGTTTCACTGTCCAGATCTGCAGTGTAGCTGCAGCCTGCAGGAGATTCCTGGAAAATTACCGCATATGCGGTGCATGCTGCCAGATAGGAGCCTGCGGGCGAAGGATGCATACCGTCTTCTGCCCAGAGCTCAATCTGAGGATATTGCTCCAGACTGCGCATAAAACCGATTCCTCCTGGAATCAGAAGGCTGTTCAGATTTTCGGCAACTGCCATGGTGTTCTCTGCCAGAACAGACTGTACCAGTTCAGGGCTCATAATGCCGGCTCCGTCTTTGGGAGTCCAGGTCATAAGCAGTGCGGTCTGTCCTCCGGCAGCGCGGATTTTTTCATCCAGAGCAGCAGCGGCGGGCAGCATGTTTTCTTCCGCATAAGAAAATGCGTCGTTTGTATTTTCCTGCAAAATCACAAAATCCCAGTTTTCATCCGTCAGTTTCTGATTCAGGGCTGCGCCCAGCTCATCGGAAGTGTCTGCAAACTGTGTCAGTGTATAATATCCTTCGGAAAGCTCCTGTACTTCACACTGGCGTCCCATTCCTATGACCACTTCTTTGAACATGTCCGGTAAATTGTTGGTAAAAGTGTGGCTGTTGCCTGCAAACAGAATGCGGGGATTTTCCCCTGCCGCCGGGTCAGGCACTTTTAAATCAAAGGTCTGGCTGAAGTCAAAGTCTTCTTCTGATGAACTGGAATCTTCTGATGCAGAAGTTTCATAATCTGAGTTTTCCGGTGAAGAATCTTCCGATTCTGTGGCAGAACTGTCTGTTTCTTCCGAAACTTCCGGAGCGGACGGTTCAGAGGAGGCTGTGTTTTTTTCCGGAGCAGAACATCCTCCCACAAAAAGTCCCAGGATAAGCAGAAAACAGCACAGAACGGTTCCTGCCCTGTTTTTACGTTTTTCAGCTGAAAAAAAGTCTGTTTTGAAAATATTTTGTTTCATGGTTTTATTCACCCTTCCATAAAATGTAATTAAAGATTGAAGACGGGCCTTCTGACAGGTATAATATAACCTGATAGAAAAGCCGATGCCCGTGCTGACATTATACCACAGGGGCCAGGGTGCTGCAATCGGACAGGATTCATGATGGGAGGAAAGTATGCATTTTTTAGTGAAAATAGGTTTATTTATAGGGGTTGGGCTGGCCCTGAATCAGCTGGTGAACCTGATTTACAGAATCGTATCAAAAAAGACAAATGCCATCCATCTGCGGTTTTTAAAAAGTATTTTCAATGTAATGATTGATGTTGTGATCATTTACAGTCTGGTTCAGCAGTTTGAAATCACGAAGGATATCAGTAAAGCTCTGCTCCAGAGCGGTACCCTGATTGTGGCCATTGCAACTTTTGCCGCCCAGCAGGCTCTGGCAAATGTCATAAGCGGCATTTCTGTCTCAGCATCCAGGCCTTATAATGTAAATGAAAAAATAAGGGTGCTTCAGGGCGGGACGGTACTTGCGGAAGGTATGGTAACAGATGTTACCATACGTCATACGGTAATCCGGCAGTTTAACGGGGAATGCTGCATTGTGCCCAATTCCATTATGGATTCAGCAGTGATTATCAATACTAATTTTACGGAAAATGTGGGAAACTTTATAGAAATTACAGTATCTTATGACACAGACATTGAAAAAGCCGTAGCTGTCATGAAAAAAATATGTGAGGAACATGAACTGACCATAGAAACAGAGAAGAGCAGCGTTACTGTCAGCGGTTATACGCCGGATGGCCTTACACTGAAAACGACCATCTGGACCAGAAATCTGAATGACAGTTTTAAAGCCTGCAGTGATATCAGGATTGCCCTGGTGGAGGGATTCAGAGAGAACAGTATTGAGATTCCCTATCAGACGGTCACAGTACATTACACGAAAGAGGTTGCACCATGATTTAAACCAGTATCCTGTTTCCGGTTATATAAGCTGATTATTTTGTATATAATGGAGCATTTGTGGTTGATAATGTGACGGAGGAAATTCTGATAGCAAATATTCGTACTAATACAGTAAACGCGGTTACTGACTTAAAATCAGGCAATCTTTTCTATATTACCTGTATTGATAAGCCGCACAAACTTAAACCATTGTATGAAAAATATAAGGGTATGTTTCATTGCGTGTATCAGACTGAAATGTATACAAACGAACAATGGCTGGAGATTATGCCAGGAAGATGGCGTTGCTCATTGGCTTGCCCGGAATTTTGTTTCATAAATCAAACAGAATATTGAATGAAGAATGAAACCAGATATGGAAGTTGTGATTTCTTTTTGCCTGTTGGCATTATGGCATATGCAAAAACTTATTTCAATATTCTTTGTAATTAATTTTAGCACTCACCTCTTGACAGTGCTAACAACAAGTGATATTGTTATACATGAAATAGAACAGAAAAGAAAAGCAGCTTTTCCCTGCATGGCAGGAAGGCTGTTTATCCATACTATTACTCCGGAGGTTAATATCGTAACATTTATCTGCCTGGTCTGTCTGATATTTACCTGCCGAAGTAATGTGAGGGAAGGAGGAACCCTTATGAATATACAGAAATTTACGCAGAAATCAATCGAAGCCATCAATGGCTGTGAGAAACTGGCATACGAATACGGCAATCAGGAAATTGAACAGGAGCATTTTCTGGTATCTCTGCTTTTGCAGGAGGATGGCCTGATTCCCAAACTGATTGAGAAAATGGAAATCAATCTGGAGCATTTTACGGAAAATGCAAAAAATCATCTGGCAAAACGGGTGAAAGTATCCGGCGGTCAGGTATATATGGGGCAGAATCTCAATAAGGTGCTGGTCAGCGCTGAAGATGAGGCCCGGAAAATGGGAGATGAATATGTGTCGGTGGAGCATCTGTTCCTGACGCTGCTGAAATATCCCAACCAGGCATTGAAAGAAATGTTCCGGGAATACGGGATTACCAGAGAACGGTTCCTGCAGGCCCTTGCCACCGTACGGGGGAATCAGAGAGTGGTTTCTGACAATCCGGAAGCTACCTATGACACACTGGCAAAATACGGATATGATATGGTGGAACGGGCCAGAGAGCAGAAACTGGATCCGGTCATTGGCCGGGACAATGAGATTCGGAATGTGGTGCGTATTCTGTCCCGGAAGACCAAAAACAATCCGGTGCTGATAGGAGAGCCCGGCGTTGGTAAAACCGCTGTGGTGGAAGGACTGGCTCAGCGGATTGTCCGGGGCGATGTGCCGGAAGGACTGAAAGACAAGCGGCTGTTTGCGCTGGATATGGGTGCGCTGGTGGCAGGAGCCAAATACCGCGGTGAATTTGAAGAGCGGTTAAAGGCGGTACTGGATGAAATCAAAAGCAGCGACGGTCAGGTCATTCTGTTTATTGACGAGTTGCACACTATTGTGGGAGCAGGAAAAACAGACGGTGCCATGGATGCAGGCCAGCTGCTGAAACCCATGCTGGCCAGAGGTGAGCTTCACTGTATCGGAGCCACCACGCTGGATGAATACCGGGAATATATTGAGAAGGACGCGGCGCTGGAGCGGAGATTCCAGCCGGTACTGGTGGCAGAGCCCACAGTGGAAGATACCATTTCCATTCTGAGGGGGCTGAAAGACCGGTACGAGGTATTTCACGGTGTGAAAATTACGGATTCTGCCCTGGTATCGGCGGCGACGCTGTCCAATCGTTATATCAGTGACCGTTTCCTGCCGGATAAAGCCATTGACCTGGTGGACGAGGCCTGTGCTCTGATTAAAACAGAACTGGATTCCATGCCCACAGAGCTGGATGAACTGCAGCGGCGGGTGATGCAGATGGAAATTGAGGAAGCCGCCCTGAAAAAGGAAGAAGACCGGCTCAGCAAAGACCGCCTGGAAACTCTGCAGAAAGAGCTGGCAGATCTGAAAAATGAATTTCAGTCCCGGAAAGCCCAGTGGGACAATGAAAAAAGCTCTGTGGAAAAAGTACAGAAGCTCCGGGAGGAACTGGAAGCCCTTAACAAGGAAATTGCCATGGCACAGCAGAATTATGATCTGGAAAAGGCGGCGGAACTGCAGTACGGAAAAATGCCGGAGCTGAAACGACAGCTTGAGCTGGAAGAAGAGCAGGTAAAAAAGAAAGATTTAAGCCTGGTGCATGAGAATGTCAGCGAAGAGGAAATTGCGAAAATCATTTCCCGGTGGACCGGAATACCTGTGGCAAAGCTCACGGAAAGCGAGCGGAACAAGACCCTTCATCTGGATGAAGAGCTGCACAAACGCGTGATTGGCCAGGAAGAAGGCGTTACAAAAGTGACAGAGGCTATCATCCGTTCCAAAGCAGGTATCAAGGATCCCGGCAAACCCATTGGTTCTTTTCTGTTCCTTGGGCCCACCGGCGTGGGCAAAACAGAACTGGCCAAAGCACTGGCTGCCAGTCTTTTTGATGACGAGAACAACATGGTAAGGCTGGATATGAGCGAGTACATGGAGAAATACTCAGTATCCCGTCTGATCGGGGCCCCTCCCGGATATGTGGGGTATGAGGAAGGCGGACAGCTCACAGAGGCAGTGCGCCGGAAGCCCTATTCCGTGGTGCTGTTTGACGAGGTGGAGAAGGCCCATCCCGATGTGTTTAACGTACTGCTTCAGGTTCTGGACGACGGACGTATCACCGATTCCCAGGGACGTACCGTGGATTTTAAAAACACCATATTAATTATGACGTCCAACCTTGGTTCCTCCTGTCTGCTGGAAGGGATTGAAGAGAACGGGGAAATCAGGCCGGAATGTGAAACAGCAGTGATGAATGAACTTCAGAACAATTTCAGGCCGGAGTTTTTGAACCGGCTGGATGAAATTATCCTGTTTAAACCGCTGAATAAAAGTGATATTGGGAATATTATTCACCTGCTGCTGGCGGATTTAAACCGGCGTCTGGTGGACAGGGAAGTGTCTGTGGAACTGACTCAGGCCGGGCAGGAATTTGCAGTGGAGCATGGATACGATCCGGTATATGGCGCAAGGCCCCTGAAGCGTTATCTTCAGAAGACAGTGGAGACTCTTGCAGCGAAACTGATTCTGGCAGATGAGGTAAGAGCGGGAGATACCATTGTAATTGATGTGGAAAATGGTGCGCTGGTTGGCCATAGTTCCCGCACCCACCGAAACTGACCACGGAAATAAAGAACCTGCAGATTAAGGAGGCAGATTTTTAAATCCGGTTGACTTTGTTCCGGGCAGATGTAATAATATGCCCTGAGGGCAAAGGGACAGGTATCGGATACCAATCATAAATGCCTGCAGGGATTCAGGTGTCAGAAGAGTGATTCTGACATCTGAATCTCCTGCAGACAATCGGGCGGTGGTAAGTATATGGAGCAGAAATATGATCTGACAGAAGGAAATATTATACGGACAGTGCTGTTTTTTTCCCTGCCCTTTCTGGGAGCCAATCTGATACAGGCTCTGTACGGGGCTGTGGATTTGATGATCATCGGCTGGTACTGTCCTCCGGAAGCCATTGCGGCGGTTTCCACCGGAAGCCAGGTGACCCAGATTGTTACCTGCATGATTTCCGGGCTGACTCTGGGAGCCACCGTTACCGTGGGAAAATACGCGGGACGCAAAGAGCCGGAGGAAGTGAAAAGGACCATCAGTACCAGTCTCTGCCTGTTTGTTGCAGCAGGGCTTCTGATTACAGGGCTGATGCTGGTATCTGCCGACTGGGTGCTGACCCTTCTGAAAACACCGGAAGAATCTTTCGTTTCGGCCGGAGAATATGTCCGGGTCTGCGGAGCGGGGGTAGTGTTTATCTGCGGTTATAATGGGATCAGCGCTGTTTTGCGGGGATATGGAGATTCAGGAAAACCTCTGCTGTTTGTGGCTGTGGCCGGGGCAGGCAATGTGGCCGGAGATATTTTTTTCATCCGGTATCTGAATCTGGGTGTGAAAGGCGCTGCCCTGGCAACAGTGCTGTCTCAGGGGTTCAGTATGGTATGGGCGGCAGTTTATCTGAACAGAAAAAACTTTATTTTTTCATTTCGTCTGTCAGAATTCAGGATATACAGGGAGAAGGTCAGGGAACTTCTGAGGGTGGGCATTCCCATTTCTCTGCAGGAATGTATGGTGCGCCTGTCATTTCTGTATCTTACGTCGGTGACCAATGCACTGGGAGTCGCCGCGGCTTCTGCAGTGGGGATTGCCAGTAAGTATGATATTTTTGCAATGCTGCCGGCCACTTCTGCAGCAAGCGCTCTGTCTTCTGTGGTGGCGCAGAATTACGGTGCGGGAAAATATCGGAGAATGCAGCAGGCGCTTGTGACGGGAATGGCGGCAGCGCTGCCTTTTTCTGCAGCCTTTTTTTTCTGGGCTCAGTTATGGCCAAAGACCATGATTGGCATTTTTTCAAAAGATATGGCTATCATGGAAGCGGGCATTCCATTTTTCCGTACCTGCAGCTTTGATTACATATTTGTGGTATTTGTATTTTGCATGAATGGATATCTGAATGGACGGGGGCTTACGGTATTTACCATGGTAAGCTGCTGTTTTGGCGCCCTGGCCCTGCGTATGCCTCTGATATATCTGATGTGCCGGAATATGCCAGGCAATCTTGCGCTGATTGGATGTGTGGCTCCGGCTGTGTCCGGGATTATGGCCGTATATACAGGGGTTTATGTCTGGAAACTCCGGGCTTTTCCGGTTCCGGAGAGAGTGAAACAACAGTAGTACAGGGAAGGATTCGGAATATGGCAGAGAAGAAAACAGAGAAAAAAAAGAACCGCAGAGCGTATCTGGAATCATTTCAGAAAAATCAGGAAGGAAACTATGAATACAGGGGAGAACTGTATGCCTGGCAGGGCACAGAGCAGGAAAGGCGCCGGGAACTGGCGAAACTCTGGGGCCTGTGTACTGTGCTGATGGGTTCTCTGGCAGCGGCAGGAAGTGTGGAGGCGCCGGGTTCCATCAACTGTGCCTATGTGATTCTTCCTTATGTAGTGAATCTGATTGCAGGTATCAGTGTCTGCTGGGGGCTTTGCAGGCTCAGTGCAGGAGGCAATCCGGTGAGAGCCTATGTGTGGAAGGCCAGTGTGGGGCAGATTCCCGGACGGGCCATATTTGCATGTATCTGCAGCGGGGTATCTCTGGCCGGAGAACTGATTTTTGCTGTCAGGAATGGTCTGGAAGGGAAAACAGCTGGATTTGCGGCATTTCTCCTGCTGGAGTGTGGGGTATTTACAGCTTCATTTCAGATGAGCCGGCGGCTCAGGAAACTGGAGTGGGAGAAAAATGCCTAAGAGCTCCGCTCATAGCCTGCACCGTGCGCTCATTCATGCGAGCATGATTCGCCCGGAAACAGGCGCTCCGCTCATAGCCTGCATCGTGTGCTCATTCCTGCGAGCATGATTCGCCCGGAGGCAGGCTATGGCTGAACTTAAATAAAAATATCCTGGAAATATAAGGTTCAAATTGACAAATAATCAGAAGAAATATATAATGTTTACATATTGAGTCAAAATCTATGTTAAAATAAAGCATAAGACGGCAGAACAAAGGCGCGCAAAAGGAGGGTACCCTCCTTTATGTATGTAGTTGTAACTACATACATAATATAGAAACCTGTCTGCCAGGACTCAGAAGAAAAGGAGGAAATTGTATGAAAAAAAGCAAGAAACTGCTGGCCCTGCTTTTAGGACTGGCTCTGTGCGGCAGCATGCTCACTGCCTGCCAGAAAAACGATGGCGGAAACAAACCTGCCGAAAATGACACAAAGAGCGAAAGTGATGCAAACACTGATACTGACAAAAAAGAAGAGGATGACAGTTCTGCAGAAGGCAGAACAGACGGAACCATGGTAGTGTCTGTTACCGGTTTTGAAAACAAATTCTCTCCGTTCTTTGCTCAGAATGCGGATGACATGACAGTTGGTGCAGACATGACTCAGCTTATGCTCATGTATCTGGATCGTGTGGCTAACCCGGTTCTGAACGGAATTGAGGGAGAGACAAGAGAGTACAACGGAACAGAGTACACCTATACCGGACCTTCCAATATCACTGTTACCGAGAATGAAGACGGTACTGTGACATACGAAGTGAAGATGCGTGACGACCTGGTATTTTCCGACGGAACTCCTGTTGACATAGATGATGCGATTTTCAGTCTGTATGTATATATGGACCCGTCCTATGATGGTTCCACTACTATGTATTCTCTTCCGATCAAAGGACTGGAAGCATACAGGAGCGGTATGGAAACACTGTTTAACCTGATGGTAAAAGCAGGCCGCGACAATACAGATTTTACAAACTGGGATGAAGCAACACAGACCGCATTCTGGGAAAGCCTGGATAAAGCAGGAGCAGCATTTGCACAGGAAATCGTAGATTACTGTGTGGCAGCAGGAGAATGTGCAGAAGGCGAAGTTGCCAAAGCAGGAGCAGCATGGGGCGTGGAAGGCCTTGCAGACGGAGCAACCACAGCAGATCTGTTCAATGCTCTGTGTGAAAAATATGAATGGGATATTCCTACCATGTCTGAAACTGAGACAGCAGGCTCCAGTCTGTTTGATTTGATGGAAGGCTATGAGAACTATGCAGTAGGTGTGGAAACCGGCGAATCTGCAGATTATATTGAGGGAATTGAACGTATTGATGATTATTCCATGAAAGTTACTGCTACAGAACTGGATGCTACCATGATTTATCAGTTCAATTATCCGGTTGCACCTCTTCATTACTATGGAGACGAAGCACAGTATGATTATGAGAACCACAAATTCGGATTCCCGAAAGGAGATCTGAGTATTATCCGTGACAAGACCACAACACCTGTGGGTGCAGGCCCCTATGTATTTAAAGACTCAGCAGACGGTGTTGTTTACCTGGAAGCAAACCCCAAATATTATAAAGGTGAGCCTAAGGTAAAGAACCTGAACTTAAAAGAAACAAAAGAAGCAGATATGTTAAATGGTCTTTCTACCGGAGACCTTGATATTGCAACTCCTTCCTATTCAACAGAAACCGCAAATCAGATTGCAGAACTTAACGGCGGAGATGATTCTTTTGAAGGAAGCGTAATCACAACAAAACTTATTGACTACCGCGGATATGGTTATGTGGGAATTTCTGCAGATAACGTTAAAGTTGGAAATGACCCGGCTTCTGACGCTTCCAAAAACCTGCGGAAAGCAATTGCAACTTTAATTGCTGCTTACCGTGACGAAGGAATTGATTCTTATTATGGAGATACTGCTACCGTAATTAACTATCCGATTTCCAATACTTCCTGGGCAGCTCCTCAGGTAACAGACGACGGATATACCGTAGCTTATTCCGTAGACCCGGAAGGCAACTCCATTTATACTGCTGATACAAAAGCAGAAGAAAAATATGCAGTGGCAAAAGAAACAGCTCTCAAATTCTTTGAAGCAGCAGGCTATACAGTAGCAGACGGAAAACTGACCGCAGCTCCGGAAGGTGCAAAATTAGAGTACACCGTAGATGTGGGTGGAAATGGACAGGGAGACCATCCTACTTTCCTGGTTCTGAAAAATGCAGCGGATGCTTTCGCGGAATTAGGCTTTACTTTAACTGTAAATGATATTTCAAATCCGGCAGATTTGTATGCAGCATATCAGTCCGGCGTATCTGAACTGTGGTGTGCTGCATGGCAGGCGTCCAGTGACCCGGATATGTTCCAGTTGTATCACAGTGAAGGAACTACCAACTACTACAAGGTTAATGATGAAGAACTGGATACTCTGATTATGGATGCACGTCAGTCTACCGAGCAGTCTTATCGTAAAGGACTGTACAAGGCAGCTATGGAAATCATTATGGACTGGGGTGTGGAAATACCGATTTATCAGCGTTCTGATGCATACGCAGTTTCTACCGAACGTGTGGATACTTCCAGTTTCCCAAGCGATATGACACCATATTGGAACTGGGTGAATGAAATCGAAAACATTTCCATAAAATAATACAATCACACATACTGAAAGGAACCGCTCCCATGGTGAATCGGTTCCTTTCAATCTATAGAGAGGAATGATAACCGTATGCGAAAGTACATCATTAAGAGACTGCTTTTGTCTGTGATGATTTTGTTTTGCGTTACTTTTATTATTTACTCATTGCTGCGCTGTCTGCCCGCTTCCTATGTGGAAAATATGGCCATGCAGCTGGCAATGAAACCTGGCGCAAAACCTTATGAGGAATGGCTGGCTCAGTTGAATGCATCTTACGGTCTTGATAAAAGCATCTTACCTGGCTATCTCACCTGGCTGGGAGACGCCATTCACGGAAATTTTGGTGACAGCTGGAAATATACTGTACCGGTACTTCAGAAATTTGGCGATGTAGTCTGGCTTTCCTTTATTATGGGAGCAATTGCATTTCTGCTGCAGCTTATCATCGCCATTCCCCTTGGTGTGATTGCCGCAACAAAACAGTATTCCCGTACAGATTATGCCATTACTGCAGGAGCATTGATTGGTATTTCACTGCCCACGTTCTTTTTTGCCACAATTTTAAAACTGATTTTCTCTGTAAAACTGGGCTGGTTTGACTTGTTCGGTCTGGTGGGCAGGGATTATGCACAGCTCGATGCCATGGGCCAGTTCCTGGATAAGGCAAATCATCTGGTGCTTCCCATTGCCACTATTGTTATTGTATCCATCGGTTCTCTGATGCGTTATACCCGTACGAATATGCTGGAAGTGCTGAATGCGGATTATATCAGGACTGCCAGAGCCAAAGGTCTGTCTGAAAAAACCGTTATTTATCAGCATGCATTTCGAAATACCCTGATTCCCCTGGTAACAATTGTAGGAGGCTCTCTGCCCGGCCTGTTTTCCGGAGCGCTGATTACAGAGACACTGTTTTCCATTCCGGGTATCGGATTTACCTCCTATGAGGCCATGCGGATTGGAGATATTCCATTTTCCATGTTCTACATGACTTTTATGGCGATTCTGACCCTGACGGGCAACCTGATTTCTGATATTCTGTATGCAGTGGTAGACCCGCGGGTACGTTTTGCTTAGGGAAGGGGGTAGTTGAAATGGACGATAAAAGAGATGAAGTAAATGTAAAAGATGAAGCAAATGAAGAAGTTTCCTATTCCCTGAATGACGACAGACGTGTGAAGGTTCTTTCACCGGGAGCCCTGGTGGTAAAGCGGTTTTTCAGGAACCGGCTGGCAGTTCTGGGCATGATCATGCTGCTGGTTATGTTTGTATTTTCCTTTATTGGCGGACTGATCAGCCCTTACGGGCAGGATCAGCAGTTTTATCGCTATGAAAGCCAGATGAAGGAATTTGCAGGCGTTGTGCGCAACGATGATTTCCGTTATACTGCAGCGGACGGACAGAAATTCGACAGTGTGCTGCAGGCAAAATTCCAGCTTGCATATCAGAAGAAAGAAAATACTTTTGAATATAAGGACGTTACCTACGAGGTGACTGAGGAGGGAACGGATTTCTATTCCATTTCATCCGAAGGAACCATGCTGGCGATTGCCTTTAAAGATATTGTAAATGCAGAAGGGGAGGAGATTCCCTTTGATTTGAAATTCAGTGCGCTGAAAGCCTGCACCAACGGAGAGACTTCTTTTGAGTCAGGCGGCGCTTCTTATACCCTGGATGAGGACAGCAACATTCTGGAAGGAGATACAGTCAGAGGCTATATCAGCCGGTTTGTGGTATCTCCGGTAGAGAACGGAGTGGAAATCAGCCGTACCTTCAAGGAAGAGCTGGAAGCCTCTATCAATGCAGAGGAAGAAGAATTTGTGTTTGTGGATGAAGATGGAACAGAGTACAGCTATGAAGTTACCTATGACCCCACAACCATGAACTGGTCCGTGCGCCAGGGAAAAGAGACCTATGTGTATGACAGTTATGCCAAACCGGGCAAAGCACACTGGCTGGGAACAGATACCAATGGTATGGACATGCTGACCCGTCTGATGTACGGAGGCCGGGTGTCACTGATTATCGGATTTATTGTTGTGTTTATTGAAACACTGATTGGAGTGATTCTGGGCGGACTTGCCGGATATTTCGGAAAATGGGTGGATAACCTGATTATGCGTATTGTGGATATTTTCTACTGTATTCCGTCCCTGCCTCTGATTATCATTCTGGGTTCAGCCATGGACGCCATGAAAGTAGAGCCTCAGACACGTATGTTTTATCTGATGATGATTCTCGGTTTTCTGGGATGGCCGGCTATTACCCGTCTGGTCAGGGGACAGATTTTATCCCTGCGTGAACAGGAATTCATGACTGCCACAGAAGCCTGCGGAATCCGGGTAAGCAGACGTATTTTCAAGCATCTGATTCCAAACGTTATTCCTCAGCTGATTGTAACCTGTACCATGAGTCTTGGTTCCACAATCATTATGGAAGCAACGCTGTCTTTCCTGGGAATCGGTGTAAAATTCCCCTTTGCTTCCTGGGGAAATATTATTACGGATGTCAACGATGCATACGTTATGACCCATTATTGGTTTGTGTGGATTCCCGCCGGTATCTGTCTGTTGATTGCCGTACTGGGCTTCAACTTTGTAGGTGACGGTCTGCGCGATGCGTTTGACCCGAAAATGAAACGGTAAGGGAGGAAAGAACGATGGCCAGGAAAAAATCAGAAGGATATCTCTCGGCGAAAGAATCCCGCCGGATTTCAAAAGAGAACCGTAAAATTACCGATGAATATGAAAAAAAGCGAAAACGGAAAAATGTGCCGGAATCAGAATATCTGACTACCATGCGGGATTCGGAAAATGCAGTGGAATTTGACAATCTGCATACTTATTTCTTTACAGATACCGGAGTAGTGAAAAGTGTGGACGGTGTAACCTTTGACGTTCCGATTGGAAAAACCGTAGGTGTGGTGGGAGAATCCGGATGCGGTAAATCTGTCACCAGCCTGTCACTGATGCAGCTGGTACAGCGTCCCCAGGGACAGACGGTGGAAGGAGAAATCCGCCTGAATCTGGGTGACAAAGCCTATGATGTGATCAAAACGCCTCAGGAAGTAATGCAGACTCTCCGGGGAAATTATGTTTCCATGATTTTCCAGGAGCCCATGACCAGTCTGAATCCGGTGTTCCGTATCGGCAGACAGGTGGACGAGATAAGCCTGCTTCACAATGAGGAGAAAAAGACGCCGGAAGAAATCAAAGAGCGTACCATTAAACTGCTGGAAACAGTGGGAATTGCCAACAGCAAGGGTGTATACAATATGTTCCCCCACGAGCTGTCCGGCGGTATGCGCCAGCGTGTTATGATTGCCATGGCTCTGGCATGCAATCCAAGAGTTATCATAGCAGATGAACCCACCACGGCTCTGGACGTGACGATTCAGGCGCAGATTCTGGATTTACTGCGTCAGTTAAAAGACAGTATCAATTCTTCCATTATGCTGATTACCCATGATTTGGGCGTGATTGCGGAAATGGCAGATTATGTGGTGGTTATGTATGCAGGAAGAGTAGTGGAAAAGGGAACTGCAGAGGAGATTTTTGAACATCCGTCTCATCCCTATACCATTGGCCTGATGGCTTCCAAACCGGTAGTTGGAAAACAGGTGGACAAACTTTATTCCATCCCCGGAAAAGTGCCCAATCCTGTAAATATGCCCAATTACTGCTATTTTAAGGACAGATGTGAAATGTGTGTGGAGGGCTGCAGCGGAGCATATCCGCCGGAAATCAGACTTTCCGAAACCCACAGGGTAAGCTGTTACCGGTATTCCAATGGAAAGGGGGAACAGTAAATGGCTGACAGAAAAATAACAGAAACTGCATTGGAGCCCCTGATCTATGACGACCAGTATATTCTGATGGTGAACCATCTGAAAAAATATTTTCCCATTAAGAGCGGGATGGTCTCCAGAGTGACAGGGCATGTGAAAGCTGTGGACGGCGTTACTTTTAATCTGAAACGCGGTACAACCATGGGGCTAGTGGGAGAATCCGGCTGCGGAAAAACCACTACCGGGCGAACCATTCTCCGTCTTGCCGGAGAGAAGACCGGAGGCCAGGTGCTGTTTAACGGAAAAGAAGTGTATGACTTTTCCAATGCGGAAATGCGCACCATGCGTACGAAAATGCAGATTATTTTCCAGGACCCTTTTTCCAGCCTGTCTCCCCGTCTGCCTGTTGGAGAAATTATAGGCGAGGCGGTCAGAGAACACAATCTGGTGTCAAAGGGCGAATTTAACGATTATATTGATAAAGTTATGGACAACTGCGGATTACAGCCCTTCCATAAGGAGCGGTATCCCCACGAATTTTCCGGCGGGCAGCGTCAGCGTATCTGCATTGCCCGTGCGCTGGCATTAAATCCGGAATTTATCGTCTGTGACGAGCCTGTGTCGGCGCTGGATGTGTCCATTCAGGCACAGATTATCAACCTGCTGAAAGAACTGCAGGAGCAGTATAAGCTGACCTACCTGTTTATCTCCCATGACCTGTCGGTGGTGGAACATATTTCTGATACGGTAGGCGTTATGTACCTCGGAAATCTGGTGGAGTATGGTGAAACGGAGGATATTTTTAAAAATCCCCTTCATCCTTATACAAAGGCTTTGTTTTCTGCCATTCCCGTTCCTGACCCGAAGGTGAAGAAGGAACGGATTGTACTGAAAGGTTCCATTCCCTCTCCTGCAAATCCGCCGGAAGGGTGCAAATTCCATACCCGCTGTGCCCATTGCATGGAGAAGTGCAAAAAGGAAGTTCCCGTTCAGCGTGAAGTAGAACCGGGACATTATGTGGTCTGCCATCTTTATGACAAATAGGAAACAGGTATCCCCGAACAGAATGACAGCAGAAGGAGGTGAGGTGCACAGTGACAGAACAGGAAGAACACAATGGAATTATTTATGATTCAGGAGAACGACCGGAGCAGGAACAGCCGGAGCTTCAGCTGACAAAAGAAGAGAAGCGATGGGTTGCCCTGGGAGCCCTGAAAAGCGCTCTGTTAATCGGAAGTGTGTACCTCATTGGCGGAGGTCTGCTTATAGGCCTGCTTCTGCTGGTCTGGACATAAATAAAAAGTAAACAGTTGCCAACCGTTTTCGTATTTTGCGGAGACGGTTGTTTTTTTATCTCACAGGAAGACCCAGTTACGCTAACGTTTGTCATTAATTGAAAAAGTAAAAATGATGTGATATACTTCTACATGAGTAATAAGATTTTAATCAGTGCTATATGGGAGGAGAAGGATGGGAAAAAATAAAGTAATTGTGGTGCAAAACATCAATATTACTGTTTCAGAGGAAAATTTTGATGATTATATCTGTATTACTGATATTGCAAAAGCCAAAGTTGGTGAGTCACGAGGAGCAGATGTTATAAAAAACTGGATGCGAAACAGAGCAACTTTGGAATTTTTAGGTACGTGGGAACAAATCTATAATCCTGCTTTTAAAGTAGTCGAATTCGACCACTTTAAAAATGAAGCAGGTTTACATACATTTGTACTTAGTGTTTCAGAATGGATTGAAAAAACAGAAGCGACAGGATTATTTGTGAAACGTGGAAAATATGGAGGAACATATGCGCATAAAGATATTGCATTTGAATTTGCTTCAGCGATCAGCCCTGTTTTTAAACTATATTTGATCAAAGAATTTCAAAGGCTGAAAGAAGTTGAGAATGATGCAAAGAAAATTGAGTGGGATGAAAAAAGATTTCTGTCTAAAAATAATTATCTGATTCAAACAGATGCGGTTAAAAATTACCTGATCCCATCAGAAAATTATAAAGAAAATCTGGAGTGGCTGGTATATGCAGAGGAAGCGGATATTTTGAATGTTGCATTGTTCGGATTTACGGCAAAAGCATGGAGGGATAAAAATCCTGAATTGGCAAAAAAGAATAACGTAAGAGATTTTGCTTCCATAAATGAACTTACAGTTTTGTCTAATTTGGAAACACATAACGCACAAATGATTCGTGAAGGCAGAAATAAGGAAGAAAGATTTCAGATTTTAAAGGAAATTGCAGAGTATCAGTTGCATGTTCTTAATGCGGCGGAACAGATAAAATTGATTGAGGAAAAGTGATATATAATATGACGTTTAACTACTATTTAGTCTGGATATATGTTACAAACCTGAAACTTTAAATATTTTCAAAAAGTGGTTTAAATGCAGTGTTTCAGGCACTTCCAGGAAGAAAAGGGTAGATTTTACTGCCAGTTTACTACTTTTGCTCCTATAGACGGATTGCCCGATTTTAAATCGGGTAGTCCATTTTTTATCTTATAGGAAATACCTTGTCACACTAACGTGTGAAAGCATTTCCTGTAAGAGAAAAGACAATTATGCGCGCTCGTGCGAATAGAAGATGTCGCTAAAGCGACCGCACACGGCGCAGCAAACCGTCCAGGTCTTTCATGAGTGGGGAATTCAGGGAGCCCCTGCGGACCTGTCCGCTTTGTTCTTCTATAGGAAAGACCTTGTTTTACTGCCTTATTTGTATTATAATAGATAATACAAATAAGGCAGGGGAGGTGAACGAAACTGTGATTATGAAACTGGATTTTGCCGGAAGCGTGCCCATTTATCAGCAGATCAGAGATCAGATTGTGCAGGCAGTGGCAGACGGAACCTTTAAGGATGGTGACAGACTTCCCACCATACGGGCCCTTGCCGGTGAAATCGGAGTCAATACAATGACAGTGAACAAAGCCTATCAGCTCCTGAAACAGGAAGGATATATTATTACAGACAGGCGCAGCGGAGCGGTTGTGCAATGTGCCAGAGGCAGGAAAGAGGCATTAGAGCATGAGATAGGGAAAGAGCTGGAGCTGCTGATTGCGGAAGCAAAGATTGCAGGCATATCCAGACAGGAATTTCTGGAACTCTGTGGGAAGATTTACGGGAGGTAGCTTATGACAACGAAAATTATTATGGCAGTCTGTATGCTGCCCATACTGCCCATTCTGTACGGAGCGGCCCGGTTCATCCGGAAGGAAAAGGCAGGCCTGCAGTATGGAGTTACTTTGTGGAAAGGAGCCGGAGACAGTCTTAAGGTACAGGAAATAAGAAAAAAAGAGGAAAAAGAACTGAACCGGCTGGGATTGATCAGTTTCCTTCTGTTTCTGGTGACACTGATTCCGAACCATGAGTCACTGGTGATTACCGGGCAGATGGTCTGGATGTTTCTGGTAATTGTTCTGATGTATGTGCCCTATGTCCGGGCCCATGGGAGAATGATGGAGCAGAAGCGGGAGTATCTTGCGTCATTGCCGGAGGAGGAACAGGGGCAGACCGGGAGCGGAGTTCTGGTGGATGTGACAGCGGCCGCAGTGGAGAAACCGCTCTTTTTTCGGAAAACCCTGTGGAGCGGCTGTCTGTTTGCACTGGCTCCTGCCCTGGCGGAACTGTTTCTTCCCGGTTTGAGAAATGAGGCCGATTCAGCAGACTTATGGGTCAGAGAGATGACTTTTCTGTCTCTGGGAATGGCAGCTTTGCTGTTTCCTCTGTTTCTTTATGTCTGGAATAAACAGAAAACCAGGGTGTTTACCTGCAGCAGCCGGGTTAATCTGCAGATTGCACAGGTGCGCCGGTATCACTGGAGCTGGCTCTGTGCTGCCCTGGCCTGGGGAACCGGTCTTTTTAACTGGAGTATGCTGTTTTCCTTTCATGCCCCTTCCGAACAGTTTCTTCCGGCAGCAATGACTGCCAGCCTGGTGTACGGATTAACTGCTCTGGGACTGTGCTTTTACTGCTGGAGCCTGATGGAGAAAAACAGCAGAAAATATCTGGAGCAGGAAACCATATGCCAGGAAGATGAGGATGAATACTGGATCTGGGGCATATTTTATTATAACAGAAATGATAACAGATCCATGGTGGAGGCCAGAGCCGGCCTGGGCGTTACCGGGAATATGGCGAAACCGGTTATGAAATACGGAATCTTACTGATCATGGCAGCTCTGATTCTGGGAGGGTTTATGGTTTGCAGATGGGTTATTCTGGATGAATTTACGCCTGTGTCTCTGAACTATGAGGGAGAGGTGCTGACGTCAGTTCATGTGGGAGAAAACTGCCGCATTGAAAAAAAGGATATGGAACAGGTAACACTGCTGGAGGAGGAACCGGACATCAGAAAAACCAGCGGAACCGGCATGGATACCCTGAAAAAAGGAGATTTTTACAGCAGAAGCCTGGAACAGAGCATGGAGGTGTGTCTGAATCCCCAGGAGCCGCCCTTTCTCCTGATTATGACCAGAGAGAACAGGTGGTATCTGCTGGGCAGCGGGGACGGAGCGGAAACCAGGGAGATTTACCGGAAACTGGAACAATAGCTGTCAGAAGCTGCATATCACATAAAAGCATTGATAATTTTCACCCCTGCCATCATATATTTTAAGGAAACTTCTTTGGAGTGTTCAGTAGATGAGCGGAAAAAATATCTGGAATCATATGGGGAGCAGATGGAAAAAACTGCGTTTTCGGGAAAAATGCCTCAGATTTGACCTGTTATGTCTCTGTATCATCCTGCTGTCTGTGGTATGCGGAGCCGGCAGAGGAAAGACAATACGGGAAGAATGGCAGCTGATGGCCTGGAGCCGGAATCATCAGGAATCCCAGGCTGCACAAAGTCAGGAAAATGTGGGAGAATCCCAGGGAGAGGTACCCCAGGAATCACCGGAACGTGCCGGAGACGAGAAGAAAAAGATTGCTCTTACTTTTGATGACGGGCCCCATCCCCAGTATACACCGGAAATGCTGGAGGCCCTGAAAGAGCGGAATGTAAAGGCCACGTTTTTCCTGCTGGGAGAGGAAGTGGAAAAATATCCGGAAATTGTAAAACAGATTCAGGAGGAAGGCCATCTGATCGGAAATCATTCCTATAAACATGAGCAGCTGAGCAAACTGCCCATGGAGCAGGCATGCAGCCAGGTGACCAGGACAAATGAACTGATTTATGCCATTACAGGGGTGTATCCTTCCTATCTGCGCCCGCCTTTTGGAGACTGGCATGAGAAACTGGACGGTGAGGTGAATATGGTGGAGGTACTCTGGGATGTGGATACGTTGGACTGGTCCAGCCAGAATCACAGTAATATTGTGAACCGGGCCATGAAAAATCTTCATGAAAATGATATTATACTCATGCATGACGGATATGAAACTTCAGTAACTGCTGCCATGGAAATTATAGATACCCTGCAAAGCCAGGGATATGAGTTTGTGACGGTGGATGAACTTATCTTTGAATAGCCGGAAACAGGTGACGAATAAGTCGGAAAATGGTATAATATGTACAGAGGAGGAATGCAACATGGACTTATTCGATTATATGAGGGAGCAGAATCAGGAAAAGGAAGCTCCTCTGGCAAGCCGCCTGCGGCCCGTCAGATTGGAAGAAGTGGCGGGCCAGCAGCATATTATAGGAAAAGATAAGCTGCTGTACCGGGCCATACAGGCAGACAAACTCAGCTCCGTGATTTTTTACGGGCCCCCGGGAACCGGAAAGACCACGCTGGCGAAAGTGATTGCCAATACCACCAGTGCGGAATTCACCCAGATAAATGCAACCTCCGCAGGGAAAAAGGACATGGAGGAGGTAGTAAAACAGGCAAAAGACAATCAGGGGATGTATGGGAAAAGGACAATACTGTTTATTGATGAAATTCACCGTTTCAATAAGTCCCAGCAGGATTATCTTCTGCCTTTTGTGGAGGATGGTACCGTTATTCTGATAGGAGCCACCACGGAAAATCCGTATTTTGAGGTAAACGGGGCGCTTTTGTCCCGTTCCATTATTTTTGAGTTAAAGCCTCTGGAAAAAGAAGATATCAGGAAGATTCTGCAGCGGGCTGTCACTGACCAGGAGAAGGGGATGGGAAGTTATCAGGCGGTGCTGGAAGAAGAAGCCCTTGAATTTCTGGCAGATGTGGCGAACGGGGATGCCAGAGCGGCGCTGACAGCCATAGAGCTTGGGATTCTCACTACACCCAGGGGAGAAGACGGAAAAATACACATTACCCTTGAGGCGGCTTCTGAATGTATTCAGAAACGGGTGGTTCGTTACGATAAAACAGGAGATAACCATTACGATACCATTTCTGCTTTTATCAAGAGTATGCGGGGTTCCGACCCGGATGCGGCAGTTTACTATCTGGCCAGAATGCTCTACGCCGGAGAAGATATTAAGTTTATTGCCAGACGGATTATGATATGTGCCTCCGAAGACGTGGGAAATGCAGATCCAAACGCACTGACGGTTGCCGTCAGCGCCGCCCAGGCAGTGGAACGGGTGGGAATGCCGGAAGCACAGCTTATCCTTTCCCAGGCTGTAACCTATGTGGCCAGCGCCCCCAAAAGCAATGCCTCCTGTCTGGCAATTGGGAGCGCCATGGAGGCAGTGAAAAACACCAGAACAGCTCAGGTTCCGGTACATCTGCAGGATTCTCATTACAGAGGAGCGGGAAAGCTGGGCCATGGACAGGGATATCTTTACGCCCATGATTTTCCTGACCACTATGTAAAACAGCAGTACCTTCCGGATGGGCTGACAGAAGCCTGCTTTTACGAACCAACGGAAAATGGATACGAAAAAGAGATAAAATCATGGCTGACGTATCTGAAAGAGAGACAGGAACCGTAGTGAAGTTGCCGGGGTATCTGAAAGAAAGCCAGGTACTGTGAAATCTTCTGAAAAGTCTCTGTTATGCGGACAGATGTAAATTTGTGAAAGAAAATGCTTTACAATCCGGGAAGAATGGTGCATAATAGGGAAGGTTGAGAAAAGACAGATAAATCAGATAATTTTGTAAACTGGAAATTCAGGAGGAATCAGATATGCAGTCATATCAGGAAATGAGCAGAGAAGAATTGTTAAAGGAAAAAGCGTCTTTGGAAGCAGCTTACCGCAAATATGCCAAAAGCGGGCTGAAGCTGGATATGTCCAGAGGAAAACCTTCCGCAGAGCAGTTGGATTTGTCCATGGAAATGATGAATGTATTGAACAGCAACATGGACCTGACCTGTGAAGACGGAACAGACTGCCGGAATTACGGGGTACTGGACGGGATTCAGGAAGCGAAAGTGCTTCTGGGTGACATGATTGAATGTCATCCTGACAATATTATTATTTACGGAAATTCCAGCCTGAATATTATGTACGATACAGTTTCACGGTCCATGACCCACGGTGTTATGGGAAATACCCCCTGGTGCAAGCTGGATAAAGTAAAGTTTCTGTGTCCGGTACCGGGATATGACAGACATTTTACCATAACGGAATATTTCGGTATAGAGATGATTAATGTGCCCATGCTGCCCACCGGACCCGATATGGATATGGTGGAGGATCTTGTGAGCAAAGATGAAGCCATTAAGGCAATCTGGTGTGTTCCGAAATACTCAAATCCTCAGGGAATCACCTATTCTGATGAAACGGTACGCCGCTTTGCAAGACTGAAACCGGCGGCCAAAGATTTTCGTATTTACTGGGATAACGCTTATGGCGTTCATCATCTATATGATATTGATCAGGATAACCTGGTGGAAATTCTGGCAGAATGCAAACGTGCAGGCAATCCGGACATGGTTTATAAATTCTGCTCCACCTCCAAAATCAGTTTTCCTGGTTCCGGTGTGGCGGCAATTGCGGCATCTGCCAATAACCTGGTGGAAATCCGGGAACAGATGCGGGTGGCAACCATCGGCCATGACAAGGTGAACCAGCTTCGTCATGTGAGATTTTTCGGGGATATTTACGGTATGACCGAGCATATGAGGAAACATGCGGACATCCTGCGCCCTAAATTTGAAATGATTATTGATACCTTTGAACAGGAATTGAAGGGCAGAGATGCAGGTACCTGGATTGCACCCAAAGGCGGTTACTTTATTGCGTTTGAAGCGTTAGAAGGCTGTGCAAAAGCCATTGTGGCAAAAGCGAAAAAAGCCGGAGTGACCATGACCCCTGCCGGAGCGCCTTATCCTT
The DNA here is from genome assembly GCF_000403845.2 of Eubacterium sp. 14-2. GTDB lineage: Bacteria > Bacillota > Clostridia > Lachnospirales > Lachnospiraceae > Petralouisia. Next base: position 599,935 of record NZ_KE159568.1, on the reverse strand, counting down.
ATGGAAAGGATCCCCGCGACACCACAATCCGTATTGCGCCTACTTATCCCACGCTGGAGGATCTGAAAATCGCAACAGATATTTTTGTAATCTGTGTTAAACTGGTAACAATTGAGAAAATGCTGGAACAGGGCTCCCGGACGTCCTGAGAAAATTCCGGCAGAAAGGATGGAAAGAAAAAGAAAATGGAAGTGCCCCTGAAACTGAACGAAGGTGTGACAAGCTGGGAGACAGTTATTTTCTTATATAATTCGGCTTTGAAAGAAGTGGGAACCAAGGTGGATATTCTGAACGATGAATTCCGCCACGTACATAAATACAATCCCATTGAATATGTGAAATCCAGAATCAAATCACCGGAGAGCATTGTGAAGAAGCTGAAACGCCATGGATATGAAAGTACCATTGAAAATATGGTAAACCATGTGAATGATATTGCAGGAATCCGGATTGTATGTTCGTTTACTTCCGATATTTACCGGCTGGCGGAAATGATTGGAAGACAGAATGATCTGACCGTTGTTTCCATTAAAGATTATATTAAGAATCCCAAAGACAGCGGCTATAAAAGCTATCATATGCTGGTGACAGTGCCCATATTTCTTACGGACGGGGTGGTGGATACCAGAGTGGAAATCCAGATCAGAACCATTGCCATGGATTTCTGGGCAAGTCTGGAGCATAAGATTTATTATAAATTTGAGGGAAATGCCCCGGAATATATCAGCCGGGATTTGAGGGAATGTGCCGGAATTGTGTCCATGCTGGATGCAAAAATGCTTTCTCTGAATGAAGCAATTATTCAGGCCAAAGAAGAACAGAGAGAAAAAGAAGGGTAAAATGAAAGTAACAGTTCTGACGGAAAATACAGTTTATAAGCGGGAATTTCTGGCAGAGCACGGATTGTCCCTGCTGATTGAAACAGCAGGAAAGACCTGGCTGTTTGATACGGGGCAGAGCGGAGTGTTTCTGCAGAATGCAGTGAAAATGAAGGAAAATCTGGAGCAGCTGGAGGGGATTATTTTAAGCCACGGCCATTACGACCATTGCGGCGGTATGAAAGACTGGGCAAAAAAGTGGCCGGAGGGTTCTCCGGTTCCTGTTTACATGAATCGGAAAGGGTTTGAGCGGAAATATTCCAGCCATCCCTTAACGGGACACATGCTGTTCAGCGGTATTCCGGAAGAAGCGGAACGCTGGATGAAGGAAAAGGCAGGTCTGGTTCTGACAGAGGAACCATGCCATGCTGTTTCGGAGCATGTTTATCTTCTGTCTTCCATTCCGCGTAAAACGGATTTTGAAAAGATACCTGCGACTTTCTGGAAAGAGACGCATCCGGGAGCCGAACCAAAACGTGATACCATGGAAGACGAGCAGCTTCTGGTAATCCGGGAATCCCAGGGACTCTGTGTGTTTTCGGGCTGTGCTCATGCGGGAATCGTAAATTGTCTGAACTATGTGCAGGAAACATTTCCAGGTGAAAGAATTCACAGTCTGGTGGCCGGAATGCACCTGAAAGGCTGCAGCAGCAGGCGTCTGCAGGAAACAGTCAGTTATCTGAAAGAACTGGAGGCGGATTTGGTGGTTCCTCTGCACTGTACCGGTCTGTTGGCGGCTGCCGCTGTAAAAGAGGCTTTGGGAGAAAGCTGTGTTTTGGCAGAGGCGGGGAAGAAGCTGGAGATTTAGAAAGCCCCCTGCATGCATGAAAAATGGGACCGGAAAGGTGTGATGGTATGGGACTGGCAGAATTTGAGCGGAAAAAAGAGGAAAAGATTAATGGTGTGATTTATGATATGTCACCGGCTCCCAGCTATCAGCACGGGATTATCAACAGCAATATTCACACAGCAATAAAGCAGGGACTAAAGGGGAGCATATGTATTGTATCCATTGAAAATCTGGATTTCAGATATCATCCGGAAGTCAGTGATGATTATGTATGTCCGGATGTGATGGTTCTATGTGACAGAAAGCACTTAAAAGGGGGAACTTACAGTGGTGTTCCCGGATTTGTACTGGAAACGCTGAGTCCGTCAAGTGCGAAAAGAGACCGGACAGAGAAAAAAGATATTTATGAAGCTGCCGGAGTGGAAGAATACTGGATTGTATCTCCTCAGGGAGCAGTTGAGATATATTATCTGAAAAATGGAAAATATGTGCTGGAACACAGTTATATTCTGCAGAGTGACAGGGAAGAGGAAGATTACAATGCAGATACACTGATACGTTTGAAGGGTTTTCCGCATATAACAATGACATTGTCAGAGATATTCGAAGGAACAGAATAATATTTTCCGGTATTGACAAACAGGAAGTAATGTGTTGCTTTATAATTACGATATAGTATGAAACCAGACCGGCGCCTGGGCAGAAAACTGCTCAGGTGCCATTTTGTTCTTCATTACAGGAGAAAAGAAATGAGGCAAAAAGCAAAGCAAAAGCAGAATACAGACATAATAGCTGAACTGCAAAAAGGGGCGGCAGGACTTTTTGTAATCTGTATGACAGGTCTGTTTCCGCTTTTTTACCAGGATGGCTATTTTAACATTGCAAATGCAAAATTACTGTTTTTTAATATCTGCGCTGCGTTACTGACAGTTCTGACGCTTATATTTGCGGCAATTGGCTGGCTGCAGAACCGGAAAATTTCAGGAGAAGTAAAAAGGCGGACAGTCAGCCTCAGAAAAGAGGGACTGCGTAAAATACCGGCAGCAGCCTGGTTTATGGGAGCGTTTACGCTGGCGATTATACTTTCCACCATCTGTTCTTTGGACCCGTCAGAATCTTTTTATGGAACAGACGCCAGAATGCTGGGGGCCAGAGTGTTTCTGCTCTGTGTGGCTGTATCTGTGATTCTGGGTAAATATTTTCAGCCAGGTATCCAGACAGTATGGATTTTTCTGATTTCCAACGGAGCGGTGCTGCTGCTGGGTATTTTTCAGTTCTGGGGCGTCAATGTATTTCATATGTGGGACGATATGGATCCGGGACAGATGGGCTCTTTTCTGACTACTATTGGAAACATCAATGTCTGTTCTGGCTATTACTGTATGATTCTTCCCGTTGGAATGGTACTGTACTGTCTGTCAGAAACCTGTTTTTCAAAAACAGGTTACGGTGTGTTTCTGGTTCTGGGCTTTTATGGTGCTTATACCACAAATGCCGCAAGCTGGATTCTGGGTATCGGCGCCGCTTTTCTGGCAATGCTGTGGTTTTCCATGAAAGACAGTAAGCATATGGTAAGGTTTCTGGAACTGTGCCTGCTGTTCTGGACGAGCGGCCTGCTGCTGAAGCTGACATTGCTCATGTGGCAGGAAGGAAATACAAAAGCCTTTATGAGCCAGCTGTTTTCAGGGCAGCAGCTGCAGAATCTGATGATACGACCCATGGTACTGCTGACAGAAGGAGCAATATTGATTTTATTGCTGTTCCTGGTGAAGCTGGCAGAAAGGAAAAAAAGGAAACTGCCCTGGAAAAAAATCAGAAATGTTCTGTTTGCCATGCTGGCAGCAGCAGCCGGAACCGGTATCGTGCTGGCGGCAGCTGCAAATCTCATGGAGGAAAAACAATGGGCGGGTATCTGGCAGTGGATGAACAGCTTAAAGCTGCAGGATGAATTTGGAAGCGAGCGTGGATTAATCTGGCGGCATACCGTAACAGCATGGAGTAAACTGTCCCCTGGCAGGAAACTTGTGGGCTGGGGGCCCAACTGTTTCCATCAGTTTCTGTATCAGTACCAGGGAGAGGAACTGGCGGCTTATGGGGGGCGTATCGTGGATCCCCACAATGAATGGCTTCTGTTTTTATCCATAACCGGAATTACAGGTGCAGTCAGTTATTTCGGACTGCTAATCAGCACTGCGGCCGATGCCGGAAAAATGGCCCGCAGCTGTCCGATTATGATGATGGGAACCGTAATGCTGTGCAGCTATATGGCCCAGGGCATGGTCAATAATCCAACTGTGTTCCTTACACCGAGTCTTTTTCTGTTTCTGGGAATATTAAAAAGCCTGGAGCGGCATTATAAAGAAAAGATTTCCGGATAAATCTGATAAGATTTCAGGTCCGGATATGAAAATTTCTGTTTACAGAACGCTGGAATATTGCTATACTTTCATACGGAATATTTATCTGGAGGAAAGACCATGCCGGAAAGTAAAACAATTTTAAATCTTGCCATATCCGTGGGAGAAATTCTTCTGAAAAGCGGAGGGGAAATTTATCGTGTGCAGGAAACGGTGAGCCGCATTCTGGAGGCTTATGGAATAGAAGATTATCATGTGTTTGTAATTACAAACGGAATTTTTGCCACTGTATATGAACAGCGAAAAGATGCAGGCAGCATGGTGCGCTATGTTCCCATAGGAGAGGTGAATCTGGAACGGGTTGCCCAGATGAATCAGCTGTCCAGAGAAATCTGTGAGAAAAGCTGTACAATAACAGAGGCATATGAGAAGTTAGAACAGTATCGGAATGCTTCCGGTACCGGAAATCTGGCGATGATTTTTGCCTGTGCCACAGGCAGCGCAGGATTCTGTTATCTGCTGGGCGGCAGGCCCTATGACAGTATGGTGTGCTTTTTTCTGGGAATTCTGCTGGAAGTGTTTTTAATTCTGGCAGCCAGACATCATGCTTCCAGATTTATCATGAATATTATGGGAAGCGCCATTGTGACCACAGGAAGCCTGATTCTGTATGTGGCGGGGGCCGGGATTTTATCAGATAAAATTATTATCGGCGGCATTATTCCGCTGGTGCCTGGGGTGGCTCTGACCACGGGAATCCGGGATTTATTCAGCGGAGATTATCTGTCAGGAAGCATCCGCATGATTGACGCGCTGCTCACCGGTATGTGTATTGCCATTGGAGTAGGAGGCGCCATCAAGATATTTCAGCTTTTATGGGGAGGGACACTGGCGCTGTGAGACAGGGAAAAATTTTGAAAAAGCGAATCAGGAGGTGGCTGTGATGGATCAGGTTCTGGTGTCCATGGCTGCTACCATGGCATTTGCAGTATTATTTCATGTACCACGGTCAGAATATCTGCTCTGTGCGGTAAACGGAGCCATTGGCTGGATGGTGTATCTTTTTTGTGTCGCCCATGGCACGGGCATTACAGTTGCCTCCATGTGGGCCACTCTGGTGCTTACCCTTGTGGCAAGGCTGCTGTCGGCGATTCGGAAAATGCCCGGCACCGTATTTCTGATCACAGGAATTTTTACTCTGGTGCCTGGGGCAGGTATTTACTATACGTCATATTATCTGATTATGAACGATCTGGAACAGTGCATGGCAAAAGGGATTGAGACGTTTAAAATTGCCGGAGCCATTGTGCTGGGGATGATTTTCGGGCTGATACTTCCCCAGAGCTGGTTTAACCAGCTGAGGAAAATATGGAAGAAATAAATATGGGATTTATGGCAGCAGCATGGAGTTTACTGCTGTGGGCAGGCGGACTCGTGTGAATAGAAGATGTCGCTAAAGCGACCGCACTCGGCCCAGCAAACCGTTCAGGTCCCTCATTCATGAGGGACCTGAACGGTTTGTTTTTGCATGGCAGAGCCTGTTTTATTTTTCACATTTCCAGAAATAAGCGCTGTAAGGAGGAAGTTCGCTTCCGCCGCCGAAATCGTGGGGCTGTCCGGTAATCAGATCTTCAGCCATACCGCAGCCGGCGTCAAAGTGGGCGGTATAGGGTTCACTGTCTGCATTGATGGCAACCAGTACCCGTTCCGTATCCGTTTTCCGCTCAAAGATACATTGTTTGTTAGTCAGTACAACGGAGCGGAAATCTCCATAATTCAGGGCATTGGATTCCTTTTTTGCAGCAGTCAGTTTTGCAATCCAGTCTGTCAGTTCATTCCATTCCGGTTTGTCAAAAGAAGGACGCAGAGAGGGATCTCCGTTTTTCTTATCCCCTTCTGCTCCCCATTCACTGCCGTAATATACGCAGGGGATGCCCGGCATACCGAAACACAGCGCATAAATCAGAGGAAGATGAGATTTATTTCCCAGAATAGTGGAGATTCTGGAAACGTCATGGTTGTCCACAAAGCTCAAAAGATGTTTTCCACGGTAGAGGGTCCAGTTTTCCGGTCCGAACTGCCGCAGCAGAGAGTGGTTGATTTCAAACATATTCATGGAATTGAAACTGGAGTGCAGTCCCTTGTAACACTCGTAGTTGGTGGCAGAGTGGAGCATGGCGTCGTTTACCAGCTGGTTGTAATCTCCGTGAAGCATTTCTCCCACCAGGAAAAAGTCTTCTTTCAGGCTGTCGCAGTGGCCGCGCAGTCTCCGTACAAAATCATGATCCAGACAGTAAGCCACATCCAGGCGCAGTCCGTCAATATCCCATTCCTTTACCCACTGGCTGACACTTTCCAGAAGATACTGAATGACCTCTTCATTTCTGAGATTTAATTTTACCAGGTCATAATTGCCTTCCCAGCCCTCATACCACAATCCGTCATTGTAGTTGGAATTTCCGTGGAAATCAATATGGAACCAGTCCCTGTAGCGGGAATTTTCCCGGTTTTTAAGGACGTCCTGGAATGCAAAAAATCCCCGGCCTGCATGATTGAACACACCGTCCAGCACCACGCGGATATCTGCCTTGTGAAGAGCGTCGCAAACCTCCTTAAAATCTTCGTTCGTGCCCAGACGTACATCCACTTTCCGGTAATCTCTGGCATTGTAGCCATGGGTATCCGATTCAAACAGCGGAGAAAAATAGATGGCGCTGACGCCCAGTTTTTCCAGATGGGGAATCCAGTCTGCGACTTTTAAAATACGATGTTCTGCCACTCCGTCATTTTCAAAGGGAGCGCCGCAAAATCCCAGAGGATAGATCTGGTAAAACACACTTTCATAAGCCCACATAATCAATAAGCTCCTTTCTATAATAAGTAATCATCCCGTAACAGTCAGAATTTTCCAGGTGAAACAAGATAACTTCATTATAAAAAGAAATCTGTTTACTGACAATGGAAAAAGCTACAAAATTTTATCAGATAAAATGAGAAAATACGTTACTTTTCCGCAGGCATGGAAAAGATTGTGTTTTTTCGGATAATCCGGTATACTGAAAAGAGTTGAAAATGCGCAGATTGGAGGAAATTATGAATATACAGGCAATCCGTTCCTGCATGCCTGCATTTGAAGAAACCCTGCTTCCGGGGCTGGAACTGGAGGCGGCAGGTATTCCGGTACTGGCGGCAGGAGTATGCAGACGTGGAAAAAATCTGATGTTTTATTTATTTTCTGAAGGGGAAGATCCTGATGAACACATGGAAAAACGCATGAAACTGGAGAGGAAACGAAGAAAGGGAACCCTTACGAAAAGGGAAGAACTGCTGGCAAACGTGGAACTTCAGGAAGCAGGCGTGATGGAGGTTATTCGGGGGATCCGGGTGGCAGGCAGGGAATATCATTTTCAGTCCGGCAGCAGCGGAGTTCTGGCAGAATATAATCTGGAGGGAAGGATGCTGCTGTATTATCTTCTGTCACAGAACATGTCCTTTGGATTTTTAGAGACCAGGAAACTTTCCGGGATTCAGTGCACTGCCATGGAGCTGGAAGGGGAATACGAAACCATCCCTTTTTCCCAACAGGAATTTGCATGTCTGGAATTTCTGGAAGAAAAGCGTTATTATCATGTGCCGGTAAAGCGAAAAATGAAACTGCATGTGGGAAAACAGTCCGGCAGAAAACAGACTTTTTCCATGAAAATTCCAGACAGACGGGAGTGGGGAGCCGAATCGGTTCAGCAGCGGGAAATTACATATTATATTAATAACATAAGAGTGGAAGACAGCTGGACGGAGAAAAAGGCAAAATACGACGAAATGTTGGAACAGGGGATTTTGTCCGACGAAAAAGAGTATCAGATGTTTCTGAATCATCTGGAGGAAATCTGTCCTCAGGGCATGAGGAATCTGGTGGTGGAATATGAATGTGAGGAAGCCTCTCTGGAGTTTTATACCAGAGAACAGCTTCAGGAAAAACAGAAAATAAAAGAAGGGGATGGAGCGACTGCCTTTTTCCTGGCAGGAAGGGCAGCAAAAGGAAAAGGAATCCACGGAATGGAGCTGCGGGGCTGCGTAATACAGTATCCGGTGAAGCCGGATATTTCAGAAGTAAATCTGGAACTGCTCTGCGCATTTCTGATGCCGGAAAAAGAAAAAAGTCAGCCTGACAGAGAAAAGCAAAGAGAATGATATGCTGTATTCTGTACAGCCCCGTCAAATGCAGGATTTTTATTATTTTTTCCTGCCCATTTCTCTGGATTTTTCCACACAGGCCCGCTGGGCTGTGATAACCGCACCGCGCAGGCCCTGATTTTCCAGGACGGCCACAGCTTCTATGGTGGTGCCTCCGGGAGAGCAGACAGCGTCTTTTAATACGCCGGGATGAGAGCCTGTTTCCAGAACCATTCTGGCAGACCCAAGGACTGCCTGGGCAGCAAATTTATATGCCTGGGACCGGGGCATCCCGTCTGCCACAGCCGCGTCCGCCATGGCTTCCAGAAACAGAAATACACAGGCAGGGGAAGAACCCGATACGCCCACTACAGTATCCATCATGGATTCCGGAACAATTTCACAGACGCCAAAGCTGTTGAAAATGGAACTTATTTCTGACAGCTCAGACTGGGAGATATTTTCGTTGGGGCACAGAGCGCTCATGGCTTCTCCCACCAGAGCCGGGGTATTGGGCATGGCCCGGACCAGTTTGACGGGTTTTTTGAAAAAACCTTCTATGGCGTCCAGGGACTGTCCGGCAGCGATGGATACCAGAATGGCGTGTTTTGGGATACTGTCTCTGATTTCTGCAATTATTTCCGGAAAAAGATGGGGCTTGACTGCCAGAAACAGGATGTCCGACAAGCTGGCAGCTTCCGGATTGCTCCTGGTGGTGCGGATCTGAAAGCGTTCCTGCAAAGACAGCAGAGTGCGTTCTGTTCTGGCGGTGGCAATGATATGGTCTTCTGAAGTGAGGCCGGAATTCAGGATTCCGCCGATGATGGCGCTGGCCATGTTTCCGCCTCCGATAAATCCAATTGTTTTATTCATAGTCTGAAACCTCCCTGTTTCACTATATCATAGCAGGTGAGGGACCATTGTGCAAGTGATAGAAATTTATTACAGGAGGGAACCATGATTTCTTTTGAAAATGATTATACAACGGGAGCACATCCCGATATTCTGAAAAAACTGGCGGAAACCAATCTGGAACCGGCGTCCGGCTACGGGGCAGACCCGTACTGTAAAAGTGCATGTGAAAAAATCAGAAAAGCCTGCGGTGCGCCGGAGGCGGATATTTACTTTCTGGCAGGCGGAACCCAGACAAACGCAGTTGTAATTTCCTCCATGCTCCGCAGCTACGAAGGAGTTCTGGCGGCTGAGACGGGTCATATCGGTGTCCATGAGGCAGGAGCCATTGAATACACCGGCCACAAGGTGCTTACGCTGCCGGGCCATCAGGGAAAGATCCATCCGGAAGAACTAAAGAGTTATCTGGAAAAATTTTATCAGGATGAGACCCACCAGCACATGGTCTTTCCGGGGATGGTGTACCTTTCCCATCCCACAGAATACGGAACCCTTTACAGCAGAGAAGAACTGGAGATGACAGGGGAAATCTGCCATAGTTACGGGATTCCCCTCTATCTGGACGGGGCCCGTCTGGGATATGGGCTTATGAGCCGGGAAAGCGATATGACGCTGGAGGATATTGCCCGGATCTGCGACGTATTTTATATCGGCGGCACCAAAATGGGGGCATTGTGTGGAGAAGCAGTGGTATTTCCCGACGAAAATAGCCCCGGACATTTTCTGACGGTTATGAAGCAGCATGGCGCCCTGCTGGCAAAGGGGCGTCTGCCAGGCATCCAGTTTGACACCTTATTTACAGATAATCTGTATTTTGAAATCAGCAGCCATGTAATTGAGATGGCGGAACTTTTGAAAAAGAAGTTAAAGGAAAAAGGCTGTGTGTTCTACCTGGAATCTCCAACCAATCAGCAGTTCATTATTCTGGAAAACAGCAGTCTGGAAAAACTCAAAGAGCAGGTCGCAGTCAGTTTCTGGGAAAAGGCGGATGATACCCATACGGTGGTAAGGCTGGCAACAGGCTGGTCCACTGTGAAAGAAGATATTGAAAAACTGGGAGAAATTCTGGAATAGAGGAGGAAAGATGGAAGAAAAAAAGAAAAAATCAGTGGCAGCAGTTCTGATTGACGGGGTGGCAGGGATTTTTCTGCCCATTGTAAATTTAATGAGTGCAGCCGGAATTCTGAAAGGAGCACTGGTTATCCTGGCAGCTTCAGATTGGATTCAGGCGGACAGTGAAACATATCTGGTACTGAATGCCATGGCGGACAGCCTGTTTTATTTTCTGCCCATGCTGCTGGCTTTTACCGCTGCCGGGAAATTTGGTGCAAATCAGTTCACTGCTGTTGTAATTGCGGGAATTTTGTTATACCCTTCCCTTACCACAGTTCTGGAACAGGGGAATACCATTCATTTTCTGGGACTGCCGCTGCGGGGCGTTACCTATCATTCCAGTGTAATTCCCATTATTCTGGCAGTGGGGCTTTTGCATTTTGTGGAAGAGTTTCTGAACAAAGTGATTCCGGAGATGATAAAGGGATTCGCAGTTCCCCTGATATCGGTGTTGCTGGTGGGACTGGCGACGCTGGCTCTGTTCGGGCCCATGGGCGCGGTAACAGGAGATGTGCTGGCTGTTGGGTATGAGAAAGTATACGGACTGTCTCCGGTGGCGGCGGGAATTTTTCTGGGAGCATTTACCCAGCCTATGGTGATTTTTGGTTTCCAGTGGAGTTTTATCCTGATTGCCATGAACAATATTATGATAAACGGCTCCGATACGGTACTGGCATTGATGGGGCCGGCGGCATTTTCCCAGGCCGGAGCCGTATTTGCAGTTCTTTTGAAAAGCAAAGACAGAGCCTTTCAGTCCATTTGCGGTTCCGCCATGCTGTCCGCGCTGTTTGGCATTACGGAGCCGGCATTGTTCGGGGTAAGCCTTCCCCGGAAAAAACCAATGGCGGGTGTCTGTATTGGCGGCGGTATCGGAGGTGCGCTGGCCGGGCTTTCCGGCGCTCAGGCCATGTCTTTTGCTTTCCCCAGCCTTGTGACCTTTCCGGTATTTTACGGGGAGGGGTTCGGAATGTATGTGCTGAGCTGCCTGGTGGCGTTTGCGGCCTCTTTTCTCATTACGATGATTTTAAAAGCAGAGGAATAGTACAGAACAGAAAAGCGGAGCTGTTGCTCCATAGATGATTACTCATCTGTTTTGCAACAGCCCCGCTGTCTTTGAACGTAATAATCAGAAATCTGTCAGATCTGCAGCTCTTCTTTCAAGGAAAGCAGTCATGCCTTCTGTCTTGTCATGGGTAGAGCAGGTAATACCAAACAGGTTTGCTTCCATTTCAACTGCATTTTTAATATCCATATCATATCCGTTGTTGATGGCAGCTTTTGCGATGGAAACAGCATAGCTTCCTTTGGAAATGATTTTGGAAGCCATCTTCTTAGCGGTGTCCATTAATTCTTCTTTTGCAACCACTTTGTTCACAAGGCCGATTCTGTATGCCTCTGCAGCGTCAATGTTGTCGCAGGTGAAGATAAGTTCTTTTGCACGGCCCATGCCAACCAGACGTGCAAGTCTCTGGGTTCCGCCGAATCCGGGGATAATGCCAAGGCCGGTTTCCGGCTGAGCAAAAGTAGCGTTTTCAGCAGCGATACGGATATCACATGCCATGGCGATTTCACATCCGCCGCCCAGAGCGAATCCGTTTACAGCAGCGATGGTAACCTGACGCATGTTCATCAGTTTGAAGAAAGGCTCAGCAGCTCTCATACCGAATGCCCGTGCTTCAGCAGCAGAGAAGTTTACCATTTCAGCAATGTCAGCGCCTGCCACGAAAGATTTGTAGGGGTTGTCTTTCTTGTCCGGGCCGCCGGTCAGGATTACAACCTTCACGTCGTCTCTTGCTTCAATTTCGGTCAGTGCTACATTCAGTTCATCCAGTGTTTCACTGTTCAGAGCGTTTAATGCTCCGGGTCTGCTGATGGTCAAAACAGCAATCTGATCTGCTACGTCCAGTTTTAAATTGTTCATGGGTAAAAACCTCCTAAAAAATTATGTAATATTGGTGTTTTCTGATACCTTTAATATATAACTTTGACAAAAATTTGTCAATAAGGAATAGCGAATCAGTCACGATAATAGTTACGGGCTGCCCGCCCGGAAAGCAGTGGGTGTACATCCGTATTTTCGTTTGAAAATCCGATTAAAATAAGAAAGGTTTTCAAACCCCGTTTCCGGAGCGATGCTGGCAATGGAATCAGAGGAAGAGACCAGCATTCTGGCCGCCATGGTCAGCCGGTAATCGTTCAGGTAATCAGTAAAGGAAACCCCCATACTGGATTTGAAAAATTTCATAAAATGAGACTGGCTGAATCCGCAGATACCCGCAGCGTCCTCTATGGTAATTTTTTCGCTGTAACTGGTTTCCACATATTTCAGAATATCCTTCAGACGATCCAGCGACCTGTGTTTTCGGCGGGGCGGAGGAGACGAGGAGGAAAACAGGGTGTAGAAAAAGGAAAACAGCTGTCCTTTGACGGCAAGCTGATAGCCGTATTCAAAGGTCCGGCAGATTTCATCCATGGCATTGAGGCACCGGGAAAGGGCGGGATACAGGCAGGAATCCGGGGAAAAATGATTCGGGAACAAAAGCTGACCCTGCATCAGCGGCTGGAAAAATTTTTCCGTACATTCATCACCCTGAGGAGCCATCAGCATATCCAGTCTGAAAATGATATTTTCGTACTCCATGGAAAAATCCTCGCGCTGTTCGATGGCGTGAAGCTGCCCTGGCGGAACCACCACAATATCCCCTTCCCGCACCGGAAGAGGCCAGAGATCCAGGGTAACCTGCCCCTGTCCTTTTTTTATATAGATGATTTCCATATCGTTGTGCCAGTGAAGAGGCACCATGGAAAAATCCAGGGGAATGCTGCACAGATAGATATTAAAAGGGAAGTTATCCTGTCCGTGAGATTTTGTTTCCTGTGTGTTTTCATATTCCAGAATGTTCATATGATACCACCATTTTTTCTTTTTTTGATAGTATTGTACTATATTTTGCCATCATACTGCAAGAAAAATGTGGGAAATGGAGTTATACTCTGGTTGTGAAATAAAACGAAACACAGGAAGGATTTACATAAGGATTCGGAATAAGCGGGAGAAATTTCGGGCAACCTGAAAACAGAGATTCCGAAACATAAAAAGTTCAGATACCGTCCGGCAGGAAGGGCTGCCGGCAAACACTGTTATGGAGCCGGGAAACAGGCAGGAGGAAGAAAGAATGAGTGTGAATGTAAGAGAATTGCTGGAACAGAAATGCTGCAACAATATTGCGGCCTGCACCAATGAGCAGATTTATTACGGCCTTCTGGGCATCGTAAAAGATATGGCAAAAGAAAAAGAGAGCCAGGAAGGAAAGAAAAAAATCTATTATATTTCCGCAGAATTTCTGATTGGAAAACTGTTGTCCAATAATCTGATTAACCTGGGAATTTACGATGAAGTGGCAGAAATGCTGGCGCAGTATGGCAAAGATATCAGCCTGATTGAACAGGTGGAGCCGGAACCTTCTCTGGGAAACGGAGGACTGGGACGTCTGGCAGCATGTTTCCTGGATTCCATGGCAACCCTTGGAATGAACGGAGACGGAATCGGCCTGAATTACCATTTCGGCCTGTTTTTACAGACGTTTGAGAACCGTCTGCAGAAAGAAAACAAAAATCCGTGGATGGAAGCAGAGAGCTGGCTTACCAGAACTGACGTGACCTATCCCGTACAGTTCGGAGGATTTACCGTACAGTCCAGAATGTATGACCTGGATGTAACGGGATTTGAAAACAGAACCAACAAGCTGCATTTGTTTGACATTGAAACGGTAGATGAAAATCTGGTAGGAGACGGAATCAGTTTCAACAAGGGCGATATTATGAAGAACCTGACGCTGTTTTTGTATCCGGATGATTCCGATGATGCAGGACGTCTTCTGCGTGTGTATCAGCAGTATTTTATGGTAAGCAACGCGGCACGCCTGATTCTTTCCGAGTGCGAGGCAAAGGGATGTAAACTCTACGATTTACCGGACTATGCGGCAATCCAGATTAACGATACCCATCCAAGTATGGTAATTCCGGAGTTAATCCGTCTGCTGATGGAACGTGGCATCCGTATGAATGACGCCATTGATATTGTGTCGAAAACCTGTGCATACACCAACCATACCATTCTGGCAGAGGCGCTGGAAAAATGGCCCATGGACTACCTGAACCGGGCAGTACCTCAGCTGATGCCCATTATCCGTGAACTGGATACCATTGTAAAAGACAGGTTTGACGACAGATCCGTAGCCATTATTGACGAGGGAAACCTGGTACATATGGCAAATATGGACATTCACTATGGTTTCAGCGTAAACGGTGTGGCATACCTGCACACTGAGATTTTGAAGAAAAACGAACTGAATAACTTCTATAAACTGTATCCGGAGAAGTTCAACAACAAGACCAACGGAATTACCTTCCGCCGCTGGCTGATGCACTGTAATAAAGGATTAAGCCACTATCTGGATGAAGTTATCGGAACAGGCTGGCACAAAAATGCAGACGAACTGGAGAAACTTCTTTCCTTTGCCGATGATGAAAAAGTCCTGAACAGACTGTTGGAAATCAAACAGGAAAACAAGAAAAATCTTGTGGCATACCTGAAAGAAAAGCAGGGCGTGGAACTGGATGAGCATTCTGTTTTTGATATTCAGATTAAACGTCTTCATGAGTACAAACGCCAGCAGATGAACGCATTGCATGTGATTCACAAATATCTGGAAATTAAAAAAGGAAAGAAACCGGCTACTCCCATCACTGTCATTTTCGGTGCAAAGGCAGCTCCGGCCTATACCATTGCAAAAGACATTATCCATCTGATTCTGTGCCTGCAGGAACTGGTAAACAATGACCCGGAGGTAAGTCCTTACCTGAAAGTGGTGATGGTGGAAAACTACAACGTAACCAATGCGGAAAAGCTGATTCCGGCCTGCGATATTTCCGAGCAGATTTCACTGGCTTCCAAAGAAGCATCCGGAACCGGAAACATGAAGTTCATGCTGAACGGTGCCGTAACGCTTGGAACCATGGACGGAGCCAATGTGGAAATTGCAGATCTGGTAGGTGAGGAAAATATCTACATTTTCGGAGAAAGCTCCGACACCGTTATCGAACATTATGAAAAAGGCGATTACGTTTCCCGGAAATTCTATGAAGAAGATGAGGATATCAAAGAGGCTGTGGACTTTATTGTAAGTGAGGAAATGATGAAAGTGGGCCACAGAGAACATCTGGAGCGCCTCTATCATGAGCTGCTGAACAAAGACTGGTTTATGACGCTTCTGGATTATAAAGATTATGCAGCCAAAAAAGAAGAAATCTACAAAGATTATGAAAACAGAACTGCATGGGCGAAGAAAATGCTGGTAAATACAGCAAAGGCAGGATTCTTCTCATCCGACCGAACCATTGCAGAATACAACAAAGATATCTGGAAATTAAAATAATTCCTGTGAGACAGCAGGGCGGTTTCAAATCAGAGATGGTTTGAAGCCGCCTTTTTTATTCTATAGGAAATTCCTCTGGATTTCCTATAGAATAAAAGACAATTATCACACTGCGGCGGAAAAGAAATATGTCGCTAAAGCGACCCGCCGCAGGCGGAGAATCCTGCAAAGCAGGATTCTTTGTTCTCTTACAGGAAAGACCTTGTCACGCTAAAGCATGAAAGTATCTTTCCTGTAAGATAAAAATAATATGCGCAGGTTTCCCCGGAATGGAGCGGTGCCAGGCTATGTAAGTTTCCATGGAAAAAATCGGAAAAATGTGGTATCATTTTCTATTATAAAGGAAGAAAGCAGGGGGAACGGAAGTGAAGAGTTACAGAAAGAAGCGGAGGATACCCTATTCAGCCTATCATCTGGTACAGCTGCTTTGCGTGCTGCTGGCTTTGTTTGATATTGCGGTCACTGCAATTTCCACCTATGACATTATGGAAGAGAGCGTAAGTAACCAGACCGGGCTGACAGAGAGCAAAATTGCCGAATATATGAGCAACGTATGGAATCTGGCGGGTTCCATTGCAGAAAATGACAGGATGCAGAATACACAGGGAGCACTTGAGGAAAAAGTAAAAGGCCTGAAATCTTTTGCGGAAGTATACGGGCTCTATGCTATTGGAGTTGTGGATGCGGAAGGAACATATGCTTCCACCAATCGGGAGGGAACCGAAAATATCAGTGATTCTGCCATATTTCAGGAATTAAAGGAAAGCCGCAGAAAGGTGCTGACAGATATTTATCAGGCGAAAGAGGGTGAAAATATTCAGATTTTTACCGTGTGGCAGCCTGTTTTTAACGACAATACCGGAGAATGGAGCGGGGCTGTTGAGGTTTCCGTTTATTTTGACTATATGCAGAATATTATTGAGGGAGATTCCATTGACGGAAAATTTTATTTCTGTATGTATGACAGCAGATTTCTGGCGGCGGCCCATGCCAATATAAAAGCCAGAGGCCAGAGCTTTGATGATAATTTTAAATTAAACGACTGGGTCAGCAAAGGGGGAGAGGAAATCAGGGAGGCCATGGAGAACCGGGAAAAAGTTTCCTACTGGAAATTGTACGGAGGAAAACTTCAGTATGTAAAAAGCATTCCCATCCGCAACAGTAACTGGAGTCTGGCCATCCGCACCAATGTGGTGGAGTGTTATCGGATTTCCATGGTGGCGCTGTTAAGCAAAATTCTGGTGTACACAGTAGTAATTATATTATTCTGGTGGAAAGGAAGCCGGGAATATAAGAAACGTCAGTCTGCTTTCAGCTGGATGACAGATATGGTGGATGAGATTTTCATTATGCAGAATGAGGATACCGGGGAGCTGGAGTATATCAGCAACAATGCAGGCCGGATTATGGGGTATTCCCCGGAGGCAATCCGTCAGCAGCAGGGGCTGATTGAAAAGTGGCTTCTGGAAAACCAGGTGGACATTGAGGAAATAAAACAAAGTCAGGATTACCAGTTTCAGCGGAGAATTACCAATCCCCATACCGGGGAGCAGCGGGAATTCGGCATTCATATTTATGTCAGATCCGGAGGCGGGGGAAATTACAGGATTGTTGTGATTACAGATAAGACGAAGGAAATTCATCAGCGGGAAGCGCTGGAAACATCTCTTCTGCAGGTGAAAAATGCAAGCCGGGCCAAGAGCAGGTTTTTGTCCAATATGAGCCATGATATGCGCACGCCCATGAATGCCATTGTGGGAATGACCACCATTGCCAGAATGAATCTGGATAATCCGGAGCGGTTAAAGGACTGTATTCACAAGATAGAACTGTCTTCCATGCACCTGAAAAGCCTGATTAATGATGTACTGGATATGTCAAAAATTGAGAGCGGCCATGTGGTTCTGAATGAGGAACCTTTTAATCTCAGAACCCTTCTGCAGGAAGCGGGAGCTGTAATGCAGGTACAGGCTGCTGCTAAAAATCAGGAGATGACCCTGGACATTGATTCGATTTCCCATGAAATGGTGGTTTCTGACAGTCTGCGTATTCAGCAGATACTGACCAATGTGCTGGGCAACGCCATAAAGTTTACACCGGAGGGCGGTAGTATCAGTCTGTGCGTGGAAGAGACAGAAAACCGGAGAGGCGACCGGCGGTTTTATGAATTTTACTGTATGGACAACGGAATTGGAATGACCAGGGAAATTCAGGAAAAAATATTTGTGCCCTTTGAACGGGGAGATACAGGACAGACAGGCGGAATTGAAGGCACAGGCCTTGGAATGGCCATTACGAAAAATATTGTGAGCATGATGGGCGGAACCATAGAAATTATCAGTTTTCCGGGAGAGGGAAGTACCTTTATCATACGTCTGCCCCTGCAGAATGAGGTGATAGAAGAACCGGAATCCACAGAAGTGTCTGAGACAGATGCCGGGAAGCCTGTCCAGTTCAAAAATGGCGAGGTACGGATTCTTCTGGTGGAGGATAACGAGCTGAATATGGAGATTGCACAGGAACTGCTGGGAATTACCGGGGCAGAACTTGAAATCGCCTGGAATGGAAAAGAAGGGATTGAAAAATTT
This sequence comes from Eubacterium sp. 14-2, assembly GCF_000403845.2. GTDB lineage: Bacteria > Bacillota > Clostridia > Lachnospirales > Lachnospiraceae > Petralouisia. Next base: position 581,686 of record NZ_KE159568.1, on the reverse strand, counting down.
GCGGAAAATCCGGAAAATTATTTCGATATCATTCTGAGCGATGTGCAGATGCCGGAAATGGACGGGCATGAGATGACCAGGGCTATCCGGCAGATGAACCGGGGAGACGCCAGAATCATTCCCATTGTGGCCATGAGTGCAAATGCATTTTCCAGCGATGTGCTCAAAGCAAGGCAGGCGGGCATGAATGGACATATTGCAAAGCCCATTGATTTAAAAGATATTTACCGGATTCTGAAAAAATGGATTCCGGATGAAAAGCAGATTCAGGAGCCCGGCGACTGAAACAGGACACAGCCTTTTTCGGGGTATCCTGACGGTCCGGGGTCAAAATGGAGATTGAGATGAAATATACACAGATTGTTCCGGGGCGTTTTGAGAAACGTCTCAACCGCTTTGCAGCTCTGGTGGAACTGGAAGGCCGAATGGAAACATGCCATGTAAAAAATACCGGAAGATGCCGGGAACTTCTCGTTCCGGGGGCAGCCGTATGGCTGGATAAAAGCGATAATCCCAACCGTAAAACAGCCTGGGATCTGATTACTGTCAGAAAAGGAGAAACTCTGATTAACATGGATTCCCAGGCGCCCAACAGGGCAGTGGGGGAGTGGCTGAAACAGGGAGGGTACGCCCGCAGGAAAGAAGGAGAGGACTTTCCATTTTCAGATATTACTTATATAAAACCGGAATGCAGATATGGCAGCTCCAGAATAGATTTTTATGTGGAAGCAGGACAGGAAAAAGCGAGAAAAATTTTTATAGAAGTAAAAGGCGTTACACTGGAAGAAGATGGAATTGCAAGATTTCCCGATGCGCCCACAGAACGGGGGATCAGGCATATGCTGGAACTGGAACGGGCAGTCAGAGAGGGATATGAGAGCTATATCCTGTTTGTAATTCAGATGAAGGGAATCCGGTATTTTGAGCCCAATGACCGAACCCATCCTGAGTTTGGAGAGACACTGCGGCAGGTACAGAAAGCCGGAGTGGGTGTTCTGGCCTGGGACTGCAGAGTTACAGAGGATGAAATATGGCTGGACAGGCCTGTGGAAGTCAGACTGTTACCCGTTTAATAAAAAACTCCGCCACGGGCGGAGCTTTTTTATTAAACGGGTAATACTGTTTTACCATGAAATATGAAATCACATGATTTCTGTAAAGCAGAATCCTTTTTATTCTTCTTTGGATGGCTCCGGAAGCCGCACGAAAATTTTGCTGATCCGGTTTTTATCCATATCTTCAACCCGGAAAAACAGACCTTCCGGCGTGGTGACAGATTCGCCCGGTGTGGGCAGATGATCCAAAAGACCGATAACGTAACCGCCAACCGAATCATAATTGTCAGATACCAGATCCAGATTCAGAATGTCATGCAGGTCGTTGAGATTCAGAGAACCCTGTATCATATATTCCAGTTCACTGATTTTCTGGACAGGATCTTCTTCATCCATGTCGTATTCATCCCGGATTTCTCCTACAATTTCTTCCAGCAGATCCTCTAACGTGATTAACCCTGCAGTTGCTCCGTATTCGTCCAGCACAATGGCAATATTGATGGATGATTTACGCATTTCCAACAGGAGCTCCGCAGTATTTTTATGCTCATAAGTATAATAGGGCTTTCGCATAATGTTGCGGATGGAAAAATGGTCTTTATCTTCATAGAGAAGAAGGTCTTTCATATTGATAATACCCACCACATTGTCTGTAGAATCTTCAAACACCGGAAGCCGGGTAAATTTATCTTCACGGAAAATGTCCAGCAATTCCTGATAAGTGCTGTTAATATCAGCAAATGTCATATCAATACGGGGTACCATAACCTCTTTTGCCTGGGCATCGCCGAAATCAAACACATTGTTAATCATTTCCCGTTCTTCTGTTTCAATTACTCCCTCTTCATGGCTTACATCCACAATAGTGCGGAGTTCGTCTTCTGTCATGGTGTTCTGAGCGCCGGAAGCATCCACACGCAGCAGAATCAGAAAACCGAGTGCCAGCTTATTAATAACAAAAATAACAGGAGTGAGCAGTTTCATAAGTCCGCTGATTGTGCCTGCATAGGCCAGGGAAATTTTATCCGCATGGATGGTGGCAAAAGTTTTGGGTGAAATTTCACCGAAAATCAGTACCAGTACCGTCAGAATACCTGTGGCAATTCCGGCGCCCGCATTGCCGAAAATCTTTGTGGCAAGGGTGGTGGCCAGAGAAGCGGAGGACAAATTTACGATATTGTTTCCAATCAGTATGGCGCTGAGCATTTTACCGGAGTCATCTGTAATCTCCAGTACCTTTTTCGCCCGTTTGTTACCTTCTTCCGCCATGCTTCTGAGACGGATTTTATTAGAAGTGGTCAAAGCTGTTTCTGCAGAAGAAAAAAATGCAGATAACATTAATAAGATAATAATGATAATTAATTGTATGACGTCACCTGAGTCCAAGTACATCTCTCCTTTCAATACATTAATATACCGGATACAGGAGGATTTTGCAAGGAATTCCCTGAAAATTCAGGAAAAATTTAGAAATCCCTTTTCTTCGCAGGAATAGTTTTAAACGGTCGGGAATAAAATATCATAGAATCAAAAGGACATCCACAGGAGGGAGGAAAAGGGATGGAAAAGAAACTATGGAAGGCCTCGGCCAAAGGGAAGGGGGAAAACAAACCGAATATTTCTGTATTGTCCATATTGAAAATTCTGCTGGTTATGTATATGGTGACGGGAGCCCTGCTGCTGATTCTCTCTGCCATGCTCTATAAAATGCAGCTCAGTGAAAGCGTTGTTTCTATTGGGATTGTCCTGATTTATGTATTATCAGGATTTACAGGGGGATTTTTGAGCGGAAAGGTTATGAAACAAAAACGGTTTCTGTGGGGAATGACCATGGGCGCCTGCTATTTTCTGATTCTGGTACTGGGCTCTGTGGTATTTCAGAAAGGAATCAATATGGATTTGTCGCGGTTTGCCACCACCCTGGTGCTCTGCACAGCATCAGGGATGACCGGCGGGATGGCAAGCTGAATTCAGACATAAATGATCTGGAAAGAGTGGAAACATGTCTCTGATATGTTTCCGCTTTTTTCTTCTATAGGAAATTCCGTTGGATTTCCTATAGAAGAAAAAAACAATGATGCGCAGCTCGCGGGGTTGATGTTTATTGCGGCGCATTCTTTTTTATCTTATAAGATTAGGGTGTCAAAAGTCTGTTCCGGTCAGGATTAAGATTTTTTTAAGAAATTAATTGAGTTTTATTTTTGAAATCATTATTATAATGTCTGTATGATAAAAGTGAGATTTGGAAATGCAAGGAGAAAAAAGACATGGAACAACAGACCATTTTGGTAGTGGATGACAACAAAGAGATTGTGTTTTCTCTGGGAAAGCTCCTGGAATACGAAGGTTATCGGATTCTGAAAGCATATGACGGACTGGAGGCTCTGGAAGTATTAAAGGAACATACGGTGGATCTGATTCTGCTGGATGTGATGATGCCCCGGTTAAACGGGCTGTCGGCTCTGATGAAAATCAGGGAGACCAACAGGATTCCCGTAATTATTCTGTCGGCGAAAACCGAGGAGAGCGACAAGGTTTCCGGCCTTGTGATGGGGGCGGACGACTATATTGCCAAGCCTTACAATCCGGCGGAACTGGCAGCCAGAGTGGCAGCCCAGCTTCGGCGCTATCATACCTGGGGAGGCGGTGCACCAAAGGCTCAGGAAGACCAGATTGTAAATGGCAGTCTGGTGCTGGATCGGAAAAGTAAAAAAGCGGTTGTGGACGGAGCGGAGGTAAAGCTGACAGCCACAGAATATAAAATTCTGGAGCTTTTGATGGAACATCCGGGGCAGGTATTTTCTGCAGAAAAGATTTATGAGAAGGTCTGGAAAGAAGTGGCCAGCTATACCGTGGAAAATACGGTGATGGTACATATCCGCCATATCCGGGAGAAACTGGAAATTGATCCGAAAAATCCAAAATATGTAAAGGTGGTGTGGGGCATTGGGTACAAAATGGAAAAATACTGAAATCAGCAGGAAGCTGAAAAAGCTGCTTCAGAAAATATTAAAAAAAGATGAAATATTTCTGATTCCGGGGATTTTGGGTATTGTACTGGGGACTATGATGCTGACGGATATGTTGAGTTATCGGTATATGACCACAGAATACAATCTGGGCAGGGGAGGTGTGATGAACTTCTGCTTTGCTGCAGGTGTGACAGGAATACTTCAGTTTGGACTGCGGTATTTCAATAAAAACTGGCAGGTTCAGTCGGAACAGTTTTTTCAGGAATGGGAAAGAAAACAGCATAAACTGAAGCTGGCGACAGGAATTATTGCAGCAGTTGGGCTTTTTATAGCGGTAAAAAATTTTCGTTACAGACTGAACCATACCTGGCTGTTCGGAAATCTGAGTGCAGCTTATATTCCTGTGGGAACTGTACTGATTCAGTGGATTGTGAGTAACCTTGTCATCAGTTTCTATATGAAAAAAAAGCTGAAGCTCTATATGGAAAATCTGGAACAGATTAATCAGATAAGCCTGGAAACCGCATTACGCAGTGAACAGATGAAAGTGGATCTGATTTCTAATGTGTCCCATGATTTGAAAACACCTCTGACCTCCATGGTGGGTTATCTCGAACTGATGAAAAAAGAAGAACTGAGCGACGTGGTGGCTGATTATCTGGAAGTTCTTTCCAGAAAAGCGCAGAAATTAAAGGAAATGATTGACAGTCTGTTTGATCTGGCCAAAACCAGCAGCGGAAATGTGGAACTTCACATGGAACAGATGGAAATGAACTGTCTGATTGAGCAGGTGCAGGCAGATATGGGAGACCGTATAGCAGAGAGCGGCAGAGAGTTTGTGGTGATGCTGACAGAAGAACCCACAGATTTTATAGCAGACAGCAGCTACATGTACCGTATTTTTCAGAATCTTGTGGAAAATGCATTGAAATATTCCCAGGAATACACCAGAATTTTTATGAAATCCTCAGTCATCCACGTAAAAGAAGAAGGAAGCACGGAAGAGACCGGGCAGAAAGTACGGTTTGAAATTACCAATACCTCCAGTTATCAGATGAATTTTACCAGAGAGCAGATTGTGGAGCGGTTTGCCAGAGGAGATGAGTCCAGAACCACCGAAGGCAATGGACTGGGCCTTGCCATTGTAAACACTTATACAGCCGCACTGGGCGGCACCTTTGATGTGAAGATCGACTGCGACCAGTTTAAGGCTTCCGTGGAATTTTTGAAATAAATGCTTTTCATCCACAAAAAAGTGTGATATACTTTGCCATGAGGAGGGGCCCAACGAAGTTGGGAGGAGCCCTGATGGTTTTACCGGAGGGGCCCGGCAAAGCCGGGAGGAGCCCTGATGGATTTGCCATGAGGATTTGCCATGAGGAGGGGCCCGGCAAAGCCGGGAGGAGCCCTGATGGATTTGCCATGAGGAGGGGCCCGGCAAACCTGAAATTGCCCCTGAAAATTTCTAAGAACAGAAAGGAAGTATTTTTATGAAACATGTAAAAACATTAAATACAAAAAGATTACAGAACACAGTAAAAAGAGGCGGCTGCGGAGAATGCCAGACCTCATGCCAGTCTGCATGCAAGACAAGCTGTACCGTAGGAAACCAGAGCTGTGAGCATAAATAATTTCCGGCAGAATTATGTTCCCGTCAGGGGATGGGCAGCCAGGACAGGCGCCCGAAGAGCATAAGAATGTAAGCATGGACCGTTCGCAATCAACGAGCGGTCATTTGTGCGTTGATGGCCATGGGCCTGTGAGACGCCGGGATTACATACGGAAAGAGAGGAACTGGCAGTGGTTCATCAGTATAAAAACAACGGTTACAATATTGTTCTGGACGTCAACAGCGGTGCGGTACATGTGGTGGATGACATGGTTTATGATATGATTCCCCTGTTTGAAGCCTGCACCAGAGAAGAAATTATTTCCCGTCTGGGCCGGGACTATCCGGAAGCCGAGATTGCAGAAGGATACGAAGAAGTCAGGACTCTGGCTGAAGAACAGCAATTGTTTACGAAAGACGAATATGAGGATTACATGGGGCAGTTTCAGGATCGTCCCACGGTGGTAAAAGCCCTGTGTCTGCATATTGCCCATGACTGCAACCTGGCCTGCCGTTATTGCTTTGCGGAGGAAGGGGAATACCACGGAAGAAGAGCAGTCATGTCTTATGAAGTGGGAAAAGCTGCCCTTGATTTTCTGATTAAAAATTCCGGAAACCGCCGGAACCTGGAAGTGGACTTTTTCGGCGGTGAACCTTTGATGAATTTTGAGGTGGTAAAGAAGCTGGTAGCATATGGAAGAGAGCAGGAGAAAATTCACAATAAGAATTTCCGGTTTACCCTGACTACCAACGGTGTACTGCTGAATGATGAAATCATGGAATTTGCCAATCAGGAAATGGCAAATGTGGTACTGAGCATTGACGGGCGCAAAGAGGTAAACGACAGAATGCGGCCTTTCCGAAAAGGGGCGGGCAGCTATGATTTGATAGTACCGAAATTTCAGAAATTTGCAGAGAGCAGAAATCAGGAAAAATACTATGTGCGGGGAACATTTACCCACAATAACCTGGATTTTTCCGAAGATGTGCTTCATCTGGCGGATCTGGGATTCCGGCAGATTTCCGTGGAGCCTGTGGTGGCAGAACCCACAGAAAGCTATGCTCTGCAGGAAGAAGATCTGCCCAGACTGTTTGAAGAATATGACAGGCTGGCTCAGGAATTAATCAGGCGCCAGAAAGAAAACAGAGGTTTTCATTTCTTTCATTTTATGATAGATCTGGAAGGCGGGCCCTGTGTGGCAAAACGTCTGTCCGGCTGCGGTTCCGGAACAGAATATCTGGCGGTGACTCCCTGGGGAGATTTGTACCCCTGCCATCAGTTTGTGGGAAATGAAGAATTTCTCATGGGAAATGTGACGGAAGGCGTAAAGAATCTTCAGCTTCAGAAGGAGTTTAAAAGCTGTAATGTGTATGCAAAGGAAAAATGCAGGAACTGTTTTGCGAAGTTTTACTGCAGCGGCGGCTGTGCTGCCAATTCCTGGAATTTTCACGGAAGTATTACAGATGCTTATGATATCGGTTGCGAACTGCAGAAAAAGCGGATTGAATGCGCAATTATGATAAAAGCGGCGCTTGCGGAAGAAACCTGCTGAATCAGGCGGAAAAAGCAAAGGCGGCAGAATAAGAAATCTAAGAGAGGAAAAAGTCATGAAGAAAAGTAAAGCGACAGGGATACTGGTTCTGATTCTGGCAGTTATGGCAGCCATGACCTGGTATGCAGGAACCATTATCTCAACGGTTGGCGTAGGTGAGAACCGTAATATCAGGCTGGGACTGGATCTTGCAGGCGGTGTCAGCATCACTTACCAGGCGGTGGAAGACAATCCATCGGCGGAGGATATGAAGGATACTGTCTACAAGCTGCAGAAGCGTGTGGAAACTTACAGCACGGAATCTACCGTATATCAGGAAGGAAATAACCGGATTAATATAGAAATTCCCGGTGTTTCCGATGCAAATGAGATTCTGGAGGAACTTGGAAAGCCAGGCTCTCTGGAATTCCAGAATGAAGCAGGGGAAACCCTTGTGACAGGAACAGATATTAAAAGCGCGCAGGCAGGCACCTATAACGACAATATGGGGGCACGCCAGTATGTGGTAGAGCTGACCCTGACAGATGAAGGGGCCGAAAAATTTGCCAAAGCCACTGAGGACAATGTGGGCAAAACAATGCCTATCGTTTATGATGGACAGACCATCAGCGCGCCTGGTGTGGATGAGGCAATCACCGGAGGAAAAGCCCAGATTGACAATATGGAAAGTTTTGAGGCGGCAGAAGAACTGGCTTCTACCATCCGTATCGGTTCTCTGTCTCTGGAGCTGGAAGAACTCCATTCCAAAGTGGTAGGCGCTCAGCTGGGAGAAGAAGCCATTTCCACCAGTCTGAAAGCGGCATTAATCGGTCTGCTCCTGGTTATGCTGTTTATGATGATTATGTATCGTGTACCCGGATTTACTGCCAGCATTGCGCTGGTGCTCTATTCTGCGCTGACGGTATGGGCCCTGTGGATATTTGACATTACCCTGACCCTGCCCGGTATCGCAGGTATTATTCTGTCCATTGGTATGGCGGTGGACGCAAACGTTATTATATTTGCCCGTATTCGTGAAGAAATCGGCGCAGGAAAAACTGTAAATTCCGCCATTAAAATCGGATATGCCAAAGCCCTTTCCGCTATTCTGGACGGTAATATTACTACCCTGATTGCAGCAGTGGTGCTGGGAACCCGCGGATCCGGTTCCGTCAAAGGCTTTGCCTATACACTGGGAATCGGTATTGTGCTGTCCATGTTTACCGCTCTGGTAATTACCCGCTGGCTGATGAAATGCTTCTATGCCCTGGGGGTTCAGGATGCGAAATTCTATGGCGCCACCAAAGAGCGCAAGACCGTTCAGTTCCTGCGCAAACGTGTGTTATTTTTTGCCATATCAGGGCTGCTGATTCTGGCAGGAGCTGTTGGAATGGGAATCAACAAATCCAAAGACGGAAATATTTTAAATTACAGTCTGGATTTTGTAGGAGGAACCTCCACCACGGTTACCTTTAATGAAGATTATTCCATCAATGAAATTGATGAGAAGATTGTTCCGGTTGTGGAAGAAGTCACAGGAGATCCCAATGTCCAGACTCAGAAAATTGAAGGCACCAGTCAGGTGGTAATCAAGACACGTTCCCTGGAACTGGCAGAGCGTGAATCTCTGAATCAGGCTTTGATTGAACAGTTTGGAGTCAGTGAAGACGGAATTATTGCAGAAAATATCAGCTCAACCGTAAGTAATGAGATGAAATCAGACGCAATCTGGGCAGTGGCAATTGCCACAGTATTTATGCTGATTTATATCTGGTTCCGGTTTAAAGACATCCGTTTTGCGGGAAGCGCTGTTATCGCCCTTCTGCACGATGTGCTGGTAGTGCTGGCATTTTATGCCATTGTAAGAACTTCCGTAGGAAATACCTTTATTGCATGTATGCTGACTATCGTAGGATATTCCATCAATGCCACCATTGTTATTTTCGACCGTATCCGTGAGAATCTTGGCGGAGCCAGAAAAAAGGATCCGGACAGCCTGATGGAAATTGCCGACCGGAGTATTACCCAGACATTGTCCAGAAGTATCAATACTTCACTGACTACCTTTATTATGGTATTTGTGCTGTTTATTCTGGGCGTCAGCTCCATCCGGGAGTTTGCCCTTCCGCTGATGGCAGGTATTGTCTGCGGTGCTTATTCCTCCGTATGTATTACGGGAGCGCTGTGGTACGTGTTTAAAGTAAGATTTGCAAAGAAATAAATAGAATATCTTTTCAGAAAAGATTACAGGCGCCTTCTTAAGAGGGTGCCTGTAATTTTTGTGGGAGAACGGATGTAATGTATCCTGCTGCTGTTATTCCGGAGCGGATTCTTTTTTCATCCGGACAGGATAATTCAGCTATTTATAAATGACAACCCGGTCTCCGGTATAAATCCGAGTGCTTCCCTGGGGAATCAGATTTTCATCTCTCCGCTTAATCAGGGCAATGAGAAGATGGTCCGGCAGTTCCAGTTCCGCAATGCATTTTCCGCACCAGGGATGGGTAAGGGTAATCTGGATTTCTTTCAGTTTGCCGTCATTTTCGCTGTGGTAGGCCGGTACGCTCAATATCAGAGTGTCCTCGGCGTGAATCCGCGTGTTGCCGCGGGGAATCAGAGTTTCGTTTTCCCGCTTTATCATCAGGGCAAGAGAGCCGGTGGGAAAACTTACTTCCTCAACCAGACGGTTTTCCCAGTTATGTCCCTTTGGTATGTACATGCGCATCAGAGTCAGCTCCGAATCATCCTGATAGTCGTTGAATGTTTTACGGATATCAGAAGTATTGTCCACCATATCCAGTTTGCGGGCGGCCAGAGGAAGCAGAGAGCCCTGAATGGCCACTGAGAGCATGGAAATGAAAAATACAATGTGGAACAGGTCGTGTTCCAGGCTGACGCCGCTGGCGATTACCATAATGGCAAATACGATGGAAGCAGCGCCGCGCAGCCCTGACCAGGAAATCAGGACACACTGCCGCAGAGAGGGGCGGAAAGGGAGCATCAGCAGAAATACAGCTGCAGGCCGGGCCGCAAAGGTGAGGAAAACGGCAATGGCCAGGGAGGGAAGAAAAATTTCCGGCAGGCGGTGGGGAAATGCCAGAAGTCCCAGCAGGAAGAAAATCAGTATCTGAGCCAGTCCGTTGATTCCATCGAAAAAATGTACCAGTGTAATTTTATTGCTGATAGGGCTGTTGCCGAGGATAATTCCGGTCAGATACACGCTTAAATAGCCGTTTCCGCCAATTACGGTGGGAAAAGCGTAAGACAGCAGTGCCAGAGCGATTACGAAAACCGTGTCCATTCCCTCTGAGACAATGTCTCCTTTCTGAAGTACCGCAATCCCCACAAAAGCGTTAAAAATTCCGATTGCCGCACCGAATACTATCTGAGTGAACATCATGACAGGAATGGGAGTGCTGCTGCTGCCGGAAATCATGGCCAGAGCAATCATGGTAAGCATGTAGGCCATGGGGTCATTACTTCCGCTTTCAATTTCCAGAAGCGGGGCTGTAGCGTTTTTCAGGTTCAGATTTTTGGAGCGGAGAATGGAAAATACCGAAGCGGCGTCCGTGGAGCTTAAGACAGCGCCGATCAGAAAACTCTCAGACCAGGAAAAATGCAGGATTCCATAGCAGAACCAGCAGGTGAGCAGCGCGGTAATGACAACGCCCAGGGTGGAAAGTATGGTGGCTTTCACAGCTACGGGCCTGGCAGTCTGCCATTTTGTACCGAAGCCGCCGTAAAACATAATGAATATCAGAGCCACAGTGCATAGCTGTTCTGTCATGGTATAGTCGTTAAAAGAAATTTTTAAGAGTCCGTCAGAGCCGAATATCATACCAAGTGCCATGAAGCAAAGCAGTGCAGGCATACCGAATTTACTGGAAAAACGGTTCGCGATGATACAGGAGAGGATGACGGCGCAGCACAAAAGAAGCATAATCGCCATAAAGATTCGTCCTTTCTGTAATGAATTGAAAATTTCGAAAATACATTTCTATTATAGCATAGTCAGACGGGAAATGCTGTGAAAATTCTGTTAAAAGAGATGCAGCCTTTCTGCCGCTGTGGCGGAGGACAGGAAGCAGGGAAGGCCCTGGGAAATAAAAAGGAGAAACCGGAACTCCGATTTCTCCTTTGAAGTGCTGTTTGATATAGCAGAAACTTAAGCCTCTGCGTCTTCTGTTTTCTTGCCTGCCCAGTCATCAAATTTATCCATAACTGCGTCATATGTTCTCTGAGAAATGTCAGGCAGTTTGGAGCCCCATGCTCCGGTAGCAGCCTTGAAGCCCTTTTCAAAAGCAGCTTTCATTTCTTCAATTTTGGAAGTATCGCCGCCGGTGAGAGCTTTTGCAAATTCCACAATACGTTCGGAAGTCTGTTCAACGCCCCAGTATCCGTCTTCTGCAATGTCAGCCTGCGCCTGAGCTTTTACGTCAGCGCTTACGGTATATTTACCGCTTGCAAGGAACTTCCACATATCATCGGCCTGGCCGATTTTGGTTCCCTGGCTGGTCATCATTTTCTCTACCAGACTTCTGAGCTGGGCAGTTCTGGTTTCCGTATCTCTCTTCATGCGTGCAACGATTTCATCTTTGGAATAAATGCTGTTTTTAGCAGAAGTTTTGGTTTCATTGCTCTTCTCATATACAACGCCTTTATCAGCGGCGGTATTTTTGGAAGATTCCGTATTCTCAGCAGCTTTGACCGTATTCTGCTGAACGGGTGCGGTATAAGCCGCAGCACTGCTGTTTACACTATTCACACTGTTTACGCTCATAGTTTTGTCCCTCCCTGGTATTTTATTACTCCGAAAGGCCTGAAAACATTTAAAGCTCGGAGCAATAAGTGGTTATCCATAACTTTTGATTCCTCAACAATTATATCGGAAATCCAGGGAAAAAATTAACACTTTTTCTGATCATTTTGCATTTTGTACCTGGCGGATCAGGTCATAATTGCTGTCTCTGGCTTCCACAAAACCGGTAACAGGAGTGGTAATACCGGAAAAGTCTGTAAAACTGGTGAAGGCTTTTTTCAAAAGCTCAATTCGTTCCGGGTCCATATTTTTACTGAACGCAATGGCGTCTTTCTGGATATTTCCGGTAATGGAAATAATATTGATGCCGGACATGTCAGTTCCTGATTTCTGCATTTTTTCATAGGCTTCGTTATAGGTGGCGCCTGCGTCAAATTCGCCGTTCAGCACACCCTGAATCACCTGGTCGTGGCTGCCTGCAAAGGAAACGCTGGAAAAAACAGATTCCGGATCAAGGCCTGCCTCTTTGATACTGTGTCTTGCGTACAGATAACCGGAAGCGCTGTTTTTATCCACATAGGCAAAAGTTCTGCCAGGTAAATCTTCCAGAGTTTCTATACCGGAGTCATTTCTGGTAATAATATAACCGTTATAATAATCCTTGCCGTTAATCAGCGGAGTGGCAATGGGAATTAATGGGGTCATCTCAGCAGCAGTGATATAGGCAAAAGGCGAGAACCATCCTCCGTCAATGGTACCCTTCTGAATCTGGTCTCCCAGAGAAAGGTAGTCCTTTACAATGATAATTTTCACTTTTAATCCCAGACCTTCAAAGATACGGGCCAGCACCGGCTGATACATGTTCCTGATATCATTAGGGGAGGTAAAAGGATTGATACCGATAACAACCTCATTTTCATTTTTGATGGTACACATGCTGTATTGAAGATTTTCACACATGGAGCTGATATTGTCGCAGCAGGACAGCAGGGTTTCCGTTTTTTTCTGATGCTGGGCAATCAACGCTATGGAATCATGGGACTGGTTGGCAGAGGTGGAAATCGTATCTGTCAGTTTGCCCAGAGCATCTGTCACGTCTGAGGATACCTCCACATTGGTCTGGGAAACAGCAGTCAGATTGCCCATATTGCGCTTGATATCTGTCAGGGATTCATGGGTTCCGGTAAGGATGTTCACCGTACTTTCCACAAATCCGTTCAGCTTCTGAATAGAGTCCTCGGAATGTTTGGTGGATTCATGGCTGCTCTGAATATTTTCTTCCAGTTCCTTTACAATTTCTTCAATTTCATTGATAAAGGAATCTGTCTCATCGGAAAGTTTTCCCACTTCCCCGGCCACAATGGCGAAGGCTTTGCCGGCTTCTCCTGCATGGGCGGCAGTGATGGAAGCATTTAAGGATAAAAGGGTGGTTTCCTCTGAGATATTCTTAATGTACTCCACGATTTTGTGAATGTTCTGGGAAGATTCCAGCAGCTTCAGATTGGTTTCCTGAGTAATCCGAAGTGTTTCATTCAAATCATGAAGCATGTGATAGGTTTCTTTGATGGTTTCATTTTTTTCCGTGATGTTTTTTAAAATAGCATCTGCTTTTTCTTCCACCAGCCGGATATGTTCGTTCATGGTCTCGCTGTTCTGGTTGACCTGCTGAATTTTTTCCTCCACAAAAGTGGCCTGTTCCAGATTTTCAGCAGAAGAATCGGCAATTTTCTGATTATTGTTTACGAGGGTGGAAAATGCTTCTTTATTTTGTTTGGCAATCCAGAGCAGATGTTCCGTATCAAATCCAAGGGTCTCCATCATGTCGCTGATTTCGGTAATGATACGTTCATGTTCTGCCACGGAGAGTTCATTTCCTGCAGATTCAGTTCTGGACGGCTCATTGATTACGGGCTCCGGCTGCTGTGATTTTGCTAAAAAATTCTTAAACAAATGTCTCAGTCCCTTCCTGATAGTGTGGTTTCATAACCTGTGTCTGTTCGGACGGTATAACATCTGCTGACATTATACCAGGATGGTGCATTGTTCTGTGATATGTGAACCAGCATCTGTCCGGCAGCATAATACCAGCAGATATTATACCAAATAAAGTATAACAGGAAGAATTTTATTATGCAAGACAACACATAAAAAAATCTGTCAAAATGCGACAAAAAAGCTGCTATTATTCGGAAATTATTGACTTTTCCGGTAAAAAATGTTTAACTTATAACAGAAAGTATGTATACAAAATACAGGAGAAATGCTATGAAGGAATTAAGATTAAAAGCTCTGGCAAAGATAAATCTGGGGCTGGATGTGCTCAGACGCAGGGAAGACGGGTATCACGAAGTAAAGATGGTTATGCAGACCATAAGGCTGTATGACAGGCTCATATTAAAAAAGACGGACAGGCCGGGAATTCAGGTTAAGACGAATCTGTATTATCTGCCTGCGAATGAGAATAATCTGGTTTATCAGGCGGCAAAACTTCTTCAGGACGAATTTGATTTAAAAAGCGGGATGGTGATCAGCCTCCGGAAGTTTATCCCGGTGGCTGCAGGCATGGCAGGAGGAAGCTCCGATGCGGCGGCCGTATTATATGGAATGAACCGGATGTTTCAGCTGCAGCTTTCCAGAGAGGAACTGATGAAGCTGGGAGTTCGGATTGGCGCGGACGTGCCTTACTGTATTATGCGGGGGACGGCTCTGGCGGAAGGAATCGGCGAGCAGCTGTCCGCACTGCCTCCCATGCCGGAATGCCAGGTGGTGATTGCAAGGCCTCCCATCAGTGTATCCACGAAATTTGTATATGAAAATCTGAATCTGGGGGAGCATACGGTTCATCCGGATATTGACAGAATAATAAAAGGACTGGAGGAGGGAGACCTGCATCAGGTGGCCGCCCATATGGGAAATGTGCTGGAAAGCGTTACCATTCCCCACTATCCGGTAATTGCACGTATCAAAGAGGAAATGAAAGCCGGCGGAGCCCTCAACGCCATGATGAGCGGGAGCGGCCCCACAGTGTTCGGACTGTTTGATAATAAAGAGAAAGCGGAGCAGACCTGCCAGGCACTGCGGGAAGGGACCCTGGCAAAACAGGTGTATCTGACAGATATTTATAATACATTTCGCACAGAGCATACAGGAAAAGAGGAGTAGAAAATGACAGACAGGCTGGAATTAAATATGAATGCATATCTTCCCCTGCGGGATGTGGTGTTTCAGACTTTACGGGAGGCTATTCTGAAAGGGGAACTGAAACCGGGGGAACGTCTGATGGAACTGCAGCTTGCCTCAAAACTGGGGGTCAGCCGCACGCCCATCCGGGAAGCCATCCGTATGCTGGAGCTGGAAGGTCTGGCGGTGACCATGCCAAGAAAAGGAGCGGAGGTTGCCAGAATGACGGAAAAGGATATGGAGGATGTTCTGCAGATTCGGAAGGCCCTGGACGAGCTGGCAGTGGGGCTGGCATGTGATAACATGACGGAAGAATCCCTGGAACAGATTTATGGGGCTCTTAAAAATTTTGAAGAAAGTACGAGAAGCAGGGATGTGAAAAAGATTGCCCAGGCAGATGTGGAGTTCCATGACACCATTTATCAGGCGGCAGATAATCCCAAACTGGTAAACATGCTCAATAATCTGCGGGAGCAGATGTACCGTTACCGGGTGGAGTATCTGAAAAATGACACAGTTTATCCCAGACTGATTGAAGAGCATGAAAAAATCTACGAGGGGCTGAAACGTAAAGATAAGGAAACAGTGGTGGAAATCGTAAGCCATCATGTGATGAACCAGGAACTGGTAGTGAAAAATATTATTCAGGAACAGGAATAAAAAGGAAAATCCGGGAAATGATATACAGGAATGGTAAGAAAAGGGTAGGCCTCAGGCCTGTCCTTTTTATATTTGTTTTGCTGCAGCCTGCCGGTGCAGAGAAGAAATCAGAAGGAGAACGATTATGCCAATGGAGATTACCCCGGATTTACAGGAGAATATCCGGAATTTTGAGACGCTTTTTTCTGACTGCGCAGATATTAAAAAGCGGAAAATAAAGGTAGGAAAGAAGCTGGAAAAAGAGTGCTATATTGCCTATATAGAAGTGTCGGTCAGCAGCGTGGACTGGAAGGATTCGGCTGTGGGAAAGATACTTCAGACACTGCGGGAGCTGCCGGAAGAGGACCTTGTCTCTTATGTAAAACAGAATGTGCAGGATATTTCTGATTCGGATCCATTTGAAACCATAGAGGATGCGGCTCAGGGTATGCTGACGGGAGACGCTCTGTTTTTCCTGGAAGGGTATGGAAAAGCCCTGAAGATTCCGGATAAGGGGTATCCTGGCAGAGGCGTATATGAAACGGAGTCTGAGAAGGTAATTCGAGGTTCCAATGAGGGATTTTCAGAATCCGTCAAGCTGAATACGGCTCTGATCCGAAAACGTCTCCGCAGTCCCCATGTAAAGGTAAAAGAGAGTTTTGCGGGAAAACGCACTCACACCAATGTAGATCTGGTATATATGAAAGATCTGATTTACCCCGGTATGCTGGAAGAAGTGGAAAAGCGTCTGGGGGAATTTGAAATAGACGGGGCCCTGGACAGCGGGATTATTGAACAGCTTACAGAAAAGAGAAAGTATTCCCCCTTTCCGCAGTTTCAGACCACCCAGCGGCCGGACCGGGCAGCCATGGCCATTCTGGAGGGGAGAATTGTACTGCTGTCAGATAATTCCCCGGTAGCTCTGATTCTCCCGGCCACCTATAATACCTTTATCCAGACCAGCGATGATTATTACAGCCGCTGGGAAATTGCTTCTTTTACAAGAATGCTCCGTTATCTGGCTTCCTTTCTGGCCATGACGTTTCCGGGACTGTATCTGGCCATGACCAATTTCCACACCCAGATTCTGCCTACGGATCTGCTGCTGTCACTGGCGGCGGCAAGGCAGGGAGTTCCTTTTCCGGCAGTGGTGGAAATTCTGCTGATGGAACTGGCCTTTGAGCTGCTGCGGGAAGCAGGAGTCCGGCTTCCGGGGGCAAATGGAAATACCATAGGGATTGTGGGAGGCCTGATTATCGGACAGGCTGCGGTGGACGCCAATATAGTAAGCCCTATTGTGGTAATTGTGGTGGCATTGACAGCCCTTTGTTCCTTCGCAGTACCCAATGAGGAATTTGCCACTGCATTCCGTATCCTGAAATTTCTGTTTATATTTCTGTGCGGGTATCTGGGATTTTTCGGTTTTCTGGCAGGAATACTGTACGTGCTGATACATCTGTCTCATCTGGAGAGCTTTGGCATTCCCTATCTGGCGCCTTTTGTGGGAGCAGATTTGAACGGATACCGGGACGAACGGGATACCTTTCTGCGTCTGCCCCTGGATTTTCTGAAAAAGAGGCCCATCTACACCAGAGACGGGGCCCGTACCAGACTGAAGCTGAAACAGGAAGAAAAAAAACAGTGAGGATTCACAAGGAGGTTATGTTCTATGTTTGCAGATAATCGGAAAATATCATTACGTCAGGTAAGACGGCTTCTGATTCTGGATATTTTCGGAATGAGCAGCCTGATGCTTCCGGGAATTCTTGCTTCCATGACCGGGGCGGATGGTCTGATCTGCCTGATTCTGGGAATGGCAGGAGGGCTTGTACTGCTCTGGCTGATGGGGAAAAACCTGCAGTATGTAAAAGAAAATTACTACAGCTATATGAAAGATACCGCAGGAGAACTGGTGGGAGATATTTTTATGGTTTTCTATTTTCTGTATTTTATCACTCTCTGCGGATTTGTGCTGTATCAGACTTCTTTGCTGGTACTGGTATGGCTGCTGCCGGAAGGTTCGGAATTCTGGGTGAATCTGCTGCTGCTGGCCCTTGCGGCTTATGGAACCGTTCGCGGCATTGAAGGCAGAGCCAGAGTTTATGAAATTATTTTCTGGTTTCTGGGGATTCCTCTGCTGGTCATGCTGATTCTGGCATTTCGGGAGGTTCGGACAGATTACTGGGCTCCTGTCTTTTATTCCGGCGGGGAAGATTTGCTTCGTGGGACCATTGCCAGCGGTATTTTTCTGCTGCCTCTGACAGCCCTTTTGTTTTTAAAGCCTTTCTGCAGACAGGAAGAGAAACTTGCAGCCGTCGGAAAAAGAGCTCTTATTGCTGTTACCCTGATGAACGGACTGATTTATCTGATTCTGCTGGGGGTGTTTGGACAGAATACCATGGGCGTGCTGAAGCGCCCGGTTATTACATTGATGAGTATGGTAAATCTGCCAGGAGGATTTTTCACCAGACAGGATGTGATGATGACCACCGTGTGGTTTTTTGCATTGTTTGCCCTGCTCCATACAGGGGTGTTTCAAAGCACTCTGATTTTGAAGGAACTGTTCCATGAATCCGGAAACCGGTACAGCATGTGTATTTCTCTGCCCCTGGCATTTTTTATCGGAATCGGATTTTTTCAGCAGCCCTTTCTGATGGAAGTATATGAAATTTATCAGAAATGGATTGTACTGCCCGGCATGGTGGCGATTTTACTGATACTTTTACTGGTTCATCATCTCAGAACACATTGGGAAAGTAAAAAGGAGGAGAAAGAATCATGCTGAAAAAAGGTCTGGTACTGGCGCTTTTTCTGATTATGACAGCCGGCTGGACAGGATGTTCCGCCACAGAGCTGGAGCATCGGAGTTTTCCCCTGGCTGTGGGAATTGATTTGCAGGAAGAAAATGAGGAACCGGCAGAACCGGAGGAAGATCAGGTTCAGGAGGTGTTTCAGGGAAAGGCTGAGGAACCGCGGAATCTGGTGGTGAGCTTTGATTTTCCGGATCTGGCGCAGATTTCAGAGAAGGG
The DNA here is from genome assembly GCF_000403845.2 of Eubacterium sp. 14-2. Taxonomy (GTDB): domain Bacteria; phylum Bacillota; class Clostridia; order Lachnospirales; family Lachnospiraceae; genus Petralouisia. The sequence continues at coordinate 562,911 of NZ_KE159568.1, read as the reverse complement.
CAGGACTGTGGAGACCGCCATGGGACTGTCTCTGGAAGGGACGGATATTTACCATGTGGAGAAATCCTATGAAAATAACACCAACCGGGTACTGGACTATAACCATATGAAAGCAGTGGTGTTAGGAGAAAATATTTTTTCGGATACGGTGCAGCTTCGGGCTCTTCTGATGGCCTGGGAACAGCGGGAAGCCTCCGCCAGAAATACCAGCCTGCTGATTGGCAGCAGTTCTGCGGCAGAGATTCTGAGCCTTACGGCGGAAACGGAAGGATCCATGGGAACTTATCTGGAGGAAATGCTGGAAAGCCAGAAGGATTTTAAACAGAATAAAATTGCCACAGTGGGAAATCTCATGAACCAGTGGCACAATCAGAACGAGCTGCTGCTGATTCCGGTGCTGACGGAACAGGGGAACCGTCCTGTAATCACAGCATACGGGGCGGTGTCGAATTTTCATTATGAAGGGACGATTTCGGTGGAGGAGGCCATGGAAGCCTGTCTGAGCCAGAATCTTCTGAATAAATTTACCTGTGAGATTTCCCGAAATGCGGTGATGGAAATTTCCGATATCCGGGTACACAAAACCATAGAACTGGAGGGAGAGACTCCGGTGGTCACCGTATCTGTTTCAGGCCGGGGCAGAATCAAAGGCGGTCAGATAAATTCTGTCTCGGAGCAGTACCAGTTAGAACGGAAAACAGAAAAGCAGCTGACAGCGGAGCTTATGGAAACTGCAGAAAGGCTGAGGCAGGAATACGGTATCGACATGACCAACAGTTATATTTCCCTGGGGTCCCAGAACAGGGAACTCTATAAAATGTACAGAGATTTTCCGGACACCTATAACAGGCAGGTGCGGCAGGTGTTTCAGGTGGACATTTCCCTGCTGAACCGGGAATAAAGAAAATTTCCTGGAAAAGGGGAAAAAGACGTAAGAAAAAGGGGACTTTTTTCTGTGCTGGAATAAAATAAAGAAATGGTTACTTACCATTTTAAAAGCAGTGATTCAGAACAGAAAAGGGGAAAGGCCTATGGGAAATAAATTAGTATGGAATGAAAGGTATAATATTGGAATAGATCTGATTGACAGAGAACATGAAAAACTGTTCCACATTTTGAATAAATTATTTGACTTTGGACGGCAGGAGGAAAAAAGCCACTGGGTCTGCCAGGAAGCCGTAAAATATTTTAAAGATCATGCCATTCAGCATTTTGCGGATGAAGAGGAGTATATGGACTCCGTTGATTATGCCGGACTGGCAACCCACAGACGTATTCACAAAAATTTCCGCGAGCGAACCCTTCCTGCCCTTGAGCGGGAACTGGAGCAGACAGGTTATTCGGAAAGTTCCGTCAGTCATTTTCTCGGCGTATGCGCAGGATGGCTGGTCGGACATACTTTGGTTGAAGATCAGATGATTGTGAGCGGGGAAACGGTGAAACAGTGGGAAAATCTTCTGCCGGAAGAAGAACAGACTGTAATGGGACAGACAATTGCCGGTCTTTTGTACAGCATGTTTCAGCTTGATTCCCGGCTGGTCAGCAATTGCTATGGAGGGGAGAAATTCGGAGACGGCATTTACTATCGTCTGATATACAGCACGGAAGAAAAAGAGGAACTGGAATTCTTCCTGATTTTTGAAGAACAGGTAATTGTCAGCACCATCGGCAGCGTTATGGATTTAAAGGCAGAAGCGGTAAGCGTTATGCTGATGAACGTGGCGAGATATGTGGCGAGACAGCTTGTGGAGCGGGTGATCAGGCATTTTCCCTTATCAGAGCAGTTTGAAATAAAAGAAGAACAGCTTCTGACCTATGAGCAGTTTCACAGAATTTACGAGAAACAGAGCCCCCGGTTCAGCCTGCTGTTTGATACAGGGGCGGGATATTTTGCCTGCTGCGTGACTGCATCGGATGCCATACACAGTGAGGGCGGAGCTGCCATTATTACGGAGAATGCCATGGCTGAGGTGGAGAAATATTTAAGTCAGGCCAGAAAAGAAAAGGCAACCGTAAGCCGGAAAAAGAAGATTCTTCTGGTAGATGATTCGGAACTTATGCTCAGGGCCATGCAGAGCCTGCTGGACAATGATTATGAAATAATCACAGCGAAATCCGGCATGTCCGCAATCAGGTCCATTACCCTGGGCAGGCCGGATCTGGTTCTTCTGGATTATGAGATGCCTGTCTGCAACGGAAGACAGGTTCTGGAAATGATCCGTTCTGAGAAAGAATTCAGGGATACGCCGGTGATTTTTCTCACAAACATGGTAGACCAGGAAAGTGTGCGGAAAGTCATAGCCCTGAAGCCGGAGGGTTATCTGCTGAAAACTCTGCCGGCAGAAGCAGTAAAAAAAGAAGTTGACCGTTTTTTTGAAAAGAGGTGTTCAGACAAAAAATAAAAAAACATGACTGACGGCAAAAATTACATTGTTTAATGGAATAGACCGGAAATTTCTGTCAATACTTTCCTTAGCCGGCAAAACTATTTTGGTTAAGGAGAGTATCTGACATGAAAAAAATCACCAGGACAGGAATTATTCTGGCAGCAGTTCTGCTGCTGCTTTGCGGGTATCATCAATATAAAAATCACAGTATGACAGAGGAAATTGCAGGAAAAATCATCCGGTTCCATGTGCGGGCAAACAGTGACGCCCCTCTGGACCAGGAACTGAAATTAAAGGTGCGGGACGCCATAGGAGCCAGTATGCAGCCGGTGCTTTCCGGTGTGTCTGATATTGAAAAAAGCCGCCGGATTATAACAGATCATCTGTTTGGAATTGAAAAAGAAGCAGAGCGGGTAATCAGCGAGGAAGGCTATGATTATCCTGTCAGGGCTGAACTGGCAGTGGTGGATTTTCCGGAAAAAACCTATGGAAATTATACCTTTCCGGCAGGAAAATATGAGGCGCTGGAAGTGGTAATCGGAGAGGGAAAAGGACAGAACTGGTGGTGTGTCATGTACCCGAATCTCTGTTTTTTCAACAGCACCTATGAAGTGGTGGATGAAGAAGCGGAAAAGTCGCTGGAGCAGGTGCTGACTCAGGAAGAATATAAAAGTCTGATGGAACACAAAAATTATAAGGTGAAATCTGCCCTGCTGGAGTGGCTGAGAGAGAAGTTTGAGTAAGCTGCAGGGCCCTGGCCGGATGACATGGTAAAATCCTGAAAATTTTCACCTCCTCTTGCATTTTCCATGCAAAACAGGTAATATACATGTGTATGACCTGTTTTATGGAGAGAGTAAAATGAATCAATCCTTTGAAGATAAGAAATATGCTCCCGTAGGCGTGTTCGATTCCGGGGTGGGAGGGCTGACGGTGGCCAGAGAAATTATGCGCCAGCTTCCCATGGAACATATCATTTATTTTGGGGATACGGCCCGCGTACCCTATGGAAGCAAGTCAAAAGAAACCATTATCCGTTATTCCAGGCAGATTATCCGGTTTCTGGAAACCATGGGTGTGAAAGCCATTGTGGTTGCCTGTAATACAGCCAGTGCCTTTGCCCTGGAGGAAATTCGGCCGGAAGTGAAAATGCCTGTGATCGGTGTGGTGAAACCGGGGGCAAAAGTGGCTGCGGAATCCACCGGGAACGGCAGAATCGGCGTAATCGGAACGGAAGGAACGGTGGGAAGCCAGATTTATACAGAAATGATACACAGACATAATCCGGATGCGGTGGTACTGGGCAAGGCATGTCCGCTGTTTGTACCGCTGGTGGAGGAGGGCTGGCTGAAGGATTCCGTTACCATTGAGGTGGCAAAACGGTATCTGGCCTCTTTTCAGGAATCAGATATTGACACGCTGATTCTGGGATGTACCCATTATCCGCTGCTTCGCTCCACGATCCGGGATATTATGGGGGAAGGGGTCAATCTGGTAAATCCGGCTTATGAAACTGCTCAGGGCCTGAAGCGTCTGCTCTGGCAGCATCACCTTGCCAATGACGGAAAGGGACAGGCGCCTGCTGTGCGGTACCAGTTTTATGTCAGTGATGCCGCAGAGAAATTCAGGAGTTTTGCCAGTTCCATTCTGCCCTGTGAAATCAAAGAAGCGCAGTTAATACATATTGAGGAGTAACTTATGACAAAAGATGTGTTATTATCAATCAGCGGACTGCAGTTTGCAGTCAAAGACGAAGATGATGCGGAACCGGTAGAAGTGATTACCGCCGGCGATTACTACAAGAAAAACGGAAAGCACTACATCCTGTATGATGAGGTTATGGAGGGATTTGACGGAAATACCAGAAATGTCATCAAACTCACCGATGATTATCTGGATATCACCAAAAAAGGCATTTCCAATGTACATATGATTTTTGAAAAAAACAAGAAAAATATCTCCTACTACAATACCCCGTTCGGAAGTATTTTAATTGGTATTGACGCCAAAAGCGTGGATATTGCAGAAACGGAGGATAATATTGATGTGCGGGTGAAATACAATCTGGAGGTGAATTATGAACATCTGGCAGACTGTTCCATCACCATGAATATCAAGTCCAGAGAGTCGGGGAATTTTACCCTGGCCTGAGAGAGAAAATTCCGAAACAGCCAATATTCATTTCATGGAAGGACAGAATATTGCAGAAGTAGGAGGAGTTATGAAAGACAGTAAAAATAACTATGTGAAATCATATTTTCATTCTTTTTATTACAAAAACAGAGGACAGTTCGTTTTGGCCCTGGTATTGGTGATTTTGAATTTTCCGGCAAGTCTGGTGGGTTCCTGGCTGTTGGGCAGAGTAATAGACGTTATTGCTTCCGGGGATTTGCAGCAGTTAAAGGAAGTTCTGATTTTCAGTATTGGTTTTGTTACGGTGATGTTCCTGGTAAGTGCGGCCATGTATCGGGCAAAAAGCAGGAAGCCCGGCAGATATTCAGCGATGTCAGCCGCAGAGTGGAGGAGAAAAAATTCCGGCGTTATTGGTGGGAATGTCTGCTGGCAGCAGTGAGCCAGGACTTATGTGCAAATATTTTACAGTTCGGTATTTTCCTGGCAGGAGCGTTTCTGGCTGTTCGGGGGGATATTACAGCAGGAACGGTACTTATTTTTTTCAATCTCTGCAATTATATTATAATGCCTGTCAATATTGTTCCCCAATACCAGGCCAGCCGCAAAGGGGCCGGAGCCCTTATTGAGAAGTTGGCTGAAATTACCAGGGAAAATGCAGAATCTGCCGGGGACAGAGTGGAACCGATGCTGAACGAAGCAATTTCTATTGAGGATGTTACGTTTGGTTATGAGCCGGACCAGCCTGTATTGGAGCATATAAATATCAGGTTGGAAGCCGGGAAAAAATACGCTCTGGTGGGACCTTCCGGAAGCGGCAAGAGTACCCTGCTTAATCTTCTGATGGGAGCCTGTGATGATTATTCCGGTCATATTTTTGTGGATGGAAAGGAATTACGGGAAGTAGATGCCAACAGCCTTTATGATGTGATCAGCCTGATTGACCAGAATGTTTTTCTGTTTAACGATACCATCCTCCGTAATATCACCATGTTTCGTGAATTTCCGGAAGAAGAAACAGACATGGCCATTCAACGTTCCGGTTTGTCCGAACTGGTTGCAGAGCGGGGCGGAGATTATCTCTGCGGTGAGAATGGATCGGGGCTTTCCGGCGGTGAACGGCAACGGGTGTCCATTGCCCGGTGTTTGCTGCGGGGCACGCCGGTATTGCTGCTGGATGAAGCCACAGCCTCTCTGGACAGCCAGACGGCATATGCCATTACGGACGCTATTCTGAAATTAGACGGACTGACTCGTGTGGTGGTTACCCATCGACTGGATGATGTTTTACTGGAACAGTATGATGAAATAATCGTATTACATCATGGTAGTGTATGTGAACGGGGCGGTTTTTATGAATTACTGGAAAAGAAAGAATATTTTTATTCATTATATCATGTGACCAATGGATGAATAACCTTTGTAAAACGGAAAAGAGATGTGTTGGAAAATTGTTTGCCGCCATGGGCCACGCCTGTTATGGATGCCATCAGGAAGAATAGCGGTATCATAAAAAGAATCCCGGATTTACATCCGGGATTCTTTTTATGATACCATTATTTTGCCGCTTTTTCTCTGAGCCTGTCCAGAAATTTCTTTTTCCTGACCACCGGTTCAGCGGAACCGCGGAGGCCCTTGACGGAAGTAATATAGAGACCGCTTACCACAGCCTTTACTTCTTTTTTTGTGGGGATACTGTCAAAAATCTCTCCTTCGCAGATAAAAGTCATGATTTTTGGTCCTACTTTTGCTTTCACCACGGGCAGTTTGGAGCCCCGCAGCAGTTTCGGAGTCTGTGCCAGTACCGCGGCGGGAAGACCGGCATCTTTCATCTTCATCCGCTTCTTATCAATGATCAGCATGGATATGGTCTGTGCTGCCGCAGCAATCTGAGCATCCTGCTCTTCTTTTTTCTTCTGTGATTTTTTGCCTAATATGTAAAGCGTAATAGTTGCCGCAAGCATAAGAACGGTAATTACAATCAGTACAATTTGCCATGTTGCCACAAGAAAACCTCCCTCTTTATACAATTTGCAATTTATTGTACCATTGATTGGTATAAAAATCAATGGTACAATAAATTACAGTTACTGAATTTTGTAGGTTTGTCAAACATGTGTTACACTGACCGCAGATAATTCTTTAACACCTCATCAGGTGTTCTCCATCCAAGCGGCCGCATGGGAAAGTTATTGTAATCCCTGCGGTTATACACTTTAAGCTGTTTTGCGAAGTCGTCAAAGGAATAAAAGGCGTGGGTGGCATAAAACCGTTCATTATCTTTTCGGTGGCTTCTTTCAACCTTGCCATTGTGCCTTGGGGTAAAGGGACGGATCAGCTTGTGCCGGATGCCATGCTCCATAAGACGTACCTGAAAAATGGTGGGTTTATCAGAGCCGCCATGGGAACTGAAACGTTTCGTGAATTCCTGTCCGTTGTCGGTCTGTACGCATTCAATAGGGCATGGGAAAGCCTTGATCAGATGCTCAGGGAACAAAGCGGAAGAATAAGAGCTGTGTTCCTCAAACGCTTCTACAAAACGCCATCTGGAAAACTCGTCAATTGCAGTATACTGATAGAAACGCTGTCCTTTTGCTCCGTTTACAAGGCATACGGAGAGAACAAATTTCACATCAATCTGTATGCGCTGGCCGGGATGCTGCATCTGCTCATAAGGTTTTGCGGCATACTTGGGATTGGCGGGTTTCACAGCCATGATCCCCTGCTTGCGAAGGAAGCGGTATAACCCCGGAATAGAACGGGAATAGCCGCGCTGCCTGAGTTTGACCCAAAAGACAACAAGCCCTGCGTCAGGGTTGCGTCTGCGCATGTCCATGATCAGCTTGATCTCATCCGGGGTATGCTGGTTGGGATGGTGATGTGGCCTGCGGGAACGGTCACGCAAAGACTCGACAGAGCCGTCATAACGGCGCTTCCACCGATAGATATACTGTCGGTTGGTCTTATATCTTATGGCAGCTTTGGTCACACCAAATTTTTCAGCGTATTTGATTAGTGATAGACGATACCTCATATCTTGTGTTATAGTAGTCATAGCAGAGAACTCCTTTCGGTTTGTTTTGGTTGTGGTGACTTAAATTATAACACAAAGGCAGTGTCTCTGCTTTTTAAATATTTAGTTGTAACACATGTATTGTAATCCTACAACAATAAATTACAGTTACTGAATTTTGGGAGGGCTGCAAATGAAAAAAAGTATTCGGCGGGCCATGATTTCCATGCTTATTCTGACACTGACCGGGGCGGGCCTGTGTTTGTGGGTATATAAATCAGGAAATTATGGAGAGGAGAAAGAACTTTTCCGTGAAGAACAGGAGGCACAGACATCGGAGCAGAGGACCGGCGGGCCGGATGAAGGGGATGAAAGCCGGCAGGGAGAAGTGCCGGGAGAAGAAAGTGAAAGTCAGATCAGAGAAGGGGATCAGGGAGCAGATGGAAGCAATCCTGCAGAAGCACCGGAAGGAGAGGAAACGGTTTCAGAGGAAACATCCCTTGTGTTTACAGGCGATATTTACCTGAGCCCCTATGTGCTGGAACAGTACGACAGGGAGGGAATCAGCGGTGTGCTGTCAGAAAAGCTGCTGTCAGAAATGAGACAGGGGGATGTGGTGATGGCAAATGAGGAATTTCCATTTTCCACCGGGGGAGAGCAGGCGCCGGACAAGCAGTTCACCTTTCGGATAAATCCTTCTTATATTAATGTACTGAAAGACCTGGGGATCCATGTGGTAACGCTTGCCAATAACCATGCGCTGGATTATGGCCCAAAGGCTCTGACAGATACCTTTCAGACACTGGATGACGCCGGAATTGCATATGTGGGAGCAGGTATGGATAAAGCACGTGCCGCAAAGGCGTTTTTTGTTCAGAACGATACGAAAAACTTTGGATTTCTGGGAGCTTCCAGAGTGATTCCGGTGCCTGAATGGAATATTGAAAATCAGCAGCCGGGTATGCTGTGCACCTATGACAGCGCCATTCTCTGCGAAGCCATCCGACAGACGAAACAGCAGTGTGATTTTCTTACCGTGTATGTCCACTGGGGGATTGAGCGGGAGAATACGCCGGAGGAATATCAGAGACAGCTGGCAAAAGAATATATAGACGCCGGGGCCGATCTGATAATCGGAGCCCATCCCCATGTACTGCAGGGGATAGAATATTATAATGGAAAACCCATTGTTTACAGCCTTGGAAATTTTATTTTTAACCAGGAAATTTCGTCTACCATACTGCTGAAAGCTGTTGTGACGCCGGAAAATGAAACGTTTCTGCAGATTTTCCCGGCGTATGCAGCAGGGGCGAAAACCCAGGAAATGAGCAACGAGCAGGCGCAAGAGCTGTATCGGTTTCTGGAGGAGATCTCTTATGGAATTCAGATTGGAGAAGAGGGAACAGTACGACAGAGATAAAAGCAGCCGTGGTTTGCGTGGAGATACAGATTGCTTTGCGGCTGCAGGAACAGAGGCGGAAGGAGGAAATATACATGGAATTCAGACAGGCGGTGCAGAAGGACCTGGAGCAGCTTAAACTTATGTATCGGGAAATGATACGGAACATGAATGAAAATCAGATTCAGATATGGGATGAAATTTATCCCTGTGACTTTCTGGAAGATGATATCAGGAACAGCCGCCTCTATCTTATGTCAGAACATGGGGAGCCTGTTTCTGCATTTGCGCTGTGTGAGGGGGATGGCGGGGAAAATCATGTGGAATGGGAGAAATGTTTTGTGAAGGCCCTGTATCTGGACCGTTTTGGGGTAAGGCCGAACTATGGTGGAAGAGGAATTGGCGGCAGGATGCTGGCAAAGGCCAGAACAACAGCAAAAGCTCTGGGAGCAGAGTATCTGCGGCTGTTTGTGGCAGATATTAATAAGCCTGCTGCGGGGCTTTATGAGAAGCATGGATTTACGCGGAGAAAGGGAGTTTATCATTTGGTAATTGACGAGGAATTAACATTGCGTGAATACGGATACGAAATAAAACTTTGACACAGGGCCCGTTTATAGTATAATGGGTTTAAAATTTACAGGAAGGGAGCGGGGAATTACCCCACAGAAAACATGGAAAAAGAAAAAAACAGACACTTATTTTCAGGTTCAGTCGGCTTTGTCCTGGCAGCGGCGGGAAGCGCTGTAGGACTGGGAAATATCTGGAGGTTTCCGTATCTGGCGGCCAAAGACGGAGGAGGGCTTTTTCTGGTTATTTACCTGATTCTGGCTCTTACCTTTGGTTTTACGCTGCTGACCACGGAAATTGCCATTGGAAGAAAAACGAAACAGAGCCCTCTGACAGCTTACGGCAAGTTAAAGGAAAAGTGGAAATTTCTGGGCGTGCTGGCCTGTCTGGTGCCGGTAATTATTATGCCTTATTACTGTGTAATCGGCGGATGGGTTGTAAAATATCTGCTGGCTTATCTGACCGGGGACGGAGGCAACGCGGCGTCTGACGGATATTTTACCGGATATATTACCGGGACCACGGAGCCTCTGGTATTTATGATGGTATTTCTGCTGGTTGTGGCAGTTATCATATTCCGGGGCGTTAATCATGGGATTGAGTCTTTTTCAAAAATACTGATGCCTCTTTTGCTTCTTATGGTGGTCGGCATTGCAGTATTTTCTCTGACCATCAGTGCCACAGATGAGACGGGAGCAACCAGAACCGGACTGGAAGGATTTCTGATTTATGTGGTGCCCAGCTTTGAAGGTCTGACGCTGAAAGGATTTTTTACCGTACTGCTGGACGCTATGGGGCAGTTGTTTTTCAGCCTCAGCGTGGCCATGGGAATTATGATCACATACGGTTCCTATGTGAAAGATGATGCAAATCTGGTGCGTTCCATTAACCAGATAGAAATTTTTGATACAGCAGTGGCATTTCTGGCAGGAGTTATGATTATTCCGGCAGTGTTTACCTTTATGGGAAGAGAGGGAATGGAGGCTTCTGGGCCCAGCCTGATGTTTGTATCTCTGCCGAAAGTATTTTCCCATATGGGAAAAACAGGAGGTTTTATAGGAGCGTTGTTTTTTGCCATGGTGCTCTTTGCGGCTCTGACCAGTGCGGTATCAGTTATGGAAGCAGTGGTTTCCAGTTTTATGGACCAGTTTCATATGTCAAGGGTAAAGGCAACGGTTCTGGAGACAGTGATTGCGCTGGCAGGAGGCCTTCTGGTATGTCTTGGCTACAACAAACTGTATTTTGACATTGAACTGCCCAACGGAGCCCATGCCCAGATTCTGGACATTATGGATTATATCAGCAACAACTGCCTGATGCCCCTGGTGGCAATCGGAACCTGTATTCTGATTGGATGGATTGTGAAGCCCCGGACCATCATAGACGAAGTGGAAAAGACAGGATGCAGATTCGGCAGAAGGCAGCTGTATATTATTATGATACGCTATGCGGCGCCGGTTCTTCTGGTGATTCTGCTGCTGAAATCCATCGGAATTCTGACTGTTATATAAGAAAGAGGATACAGAGGCCTTTGTTGTCTCTGCTGTAAAAAAATGCATAATATGGCAAATATTGTTATATATGACGAAAACAGTATCATATAAATTTCAATGACAAGTGAAAAATATTCTATGTTTTCTTCTTTACGCATGGTCTATACTGTCACTATCAACAAGGCGCGGACAGCGCAGGAGGAAAGGAGATATTCATTATGAAAAAGAAATTTGTTTCGGTAACTCTGGCACTGGCACTGGGACTCTCCCTTGCAGCGTGCGGCAACAATGGCGGCGGCAACGCTTCGGCAGATACAGATAAGAAAGAGGAAACTCAGGAGCCCGCTACAGACAAAGACGCTGATACAGATTCCGAAGATACCGGTTCCACAGGTGATACTGCAAATAAAGACAAACCTCTGGTATGGTTCAACCGTCAGCCCTCTAACAGCTCCACAGGAGAACTGGATACGGCAGCTCTGAATTTCAATGCCAATACATATTATGTTGGTTTTGATGCAAACCAGGGTGCCGAACTGCAGGGAACCATGGTAAAAGAATATATTGAAGCTCATATTGATGAAATTGACCGCAACGGTGACGGTACCATCGGCTACGTTCTGGCAATCGGCGATATCGGACACAACGATTCCATCGCTCGTACCAGAGGTGTTCGTAAAGCTCTTGGAACCGCAGTGGAAAAAGACGGAAATATCAACAGTGATCCGGCAGGTACCAATACAGACGGAACAGCAACCATGGTTCAGGATGGTGAAATTGAAGTTGGCGGCAAGAAATATGTAGTCCGCGAACTTGCTTCTCAGGAAATGAAAAACTCTGCAGGTGCTACATGGGATGCAGCTACAGCAGGAAATGCAATCGGTACATGGTCTTCTTCTTTTGGTGAGCAGATTGACGTTGTAGTTTCCAATAATGACGGTATGGGAATGTCCATGTTCAATGCATGGTCAAAAGATAACAAAGTTCCTACATTCGGTTATGACGCAAACAGCGACGCAGTTGCAGCTATTGCAGAAGGATATGGCGGAACCATCAGCCAGCATGCAGACGTACAGGCTTATCTGACTCTGAGAGTTCTTCGTAATGCTCTGGACGGAGTTGACATTGACACAGGAATCGGAACTGCTGACGAAGCAGGTAATGTCCTGACAGACGATGTTTATGTATACAGAGAAGAAGAGCGTTCTTACTACGCACTGAACGTAGCAGTTACTGCTGATAACTATCAGGATTTCACAGATTCTACAAAGATTTATGAGCCGGTATCAAAACAGCTTGACGAAGGCTCCCATGCAACAAAGAAAGTATGGCTGAATATCTACAATGCTTCTGACAATTTCTTAAGTTCTACTTATCAGCCTTTGCTTCAGAACTATGATGATATTCTGAACCTTGAAGTTGAGTACATCGGCGGTGACGGACAGACAGAGTCCAACATTACAAACCGTCTTGGAAATCCAGGCCAGTATGATGCATTTGCCATCAACATGGTTAAAACGGATAATGCAGCTTCCTATACATCTTTGCTTAGCCAGTAAGCTGCTATTATGCAAAGCCGGGCTGCCAGGAAGGACTTCTTTCTGGCAGCTTTTTATATCGGAAATTAAATATTGGTAACTATTGATTATGCATACAGGAGTAACGAAAATGGCAGATAAGAAAGATAATACCGTCTTATCGATACGGGGCATGAGCAAGTCTTTTGGCCGGAACCGTGTACTGGATCACATTAATCTGGATATTAAGCGCGGCACGGTTATGGGGCTTATGGGTGAAAACGGTGCGGGAAAGTCAACAATGATGAAATGCCTGTTCGGAACGTATCAGAAGGACGAGGGCAATGTTTTTCTTGACGGCAGGGAAGTAAGTTTCTCAGGACCGAAAGATGCACTGGAGAACGGAATTGCAATGGTGCACCAGGAACTGAACCAGTGTCTGGAGAGAAATGTCATTGATAACCTGTTCCTTGGACGATATCCCGTGAATTCCATGGGAATTGTAGATGAAGGCAGAATGAAAAAAGAGGCCTCCGAGCTGTTTCGAAAACTGGGGATGACAGTAAACCTTACACAGCCCATGCGGAACATGTCGGTATCACAGAGACAGATGTGTGAAATTGCAAAAGCAATTTCCTATAATTCTAAAGTTATTGTACTGGATGAGCCTACCTCATCCCTGACAGTACAGGAAGTCGATAAACTTTTTGAAATGATGCGGATGTTAAAATCCCAGGGAATCTCGCTGATTTATATTTCTCATAAAATGGATGAGATTTTTGAAATCTGTGATGAAATATCCGTGCTCCGTGACGGTAACCTGGTTATGACAAAGGCTGCAAAAGACACGGATATGAATGAACTGATTGCGGCAATGGTTGGACGTTCTCTTGAGAACCGCTTCCCTCCGGTGGACAATACGCCGAAGGATGTGATTTTATCCATTCAGAACCTGTCCACCAAATTTGAGCCTCACCTGCAGGATATTACCTTTGATGTGAAGGAAGGAGAAATCTTTGGACTGTATGGTCTGGTGGGAGCCGGACGTACGGAACTTCTGGAGACGATTTTCGGAATTCGTACCAGAGCGGCCGGTCGTGTGTATTTTAAAAACCGCCTGATGAATTTTAACAGCGCACTGGAAGCCATGGAGCATGGATTTGCTCTGATTACGGAAGAGCGGAAAGCTAACGGGCTGTTTATAAAAGGCAACCTTATCTTTAATACCACTATTGCAAATCTCTCTGAGTACAAATCCGGTATTGCTCTCGACAATCAGAAGATGTCAAAGGCCACTGCAAATGAGATTAAAGTTATGCATACGAAATGCATGGGTCCGGAGGACATGATTGCAAATCTTTCCGGTGGAAATCAGCAGAAAGTAATTTTCGGAAAATGGCTGGAGCGCGGCCCGCAGATTTTTATGATGGACGAACCCACAAGAGGAATTGATGTAGGCGCGAAATATGAGATTTATGAACTGATTATCAATATGGCGAAACAGGGTAAGACCATTATTGTGGTTTCCTCTGAGATGCCGGAAATTCTGGGAATTACCAATCGTATCGGCGTGATGTCAAACGGACATCTTTCCGGAATTGTAAATACGAAAGAGACGAATCAGGAAGAGCTCTTAAGGCTCAGCGCCAAATATCTGTAGGGAGGAAAGAAGAATATGGATAATAAAATTCTTACGGCTGAGCAGGAAATGAAGCTGCGTAAGCCAATTGATGATCGTGTCGGTGCAATTCAGAAAGAAATTGACAGCTTAAGAGCAGAAGGCACAAATAAGGTTATCTCTGTCCAGAATGAAATTGACAGTGTGAAGAGAGACCGCATTTATACAAAGGCAGAAAAGGATGCCGCAATTGCCAGATACCAGGCAGAACTGGAGCAGGCAAGAGCAGTTGAAGCAAAAAACAAAGACCAGATTGCAAAATTAATCGCTCAGGCAGAAGAATTCCTGAAAGCAAATTATGATAAAGAATATTATCAGCCGGTGAAGGAAAGCTGCGAGAGAGAAAGAGCAGAAGCAAAAGCGAAATACACCAGGGAAGTGGAACGGCTGGAAAAAGAGCATAAAGAAGCCCTGGCAAAACTTTCCGACCACAATGAAATCAAAGATGAAAAGTATGTGCATAAAAATCGTCTGTTTGCTGCCAAAATGGAACTGGAAAAAGACCTTCAGCAGATTAAAGACAGAAAACATGCAGCTTTTGCCCACAGATATCATCTGATTGATATGCTGCGCATGTCCAAATTTACATTTATGGAAGCAAGGACTCAGAAGTGGGAGAATTACAAATATACCTTTAACCGCAGGTCTTTTTTCCTGCGGAACGGACTGTATATTGTCATTGTCCTGATTTTCGTGGCATTGTGTGTGATTACTCCTATTGTGAAGAATACCCCGCTCCTTACTTATAATAACGTATTAAATATTCTGCAGCAGGCTTCACCCCGTATGTTCCTTGCTCTTGGCGTTGCAGGACTGATTTTACTTACCGGTACGGATCTTTCCATCGGGCGTATGGTTGGTATGGGTATGACCACAGCCACTATTATTATGCACCAGGGAATCAATACCGGAGGAGTGTTCGGCCATATATTTGACTTTACAGGGCTTCCTGTTATTGTACGTGTTATTTTTGCATTGGTGGCATGTATTTTCCTGTGTACCTGCTTTACTTCGCTGGCCGGTTTCTTTACCGCAAAATTCAAGATGCACCCCTTTATTTCAACCATGGCAAACATGCTGATGATTTTCGGTATCATCACCTATGCAACCAAAGGTGTATCCTTCGGAGCCATTGAGCCGGTAATTCCGAATATGATTATTCCGAAAGTCAATGGATTCCCCACCATTATCCTCTGGGCGGTTGCAGCCATTGCAATCATCTGGTTTATCTGGAATAAAACCACATTCGGCAAGAACCTGTACGCAGTAGGCGGAAACCCGGAAGCTGCATCTGTTTCCGGTATCTCCGTATTTAAGGTAACCATGGGTGCGTTTATGCTGGCAGGCGTACTGTACGGTTTCGGTTCCTGGCTGGAATGTGCCAGAATGGTTGGTTCCGGTTCCGCAGCTTATGGACAGGGCTGGGATATGGACGCAATTGCAGCCTGCGTAGTGGGCGGCGTTTCCTTTACTGGTGGTATCGGAAAGATTTCCGGCGTGGTAGTAGGTGTGCTGATTTTTACAGCCCTTACCTATTCTCTTACCATCCTCGGAATTGACACAAACCTTCAGTTCGTATTTGAAGGTATCATCATTATTTCGGCGGTAACCCTTGACTGTCTGAAATATGTACAGAAAAAATAATTCCGTATGGAGTGACATCAAATGTCTTCAGACTGTATTCTGCAGATATATGGGATAAAACAGGCTCGCCGGATGGCGGGCCTGTTTTTTATCTTATAGGAAAGACCTTGCCACGCTAAAGCATGAAAGTGTCTTCCTATAAGATAAAAGTAATATGCGCACTCGTGCAACAGGTATTAGTCGCTAAAGCGACTGCACTCGGCGCAGCAAACCGTCCAGGTCCCTCATGAATGAGGGATTCAGGGAGCTGATGTGGACCTCTCCGCTTTGTTCTGCTACAGGAAACACCATCTTCTGATAATAGAGCGACATTTACTTTTCCCGGCCCTTTTGCTATAATAGGAAAAAACAGAAAGCAGGATTTGAGGGAAGGTAAAATATGTATACAGTGCTTTTAGTGGACGATGAAGAAGAGGTAATACAGGTAATAATGCGTAAAATCAACTGGGAGGAACTGGGGTTTTCCGTGATTGGCTCAGCAGGCAACGGTGTAAAGGCTCTGGAGCTGATGGAAGAATTTCAGCCGGATGTACTGGTGACCGATATCAAAATGCCTTATATGGACGGTATGGAACTGGCGCATCGTGTAAAAACGGAATTTCCGGCCACTAAGATTCTGCTGTTTACAGGTTTTGACGAATTTGAATATGCGAAAGAAGCCATCCATCTGGAGGTGGAAGAGTATATTTTAAAGCCCATGAATTCTGCGGAGCTGAAATCTGTGTTTTCCAGGCTGAAAATCAAGCTGGACCAGGAAATCAGTGAGAAGCGCAGCGTGGAAACCCTTGAAAAGTATTACCTGGAGTCCCTGCCTCTTTTGCGAGCGGATTTTTATTCCGGGCTGATTGAAGGAAGGGTTCATGAAGATGAAATTTCCAGATATCTTTCAGAATGTCAGCTGTCTTTTCCGGGCCCCTTTTTCAGCTGCCTGGTTATTCATACTTCCTCCAGTCAGGAGGCCGGGCCCATAGATCCGCAGCTGCTGGCTGCTTCCGTCCGGGAACATGCAAAAGAGCGGCTGGGAAAGAAATGGCAGGCGAAAAGTTTTGCCTACCTGGGGAATACGGTGCTGATTCTGCAGCTGGGAGATGAAAATGAGGTCTGGGAACTGACAGACGAATGCGACAGGTTCTGCCGATATGCCAGGCGGATGCTGGGAGCGGTTGTCACTGTGGGAATCGGGCAGATTTGCGGAAATATTCTGGATTTGCCCCGGTCTTACAGCAGTGCCAGAGAAGCAGTTTCCTACCGGGCAGTATATGGCGCCTCCAGGGCCATCAATATCAGAGAGATTGTCCCTCAGAAAATGGACAGGTCTGTTTCTTCCAATGAGTCGGAACTGTCGGATCTGTTCCGGATGATAAGGGTAGGCTCGGAAGAAGAGATTACCGAAGCAGTAAACCGGTATTTCCTTCACACTTCATTTACAGATAAATCCTTACAGCAGCAGTATATGGACCGGATGGAACTGCTGAGTATGCTTCTGCGGTTTTCTGCGAATAATGGTATTACAATGGGAGAGAATACAGAGGATATGGGCCGGCTGTACGGGAGCCTGCTGGATACGGAGCCGGATGCCCTGAAAAACTGGCTGCTGAAAGTGAGCCTTTCTTTCCGGGAACAGCTCATTCGTGTGCGGAGCAGCTCAACCGAGTCCCTGGTCAGCAGAGCCATGGAATATGTACAGAATCATTATGCAGACGAAAAACTGTCGCTGGACGATATCTGTGCCTCTCTGGGTGTGTCTAATTCTTACTTTTCCACAGTGTTTAAGAAGGAGACCGGAAGCTCATTTGTGGGGTATCTGACAGATTACCGGCTGGACCGTGCGGCGCGCCTTCTGATTGAAACCAATGAGAAAAGCTATATGATAGCCAGCCAGGTGGGATATTCTGACCCGAATTATTTCAGCTATGTGTTTAAAAAACGGTTTGGGACGTCCCCGTCAAAATACAGAACGGAGCATGCAGAGAGTGAAAAATAAGTATTTCATATATCCGAAAAAACCGGAACTGTGGGGCATTCAGTCTACCATTATGGCAGTGTTTTCCGTGGTATCCTTTTCCATTCTGCTGATTCTGGGAGTTGTGATGTATATCAGATTTTCCGCGTCAGCACGTCAGGAAATTGTTTCCGGCACACAGAAACTGATGGGACAGGCAGGAGAGAATCTGGAGGATTATCTGGTCAGTATGCGCAGGGTATCGGATTCCATCTATTATAATGTTATTAAGGAAAATGATTTTTCCAGACAGCTTCAGGAAATCCAGCAGGGAATGAATCTGCTGTATGCGGCAAACCGGGAAAATCTGCACAGCGTGGCCGTATACAATGAATACGGGAGCCTGGTGGCGGCGGAACCGGTGGTTTTACAGAAAGAAGATCCCAATATTACAAGGCAGGGATGGTACGAAAAGGCTTTGGGAGAAATGGAAAACATGCACTTTTCCACTCCTCATATCCAGAATCTTTTTGATGACGGGGCTTTCAGATATTACTGGGTGATTTCTTTAAGCCGTGTGGTGGAACTGACAGACAATGGGGTATCCCGGTCAGGAGTGCTCCTGGTGGATATGGATTATGCCAGTATAGAACGGATGATGAGGAAGATCAATGAATCCGGGAACGGACAGTATTTTTATCTGTGCGACAGCAACGGAGAACTTATTTACCATACCCGTCAGGTTCAGATTAACAATGGGATTGGAAGTGAAAACAGCGTCAAGGCTGCCGGATACAGGGATGGCGTCTATGACGAGTATTTTGAAGGGGAACACCGGAAAGTGATTGTGAGTACCATCAGTTATACCGGATGGAAACTGGTGGGGGTGATTCCCTATTCTTCTTTTACCTCCGGGATGTTTGATCTCCGGTACTTTTTCGGAATTTTTATGTTGTTTATGACAATGATGCTGGTGCTTGTAAACCGGATTGTATCCGTCAGGATTTCAAGCCCTATTCTGAAACTGAATGATTCGGTGGTGGGATATGAAGCGGGAGAGACACCGGAGATTTATATCGGCGGTTCCCGGGAAATCAGGCACCTGGGATGCTCCATTCAGACGTCCTATGAGCAGATTGACAGGCTGATGAAAGAAATTGTCCGGGAGCAGAATGAGCGCAGAAAAAGTGAACTGGATGCATTGCAGAGCCAGATTAATCCTCATTTTCTCTACAATACGCTGGATTCCATTATCTGGATGGTGGAGGATGAAAAGAATGAGGAGGCAGCTTTTATGATTTCGGAACTGGCAAGGCTGTTTCGCATCAGTCTTTCCGGGGGACGTACCATAATCACGGTAAAAGATGAACTTCAGCATGCCAAAAGTTATATGAACATTCAGAAAATCCGCTATAAAAATGGATTTTCGGTGAAATTTGACATAGATTCGGCCATTTACTCCTTCTGTACGGTAAAACTGATTTTGCAGCCTGTTCTGGAAAACGCAATCAATTATGGAATGGCCGGCATGGAAGACGCCGGGGAGATTCAGATAACCGGAAGGCTTGTGGATGGATTTGTGGTACTGTCGGTAACAGATAACGGTATGGGGATGACAAAGGAGGCTGCCGGTCTGATTCTTACGGACAGCAGCAGGAAGCCCCAGCACGGGTCAGGGGTAGGCCTGATTAACGTGGACAGCCGTATCCGAATTCTGTTTGGAAAGGAATATGGCCTTTCAGTGAACAGTGAACCGGACGAGGGGACAGAGGTTTCCATCCGGATTCCGGCAGTTCCCTATACGGAGGAAAACAGGAAAGTCCTGGAAAAGGGATGTCTGCCTGGCAAAGAGGAAGCAGTTTATGAAGGATAATAAGAAAATCTTTATTCTGATGGAATCCATACTGGCAGTAATGCTGATTATACTGGTGATCCAGATGTTTCTGGAAAAGAGCGGAGAAAGCCGTTATAAAATTGCTGTGGTTATTCAGAATTCGGACAGCAGCCAGTGGGCTTCTTTTAAGTACGGGCTGAAGATGGCGGCGGAGGACCAGAATATTGAACTGTCCATTGTCAGTACGGGAGAGAATCTGACCACAGAAGAGGAACAGGAACTGATCAGGTCTGAAATGGAAAATGGAGCGGACGCTGTGATTGTGCAGCCGGCGCCAGGGCAGGAAACAGAGGAAATGTTACGGAAGATGGAGAAAAAAATTCCCGTTATGCTGGTGGTATGCGCAGCATCCGGAGAGGAAGAAAGTTCACTCCTTCCTGTGACAGGGCCGGACAATTATGAGACCGGGAAAGGGCTGGCAGAAGAATTATGGAAAGACTACGGCAAAAATATAGAAGGAAAGGTATGCGGAATTCTTTCCGAGGATGACCGTTCTCAGGCTGCCCTCAGCCGGGAGCAGGGTCTGCGGGAAGTGCTGGAAACCAGAGGGGTAAAAGTGCGCTGGTCTGTTTCCGGTTCTTTTGCAGAAGAGGGAGAAAATGTTCTGAAATCTCTTTCGAAGGTGGACTTTGTGGCTGCGCTGGATGACAGAAGCGCGGTGGCAGCAGGAAAATATGCGGCTTCAAATGATTTGCACGGGGCGCTGGTGTATGGTATTGGAAATTCCACAGAAGCCGCTTATTATCTTGATACGGATGTTCTGCAGTGTCTGGTTGTGCCTGACGGATTTCAAATGGGTTACCAGAGCCTGACAGAACTTGCCGAGAGCCTGGAGCATAAATTTCAGCGGGCCGGAAACAGAACGGTTTCCTGTACTGTGCTGCGCAGGGAAAATCTGTTTTCGGAGAAAAATCAGGAACTGCTGTTTACAATGAGCAAGTAAAGACACAGCCTCAACCGGGAAATTACGGAGTAATACCTTCACAATCAGCAGAATGGAGCTTATAGGATGAAAATAAAAAAATATCTGGCAGCAGGGATGGTATGCTGTATGATTCTGCTGCTCTTTGCGGGCTGCGGAAGAAAAAAGCCGGAAATTCCGGTGAAAATCCAGGCAGGTATCATTGTTTATAATCAGAGTGACGTATTTCTCGGCGAACTGGTAACCTGTCTGCGGCAGCAGTTTGAGGAGCTTGGGAGCGGCGATCTTGAGATTACGGTGATGGTGCGGGATGCGGCAGGTTCCCAGCGCACTCAGGATGACCAGGTCAGGGAACTGATTGATATGGACTGCAATGTGCTCTGTGTAAATCTGGTGGACCGGGCGGATCCATCGGAAATTATAGATCTGGCCAGAGAAAATGATGTTCCCATTATATTTTTTAACAGGGAGCCGGTGGCAGAGGATATGATGCAGTGGGAAAAACTCTACTATGTGGGAGCCGATGCCCGTCAGTCCGGTCAGATGCAAGGAGAACTGGCAGCGGATGCCATTGAGGCAGACGAGCTGATTGACCGGAACCGGGATGGGAAAATCCAGTATGTGGTACTGGAAGGGGAACCTGGACATCAGGACGCCATTATCCGCACCGAGAGCGCGGTGGATACTTTAAAAAGCAGGAATATTTCCCTGGAAAAATCAGGCACCGGGATTGCAAACTGGGATCGGGCACAGGCCCAGAACCGGATGCAGCAGCTTCTGAGCCAGTATCCCAATCAGATTGAAATGGTACTGGCCAATAACGATGCCATGGCCCTGGGCGCCATTGACGCTTACCATAAGCTGAATTATACAGAGACGGCCCTTCCGGTATTTTTTGGCATAGACGGAACGGAGGCCGGGCTGGAAGCTGTCATAGACGGAAGGCTGGCCGCCACTGTTTACAATGACAGAAAGGGGCAGGCTCAGGCGATTGCGAAACTGGCAGTTGCTGCTGTTACCGGCATGGGCATGAGCGATATTGTATTTGAAAATGAGAAATACATTTATCTGCCTTATCAGAAAGTAACAGATGAAAACGTCAGGGAGTTTCTGTATTAAGCAGTGTTCTGATTACTTCTGTCACAGATTCTGTGATACGGTCCGCATACTCTGCCACTCCCGGCGCAGCAGTTTTCATGGCATAGCCGGTGCCTGCAAACCGAAGCATTTCGGTGTCATTTTGCTGATCTCCGAAAGCGATGCCGTTTTCGGGCGGAATATTCAGGTGTTTCAGAAGCACTTCAAGGGCTTTGCCTTTGTCCGCGTCGGGTGCAAGGAAATCCACCCAGATTCTGCCGGCAGTTACTACCCGGATTTCAGAGGAAAAACGCTCTTTCAGAAAGGGTTCCATTCTGTCGGTGCCGTTGGGGTCGCAGATGGCAAGTTTCAGGAAAGGCTCCTGAATCTTATGCAGATCATCCACAAATGCAATATCGTTATGAAGCACATCCCGCATATGATGAATAAAATCCGGATTTCTGGAATCAGTATATGCCCGGCTTTCACAGGAAAGAAGGGTATGGCAGTCCGGGAATTCTTTTCTGGTGTCAATAATACGCAGGCCCAGTTCCCGCTCAATCGTACCCCGGTGAATAACCTGTCCCTGATGGAGACAGAGGGAACCGTTTTCCGTAATGTAGGAAATATCCTCCCGGACAGGCAGAAAAAGCTGACGGATGCTGTGATACTGTCTTCCGCTTGCAGCGATGAACCGGATACCTCTCTCCTTTAACTGCAGAATCAAATCGAAAATTTCAGGATTCATGTCCTGTCCCCCGTCCGGAAGTAAAGTTCCGTCGAGGTCGCTTGCTATGTACTGAATCATAATTTCCTCCTTTTTCTGTTTTACTCCCGCACCATTATAATATAAAAAGAAAAGAAAGAAAAGAGCCGAAGTCCGGGCAGCCGGAAAATATCGGACATTCCCGGCATGATATCCGGCCTGCCCGCAGGAAAGTGTGGAAGAATTCCGGTTTCTGTGTTAAACTGTAAAAAGAAAAACCAATGGGTAAAATTCTGTATGGATAAACATTGTTCAGGGGGAACAGGATATGGAACAGAAGATTTATGGTGAATATGTGAGAATATTGCAGGAAGAACTGGTTCCTGCCATGGGATGTACGGAGCCCATCGCCATTGCATATGGGGCGGCAGTTGCAGCCAGGGCGCTGGGAACAGAGCCGGAATCTGTGGAAGTGTGGGCCAGCGCAAATATTATTAAAAATGTAAAAAGCGTGGTAGTGCCCTGTACCGGCGGCCAGCGGGGGATTTCGGCCGCAGTGTGCGCCGGGATTGTGGCGGCAGATACGGAAAAAGGACTGGAAATTCTGGCTTCCATGACAGAGGAACAGAAAGAGCAGGCAAAAAAGCTGCAGAGCTGCCTGCCGGTTGGTGTAAATGAATCCCGGAGCGGTTATATTTTTGATATCCAGATTAAGGCCAGCGCAGGAGGCCATTCCGGGTATGCGCAGATTGCCGGTTATCACACCAATGTCATCTGTGTGAAAAAGGATGAAAAGGTGATGCAGGAAAAGCCTTATGTGGAGCAGAAGCAGTCTTACGGTACGGACCGGGAGCTGCTTACGGTATAGAGAATTGCGGATTTTGCGGAATGTGTGGAAATTTCTCATGTGGAAGAAGTGCTGGAGCGTCAGATTGCATATAATACAGCCATTGCTCAGGAAGGAATGAGAGGCTCCTTTGGAGCCCAGATTGGAAAAATTCTGCTGGAATGTTACGGAGACAATGTACAGAACCGGGCCAAGGCCATGGCTGCCGCAGGTTCTGACGCCAGAATGAACGGCTGTGAGCTGCCGGTTATCATCAATTCCGGCAGCGGAAATCAGGGAATGACAGCTTCCCTTCCGGTAATTGTGTACGGGGAAGAACTGCAGGTGCCCAGAGAGACATTGCTGCGGGCTCTGGTGGTTTCCAATCTTGTCACAATCCATCTGAAAACAGGTATCGGAAGGCTTTCCGCATATTGCGGCGCTATCAGCGCAGGGTGCGGCGCCGGCGCGGGAATCTGTTATCTGTATGGAGGCCGTGCATATGAGATTTCTCATGTAATCGTCAATGCGGTAGCCATCAATTCCGGTGTGATCTGTGACGGGGCAAAGGCAAGCTGCGCTGCGAAAATTGCATCCGCGGTGGAAGCCGGACTGCTGGGAGTTCAGATGCAGAGAAAGAACATGGAGTTTCACGATGGAGAGGGAATTATCCGAAAAGGCGTGGAAAATACCATCAGAAATATCGGAGAACTGGCAAGCCAGGGGATGCGGGAAACGGACAGGACGATTATCCGGATGATGACGCAGGAGGGAAATACCGGTCTGAGATAAGGAGCTGTTATGGAATTGAAATTATTCTGGAAATCAATGATAAGAAGAAGAGTGAGCGCGCTGCTGCTGTTGCTGCTCATTGCGGCGTCTTCCTTTGGATTTGTGCTGCATGGGGCAGAATATCTGGCGGTAAGGGGTGAAATCAGCAGGATATCCCGGCGGTACCGGCCCATAGGAACCCTGTCCTCCGCTCACGGTGATATTACAGAGGGAATTTCCCTGGTAGAAAAAAGTCCTTATGTGGAATTTGAAGATATCAGAAGATACTGTCCTGCAGTTCTGGACGGATACTACAATACGGATCTGGACGGATATTCCAGCGACCGGGGTGAATATGGATATGGAGTTAAAATCAGTGATTTGCTGGTATGGGGTGAAGTAACCAAAAAAATGGAAACCGGAAGAACCGGCGTCAGCCTGTATCATTTTGTGATAAAAGAACGGGTGTATGGCTATCCGGAATGTGCAGAACCGGGAAACCGCCTTACGCTGGAGATTTCGGACGAAGAAGGCAAGATGCCTGTTCTGGAAGAGGGGAAGACGTACCTGATAAAATGTTATCCTCCGGTGGAATCCAATTACGGGCATTACGGAGATGGAATGTCCGTAAACCTTCTGCCTCTGGAGGAAGGTCTCTGGTTCCTGGAAGGGGAACCGGACAGAAAGAGAGCAGAGCAGTATGTGGATGAGGATGCTTTGCTTCAGGAGAGAAACCGCCATACCATGCTGGCCCAAACCACCGCTGACATGAGTGCCATGCCTCTGGTTCAGGAAGCATCCAGGGACTATTATCTTCAAGAAGGCAGATGGCTGAACCGTCAGGACCAGGAAGAAAGCCGGAAGGTGTGTGTGATTACAAAGGAATTTGCAGAAATCCGAGGCCTGTCTGCGGGCGATTCTCTGACCATGACGCTTAAGGACAGTATTGTCTCTCCCGGCGGGTATACGAGAAGCCTGGAAGAAGATACCTGGGAAAACGGTGAAAAAACAGAAGTGACGCTGGAGATTGTGGGAATCTGCGGAAGACGTTATGGAGGCATGATTGATGATCCGGGATTTGTTCTGTTCAGCCGTCACAGTAATCTTATATATATTCCGGACAGTCTGCTGCCGGAACACTATGGTGAAAACCAGCCTGTGGAACAGGATTCGTTCAGCTTTGTACTGACCTCCCCCAGGGAACAGGATTCCTTCCGGCAGGAGGTGGGAGGTAAGCTGGAATCTTTGGGAATTACACTTTCTTTTGTGGAAAATAACTGGGATTCTTTTTACCGTTCTGCAAAAGCAGTGGAACAGGGCAGCTTTTACAGTTTTCTGATTTTTGGGGCAGTGATGATTCTGACCCTGGGGGCAGTGGCCTTTCTGTATGCCTGGCAGCGGAAAAAAGAGATTGCCATTGCGCGGGCGCTGGGGGTTCCGGCAGGAAAGGCAGCATTCTGTGCCTGTTTTCCTCTGGCGCTGACAGGGGCAGCCGGAATTTTTGCAGGTGGAGGAGCTGCCTGGAAATATGGTCTGTGGCAGGCCGGACAGACCCTGAAGATCCTGGAGGCAGGCAGACGCCCGGAGCTTTCGGCCGTATGGTTTCCGGGACTTTGTATGTTGGTTTTTCTGATACTGATGCTGGAACTTTCAGCCGGAGTATTTTTCCATGCCCGCAAACCGGTTCTGGTGATCCTTCAGGGAACCAGAGGAAAAAGAGGGAAGAAACAGTACGAGACTAAAAAGGGTCTGCCGGAAGTAACGGAGAAAAGAAATGCCATACAGGAAACAGTTGGGGAAAGCATCCGGAATGTTTCAAATACCGGTAAAAACAGAACCTCTCCGGAGTATGTCCGGGAAAGAAACACTCAGAATACAGCAGAAGGTGGAAAGCATTTTCTGAAAGGAGTAACGGTGAAGTTTGTGGGACGTCATCTGTACCGTTTTTCTCTGCGGACAGTGCTGGCGTGGCTGGCGGCAGCGGTTTTTGTGCTGTCTTCCTGCTGGCTTTACAGCGCTGTCCGCACCGGGGAGCGGGAAGCAGACCGGCTGTACCGCTCTGTTTCTGTGGAGACTGAAATTATAAAAAAGAGTACGGGAGTTGTGGTTACGGAACATGGCGGGGCATATATCAGTGAAAATACTATAAAGAAACTGCTGGATACCGGGTTTATTCAGGAATCTTTCCTTGTGGCGGGAGAAGAGGGCCTGGTGAGTAAAGAAGCCGGAAATACCGGAACAAAAAAAGTGAGTCTGGTGGGCATTGAGGATCTGAAACAGTATCTTTCCGGTTCCTGGAATCGTATGCAGATACAGGATGAACTGCCGTATCTGACGGAACGTTTTCAGAAAGATTACTCAAAGAAAGGCAGATATGGGCTGCTTTATATGCCGGTTGCGATACTTCCTGAGGCGCTTTGGGAAGAATGGAAACTGGAGCCGGGAGAACAGATCTGTCTCTCAGACGCCAGCGGAGATCATACTGTATTTGCGGAAGCGGGAGGCTTTTATACGGGAGGAACTGTGGGAACCGGACCGATTCTTCTTCCCCTTTCACTGTTAGAACTGCTGGAACAGGGAAATCTTTACTATATGACAGCAAAGTTCAGGCTGGATTCCGAAAAAAACCGGGATCTGGAGAGCTTCCGGGAGGAGGCCGGGAAGATTCTGGAAGAACCAGGAGCAGGGCTTCTGGAGCTGTCCCATGTGATCTGGGATGAAGAACTGGAGCAGGCGGTGGAGCCCATGGAGAAAAATATTGCTCTGATGAGAATTCTCTGTCCGCTGTCAAATGCTGTGTCCCTTCTGGCTGCCGGAGCGCTTTCACTTCTGTTTCTGTTACAGAGAAAACGGGAGGCCGCTCTGCTTCGGATTCTGGGTACGGGGATTTTTCAGACCAGGCTGATGCTGGCTTTAGAGCTGCTGATTCTGAATCTGACAGGAATTCTGACCGGAGCAGGAATTTCTCTGATTCTGACCGGAAATGACAGTCTGACAGCAATGCTCCTGGCAGCAGGATGCTGTCTGGCCGGCTGTTTTATGGGAACAACAGCGGGAGCTGTTCTGGTTACCAGAGCCAAACCCATGGAATTGCTGCAGGAAAAAGAAAAGGGGGAATAAAAATATGACAGAGCTGATACTGGATCATATTTCATATAAATACAGGAAAGCAGAGAAAGATGTGTTAAAGGATGTGAACTGCCGGTTTTCCGGCGGAGAGATGGCGGCAGTTACAGGACCGTCCGGTTCAGGAAAGACCACGCTTTTGTCCATTCTGGCAGGGTTGGATGAGCCTTCCGGAGGAACTGTTCAAAAGGACGGACAGGACGTGCTGGTTATGGACAGGGATTTATGGCGCAGGAAAGAGGTGTCCGTGATTTTTCAGTCTTTTCAGCTGTTTCCTCTGCTGACAGTGCTGGAGAACGTTATGTTTCCTCTGGAGCTCAACGGAGTTTCCGGGAAAGAGGCGGCAGGACATGCAAAGGAGAACCTGAAACTGGTGGGGATCGCTCCGGAAAAATTCAGGCGTTTCCCGGCAAATCTGTCCGGCGGCGAACAACAGCGGGTGGCCATAGCCCGCAGCCTGTCCGGCGGGGCAAAAATTCTGCTGGCAGATGAACCCACCGGCAACCTGGATGAAGAAAATACGGAAAATATTATTTCTGTTTTCCGGCGGCTGGCCCATGAGATGGGGTACTGTGTTGTAGTGGTAACCCATGACCCGGAGATTGCGGCTGTTTCTGATAAAGTCTGGCAGATGAAGGATGGAAAACTGATGTGTCAGAAGTAAAAGACATTACATATAATAACAGAAATGCAGAACAGACAGGAAATAACCATGGCGGCAAACAGTGAGAAATTTGAAAACCTCCTGAACCTTGCCCTGGACGCCACCGGCCGGGAGCGGGAAAAATCTCTGCAGCTTGGCGTAGGGTATGAGCCAGAGGCGGAAAGATGGGAGCTGATTGTAAAATACTCCGGAAACATTATGAGGCTTGCACAGGAGAATCCTCAGATAGAGGTGGTGGAGCTGATGAATGAGTATGCTATTCTGTACGTGCCGGAGAGTGCCATGGAGCAGGTGGCATCGGCATCAGAAGTGGAATATGTGGAAAAGCCGAAACGGATGTATTTTGCGGTGCAGGCTGCAAAACAGGCAGCCTGTATCACTCCCGTACAGGGGGCCCGGTATAACCTTACAGGAAAGGGCGTGATTGTGGCAGTGCTGGATTCCGGGGAGCGTGTTATAATATTGTCAAGTCAGTAAGAACCCGGTAAATATTGGGGTTTTCAGCTGATTTAGTCCTGCAGAAAATCTAAAATAAATAGTAATCCTGACGTAGTATGGGCCTGTTTCAATAATCGAAAACGGTTTCCTGCATTTATTTGACACGAAGACAGGTCAGGGAAACAGACGGGGTCAGGAAGAATATTACTGCGAATGCTCCGGATGTGGTAAGATAAAATAAGAAACAAAGACCTCCTGCTGAGAAGTGGGAGGTTTATTTTCTCTTATAGGAAATTCCGTTGGATTTCCTATAAGAGAAAATAATTATCGCACCGCGGTGAAAAAGAAATATGTCGCTAAAGCGACCCGCCGCAGGCGGAGAATGCGCATGGCGCATTCTTTTTTATTTTTTAATCTGGATAAATCCTGTACTTTTCCTGGCGGGGTACCGGGACATCATTCCGCAAACTGAAATATACCGTGGGTTTGGCAGTTTTCACATAAAAAAGTGTAATTTGTTCCCTAAAAAATGCCCTTTAATCCCAAATGGGTTGTTGTCCTCTGCGTATTTGATATAATTTTTTCAAATCGTTATTTTCAGAGAGGATGAAAAAATGAATGCTATATTTTCACATGAAGAGACAAATACCGGAAGGCAGAGGGAATTTGATTATTTGAAAGGGATTTTTATGCTGTTTATTTACCTGGTCCACGCCTTTCAGGCAACCATGTCCCCGGAAGATTCCGTTACCCGGTGGATTTTTATGTTTGCAACAATGTCCGGCGCAGCTATTTTTATTTTCGTTATGGGAATCGGAACTGTTTACAGCAGGAATGCAACGCCGGTGGGAATGGCAAAGAGCGGTGTTCGCATGGTGGTTTATCAGTATCTGAATAACCTTGTCTATGTAATTGCTCTGCTAATTCCCTATCCCTTCGTTTCCGGGAACCTGACGGGGACCGGGAGGGATAATTTTAAATATCTGACAGAGGTATACATTCAATACATCAATATCTTTTTTATTACCGGAATTATTTATTTTGTATTGGCATTGTTAAAGAAGCTGAATATGAACATTGCAGGGTACGTGATAATCGGTGCGGCCATGAGTATCATTGCGCCGTTCCTTTATGGAAAGCCGGTAGATGTGCCAGTGCTTGGGTATATTATGAAACTGTTGATTGGAGAGGCAGAGTTTGTTTCCTTTACGCCGCTCTATTTTCTGTCCTATGCCATGTTTGGAGTTGCCTTTGGCAAAATCCTTCGGCATGTGAAGGATAAAAACAAATTTTACGGCATGCTGGCTGTTCCCGGCATCGTGGTCATTATTGTATGGTGGGTATTGGTGTTCAGGGAATATGGTTCGAATATATCCCAAATGTATATTGCGTTACTTGATGCGTATTCACAGCCGAACCTTTGGCACGTGGCGGCAGGCATGGCGCACATATTTATTTTGGCTATCGTATTTTTCTTTATGGAAAGTATCTGCAGAAAGGATGGCAAACTGCGTGAGCCAGAGAATCCTGTTGCAAAGCAGATTCTATATTATAGCGAACATATATCAAAATATTATGCGCTGCATATCATTGTATATTTTGTTGCTCTCGGAATCAATGGTTATGAGAGCTTTCAAAGTTATCAATGCTGGCTTCTTGCATTGGTTTCAATCCTGGTGACAGAAATTATAGTAAGAGGATACAATATGCTGCAGGCAAAGGTTGCAGCATAGCAAATATATTTGTGCAGGCAAAAGTATGGCAGGAGGATATTGAGATGGAGCAGATGCACCAGAGGAATGAAAGGCTTATAGAGAATAAAATTTGGAAGTATCTTTTACCGGGAATTATGATGTCGCTGGCTCTGCAGCTGGGGAACATCGTTGATACAGTATTTGTGGGGAACTTTTTGGGGACGGAGGCAATGTCGGCAATAACTCTTGTTCTTCCCATGGAAACTTTAATACAGGTAACAGGCTATTGTCTTGGTATGGGAGGATCGATTGCAGCAGGCATTTTGCTTGGCAGGCGAAATAAAGAGGGAGCATCACAGCTGTTTTCGCTCACATTATTGATAACTGTTGTTGTGGGACTTATCATTGCTGCAGCGGCGCCTTTTTTGGCAATGCCCATTGCAGACGCTCTGGCAAAGGGCGGAAATCTGAGTATTCCTGCAGGCCATTATCTTTTTGTAGGGATGCTTGGCGCTCCGATTATTGGCGTCGGGCTTCTGATGTCCAGTTTTTTGGGTGTGGAAAACCATCCTGGGCTTGCGTCTGCCTATCTGATTATTTCTAATGTTATCAATCTGATTCTTGATTACATATTATTAAAATTCACTCATATTGGCATTGCGGGCGCCGCCCTGTCTACGGTGGCCGGGTTTTTACTTGGAATGGTTGTTTTTATCTTTTATATCCGTTCCCCGAAGCGCATGATAGGCTTTGTCAGAATCAAATCATTTGCTCCTCTGAAAGAAGCGGTCATATCAGGGGCGCCGGTTTTTGTATTTATGATTATGACCATAATAAAATCCTTTGGGCTGAATGAAATTATTATCCGTTTTATTGGAGAAGGCGGGATGGCAGTTTATACGGTATGCGACAATGTCCTTATGATTGTGGAAATGATTACGGCCGGAATCATAGGCGTAATACCAAATATAGCGGGAATTCTTTATGGGGAAAAGGATTACTTTGGTATCCGCGCGCTGTGCAAAAGGGTTCTTGTATTAAGCGCGGTTGCAACGCTGTTTATTTTTGGGCTTGTTATGGCGCTTGCAGAGCCGGTTACCGTTATGTTTGGCGTGGATGATTCAGCTCTTTCCTCCATGATGGGGACAGCGCTCAGGATTTTTATTTTGTGCCTGCCGGCATATGTATGGAATAAATTTCTTGTGGGTTATTATGAATCCATTGAAGAGTCAAAACAGGCAAGTATTATTACATTCTTTCAAAATGGCATTTACGTGCTGCCCGCTGCAGCTTTTGGGATCATTCTGGAAGTAAAAATGGGCGGCAGCGGTATAAATGGTCTGGCGTTTAGTTTTGTATGTTCGGAAATCCTGACAGTTCTTACGGCATATATTTACCGCAAAATCAGGTATAAAGGTACGGATTTTTATCTGCTTCCTGAGGAAACGGGAATATGTTTTGATTTTACCGTGAAGGCGGATATGGACGAGACTGCGCTGGTACCCAGAGAGGTAAAAAAGTTCTGCCTGGATCATGGCATAAGCGCTAATAAAGCCAATATCGTGGCGGTGGCTGCGGAGGAAATGATCGTAAATTGTATCAGATATGGCGGCAGGCTGTCTCATTGGATTGACGTCAGCCTGGTGATAGAAAAGCAAAAGATGCTTCTTAGAATCAGGGACAATGGAGTGCCTTTTAATC
Source organism: Eubacterium sp. 14-2 (assembly GCF_000403845.2). Classification (GTDB taxonomy): domain Bacteria; phylum Bacillota; class Clostridia; order Lachnospirales; family Lachnospiraceae; genus Petralouisia. The sequence goes on along the minus strand of NZ_KE159568.1, from coordinate 531,319 downwards.
CAACTGAGTATGAATTTGACAGCAGGAAATTTGATATACATGGGATTGAGCTTGTGAAAACAATCTCATCCGGCATCAGTTATATGCGTACAATGGATTTGAATAATACCGTGTTAGAATTTGACATAGAACAGGAGGAAGAAAGGTGAAAAAAATTAACGACACGATTTATGAAACTGATTTTGTATCGGTAGTAAGTATGTTTGAGAAACAGGTAGAAATGCATCCGGACAAAACGGCAGTCATTTCAGGCAGCGAGAAGAAAACGTATGGTGAGCTGAATGCTGATGCAAACAGGGTGGCAGATGTTCTGATTAAAAATGGGGCAGAGGCAGAAACGATGGTAGCTGTCCTTTTGGAACGCGGCGTAAAAGTTTATACTGCGACACAGGGAATATTAAAGGCAGGCGGGGCATTTACCTGTATTTCTGCCGAATATCCCAGGGAGCGTGTGCGTTATATATTAGAGGATAGTGGCGCAAAGTGGATTATTACAGATGAAAAGACCAGGAATCAGTTCAGGGATTTGTGGGAGACATCAGAGTGTACGCCTCTTATCATCGACGAGATTTTGAAAGGTGAAAATACGCAAAATCCCAATCGGGAAATTCATGAAAAAGACTTATGCTATGTTATTTATACGTCAGGTTCTACAGGAAAGCCTAAGGGCGTTATGATTGAACAGGGGAATCTGTCAAATTTCGTAAATGCAAACCCAAAGAACCATGAAACCCTTGGATTTACAGAAAAATCATCGGTTGTTCTTGCGCTTGCGGCAATGACATTTGACGTTTCAATTATGGAAGAGTTTATTCCTCTCACAAATGGCATGACAGTTGTTATTGCAACAGAGGAGGAAATACATAATCTGGATTTGCTTGCGGACACCATTCTGCAGCATGGCGTTGATAATATAACGACAACGCCATCTTTTCTTTCTGTTATGCTGGAAATTCCGAAAATGCGGGAGGCATTAAAGCAGGTTCGCTCCTACGATTTAGGCGCTGAAGCATTTCAGGGAGGATTGTATGACAAAATATGTGAAATCAATCCGGAAGCATATATCATGAACGGATATGGGCCTACAGAGACAACGATCAGCTGTACTATGAAGGTGATTACGAATAGTGAGAATATCACCATTGGCATACCGAATGCCAATGTGCTGGTATATATTATTGATGAGAATAATAAAGAAGTGCCGGATGGGCAGGTTGGCGAGCTTCTCATCTGCGGAAAGGGTGTGGGACGTGGATATCGGAACCTTCCTGAAAAGACGGCAGAGGTATTTATTGAGTATCATGGTATGCGTGGTTACAAGTCAGGAGACCTTGCCCTGATTAACTCTGAGGGGGAGATTGAATTTCATGGAAGAAAGGATAATCAGGTAAAACTCAGAGGCCTTCGGATTGAGCTGGGTGAGGTTGAGGAAGTGATTCTAAGCCATGCAGATGTGTTGAATGCAGCAGCGGTAGTTATTGATGAGCAGCTTTGTGTATACTATACCGCCGCAAAAGAAATCGGGCCGCAGGAACTTTCTGATTTTGCCGCAGAGAGCCTTGCTTACTATATGGTGCCAGATATCCTGATTCAGCTTGAGGAAATGCCGCTGACGGCAAATCAGAAAATAGACAAAAAATCCCTGCCGAAACCGGTGTTGAAGCAGGGCGATCATGAGGTGCCTAAAAATAAGATGCAACAAAAGATTTTTGATATCGCAGCATCCGTTACCAATAACAGCAACTTTGGCATAAACACGTCATTTTACCGTGCAGGGCTTACTTCTCTGGGGGCAATGAAATTAAATGTCCTGCTGGCAGAGGGATTCGGCATAGCGATAAAGACCAGCGATATCATCCAGTATAATACGGTGGCGCTTATGGAGGAATTTATCAGGAATGCAGAAGCACCTGATGAAAGGGAAATCCGCGGCGTTTATCCTTTAACGGGTTCCCAGAAAGGGATTTTTGCGGAGTGTGCGAAGAATCCGGAAACAACGATTTATAATATACCGTTTTTATTTACCCTTGACAACAGTATTGAGGAAGAGAAACTTGCCAGTGCAGTTGCCAGAACCATTCGGGCACATTCCTATATGACGGCGCGTTTTGGGATCAGTGAAGAGGGAGAAATGGTTCAAAAACCCTTTTCAGAAGATTTTGTGCCTGAGATTATAAGAACAACAGACAGTGAGTTTCAGAAGAACAGTCTTGTGAAGCCATTTCAATTAGAAGGGGGCAGGCTGTTTCGGATTACAATCTACCTGACTGAGACGAAGAAATATCTGTTTGTAGATTTTCACCACATCATGGCGGATGGAAATTCCTATGATATTTTTTTCAGGGACTTGAACCGCGCCTATATGGGTGAAGAACTGGCAGAGGAAGACTATACAGGTTTTGATGCGGCTGTTTCAGAGGAATACGCAGTGGAGAGAGGCGGTTATAAAAAGGCAGCTCTTTATTATGACAATATTTTTCAGGGGCTTGAAGTCGAGTCGCTTCCGATTTTTGACAAAAAAGAAGATACGCCCAGGAAAGGGCTGGCAGAATATAAAATGTCAGTTTCAGAAGAAGAGGCCTTTAAGCTCTGTGAAAGACTGGGAATTACGCCGAATACACTCTTTACCGGAGTTTTTGGAATCCTGATGTCCCGCTGGTCAAATGCAAAGGAATCGTTATTTGCGACCATCTATAATGGCAGGAATGATTCGAGGCTTGAAAATACGGTATGCATGCTTGTAAAAACGCTTCCTGTATATTGTAAATTTGATGATAAGACAACGGTGGTATCCTATATGGTTTCCTTACAGGAACAGTTAATGAATTCCATGGCAAATGATATTTTCCCGTTTTCCGATATTGCTGCAAAATATGGGATTACTTCTGATCTGATTTTTGCATATCAGGCAGAACTTACAGACGATTATCCGATGGGAAATACCGTTGCTGTTGGTGAGGATTTGTCCCTTGACCTGCCCAAAGAGCCGCTGTTGCTCCAGGTTCGTCTCTATGACGGGGAGTATTATCTGACAGCTGAGTACCGCAGTGATTTGTATCAGGAGGAAACGGTTCAGAATATTATGGATTCTTACAATGCCGCTTTCAAATCCATATTCGGCTGCCGCAATGTATCCGATGTGACAATCCTTTCAGAGCAGCAGGAAAAAATCCTTGACAGTTTTAATGAGACAGAAGTGTCCTATGATGACAGCAAAACAGTTGTGGATATGTTTGAGGCTGCTGCTGTTAAATATCCCGCCAACACAGCCGTTGTATACGAAGATGTCAGATATACATACAGCGAGGTTGAAAAAATAACGCGTAATCTTGCGGGCGATCTTATCCGGAGGGGATTAACAGCAGGCGACGTAGCTGCTGTGCTGATTCCGCGCTGTGAATATATGGCAATCTGTTCGATGGGTGTTGCCCGCAGCGGCTGTGCCTGCCAGCCCCTTGACCATACATATCCGCAGGACAGACTGCTTTTCATGCTGGAAGACAGTGGTGCGAAACTGTTGATTACGACACAGAAGATGCGTGAACTGGTGTCTGGCTATACAGGACAGATATTGTATCTTGATGAGATACCAGACCTGCCGGAATATGTGGAAAAGCTGCCGTCTCCAAAGCCGGAGGATTTGTTTACGCTGCTTTACACATCAGGTTCGACAGGGGTGCCCAAGGGCTGTATGCTTGAGTATGGAAATATCACTGCATTCTGCACATGGTATCACAGACAATATCAGTTTGACAGTTCTGCCCGCCTGGCCGCCTATGCCTCCTATGGTTTTGACGCATCCATGATGGATATTTTTACGTCTCTCACGGCAGGCGCGCAGTTAAATATCATTGCCGAGGAAATACGCCTTGACCTTTTGGCACTCTGTGATTATTTTGAAGAGAACCAGCTTACCCATTCCTTTATGACGACGCAGGTGGGACGCCAGTTCGCAATGGAAATAAAGAGTAAAACATTAAGACATCTCAGTACGGGCGGAGAAAAGCTGGTTCCTTTAAATCCGCCGGAGGGTATCAGGTTTTACAATGTTTATGGACCCACGGAATGCACGGTTTATACAACGATCTTTGAGATGGATCGGTATTATGATGATATTCCAATCGGGAAGCCGCTGGATAATCTGAAACTCTATATTGTTGATGATAAGGGACACCGCCTGCCAGCAGGGGCGTCCGGTGAGCTGCTCGTCTCGGGAAGGCAGGTATCGCGGGGGTACCTGAACCGTCCGGAGAAAACAAAAGAGGTGTATGCTGAAAATCCTTATACTGACCAGGAGGGATACGGGCGGATGTACCGCACAGGCGATGTGGTGCGCTACTTAAACGATGGAAATATTTCCTTTGTGGGCAGACGGGACGCTCAGGTAAAAATAAGAGGATTCCGGATTGAGCTTACGGAAGTGGAGGAAGTGATCCGGCGTTTTCCAGGGATAAAGGATGCCACAGTTGCTGCATTTGATGAGGAGGGCGGCGGTAAATACATCGCAGCGTATGTTGTGTCAGATGAACAGATTGATACAGGGAAGCTGAATGCTTTTATTATGGAAACAAAGCCGCCGTATATGGTACCGGCTGTAACGATGCAGATTGACCGGATTCCATTAAATCAGAATCAGAAGGTCAACAGGCGCGCTCTGCCAAAGCCGCAAAAGGCAGTGGAGGAGATGATTCCGCCGAAAAATGAAATGCAGCAGCGCATTTGTGACTGTATTGCTGAAGCAATCGGACACAGGGAGTTTGGTATCACTACGGATATTCAGCTTGCGGGACTGACTTCTATCAGCGCGATAAAACTGAATGTACTTCTGGCAAAGAAATTTGACGTGGCGATCAGGACAAATGATATCAGAGAAAATCCAACGGTCGTCCAGTTAGAAAGATTTCTTCTGGGAGCGGAAAAATTCGAAATACATGAAGTGCGGGAGGTGTATCCGCTTACCAACACGCAGGCAGGCATCTTTGTAGACTGTACGGCGAATATGGGAACAACGGTTTATAATATTCCATATTTGTTCCGGTTAAGTCACAGGATAGATTTAATCCGGCTAAAAGAAGCAGTAGAGCAGACAGTGGAAGCGCATCCATATCTGAAAGTACAGATTTTTATGGATGAGGACGGTGAAATACGCCAGCGCAGGAATGATCATTTGGAATACGCCGCTGAAATTATTGACGGCATGGACAGGGAAAAACTGGTAAGGCCATTTCCGCTGTTTCACGAGCCGCTGTTCCGTTTTGAGATACACAGGACACATGAGGGAAGTTATCTGTTCCTTGACGTGCATCATCTGATTGCAGACGGTACCTCTCTTTCTGTTATTTTGTCGGATATCGACAGGGCGTATCAGGGCGAAGAGCTTACGACAGAGGTATATACTGCCTATGATGCGGCCCTTGACAACGAAAGGGCAGTCCAGGGAGAAAAGTATAAAAAAGCGGAAGAATTTTACGCCGCTGTATTGAAAGACTGCAGCTCGGATACCAGTCTTTATCCTGACAAAAATGGAGAGGCGCCGGGCGTTGGGAATTTGTGCAGAAAGAGCCATGTCATCAGCAGGGAAGCTGTGCAGGCGGTCTGTGAGAAATATGGTATAACAGAGAATGTATTTTTCACAGGCGTATTTGGAGCAGCGCTGGCAAGATACCATTTTGCCCCCAAAAGTGTATTTACAACTATCTATCATGGCAGAAATGACTCACGTCTTTCTGATACAGTCGGTATGTTTGTCAAAACATTGCCTGTGGTGTGTGATACAACGAAAAATACGGAAGATTATTTTGTGACAATTAAAAACCAGCTTATGGGAATGATGGATCACGATATTTATCCATTCCAGGAAATCAGCCGCAATTTCCATATTAAGCCTGATACGATGTTTGTGTATCAGGGCGGGAATTTTGCATTTACGAAAATCTGCGGAGAGGATGCAGAAGAAATCCCTCTTGGCTTAAATGCGGCAAAGGAGCCGATCTCGCTTATGATGAGCATTGAAAACGGCGCATACATCTATGAACTGGAATACAGAAGTGATTTGTTTGAAAAGGAGACGGCAGAGTATCTGATAGAAAACCTTGAAATCACCACAAGGGCTTTCCTTGATGGAAAGGAACCGTCAGAGATACGCCTTCTGTTCGATGAACAGGATAAGATGGTAAATACGCCGCAGTATACGGGGAAGACTTTTATCGACCTGTTCCGGGAAGCTGTGTCAAAATATCCGGACAATACTGCCGTAAAAGATGAGAACGGTACAATCACATATGCAGAGCTTGACGCAGTCTCGGAGTATATAGCTGATAAACTGAAGAATAATGGTTTTGGACGGGAAAATGTTGCCGGAATTTTGTGCGGCAGGACAAGGGAATTTGTGGAGGCGTTTGTAGGAATTATGAAAGCGGGAGGCGCATATGTTCCCCTTGATCCGGAATATCCGCAGGAGAGAATTGAATATATGCTCTCTGACAGCGGCAGTGAAAATCTTCTTCTTATGAGGAAATATCAACCGCTGACAGAGGGGTATGACAAAAATGTAATTTACCTTGACGAGATAGAAAAAGACGGACTTGGCTTTACAGAAAAGACGGATTTGACGCCGCCGCTTCCGGAGAATCTGGCATATATGATTTACACTTCCGGTTCCACAGGAAAACCAAAGGGCGTTATGCTGGAACACCGCAACCTTATGACATTAATTGAGCATACAGTCACTTTCCATAAGACGGTTCCGGAGGATATGTACGGTGAATTTTCTTCTTTCTGCTTTGACGCTTCGGTACATGACCTGTTTATGCCTTTGGCGGTGGGAGCCTCCCTTTATATTTTCCCGGAAAGTGTCAGGAAGGATGCTGTCGCTGTCTGCCGTATCTTTGAAAACGAGCCGATTACGGTAGCGACCATGCCGACGCAGATGGGTGAGCTTGTGGCGGAAACTCTGACAGGGGATTGCGCTTTAAGGATTCTCACCCTGGGAGGCGAAAAGTTTAAGCGCTATTATGACAGGAAGTACATGATGGTAAATGGCTATGGGCCTACGGAAAATACCGTTTCCTCCACAGAGTTTGTGGTTGACAAGGAATATAAAACGATTCCCATTGGCAAATCACAGCTCAATGTAAGGAGTTACATCGTAGATGAAAACTTAAAGCGCGTACCTGTGGGGGCGCCAGGGGAGCTTTGCGTGGCAGGGCGGCAGGTGGCAAGAGGCTACCATAATCTGCCGGAAAAAACAGCGTCCGTATTTGTGCCAAATCCTTTTGCCACATGCAAGGATGAGGAAAGGCTGTATCATACAGGCGATATGGTGCGTATGAAAGGTGACGGGAATATTGAATATATCGGGCGGATTGACTCACAGATTAAGATTAATGGATTCCGCGTGGAACCTGGCGAAATCGAGGGGGCACTCCTGAAACGTGACGGCGTTTGTGAGGCGGCGGCAATTCCTGTGGATCAGAGCGGCGTAACATATATTGCGGTTTATTATACCGGGGCAGAGTATAAAGAGGAGGACTGGAAAGCATTTTTAAGTCCATTGCTTCCGGAATACATGGTGCCTGCGTTCTATACGCATCTGGACAAAATGCCTGTTACGCTTGGAGGAAAGATTGATAAGCATGCTTTGCCAAAGCCAGCCATTATGGAAGAGCGCACCAATTATGCCGCGCCTCAGACGGGAGCGCAGATAAAACTGTGTAAGCTGTTTGAAAAGGCATTAGGGCGGGAAAAAGTAGGAATTGATGATGATTTCTTTGCGATTGGCGGTACTTCCCTTGCCGCTTCCAAGGTTGCAGTCATGTGCCTGAATGAGAAGATTCCTCTGGTATATGCAGATATATTCAAATATCCTACGGTGCGCGCGCTTGCCAGGGCATTATATGGAGATGAGGTGCAGAAGGAAAATACAGATGAATTTGCAAATTATTCCTACAATGCAATTGATACGCTGATTGCTGCAAATAACAGGCAGAACGCTGACTGTGCGGAGAAAAAGGAATTAGGCGATATCCTGATTACGGGTGCAACAGGCTTTTTGGGGATTCATGTGTTAAAAGAATTTCTTGACAATTACGATGGCAAGGCATATTGTATGGTGCGCAAAGGCAGATATGAGTCAGGTGAGCGGCGTCTGATGAATATGCTGATGTATTATTTTGACTTGCCATATACCGAATTGTTTGGCGGCAGGATTATCTGCATTGACAGCGACATAACGGACAGGAAAGAGGTAGACAGGTTAAAAGATGTACCTTTTACCACATTGATCAACTGCGCTGCCTGCGTCAAACATTTTGCAGCGGGTGAGATGTTAGAAAAAATCAATGTAACAGGCGTCAGATATCTGATAGATCTCTGTTCATCAGCAAATAGAAGGCTTATACAGATTTCAACCATATCAGTAGGCGGCGAGGGTATGGACGGCACGCCGCCGATGGAGCGAATATTTGCTGAAAATGATCTGTATTTTGGCCAGAGGATTGCCAATGAGTATATACGCACGAAGTTCCTTGCAGAACGTGCCGTGCTCGAAGCGGCTGCAAAAGGTCTTGATGCGAAAGTAATCCGTGTCGGCAATCTTATGAGCCGCCACAGAGATGGGGAGTTCCAGATTAACTTTATCACGAACGGTTTTCTAAGGAGTTTGCGTGGGTACGCTGCAGTTGGCGCATTTCCAATGGACAGCATGAATGAAAGCGCTGAATTTTCCCCAATTGATGAAACAGCGGCGGCAGTGCTCTGTCTTGCGGGAACAGACAGCAGGTTTACGGTATTCCATGCCTGCAACAACCACAGGATTTTTATGAGTGATGTGATATATGAAATGCGTGAGAGGGGATTTGACATTAAAATCATGCCTGGAGATCAGTTCATTGAGACGGTCAATGCGTATGCGGCAGAACATGAAACAAGTGATGCGGTATCGGGGCTTATAGCTTATACTTCTCATGATGATGAGGAACTTTACACGATTGATTATGATAATGCCTTTACAACAGAAGTGCTTTACCGTTTGGGATTCAAATGGAATATAACGGATAACAGATACCTTGCGAATGCAATGAAAGCTCTGGAGGGGCTGAACTTTTTTGAGGATGAATCTTCAGATACGCTTTAATACTACGAAAATTTTATGCTGATTTTATATGGAGGAGACAAAGTGACGATTACAAAAACAATGGAAAATAACAAAGCCATTCTCTCGGTCGAGGGATGGCTGGACACAAATTCAGCGCCAGAGCTGGGCAGGGAAATTGAGGCGCTTTCTGATATAGAGAGCCTGATACTTGATTTTGATAAACTGGAATATATTGCATCGGCGGGGCTTCGTATCGTTCTGTTAGCATATAAGAAACTGAAAAGTATAAATGGAACGTTTTCTGTTATCCATGTAAGCAGCGAAGTGATGGATGTATTTAAGCTGACTGGATTTGACCAGAATTTTGATATACAGACAAAATAGGAGGAAAACATTATGATTATTACTAAGACAACGGATGGGACATCATTGACGCTTGTGCTGGAGGGAAGGCTTGATACGATGACGGCGCCTCAGCTGGAGTCAGAGCTGAGAGATAGTATTGAAGGCATAGATAAGCTGTTTTTAGACTTTGCATCATTGGAATATATATCATCGGCAGGATTAAGGATACTGCTTTCAACGCAGAAAATAATGAATAAGCAGGGCAGCATGGTAATAAGAAATGCAAATGAGGGCGTGATGGATATATTTGATATTACAGGATTTGCTGATATTCTGACAATTGAGTGATGGTTTCTGCTGATATTTTCTGACCGGATTGAAAATATTCTTTGGATAAAAAAGAAGTTTCCATAGACGAAAGTAACAGTGGTTATATCAGTATCAGAAATTACAGCAAAGTAATATAGTTTTCTGTTTTTAAAGTGTCTGAAGAATAACATCTTCAGGCACTTTTTGAATCATAGAATCAGGGTTTCAAAAGTTCTGAATTTCCTTAGCCGGTTATTTTTTCTCATTTTTGGTTTTACACAACCATGGCAGAGACTGGTCATAAGACAGGCGGCTATCCTAATAAAATGATATCAGGGCAAAATGGTTTTGCCCTGGCATCTTATGGGAAATGGAAAGGAGTGGCGCTTCAGTGACAATGGAACAGTTATCTGAATTACAGAAAATTCCTATCATGGAACTTAGGCGGGAAGAACTGTCGGACGCAGATGAGGTGGTAATAGATACCTCAAAAAGTCTGAACCAGCGGGTACAGTCCTTTTTCAGGCAGATGAAGAATCCATTTGCGCAGAATGTAGGGGAATATATATTACAGATTGGATATGTGAAAGACGCGCAGGAAACATTGGATGACCGCATGGTGCAGCTTGTCAGAAAGCAGACTGCCATCAGCTGACGAATCATAAATCAGGAGGAATACAGAGTGAAAGCAAAAGATTTTTATAACGTGGCAGTTTATCTCCGCCTGAGCCGGGATGATGAATCGGATGGCAGCACAGAGGCGCCCTTTGGGCATACCTCTATGCCATGGGGCGCGAGAGTGGAAAGCAACAGCATCCGTTCCCAAAGGGATATGATACGTTCCTATATCCGAAAGCAGGACGACATGGAGATTTATGATATCTACGTGGATGATGGATGGTCGGGGGCAAATTTTGACAGGCCGTCTTTTAAGCGGATGATGGAAGATATTGAGGCTGGACGCGTTGACTGTGTGATAGTAAAGGATTTATCCAGATTTGGACGGGATTATATTGAAGCCGGGCGGTTGATTCAGAAAACCTTCCCGGCTTTTTCTGTGCGCTTTATAGCACTGAACGATAATTTTGATTCGCTGACGGCGGATTTTAATGAGAGAGCTTTAGTGCTTCCGGTCAAAAACTTTGTCAATGATGCGTATTGCAGTGATATTTCCAAAAAGGTCAGGAGCCATCAACAGGCCAGGAGGGAAAAAGGGGATTTTATTGGCGCTTTTGCCGTGTATGGCTACCGTAAGGATCCGGAGAATATTAACCAACTGCTTGTGGATAAATATGCCGCCAGTATTGTAAAGAAGATATTTGCATGGAAAATCGCAGGCTTAAGCAGCCTTGCCATAGCGGAAAAACTCAACGGGATGGGAATCCTTTCCCCGATGGAATATAAGAAGTCGCAGGGGGAGAAATTCTCTACCGGGTTTGTTACCCATGTAAAAGCGAAATGGTCGGCGGTGGCAGTCAGGCGGATCTTAACGAATGAACTGTACACGGGAATGATGGTGCAGGGAAAAAACGAAAAGGTCAGCCACAAAGTGAAACGCTCGGTAGAAAAGCCAAAGGAGGAATGGGTGCGCGTACCGGATACCCATGAGGCGGTGGTATCAGCAGAGGATTTTGAAATGGTACAGAAACTGCTTGCAGTAGATACAAGGTCTTCTGCCGGGAAAGCAGGGTGCCATATGTTTGCAGGATTTCTCTGCTGTGGGGACTGCGGGGAGCCGATGATACGGCGGGTAAACCGTTATAAGGGAAGGTCAAAGGTTTATTTTATCTGTCCTACCAGAAACAGGGGACTTGGCTGCACAAGGCATAGCATCCCGGAGGAGGAACTGAAGCGTCTTGTTCTGACAGGACTTAAGCAGCAGCTCGCACTGTTTTTGGATAAGAGTCATGTGCTGGCCCGGATTGAAACAATGGAAGTGCCTTTTGATGAGGTGGCGGCTTTTGATAAAGAAATTCGGAAACTTTATCAGGAACAGGAAAAGTATGTCTCCCTGCGCAGCGGGCTGTATGAGGATTTGAAACAGGGAATCATCACGGAGGAAGATTTCCGGAATTTCCGGCAGATTTATGAAACACAGTATCAGGCGGCGGAGGCTGCCATAGGGCAGCAGGAGGAGGCATTAAAGGTATTATTTAAGGCAGGGGTGTCTGCAGGGGCAAATCTGGAAAAGATGAAATCCACTTTGGAGATTACGGAATTAAGCCGGGATATTCTTGTGACATTTGTGAGCCGCATTCTTGTGTATGAGGATAAACGGGTATTTTTGGAACTCCGGGTAAAAGACATGTTTGCAAAGGTTCTGATGCTGGCAGATTATGATTGTGAATAAAGAGAATGGAGGTATCGCAGTATGCCACGGATTTCAAAAAGGAAAAAGACAGGGCCGGTTCCTCTTTCCAGGCGTTTCCATGTGGGGGTTTATGCAAGGCTTTCTGTTGATGGGTCAAAGGATTGCGGACAGGAGGAAGCTCTGCAGGCCCGGAAGAATGAGTCCATTAATACGCAGGTTACAATGGCAAAGCAGTACCTGAAGGAACACCCGGAAATGGAACTTTATGACTGTTATACGGATCTGGGCAGGACTGGAACCAATTTCAGGCGGGAAGGCTTTGAGCGCATGATGCAGGATGTGCGAAAGAAATGCATTGACTGTGTGATTGTCAAGGATTTATCCCGTTTCGGCAGGAATCATATAGAAGCGGGGAATTATATCCAGAAGATTTTTCCTTTTATGGGCGTCCGCTTTATTGCCCTTGCAGATGGGATTGATACATTCGCGGAAAAATCCGATGCGGATGAAATGGCGCTGAACCTTAAAAACCTTCTGAATGAAATGTATGCCAGGGATATTGCCGAAAAGATAAAGTCCGGCAAGCGCAGCCGTCAGGAACAGGGGAGTTATACCGGGGGCGTCCCGCCTTATGGTTACCGGGCGGAATGGATGGATGGGAAGAAATGCCTTTTGGCCTGTCCGGAGACGTCAGGGATTGTCAGGGATATTTATGGGATGTATTTATCCGGTAAAAATATGGGGCAGATTGCCGGGAAACTGTATGAAAGGGGGATACACAGGCCGGGGATTTATAAAAAGACGGGGCATGTGTACCGGCAGGAGGGGGAGGTTTTAGAGCAATGGAGTGCTGCGACAGTCAGACTCATTCTGACAAACCCGGTCTATATGGGCTGTCTGGTGCAGGGGATAACCTGTGGGAAACAGTATAAAATCAGGAACCGCCATGATGTGGACAGCGGGGATTATAGCATGAAATGGGGAAGCCATGAGCCCCTTGTCAGTGAGGATGTGTTTTTCCAGGTGGCTGCCATGTTTGAAAAGTCGGCAGCAAAGTATGGTAATAGCGCCGGTTTTTCTAAAAGGACACCTCCCAAGGAGGATATTTATGCTGGGGTGCTGTTCTGCGGGGACTGTGGAAAGCGAATGGCAAGGGTGGCAAATGCAAAAGAGTTCAGTTCCGGCCATAGGGTACGGTATTATGGGTATTACTGCCCGTCTTCCCGCAGAATGGATGATTTGCAGTGCCCTTCCAGGAGTATTGGTATGAGTGTATTGGATGGACTGGTAAAAACAGCGCTGCATCAGGAGTTTGCCCTTTCAGATCTGCGTCCGGGCAGGCTGGTAAAGGAGTATGAAAGGCAGGCAGAGGAACAAAAAGAAAAAATCAGGCAGGAAATTGTTTCCTGTGGGAAACAGCAGGAATACGGGAAAAAGAGGGGGAGCGAACTGTATCTGAAATACCATGAGGGCAGCCTGTCACTGGAGGAATTTCAGCAGATGAAAAAGGAACAGGATAGATGCCTCTGTGAAATGGCAGGAAGGAAAGAGGAGCTGCAGCACAGGTTAGACGCCATGGAGCGTGAGATAGCGGAAAAAGGAAAGTTCCTGCGTAACTTAATGAAATGTAATGAAAAGACGAAGCTGACAAAGGATATCATACATACGCTGGTCCGCCGGATTGATGTGTTTACCGGTCATCGGGTAAAAATCACGTTTGCTTTTTGTATGAATGAATTATTATATGCTGATGAAAATGGCAAATCGGGGAAAGAGGGCGTACAGCATGAGTAAAAAGAGGGAAGGAATCAGACAGACGGATAAGGAAAAGGCTGTAACACATGCAATCCGCATTGCCATCTATATGCGCCTTTCCAAAACAGATGAAACCATGCGGGAGGAAAGTAACAGTATTTCCATGCAGCGTATTCTGATAAGGAAGTATATAGCATCCCGTTTTACAGAATGTGAGGTTATGGAATACCAGGATGACGGATTTTCGGGGACGAATTTCAACCGCCCGGGGGTGCAGCGTCTTTTGGAGGATGCCAGAAATGAAAAGTTTGATTGCGTGGTGGTAAAAGATTTGTCCCGCTTTGGCAGGGATTATATGGAAGTGGGCTCTTATCTGGAGCAGATATTTCCCTTTTTGGGAATCCGCTTTATTTCCATTAACGACCATTACGACAGCGGCAGTGTGCAGGGAAATGCCGCCGATTTGGATGTGAATTTCAAAAATCTGCTCTATGACCTGTACAGCAGGGATTTATCGCAGAAAGTGAAGACTTCGCTGCGGGCAAGAAAGGAAAGCGGACTGTATGTTAGCGCCAATGCCCCGTTTGGCTATGAAAAAGCCCCGGATGACAGGCATATGCTTGTTATCTGCGAGGAGGAAGCGGCGGTGGTGCGGGAGATTTTTTCCCTTGCCCTGCAGGGGATGACGTCTTCTCAGACAGCAAAGAAATTAAATTTGGAAAAGGTTCCTGCTCCGGTGGAGTTTAAGATCAGGAAAGGCACAACTTCCCGCAAGCCAAAGGGGGATAAGTTTTACTGGAGCAGCAGTACGATATGCAGTATCTTACGGAATCCGGTATATGCCGGGGATGCGGTGTATGGCAAGACAGAGAGGGAACAGGTGGGAGGCCGCAATGTCCTGAAGACAAGGGCAGAGTGGAAGGTGACAGGAAACCACCATGCCCCCATCATTGCCAGGGAAGATTTTGAGAAAGTCCAGGAAAGCAGGAGGAAAAGCTGCAAAAAAGAACGGAGAAGCAGGCATCCGTTGATTGGCAGGGCAGTGTGTGGATGCTGCAGACGCAACCTGAGTATAAAGGAGGGGCTTAATCCCTATTTTACCTGTCATAACCGGTATGTGACCGGATTGGGGGCATGTGTCGGCAAAGTGAATGCCATGTTTTTGGAGCAGGTAGTTTTGTTTCGGCTGGAGGAATATCTGAAAGGGCAGAACCTTACCGCAGAAGTTTCCCAAAAGGTTAAGGATGATTTGGCAGGAAAACGTGACGAACTGCTGCTGGATTTGAGACAGGCGGAATGGGAGCATGACAGGTTGAAGAAGCAGCACTGTGAGAGTTGCCGGTTATATTCTCAGGGAGGGCAGACAGAGGTAATGGAGAGGTATATTGACAGTATAGTGGTTTTTAATGAAGAAGAAATAGAAATCAGGTGGAAAATGTGAGAAGGGTTTACATGCAAACCTTTCTCACACTGGAAGAATGCAAAACCGCTATTCTTCATCCAAATAGTCTGTTTTGCAATGGTTTAACATGGCGGATGGGATTTTGTGGCAATTAGCTGACAGAAGGTATGCAAAAAGGTGATTGTCCGCCAGGCGAACCGCTAAAACGGGGAAGTTTCGAAATGAAGAAGTAAAAAATTTTTCTGCAACTATTTGACACAAGAGGGAATTGATTACAGTCATCCGGATTTTCGAAATGAGGATGGCAGTACCAGGATTCTGGCCCTGTATGACGAAACGCTGGACAGAGAATTTACTGCAGAAGAAATTAATCAGGCCCTGGAAAGTCCCGATGAACGGGAGCGGTTCCGTATGGTGCCCAGCCGGGATACTTCCGGGCATGGCACCCATGTGGCAGGGATTGCAGCCGGAAACGGGCGGGCTTCCGGCGGAGTGAACCGGGGCGTGGCTTACGAAAGTCCTCTGCTGGTTGTAAAACTGGGAACTCAGGAACCAAATGGATTTCCAAGAACTACTCAGCTTATGCGGGGCCTTGACTATGTGGTGCAAAAATCCCTGGAATACCAGATGCCCATGGCAGTTAATATCAGTTTTGGAAATACTTATGGCTCCCACAGCGGGACAGCGCTGCTGGAAAGCTATATCAATGATATTTCCAATTACTGGAAGACCAGTATTTCCATTGGAACTGGAAACGAAGGAGCTGCCAGAGGACATACCTCCGGGATTTTGCAGCAGGGACAGGAACAGGAGATTGAGCTGGGGGTGGGAGAGTATGAAAGTACCATCAATCTGCAGCTCTGGAAATCCTATGCGGATCAGTATGATGTGGTTCTGATTCATCCTTCCGGGATTCGTATCGGCCCCATACGTCAGGTTCAGGGACCTCAGCGTTTTGTTCTGGGAGAGACGGAACTGCTGATTTATTATGGAGAACCCAGTCCCTATAATCTTTATCAGGAAATTTATATGGATTTTCTTCCCAGGAGTGATTACATTGACGGGGGAATCTGGAAAATCCGGCTGGTGCCGGAGCGGATTGTCCGGGGAAATTATGACCTGTGGCTGCCGGGACAGACTGTGCTGAATCAGGGCACCGGATTTCTGTATCCGGTAGAAGAAACCACCCTGACCATTCCCTCCACAGCGGAAAAAGTTATCTCAGTGGGGGCCTATGACTCCAGGTATAATCAGCTTGCGGATTTCTCCGGCCGGGGATTTACCAGACAGACCAATCAGATAAAACCGGATCTGGCAGCCCCCGGCGTGGATATCTGCTCTGCAGCTCCGGGAGGCGGATATGCGGTGCGCAGCGGAACCTCCATGGCTACGCCTTTTGTGACCGGGAGCGCAGCGCTTTTGATGCAGTGGGGGATTGTGGAAGGGAATGATCCCTATCTGTATGCTGCTGTTATAATTGGACTAAGTTAGAAAAACCTTGAAAAACAGGGGGTTCTGCTTAGTCCATTTTCATTTCAGCAGGTTTTCTATACCTGAAATTAAGACAAGTAGCGCTACAAAAAGTATAGCACAGATATGTTGGCATGGAAAGCTAATTCGGGTTGCCAGTTAGCCGCATTTTGGGTAACTGGCAGCACGAATCCACAAGGGTTTGGGAGTGTAGCTCCCAAGTATTTCAAAATGGAGGACAAGCTATGGCAGCAAATACAGCGAAAGGTGCAGAAAAGAAGGATACTCGCACAATTACTTTCAAAAACAAGGAACATAGAGATTTTTATAGAGAGTATCTGCATGATATTGTCAATATTGGTTGACACTTTTTTTACAAGGATATGAATGCCTAAGCTGCAATCCCCGGAGATTCATAATATTTCTTCCGTATTATGACGGTCATAAAGGAGTTCCTCCTTCATCCTCGCCCACATGCTCTCACATCGGGCATTGTCATGGCAGCGTCCCCCTGCACTGTTCATGCTCTGGCGGATGCCATATTTGGCAACTGCTTTCCGGTAAGCTTCGCTGGTGTACTGCGTTCCACGGTCAGAGTGGATAATGGCTCCCCTGAGCGCCGGATACGATTGGACGGCGTTGGCAAGGGTTCGTTCACATAATGCCGCTTTCATATTCGTATCCATCGCCAGCCCGAGGACTGCAGCATCATAGCAGTCAAATATGGCGGATACATAAAGTTTTCCGTTTTTTTGCCTTGATTTCGGTTATGTCCGTGACGCATTTTTTCAGTGGCTCTGCAGATGTGAAGTCTCGTTTCAGCAGGTCATCCGATTTGCGTGCTTCACGGTCAGCTTTGGTAATTCCGTTCGGTCTGCGTTTCGGGCGATGGCTGAGTCCGATTTCCTTCATGATGCGCTAAACGGTTCTTTCGCCGGGAATGCGGACCCCTTCCGGCTGTTTCAGAAGAAGCGCCTGATACATACGGATTCTTCCATAGGCATCGCTGCATTCATCCTCTGATGCGATTGCCCGCATGGCATCAGCTAAATCCTGATATTTCCACGAGCGGTCTTTGTTTGCCAGATATTTATAAAACCCCTGTCGTGTTACTTTTAACATCCGGCAGTAAAAAGAAATCTTCCCCCTGGTAACGCCGTCCTCGGTTTTTATAGCAAGGAACATCATTCTCTGCCTTTTGCAGACTTCCGATGGCTGGCGGCGAAAAAAGCGCTTGCTTCCTCAGGAAATTCATTTTCCTCTTTCAGACGGCGTATTTCTTTTTCCTGATCCCTGACCTGTCTGCGCAGAACTGTCAGTTCCTCTGCGAGACTCATGGCTGTCTGGGGCGTATGTGAACCAGGGCCGGCATCCAGCCGTCCCTCCCTGGCTGCTTTTGTCCACGCGTACATGGTATTTTCGGGAATTCCTGATTCAACAGCCGCTTTTGCACCGCCGATTTCTTTTGCCAGTTTCACGGCCTGGATTTTGAAATCCATGTCGTATTTCCTTTGTTTTTTTGCCATTGCAGTTGCCTCCTTATTTCTCTTTAACTATACATCAAATCCTTGAGTATAAGATGTCAACTAAAATGATACAACATCAGTATGAGAAGACATCTACAGTCTTTACCTCTAATAAGACCTTTTCCCAATGGAATGAGGTATTTGCTGATGTCACCATTGCTTCCGCCATTCTGGACCGGGTTCTGCATCATTGTACCGTGGTCAATATCAAAGGAGAGTCATACAGGCTGAAAGAACGCAAGGAATTTATGCGCCAGAAGCAGCAGACCGTGAATACGCTTTTTGAGCAGGGAAACACCTGAAGATGTAACATGATTCCACTGAAAAACTACAAAATTTGGTTGGCGTTTTCTTACAATTTTAAATCGTCGTTGACAGTAACAGTAAGGAAAAGCAGCCTCTTGAGAACTGGCAGAAATATATGGAAAATGGCGAGTACCTCCGAAGCATTGAGAGTGGGGAAGAACAAAATTACAGCTTTATTGACGGGAACAAAAATAACTGTAAAAAGAACAATGGCAGGGCATCCGTTTTGAAAAAACTGCGGCAGAAGCAGGCGGAAATCGCGAAGCGGAGCGTAAAGCCCGCACAGCAGATGGCAATAACAGAAGATATGGAGCGTAGACGGAAATAAGAAAAGAGGGAAGCGTCTGGTATGTGTTGCCGGATGCTTCCTTTTTATTTATGATAATGAAAAACATTGCATTATAATATGATATGTATCTTATAAGGCAGAATCCTATGAGTTATGTCTTGAACAACAGGGAATTTCTCTGTATAATAAAACCATAGCAGACAGGGCATAGATAACCTGCCAGGCTAAATGGCGGAGGCCGGAACTGAGGTGGTATTGTGCAGGGTGGAATAGCGCAGGAAGAATTAAAAGAGAAAACAGAGGAAAAACAGGGAGCATTTGCAAAATATACGGTGAAAGACAGCGTATTTACGACACTCTTCCAGGATAAGAAATACCTGATACAGCTTTACCGTGCGCTCCATCCGGAAGATACGGAGACTACGGAAGATGGACTTATGGATATTACAATAAGGAACGTACTCATGAATGGGATCTATAACGATCTTGGTTTCCGTGTAGGGGATAAAATTATGATCCTTGTTGAGCAGCAGTCTTCATGGACGATGAATATTATTGTACGTGCGCTTATGTACCTGGTGCAGACTTACCATGATTATTTTGAAGAACAGGATGCCGATCTATACGGGAGCCGGAAAGTCCATGTGCCGGAGCCGGAATTATACATGATCTATACAGGGAGGCGTGTGGGCAGGCCAGAGGCTGTTTCATTTTCCGAAGAATTTTTCGGTGGGAAGGAATGCGCCATTGAAGTAAAAGTGAAAGTGATCTATGACGGCAAAGGAAATGACATTATCAGCCAGTATGTTGCGTTCACAAAGGTATATAATGAACAGGTAAAACAGTATGGGAGAAGCCGGGAGGCGGTTACGGAAACCATCCGTATCTGCAAGGACAGGGACGTACTCCGTGAATTTTTAGCAGATAGGGAAAAGGAGGTTATATCAATTATGATGACATTGTTCGATGAAGAGAGGATCATGCGTACCCACATAGCCAGTGAGAAGAAAGAAGCTGCGAAGGAAACGGCAGAAAAGATGTTAAAGATGGGAAAGCTGTCGGTAGAAGAGATTGCAAGCTGTTTTACAGAATTATCTGTAGAGGATATTCAGGAAATTGAAAAAGGGCTGCTTCAGACGGTATAGCATTTGGGGTAAGCCGATACAGGAAGAAAAATATATAGAATCCCCGGTTGTAAATGAATACAGCCGGGGTTATTCATATGGAGGGTACAGTGAAAGAATCAGAACTGATAGGGAAAGTACACTCTGCTGTCTACCATCAGTGCCTGCAGCGGGGGTATGCTACCCCGGCAGATGTGCTGGTTGACGTAGGAGTGCTGCCAAAAGAAAAATATGAGGACTGGAGATTCGGAAAAGTGCGGTATCTGGAAGCCGCTTGCACATGCAATTTGAAGAAACTTTCTTTTATTATGAAACAGATTCGTTCTTATGCTCAAAAATCCAATTTAAAACCGTCATTCTGCTATTATAAGCGGTGGGGCGTGAAGAAAAAACATGGGCATAAGCCGGTAATCCCCTTACGTTTCAGCAAAAGCGGAAATCTGGAAATTGAAAAAGCCTATGCAACACATTATGTGGATTTGGGAAGGGCGGAGCAGCTAAAAAAGGAAAAGATGGAGAAAGCTGCGGCAATCCAGGCAGGAAGATTGGATAAGACGTCAGGTATGCCGGAAATAAATATTTCTGAAAATAACAATGGTTGACAAAATGGGGAAAGCGGATGGGAAAAGAAACGGATAAAAAATATAAAGTTATGAAAACGATTATGGATGTCCTGGAAGATATTTTATGCTCTTATCAGGGCAGGGGGCATCTGTCCGCATATACCGACCTGGATTCCCTTGCGCTGTTTGCAAGTCTTGTGGCATACGGGCAGATCCAGGTGGAAAATTACCAGTATGACTATGATAATGACATCCGGGAGGATGGGGAAGCTGTCCAGATTTATCAGGAGCTTGCCCCGCAGACAAGATGGCGTGTCGGGTAGTGTCAACGCCGATTTAAAAATGTAAGAAAACGCCGATTATATTTTGTAGTTTTTCGGCGGAGTCATGTAACCTTTTCAAGTGTTTCCCTGCTCAAAAAGTGTGTTTACGATCTGCTGCTTTTGACGCATGAATTCCTTGCGTTCTTTCAGCCTGTATGATTCGCCTTTGATGTTGACTATTGTGCAGTGATGCAGAACACGGTCCAGAATGGCTGAGGCAATGGTGACATCAGCAAACACCTCATTCCACTGCGAAAAAGTCTTGTTAGAGGTAAAGACCGTGGATGTCTTTTCATACCGCCTTGCGATGAGCTGGAAAAACAGGTTGGCCCCCTGAATGTCCATAGGGAGATATCCAATCTCATCAATGATAAGCATCCTGTACCTGGACAGGATTTTGAGCCTGTCCGGCAGCCGGTTCTCAAAGTGGGCTTTCTTGAGCTGTTCAATGAGCTGGTGACAGTTGATGTAGTAGGTTGAAAACCTGTGTCTTGCAGCTACAAGCCCAAGGGCTGAGGCAAGATGCGTCTTTCCCACTCCCGGCGGCCCCAGAAAGACTACATTTTCCCCGTTTTCCAGGAAACGCATGGTTGCCAGTTCATCGATCTGGCGTTTATCAATAGAGGGCTGAAAGGAAAAATCAAAGTCGTCCAGAGTCTTTTTAATGGGGAAACCGGACATCTGAATCTGTTTCTCATATGCGCGTCTGCGCCTGGATTTCGCTTCTTCAGCAAAAATGTGATCCAAAACATCCACGACATTTAATTTCTCCGCTACCGCCCGTTCCAGGTAGTTGTCCAGAATCTCCAGAGTGTTCTTCATCTTGAGGCTTTCCAGATTCTCTTTCAGCCTGTCCATGGTCAATTCATTCATACAGCACCTCGTCATATCTGGACAGGTCAGAAGGTTTCAGGGGAAAATCAATGACCTTGTCCTGTTCCAAAAGTATATTTTCTGCATCCATTGTCTGTTTCATAGTGAGCCGCCTATAGTGCTGCGGATTGACAACCATATCTTTTTTCTGATACGATATCCGGTGCAGAGCTATCTGCTTTCCCTCATAGTAGGCAGCCAGCATACTGTCGAGGGCTACGACTGCCACATCTTTGCCGATGTACTCCGCCGGCACGGAGTACTGGTTTCCGGCATAGGAGATGAGGCAGTCTTTTTGTACCCGGCGCAGGTTGATTTTGTCCATGATGTACTCCCGGCACAGAGGGTTTAACCGTTCCGCTTTCAGACGTTCAAAGGGGATTTCATTGGTGGTGGTTAATTCATGGCTTTGAGCTTCCTTGCTCATAAAAAGTTCTGATTGCCTTAAAAGCGCGCTGCCTCAGATTGTAGACAGTGCGGGTCGTCACCTCCATTCGTTTTGCAATTTCCCCGTCCGGCAAAGCTCCCCAGAAGTCAAAGAGTAAGACTTTGCGCTGCTTGTTCGGCAGGGAGCGGAGTGCTTTATATAAGATTTCGCTATAGACCACGCAGGATAGCTCGTCCGCATAAAGCACAAAATAGTCGGACGGATACCTGTCGTCGTGGCTTAAAGTTTCCAGAAAATAGTCTACCGGCTCGTCGGAGTAATGCTTCTCCACGTTGGCCTTTGCCCGTTTGAGATTTCTGCTGAAATTCCGGGCCACTGTCTTGGTAAAGGAATCCACCATGGCAATGATCCGTTTTTCGTCAGAGGGAGACATCATGCCGCATCCCTCCTTTTTTGCAGATTTGAGCTGGTTAGTCTGTTTCGCCTCCTCACATAACCAGAACACATCTCAAGGGTGCAAACCGGAAAGTTTTTGAAAAATATTTTGAAAAAATTTTTTTGAGTGTATAAATCTATCTAAAAACTGGTTAAGAGCCGCACATACAATTTCCCTCCTTAGACAAAATGGGCCAATCCGCACAAGGCAGACTGGCCCATTTTGGCAAGTGCTTGTCTTGCCCTGAAAAATAAGTTATGAAGATTTCTCGCTTTGCTCTATCTGTAATTCACCCTTTTTCAGCCGGAACACCACATCCGCCTGTTTTGCCAGCTCACCTGAGTGGGTAACAACTATCACGCATTTCTTCATCTGATGGGCGCTTTCTTTCAAGATTTCCGTAATATCCCCAGCCGTATCCTCGTCCAGATTGCCGGTAGGCTCGTCCGCCAGAATCACCGGAGCTTCGCTTGCGAGCGCCCTTGCAATGGCTACCCGCTGCTGCTGGCCGCCGGAGAGTTTCAGCACGTTCCGTTTGGATTCCTCCCTCGTCAGCCCCAGCCGTTCCAGAAACGGGAGTGCCGGTTTCTTTGAAGTCAGCCGGACATTCTCCTGCGGGGTCATATAGTCAATCAGGTTGTAGCTCTGAAAGATAAAAGAAACATTCTTTTTCCGATGGCCTGCCAATCCGGCCTGTGCAATGTCTTTCCCTTCAAACAGGATATTCCCGCTTGTGGGGCTGTCCAGACCACCCAGCAGGGATAGAAGGGTTGTCTTGCCGCACCCGGACGGGCCGAGAATGGCATACATTTTTCCCGCCTCCATCTGCGCATTGATCCCTCTCAGCACCTTCCTCTTTTTGTCATAAGAGTATGTTAGATTTTGCAGTTCCAAAATTCCCATAGAGGCACCTCCTATTCACCTTCGGGCACAAATTCATAGTCAAAATCATAGTCCTTTACTTTATCCGGCACCTCGTAATCTATGATGGGCGAGCCGGATTGCTCCTGCGTTTCGTCTGATTTATTCTCCTTGGGGGTACACCCTGTGAACAGCAATCCCACAAAAAGGAGGACAGAAAACATTTTCCATACTTTTTTCATATCGTTACCGCCTTTCTCAGCTCATTTTCGATAGAATTTCCCGCGGTTTCAGCCGCATGACGGAAATTGAGGATATTCCAGCGGATACCGTTACAATCCCGATCCCCAGCAGGAATAGGAGGCCCATTTCCTCAAGCTGTACACGAACCTGTAATTCCGGGGTTTCGATTTCCGGCTCACCGGTATCTGTTCCGGCCTCCCCACGGGTTCCGGCAGATAAGCCGTCTTCCTGCTGCGCCTCCGTTACCGCCTGCCCGGATTGCAATACGTTTCCCATCTGGCCCGCAATGGCGCTGGCGGAGAAATAAGAGAGGGAAAATGCTAATATCGCAATCAGCAAAACCTCGGCAATATACTGCCCTAAGATGGACAGCTTGCTGATCCCAACCGAGAGCAGGACGCCGGTTTCATGGATGCGGGTTCTGGCCCACATGGTTAGAATGAGCGAGAGGATGGCGATGCTTACAATCAGCGCGATCATCAAAATGGTGGATACCAGCTCCGATAACTGTTCCAAAGAGGACGCGGCGTTTTCATAGTCCTCGTTGTCAACCAGAAAAGAAAAGCCTTTCCAGTCCACGCCGCTGATTTCCTTTACTTTAGAAATGATTTCCTCCATGTTCTGCGGGTCGTTCACCGATACCGTCAGCTCGTTAAAGCCCTGTATTGCGGGGCCGTTTTCGTAAGCCACCAAAGTGGCAAGGTCGGTGATGATAAGGTTTTGTATTTTATCGTAGGTTGTCACCTGATCGTTGATGCCTTCGATTTCTTTTGGAGAGAACAGGCCCACAATCTCAATCTCCACGCCTTTGTCCGTCTGGATTTTGTCACCAATTTTCAGGCCGTTTTTCTCAGCCAAATCCTTGCTGATCAGCCCCTTGTTTTTGTCATCCGGCAGGATATGCCGCCCCTGCGTCAGCGTAAGCTGCCCGGAAGTAAACCGGGTAAGCTCCTCGCTTTTCCATGTGCTTAAAATCTTTGAGGATGCGCGAAATTCTTCCTCAATGGGGATATTGCCGGTAAATAGTTCCAGAGAGGGGAACGCCGCCAGCCCCTCCACGGTGGCGCTGCACTCCTTGATCCCCTCAATTTCCCGGATTTGCTCTACCAGCTCCGGGCTGATCTGCTGGGTGGAATACATCAGGGTTCCGCCCTCCACGCTTTCCACCTTCAAATAGGGGTTGTTTTCCGTGTAGTCAAAGCCAATGAGAAAACTCCCGCCAAGGCTTTGCCGCAGCTCCTGCTGGGCGGCTTTCGAAGCGTTCCCCAGTGCCAGAGCGGTTAATACAAAGGTTGCCATCACCAGCAAGATGACAAAAAGAAGGATACTCTTGCCCCTCTTGCGGACGATATACAGCCACGCTCGATTCATAAAGTTCATAGAATGACCTCCGTTTCATATAGGATAAGTGTTGCAACGCTGACAGCATAGCACCCCAATATGGAACCAGTATGAAACGGATAAAAAAAGCCATCGCTTTATGGGAGATAAAGGGTAAAGCACATTCCCGGCGGGTTTTTGGTCGCCTCAAATTGATAGGGCATCCCAAGGGCCTTTGAAAGCGTATCTACAATATATAATCCCAGCCCATTCCCTCCATCTTTGCGATCTCTGGCAAAGTCTGGGCGGTAGAACGGCTCAAATACATGGGCCAGCTTATCCGGCGGGATGGGCGTACACTCATTTTCTATTTTTATCTGTCGGGCGTTCAATATAACGGTGATCTTGCATCCCGGCTTTGTGTAAGCGACCGCATTGGAGAGCAGGTTAGACAGGATCTTTTCAAGGCTTTTCTTTGACGTGTGGACAGGGCACTTTCCCTGTATGCTGAAAGAAAAGTCGAGTCCCTTTGCCTTCGCAATCAACTGATAGGGCTCGCAGATTGCCGGAAGACGCTCAGACAGGTCAAAGGTTTCCGCGTCCTGTTTCTCCTGTGTAAAATCCAGCCGGGAGGTATCCAAAATTTCTTTAATCATAAAGGATAGCTGCCCGGTAATCTCCTTACATTCCAACAGACAGCGATCCCGGTCTTTGTATTTTCCAATGCCTAAGATCATGTTTTCCAAAATCGCGTTCAGGGCAGTCACCGGCGTTTTCAGCTCATGGGAGGCGGCCCGCAGGAAATCAATTTTCAACCGTTCCGCCTCACGGACGTTTTGCTTTTCTTCCTCCAGATTTTCAATGGTGGAAAGCAGGCTGGCATACAGCTTATTGACGCGGGCGGCCAGCTCGCCAATCTCGTCCTTCGTATGCACCACGCAGGCTGCAGCCTTATCCAGCTTTTCCATCTTTTCCGTTGTAACCGCAATCTGCTTGATCGGCCTCGTCATGGCTCTGGAAAACAACAGGGAACACCCAGCGGAAATGATGGCGCAGCAAAGCAGGGATACCGGCAGTGCTTTTCCGATAGCGGATTTTATCAAAATACCAGTATTCACATCACTCTCAATAATGGCTCCTTCCACAAAACGGTTGGTGCTTACGGTCATTTGCGGCGCAAGCACATAGAGAAAAACATGAGCCATCACGGTGACAAACAGCATTACCAGAAAGGTGTATAAGAAGATTTTAGTAAAGAGCTTTAAATTTCTCATGGGTGTTCCTCATACTTGTAGCCAACGCCTTTTACCGTTACAATCCGGTTAAGACTCAGCTTTTTCCGTAAATTTTTAATGTAGGTATCAATCGTGCGGTCAATGATGGGGTAATCATATCCCCACAACTCGTCCAAGATCTGCGACCGTGTAAGCACCAGACCTTTATGCTCTATCAGCAATTTCAGCAGGTCGATCTCCTTTGGTGTCAGGTCAATAGGGCCGCCCGGCCCGGAAGCAGTATAGCCGCCAAAATCCACCGTAATATCGCCCATCTGAATTTGTTTCAGTTCCGGACTTTTCCCACACCGCCGCAGCAGGGCCGTCACCCGTTTTCCCAGCAAAAGCATGGAAAAGGGCTTTGTGATATAGTCGTCCGCCTGTTCATCAAAGCTGGCCGCCTGAGTAGGCTCATCGTCAAGGGCGGTAAGCATTAAGATAGGAATGTTGCTTGTTTGGCGCAATTCTTTTAATACCTCCAAACCGGTTCGCTTCGGCAGCATAATATCCAGAACCACTAAATCAACCGATTTCTCCCTTGCAATCTGCAAACCCTGTTCACCATCAAGGGCCGACAAGGTAATATGCCCTGCGGATCTCATATATTCACAGATTGCCTCGTTGGTGGCAGTATCATCTTCCACAATCAATAAAACAGCCATTTTTACACCTCCTCACATTATTATATCAAAGCAATATGGAAACAGTATGAAATGCTTTGTGTCAGATTGACAGTGTACTGAACTTAATGGGAAAAAGCAAGCCTTTCATAACGGATCAATCCACACAAGGCAGACTGGCTCATGTTGACAGGAAACTGGCTCGCCTTGCTGTAAGTGAAATACTTTCCCTATTTACTATTTCTATTAGATTCAGAAAAAAAGTTACTTTATTATCAAAAAAGCCTTGCTTTTCCACCCGTGATGTGTAAGCTGTCACTCACAAGGCACAAGTCAAGCACAAAAATGAAAGGTGGAAAATAAAATGAAAACAGGAAAAATCACAGCGAAACTGAGGGACGCGGTTCCGGTTTGCCTCATGGTAAACGGCGAGGAAGTCAAACGGTATAAGAACATTGAGCTACCGGATATGCTTAAAGAGGTGGAAATGACCGACTTCCATTTCAACGTACACATGGACGGAAAAATCACCTTTGAAATCCACTATGAAGAAGGTGTATTGCCGGAGGTATTCCCGGAAGCCCGAACCAGAGTAAGCCGGGCGGCAAGAGCCGTCGCCAAGACGGCCATGCCGCAGCCTGCGGAGGACGAGGCGGCAGAGAAAGTAGAAACAGAAGCCACGACAGAAGAAAGCCATCAGACAGACGAAATCCCGGCAGAAAATCCAAGCGAATCTATTACCGAGGAAACCGAGCCGAAAGGTATCGAAGCTGCTTACAATGTAACCGGTGTACGTCGCAAGGAGCTGGTGGTGGCAGTAGGTGACTTCATTGGAGCAAAACCTGAATATCTGAAAGCGCCGACATACGCTTTTGCAGTAGGAAACTATAACATCGACAAAGAAGGAACATTGACAGGCCCGGAAAATCCAGAACTGCTCGAAAGCCTGAAAGAACAAGGCTTTGTATTTAAATGGCCGGCTTCCAAAGGAAACCTTATGTGACGAGCCGAACTTTTGGAATACGATTATGGCGGAACACGCGGAATTTATTGACGGGATGTTAGATCCGACCGAATCAGACCTCAAAAAAACTGCCGAGGCAACAGCAAAGGAATTTGAGAAGTTAGTGAATGAGTGCATATATACTGCCGAGGAGCAAATTTTGCAAAGCAGTTTGTGTGCCACGGAAGAAATTCGGTCGTTTAAGACGAAGGCAACCGAGGGACTGCTGGCATGTCGGATAAAATCCATCATTCCGCCATTGCTCGCAGACCATGTGCTGAGGGAAGCGAATCACTATTTGAGATTGATGAAAATGAAGGAATATTATGGCCTGCGCTAAATTGTTCTCACCGGGGAAAAAGATGCTGTTCGGCGGCTGATACTTTTTAACGCTTCCTCATTTCTTTATTCATAAAGGCCAGAGGGGGTGCAAAAGTGAGCTTCCGAGCCACTATAATGCTGCCATACCAAAGGCAGGCCCGCTGGCGAGTTGTATTGCCAAGATCACGGAAAATAGAAAATGCCCGGAAAGGCCCATAATATCAGGCTTTCCGGGCATAGATACAAAAACAGCCTTCCAAATTGGAAGGCTGTTTTTGTATTAAAGTTTGTTCCTTAATATGTATTATACTGTACTTGTTTACATAATACAGTAAAAGACGGTAAGGCGGTGACGGTTTGGAGATTGTTGTAAGTAATAAGGCAAGTTGTCCTCTGTATGAGCAGATTGTGTCGCAGATAAAAACGCAGATTATGAGTGGCGAACTGAAAGCGGGTGAAGCGCTTCCCTCTATCCGCTCCCTAGCAAAATCGCTGCAGATCAGTGTTCTGACCGTGCAGAAGGCATATGACATCCTGCAGTAGGAGAGCTTTATTGAAACGACAGCCGGGAAAGGCTGCTATGTATCTGTTAGGAATCAGGACTTCTATTTGGAAGAACAGCAAAAAAAGATAGAGGGCTGTTTCAATGATGCGATAGAAATTGCCCGTATGAGCGGAATACCGCTTGATAAACTAATTAGCTTATTAACATTATTGTACGAGGAGGATTAGCGATGGCAAATGCGTTCATGGTATCAGGACTTACCAAAACTTATCAGGATTTTGTTTTGGATCGTGTTTCGTTCACCGTTCCCAGTGGCTCCATTGTCGGACTGATTGGAGAAAACGGTGCAGGAAAAAGCACGACAATCAATGCGGCTTTAGGACTGATTCAAAAGGAAGATGGTGCTGTATCCGACGGGGATGTCAAAGAACAGATCGGCGTCGTGTTTGATGGCAGCAATTATCCGGAAATCCTTTCTCCCCGGAAATTGAACCGGGTTATGAAAAACATTTACAGGACATGGGACGAACAGGATTATCTGCGTCTGCTGAAACAGTTTTCCCTGCCGACGGATAAGAAAATCAAACAGTTTTCAAAAGGAATGAAGATGAAGCTGGCAATCTCCGTTGCATTTTCCCATCATTCCAGGCTGTTGGTTCTGGACGAAGCCACCAGCGGCTTAGACCCGGTTGTCCGGGATGATATTCTGGATATGCTTTTAGATTTCGTGCAGGACGAAGAACATTCCATTCTGGTGTCTTCCCACATTACCAGTGACCTGGAGAAGATTGCCGATTATATCGTGTTTATCCATGAAGGGAAAGTGTTTTTGAGAAACCCAAAGACGAACTGACCGAGCGGTATGGCATCATCAAGTGCGGTGCGGCGCAGTTTGACGCGCTGGATAAATCCGATATCATCTCGTACCGTAAAATGGACTATGAATGGCAGATACTGGTTTCAGACCGGGAGAGGATGCAGAAAAAATATCCGAAAGCCCTGGTTGTCCCGGCAACGATTGATGAAATTATGCTTCTTTATGTAAAGGGGGAAAAGTGATGAAAGGCGTTTTGGTGAAAGATCTCTATATTGTCAGGAGCAATATTCTCGTAACGATTGTCAGCCTGGTTGTTCTGGGCTTTGGGTTATCCTTTTTGCTGGAAACCAGCGCACTTCTGGTTCTGGCTCCGGTTGCCGCCACGACAGCGGCCTTTATCAGCATTACCAGTGACGCGGCATCCAAATGGAATAAAAATGTCATTACCATGCCGGTATCAAGGAACCAGATCATTTGTGAGAAGTTTCTGTTTTATATTCTGCTTGCTGTATTGGGAATGCTGACAGCGCTGGTACCCTGCGCCGTCCTTACCTGTTTCGGTATGGATATCACGCTTCACTCGCTGTTACTGTACGGCTCTATCGGAATGAGCGCTACCCTGTTGGCAGGCGGCATCAGTCTGCCGTGCGCGTATTTGTTTGACCCGGAGAAATCGCAGATTGTCTTTATGATGTCATTTATGGCGGGGGCAGGGATTATTACGGGGCTTGTTCTTCTTATCAATTTGGTTTTTCCTGTAAAGAAAAATATCCTTTTGGCTTTCCAAATTGTACTTATCATTTCTGTTATCTGGTTTTTTATCTCATACCGGATTGCGGTAAAGGTATATCAGAAACGGGACATTACCTAAATGAATATAGGATGAAAGAGGCGGGGTGCAGACAACGGTGCATCCCGTTATTCATTCATGCAATAGAAGGCTCACCAGGCGTGGATTTTATTTTTCATGATAAATAATGCGACATATTTATCTCTTTTCTATTGACACAAAGGAAAATGAGTGATATATTTATCACATAAAGAGATAAATATATCTCAATAATAGGAGGATTAAGATGAAAACAAGTAAAAAGAAAATTTGGATCGGATGTGGGATACTTTGTGTGTTGAGCGTGCTTCTTTCATCGTGGTATGCGGTTACTTTTAATGATTCCCGTCTGATAGTCCCAATGGATTTTAAAAATTATGTATTTGAGATAAGGGATTTGCCGATGATTGTTTCGATTTCTTTTGTTTGTGTTTATCTTGTCGCACTGTTTGTCATGCTTTTTATCCATGCAGGAAAAAAGCAGAGACAGGCAGTAGAAACAGGCGTCACCCATAAAATAAATCCAAAGCTGGGGTGTTTGGGAGTATTGGGATTTTTGGGGTTTGCCGGTTTCTGGACATATCCTGTGGATGGTACAGTTTTTCCGTTTGCGTTTTTCCTGTTCTTCGGCTTTTTTGGTTTTTACTATGAAGGAAAGATGTCAGGAACATTTATGGATGAGCGTTTCCGTGAGAATATTGCCCGCGCTAAGCTGAAAGCGTATAGGATTACTTTTGGGGTTATGCTTGCCGCACTGATCATTCTTTGTCAGGGGAAACTATTTGGAAACCTTGAGTACACCCTGATTGCTTCAATTATTACTCTTTCCCTTTCATTGGCTTTGGGGATTTTCCTCTCTGAGTATTTGCTGTACCGATATGACCATGACGACCAGGCAGAGGAAGGCGAGGAATAGGATATGGCAGAATTTGAATGCAGGTTAAAAAAGTACCGGCAAATGAAAGATCTGACACAGGAGCAGCTGGCAGAAAAAGTAGGTGTGCGCCGGGAAACAATTATGCGTCTGGAAAAAGCGCAGTATAATCCGTCATTAAAGCTGGCAATTGATATTTCCAGGGCTGTAGAAGCACCGATAGAAGAAATTTTTGTTTTTAAATGATAGAATCCACGCTTTGCGAAAATTCTATTATCATGAATAATAGAACCTACGCTTTGCGAGGATTTTATTATCATGAACAAAAATCTGCCCGCTGTAACATTTCGCGGACATTTGTATGTTTATCTATGTAAAAAAGCAGAGGAGTGTGGATATGAAAAAGATTTTACTGGTAGAGGATGACGACCTTTTAAATAAAATGCTGACCTACAACCTGATTTCTGAGGGTTATGATACTGCATCAGCTCTGAATGCAGTCACAGCTGCCGAGTTATTGACGCAGACGGAATATGACCTGGTACTTCTGGATATCAACCTGCCGGACGGCAGCGGCTATGACCTGTGCAGGCTCATAAAGCCGGAGAACCCTGACACGCTGGTGATCTTCCTGACTGCCAATGACCAGGAGAGCGACCAGATCCGGGGGTATGAAGTTGGGGCGGTAGATTATATCACCAAGCCCTTTTCCATTGGAGCGCTGTTGCGGAAAATACGGGCCATGTTCGCTATGCTGGAACACCGGGGAATGGCAAAGGATTTTTATGATGACGGCAGGCTGTTTCTGGACTTTTCGGAGCAGTCCGCTGCGCTGAATGGAAATCCCATTACCCTTTCCCCCATGGAGTATAAGATGCTGTACCTGTTCTGTAAAAACCCAAAACAGATCCTGACCAGGCAGCGGCTTCTGGAACGGCTGTGGGATGTGGATGAAAACTATGTGGACGAACACACACTGACAACCTCCATCAGCCGCATACGGGGCAAGATTGAGGCTGATGGCGATACTTATATCAAAACGATTTACGGAATTGGGTATCAGTGGATGGGAGGCGAGAGAAAATGAATATGGGGCGAATCTCTGTAAAAAGGATATTCCTGCTGGTCAGCGGTGGTATGGCAGTTTCCATGCTGACCATCTGTGCGGTTTTCTTCGCAGTGACAGGACAGATGTGGATACTGATCTGTGGCATACTTCTGACGCTCTGTGCCCTTATATGGATGTTCCTTCTGTCGATTGCCTTTGGCAAACGGCTTTCCGTATTTACCGGGGAGCTGTGTCAGGCCATGGACCAGATGATAAGCGGAAGCGGAGAGCCTGTGTGCGCTGCGGACAGTGAAACACTCTTTGCCCGTATCAGCTACCGTCTTTCGCGGCTGTATGGGATTATGCAGGAAAATCGGCGGAAGGTGGATGAGGAACGGCAGGAGCTGCAGATGCTGGTGTCGGATGTTTCCCATCAGGTAAAAACACCGGTGGCAAATCTGAAAATGGTGACGGACACGCTGCTTTCAAAGCCGGTTACAGAAGAAGAACAGCGGGAGTTCCTGAAAGGCATCCGGAACCAGACAGACAAGCTGGAGTTTCTTTTTCAGGCCCTTGTGAAAACCTCCCGGCTGGAAACCGGGGCGATCCGGCTGGATAAGAAAGACGCCCCGCTGATCGATACGCTGGCGATGGCCTTAAGCGGCATCGTATATGCGGCGGAGAAAAAGAATATATCCGTAACGGTGGACTGTCCGGAGGATCTGTGCCTTTCCCATGACAGCAAGTGGACGGCGGAAGCGGTGTTCAATCTGCTGGACAATGCGGTGAAATATACTCCGGCTGGAGGCGCTATCCGGGTCTTTGTAGAACAATGGGAAATGTATGTAAAACTGAGTGTGTCTGATACTGGAAAGGGTATTTCCGAGAGCAATCAGGCCGCTGTTTTCCGGCGCTTCTATCGTGAGGAAGAAGTACACGAACAGCAGGGTGTGGGTATTGGCCTGTATCTGACCCGCGAGATCGTAACACGGCAGGGCGGCTATATCAAGGTAACTTCGGAGCCGGGACAGGGTTCAGAATTTTCTATCATGCTCCCTACAAGATAACACATGTCGGACAGCCATTTCTGGCTGTCTGACATAAATATTTTCGCAGCAGTGTGCCGATAAAGCTGCCAGTGGCAGGTTTTCGGCTGAAATGTCCGAGTCTTGTAACATTTCAGCCGTATTTTTTATGCCGCTTCGGACATTTCTGTGACATTTGACTTTTATTATGTCCTTATCAATTAAGAAAAGGAGCATTTGATTATGAATGTATTACAAACAATCGACCTGAAAAAGTATTATGGCAGTGAACCCAACATCACCCGTGCCCTGGATGGCGTCAGCCTGTCAGTAGAACAGGGNGAATTTGTGGCAATCGTCGGAACGTCCGGCAGCGGTAAATCCACCCTGCTTAACATGATGGGCGGGCTGGATACGCCCACGTCCGGCAATGTTATTGTCCGTGGGGATGAGCTGGCCAAAAAGAATGACGAGGAGCTGACCATCTTCCGCCGCCGCAACATCGGCTTTATCTTCCAGAACTATAACCTTGTCCCGATCCTGAATGTGTATGAGAACATTGTCCTGCCTGTGGAGCTGGACGGAGATGTGGCAGACAAGAAGTTCATGGATGAGATCGTGGGGATGCTGGCGTTGGAAGATAAACTGCAGAATATGCCGAATAACCTTTCCGGCGGACAGTAGCAGCGTGTCGCCATCGCCCGCGCCCTGATCACCAAACCAGCCATCATCCTGGCCGATGAGCCCACCGGAAATCTGGATTCCAGGACCAGCGCCGATGTACTGGGGCTTTTAAAGCGTACCAGCATGGAGTTTAACCAGACCATTGTTATGATTACCCACAACAACGAGATTGCCCAGCTTGCTGACCGGATCGTAAGGATTGAGGACGGCAGGATTGTGGAGTAAGGAGGTGGCAGACTATGACATGGCCTTTTGAGAATGATACCAGCGCTATCATTAAAAAATTAGCGTCTGCTCAATTAAAGAAAGAGCGTTTGAAGAAAAATTTTACGGTTACTGCAATTTCATTGGCAACATTTTTGATGGCGTCCGTATTGCTCCTGGTTTCTGGAATTATTACAGTGAACCAAAATGGAGGCAATAACATAACGGGGTCTTATCATGCGCTTATTTCCGGCATAGAAAAAGAACAATACCAAAAATTGTCTGATGATGTGCGGGTGGAACTATGCGGATTCACAGTTTCCATTGGCAGCGTTAAATCTGGAAATGACCGCCTTAATATTTCGTATTCCAACAATGATGCACTTACATTAAATGGGCTGTCTGTTGACCAGGGGAAAATGCCAGAGAAAGCAAATGAGATCCTGATTGAACAGGAATACTTAATCCGGCAGAAGATAAATGCTAAAATTGGAGATACCATCCGACTGCCAGACCCAAACAAGGTTAAAGAAAAATCCTTTCTTATAACAGGATACCTGAAAACAGGGGCGAAAGGTACTGACCGTTCCTTATATGCGGCTATGGTTTCTGAAGAATACTTCTTAGAAATGGATGGATGGGATAACTTTTCACCGGCAGTAATGCTCCGTGTAAATTTAGATGCGGGCTCTGGGGATGTAAAAAACCTAATATCACAGATAGCGGCTGATGCAGGCTGTAAAGCGGCTCCTTCTTATAATGAAGCGTATCTGAACCTTAGCCAGCCTTCGGCATTGATGGTTCTGGCGGCTGTTGCCGGGCTGGCTGTTATCGTGATCGCCGGTGTTTTGGTTATATACAACATTTTTTATATTTCCATTATCAATTCCATTAAACAATATGGACAGCTCCGCACAATAGGTATGACAGCAAAACAGATTCAAAGGCTTGTTCTCAGGGAGGGGACTTTGCTGATGCTGCCTGCAATTCCTATTGGGCTGATTGCGGGAATTGCAGTGGCTTATCTTTTAATTCCACATGGATTTGGGTTATGGAATGTGCTATGGATATGCCCGGTTGTTGTTGCGCTAACCTATGCCACTGTGCGCCTGTCCATCAAAAAGCCTGCTAAGATAGCCGCGGCCGTTTCACCTATAGAGGCTTCCCGCTATGAACAAAATAACCAACCGAAAGGTAAACATAGGCAGCACAAGCTAACGCCGGGGTCTTTGGCAGTCAACCAGGTTTTGCGTTATAAGAAAAAGAATATACTGACAGCCGCCTCCCTTGTCCTGACTGGTGTCCTGCTGTTAGGTTTATCCTCTGTCCTTTCTTCTATCAATGCAGAAGATATGTCTTTATCCGGATTTGCAAGAGGACAGTTCGTTTTAAAAATCTCGAATCAGGAGCTGATGGAAAATCCTTTGGAGATTTTGCAGGGTTCAAGCCCTTTTACGGAGGAAGTGGAAAAAGAACTTTCGCAATTATCAGGTGTGCAAAAGATTATG
Source organism: Eubacterium sp. 14-2 (assembly GCF_000403845.2). Lineage (GTDB taxonomy): Bacteria > Bacillota > Clostridia > Lachnospirales > Lachnospiraceae > Petralouisia. The sequence goes on along the minus strand of NZ_KE159568.1, from coordinate 495,669 downwards.
AAGGATCAGCATCTCCCGGTTTCCCATGATCTGCAGGCCCTGGAATCAGATGCTGAAATTGTAGGATTTGAGAAAGCAGATATGGATTTGCTGCAAAGCTGTCTCTTAAATGGAAACCTATCAGATTATGGGCAAATGGCATCTGAGGATCAGATGGTGATTGGCAGGCCGGGTGACTTTGAGAAGTATTTTGGTATTCATCCAAAAGTCGGCTCGTCTGTAACGCTGAAGATTTTTGATGGGCAGCATACGGAGAACCTGGAATTTGAGATTGCGGCAGTCCTTGACGAAAGTAAGATTGGAAATAATGGCGATAAAATAGATATGCTGTTATTGCCGGTTGATTCCATGCAAAAAATCGCACACAGCAATTTGACATATCAGTATGTGATTCGTGTAGAGGATTCTTTGGAACAGCAGGCAGAAAACGAAATAGACCAGATTGTATCCGATAACCCGCGGCTGAGTGTGGATTCCCTTTCTGCTGCCATTGCCCAGAATGAAAACTTCCTGCAGGGGACACAGTTAGCCCTTGCAATAGCCATTGTTTTGATTGGCTGTTTTTCCGTGATGAATCTGTTGAATACAACTTTGACGGGAATTATCGTAAGGCGCAGGGAATTTTCTCTCATGCGTTCCGTGGGAATGTCCCAAAAACAATTATCCGTGATGGTCCATAAAGAGGGACTAATCGTAGTCGGCATGGGGCTTGTATTATCTGTGATAATTGGTGGAGGAATTGGATATGTTCTTTGCTCATTTTTGAAGAACAGCCTGATGAACTATTTGAATTATCAATTTCCATTTGGTATTACAATCTTGAACTGTGCGATTATTATTTTATGTAGTGTGCTGATTACAACAGGGGCCTTAAAGCAGCAAAGCAAGTCATCAGTGATGGGAGCTTTGCGATAATAGAAGGAGGTGGCGTACCATGACATGGCCTTTTGAAAATGATACCGGCGCCGTTGTGAAGCGCCTGTCAAATAGAAATGTAGCAGCGAACCGGAAAAGAAATATATTTACTATTTTGACGATTGCACTTGCAAGCGCATTATTATCTACGATTGTCCTCTATGGGTTTGGAGTGCCACAGGAAACACAAAACCGTAATAAAAAAACAGCGCAGATTGTATATCACGCGATTTCTGAACAGCAGGGACAGAAACTATATCATCAGGAAGAAATTGCGTGGGTTGGTGAATTTTCTAACGCATTTTCTGGACAGGTAAACCAAGCCACCGTGAATTTTACTTATGCAAATGCAGATATGCTGAAATCACAAAGCATGTCTTATTCAGGGAACTTACCAACTGCGGAAGATGAGATTTTAGTGCAGGAATCCTTTTTGGACAGCCTGGGTTATTCCAATGAATTGGGACAGACAATTCAAATCCCTTTTTCTGACGGGACTACCCGTGATTTCAAATTAACGGGAATCTTAAATCTGAAAACAGGCGATATTGGACGCTATACAGCCATTGTATCAAAAGAACTGGTAAAGCAGCAGTATGGAAATCATGCAGCAGTGGATTATTATATCGGCTTAAAGGACGCCCAAAATATGAGTGAAGACGAAGCCGCCAGCTATGCAGACACTCTTGCACAGCAATTAGAAATCTCCGATGATCAGTTAATCGTCCGTTCCACATACTTTAACTTAAAGGACGAAAACCGCGGAAGTGATATGCTGTTCTATTTCCTGATCGGCTTTATCACATTCATTGGATCCGGCATTGTTATTTATTCGATATTTTATATTTCAGTAGCAGGCAATGTCCGTAATTATGGGCAGCTTCGCACGATAGGGACAACCAAACGTCAGATCAAAAAGATGGTTTACCGCGAGGGAAAACTACTTGCCGCTATTGGCATCCCGATTGGTTTAATTGCCGGAAACATGATTGGTTATTTTTTAATTCCTGACGGCTGGTACTGGCTGACCACTTTATGTGTCACTGCTGGGGTTGGATTTTTTACATTTATGATTGTGATGCTTTCCATTCGTACACCTGTAAAAAAAGCCGCAGCAGTCTCTCCGATGGAAGCGCTCCGCTACTCGGGTTATCAGGGAAAACTGAAAGAGAGACCTATGCTGCACCGTAAAATAACCCCACTGTCGCTTGCTAAAATGAACCTGTCCAGGCAAAAATTAAAATCCGTATTGACAATACTTTCCCTTTCGATTGGCGGGGTATTAGTGGTACTGATTTCAACTATGTTAGTTTCTTACGATGGCGTTGCAGAGGCACGGTACAAAGATTTTCCTGTCGGTGAATTTAACATCCAGCTAAACGCAAACCAATCGTGGGAAACTGCCGGTGTTTCATTAGCCGGATTACAGCAGAAGGATTTTCTAAATACCGATTTTGTGGATGCAGTAGAATCTATGGATGGCGTTACAGGAACCAAACGCTGGTATTACACGGACGCAGAATACCATGTGAATGGTTACGAGGAAGACTGGATTTATGGATTTGCCAAAGAAGATGTTTCTGCATTGGAGAAAGACTTCATTGCCGGAACCGTTGATTATGATGAATTGGTATCGAAAAATGGAATTATTTTAATCAATGATGCAGCGGAAAACTTATCGTTATCCGCACAACTCGGCGATGTGGTAGAGGTTGATTTTCTCACGAGGTCAGGACAGATGATAACGCATCGCTATACGGTTATGGGAATCGTCAGCAATTTCAGCCACCCGGCGTTTCCTATGTGTTTTGCTATGCCGATGGAGCTTATGAATGAAGCCTGCGGAATGGATTGCTCCGCAACGGTATCGGTAATGGCTGAAACGGGTAAATCTGATACGGTTGAGGCTTCCTTAAACCGGCTGATAGACGGAAATGATGATCTGATTATGGATACGATAGAAGAAAGCATCACTTATTACAGCAGGAACCAGCAGCTTCCCTTTGGGGCATTGTTGATCGTAGCTATGATTGTCGTATGCTTTTCCTTCATCAACCTTGTGAATACGACAATCACAAACTTTCTGTCCCGAAGGCAGGAAAATGGACTGTTACAGGCGGTTGGCCTGAGCAAAAAACAACTTGTCAGAATGCTGTGTAATGAAGGATTGATTTATGCCGTCTTTGCTACGCTTGTAACATTGGTTTTGGGAACCGGGCTTGGTTTCCTGTCCGTACAGGCAGTTGTAAAAACGATGAACCCCTATTTTTATTATTCATTTCCGTGGCTGGTCGTATTGATGTATCTGGCAATTCTGCTGATTGTGCAGTTTATCCTGATCTCTTATACAACTGGAAATTTGAAAAAGCAATCCCTTGTTGAGCAGATCAGAGCAATGGAATAGGAGGTGGAGGACATGACATGGCCTTTTGAAAATGACACCAGTGCCGTTACCCGCAGGTTATCAAATGCCCGTATTGGACAGAACCGTTTCAGGAACCGTCTGATTGGGATCATTATCTTTATGGCTGCGGCCATTATGGCATTTGTTTCTTCTTATGCTTTTAACATTACAAATGAATATGCGGCATCGACTGCATATCAGGGGATTTTCCAGAACCTTTCAAAGGAGAATATCTCTTTGCTGAAAGAAGATTCCCGTATCCAAAATATGGGCATATACCAGTCTGTCGGTATGACAGAGCAGAAGAACGGCATCACAATGGGTATGGTATGTTCTGATGAAACAACTATGCAGCTCTCCAACATCACACTGGTGGAAGGATGTATGCCTCAGGCGGCGGATGAACTGCTTGTGGAAAGGGGATATATAGAAACCCTGAACCTGAAAGCGGGGATTGGTGACACAATATCCCTTCATTACCGTAATCAGGAAAGCCGCCAGTTAGAAACAAAAGATTTCCGGATTACAGGTTTTATTCAGACAACCGCTGAGAATGACAGAGACAGGGTTGCGTATAACGCGATTGTCTCACAGGATTTTGTGCGAGAAAACCCTGCCCTTTCTGCCGGGCCTGCAGCAGCAATGATTTCTGTCCGTGATACTGCCAAATATACAAATCAGGAACTGAAAGACCTGGTACGGACGATTGGCCTGGACTGCGGAATATCTGCAGACAATATTCAGGTAAATAATTTATACATCGACAGTAATAACATGTCAAAAGAGACGGTACTGACGGTTTTGCTCGTTGGGCTGGTCTTAATTGGTGTATGTTTCCTGGTCGTCTACAATATATTTTATATTTCCGTGATAAATTATGTAACTTCCTTTGGACAACTGCGCACAATTGGCACTACAAAGAAGCAGATCAAACAGATTATTTCAAGGGAGGGAAATTATCTTGCACTTCATTTTATTCCATTTGGGTGTATTGCAGGTGGAATGCTGTCCTTTCTGATAGACCGGAGCGCTTTTTTGCTGCTTCCTGATATTATAACTTCGTTTTTGTCAGGAATCGTTGTATTTGTCTGTGTAAGGCTGTCTATTTTGAAACCGGCGAGGATTGCCATGTCAGTTTCACCTGTGGAAGCATTCCGTTATAGCGGTTATAGCGGAACAAAAAAGAGGAAGAAGAGTGGGAAGCGCCTTACACCGTTTTCACTTGCAGCAATGAACCTGTCCCGTAACAGGAAGAAAAGCATATTGACCTTTGCTTCACTGGTCTTGAGCGGAATGCTGTTTGTAGGCATTTCTTCCCTGCTGACTTCCCTTGATCCTGAACAAAGGGCAAAGCAGAGCTTTCCTTATGGGGGAAGCTATGTGGTAGAACTGAACCGGGCGCTGGTCACGCCTACGTTTTCCCTTACGCAGCTGCAGGAAGACAATCTTCTGACAGATGAATTGGAAAGTCATATCTTGTCGATTGAAGGGGTAGATGAAATCATCCGCCAGCAGGAAATATGTGTCAGGATAGATGGAATGGAAACAGCAATCCGAAGTATGAACAGAGAAGATTATAAAGAATTAAAGGACAGAGTAATGGCAGGGGAGCTGCCGGATTGTGACCATACAGGGGAAAACTCCCTTATCATTAACATGGGAAGCCCGGAATTGGAATATCTGCATAAGAACTATGATGTGGGCGATACCGTCACTTTTTCACAGACAGGAGATATTCCGCAAAGCAGCCTTACTTATACAGTATCTGCTGTTATTTTTGACAGAGACAGCGCTGCCAGCTTTATCCTTCCGGAGGGTGAAATGAAACGGATGGTCCCCTATAATGCAAACAGTGCGTTTGTGATTCGGACAAAGACAGACAGTCATGCTGAGATTGAGAGCGAATTACATTCAATGGTTTTGGCAAGCGATACTTTGCGCCTGAAGACATTAAAAGATATGACAATGCAATATAAAAGTGTTTTCAGCACAATTTCCATTGCGGCATATGCACTCTTAGCGGTTATTGTTATGTTCAGTATCATCAACCTGGTCAATACCAGTATGACAAATATCATTTCCAGAAGGAAGGAAATGGGATTGTTCCGGGCAGTTGCTTTAGGCAACAGACAGCTGTATCATATGATAGGCTTTGAAAATGCATTTCAAACGCTTGGCAGTTTTGCCGCCTCCCTTATCTGCGGTCTGGGAATTGGAAAAGCAATTTGCTCTGCTGTGGGGAACGTGCCCGGATTTAGCTTTGTAAATTACACTTTCCCTGCTGTACCGGTTCTCTTATATGTTTTATTGGTTTTTATGCTTCAATTAGCACTTACAAAATGGGCTGGCCGGTATTGCAGAAAAAATAGTGTCGTAGAGCAGCTTCGTGTGACGGAATAGGAGGTGGAGGGCATGACATGGCCTTTTGAAAATGATACCGGCGCTATTGTGAAAAAACTTGCAAAGCGCAGCCTGGCAAGCGAAAAGCGCCGGAACCTGATGGTGGTAATTGCTGTGGCCCTGGCGGCGTTCCTGGTCTGCCTGTCAGCGGTCATATCCGTTTCGATTGCGCAGATCCAGCGTAATCAGGTGGCCGACACCTATGAGGCGGTCTTCACCGGCGTGGAGGCGGACCATGTGGCGGCGCTGAAAGACCTTCCGGAGCTTGCCCGCGTGGGTGAATACTATTTACTGGGGCAGGAGCATTCGGGGCAGGGATACAACGCCTCCTATGTGTACTGCGACAGTGACATGGTGTATATTGCCCGCAGCCAGATGGAGCTGGTAAAAGGAGAACTCCCGACAAAGGCGAATGAAGTCGCGGTCAGCGAATATTTTCTCTCCGCTTACGGTTCCAATGCCAAAATCGGTGAGACGGTTCGGTTGGATACCGAGAGTTTTCATGGCGACTATACCGTGACCGGAATCCTGTCTAATGTGGGGGAAAAGGAAGCGAATCTATGCGCCATTGCCGTTTCCAAAGCGGCCTTGACGCAATGGGCCGGATTTGACCCTGCAGGATACCGTGCCTATGTGCATTTCAAAAATGACAGGCAGTTTGACCAGGAGGCCATGGCTGCCCACTGCCGGGAGATTGCCGCACAGTTTGGCTCTGCGCATGTAGGTATGAACAGCAATTATTTTGCTTCTAATTCAAAGTCTATTGACTTTGTAACCATTTTCGGTATATCCGCCCTCGTGCTTGCCGGCGGATATGTAGTTATCCAGAGTATTTTCCGTATTTCTGTGAACGACAAAATACAAAGCTATGGACAGCTCCGTACCATCGGCGCAACACCCAGACAGATCCGGCGCATCGTGAAAAAGGAGAGCGGTCGGCTGGGCGGCATTGGGATCCTGATCGGCATCCTGCTGGGCGTGGGCGGCGGCCTGCTCCTGTTCCCAAAAGGTTTTCACGGGGGTTATTACGGGGCAGCTGTGCTTTTGACCGTGGTGGTCTGCTGGTTCATGGTAGCGTCTTCCGTTCACAGACCGGTCAAAATAGCGGCCAACATTTCACCGATGGAGGCAATGCGTTTTTTGGCAGGTCAGGAAAAGGTACACAACAGAAAGAAACACCGGAAACTTAGTCCCGTATCCATGGGATTGGCAAATTTTGGGCGTGACCACAAAAAGTCAGTGAGTATTGCAGTGTCCCTAAGCCTGGGCGGGATCCTTCTTCTGGTGGTGTCTTCCATGGTCCTGACCCGGTCACCGGAGCAGGCTGCAAGGCTGTTTTTCCCGGACGGGGATATAAAGATATATCTGTCTTCCGAGCAGCCGGAGGAAGAGATTATGGCTGCAGGCAATCCGCTGGATGAAAACTTAAGGCAGGAGATCCTTTCTGTGGACGGGGTGACGGATGTGCTGGCCACTCGCCAGTCTCTGCACGCAAAATTCAGGGCTTCCGAAAGTGCCGAAGCCGGTATGTGCGACATGCTGACGGACTCAAACCACATGGATATAGAAGCTGCGCTGGTATCCGGCGCCATGCCGGCGGATACCCACAGCATCCTTTTGAGTACGGGTTATCAAAAGCACCATGCCGATATGGATGTTGGGGCCACTATTGAGCTGACCCTTGGACAGAAAACCGTGACAGTTACCATATCCGGACTGTTCGATGCGTCGAAGGCAGCAAACGGACATGGTGCGCTTGCCATGGATTCGGCAGCCCTGTTCGCACCAGAGGAGTTGTTTCATGAGATACATCCTGAAATCGAAAGCTTTGACTACTCCTGGAGCATTGTGAATAATCCCGGAAAAGCAGAGTTTGTGGAAAGCAGGCTTAAGGAGTTGATATCCGGCCGCAGCAATCTTGGAATGGATACGATAGACGCACATATCGAATATGAGAAAATGCAGAGCAGCATTATTTTTGGAAGCCTGCAGGCCCTTTCCTGGCTGATCTTCCTGTTTGGTGTCGTCAATCTGATCAATACGACGCTTTCCAACCAGATGTCCCGGAAGCGGGAGAACAGTATCCTGCGCTCCGTTGGCCTTACCGGGAAGCAGCTATGCCGGATGAATATCATTGAGGGGATGTGCTATGCATTTTTTGCGGCGCTTACAGTCCTGATCCTGGGGCTGCCGCTTTCCGTAGCAGTCTGTGCGGAAGTAAGTAAAAAATCCTTTGCCGGTACAGTTGTCCCATATCAGTTCCCATTCCTGCAAATGGGGCTGTTCCTCCTTGTGCTGTTTGGTATGGAGGTAGTCCTGTCCGTCTGGATGGTTCGCAGGCAGAAAAAGCAATCTCTGATAGATCAGATTCGGGCGATGGAGTGATTCCGATGGAGGGATTGATCGGTTTTCATTCAGCATTTTACAGCAACAGAGAAACATTTCACAGCAATCAAATTGTTTTGGCGTTTCCGACAGGCTATAATAAAATGTCTGTCTATGGCAGCGGCAAAAGTTTATCTTTTGCTGCTGGCGATATCATGAGCGCAAGTGAGTCAACATGCTTGCATGATTGACGAACGGCGAATGTCGATCATGAACCGAAGGTTCATGATATAATGACGAGGAGGTGGCGCATTGATCCGTATTGCAATCTGTGATGATGAAAAACATATGTCTGAGCATATAAGGTCAATGGTCTCTGATTTCTTTCGTAAAAAGAACCGGGAGATCAGCCTCCGTATGTTTTCCAGCGGCGAAGAGCTGCTGAACTACAATGGGCAGATCGACATCCTGTTTCTGGATATCCAGATGAAGGACATGGACGGCATGGAGACGGCAAGGAGGCTCAGGGCGGATAAGTTCCGGGGCTTTTTAGTCTTTATTACGGTACTGAAAGAGATGGTATTCCAGTCTTTTGAGGTGCAGGCCTACGATTATCTGGTCAAGCCGGTGGATAAAAAACAGTTTGAAAAGACGATGGAGCGCCTTTACGCTTCCATGCGAAACGCCAGCGAAGACATCCTGCTGGTACAAAAGGGATATGAGGGGCGCATCATCCCAAAGGATGAGATTGTCTTCTGTGAGATTATAGACCGGAAAATATATCTGAACCTGGCTTCCGGCGAGGTTGTTGATTATTATGAACGGATTGAAAACCTGGAAACAAAGCTGGATAGCTGTTTTTACCGGTGCCACAGGAGCTATCTTATTAATCTGAAACATTTAAAAGGCTATAAAAACGGGACGGCCTGTATGGATAATGGCAAAGAGATTCCCGTATCACGGCTGCGGAGCAAGGAGTTCTCCGGCGTTGTTCTGCAGTATATGAAAAACATTTGAGATCTGTAATTGTTTCCCACGAATTGCGCATTTGCTGCGCAATTCGTGGGAAAGCGTACAGACTGCAGGAGCAATCCCCATTACCGGAGACAATTGTTATGGGATTGCGGAATATCTGTGAAGGAACGGAACAGATATGCAGAGTTTTTACATGCGGGGCAGGTAATATGGTCGAGTATTTAGATTTTTTCAATATATATGTGATAGGCCTCATTGAGGGGACCTTTCAGTTTTATTTCCTGGCAAAAATCCTGAAAAAGAAACTTTTGCCCCCGTTTTATTTCCTGTTTGGAGTATGTGCGGTGATTGTCACCCGCTTTCTTTCAGTTGGCACGGTGACGGGCTTCGTGGTGATGGTATTTCTTCTTACGATATGTGGGATCCTGGTCTGTCATGCGGATTTTAAGTCTTCCCTTCTGTATGCAACCCTGACAACTGAAATCATGCTGCTCTGCTATGGGATTGTGAAATCTCTGATAGGTCTGTTATACGCATGGATGCCGGATTTTTACTATCATACAGCGGGCATCGCGGCCATGTTGATCAGTGAGGCCGCATCTTTTTTGCTGACAGGGTTTTGTTATTATATGGTATATCGCTATTTTTCCGATTATACCGCCTCGGAGATGCAGCAAATGTTTCTGATTTTCATCCCGATTCTGTCAATATTTATTACGAGCCAGTACACTAACATGATTGCATTTGATTTCCAGTATCTGGTCATAGATGAGGACGAATCTTTCAATTATTTGTTCAGTCACTGGCAGCTGCTTGCTATGCATCTTCTGGGACTTTTAAGCCTGTTCTGTATTCTTTTCTCTTATAAGAAGCTGCAGCAGAATTTCCGTCTCAGCACTGAAATTTCACTGCTGGAACAGGAAGAACATTCCCTGAACCAGTATGTGGAGGAAGCGAAGACACGTTACGATGAAACAAAGTCGTTCCGCCATGACATCAGGAACCACATCGCAGTGGTGAAAAATCTTCTGCAGAGCGGGAAACTGGAGGAAGCGGTAAGCTATATGGAAGATATGGATGATATGGCGGAAAAAATGTCATTCCCCTGCAGCACCAATAATCCGGTAGTGGATATTTTGGTGGGAAACAAGCTGGGGATTGCCAAAAGCATGGGGATCGATGTGGACTGTTCCCTCCTTCTGCCATATCCCTGCAGCCTTAAGGACATTGATATTTGCATTATTCTGTCAAATGCACTGGACAATGCGATTCAGGCAGTAAAAAGGCTGGATGCCGGTATGGAAAAATATATCCATGTGTCCGGACGTATCCAGGGAGATTTCCTTATGATGGAAATAGAAAACAGCTTCCATGGGAAAGGCGCGTTCAAAAAAGGGACAGGCCTGTCAAACGTAAAGAAGGTGGCTGAAAAATATGGCGGTGCCATGAGTATAGAGACACAGGAGAATAAATTTGTCCTCCATGTGCTGCTGATCATTTCACAGCACCCACAAGGTATCCCACAGCAAATGGAGTAACACGTTACTTTCTACAGCCGAAAAAAGAAAAAGGAAGCTGTCTGTAAGGGCGACTGCCTGACAATATTAAATTGGAGGAGGAAGGCAAATGTGAAACATTTCTATTAATGCCTTCCGACGAATTGCCGCCGAACCAGAGGTGAGGGGGCGTTACCATTGAAAGGAGGAACATGCTTATGGCAATGCAGGTGAATGGAAACTATGAACATTCCAGAACCGACTACGCAGAAAGGGTGAAGGAAAAACAGGATGCCGAGAGGGCGGAAAAAGCAAAGGAGGCAGAGAAGGCTGCAGAAGAGAAAAAATCCGGCAGGCTGTCCGAACCACAGGATGAATACATCAGCAGTGAAAAGTCGGGAAAAAAGCCTACGGGACTGTACCGGGTAGGCCAGGACGAGAACGGCAACCGGAGAATCTTTTTTGATGACCCGAAAGCTGACCATGCAGATGGAAAGGATGACCGTTCCGGGGAAGGCGAAGATGGAAAAGGGCCGAAGGTAAGCGGGGACAGCCAGGGAAAGCCGGCGGAGAAATGTGTCACGAATACGGATAAGGTTGACAGGGAAATCAAGAAGCTGAAAGAGAAAAAGCAACAGTTGGAACAGCAGATTCAGTCAGCTTCCGGAGATGAAGCGCCCTTCGGGCATCCCTCTATGCCAGGGTCTGCCCCATCGGAAGCGAGGATATCCGGCAATAATAAGGAAAACAAAATCCGGGAACTGGAGAAAAAGCTGGCGCAGGTAGAAAATGAGTTAAGCCGGAAAGACAATGATACCTACAGGCGGCAGAATGCTTCTGTATCAGAATAAAAGAGATTCAGATTTTTAGTGTGGTATCAATACCGGGAGATGGTGGCAAATGCGCACTGTTTCCCGGTATTTTTGAAATGGCAGCATCATTCATGACAATACATTACAATAAAATCTTCTTTTAGATTTTATTGTAGAAGACTCGCGAAGCGTGGATTCTATTGTATGAATTTCCTAAAAAGGATGGTGGCAGGAAGAACTCAAAGGAGGGACTTTTTATGCATACCAAAACAATGGAAGGCCTTGCAGGGGCAAGTATGAATATGAAGTTACTGAATACGCCTTTCCGCGTCTATAAAGACGCAGAGCGGAGAGGCGATACAGCCGTTATGGAGCGGGCAATGGGATATGTCGGCGAATTTGCAGATAAAGCGGAGGACTATCAGAAGAAAGCCGAAAAAGGAATGGAGGAGGATGCAAAGGAGGCAGGAGAAAAAGCGAAGACAGAACAGGAAAATGCCATCCAGAAACGCAGGGAACAACGTGAGGAGATGGAAAAGAGGATAGCGGAAAGCCGGAATGGGGATACGGATACCGTCAGCATCAGCGAAAATGGGAAGGCCACATTGGACGGGAAGACTGATTCTGTTCAGCCTGGTGCAGACAACGGCATATCTGCAGAGGAAACAGTGGATGCTATTAGGATGGAACCTGTAATCTATAGTAAATCCGGTGAGAAGGCTGAGTCCGAACCCGGTGCCAATTTCTCTGTTTCTGTATAGAAACTGTTGCTTTAATGCCGCATGCAAAATAATCAAATGAATGATAATATTTTAGTAGTAGGATTAAGGGAGAAACTATCATATGCACAACAAAAGTTTTAAAGTATAAATATAAAGAGAAATCGGAATTTCTGTAAGATTTTCGCACTGCAAGGAGAAATTGTGATGGTTTGGCTCTGTATATGGACAGTAATTGTTTCTGTTGGTTTGGGAATGACCTATTACCAATGCAGAAATATTCTGTTTACTACTATGATACATGCAACCTTTAATATCTGCTATTCGGCACCAGTGCAATATAATGTTGTTATATTGGCAATTGTAATTTCTGTTGGCACTCTGTTATATAAAAAATCAGCAAAAAAAGTTTTTTGATTGACAAATTCATATTTGACAGGAAGTCTCATATGAAAAAGAAATTGGTGCAGATGGAGGTAGCTATATATGGAAAGAAACATAAAATGCAAACCAACTAATTTATGCATGATAATCTTCATGCTTTGCCTGTCTGTAAGGTTTGTGGAATACTTTCTAATTGAAACAGACAAAACAGCTATTGGAGAAAATGTGTTTCATAAAGTCATTGGAATTATCTTTTTGGCGCTGGCACTGAAAAAGATAAATCTTACATGGCGTGATATTGGATTTCAAAGAAACAGTTTTGTAAGCGGTATTTTGAAAGGCTTGTTATTGGGAAGCGTGTGCTTTGCCGTTTCTTTTGGATTGGAATTGGCAATTTTAGCCCTGCAGGGCAATTCCGCACATTTGGAAATCTATATCAGCAGTTTTTCGTTAACCGGCTCTCAAATAAATCATACGGATTTTGTTTTCTTTCTGTTATGCGTATTATTCAATGTTATCAATGTATGGATGGAGGAGGGGGTTTTTCGCGGTCTGTTTCTTAAAACGCTCTCTGAAACAAAGTCCTTTATGAAAGCAAATTATATTGCCGCATTCTTGTTTGGTGTCTGGCACATTGTAATGCCCATCAGAAGCTATATAAATAGCGAAATGTCATTTGTGGCAATGCTTCTAATGGGGATTGGATACATGATCCTTGCCGGGATTATGGGAATCAAATGGGGGCTTCTTTACCGCATGACAGGAAATTTATGGGCAGGGCTTGGAGACCATTTATTCAATAATACCGTTGCTGCAAACATGCTGCATGTCGTTTCGATAACTGGCGCGGACGAATTACAAATCGTCCGTATTTTGGCTGCACAGATTATTTCTTTCGTTTTTGTGTTGATGGTTTATTATTACAAGAACAGAAACGGAAACTGATAATTAAAATTTACTAATACGAGGAGATTTGAATGATGAAAAGGAATTTATCACTGAGTTAAATAAAACGATAAATTTTTGATTGTAGAACGAGGAGGAGAAATTCAATGGACGATTTAAAAGAATTAGGGAAACTGATGAAAGAACACCCTGTCATGATTGTTGTAACATTAGCGGCGATGGTTGTAGGCGGTGGTTTTGGGGCAGTTGCGTTTTACCAGGGGTGGTTAGGATGAAGGAAGCAGCAAACAGGGGAAAAGGAAAAACGCTCCTGATTTCAGCCGGCATAGAAATCATGCTGATTATCTGCATTATAGCAGCGAATCTAAATCAAACGCCCATACTATATTTTATTTTTTACAATCTCCTGTATGGGCTGGTATTCAGCCTTTTGATTCCGCTGCACTGTTTGTATAAGGAAAATGGAGTATCAGTTTCCGGTAGCGTGTTGACAGAAGTCGGTTTCAAAAAGCCGGGCATACGGCAATGGGTTGTTTTGGTTGCCTTTGTGGTATTTTCCGTTGGAGGACAGCTTATCCCAAAGATGGCTGTCGGTGAGCAGATCCCCTGGCACTTGCTGCCTATGGGAATTGTGCCGCTGATTATGACCACGTTTTTTGAGGAATTTTTATTCCGCGGATTTGTGCAGAGCCGGATCGACCGGCAATTTGGATGGGTACCGGCAATTCTGGTTTCCGGGGCAATGTTCTCCCTTTATCATTTGGGCTATCCAGGATTCCGCACTTGGGAGGACATTCTTCTGCTGTTTGCAGTAGGGGTCGGATTTGCGGCTGCATACAAGCTATCTGGTAATAACCTGATTGTATCCTTCTTCGTGAACCTGCCGAATGCTTTTGTTACTTACATATTGAAATATGAGCAGTTCCCCGTTATGCGTGCCAGTTCCACCATAGCGGCGGCTGTCGCACTGGTGTTGATTGGGCTGATTCTTTTATTATATCGAAATGTAGATCAAAGGAGGCAATAGAATATGGAACTTGTAAAACTGACACACGAAAATATTGATCAGGAGCACATTTGCTGTGCGATCTCCAATAACAAGGATATTCAGGTCATGTCCAAGAAGAACTGGCTGAAAGACAGGCTGGACGAGGGGCTTGTATTCCTAAAAGGCAATGTCCGGGGGAAATGCTTCATTGAGTATATCCCTGCGGAATACGCATGGGCGCCCGTCGAGGCGGAGGGCTACATGTACATTGACTGTCTGTGGGTATCCGGGCAGTTCAAGGGGCATGGATACTCGAACTTACTGCTGGATGCATGTATCAAGGACAGTAAAGAGAAAGGGAAAAAGGGTCTTGTGATCCTGTCCTCCAAAAAGAAAATGGGGTTCCTCTCTGACCCAAAGTATATGGGGTATAAAGGCTTTCGGACAGCGGATACAGCGGAGCCTTATTTTGAGCTGATGTATCTGCCCTTTGAGGAGGGTGCATCACTTCCCCGCTTCCGGGACAGCGTGGGCAGGCAGAAAGATATGCCGGAAGGATTTGTATTGTATTACACAAACCAATGCCCTTTTACGGCGAAGTATGTACCAATACTGGAGGAGATGGCAAAGGCCAGGAACGCGGTATTTCAATCTGTACATATTCAGACCAAAGAGGATGCGCAAAGGTGTCCCTCGCCCTTTACAACCTTTTCCCTTTTCTATGACGGGCAGTTTGTGACACATGAAATTCTGTCGGAAAAGAAATTTGATAAAATCTTAACAGATAAAGGAGTGTGAAAAATGCTTCAATTAGTCAGACCAACAGAAGCGATGAAAGAACAGGCCATAGAATTCAGACAGGAATTTTTTGATCATGGGGAATTCGTCATCAACGGAAGTGAATTATTTGATAAAACGGATGATTACACAGAATGGTGCAGATCCATAGACGCAAATACGAAAGAAGAGAGCGTTAATCCGAATTGGGTTATAACGGACACATTCTTTGCTGTCGATGATGATAGAATTGTGGGAATCATTGATTTCAGGCATACGCTGAACGATTTCCTGAAGGATCTCGGCCATTGCGGTTACAGCGTCCGTCCGTCAGAAAGAAGAAAAGGCTTTGCTACGGAAATGCTGCGTCAGTTATTGGAGGTTGCCCAAAAGACCGGGATGAACGAACTGTATCTTTCTGTGGAGAGGAAGAATGGACCTTCGGTTAAAACAATCATCCGGAATGGCGGAGTCTATGAGCGCAGCTTTGAAATTGATGGAGAACAGGCGGATATATACAGGATCGCCCTGTCGGAATAGCCATACTGGTACAACTGATACGACAGAGCCGCAAGCTGCCTGGGGAGAAAAATGATAGGATTAAAAAGAGGAAGCGTAGAGCTTTCATCCCATCAGAAGGAATGGGATAAAAATGCTAAAAATGTAATTTTGGAATTGAAGAAACTTTTCGGAAATGCCGCTGTTGATATCCAGCATGTCGGAAGCACTGCGATTGCTTCCATCTATGCAAAACCAATTATTGACATCGTGATTGGCCTCCGTGATTTGAATGATATTTCACTTTATATGCAACTGTTGGAAGAACACGGTTTTATTTTTCGCTGGGAAGATGTTGCCGGGCAAATGCTATTTGTAATGGGTGATTTTGCAAAAGATACGCGCACACATCATATCCATGCAGTCAAATGGGATGGGACAGAATGGAAAAACTATATCAATTTTCGGGATTATCTGAATTGCCATCCTGATAAAGCAATGAGATACGATGCCTGTAAGAAAAAACTGGCGTTACAATTTCCGGATGACCGAAAAAGCTATACGGAAGGCAAGCAGGAATGCATAGAATGCCTGCTGAAAGAAGCATATATATGGAGACAGCAGCAGGATACATAGAGAACACAAAGAGACGATGAAGGAGGTAAAAAACAATGCGTCATATTTATATTCGGGGAAGTCTGGGATTGATCTGGCTGGTTGCAGCCATTGTATGCGGGGTATCCGGTAACTTCCCGATGATGGGGCTTTACATAGTTTTAGCAGGCGCCTTCCTGTATTCCGCATATACCATATGGAAAAAAGAAAAGAACGACAAAGGGGGAAGATAAGATGGGAGAAGTGCTCCTGGCTGTGAAAAGCTTAAGTGCATGGTACAGTAACGAGAAAATGATACTTTCGGGGTTTTCTTTTTCTCTGGCGGAGCATGAAGTGGCAGGCCTGATCGGGCTGAACGGGGCCGGAAAAACCACATTTTTGAAGGTACTTTCCGGACTGCTCCCTACCTTCCGTTCAGAGGGTATCTGCTTTGGCGGCTCCCCTGTGGACTTCCGGGATCGGGATTTTAAGCTCTGCCGCTATACGGTGTTTGCCGAGGACAATTCTTTTTCGTATTTTACTTTCCGGGAATACCTGGCTTATGTATGCGCCGCCTATGGGAAAGAGGTGCCGGATGTATCGGAGCTGATACAGGGCTTTCACTTTGAAGAATATACAGATACCCTGTTACGGGAACTGTCAACCGGGAACCGGAAAAAGGCATTCCTGATCACGGCTTTTGCCCTGAAACCCAGACTGCTCCTCCTGGACGAGCCGGTCAATGGTCTGGATTTCCAGAGCACGGAATATCTGTACCAGCAGATTTTGGGGTATAAGGAGCATGGAACTGTGCTGTTTTCCTCCCACATTCTGGAGAGCATCACGATGACCTCTGACCGGGTATTTGTCCTGGAGGACGGTAAGATCCGGCAGACCTTTGAAAGCGGGCAGATAGGTGCCGCGGATATCCGGGAGGCACTGCATGATGAAAATGACAGGTAAAGCCTTTGCCAAAAAACTGTTTGGGGCAAGATACGAGCGGCTGCCCAGGACACTTTTGATGGATGTGATCGTATTTTGGGGGCTGTATACCGCAGGCTTTCAGGTGCAGATTGCGGCATCTGTGCGGATCCTGATGATAAACGCCTTTACCGCAGGCGTAATGTGGCAGGCCCTAACTTCTAAAGATAACGCTGTGGAGCTTAAGACTATGCTGATGCTGCCGCAGCAGCCCAAAGAATTTGTCTTCTCCTATGTGGCGGTGCTGGGAGGCTATACGGTTCTTACAAAGACAGGGCTGCTTCTGGCGGTCCTGCTGGCTGTTTCTGCATGGAAGCCCATAGAGATGATAGGAATGGTCATCAGTATGCTTCATGCGGTCCTTATGGCTGCTGCAGCCTATTGCTTAAGAAAATATTGGTATGCGGGTGGGCTTTGGGCCGCTGCCATAATGTCCGCCATTCTGTTTTTAGGAAGCAGACCATGGTTTGGACTGTTGCCGCTTGCGAATAGTTTCGTTGCTATTCTGATTTTGTGGAAGGCAGATGGATACGTTTTTTATCGGAAGGAGAGTGAGAAAAGCCATGTTATTAAGCAACGGAAGAGGGGTTCCTTATGGCGGTATTTTTTCCGGTATCTGAGCTGCCATAAGAATTATCTGCTCAATACTGCTGTGATGTGGTGCGTAGCCCTGGTACTGCCCTATTTTTTTAGCGAAATGGCTGGTCTGTCCGTGATTCCGGTGGGTTTTGCGATTCTATCCTTAAATACGCCCATCTGTATCCTGCTGTCCTGCGACCGTGACCTGGAGCAGGCAGTCCGTTTCCTGCCTGGACAGAAACGGCGCTTTTGCATCCCATACTGCCTGTTTATTTTTTCCTGTAATATGGCTGCAGATGCGATATTCCTCTGTAGCTGGCAGATACAAAACGGCGGCATCACTGTCCTGGTGATTGCCGGGGCTGTTTTCTTTGCTCTGCAAAGTGCAGTGCTGTCTGTGCTGTTGGAGTGGTTTTATCCCATCCGGGGCTGGAAAATTGAAAGCGACCTGTGGCATCATCCTCGGAAATATGTGGTTCCGGTGGTAATGCTGCTGCTTGCGGGGGCAGTCTCTTCCTGTCCAGTGCTGCTGCCTGTGCTGTTGGGTTTGCTGGCTGTAGAAATCATAGTTTACTTTTTATATTTTAAAGGCATTCCATAATACATGCTCATGTGGGGCTGGCAGATTTCGTCCGTTAAGGTTTTAAGTAGGAGGTAAATGAAATTGGAAGTATTGAGAGCAGAGAACATTTCAAAAATATATTGCTAAAATGCGGTGTCATTGCAGGCATTGCACGATGTATCGGTGACGATTCAAAAAGGTGAATTTGTCGCTGTACTGGGGAGAAGCGGTTTGGGAAAATCAACGCTTTTGAATATTCTTGCCGGTCTGGACAGACCTTCAAAGGGAAAGGTTTACATTGACGGTACGGATATTTTTAATCTGAGCGAAGAAAAAAGGACGCTTCTTCGGCGGGAAAAAATAGGATTTGTATTCCAGGCATATGAATTATTGCACTCACTGACTGTCACTGAAAATATTCGGCTGCCGGAACTGGAATCAGATACGGATTATGTGAGGGAGCTTCTTGATGCGCTGGAAATCAGGAAATATGAAAAATGTTATCCGGATCAATTATCGGGCGGCGAACAGCAGAGAACGGCCATTGCAAGGACGCTCATCAACCATCCGCCTATTCTCTTCGCCGATGAACCCACCGGAAATCTTGACTCCAAGACGGAGAGGATTGTAATAGACCTGCTGAAAAAGCTGGCAGCAAAGTATGAAACCAGTATCCTGATTGTTACACATAATGAAGATCTGGTAAAAGATGCAGACCGTGTGATTCGTTTAGAGGATGGTGAAATTGTTAATGGATAGAAAGAAAATCTTATCTGTAGTGAGAGGGTATCTTTTAAAAGAGAAAAGAAATACCGTCCTGACAGGTCTGTTCCTCTGTTTTATCACGGTATTTCTTCTGATTGGGAACCAGCTTTTTGCAAATGTCCAGATGGCAAACAGATTGAATGCACAAGCCCTGGAGGGACGGCAGGAAGCATTTATGAAAATATAGCGGGAGGGGATATTCCTTCCATATCGGATTCTGTTTTTCAGGAAATGAAAGCAACTCCAGGCATCAGGCAGATGCAGGATTATGAGATCAATTACGACAGGGGAATCTTTCTATGTGAGGAAAGGAAAAAATTAAACGCAGACAGCGGGAATTATGAGTCGATGCTCGCTATGGAACAGGAGATAGACGGAAAGAAACAATGCTTATACAATCTGGTTTTGGCGACCACGGATCATATAAAGGCGCTGGTGCCGTCCTATGATGAAGAAAGGGATGGCCCTGTTGCAATCATGGAAGCGGAGCTGGCAAAGACATTGAACCTGGAGGCCGGGGACATGTTTACCATTTATGATGAGCAATTGATTATAAACGGCTCGAAAAACGGATGTAAGTCTGCCTGTGTAAAGCTTTTGGATGCCCAGAATATTATATTGTCGGAAAATCATATAGGAGGAAATCTGCTGATTGTGGACAGGGGAACGGCTGGGCTTTTCCCAGGAGCGCTATACCGGCAGGTTGTCAATGTGTGGACCGAGGAGGGTGGGGAGGCAATAGCTGCATCCAGTTTGGAGCGTATTTCAGACACGAACGGATATTCCTTCCACAATGCCGGACAGCAAATACAGAAGTACGTTGATTCCGATCACTGCCAGAAGGTGATGCATTGGTTTTTTATCATCATCCTTGCGGTGATTGGCCTTTTGGTCTGTTTCAATACTGTATTTACGAACCTGCTGAACAGGAGAAATGATTTTAAGATCATGTATAAAATCGGCATCCGGAAAAAGGAGATGTATTGGATGGTAATGAAAGAGGGTTTGTGTCAGGGCGGCATGGCAGCAGGAGTTACGGCGATTGTCCAGGCTGTTTTGAGTGCGGGCAGGCAGGAACCATTTTTCAGGATATTCGCGGTAACAGATACGGGTGTGGTGACAGCATGGGTATTATTCCCGGTTTTTATACTTTGGTATATGTTTCATAAGAAAATGGCGGTTTCTTAATAGGTTGGAGGGAAGGCATTGTGAAAATCTTATTGGTGGAAGATGATATGGAAATCAGCGCCATGTTAAAAAGCTTTTTGATGACAGAAAATTATGAAGTCATTGCTGTATCAGATGGGGAAAGCGCCTGTGAGAAGTTCTTTTCCGATGATTTTGGTCTCGTTTTGCTTGATCTGATGATATCAAAAAGGAATGGTATGGAGGTCATGGGGAAAATCAGGGAATCCAGTACGGTTCCCATTATTATCATATCGGCAAAAGATACGGATTCTGACAAAACCCTGGGACTTGGGCTGGGGGCAGATGATTATATTACAAAACCATTTTCCGTGACGGAAGTGCTGGCGCGCATAAAAGCCAATATCAGAAGGACCACCCAGTATGCTTCTGGAACTTCCATGCAGCAGCCTGTTCTTATAAAAGGCGCCCTGACAATGGATCTGAATGCTTACTCTGTGAAAAAAGATGGCAAAGAGATCGAACTTACGGCAAAAGAGTTTGGGATCCTGAAATTACTGTTACAGAATCCAAAGAAGGTATACACAAAGGAACAGATATATTCCCTTGTCTGGAACGATGCATACCTGGGGGACGAAAATGCCGTGAATGTCCATATCAGCAGGCTGAGGACGAAGATAGAGGACGATCCCCATAATCCCGGATATGTCGTTACAGTCTGGGGGATTGGGTATAAGGCAGGAGATTTGTGACATGAGCGGCCAGACAATTTACTTTTTCCTTATTTTTGCGCCGTCTTTTGCGCATATAGGGATACCCGTAGGGTGTTTCCTTTTGATTGTGCTCGCTGTTCTGGCCCTTGTCGGCCTGTATCAGCGGTTCGCTTTCAGGAGAGGAATCCAGACCAGATTAATGCAGATCAGCCGGAAGTTAGAAGAGATTTCTGACTCTGACGTGGAAATGATATCTATCACGAAACATACGGAATCATTGGAGGATTATTTCCTGAAACTGACAGAGGAGGTGGAAAAATCATGCGAAAGCTGATGAAACTGGAATGGAAGAAAAACAATATCGGGAAGTATATCCGTATCGCAGTTATCCTGACGGCGCTCCTGTGCCTGTTCACGTTTGCCCTTGCTTTTCTGGGAATTGCAGATGATCCGGATGGGACGCTGGATGCCGCACCAGGGATGGATACCATTTCCTCCCCCATCGAATTGTTTACAGGCATGGCTTTTCTCATTTTTGCAAGTGTCATGCTTGCATCCTTTATTGTGAGCGCTTACAAAAATAAAACCATGAACCTGATGTTTACTTATCCGGTGAAACGCCAGAAAATACTGGCATCCCAGATGATGGCGGTGAAATCATCGAAAGCGGCCATTATTACTTCATTTTTGCTGATATTTCTTACGCAGGCAAATGTGGGTGATTTTACTATGGCAGATAACGCAGTATTTCCCCTTGTCCTGACGGCTGTATCTTTCGGGTTTGCCGTATTGTCAATCTGCAATGTGGAAAACAAAGATGTATTGTAATTATTCAGAACCAAAGGAGTAGTATGAGCAGAGTATTAGTGATTGAAGATGATGAGATACTGAATGGAGGACTGTGTTATAACCTGCAGAAAAGGGGGATCACCCCTTTTTCTGCTTACACCTTAGAAGAGGCAAAGGGACTTCTTTTAAAGGAAGCGTATGATCTAATCGTGCTGGATGTGAATCTGCCGGACGGCAGCGGATTTGAGTTTGCGCAGGATACTGCCGCTCTTTATGAGATACCGTTTATTTTCCTGACGGCTCATAATCTGGAGGATGAGATTATCGGCGGTTATCACATGGGCGCGGAGGATTATATTACGAAGCCCTTCCGGATTCAGATTGCCATGGAGAAGATACAGGCGGTTCTTAGAAGGTGTGGGGGAAGGCATGAGGAATCCTGTTATTCGTGCGGCAATCTTGACATTGATTTTGAAAAAAGGATTGTCAGGAAAAGCGGGGAACTGTTAGAGCTTACGCCGACAGAATTTGACCTTCTTCAGTTTTTCTGTAAGAACCGGAGAAAGATACTGACGAAGGATATCCTTCTGGAAAATATATGGGACAGCAGAAGGCGCTTTGTCAGCGAACATACGCTGTCTTTAAATATCAGCCGTCTGCGGAATAAAATAGCTGACGATAAGTTTGATTATATCAAGAATATTTATGGAATGGGATACCGGTGGGTCGGAGCAGGGGAGGCAGGAGTATGAAAGCACTGATGATTCTGCTTCTTTTTTGTGTTTTGAATCTCGGATATTATCTGTATTTCCGAAGAAAATTTGTGATGTTCTCCGAAGAAATACTTTGGAATACCAGACGTATCATGGGGAATGGAAAGGGTCAGTCTTTGTTCCGGGAATACAATAGGGAAACGCTTGCTTCCAAGGTGGTTATGGAGATCGAGAAGACGGAAGAGATACTCAGGAACCGGGCGCTGGAGAGCAAACAGGAGAAGGAGAAGCTGCAAAAGACGATTTCTGAAATTGCCCATCAGATAAAGACGCCTCTGTCGAATATCTGCATGTATCATGATATGCTTTCGGATCCGGATATTTCTTTCGATGAGGCAGAGAAGTTCAAAGAAATTATAGGGCGGCAGCTTGAGAAGTTGGAATTTCTGATTGATTCGCTGATTAAGTCTTCCCGTTTGGAGAGCGATATGATTAAGCTGAATATGGGAAATGTTAGTATTTTTCATGTTTTGGAGCTGGCTGTGAATGATGTTGTCCATAAGGCAGAAAGAAAAAAGATGGAACTGTCTATCCGGTGCGGGCAGGATATGACTGCGGTCTGTGATGTGAAGTGGACGGCGGAGGCAATCGGCAATATTCTGGATAATGCGGTGAAATATACGCCGGAGGGAGGGAATATTTCTATTGACGTCAGTCCGGGAGAGATGTACACAAAAATCCGGGTTCAGGATACGGGAAGGGGAATTGCTTCCGGACATTATAATGATATATTCAAACGGTTTTACAGGGAAAGCCCGGTTTCTGGAGAAGAAGGGCTTGGCCTTGGCCTGTATATTGCCAGAAATATTATTATGCTTCAGGGAGGATATATAATGGTGCATTCTGTGCCGGGGCGGGGTTCCTGCTTTTCCGTATTCCTTCCGCGGCAGGCTTGAAATTGTTTCGGTTTTGATAATATTTCTTCGTCATTTGAAACAGGATTGATAGAATCTCCTTTTAGAATATAACTATAATCAGGAAGGAGAGATGAGGCATGGATATATTACAGACAAAGGATCTTACGAAGTATTATGGGGAAGAGACCCTGGTTGTGAAGGCTTTGGATGGGATTACCCTTCAGATCGAACAGGGAAGTTTTACAGCGATTGTGGGAACGTCCGGTTCCGGGAAGAGCACGCTGCTTCATATGCTGGGGGGCCTGGATACGCCTACAGGGGGAAGCGTTGTGGTAGATGGGCAGAGCCTGGGCAAAATGAGCCGGAGCGAGCTGACGATTTTCCGCAGAAGAAAGATCGGATTTATTTTTCAGAATTATAATCTGATTCCGAATCTGACCATTTATGATAACATCGTTCTTCCGATAGAGCTGGACGGACGAAGTGTGGACCGACAGTATTTGGATAAAATTGTATCTGTACTTGGACTGGAAGGGAAATTAGAGAGAAAGCCCAATAAGCTTTCCGGCGGCCAGCAGCAGAGGGCGGCCATTGCCCGGGCGCTGATTACCAAGCCGGCGCTGATACTGGCCGACGAGCCTACAGGCAATCTGGACAGCCGTACAAGCCAGGAAGTTGTGGGGCTTTTGCAGGCGACGGGAAGGAAGTTTCATCAGACCATTGTGATGATTACGCATAATGATGAGAACGCTCAGATTGCGGACCGTACAATCCGGATTGAAGACGGGCGGATTACGGAAGGAAGGTGGTAAGGATGAGACTGGATGCAAATAATAACGGCAGAATCATCTGCCGCATTGCAAGAAGCAATCTGACGGGCAGTAAAGTATATACCCTGTTTTCAGGCCTGACCATTATTCTTTCGATTACATTTATTATGGTGATGACGTTATTTCTCCAAGGAACGCAGACAGCGGAAGAACGGATGCTTCAAAATATGCAGCATGTGATCTATATGAACGTGCCAAAAGAGCGGATGGAGGTGCTTGCTGCAGATGAGAGGACAGAACTTGTGATTCCATATAAAGATAACGGCGCTGAGTTTGAAATCAGCGGTGTAAAATATAAGTTTATTTATATGAAAAGTCAGAAAGATAAAATACAGACTTATGCGCCGGCAGAGGGAAAAGAGCCGGAAAAATATGGCGAAATCGTTGTAGACAAAAGCTTCATGAACGGTATTGGAAAGGAGTGCAGAATCGGCGAAAAGATATCTCTGAATACGGGAAATGGATCGGAGGAGTTTGTAGTCAGCGGATATACCGGCAGAAATCAGGAGTTATCGTCCTATACGGTTTATGTATCCGAAGAATTTGCAGAGAAAAATCCTTCCATGAGGGCAGTGGAGTATACGGCTCTTGTGCGGATTGCAGGTGCCTGGGATATGGAATCTTCCGGATTTGAGTCAGCGGTTTACCAGATAGCGGAGGATTATGGCGTAAAGCGCCAGGATGTGAATATAAACGGCAGATTTGAGGAGTTTTTGCGGGAGGACAATACGGCCGGATATGCAATCGCCTTTGTATCCTTATTTATCATGGCGGCCAGCGGGATTGTCATTTACAGTATCTTTTATCTGTCTGTCTCATCACGCGCACAGCAGATCGGGCAGCTTCAGACGATCGGAATGACAGAGAAGCAGATTCGGAAAATGGTGCGCCGGGAAGGGGGATATCTATGTGCCGCGGCAATCCCTGTGTCCTTAATTCTTGGCGGAGCCGTTGCGTATCTTCTGCAGCCGGAAGGATGGAGTACGCCCGGTTATCTGGCGACGGCGGCAGTCACTGGTGTATTTGGCTTTTTTGCCGTACAGATCTCTGTCAGCAAACCGGCTGCTCTTGCGGCTAAGGTTTCTCCTATTGAAGCGTCAAGGGATTTGTGGGACGGCAGAGATGCCCGTGAGGGGGATGCAAAGCATAAAAAGCTGACCGCATTTGTAATGGCACGGCTGGGACAGAGCCGAAGTTATAAGAAACAGCGGCTTATGACGGTGTCCATTGCTTTTGGAGGAATTGTTTTTATGATTTCGGCCTCATATTTGTATGCCTGGGACGAAATATCCTTCTCAAGGGAAGGGGTTTTTTCCGATGCAGAATATATGGTTTCTTACCAGTATAATGCGCACAATCCGTCAGCATACGGACCAACGGATATGCAGCTTAAGGGACATCTGAGTGAAGAACTAAAAGAACAGTTGTCTACTCTTCCTCATGTGCGCTCTGTCAGGACAGAAAACAGTGCATTCGGCAGTATTGAGTATCAGGGGGCTGTCTGGAGCGATGGATTTTACCGGCTGACAAGAGATTCTGACGCATATTTTCAGATGAATGCAGAAGGTAATAACAGCTATGATTATCTGTGCGAGTCAGACGGTATTATGATTACGGACAGTGAACTTGTTTCCGGGTTAAACGGCATATCCCCGCAGGTTGGGGACTACATTACACTGCACTGGTCTGACGGGGCGGAACATACTGCAAAGCTTGAGATTGCGGCAGTCAGTCCGGATCCGGCGCCGGTAAAAGGCGGTTATGCTTTTGCAATGACAGATCAGACGATGGAAAAGCTGTGGGGTGATATGAATACTGCCAGCGCCTTCTATATTTCTGTGGATGATTATGAAAAATATGGAGAACAGATAGAAGAAGCAATTCGTTCGCTGACAGATGATGATCCCGATTTATCCCTGGCGACACTGCGGGAGCAGATATTGGATGATTCGGCAAATGTGAAGAAGATCAAAATGCAGATTTACGGAATCTCAGCCTTTGTTACCTTATTTGGGATTCTGAATCTGATTAATATGATGATCGGAAATATTGCCACGCGCAAAAGGGAATTATCCGTGCTGGAATCTATTGGTATGGAAGTGAAACAGATAAGAAATATGCTGTTCTGGGAAAGCATTATGTATGTGTTACCGGCAATTCTGGTCACGCTTTTTGCAGGCGGCGCAGCCGGGTACGGATTCGTTGCCGCTTATAAGCGGATTGCGAGATATATGAATTACAGATTTCCTCTGATGCCCTGTCTTCTGTATACGGCGGTGATGATCCTGATTCCGCAGTTGATTTCCTGCGTCAGTCTGGGCAGACAGAAAAACCAATCTCTTGTAGAACGGATAAGGTTATAAAAGCTTTGATTTTTCGGGCGGATTAAAACTGCTTGGGACTAAGTATCTTATTGAGCATTCGCAGTTCAATGTGGATGAGGGCAAAAATTTTTGAAATGTCCGAGCTTTGTAACAATTCAGGCCTTTTTTAAGCTGATAGGATGAAAGGCTCGGACATTTCTGTGACATTTGCATTATATGATAAAGAGAAGCTAATGCTGGAGGTGAATAAATGAGAAAGATACTTATAGTTGATGATGACAGCGCCTATACATGGTGTCTGCAAAAATACTTACAAAATCGAGGATATAGAGTGAAAACGGCAAACACCTTGGAAGAGGCTCGGATAGCTATCAAAGAAGAAATACCGTTGCTGATTTGTTGTGACCTTGATTTGCCGGATGGTTCTGGATTAGAACTTTTGGATATGGTACAGGCGGCATATGGAACGCTTCCCTTTATCCTGGCTTCATGCCATGAAAAAGAAGACTACGAAAAAGAAGCCATGCACAGGGGGCAACATTATGTGTGGATAAACTGGAATCGAGCTTGTTACGGGCTAAGTTGGTAGAATATGCTGGTCTACAGTTGACCGAGGGACAGCGTCCTAGATTTTTATAGTCGGGTGTACTATCTGAAAGTTGATATATTTTTGTGAAAAAGCATTATATGAAGAATGCTCATGTATAGTCAAGAAATATGATAAAACCAGATTAACACAAAGGCTGACAAGTGGGTTAGATACTTTCAGTTAGCACTGATATTATCTATTTAACAGTAATTTTAGCAGGATATATGCTGACGGCTTACAAGGCTCATTTTCATAAGAGCCTGTTTTTTATATCAAGGCAAGGGAGGGAATTTTGGACGGTGGAGTTGCCGTCTCAAAGCAGTATGGAATAAATACTATTTCTAGCGCTGATAAGAAAAGGAATACACATAATCCAATGGAGACAGGAGGAAAAGATGTGGAGCTGATTCTTATAAAATTAGAAAGTATAGATACTGATTTATAAAAAAATAAAGTAGGCAGTGATGCATGGAATACATTATCATTGCTTATTTTATATTGTAAGAATATGTATTTGGGAAAGAGGTGAATGAGAAAATGAAAAATGAAGTTACTGAAAAACTGGAATTGTTTTTGCAAAATTTAAGATGTGAGGACATGGGCAGGGAGACGTTGGTACATCTGGATAGCTGCCGGATGGAATCAGAAAGACTTGCAGAACTGGAAGAAGAGTACAAGCAAACAATGAATGGATTAGGAAATCATTCCAGGGATTTCTTGGAACGCTATATTGAGCAGATGCAGTCAAAGGCATTTGCTGAACAACAGCAGGCATATTTACAAGGAATGTTAGATGCCTTCCAGATCTTGTTTGGATTGGGTGTTATATCATCAAATCAAAATGTAGAAAAAATAGTAGCACATCTGAAAAATGACTCGCCGAAATAAAGGGTGAGTCATTTTTACAAGACGTTTCTTTCAGGAAGAATGAACAAATTCTATATACGCTCTATAATTTCTGGCATAAAAAATCTATTTTTCAGTTTTATCATTTGTTTTGTTAGGTGTATTTGCAAGAAGGGCTTCCGCAGTGGCAAGCAGTACAGACAGCATGTATTTATCGCATTGGTCAAGTAAATTCAGCAAGGACTTGTATGTAGGGTTATCAGGGTATTGAGCTGGCCATACATATTCATCGGCGGAAATATGCAGCGTCCACATAATCTTGCAGAACATAGGAAGGCTTGGCATACCCTTCCCGTTTTCAAGATTCTTGTAATATTGCGGATGGCAGCCGACCAGTTCAGCCACTTCTTCCTGTGTAAGCCGACGCTCAATACGCTTTTTCTTTATCAGTTCGTCTAACTTTGGATCAATTTCAGACATATCATTCACCTCTTATGCTTTCTTTTTAGTAGTGTATAGCAATACCTTTAAAAAGTGAAAAGTGTAAAAGATGAATATTTAGTAGCGTATAAGACTACTTACTGACACTCAAATACCTTTGGGATTGTAAAAAAACACAATCGGCAAAGGCTTATTTGAGTGTTTTCTTATGCCTTTTGATTGTGTGGGAGCAGATATGCAGATTGAAAGGTATATTTCAGAAATTTTCTGCCCTGACCGTCAATATAGGAACAATAGGCGTTCATTGTTGGCAGATGGAAACGGACAGCAGGTAAATCAATTAAAAAAATCTTTGTAGACTCCGTTTCTAAAGACGCCTTTGAAGGTAGTGCAACGAAGTATGTTTATGTAGTTAAAAAGAATATTGTCACGCTAAAAAACGTCCAGTGGAGCCAGCTCCGGCCGGGCGTTTTTTATATTTCTGGAAATTTCTTTAAAAATTTTCGGAAAGACCCGTCAAAACGGGCATTCCCAATCGGGAGAAATAGTAGAGGGGGATTTTTTACCTTCCTTTCTGCCAGTTAGCATTGGATGGCGAAGCCGCAGATTATTTTAGGCATCTGGAGTACCGGGCAAATTACGAAGTAAATTTTTCTGATATGACGGAACAGGAATTGGACAGCATTTTTGTAATGGATGAATATAATCTGGACAATTCCCATTTTCAGGTTCTCGGCTATGACATTGAAGTTAAGGACACTTTGCTTGCTGAAGCGTTGCAGGCTCTGACTGAAAAGAAGCGGAATGTAGTTCTGCTATCTTATTTTCTGGAAATGACCGATGTGGAAATTGCAAGGAAAATGAATCTGGTACACAGCACGATACGGGAGCATAGGATACGCTCGCTGGAATTACTGAAAAAACTTATGGAGGAAAATATGGATGGAGCAGAATAGTAAACAGACAGAAAAAAGAAATTTGCTGCCTTTTCATATTACAGGAACCGCTTTGTGAACCCTGTAATCCGATAAAGCCTATTATTAAGGCAGCATCAGAAGGGGATGCGGAAGCAATCCAGGCAGTATTGAGGCACTATGAGGGATACATAGTCAAATTGTCAACCAGAAAAATGTATGACGAGTTTGGACAGACCCACTACTGTGTGGATGAAACACTACGCAGGCGGCTGGAAACAAAGCTGATTGCCAAAATATTGGTTTTTCGCCCGGTTCCATATAAGGACATACGGGCATAGAAGCAAACTGGCTGTATTTGTGTACCTTGATAATTTCATATTGAGAATTCTGCAGGACGTATGGAGCAGCCCCGCCTTTTAATGAATACGCCATGACTATCTGTGCCTGGCACTTTGCGACATCGTGTCGCAAAGTGCCGGGTATTGGAAACGATGGAATGTTATTTTTGGCATTGAAGTAAAGGTACGAGCGATAGATATTTGATTATAAGCAAAGGGATAGGGACTTTGCGGCGATGATGCTGTTTCTGACAATGATACTTCCAGATATAAGCTGATCTGGTCTGAAAAGATGGTGG
The DNA here is from genome assembly GCF_000403845.2 of Eubacterium sp. 14-2. Taxonomy (GTDB): domain Bacteria; phylum Bacillota; class Clostridia; order Lachnospirales; family Lachnospiraceae; genus Petralouisia. Next base: position 465,727 of record NZ_KE159568.1, on the reverse strand, counting down.
GATTCCAATGGCGCTGTTTCCTGACAGCCGCCTGCAGGATGATAAAAGAAACATAATGGACAATCAAAGGGCAATATAGTGAATTAAGGAAAGTTGAGGAATTCAGGATGAAGCAGATTGATTTAGAAGAATTAAAAAAGGTGGATGTCCGTACAGTGGATGTTTCCGCTTTGGAAGATATAGAGAAGGTAAAAGTTGACCGTTCGCTGTCAGCCGGGGAGCGGTGGAGGGATTTTGCAGAGAAAATTAAAAATCCGTTTTGTTTTATCTGCAACGGCATGATTGTGAAAATTTCCTACTCTGAGGGAAAAGAGAGCCTTGAAAACAAGCTGGTGCAGTTGTGTATGAGTATGGAAGAGTAGATTTTGTTGGAGCTTTCTATGGACATCTGCGGTCTGGGATGGTACAATGGTTACGGACGAAGCAGAACCCCAAATAGGAAAGGTTTGACAACAGACAAAGACTATTTGAGGTGATGAAATGAATGCAAATCTGAATATTGATATGTATGATGCTGACGTTTATCTGCGTCTGTCAAAAGAAGACGGGGATAAGGAGGAAAGCGACAGCATTACGAATCAAAGAGAGCTTATCTTAGAGTTTCTGAAATCCAGGGAGGACATCAGAATCCATGCGGTGAGGGTGGACGATGGTTATTCCGGGGTAAATTTCGAGCGTCCGGCATTCCAGCAGATGTTAGAGGATATTAAAACAGGGAAAGTAAACTGCGTGGTAACAAAGGATTTATCACGCTTTGGGAGGAACCACATCGAGGTTGGGAAGTATATCGAGAAGATATTCCCATACCTGGGTGTCCGTTTTATTGCGGTCAACGACCGTTATGACAGTCTTGCGGATGACCCGCAGGCTGACAACATTATCATTCCGTTCAAAAACTTGATTAACGACGCATACTGCAGAGATATCAGCATTAAGATACGCAGCAACCTGGAAGCCAAGCGGAAGAGGGGAGATTTTGTAGGACCCTTTGCCCCTTATGGCTATCGGAAATCGTATGAGGATAAAAATAAGCTGGAGGTAGACGAAGAAGCCGCAGAAGTAGTGCGTTCTATTTTCCGGCTGTACCTGCAGGGCAATAATGCATATAAGATAGCAGAGAAGCTGAATAAGAAGAATATCCTTACGCCGATGGATTATAAAAAAGAGAGCGGGAGCGCATTTTATACCGGATTCAAAAAGAACATAAAAAGCAAGTGGACGCATATGCACATCCTGCGGATTTTATCAAATCCCGTTTATACCGGAACTTTGGTACAGGGGAAGGAAACCACGCCGAATTATAAGGTGAAAAAGAAAGTAAAGCGAGACAAGGGCAGATGGAGCCGGGTAGAAAATACCCATGAAGCCATTGTTGCGGCGGTTGATTTCAGTAACGTTCAGGAACAACTTGAGATGGATACGAGGACAGGGACGGCAAAGGAGCAGGTTTATCATTTGTCCGGCGTTGTAAAGTGCGGCGACTGCGGTGCAAACATGGTCAGGAAGACGGTTCCGTCTGGGAAAAGGAAATTTGTATATTATGTATGCGGAGGGCATAAAGGAAATAAGGATATCTGTAGCCCACACAGTATCAATGTGGAAGCGCTGGAAGAAAGTGTACTGAAACTATTAAACTGTCAAATACGCAATGTGACGGATTTGGGGCGGATTCTGGATAAATTGGACGACGCACAGATCAGGAAGGGGGAGATAGATAAAAGGAGCAGACAGGCTGCAAAGAAAAAGGAAGAGATAGAAAAATATAACCATCTGCGTCTGGATTTATACGAAGATTATAAAGACGGACTGATTACGAAGGAGGAATATCTGGAATTAAAAGAGATTTATGAAAACCGTATTCAGGTAGCGGAACAGATTCTTGAGGCAATGGAAGTAGAGGCGGCATTCCTTGCGGGCGGACGGGAAGATACATGCAGCTGGGTAAATGAATTTAAGAAATATGGCCTTCTGGAACGCCTGTCGAGGGAAGTTGTCATTTCCCTGATTGCACAGATATTTGTTTATGAGAAAAAGGAGGGGGAGCGCTATCCAAGGATAGAAGTACAATTTAAGTATGCGGAAGAATTTCAGGCTTCATTGGGCTTGTTAGAAGAGCTGCAGAAGGATGGTGACCTGTCAGTGAAGGAAGAAAGTTGTTCCGGGGAAGAGGGGACACTTTCCGGGCATCCCCTTATGCAAACGGTCAGCCACGGTGATAAGGAGGGTACATATGGCAAGGACGAGTAGAAAACAGGGGAAGGCAGCGGAACAGACTACAATTCCGGCTATGAAAACAGCGTTGTATGTCCGTTTGTCAAATGAAGATAACGGCGGCAGAAGCGAAGACGGGATAGATAACCAGCTTGAACTGCTGTTAGATTTTATAAGGCGGCTTGAAGATATGGAAATTCTCCCTGGAAATCGGCATAAACCGTCCGGGAGGAAAGTGGAAACCCGAAAGGATACCTATATACCCTCTGGGGCACACGTGCTATCCGGCAGGAAAGTAGAAATCATAGAAACTTATGTGGATAATGGGCAGACGGGGACGGATTTTGACAGGCCGGGATGGGAGCGGATGATGGAGGATGCAAAAGCGGGAAAGATTAACTGTATCATAGTGAAAGACCTTTCACGTTTTGGCAGGAATTATCTGGAGGCAGGGGATTATCTGGAAAAAATATTCCCATTCCTGGGGGTGCGTTTCATTGCGGTCAACGACCAGTATGACAGTGAGGGTGAAATCTTTCCCCGTAAAGGACTGATCACGGAATTTAAAAACCTGGCGAATGATTATTATTCAAAAGATATATCCCAAAAAATCATGTCAGCGTTCCGGGCAAAAAAAGAGCAGGGGCAGTTCATAGGCAGCAAGGCCCCGTATGGCTATATCCTGGAAAATAACCGTTATGTGATAGACGAAGCTGCCGCGGATGTTGTAAAGCGTATTTTTGCGATGAAGACGGAGGGGATGAGCGCCTATAAGATTGCAGGCATACTGAACCAGGAAGGGATTTCGTCCCCAAGCAGATATGCGGGGGAGCAGGGAGCAAAAAAATATAAAAACTGCGGACATATCCTTTGGCAACAGGAGGCAGTGAGCAGGATTTTATACAATAGGGCGTATGTCGGTGATTTGGTGCAGGGGAAATATAACAGTTCCATCTACTCAAGAGAAAGGCGGGGCAAAAAAGAGGAAGATGCGTGGGAAGTCCTGGAAGGAACACATCCGGCAATTATTGACCGCAATGTATTTGAACAGGTGCAGGAGATAAGGGAAAAGAACCGGAAGGCATGGAAGGACAGGCAGGGAGGGGCGGGATATGGGAATGTGCTGGAGGGCATCCTGGTATGCGGGGTATGCCATCATGCGATGTGGAGGAACAAAGAGGTAAGAAATGGGAAAGTCAGGTACTACTTTTTCTGCGGATCTGCCTATGGACATTCACGGACGAAATGCAATACGTCTTCCATTGTAGATTATAAAATTTTTGATATGGTGTTAAAACAGATCAAATTGCAGATTGATTTAGCTGTTGAAGCTGACAGCCTGTTGGAGCAGATGAAAAAATCAGATACCCATGCGGCAGTTTACCAGGAAAAAAAGGAAGCAGCAGGGCGGATCAGGAATGAATTAGGCAGGTATGTATATCTGAAAACCAGTATTTATGAAGATATGAAACAGGGAATCCTGACAAAAGAAGAGTTTTTAGCTGCAAAAGAGAGATACGCCGGGAAGGTTTCCAAGCTGGAAATGGAACTGAATGAAAAAGAAAGAGAACTGAAAGAGTTTGAAAAATACATGGGCGGAGAAAACCGATGGCTGAAAGCCTTTTTGGGTTTCAGGGATGCCAAAAAGCTTACAAGGGAAATGGCAGTGAATCTGCTGGAAAAGGTGGAGATCTTTGAAGATAAAAGAATCCATATCCGGTTCCGTTTCCGGAATGAATATGAATACCTGATGTCCAGGTTAGCGGAAAGGGGTGAGAGATGTGGCAGGGCAGTTTCTGGCTGAATATCTGCGGCTTTCCGTAGAAGATGGGGACGTGGTTTCAAATGATGCGAAAGCAGAGAGCGACAGCATCAGCCATCAGAGAAAACTGATTACAAGATATGTCAGGGATAAGGGAATCTGCTCCGCTGCGCAGCCCCTGGAGTTCGTGGACGACGGGTACAGTGGGACAAATTTTGACCGGCCTGCGGTGAAGGAAATGCTGTCAATGGTCAGGGAAGGAAAAATATGTTGCATCATCGTAAAGGACATTTCCAGGTTTGGAAGGAATTATCTGGAAGTGGGGGACTACCTGGAGCAGATATTCCCTTTTATGGGAGTCCGGTTTATCGCAATCAACGATGGGTATGACAGTAACGACTACATAGGGACGACCGGGGGGATTGAGATTGCTTTCAAGAGCCTGCTCTATGATATGTACAGTAAAGATCTGTCTGAAAAGATGCGCTCGTCATTGATAGTGCGGAGGAAAAGGGGGGATTTTATCGGCCCAAGAGCGCCGTTCGGCTACCAGTTTTCTGATAATAAGAAAGTTTTGGCGGTTGATAAAACAGCAGCGGAATATGTAAAGCGGATCTTTGGGCTGGCCTGTGAAGGGTGTAAAACCGGGGAAATAGCAAAAATATTAAATAAAGAAAAAATACCGACGCCTGGGAACTATAAGAACCGGGAGAAGCCGCAGTACCATATCATAGACGGGGAAGGATACTGGAACAGCGGCAAAGTACGGAAAGTCCTGCAGAATAAAGTGTATCTTGGAACGGTTGTCAATGGAAAGATGCGGGTAACAGAGATTGGCGGGAGCCACTTCCGGCAAGTGGCGGAGGAAGAGCAGATATGTGTTCCTGACAGGCATGAGGCAATTATTACGGAGCAGGAGTTTTGGCAGGCTTCAAAAGTTTTAAAGAATAACGGATGCCAGAAAGGAAAAAAGCATACACCAGGGCAGGAAAGCATGTTACTTGGGAAGCTGCGGTGCGGGCATTGTGGGAGGAGCCTGATACGGCTTGGACAGAGGAAAGAGCCGTGCTTTACCTGTAAAAAGGCAATGTATGAGGATGGCAGTGAATGTATCCGGGAACATGTCAGCGAGGCAAAACTGGAGGCGGCTATACTGGAGGGTTTGAACCAGAAGTTGGAGGAATGGATTTTAGAGGAAGGACACCGGAAAAGGGAGGATTCCCGAACAGCTCCGGATGGCAGGCAAAGGAAATCCCCGGAGGAGATACATTTAAGCCTTTCGACAAAAAAGAGAAAACGTCTGAGTATGGAATTGGAACAGGGCAGGGATGCGGTAAAAATAGAGAAGCAGTATCTGTATGAACAATACAAGCGGAATCAAATAGGACGGGAAGCCTACATAAAGAAAATCGAAGCGTTGAGGGAGGAGGAACGCAGGTTATGTGAGCAGCTCCAAAGGCTGCAGGAAGAGAGCGGGAAGGGTGCAGAGGAATGTGAAATACAGCAGGATGAAACAGAGCAATATGAAAAGTTAGGGAGCCTTACAAAAGATGTAGTGGAACAGTGGATTGACAGCATATATGTATATGGGGAATCCCGGATTGATATAATTTATAAAGAAAAAATAAATAAATCTAAAAAAATATAAAAAATTGTTAGTCCTTACTTGACAGCACCATATGGGGAAAAAGTGAAAGCATATCTGATTCGGGGGGCCAGGCATCTGCCTGTTTTGCAGGAGTATCCCAATCCGCAGCTGGGCTGGGGAACTCTTTGTTTGAGAGACAGTGTGCCGGGGTGAGGTGACGGGTAAAGGATTTGAAGCTAAGAATGGAAAGGAAGTATCATGTGAGGCAATGGTGCTTCCTTTTCCCGTTTTCAGGAGTAAAAGGAAAGATATCGTGTTTGCGTGGTTTTTATGGCAGGGAAAATCAGTATGGATGATTTGAACTGTATTTTTAGAAAATATGGAATTTCTTAACAGAAAACAACCTGGCAATAATTTCCCATTAATTTTTGCCGGGCTTAACAGCTATTTCCTATCAGCACAACGAAAGTATGCGGAAAGGAGGAAGGAGTTAGGGTGATATTTATAAAAAAATTATCTGAAAATGATAGTACGATTGTATTCACGAATCCAGAAAAACATTTATAGATGAGAATTTAGGACTTATGCCTTTAGTAGCTCCTTATATTGCTGAACAAAATAGAAAGATTCATGAGATAAAGTTATGGGTAATAAATCTAAAATGATGGCAATTTTTGATAAGGATTCAGCAGGTGGGGAAGCATTTCAGGAAATAAAGAATAATAATTTGTATTTCAATCCAAAGGTTAGTGTAAAGGTAATGCAATTAGAACTGTCAAAAGATATTATTGAGTTATATAGAGCAAAGCTACATATACCTATTGAGATTGAACAGCTTTTATCTCCATAAATATGGAAAAAGGCTATTGAGAAAAAGTATGTTACGCCAAGAACAGCGGTTGAGTTATTAAATGCATACAAAGGCCAACAACCACGGGATAAGTCAATAGATTCCATATTAGAAGCAAAAATTAATGATTTTGAGGTTAGAAAAACTATCGCAAGTTACAATCCCCACCAGATAAGAAAATGAATTTTTGTAAGATGGTTGAGCGAATATATCAAAAAAAAGTATAAAAGATATTTTTATGAGTTTTAACAATACAATTTCAAAGATAGAGCAGTTTTTTATCTAAGGAAGTGGGATTAGAATGGTATAAACCGTAGTGATATTTAAAATAGTTTTCCAATTCATATATTATAAACGAAAAAAATATGGTTGAAATACCTCAATCACATGTGCTTTTGAGACATAGGCATTCAAATGGACAGGAAAAGTCCGCATATTCAGTATTTATGCTGATTTGCGGACTTTATTTATCTTTTGACTTACAACAACAAATAAAATATTTCAAGAAAAATGTATGCTAAAAAAAATGTCATACTTTTTAGATACTGGCGGAAAGATTGGATAAATGTAAAGATAGTGGTGCATAGTAACAATTAGCACACATTAGTGAAATTAGCTGGTAAGGTAAGACAATGGAAAAGCGGGTATTTGGTCAAAAAATAAACTATATAAGAAAATCTCAGAAGATTACATCAGAACAATTGGCAGAGATGTGCGATGTGAATGCAGGTCATATCAGGCAAATTGAGTCAGGAATACGTTTACCCAGTCTAAGTGTTGTGTAAATCTGCAATAGTTTAAAAATATCGCCGGAGTATTTATTAGAGAATGAACTCAGAGAGTATAAGCAATATGACAGCGTATATAAAAAAATTATTGAGAAAATGGATAAATTGTCACCGCAGCAATTAGATTTACTGGATAGTTTGTCAATAATCTTATAGGAAATGGAAATGGTTTGCCTGCTTTTTCCATACACAGGCTGTATGTCATAGGACAATCTGATGGAAGAATAAATATTATAAGGAATGGTACAGGAGGAAGATTGTAAATGTTTGGTATAACAGATGAAGTACTGGACGAGATGGAATCTGTGGATGTCCGTACAGTAGATATTAATACCCTGACAGATATCAGAGATGTCAAAATTGATACAAAACTTCCAGTTGAAAAAAAGTTGGCTCTTTTTGTGGAACAGACAAATAATCTTTTTGTACATCGTATTGGTGATTATGTGGTAAAAGTCAGATTTCAGAGAGAAGGGCCGACGATAGATGATAAAATGAAAGAGTATATCAGACATTTGGCGGAAATTCATATTTAAAAAGAATCAAAAGGTCTTGAAAGAATCGAAAAGTTATGTTAGCCTTAAATCAGGACATATCAGTGGTTGCTTTTGATTTATGGTTACCTGCTACTTAAACCATAAGTCAGGAGTGATAGAATGAATAAAAGACAATTTCTGGCAGCTATGTACCTCCGTCTTTCCAGGGATGACAGTGATGTCGGAAATGTGACGGACAGAGAGGGTAATCTGAAATCCGAAAGCAACAGCATCGGTAATCAGAGGGAGCTGATCAGAGCCTTTATCCATGAGCAGCAGAATATGGAACTTTATGATATTTATGTGGAAATGAAAATCGCTTATTTGATACAAAATATCAAGGAAACCGCAGAAATAAAGGACTTTCGACACATTGGGTGTGACCGGAAGCCTTTTTCTTTTTGCCTATCATTTTATGGTTGAAGAAAAGCATGGAGGTGAGTGAACCCTCTCCAAAGAAATTTGAACCCCCTTGTTTTGGAGAAATGAACCCTCTTAGGGCAAAATCAAAATGTAGAAAAATGTATAATTGATTATAGGGTTTTTTCCATCTTCTGTTGCAGTTGTTGGAGAAAGATATTAGAGGCTCTTGAAAGAACCTGATATTTTTTCCATACAATGCAAAGTTCTGCTTCCAAAGTAGGGTAAAGCGGTCTGAAACAAAGATTGCTGTCCCCTGTTGTATTTATGAGTTTATCCAATGCAATCACATATCCAAATCCCTTTTTCACAAATTGAGCTGCAATATAGACCAGGTCATAAGTTGCAACGATATTGAGCTTGGAAATATCTGACTTCAGCCAGCGGAACATTTCCGTATTGATAGAGGTCTGATGGGATACGATCAGGGGCTTATCCCACAAATCTTCGGCACAGATATTTTCTTTTTCTGCTAATGGGCTGTCTTTGCGCATCAGAACGCCCCATAGGTCTTTTTGGGGGAGTGTTATGTAATCGTACTTGCTGAGGTCTGATGCCCCGACTAACAGCCCGAAGTCGATTAAGCCTTTATCCAGTCTTTCCATAACACGTTCTTCATCACCGCTGTAAATGTGGTAATGGATGAGCGGGTGTTTTTTTTGCAGATCCTGTGCTGCCTGCGCCAAAAAGGATATGCTTTCGGTTTCCCCGCAGCCAATATAAATATCTCCATTGATATTCTCATTGGAAGATGTCAGTTCCGCTTTTGTCTTTTCCATCAGATCAACCAATTCTTCCGCACGTTTGCGGAGCAGCATTCCGTCTTCGGTCAGCGTAACCTTTTTGCTCCCACGGATGAGGAGCTGTTTCCCTAACTCTTCTTCCAGGTCTTTTAGTTGCCTGGAAAGGGGTGGCTGTGTCATGCGGAGTGTTTCTGCTGCTTTGGTGATGCTTTCCTCCCTTGCAACCGCAAGAAAATATTGCAATACCCGAATATCCAAGTAAAAAACCTCCTTAATCGTATCATTGCCTTCATTATAACAAACCAATCGATACTTTTCAAGTATGGAAATCCGTGCGATATATGTATTTGATATTAAGAATAAGAAGATTTATTATAATGGCATGGATGGAAGCGGTTGTTCGTGTAAGGTTCAAAGTGGATGAAATTGAAAATTATATCATTTGTTTGTGTAAGAATGGAGGTTTATATACCTGAATTGAGTGCCTGTCAAAAAGAAATAGCGGCTGTATTGAAAAAAATTCTAAAGTTGACCTGCATACAAGGAATTACGGTTTTTTGCAGAAATCGTTGTGATATTGTCAGTCGGAAGTAATTTCATTTGTGGCAAGAAAGGTTGACAGGCGTGACATTTTGGCGGGAGTGACCGGCGTTGCCTTTAGCCTTTCCAGTATGGTAAGCCCTGTTTTGCTGTTAGTTGTGGTAACAGGTGCGCTTTCAAAGAAAATGGGAAAGGAAATACCGGATGCAGTAAAATGGTTCCGGCTGGCTTCTTATGTATTGTTGATGGTCACGCCGTTTATTCTGACAGCAGGCTCTCCATTTCAATAGAACGTTCGTTATTCTAAGTATGTTTTTTGATAAAATAAATACCTTTTAGGTATTAAGAACGATATTTAATATGTATTTGATATTATGCTTGCAACAATTTACAATAGAAAGCGTAAGAAGGAGGGTAAAAGCTGGCAGAAGCAAACGATATGTATGGGAGCATTTATCAAAACTTACTGGACGCAGGCTGTAACCAGCAGACAGCAGATCAGTGTATGGTGTTGGTAAAAGAAAACCGATTTACAGATATGATGCAGATACTCGCAAGGTATAGAAAGACTTTGCTTAGTTCCCTCCATAAAAGTCAGAAGCAGATAGACTGTCTTGATTATCTGCTTTATAAAATTAAAAAATTATAACAAGGTAAAGGAGAATGAAAAATGGAAAACAAGGATACCAGAACATTTGAGATTAACCCTGAGATTGAGATGAAAAAAGTCCGTTTTACAAACCGCTATGGCATTACGCTGGCGGGCGATTTATATCTGCCGACTCACTATGAGGATAAGAAAAATCCGGCAGTTATTGTTGCAGGACCCTTTGGTGCAGTAAAAGAACAGGCTTCCGGTCTTTATGCGCAGGAGCTGGCTGCCCGTGGTTTTGTCAGCATAGCCTTTGACCCGTCCTTTGGCGGAGAGAGCGGTGGCGAGGTACGAAACACGGCATCACCGGATATATTTACGGAAGATTACAGTGCGGCGGTGGACTATATCGGTCTGCTCCCCTATGTAGACAGGGAGCGGATTGGTGCAGCAGGCATATGTGGCCTTTCGGGCATGGCAGTCACTGCCGCAGGAACGGATACCAGAATTAAAGCGGTAGCTACGTTCTCCATGTACGATATGTCCCGTGATATGAGTAAGGGACACATGGATTATTACACGGAGGAGCAGAGAAACAAGATTAAGAAATATCTCGGAGAACAGCGTTGGAAAGATGCAGAAAACGGTACATTTGCATTGGGCAATCACGAAATTGCTTTTGATGAGGATAATGAGCCGATTACAGGAATGATGGAAATTCCGGAGGAACTGCCGGCGGGTGCTGATCCTGCATTTGCAGCTTTCTACAACTATTATGCAGTAAGGGCGAAACACCCTCGTGCTGTGAATTTTGTATCTTCATGGATTGCAACCATGTCCGTGTCATTTTGGAATTTTCCGCTGATGGCGAATATAAAAGAGGTATCTCCCCGCCCGATTTTGCTGGTTGCCGGAGAAAATGCACATTCCCGTTATTATTCGGAAGATGCCTACGCCGTAGCGTCAGAACCGAAGGAGCTGGTCATTGTTCCGGGTGCGGATCATGTGGATTTATATGACAATATGGAAAAGATTCCGTTTGATAAGCTGGAACAGTTTTTTAACGAAAATTTGAGATAGAGGAGGATTTTTAGATGAGTACAACAATACCCAAAATTGCATTAGGAGACTGGTCTTGGGGTGCAGGAGCCGCCGGAGGGGATCAGGTATTTGGAAATCATTTATTCGAGGCAGAATTAAAGCCTGTGTTTGAGAAAGCAATGGAGTGTGGACTGAACCTGTGGGATACGGCAGCGGTTTATGGGGAAGGGACATCGGAACGTATTCTTGGCAGCTTTGTGAAGGATGTGCGCCGGGACAGCATTATCCTTTCCACAAAATTCACGCCGCAGATAGCCGGCAGTTCGCCGGATGCCATGCAGGAAATGATTGACGGTAGCAAAGAGCGTCTGCATACCGATGTGATTGATGTTTATTGGATACACAATCCGATGGATGTTGAGAAGTGGACGCCTGATTTTATTCCGTTGGCAAAAAGCGGACAGATTAAGACAATCGGCGTTTCCAATCACAACCTTGCAGAGATAAAAAGGGCAAATGAAATTCTTGCGGCGGAGGGCTTGAAAGTTTCTGCGGTGCAGAATCATTACAGTTTGCTGCACCGTTCTTCGGAGTGTGCAGGTATCCTTGATTACTGCAAGGAGAATGGCATTACATTCTATTCCTATATGGTGCTTGAACAGGGGGCGCTTACCGGACGGTACAGTGAGGAAAATCCATTCCCGGAGGGAACTGGAAGGGGAGAGGCTTATAACCCGTATCTGAAAGAACTGACAGCATTGATTGATGAAATGAAGATTATTGGTACACGTTTTGATGCCAGCCCTGCGCAGGTTGCGACGGCGTGGGCGATTGCAAAAGGCACGCTCCCGATTATCGGGGTAACGAAAGTTCATCAGGTTGAGGAAGCTGTAAAGGCAGCACAGATAGAGCTGACTGCTGATGAGATCAGCCGTTTGGAAAGGCTTGGTGATGAAACGGGTGTCCATACGCTTCGGGAGTGGGAAAAGGAGATGTAGACCGTGACAGTAAAAGAAGTGATAGACGGATTTCGGGAAGGGGCAGAAGAAAATGCCGAGGGTGATGCGTATGCAAATGAACTTTTTCAGGAAGCTGTCCGCATTGGAATGGAGCTGAATACGATGTACCATACACCGGAGGAGCTTCGGGAGATTATGGGCAGGCTGATCGGAAAAAAGGTAGACCGTTCTTTTCGGATGTTTCCCCCGTTTTATACGGATTTTGGGAAAAACATTACCATCGGGAAAGATGTCTTTATCAATTCAGGATGCCACTTTCAGGATCAGGGCGGGATTGAAATTGGGGACGGTGCATTGATTGGCCATAATGTTGTGCTGGCAACGATCAACCATGATCTGAATCCAGAGGGACACAGAAAAAATCATTATGCGCCGATAAAGGTTGGCGCTCATGTATGGATTGGCTCTAACGCAACCATATTGCCGGGAGTAACGATTGGCGATTGGGCGGTGGTTGCTGCAGGAGCCGTGGTTGCACGGGATGTGCCTGCCATGACAGTAGTGGGAGGAGTTCCTGCAAAAGTATTAAAGGTTATTCGGGAGGAGGAACGATATGAAACGGCTGTTTAATATTATGCTGGCTGTTCTGCTTATGGTTATGTTATCAGCCTGTGGAAAACCGGATTCCTCTGCGGATAAAGTATCGGAGCAGTATAAACAGACAGAAGATGCAGAGACAACAGAGCAGGCAGAACAGGAGCAGTCAGCGGCATCGGAAACTATACGGACTGAGGTACAGACGGAAAATAATCTGACTGATGAACAGGAACAGCAGATGCAGGGAGGTGACAATACAGTGACGGCGGATATTTCTTTTAACTTTGAAACGAAGACAGTTTTATTAAACAGCGGGTATGAAATGCCCATATATGGGATTGGCACATACAGTCTGACAGGAGATACCTGTGTGGAGTCTGTCACGGCAGCATTAAGCAGCGGAGTCCGTCTGATTGATACTGCCTATATGTACCATAATGAGGAAAGCGTGGGAGAGGCGGTCAGAAACTCCGGCATACCGAGGGAGGAAATCTTTGTTATCACGAAGCTGTACCCAAACCAGTTTTCTGATCCGGAAGCTGCGATTGAGGAGGCACTTGCCAAGTTAGATATAGACTACATTGACATGATGCTGCTCCACCACCCTGGAACGGGCGATGTAGATGCTTACCTGGCAATGGAAAAAGCAGTTGCGGACGGAAAAATCCGCTCGCTTGGTTTATCAAACTGGTATGTGGAAGAACTGGAGGAATTTTTACCACAGATAAACATTACGCCTGCTCTGGTTCAGAATGAGATACACCCGTATTATCAGGAAAACGATGTGATCCCGTACATTCACAGTCTGGGGATTGTGGTACAGGGCTGGTATCCGCTTGGCGGCAGGGGGTATACGGCGGAACTGCTTGGAAATGAAGTCATTTCGGAAATTGCGGCGGCACATGGGAAGTCATCAGCACAGGTTATTCTCAGGTGGAATCTGCAAAAGGGTGTCGTAGTCATTCCCGGCTCCAGCAATCCCGATCATATTCAGGAAAACACGGAATTGTTTGACTTTGAGCTGACGGAGGAAGAAATGGAGCGGATCAATGCTCTTGACCGTGGCGAGAAGCATGATTGGTATTAAAAATTTTGTGAAGTGGAGGTAGCATATGAAAGTTTTAGCGATTAACGGTAGCGCAAGGAAAGACGGGAATACAGCAATCCTTATTAATACGGTATTTGAAGAATTGCATAAAGCAGGAATTGAAACGGAGATGGTGCAGCTTTCCAGTACAGTCATTGAACCCTGTAAGGCTTGTTGGGCTTGCGGCGGGCGAAAAAATTGTGTGCATAAAAAGGATATGTTTCAGGAAATCTTTGAAAAGATGACGCAGGCTGACGGGATAATTCTTGGTTCTCCGGTTTATACAGCAAATATTTCTGCGAATATGCAAGCATTTTTAGAGCGGGCATCGGTAGTGACAGATATGAACAGGGATGCGGATTTACTCAAATATAAAGCAGGTGCGTCCGTTACAGCAGCCCGCAGGGGTGGTGCAATTGCTGCTATTGATGCAATGAACCATTTTTTCATGCTGCAGAATATGTTTGTGGTTGGATCTTCTTATTGGTCTATGGCTTATGGACAGATGCCGGGGGATGTGCAGAAGGATGAAGAGGGAATGGAAACTATGAGAAATCTTGGCCGGAATATGGCGTATCTATTGAAGGCACTGGGAGAAAGGCGGCAATAAGATGAAAAAAGGGATTTGCATTTTGCTTTCACTTTTTCTGCTTCTTTTTACGGCTGGATGTGGAAATAAGGATGACGGAAACGGAGTGGAGAATATTCTTCAACAAACAGACGGGCAGGAGGGACAATCTACAGATTATGAACAAGGGGGTTCTGGAACAGAAATTCAGGAGTCATCAGAAGCGGTTTCAGAGCCGGAACAGGAGTCTGATATGGAAACAAAAATTTTAGTAGTGTATTTTTCTGCTACCGGAACAACAAAGCCATTAGCAGAATATGTGGCGGAAATTCTAAAGGCCGATCTTTATGAAATAGTACCGGAAGACCCTTATACGGAGGAAGATTTAGCATATTATACGAATGGCCGGGCAGATCAGGAGCAGAACGATTCTTCTGCACGCCCTGCAATTTCTGGTGGTGTGGAAAACATGGAAGAATATGATACCATCTTCCTCGGTTATCCTATCTGGCATGGGCAGGCTCCCCGGATTATCAGTACTTTTCTGGAAAGCTACGACTTTTCAGAAAAAACAATTATTCCGTTCTGTACTTCCCATAGTAGCGGTATTGGTTCCAGTGCAGATAATCTTCATTCTTTGTGTTCTGATTCTACAGAATGGCTTGAAGGCAAGAGATTTGCAGGTGAAACTTCAAGAGGAACAATTGAAGAATGGCTGAGGGATACGGGACTATCAAAATAAAGATAATTTTGATAATAATAGTAGACTAACTATTAAAGAAAGTCAAGTATAAAAACAAAATTAGAAAAAGTGGCAATGACTTTTCATTGCAGTCAGTACCTTGAAAACTGCATGACAATAAGAGCATCTTTGCAGGTGCTCTAAAAAGAGGATATTTGTAGATCAGGTTAAGAGGCTGATTTGTATGCTTGACCTGATTTTTCCATTGCAAAAATAGTTCTAACAGGTTTTTTTGCTGCATGGGATAAAGCAACATTGTAATGCTTCCCGTCAGAACGCTTCTTTTCAAGATATGCACCGAAGGATTCATCCCAGTGGCAAACATATTTTGTCGCATTGTAAAGCGCATATCGAAGATATCTGGAGCCACGTTTCTCCATGTGGGAGTAACCGTTATCCAGCTGTCCGGATTGATAAGTGGAAGGAGACATTCCGGCATAAGCCAGTATCTTATCGGCTGAATCAAAACGGTGAAAATCGCCGATTTCGGCGATGATCATTGCGCCCATCCGGTAGCTGATGCCGGGAAATGTATTGATACTGTTTTATCTTCTTTGACGGATAATCCTGGATTTGCCGCAGGAATTGCAATTCCTGTTATTCTCTTAAACTATTACAGCGTGACGCTGGCAGAGTATGTATCATCTACGGCCACAGGCTCTGCAGCAGCGCTGATTGTGGCAGCTGTTATTCTTGGATTTGTCATACGGTATTTGACAGGAAATGATAAACCGACTTTTGGAATTTAAAACTTTTGTTCTGCATATTTCCAGATCCGCCGAAGAAAAGGCCAAAGTGAAAGAGGAGGGGCCTTCAGAAGAAGCAGATACGTCGGATGATTATGAATCGGAGGAAGAATCTGTGCCTGCTTATGTACGGGTCGGTGAGTCTCAGATTATCTATGAGATCACAGAAACGGAATATGAATTGTTAATGGATGCATCTCAGAAATCCCCATTACAGGATTTGTATGAAGCAGATATTGAATAAACATATAAAGAAATTTGATTTGAAATGTGTTGAAATGCAGGAGTGGCTGATGAAGACAGCCTGCCGGACTGGAAATAAAAGAACGGTTAAGCTGTTTTTGCATACAGGAATCAGGGAGCAGGATATTGTCTGTTTTCAGATGCTCCGGAAACAGTATTCAAAATGACGGACGATTTTAAATGGGATATGACAGAGCCGGATGTTGTAATCGAACATCCCGCTAATACTTTTCATATAATCCCATTAATGCACCCCGTTTTCCTTTTGCAGCTTCATCTATTAATATCTGCAACCTTCCTTTCAAAATTGGATTTATGGTTTATATACTGAAATGATCATTGCTTAATTGATACAATCGACAACAATATAATATGGGGAAAACCATAGAAAATAAAGGCTTTCGGAACATTTTGAGTGACCGGAGGCCTTTATTGTTTTTTTGATCATGGCGGAAGTAAGAGTGCAGCGTGTTCAGATTTGAACCCTCTGGATGTGGACTTGAATCTCTTTAAAACAAAATCAAACGGTATGGTTATATTGCTTAAAAGGCATAAAAATGTTATAATATTATCTGTAAAGCATGGATAAAACTGAAAGGAACTTGCATATGGAAATTAGGGTTCTTCGCTATTTTCTTACCGTAGTCAGAGAGGAAAGTATTACAAAGGCCGCAGAAGTCTTACATATTACACAGCCGACGCTTTCACGCCAGCTTGCACAGATGGAGGAAGAGATTGGTGTCAGGTTGTTTGACAGGGGGACACGGAAGATTCGGCTGACGAATGAAGGTCTCCTGCTCCGCCGCCGGGCAGAGGAAATTTTACAGCTGGTTGATAAAACAGAAAAAGAATTGATAGAGCAGGAAGAACAGGTAGAGGGAAAGATTTCTATTGGATGCGGGGAAGTTGCTTCTGTGCAGATGCTCTCGGATTTAATTCGGAATTTCCATCAGAGATATCCCCTTGTTACTTTTGATCTGTTTACAGCGACTGCGGATCTGGTAAAAGAACAGATGGATAAGGGGTTGCTTGATTTAGGATTGCTCCTGGAGCCGATTGAGATGGGGAAATATGAGTTTATCCGCCTGGACATGAAAGAAAGATGGGTAGTTTTGATACCGCCGGATGATCCGCTTGCAGAGAAAAAGTATGTCACGGCAGGCGAACTGGCAGATTTGCCGTTGATTCTTCCGCGAAGGATACAGGTGCAGAGTGAATTGGCAAGCTGGTTTGGGGACTATTATAAAAGTCTGAATGTTATGTTTACCAGTAATTTGAGTACCAACGGTGCAGTCATGGTAAGCAGGGGACTGGCATATTCTCTGGTCATTGAGGGTGCGGTTCCTTTTTGGGATTCATCAAAGATTGTCTGCAGGCCGCTGTATCCGGAGCTTATGGCAACGTGTGTTTTGGCATGGAAACGGGATCAGCCATTCAGTCTGGCGGCGACAAAATTTATAGAATACGCAAAATGCTTTTTAAGCATGGGTGAGTCATAAAAACTAAGTATTTGATATGCGTTATGTATATAATTATAATGTAAGTGCAGGGACGAGGCAGGAAGCTTTGGAACCGCACTTACATTTTTGTTTTAGGAGGGATCTTTTTCTTGGAACCAGATATCTATGCCCTTTCCAAAGCCGGATTCAGTAAAGAGCAGATTGAGAAAATAACCAGATGCGATGATAAGGAGATACAGATACGGATGCTGCGGAAATGCAGGTATCAATTACTGGATGAAATACATGGAAAGCAGCAGTCTCTTGATGAGATTGATTATATCATCTGTAAAATGAAAGAACAAAAATAGAAAAGTCGGAATCAGAAGGCGGAGAGAAAGATCAGGCAGTGAACAATATTCTGATTGTTTATTTTTCACGTTGGGGAAATACAGATTATCCGGATAATGTGGATGCTACCACTTCAGCCAGTATTGTGCCTGATGGAGATGGGCGGTATGGTAAGACAGAGTATATTGCAGGCGAGTCATGCAGTGGTTTCTATGGATGGTATTGCGATTGAAGCAATTGGCGATATTACATTAGATGGTGTTCTGTATGATACGACACTGGCAGAAGATACTTTTTCGCTGGTACGGTAAAAAGCAACACCCCAATATTTAGAGAATGGGATTATGCTAATAAAAAATTGGAGGATGTGAAATTTACCATGTATGTGTCAGTTATTTCTACAGTTGCGGTGCGTCTGCTTTTGTCGTATCTGCTGAGGATTACCATGCAGATGGGTGTGATTGGGATTGCCCTTGCCATGATATGTGACTGGATGGTCAGGGCTGTTCTGTTTATCTGGAGGGAAAGAACCGGAAAGTGGAAAACTTTTCAGGTGATCAAATCATAAATTTATGGAGGTAATTGAAATGAGCAAAAAAATGTTAGTAGCATATTTTTCAGCAAGCGGCGTGACAGCCAAAGCAGCATGGAAGCTGTCAGAGGCAGCAGGCGCAGACTTGTATGAGATTGTGCCGGAGATTCCTTACAGCAGGGAAGATCTTGACTGGATGGATAAGAAAAGCCGTAGTAGTGTGGAAATGAATGATCCCGCATTCCGCCCTGTGATTGCCGGGAAAATGGAAGATATGGACCAGTACGAAGTGGTGTTTGTCGGGTTCCCCATATGGTGGTATGTTGCGCCGAAAATTATCAACACATTTTTGGAAAGTTATGATTTTTCTGGTAAAACGATTGTGCCGTTTGCCACTTCCGGCGGAAGCGGGATGGGGAGTACAAATGAAAAACTTGCGCCGAGCTGCCCTGGTGCGATTTTACTGGAAGGAAAAATGCTGAACGGCGTGGTGGCACAGACAGAACTGAAGGCATGGGCAGAAAGTCTGTGAAAATGGATGACGTGCAGGCACCTGGGAATGTGGCTCAGATGGCAGCATGGATTCAGCAGGAAACGATCAATAACTGGCTGGAAGAAATCGGATATTAGGGAGGAAAAATTCATGCAATACCGTAAAATGCCGAAAGGTGCGGAGCAGATCAGTGTTTTGGGGATTGGCGCCAGTTCTATTCAGGCTTCAGGCGAAAAGGAAATTGAGGAAATCATGGATACAGCCATTGAGAACGGTATTAACTTTTTTGATATGGCATCGTCGGAAGCAAAGCCTTTTGCGGCCTATGGGCGTGCAATAAAGGGTAGGCGGGATAAGGTATATTTTCAGATTCATTTTGGTGCCAGCTATGAAACAGGAGCTTATGGATGGACAACAAATCTGGATACTGTCAAGCGTTCTGTTGACTGGCAGATGAAGGCGCTGCAGACCGATTATATTGATTTCGGATTTATACATTGTATTGATGAACCTGCGGATCTGCGAAGCATAGAGAAAGCCGGGATCATCCGTTATATAGAGGAACTGAAAGAGGAAGGCGTGGTACGGCATATCGGTCTTTCTTCCCATACGCCAGAGCTTGTAAGTAAAGTGCTGGATATGGGAATTCTGGATATGCTGATGTTCAGCGTCAATCCCGCTTATGATTATGCCGGCGCAGCGGATTATGAAACAGACAGCTATGCAATAGGAAGCGTGGCTGAACGTATGGAATTGTACCGCCGCTGTGAGACGGAAGGAGTGGGCATTTCCGTTATGAAGGCTTTCAGCGGTGGGCAGTTATTGGATGCAAAGACTTCTCCTTTTGGCAGGGCATTGACAGAATATCAGTGTATCCAGTATGCTCTGGATAAACCGGGCGTTTTGACGGTACTTCCCGGTGTCCGTAATATGGAAGACCTGAGAAGGGTCCTTGGTTTCTGTAATGCTGCACCGGAAAAAAAGGATTATTCTGTCCTTGGTTCCTTTGCACCACAGAGAGTCATGGGAAAGTGTGTTTACTGTAACCATTGTCAGCCCTGTGCGGCAGGTCTGGATGTGGGGCTGATTAATAAGTATTATGATCTTGCCCGGTCAGGCGATGAGCTTGCAAGAAACCATTATGAAAATCTGGCCGTCAAAGCAGAATCCTGTGTCCGCTGCGGGCATTGTAACAGCCGATGTCCGTTCCATGTGGACCAGGTGGCAAGGATGCAGGAAATTGCAGATTATTTTAACTAAGGAGGACAGGGAAAATGTCAAAATCAGGCAAAATATTATAAATATAGTAGCTGACAACGACAGAAAGGAAAACGATGCAGTATACAAATTTAGGAAAATCGGATTTGAAAGTGTCCCGCATCTGTATGGGGTGTATGGGATTTGGCGATGCGGCTGTCGGACAGCATAGCTGGACGGTGGATGAAAGCAGGACGAGGGAGATTATAAAGCATGGTCTGGAGCTTGGCATCAATTTTTATGATACGGCGATTGTCTATCAGAATGGAACCAGTGAGCAGTTTGTCGGGAAGGCACTCCGGGATTTTGCAAAGCGTGATGAATATGTGATTGCCACAAAGTTTACCCCGCGTACACAGGAAGAAATTGACTCCGGGGTCAGCGGGCAGCAGCACATTCAGAATTACCTGAATAAGAGCCTTGAAAATCTCGGCATGGATTATGTCGATCTCTATATTTACCATATGTGGGATTACCATACCCCGTTGGAGGAGATTATGGAGGGGCTAAACAATGTCGTAAAGGCAGGAAAGACCCGTTATATTGGTATTTCCAATTGTTTTGCGTGGCAGCTTGCCGGGGCGAATTATTACGCAAAGTCACAGGGGTTTGCGGAGTTTGTATCCATCCAGGGGCATTATAATCTGATTGCCCGTGAGGAAGAACGGGAAATGGCGCCTTTCTGTTATTCAGAAAATATTGCCATGACGCCATATAGCGCGCTGGCAAGCGGAAGGCTGTCCCGCCACCCCGGAGAAACTTCAAAGCGGCTGGAGCAGGACGTTTATGCGAGGTTCAAATATGACGCTACGGCAGAGGCTGATGGAAGGATTATACGGCGTGTGGAAGAAATCGCGAAGAAAAGGCGTGTTTCCATGACGGAGGTTTCTCTTGCGTGGCTTCTGACGAAGGTGACAGCGCCTGTGGTGGGAGCAACAAAAATTTCCCATGTGGATGGCGCGGTAAAAGCGGTGGAGTTGGAGCTGACGGAAGCCGAAACCCGTTATCTGGAAGAGTTGTATGTTCCCCATGCCCTTGCGGGAGTTATGGCACAGAACGGAAAACAAAAAGCAGGAAATGTGGTATAAATGACAGGAGGATAAGACGAATGGAGAAAATTGTACAGACAGCAGGAAAGATGCAGTTAGGCGACTTCGCACCGGAATTTGCCCATTATAATGACGATGTGCTGTTTGGGGAAAACTGGAACAATCAGGATATTGACCTGAAAACACGATGCATTGTAACGATGGTGGCGCTGATGTCTTCTGGTATTACGGATTCTTCGCTGATTTACCATCTGGAAAATGCAAAGGCACATGGTGTGACGAAAGCGGAAGCCGCAGCGATCATCACCCATGCCGCTTTTTATGCAGGATGGCCAAAGGGCTGGGCGGTGTTTGGTCTGGCAAAGGATGTGTGGAAAGATGAGATGGCAGGTGAGGATGCAAAAGCTGCCCATGCGGCCAAGATGGTGTTTCCTGTCGGCAAGCCTAATGATGGCTTTGCACAGTATTTTACCGGACGAAGTTTCCTTGCCCCGCTTTCCACATCACAGGTTGGGATTTTCAATGTGACATTTGAGCCGGGATGCCGCAACAACTGGCATATCCACCATGCGGATAAAGGCGGCGGGCAGATTCTGGTCTGTGTTGCAGGGCGTGGGTATTACCAGGAAGAAGGAAAAGAGGCGCAGGAACTCCGCCCCGGAGATGTTGTCAATATCCAGGTGGGTGTAAAGCACTGGCACGGCGCGGCAAAAGACAGCTGGTTTTCGCATCTGGCGGTTGAAGTTCCTGGTGAGAACGGTTCCAATGAATGGCTGGAAGCGGTAGACGATGGAACGTATAACAGTCTGAAGTAAAGTCCGGATCAGAGTAGATAAAGAAGCAAGGAGGAGAAAATCATTTGGGCGAGGAACTTTCTAAATACGGAAAATGTCCAGTTGGGCTGTCATTACAGCGCCGCATGGGATTCCAAACATAAGGTGGTGCTGGAGAGCGGGAAAACGGCGAGGCTGCTATTTACGCTGCAGGAGATGCAGAAGGGGCGGGATATTTTGAATGAGTTTACAGCTGCTTTTCCATAACATCGGACAGCTTGCTGAAATAAAGTGAAAAAACAGGAGCCCCATCTCTGGGACTCCTGTGGCGCATCAGTATTATTTTTTGAGCTGTAAGCCGTCTTTGAATGCTTCCCCTACCCTTTCGGTCACCTTATAATAGCCATGTGTATAAGGATCAAAGGCGATTGCGTTTACCAGGGACATATCGACCTTGTCACCGGCCATGACACTCTCGTCTGCTGTGACATTTACCACTCTGCCGATGACGCCGCATCCGTATTCCCCGTCCTGGTATTCAATAAACTCACATTCAAGACAGAGAGGGAATTCGTTGATGACAGGTGCGTCTACAGTTTCTGCCTTACTTGCGGTCAGGCCGCTGTTCTCGAATTTGCCTGCAACCCGGTTGCCGGATTCAACACCGAAATAGTCAGCTTCCACCACATGGGCTGCATCAGCGATGCTTACCGTAAAAGCGCCCCTTGCCCTGATATTTTTTACGGTCTTGTGCGTTTCCGTCAGATTGAGGGCAACATTGCCTCTTTCCTGCATGGTGCCCCAGGCAGCATTCATGACATTTACGCTGCCGTCTTCGTTATAGGTTGCTACCATTAAGACCGGCATCGGGAAGATGCCTTCTGTTATGCTGAGTTTCTTTCTCATTGTGATTACCTCGTTTCTATATGGGATTGACAGAACCAGCGTCTGTGCATATAATTGTAGCAGGTAACGAAAAAAATACAAGTACTATCTTAAAGGAAAGTGTAAGATGATAAAGAATTATATTGGCGAGGCGAATTTTGAGGATACGGGATTCAGTTATACGTTGTCCCTGATATCCGGCAAACACAAAATGGTCATCCTTTACTGTCTGATGGAGTTTGGCGTTGTCAGATTCAACGAGTTGAAACGGTATCTGAAAAATGTGTCAGACAAAACACTCAGCGGCAATCTGAAGGAACTGGAGGCGGACCGGCTTATTATCAGAAAAGAATATCCACAGATACCTCCAAAGGTGGAATACAGCCTGAGTGACAGGGGCAGGTCCCTGATGGATGTTTTGGATCAGTTATGTGTCTGGGGCGAAAATAACAGGGAGTAACCAAAATGGCACTGGTTTTTTGAAAATCCAATATAGAATGAAAGATATTAGAATAAATGTAGCCAATCATCTCACATTGGTCGGTTAGTATATCGGGGAGGGGCAATTTTGAAGCAATGAATGAAAATGCAGGAGCTTTCCCTGTGATACGATTATGACCAGGCCGCGCTCCACTGTACCTGATAAGGATTGGCTTGCGTGGAAGAAAAGCGAGAGCAACGGGTGAAGGAATATATAACCAATTTGCCCGTTGAGAACGTGTACTTTGTATATAAGGAGTAAACCATGGATTTTGAACAACTTGCAAAAATAGAAAATGAAAGTGAACGTGTGAACAGAACCTATGATATATTTAACGAGGATACAAGGCTCAGTCATTCAAAGGCCGCACGTGTGGAATTTTTAACAAATGTTCACTATATAGAGAAATACCTGAAAAAGGGAGACAGGATACTCGATATTGGCGCAGGTGCAGGCGAATACAGCCTTTACTTTGCACGTAAAGGATACGAAGTGTCTGCCCTTGAACTTGCCGATGCCAATATTGCCGCTTTCAAAAAGAAACTGATACCCGAAGATAAGATGGACCTGGTTCAGGGCAACGCCCTTGACCTGTCACGCTATGAGGACAGGTCATTTGACATCGTGCTTCTGTTCGGTCCCCTTTACCATTTGGAAAATGATGGGGACAAACAGAAATGTATCATGGAAGCAAAACGCGTCTGTAAAGACGGGGGCAAAATTTTCTTTGCTTTTATCTCAAACGACTTTGTTTTTCTTACTGAATTTGAATATGATGTTAATTATTTTTCAAATGGTGATTACGACAAAGAAACCTTCCGGCTCAACAACTTTCCGTTTGTGTTCCATACGGTTGGTGCTGCCAGAAAACTTCTTGCAGATGGCGGCGTAAACGTGTTGCACGAGGTAGCATCCGATGGCGCAAGCGAGCTTTTGGCGGCAGGGATTAACGAAATGAGCGAAGAGGACTACGCGCAGTATCTTCGTTATCACTTTTACATCTGTGAAAAGCCGGAATTGCTTGGCATGACCAACCATCTGCTTTTTGTAGGAGAAAAGAAATGACAAAAAAGACCATTGGTAAAAAATATCGGGGAAAATCGAAAAACAAAGGGTTTTCGACACATTTGACGTGTCCGGAAATCCTTATTTTCTTTGGGATTGTAACAGGCAATGGAAATGCCTGGATATGATACAGAGTTTATTTCTGATAAAAGTTAATATGTTCTGACACGAAAGGAGAAATAAAATATGTGGTTATTGTTTGCTGTATTGTCATCTTTATTTGCTGCTCTGACATCAATACTTGCCAAAATCGGAATTGATGGGGTGAATTCCAACCTTGCAACGGCAATCCGTACATTTGTAGTGCTTGTAATGGCATGGGGAATGGTTTTTCTTACGAACGCACAAACTGGCATAAGTGAGATTGGAAAGAAAAGCTGGGTGTTTTTGATTTTGTCCGGACTGGCAACAGGCGCTTCCTGGCTGTGTTATTACAGAGCATTACAAATGGGGGAAGCATCAAAGGTTGTGCCGGTTGATAAGTTAAGTACGGTGATTACTATCCTGTTGGCATTTTTGTTCCTGCATGAAGATGTTACGCCAAAATCCATTGTTGGATGCATCTTAATCGGAACAGGAACATTGCTTATGGTACTGTAAACTGGCTGAGTTCCAAAAGAATATGAAGATGTATTATCAATGGGGCTCAGGTTATCATCCGGGATATTCCCAAAACAACAGTTCTGTTATTTTTCTTCCGGGAATGTAAAAAAGTTCACAGTTTCCGGTCTTTTTTCCGTATATTTTCCAACAGTTCTTTTCCTTATAAAAACTGAAAATCCCCGGAAAGTGTCATATGGGCACCTTCTGGTATGTTGTAATGGGTGTTTTGACTTTGGATTCTAAAGATTGCAATGCCCTGGTCAGAATGTCGAAAAAGTGAATAAAAACTCGTTTTTTGATGAATTGCAGGTGGATTGACGCTGTCCGGAATCCTGTTTAAAATATTTAAGGGGTGAGGTGGATGGATAAATTAATGGTTGCATTGGGAAACGCTGTTCGCTCAGCGAGAAGGACACAAAATTTATCTCAGGAAGCGTTGGCGGAGAAGATTGGCGTTTGTAAAAGAACCATTTTAGATATTGAAAATAATACGGGGAACCCTAAATTTGAAATTTTGAGTATGCTGGTGAGGGAATTAAATCTGCCCCTTTATCAGGTTTTTTATCCGGAAGTGAGAGAAAATCTGGATATGAAACATGTACTTATGGAGGAACTGAGCTGCTGCTCGGATTATGAGATGAAAATTATCCTGTCTATGGTAAAAAGCCTGCGGTATACCCTGAGAAGTGAACAGTGCAAAATTGTTTCTGATATATATGACATATAATTTTTGTTTGAGGTAATGGGATGCAAAAGACAGATTACAGAATATGCAGAGCATGTAATGCAAAAACTGACAGGAAACTTCTGAAGGAGAATTATTTCATTTGTCCGGAATGCGGCGGCTATCTGAGATTTCATGCAGATGAGAGGATACAGTCTCTGGCTGACGAGGAAAGTTTCCGGGAATGGGATCAGAATCTGGAACTGGATGTTTCAGGGATAGAAGATGCCTATGCGCAGAAACTGGCAGAGACTTCGGAAAAGTATAATCTGAAAGAAGCTGTTATCACAGGAGAAATAAAAATCAACGGGATTTCCGCGGCCATCGGAGTGATGGATTCAAGATTTTTAATGGCAAGCATGGGGTATGTGGTAGGCGAAAAAGTTACACGTTTATTTGAGCGGGCAACGGAAAAAAAATTACCGGTTATCTTGTTTTCCTGTTCCGGAGGCGCCCGTATGCAGGAGGGAATTATTTCCCTGATGCAGATGAGCAAAACCGCCGCTGCGGTACAGAAACACAGTGAAGAAGGGCTGCTGTATATTTCTGTACTGACAAATCCCACCATGGGCGGGGTGACAGCCAGCTTCGCAATGCTTGCGGATATTATATTTGCTGAAAAAAGTGCAGTTGTAGGTTTTGCAGGCCGAAGAGTGATAGAACAGAATGTGGGAGACAGGCTGCCGGACGAATTTCAGACAGCGGAATTTCAGGTGGCCCATGGATTTGTGGACGAAGTTATGCTGCGGGAAGAAACCAGGGACAGGCTGGGGCTGCTTTTGGAGCTGCACAGAAAAAACGGAACTGCCAGATACCGGAAGTGGAACATAAAACCGTTGACGGTCAGAAAAAACAGAACATGCCTGACTCCCTGGGAAAAGGTGAAATATGCCCGTTCAGCGGACAGGCCCATGAGCAGAGATTATATCGACAGGCTTTTTCAGGTATTTGTGGAATTAAAAGGCGACAGGATTTCCGGGGATGACCATGCTGTGGTGGCCGGAATTGCAGAATTCCATGGTCAGGCAGTGACTGTCATCGGTCAGGAAAGAGGGAAAAAAAGCCTGAAAGATGCGGTATACAGGAACTGGGGAATGATGCTGCCCTGTGGTTACAGAAAGGTATTAAGGCTGATGAAACAGGCGGAGAAGTTTCACAGGCCGGTTATATGTTTTATAGATACCATCGGCGCAGCCTGCGGAAGGGAAGCGGAAGAAGCAGGTCAGGGCACCATGATTGCAAATCTCCTTGAGGAGGCCGCAGCCATTAAAGTGCCCATACTGTCTGTTCTCATTGGAGAGGGATACAGCGGAGGCGCATTGGCCCTGGCTGTGGCCAACGAGGTGTGGATGATGGAAAATGCAGTTTATTCCATCCTGTCTCCGGAGGGCTATGCAAGTATTCTGTGGAAGGATAACAGAAGGGCAAAAGAAGCGGCGAGAGAAATGAAAATGGAAGCAGATGATTTATGCAGGCTGCAGATTGTGGATAAGGTGATAGAAGAAAAAGAAGCAGTAAACAGCAGAAATATAGATTGTGTGTGCAGGGTGCTGAACAGAGAAATACTGCAGTTTATGGAGAGATACAGCAATAAGAGTGAGAAGGATATTGTGGACGAAAGATACCGGCGCTACAGAAAATACTGATACGGCATGACGGGAGTTTGAAAATGGTTTACTTTTGTGACGAACTGGACGGGGTGACAGCCGGAGTCGAACATGAGCTGGATAAATACATACCGGCAGAAAGGCTGGAATATGCAGCCAGATACAGATACAGAACAGATCGGATCCTGTCAAAGCTCTCCTATCTTTTGCTGAGGGTTGGCCTCAGCATGGAATACGGAATCAGAGAAAGGCCTGAAATAGTCATAGCTGAAAATGGAAAACCGCATCTGGCAGATGGACGGCAGATATATTTTAATATTTCTCACTGCAGAAAAGGGGCTGCCTGCGCTGTGTCCGGGAAAGAAGTGGGTGTCGATATCCAGGATTATGTATGCTACGATGCCCGGCTTGCACCGCTGTTTATGAGCAGAGAAGAGGCAGATTCTGCCGGTCTGGACAGGACAAAGGAAGCATTTACCAGAGTGTGGGCCCTGAAAGAAAGTTACGGCAAGTATAAATCTTTGGGGATATGCTACAAAATGAATGAATTTACCATAAAAAGCGGTGAGTGGAATGAAGGCGTCGTATCAGACAGTTATCTGTACAGGGACTATGTTGTGGCAGTAACATCTGAGGAGAAACTGGAACTGTCAAAACTGTGTCTGCACACGGTCAGGGAACAATGCGAAAGATTAATAAGGGAAAGGAATACAGATGAACAACAGGTACATAATGCAAAGATTGCTTCAGAACAGTTTTGCCAGACATTCGGACAGGACGGCAGTCAGTTACAGAGGGAAAAAGATTACATATGCTCAGCTGGATGGTAAGGCAGAACAATACGCTTCGCTGATGTCCGAACTGGCGCCTGACGGAAAATGCGCCGCCATGATGCTGCGGGATCCCCTTGAAATGATCTGCTGTATCCTTGCAGCAGTAAAATCAGCGGTATGTTTTCTGCCGATAAATCCGGAATATCCTGCTGAGATGGTAAAGCATATGCTGGCTTTGGCTGACCTGGTCCTGACGGATGAAGAAAGTACGGAAATTATTAATGGCATGGAAGAGCATCCGCCGGAGATTAACATTGATACCCAAAGGCCGTCCCAATATAAAACATGCGGATTTCATACGGAGTGCGGGGAAGATTCTCCTCTGTACATATATTTTACCTCAGGGACAACAGGGGTCCCGAAAGGCATCATCGGGCGGAATATAGGACTGTATCATTTTGTCTGCTGGGAAATCAGACAGTTTGAAATAGATGAAAATTCTGTATTTTCCCAGTTTACCCCTGTCTGCCACGATCCTTTTTTGCGGGATATTTTTACTCCCCTTGCAGCAGGGGCCTGTATTGCGATTCCGGAACGCAGGGAACAGCTTCTGGACGGAAACTGTCTGAAACAGTTTGTGGAAGAAGAAAGCATTTCCGTGATACACGCCACCCCCAGCCTTTTCAGGCTGCTTTTGCAGAGTGACAGTCTTACATCCGGGGATTTTCCCGCATTAAAATATATTCTGCTGGCAGGGGAACGTCTGGAAGGCAGACTGCTTTCCGGATGGTACGATTTATATGGAGAGCGCGTGGGGATTGTAAACTTATACGGGCCCACGGAAACAACCCTGGCAAAATTATTTTACTGTGTAAAACCATCGGATGCAGACCGTGCAGCCATTCCCATCGGCAAACCCATGAAAGGCGCGCAGGTGCTCTTGCTGGATGAGCATATGCAGCTGTGCGCTGCCGGACAGGAGGGGCATATATACATCCGCACGCCTTATGGGTCCCTTGGCTACTGCAATGATGAGAAACAGAATGAAGAACGATTTATTCCCAATCCTTTCGGGGATGGCAATCAGGAGGACAAACTGTTTAAAACCGGAGACATCGGGCGTATTTTACCGGACGGCAATATGGAATATATTGGCCGGAAGGACCGTCAGATTAAGATCCGGGGATTTCGGGTTGAACTCAACGCAGTGGAAACGGCGCTGGGAAGCTGTCCGGGCATTACAGGGTGTGCGGTGAAAGCATTTTCTTCTGAGGAAAGTTCTCTCTTTATCATCGGGTACTATACCGGGGACCGGGAGTATGAGCAGGGGGAACTCTCCGCCCACATAGGCCGGCTGCTTCCTGAGTATATGTGTCCTTCAGGGTTTGTACGTCTGGAGGCACTGCCTCTGACCCGCAACAATAAGGTGGATTATGATGCGCTGGAGGAACCGGAAAATTACGGAGAAGAAAATTATGTGGAAGGAGAAACGGAACTGGAAAAAGAAGTGGAACAGGTGTGGTGTGAAGTCCTTTGCAAAAATCGTTTCAGCGTTACCTGTGATTTTCTTGCAGGCGGCGGAAATTCCCTGAACATAATGCTGCTGCTCAGTAAAATCAGACTGAAATTTGGTTATGAACTGCCGGTTGCGAAGGTGTTTGCAGGCATTACCATACGGGAGCTGGCCGGGCTGATTGAAACCTTTAGAGCGTCGATGAGCCAGAATGACATGCAGGATGTTGAAGATATGGTAATTGAGCATACCGGGCAGGATGCACGATATGTCAGAGTCCATAAGGGGAATGGCTTCATAAATGTCATGTTTACGGAGGAAGAACCGGATGACGGGCTGCTGGACATGATAAGGGAAAATTTTGAAAGTCCCCTGCACCCGCACTATATCAGGCCGTTGAATGAAGAGGCGGTGGTCCTTCCGGACGAAATTGACGGTAACGGCGAAGAAACAGCGTCTTTTCTGAATTTAAAAACAGAGTATGCGGCCGATGAAATACGCAGAGAAGTTAAGCGTCTGACAGCAGAGAACAGGCGTATGGGCGAAAGGATAACTTCTGCAGAAGAGACAGCGGAACGGGCGCTTACCGCAGCCCAGTATGTGAGAAAGTATATTCCGGAAAATAACGGGACATTGCTCGGATTTCATGGACTGCCGGACCGGAAAGCGCTGAACGGGGCCATGAAAGCGGTGATTGAGTCGGAGCCTCTGCTGCGGTGCATTCTGTGGGAGGGTGGGTACTGGAGAGAATATTCAGGCGTGCCCGATATTGAAATCCCCCTGCTTGACCTTTCCGGGTATGAGGAAACCTGCCAGGATAAGATAATGGATGAAATTATTATCCCTGAGTTTTACCATGCAAAGTACAGAACAGGCGGCAGGCTGCAGTGGCGTGTGGCTCTGATACGGTTTAACTGTGCGTCGCACATCCTCTGTTTTTCCGCAAATCATATGATCTTTGACGGATTAAGCCGCAGAATTTTTGAGGATGAAATAAGGGATTTTTATGACAAGTACAGAAGGAATGGGGAGGTTATCTGCAAAAAAGCATATACCTGTTTTGCATATGCGGATGATGTGCAAAAGCTGGCCGGGGCTCATCAGGAGCTGAGCGAACAGATCAGTGAGTTTACCTTAAGGAGCAGGAAACTGAAACGGATGGTCAGAGGCAGGGAAAACATGGTATGGAAATTCACAGTTGATATGAAACCTTTGCTCCGAGAACATACCGGGATTACAGCGGATGAACGGATGGCCCGGATGGCTTTTCAGGTCTTTCTGGCAATTATGAGAAAGCATTTTGAACTGTGGGATGTGCCTTTTGTTACCATAAGTGACGGTCGGCGCACCGGCAGCTGCAGCTGTTATGATTCCATTGGTGAATTCATAGATTATATACCTTTTATTGCTTCCGGAGATGGAGCAGAAGAATACGAACGCTATTCACAGTATTTAAAAGATTATGAAAGCAATGGCATCAATGTTCTGGAAAGCTATGGAGGGGCCGGACAAAACAGCGTTTCATCCAGAATGAAACTGATGGAATATCTGCGCAGCATAGCCATTGTTTACAATTATCAGCATTATGCGGCAGATATGCGTGAAGAACGGTATGAGTCTGACGGATTCCGGGAAGCAGGCCAGATGAAGCTGATAAATTTTGTGGTGCGCCCTGGAACGGATACCATAACCTTTATAATTACTTCTCCGGTGCACATTGACAATCCAAAGCAGTGTGCGGAAAACATATGTTCCACATCGGGTAATGAGTCGGGGGAAAAAAGATGAAAATTATTTTAAAATATGTATTAAAAAATATGTGGGAGAAAAAAGGAAGAACGCTGCTTATTGTTCTGGCGGTAGCCATGTCTTCCGCCATATTCTTCAGTACACAGTCCCTGTCCGGAAATCTGGAAAAAATGTATATGAATGTGGTAAGAAAAGATTTTGGTTCGGCGGATATTGTGGTGGAAGGGGGAAATACAGCAGAAAGCAGCGTGTTCTCTTCTCACAGTCTGCAAGAGGTGGAGGAGGAATACGAAGGGACTGCAGAGTGCTTTGTGGCAAATGGCTATATGACCATGGGCAGGGAACATTTCCTCACAAAACTCCACGGATACAACCAGGTTTCTGAGCTTGACCAAATTAACCGGGTGCTTATGGAAAAAGGTACAGGGACGGAAGATAATCTGGAAGAAAATCAGATTATTATCGGCAGGGTGACGGCTGACCGTTATGGTTTTGACATTGGCGAACAGCTGACAATTCAGATAAACGGCAAAGAGGAGAAATTTGACATTGCAGGTATTGCGTATTCTGACGGTATGTTTACGGAAACGGGAGCCTGGATACCGGCAATTGTATCCGCAGAGCGGATGAATCGTATTTACGGAACAGAAGATAAAGTAAACAGTATTTTGATAGCCCTCCATGAAGGGCAGTCTGTATCAGAGGAAATTGCGCGGCTGAGTGATATTATGCCAAAGCAGAACGTGTCGGAGCTTTTAAGTGAAAGCGCTTCCAAAGCATACACGGACAGGATCACAGTTTCCTTTTATCTGATGTCAATTGCAGTATTCTTTATCAGTATCTTTCTGATTTATTCATCATTCAAAGTAATTGTTCTGGAGCGTATGCCCATTATCGGCGTGTTCCGAAGCACAGGCGCGTCAAAACTGCAGACAGTTTCCGTACTGCTGCTGGAGGCTGCAGCATGTGCCGTTACGGGGGGCCTGGCTGGCTGCGCCGCAGGGGTGGGGCTGCTTCAGGTCATGGTATATTACTCTTCCCCGGAGTGGATGCGCACGGCAGGAATGGTTGCAGATGCGGAATTTTCCTGGGTCTTTCTGGCAGTGAGCTTTGTATTTTCCATCGTGATTGCGCTGGTCAGCACGGTGATTCCGGTGCTGTCATCCAACCGATATTCCATTTCCGCTCTTATCAAAAGCAAAAAAGACGATGGCAAAACAGTGAAATTCATATGGCCTTTGTTTCTGGCAAAACTTGGACTTCTGATTCTTGTTATTGCCGGAGTCCTGATGGTGCCGGAGAACCGGATGCTGTATTACGGCACCTTTGCATGTGTGGTTGTTATTATCCTGATACTTCTGCTGGTTCATGATATTGTGAAAGTCCTGTGCCTGGCATTTCATCCATTCGTTCGTTTTGCTTTCAGACATGAGGGGGAAATTGCACTGAAGAATCTGAATGAGAACAGCTGCACCATAAATAATGTCCGGCTGCTGACCATAAGTATGACGGTTTTCCTGTTAATAAACGTTTTTGGAAGCAGTCTTATCACTTCAATATCTGATTTTTTTGCTGACAGCAAATACCAGATTGAGGTACAGGGCGATGATCTGGACAGTGAATACAGGGATGAGATTGAGCGAACGGAGGGAGTGGAACAGGTGACTTCTCTGTATCTGGCCTATAACGTGAAAATCAAAGGGTACAACACCACCATTCCGGTTCTCAATGGAATTGAAGAAGGAGATTATACGGATTTTTACGAACTCCATTATGAGGGAGACAGACAGGCGGTACTCAACAAACTGAAGCAGGGCAATCATATTCTCATTTCCTCTACCCTTAAGATAGCAATGGACCTTGAAACAGGGGACAAGCTGACCCTTGCCCTTGGAGACGGGGATGTGGAGTACAAAGTGGCAGGTTTTTACGATACTCTGGAAAGCGCGGCGCTGGTTTCCGGTTCCCGTCTGAAAGAACAGATGGACTATGATAATTATTCCACATTGTTAATCCGGACAGAAAATACAGGTGAAAATCAGGTTCCTGTCATGAAAGACAGGATATCGGCTGTTTCCGCAGGTAAGGAGGTTCAGGTCAGAACACTGGAAGAAATCCGGGAGTCGTCCCTTGCGTCAAACAGACAGATAGTATCCATTATGGATCTGTTCAGCCTGATCGTGCTGGTGATAGCAGTTACCGGAATGATAAACAATGTCATCATAAGTTTTATGGAAAAGAAATGGATCTTTGCCGTACAGCGTTCCATAGGTATGAGCCGGGCGCAGCTTGCCGGCACAGCCCTTCTGGAAGCCATGTTTACAGGCCTGATGGGCTCCCTTCCTGGCGTATGCGGGGGAATATGCCTTCTGTATGTGGCGCCCATGATCATGGAAAATCTTGGTCTGCGGCTCACCATGGAGCTGGCGCCGGGAAAGATACTGCTCTGTATACTGTGCGGGGTATTTATCACCGTATTTGCCTCTGCCGGTTCGGTGATAAAGATGTCAGGGATGAAAATTATAGAATCAATCAAATATGAATAAAAGAAGGATGTAGGTATATGAGCGGAATTATAGTAGCAGAATCAGTAAGAAAAAATTTTAAAACCGGAAAAAGTGAGGTTGAGGTATTGCGCGGCATAGATCTTGAAATTCAGAAAGGCGAGTTTGTATCCATTATGGGACAGTCGGGGTCAGGGAAAAGTACCCTGCTCTACCTTCTGGGAGCGCTGGACCGCCCTTCTTCCGGGAAGATTTATATAGACGGTATTGATATTTCCGGTATGAGCGACCGGCAGGTAAGCCGGTTTCACCGCAGGGATGTGGGATTTATTTTTCAGTTTTACAATCTGGTTCCCAACCTGAACGTGGAAGATAATATCATGCTGCCGGTACTGCTGGATCATGGCAGGCCCGGTGATTATACCGAGCGCCTGGCAGGGCTGTTAGAGTCTGTTGGACTTGAAGAGAAGCGCAGATTTACGCCCCGTGAGCTCTCAGGAGGGCAGCAGCAGCGAGTGGCAATTGCACGGGCCCTTATTATGGATCCGGAAATTATTTTTGCAGACGAGCCTGTGGGAAATCTTGACAGCAAATCTGGAACGGATGTAATGGGCCTTTTAAAGGAAGTCAGCCAGAAATATGAAAAGACGGTGGTTCAGGTGACTCATTCTGCAGAATATGCCGGATACGGTACCAAAGTAATCAATATAAAAGACGGTGTGATTCAGCCGGGAGCCTTTGGGGAATCATGAAACGAAGAACAATGTGAAATATGTATTCAGGTAAGGGGGAAAGACAATGCACACATTAGTTGATGTAATGAAAAATGCCGGAAGGCGCGGAAGAGGAATTCGATTTGTGGAACAGGCAGGAGACTGTCCGGAAATGAAATACGATGAACTGTATGACAGAGCAGGACGCCAGTTGAAGGAGCTTTATGCTGCGGGAGTGGAAAAGGGGGACGAGGTTATTCTCCAGATGCCCGATAACTGCAGTTTTGTCTGTGCATTCTGGGCCTGTATCCTTGGAGGCATTGTGGCTGTGCCGGTGCCTGTGGCAGCCAGTGAGTCCGAGTATTACCGCATATATAAAATATGGCACAAACTGAGAAGCCCTAAGATTATCACCACAGAAGTGTATCTGGACAGGCTGGTCAGATATGTATCAGAGCTGGGAGAGCAGGAACTGGCGGAGGATATTTCAAAAAGGTTTGTGAACTGTGAAGAATTAAAAGCGGAGGCAGAGCCGGCTGACCCGGAAGAAGTTTCTCCTGAGGATATTGCATATCTGCAGTTTTCTTCCGGTTCCACCTTTGATCCCAAAGGAATACGACTGACGCATGGGCAGATTATCGCCAATCTGGAAGGAATTATCAGCAATGCCCGGATTGACCATAACGATTCGGGCATTTCATGGCTTCCGCTGACCCACGATATGGGGATGGTGGGCTTTCATCTGGCTCCCACTTATTACGGACTTGCCCACTGTCTGATTCCTCCGGCTGCTTTTGTCAGTGATCCCATCGTTTATTTAAAGCTGATCTCAGAATATAAGTATACCATCACCGGAATGCCAAATTTCGGCTATGGCCTGATTCTTAAGGCGCTGGCAAAATCCCCGGAACAGGCAGCCGGAACAGATTTGTCCTCTTTGCGCCTGGTCTTTAACGGGGCAGAACCAATCTCCGTTGATATGGTGGAAAAATTCTGCAGTGTGATGAAATCCTTCGGCCTGAAAAGACAGGTTGTTTATCCGGTGTACGGACTGGCAGAGGCTGTGCTGGCGGTGGCTTTTCCGGATCCGGAGGAAGGTTACAGTTATCTTACTGTTGATGCGGATTCCATGGGATGGGAAGACCAGGTGAAATTTGTTGCCCCGGATGCCCCAAAGGCGGTCAGAGTCATTTCGGAAGGTCAGGCAGTGAAGCACTGCAGCATAAAAATCGGAGACCGCAGCGGCAGAGAACTGGCAGATGGTTACGCCGGGGAAATTATGATAAAAGGGAAAAACATTACGGAAGGATATTACGACGGGTGTAATGGAAACCTTGATGTTTTAGATTCCGGCGGATGGTATAAAACAGGAGATATCGGTTTTATAAAGGAAGGGAATCTTTATGTGGCCGGGAGAATCAAGGACATTATTTTCTCAAATGGACGCAATTATTATTCCCACGACATAGAAAGATGCATGGAAAGAGAATTTCCTCACCTTACAGGGCAGGTAGTAGCCTGCGGAGTCAGTGACAAAGCTGATAAAAGTGACAGTATTGTGATTTTTGTGTTGTCTGACCGTCCGCTGGAGCAGTTTGCCGAAACAGCCAGGCTGATTTCCAGATGCATCTATGACTGTTTTGGGTTATATACGGAGCATGTTATTCCAACCACAGACAGATATATTACAATGAGCGGAAAACTCCAGCGCTTTAAGTATGTAAGCCAGTACACATCCGGGGTATATTCAGAAGTCTGTGCAGAGCTTGAAAAGCTGACAGAGAAAAGCAGCCATGAAGTGCAGGAAATCCCAGAGGCGGAAAGCGATACGGAATGTGCGCTGAGAGATCTGTGCAGGCAGACACTGGACATGCAGGAGATAGATATTGATGAGAATTTTTCCCGGCTTGGGGCAGACTCCCTGAAGGTGGTGGCGCTGCATGAAAAAATCTGTGAGCGCTGGGGGAAAGACATTGTGGTTTCAGATTTGTATTCCCATCCAACCATAAGATCTCTGGCCGCATATCTTGATAAAAATTCTGTCTCCGGGAAGGAAGAGAGGAACAGAACCGGGGCGGATGGTACGGAAAGAGTGACGGTCAGTGAGAAAACGGCCCTGAAAATCCCGGGAGAAAACCTTTCAGAGGAAAGGGTCCGGTCTGCACTGCGTGCAGCCGTGGCAGCTTCAGCTGTGCGTTATATGGAAATCAGTACGTTTTCTGTTTACCTGTGGGGCCCGGACGGAGAAATAAAGGAAATGAAGATTGACGAGGAAGATTTAAGCAGCACTCAGAAGCTGATGGAGGCCGCTGCATCGGATTTTCCGGCTGCGGATGCTGAGTCCCTGAAACAGGCAGTGTCTGCAGAGGAAAGAAATCTTCTGATTGGATGTATGGAGACAGAAGGAGAATGCTCAGATGCTGTTGTACCGGATCTGATGTTTAAAGTGGAAAATGTCTGTGAAGATGTGGAGATTTCACTGAATCATGGAGCTGCTGTTTCAGAAAATACAGCCAGGGAGATACTGCATGACTGTGTACTGGCCTTCACAAACCTGCTGAAACAGCTGTAAAAATGATTTCTGGCACAGGGGAGAAGGAGGGAAAAATTGATTGTAACAGAACCTTTTAATGCGGTGGGGAACACACCCCTTATACTGCTTCGGGAACCGAAACTGGAACAGATATCACTGTTTCAGAAATGTGAGAATTTCAATCCCACGGGCAGCGTGAAGGACAGAGCTTCGTTTCATGTACTGAACAAAGGGCTGGAGCGGGGAATTATTAACCCCAATACCACCATCATAGAATCGTCCTCCGGTAATTTCGGCATTTCTTTATCCAGCTACTGCAGAAAAATGAATCTTAAATGTGAGATTGTCATAGATCCTGATATTCTGGCAGTCAATGAGTATCTGATTACTTCGCAGGCCTCAAAGGTGATAAAAGTCACTGAGCGGGATGAAGGGGGAGGGTATCTTCTGACGAGAATCGGTCTGGTCCGGTCATTGATTGAAAACAACAGCAGCTACTACTGGACCTGCCAGTATGGAAATCCCCTTGTGGCGGAGGCGTATTATGAATCTCTCGGCAGTGAAATATGCGATGATCTTGCAGTGGATTATGTTTTTCTGGGAGTCAGTTCAGGCGGAACCATAACAGGTGTTTCACAAAGAGTCAAGGAACGGTATCCCAATGCGGCGGTGGTGGCTGTTGATGTGGAAGGCTCCGTTGTGTTCGGCGGACGCCCCCATAAGAGAAAGATACCGGGGATTGGCTCAAGCAAAAGGCCGGAGATATTGTCTGAGGCAAGAATAGATGACGTTGTGGTGGTAGGGGAGCTGGATACCATATGTGCCTGCAGAACATACACAAAGAGACACGGAACCCTGATCGGAGGTTCCTCCGGGTCTGTGTATCTGGCAGTACATAAATATTTTCAGGGAAAAACTTTTCTGAAAAAACCCAATGTAGCCGTGGTTTTTGCCGACAGCGGCGAACGTTATACCAGCACGGTATATAACGATGAATGGGTTGCGGAAAATTTTGAAACAGAGAAGAAAGAGCTTGCTTCCAGAGTTGCGGAATTCTGGATGAACTGAACAAAGGAAATTTGGAACCATCAGGAGAATTGGAACAATGTTGTACTTAAATGAAAAGCATCTGAGAAACATCGGCTTAAACTGGAATGATACCACGGAAGTGATCGCAAATGCAGTTTCAGCCCTTTCCGGGAATGATTATGCCCAGCCCATAAAGCCATATCTGAGATTTGGCAATCCTGCCAACAGGATTATTGCAATGCCTGCATATGTGGGAGCTGATGTGAAAAAGGCAGGAATCAAATGGATCGCAGGTTTTCCGGACAATATTAAGAAAGGAATGCCCCGTGCAAGCAGCGTTGTGATTGTCAACAATGCCGGGACAGGAGCGGTGGAAGCAGTGATTAATACGGCGCTTCTGAGTATCGTGCGGACAGTGTCGGTAAGCGGCTTTATGATAGAGCGATACCTGAGAAACGATAACCGCAGGAATCTGGAAGTGGGCATTACAGGTTTCGGGCCCATCGGGCAGAATCATATGCTGATGATGGAAGCTCTGTTTGGAGAGCGTGTGGCCAGATACCGTCTGTATGATAAACGTCCGGTGATCCCGGTGGAGGAGATTCGCAAATCCTGCCGGGCGGAGGTTGAGCTGGCCTCCGGCTGGGAAGAAGTGTACGAAAATTCCGATATTTTTATCTGCTGTACGGTGGCGGACAGGCCCTATATTGACCGGGCGCCCAAAGAGGACGCACTGATTATGAATGTGTCACTGAGAGATTTTAAACCGGAGACCTATCCTTACTTTAAAGATACGGTTATTGTTGACGACTGGGAAGAAGTCTGCCGGGAGAACACGGTAATTGAACTGTGGAATCAGCAGTACGGACTGTCCCGCAGGGATGTTCTGACAATGACGGATGTTTTGGACAATGATGTATTTGCCAGGCTGAAAAAAGCCGGCAGTCCCATATTCTGTCCCATGGGTCTGGCTGTGTTTGACATTGCCGTTGCGGCATATTACTGCCGCAGGGCAGAGGAACTGGGAATTGGATTAAATCTTGAGGAATGAGAAAACATGGTGAAATTATTTTGTATGCCCTGGGCCGGCGGCGCGTCATATTGTTACAACTTCTGGAACAGTACAGACGAGATAGAGGTGATTCCCATAGAATACAGCGGACATGGAAAGCGTTTCGGAGAAAAACTGTCTTATGAATTCACAGATCTGATTCATGACTGTCTGATGCAGATTGTATCCGGGGAGGAAGATGATGTCTGTCTGTTCGGTCACAGTATGGGGGCCCTGGCGGCATTTGAATGTGCCCATGCCCTTTCAGCCGGAAACAGAAAGCCAAAACACCTGTTTGTATCAGGCATGTGCGCTCCGGACTGCTGGGAAAAGAACTGTACGCCGGTAAAGGAAGATAAGGATATTGTGGAACATATAAAGAGGCTTGACGGGATACCCCAGGAGCTGCTGGAAAATCACCAGATTCTGGATATATTTGTGCCCATGATAAAGGCCGATTATCTTGCCCTTGGCACCTACCGCTATTCCCATCCCCGGCCCCTTTCCCTTCCTGTTACGGTATTCAGCGGAACGCTGGATGAGCAGATGTATAAGGACAGAAAGGGCTGGACCGGGGAAACCGGGGAAGCGTGCACCTTTTACGAATACCAGGGCGGGCATTTTTTTATAAAAGACAGTTTTGAAGATATCATGAACAGAATCATATCCCAGCTGAAGGGGAAGAAAAGATTGGAACCGGATGAAAGGATATGCTATTAAGGAGGGCTTATCATGCAGATAAGAAGTATGGTGGTATTTCCCGGCCAGGGAGCTCAGTATACGGGGATGCTTGGCAGATTAAGTGGAGATTATGATAAGGCGGAGTATTTTGTTAAAACAGCGTCTGAGATTTCAGGCCTTGATCTTTCTGAGTTATGTGAACGGGCCGGGGAAGATGAACTGACCCTTACTCACAACGCACAGCCAGCGCTGCTGCTTTCAGAATATATTGCTTACAGAAGGCTTACAGAGAATTATGAACTGTCCCCTGTATTTTTTGCAGGCCACAGTCTTGGGGAAATATCCGCCCTGACCTGCTGCGGTGCCATTGATTTTAAAGATGCGGTAAATCTCGTAACCTTACGGGGCAGGTTTATGGCAAAAGCACAGGGCGGTGCAATGGCTGCGGTTCAGGGCGTCAGCCCGGAGCAGATACTGGAAAGCTGTGAAGCCGATGGCCGGGTGGTAATTTCCAATTACAATGCGCCCACACAGATTATTATTTCCGGACTGGAAGAAGGCATTGAGGAAGTCTTAAGTTCTCTTGAGAAGCTGGGGGCCAGGACCACGCGGCTTAAGGTCAGCGGGGCGTTTCACAGTCCGTATATGAAGCCGGCGCAGGAGCAGCTGTCCCCGGTGCTTGATGAGATGAACTTCAACTATTTTTCAGCTCCGGTTATTTCAAACTGGGATGCCAGGCCCTACTGTTCGCCTGAACTGACAGCAGACCGGCTGAAAAAACAGCTGGTCAGCAGCGTCCGCTGGACCGATACAGTTCAGTACGCGGTCAGGATGGGAGTGAATACGGTGATTGAAATTGGTCCTGGAACGGTTCTGAAAAATCTGATTCTGAGAAATGAACCGAAACTGGAAGTGTATTCGGTAGACGATGCCCATGATCTGGAGCGTCTGCAGTCAGTCCTTCCTCCCAGAAAGGTGAAGGGCTGCGACTATGCCAGAATAGTCCGCCGGAGCATGGGAATTGCCGTATGCATAAAGAATGAAAATGACAGGGAAGCAGATTATCAGAAGGGTGTAATTGAACCCTACCGAAGACTTCAGAAAATGAAAAGCGACATGGAAGAAGGCAGGATGGAGCCTTCTCCTGCTGCGGCCCGGGCGGCAGTGGAAGAACTGAAAACCATTATCACAACCAAAGGCGCCGGTAAAAACATACTGCGTATAAGGATACACCAGCTTCTGCGTGAAGCAGGCGGGCTGGAAGAATTTTCTGATTTACTGTGCGTCAACTGACAGTTCAGACGGAAAGGAAACAAAAGATGGATTTGAGCGAATTGTTTACAGAACAGAATCAGGCAGGAGGCCGTAAGGAACTTATTAACCCCGGAGACATTGCAATTATCGGCATTTCGCTCAGACTGCCCTTTGCCGATAATCCGGACAGATTCTGGGAGCTGCTCAGTAACAGTATCGATACGGTCCGTCTCCCGGAGGAGAACCGGAGACGTGACTGTATTTACAGAAATAAATTGCTGCAGAATGAGAACGAACCTCAGTTCTGCGAAGGGTCGTTTCTTTCTGAAGTAGATAAATTTGACGCCGCATACTTTGGCTGTACGCCCCGTGAGGCAGACTATATGAGCCTGATACAGCGTATGCTGCTTACCGGCTCAGCGGAAGCCATTGAGAATGCCGGATACAGGATTTCAGAGGTGAAATCAGGCCGGACAGGGGTATTTGTGGGCTACATAGGCGACGGAGACGGAGGCCAGTATATGGAGGCCATGAAACAGCTTCTTCCCTCTGACCGGAAAGCCATGGCTGTCACAGGTAATCTTTCTTCTGTCATAGCAGGTCATGTGTCCCACTTTTTCGATTTTCACGGTCCGGCAGTTGTGGTAGACACTGCATGTTCATCCTCTCTTACCGCTTTGCATCTGGCGGTGCGTTCACTGCAGTGCGGCGACTGTGAACAGGCCGTTGTGGGATCGGCCAGGGTGCTTGCGTTTCCCCTGAAACAGGATTACGAGCTGGGAATGGAATCTCCTGACGGTGTGACAAAGGCATTTGATGACAGCGCTGACGGCACAGGTCTGGGGGAGGGGATGGTCTGTATGCTGCTCAAGCCCCTGGAAAGAGCCCTGGAAGATCATGACAGTGTCTATGCTGTCATAGCGGGAACGGCTGTCAATCAGGACGGGGCAACGCTGGGAATTACCGCGCCCAGCGCAGAAGCCCAGGAAGAGGTAATTGTAAGGGCCTGGAAAGAGGCAGGCGTCCGTCCCCAGGATATAGATTACATCGAAACTCACGGTACCGGAACGAAACTGGGAGACCCGGTTGAACTGACAGCCCTGGAGCGGGCAGTGAGAAGATACACGAAGGGGAAGCAGTTCTGTCCCATTGGATCATTAAAAACGAACATAGGGCATTTATATGAGACGTCGGGGCTTGCAGGCGTTGCAAAAGCCATCGTATGTATGGAGCACCGCAGGATTCCTCCCATAAGGAACTTTTACGAACCAAACCGCATGATTGATTTTGTGTCCTCACCGGTTTTTATTGCGGACAGGCCGCTGGCTTTGCCGAAACAGGCCGTCATAGGAGTAAGTTCCTTTGGATTCAGCGGTACCAACTGCCATGTGATATTAAAATCTCCGCCGGAGACGGAAGAAACCGGTGATGAGGAAAAAAACAGCGGATTTGTGTTTTCGGCCCGGTCTGATAGGGCCCTTTCGAAAACACTGCTGGATTTTGCAGACTGGCTGGAGCATGGTTCAGGCAGGAAGGTGAGTCTGAGTAAACTTTCTAAAGCCCTGATAACAGAAAGAGACCAGTCTGACCGGAGCGTCTGCATTGAGGCAGGAAGTCACAGGGAACTGATAAGAGAGCTGCGTAAAGCGGCTTCTGCCATACCCTCTTATCTGACAGCAGAACAGAAACGAAGCCGGGGCAAACAGCAGGTGCAGCGGCTTCATATGCCGCCCACAGGACGGGAGGAAAAAAGACACTGGTTTACAGACAGCCTGGCGGCGGTGGTCAGGGACAGCCTGAACACCATCAGGTACAGAGCATACGAAGCAGATGGAAAACAGGTGCCTGAGGATGTATTGCTGATATGCACGGAAGAAAATCGTGCTGTCTTATGCGGCGTCTGCGGAGAACTTCCTCATGTGGAGCCTGAGTTTGCAAATGCCGGGCTTGTATATGATATGATGCGAAAACACAGCTGCACCGGACTGCTGCTGTGCGCAGAATATATTAAAGAAGATACCGCGCTGCAGGTGAAGGAGTCGGAAACTTATGCAGAACTGATACTGGAACTGGCCCGTATGCTGGAAAAGGACGGTACCATCCGTTCCGTACGGCTGATATTTGTCAGCCGGGGACTGACTGTGGATGCGTATCCGGGGAAGGAAACAGATTATACCATGCTCTATCCCTGTGCGCTGAGCGGCGCCCTGCGCTGTGAATTTGCTTTTGCGGGAGTATCGGTTATTGATATCGACAGAGCGCCGGAAAGCATGGTATGGGTTGCAGAAAACTGCGGTAAAACTTTCAGTAAACATATTGCGGTCAGAAACGGCAGTGCATTTGTAAAACAGCTGGAGCCCCTCAGAGTAAACAACAGCATTTACAGTGTGAAAGAGGATAAGTGTTATGTATTGCTGGGCGGACTGGGGGGAATCGGCTCTGCCACAGCCCTTTATCTTGCCAGAAACGGGGCGCGTCTGATCATTGCGGCACAGCGCCATGAGCATCCCGAAAAATACAGAAAACTTGCTTCACAGCTTTCGGAATATCATTGTGAACTTCAGACAGTGCAGTGCGATATCTGCAGCGCCTGGAGCGTTGAAAAGCTGTTCAGGTATCTTGAGGAACGTTCCCTTCGGGTTGGGGGTATGGTACACTGTGCCGGCAGCGCCGGCGGAGCCCTGCTTCGGAATGTAAATACCGTCCACAGTACCAATGTCATTTCACCGAAAACAGACGGCCTGTTAAATATAGAACGGGCGATACGCAACAGCAGCTGCTGTCAGGGAATGGATTTCCTTATGCTGTCTTCTTCGGCTATGACGCTGGCTGATATACCAGGGCAGGGGCAGTATTCCGTGGGGAATTACTTTATGGATGTCTGTGTTTCCCGGCTGCGTGCAAAAGGGATACCTGCATGTTCCGTGGACTGGACTGCCTGGAGCGATGCGGGCATGGCCAGAGATAATCATTTTACAGGATATATGGGGCTGATGGATGATATGACCGCAGAAAAGGCCATGGAAATCCTGCCTGTTCTGCTCTGTGGCAGCGAACCCCTGACAGTTGCAGGAAAAATATGTTCCCACCGGTTAAGGGACCATATGGATGCCAGGCTTTCTGTGAATATTTTAATGGATAGTTCCGGACATGCTGTAGAAAAAACGAAACCGGAAAAGGCGGCGTCTGTAAGTTCTGCTGAGGAGGTGCGCAGAACCATAGTGGAATGCATTATGGATGTTACGGGGCTTGAAAGTATAGGGGATGAGGACAATCTTCTTGAGTCGGGAATGGATTCCATTACCCTTTCCCGCATACATGAAAGTATCGAGGAGGCTTATCCGGGGGCGGTGATGATGTCGCAGATGTTTGTGTATCCCACCGTTTCAGGGCTTTCCGGCTATATATATGAAAATCTTGTGCAAAAGTCCGGGGATAATAAAACATCTGGCGTACGAAATATTGACGACGCCATCAGCC
Organism: Eubacterium sp. 14-2; assembly: GCF_000403845.2. Lineage (GTDB taxonomy): Bacteria > Bacillota > Clostridia > Lachnospirales > Lachnospiraceae > Petralouisia. The sequence goes on along the minus strand of NZ_KE159568.1, from coordinate 421,175 downwards.
TTCTGGAAAAAATGTAAGTTTCTGATGGCGGATGAAAATGGAGGATGGGAATGGGAAAAGAGCTTTATCAGGTAATATTGGAGCAGACTGCAGCAGGAAAGATTGAAAAAAATACAGGAATAGAATTACTCAGGCAGTTAAAAGCAGACAGCAGAAGAGAAGACGACAGAATTGCCATTATCGGCATGAGCGGAAAATTCCCCTCCTGTCAGACCCTTGAGGATTTTTGGGATATCATTGAACAGGGAGTGAATCTGACCGGTGATTTTCCCAGGGACCGCAGAGCCGCAATGGATATGTATAAATCTGCAAAGAAAATCCGCGGGGAATATCTGAACGGGGCATTTCTCAGCGGGACAGATTTGTTTGATTACCGGCTGTTCGGCCTGTCAAAGCGGGAGGCGTCAACCATGGCGCCTGTTCAGAGAATCATGCTTGAGGTAATGTATGATGCTTTGCTGGACGCCGGATATCCGCCCTGTTCTGTGAAAAAGCAGAAAGTGGGAGTGTTTGTGGGACATTCTGATGATCTGCGCACAACGTATGGCTCACTGGTAAATGAAATACAGCCTGACGAAAGTGCCCTGAGCATTCCCGGAAATCTTGCAGCCATTATACCTGGCAGGCTTTCCTATTATCTGGATCTGAAGGGACCGTGTATGTTGATTGATACAGCCTGTTCCTCCTTTCTGACAGCGTTGCATACAGCCTGCGATTCCCTGAGAAAAGACTGCGATATGGCGGTGGTTGGAGGCATTAAAATAAATCTGCTTCCCGTGGAGGGGCAGGTGCGGCTGGGCATGGAATCAGGGGATGGGTTTACCCGTACATTCAGTGATGATTCAGACGGAACCGGTATGGGCGAAGGTGCGGGGGCTGTGGTATTAAAGCCCCTCAGAGTTGCGCTGGAAAGCCATGACGGCATTATTGCGGTAATCAGAAGCAGCGCCGTCAATCAGGACGGTGCAACATCCGGCATTACCGTTCCCAATGTTGAATCCCAGACCAGCCTTTTGCAGGACGCCTGGGACAGAGCGGGATTAACTCCCGATGAGATAAGCTATATCGAAGCCCACGGAACAGGTACTCGTCTGGGAGATCCCATTGAGACAGAGGCGATTGCAGCAGCGGCAGGACGTTATACGAAACGCAGGCAGTTTTGCGGAATCGGAAGTGTGAAAAGCAATATCGGGCATCTGTATGAAGGGGCCGGAGTCGCCTCTGTGCTGAAGGCCTGCCTTATGCTCCGCCACAGGTGTATTCCGCCCACACTGTTTTTTGACACGCCCAACCGAAAAACAGACTTTACTTCTTCTCCCGTGTATGTTGTGGATAAAGCGGCAAAAGTATCGAAAGATACGGTAATGAGAGTGGGCGTAAGCGCATTTGGATTCAGCGGAACCAACTGTCATGTTATTCTGGAGGAATATCCTTCCAGGGCCGATGACGGTGCGGGAATATTTACACTTTCGGGGGCAGACCGGGAAGCTCTGCTCCGCTGGGCGGAGGTTCTTCTGAAAGCTGACTGTGAAAGATTTTCCATGAAAGACGTCTGTTATACCCAGAATGTAAGGCGGGAACATGAAAAAGAACGTGTTGTCATTTATGCGGAAAGCAAAAAGGATTTGAAAGACAAACTGAGACTGTTTGTGCGGGGCAGACATGCAGAGGGCATATGGACGAAAGCGCCGGATGATGCAAAGCTGGAGCTGGCCGGCAGTTACGGGCCGGCAGTAAAAAGGTATCTGGAAGGAGAAGAGGTTGACTGGAGCGAAGTTTACAGAGATTTTGACGGTGGTGTGGTTTCATTGCCCACGCCGCCTAAAAATCCCGTTTCCTGCTGGTTTTCACAGAATATGTCTGCAGTGAAACAGGGGGGAACCGAAAGAGAACCTCACTGGCTGGCAGATGATATTCAAAAGGAAAGCCATAAGGTATTTAAGTGTGTGACAACCCTTACGTCTGAGAGCAATCCGGTAATCAGTGACCATAAGGTGCTGGGAGAACATGTGCTTCCCGGAACAGCATATATTGAGATCATTCATGAGATGATGAAAGACCGTCTGGAGGACAGGATACTCCAGATCTGCGGACTGGAATTACTGCAGCCCATAAGGGCATGTGCAGATCATCCGACGGTGGTGGAGACCACCGCCAGGCTGCAGGATGACGGTTCTTATGAAATAACAATCTGTTCTGTGGACAGCCTTACGGGAATAAAAGAATCTCACGGGCAGGCAGTGGTTCATCTGTGCGGACGGACTTCTGATCCGGCAGAAGAGACAGAACCTGCCGGGATACCGAAACATGCCGATTATGTACCCATTGACCAGTCAGAACTGGCAAAGGGCTTTATAGAGTTTGGGCCCAGATGGAATACCCTTTCCATCGGATTACTGAAGCAGGATGAGGATACCTGCTGGGCGCGGGTTCAGGCGCCGGAGGAATTGGCAGAAGATTTTCAGATTATGTATCTGCATCCGTCCCTGCTGGACATGGCTGTCAATGCCCTGGCCCTTACTTCGGGAGAGCCGCACCTGCCTTACAAATACAATAGTATCCGTGTTTTTGGGCCTGTTGACAGAGAATCTTATACCAGGTTCCAGGTACAGAAAGAAAAAACGGATCAGATTATTTCTTACGATCTCCTGATTTACAACAGCACAGGCAGGCTGTGTATGCAGGTGGAGGGATATATGGTGAAAAAGGTTCAGAATATCGGACGTTTTTCTGCCGGAAGAAAAACCATGCTGCATTGTCCGGAATGGGTCGCTGAAAATAAGGTTCACAGGAGCGGGGAAAGGACTTCAAAAAGGGTTTTATATATCCGGACGGAAAAGGGCGGTTCCCTGGGCCTGCGCCGCCTGGAGCAGGGGCTGGCCGCCGGGGGTAACCAGGTGGTTGTGACGCAGCTGGAAGATTTTCTCACAAAGGGGGACCGTATCTGGAATGACCCGGAACTGATGGTCCTGGAAATCGGCGAAAATACTTCCGGTGATGAGATTCAAAGGAAGGTTCTTCTGCTTAAATTCCTTCAGCTGTCCGGCAGGAAAATAAACCGCCCCTGCAGGATTGCTGTCTGGGGCACAGGGGCCCATAAAGTCGGAGGTTCTGGCAAAATATCGCCGGGAACTGCATCAGATTTTTCACTGCTGCGTTCCGGGTTATCTGAAATTCCATTCAGTTCATGTGTTTTCCTGGATGTGGATGAAGACTCGTCTTTTGAAACAGTGGAACCTCTTTTTACCCACAGTGATTTGGATGAGTATGTTGTCAGACAGGACAGGATTTATGTGGAAACCTTTGTTCCCGTGGAAAAATGTTCTGAACGGCCGGAGGTAAGAAATAAAAACATTCTTATAACAGGAGGATTCGGCGGAATTGGAATGTGCATGGCCCGGTATTTTGTTTCCGGAGGCGCCGCCTCTGTCAGTATCCTGTCCCGGCGTGATGTAACACAGCTTTCTGAAATTCAGCGGAAGGCATTTGACCGTCTCTGCAGAGAGGCGGAAGCCTGCGGTACGGAAATTTCCTGTTATAAGGGCGACGTGTGCGACATTACAGCTTTAAGAGATGCGGCAGACAGAATTCATAAAAAAGTGGGAAATATATCAGTTATTGTCCACTGTGCGGGCGTTGCCGGCGCCGGAGCAGCCGCAGGCAAAACAGAAGAACAGTTTATCCGTGTTCTTGAGCCCAAAATAACCGGAACCAGGCTGCTGTATGAGGTTTTTTCAGAAGAAGCCAGGCAGATGTATCTTATGTCTTCCATTGCTTCCATAACCGGGATTCCGGGCCAGTGTGACTATTCGGCGGCCAACGCCTTTTTAAACGGATTTGCCTGGGCGAAATCAGATTGCCGGTGCAGAGTCCGTTCCATATGCTGGCCTTCCTGGAGCGATACGGGAATGGCAAAAGATCTCGGATTTGACACAGATACGTTTATGAAGTCCATATCTTCAGAGCAGGCAGTTGCCGTATTTGATTCAGCAGCCATGTCAGAAAAAAATCAGATGATAATCGGACAGTGGAATCCTGATATTCTGGATACTCCCCATGGACAGATTCTGGAGAAAACGGCTGTGGGACGTAAGCTGAAGGAATGGCATTTGGGGTATCCGGCCAGCGGAAGAAAGAACCCGGCAAAGAAAAGGCAGGTAAAGCTGACGGGAAGGCCGGACAATGCCTATACCCCTTCGGAAATAAGGTTTGCTGAAATATGGGCAGACGTGCTGGAGGCGGATGAAATTGACATATATGCGAATTTTAACGACCTGGGCGGAAATTCCATTCTGGCATCTTATCTTGTGAGAGAACTGGAAAATGAATATCCGGGAAAATTTGATATAACAGATATATTTTCCTATTCAACGGTATTTAAACTGAGCAAATATTTTGACGAAAAAAACAGTCCGAAAAACCGTGAAGATAAAACTGCGGAAGAAAGCAATAAGAACAGTAATAAAAATGCAGAAGATATTCTTGAAATGCTTGCAGCCGGAGAAATCAGTGTGGAGGAAGCAGCGGAGTATTTATAACAGGTATTTGGAGATAAAGGGGAAATTACAGATGAGTAAGCTGAAAACATATATTTTAAATGAAATTTATGAAGGGCGGATTGACAGGGCGGACGGGAAGGAAATGCTGGAGGCTCTCCATGGCCCGGCCCATGAGCCCATAGCGATTATCGGGATGGCAGCCATACTTCCGCAGGCTGACAGATACGATGATTTCTGGCAGAATCTGTCCTGTAAGATTACCTCCGTCCGTGAATTTCCCGACAGAAGGCGCGCGTTTACCGATGACTTTCTGCCTCAGGAACTGACGGATGATGATGAGGCTTATCAGCGTCAGGGATATCTGGAAGATGTGACAGGCTTTGATCCTGCTTTTTTCGGTCTTTCAGACGCAGAAGGCGATAAAATGAGTCCCCTGCAGAGGCTTGTGCTGGAATGTTCCTGGAAAGCCCTTCACGACGCCGGATATGGGGACGGATCTCTGTCAGGAAAAAATGTCAGTGTCTGTACTGCAAACGCCCGGCTGGGAGAACCGCGTTATTCTGATTTCATGGAGATAACAGACGGTACAGGGTTCATTGGAAATACAGGGAGCGTACTGCCCTCCAGGCTGGCATACAGGATGGGATTCACAGGCCCCTGCGCAGTGATTGATGCGGCGTGCTCCTCAGGTCTTCTGGCAGTCAGCCAGGCCTGCGAGAGCCTGCGCAGAGGAGAGACGGAAGCCAATGTGGTCTGCGGATCGGCGATTAATCTGTTTCCTCTCGCAAAAGACAGAGTTGTGATCCTTGAATCCCCGGACAGTGAGATACATCCCTTTGATTCCCGTGCCAACGGCACAGTCTGGGGCGAGGGGGTCTGTGCTGTTATGCTCAAACGGTATCAGGATGCGTGTAATGACGGTGACAGGATCTATGCTGTTATCAGCGCAAACGGCACAAATAACGATGGTACGTCCAATGGCATAACCACCCCTGACATGCTGCGCCAGAAAGAGCTGATGGCAGGCGTGTGGAAACGTTTCGGAACAGATGTGGAAAAGATAGGTTACTTTGAAGCCCATGGAACCGGGACGCAGATCGGAGATCCCATAGAGATAAGAAGTATCTCCGAGGCCATGTCAGAATATACAAAACGCCGACAGTTTTGCGCAATCGGAACCTGTAAAAAGAATATCGGGCATCTTGTGGCTGCATCGGGCATTGTGGCCCTGATGAAATGCGCATTGTCGCTGTATCATGGCCAGATACCGCCCATGCCGGGATTCGAGGAGCCCAACGGTTTTACTGATTTCTGCAATTCTCCCCTTTATGTGTGTGATGAGCATATAAAAATCCCTGAAGGAGAAGAGTTTCATATTGCTGTCAACAGTTTCGGTATCAGCGGAACAAATGTTCATGTTATACTTGACGCCTGCAAAACCCAAAAGGCAGCATCTGAGAAGCGCCGGCCTTCTTCTGTCAGGATGAACAAACGAGAGCACAGAATCCGTCCGGACAGCAGACATGCATGGATACAGAATGGAAAAGTGATTTCCTGGGGGCATGGAAAAGAGCAGCGGCGTCTGACCATGACAAAAAACAAATGGTATATCAATGAGCATACTGTAATGGAAAAACCCACAATGCCGGCTTCCGCAATACTTGAGCTGATTTACCTTGCAGGCCAGAAGCAATATCACGGGCCCGTTGAAATAAAAGAATTTGTCCTGACAGGACTGCTGACAGTGTGCAGCAAAAGAGAAATCATTGTAAGGACAGAAAAAATCGGTGAGGAAACAGAGGTACAGATTCTGGCGGAGGCGGAAGGGACGTATGAGTCTGAGTATGACCGCAGATGGGTTCCCGTTGCAGGGGCCAGGGTTCTTCCATGCAATAAGCCAAAACATTCCGAAGCAGCCGCACCGGTTTTGGGAAAATCCTGGTTTAATGCAAATGATTTTACCGGTGGAAAGATTGTGTATGGACCCCGCTGGGACTGTGTGGACACATTTGAAAGAGAAGATAACCGGTGCAGAATACATATAAAACTGGGGAAGGCATATGCCAGCGACCTGAAACGCCATCCCCTTCATCCGGCAATGCTGGATCTTGCCCTGAACGGTCTGGCATTTCTGCAGGAGGGAGATTATCTTCCGTTTCATATCGGAAGCATACGCATTTACCGGGAATTCGGCGGAGATATCTCCTGTGATATAAGAGAAAACCTGGACCTTTCATCTGACGAGGCAAAAAGCTATGACATTGGGATATACGATGAAGAGGGGCCTCTGGCAGATGTTTGGGGCTATGTGGTTAAGAAAGTGGATGGCCTTAAAAGTATTTCCCCTCAGGAGGACTGTTTTCTGGAATGGGTCAGCATGGAAGAAATCCGGGAAACGGATCGGCCGTTATTGGAAAACTGCTGCTGTATTATGCCTGCGGCAGACCGTTACTGTGAAGAAATCGCAGCCTTGCTGCCAGGCAGCCGCGGATTTGCTGTGGCAGGCAGCAGGCAGGAAATTGCAGATGCCATAGAAGCTGCAGGTACAGAGGATGTTGTCCTTTTACTGCCAGAGCAGAGCAAAGATGCACAGGCAGAAAGAGACAGGGTGATTTTGCCTGTATTTGCCGCAGCGTCTGCCGCTGCAGGCAGTCCTTCTGTCAGAACCCTGACGGTGGTATCGGTGACAGAATCCTGTGATTCCACAGCAGCGGCTTCTGTGGGAGCACTGGTGCGCAGCGCAGGCAATGAAATGCCTGAGGTCTGCTGCCGCCATATTATTGTCTGCAAAGAAACGGATACAGACCGCGTCCTTTCGGAAATAATCTGCGGGAACGAGACAGAATGGGCGGTCTGCCCGGAGGCGCGTATGCGCCCGCAGCTGAGCGTACGGACACTGCAGCCCCAGGAGCACAGGGAAAAATCAGGCGGTATCTGTATGATTACAGGAGCATCCGGCGGCCTGGGCGGAGAACTGGCGGAAAAACTGTGTTCACAGGCCCAGGTTTTGATACTGACAAGCAGGAGAGGAATACACTCCGGACAGCTGGAGCAGACTGCCCGCCGTACAGGGACTGTGATAAAAGATTATTCTGCTGATGTCAGTGACAGAACACAGATGGAGGCTCTTTGCCATATCCTGAAAAAAGACAATATTTTCCCCGATTGTATTTACCATCTTGCAGGAATTGCTGATGGACAGTTTTTAGGGGACTATACAGAAGAAAAGGCTGTGGAAGTGATGAATCCAAAAATCCTGGGGGTACAGAATCTGTATCGGTTCGCAAAAGACACCGGAGCCGGGAGCCTGATACTGGTTTCTTCCGTGTCAGGGCTGATTGGAACCCCTGGGCAGGGTGCATATTCAGCGGCGAATGCATATATGAATGCATTTGCAGGCCGGATGTCAGACGACCGGCTTAAAATCATATCCCTGGTCCTGCCTGCTGTTACGCAGGTTGGCATGGCTGCCGGGAACGCTGCAGATTATGATTCCGTCTTTCATGTAATGACGCCGGAACAGGCCATGGAACATCTGCTTGCTGTCAGGAGCAGAGCAGGGGGTGTATATTGTCCGGCTTCCTTAAATTATAGTTTTGAATTGCTGGGTGATATGAAGCTGGCTCTGTCCCGGCAGATACGTTCCAGGATTGCAGGAATTAAGGCGTCAAAGACCGTACAGACAAAACATGCAAAACTGAAGCTGACAGGCCGGGCAGACGGCTGCTACACGGAGAGCGAGCTTAAGCTGGCGGAAATCTGGTACCATGTTCTCGGAGCTGAAAGGGTGGATATAGATACCAGCTTTTTTGAGGCGGGCGGCGATTCTGTCATGGCAATCAGTATGGCCAATAAAATAAGCGATATGTTCCATAAAAAAATGGATATGTCGTCACTTTTTAAATTTAATACCATACGCAAACTGGCAGAACGCATTGATGAGGCTCATAAGAATACGGCGTTTAGGATTCCGGCCGCTCCTGTCAGAAAGAATTATCCCCTTTCCGGAGAACAGCGAAGAATCTATGCCATTCAGAGTTTTGACAATGAAAGTATTGTTTATAATATGCCGGTTACCCTGGAGCTGAACGGAAAAATTGAAGCTGTCCGCATGGAAAATGCCTTTCGTCAGGTGATTTCTGCCAGTCCGTCTCTGAGAACGAAATTCTATGTGACAGAGGAAGGGGCGCGTCAGGAAATATGCGACGGTTCCGATTACAGACTGGAAGTGCTGCAATACGACCATGAGCTGAAACCCGATGAGCTGGAAAATACGGTGAGGAAATTTGTACGTCCCTTTGACATGTCAGGAGGGATGCTGCTGCGGACCATGCTGATTCAGGACCGGGAACAGCACGGTTATATTACCGTGGACGTCCACCATATTGCGGCAGACGGCTATGCAATGTCTGTGCTGCTGCGTGAATTTATAAAAGCGTATTCCGGGCTGGAAGTAACGGTTCCTTCCGTAAATTATGTGGATTTTGCGGTATGGTCCCTTGGCCGGGAGGATGAGGCCTTTCGGCTGGCGAAAGAATACTGGCACAGACAGTTTTCCGATGAAATACCAGTTCTGGAGCTTCCGGCACGAAAGAAGCGCCCTTCGGTAAAAAGCGGCAGAGGCGGGCTGCTGGAATTTGAGATCCCGCCCCTTCTGGCAGGAGAAGTAAAGGAGCTGGCAAAATCAGAAAATGCCACGGTGGGGCTTGTACTGCTGTGCGGGTTTGCGGTAATGCTCGCAAAATACTCCAGGCAGGATGATATCGTGATTGGAGTTCCCTATGCCGGCCGGGAAAACAGTGAGCTTGAAAATGTGATCGGGATGTTTGTGAACACCCTGCCGATACGTCTGGCGCCTGAAAACCGTATGTCAGTCAGAGAATTTCTGGAAAATTCAAAAGAACGGTATGTGGAAGGAATGAAAAACAGCAGTTACCGAATTTCCGAACTGATGGGCGAGATTTCACAGGGCAGAGATACCGGCCGCAATCCCCTGTTTGATGTAATGTTTGCATTCCAGAATACCGGCGGCGAGATAGAGATCACGGATGTTGCCACTCCGCGGATTGAAGTGATGGTTGATAAGGTAAGCATCAGAAGCGTGGCCTACAGGAAGCAGATAGCAAAACTTGACCTGACCCTTGAAGTGATTGAGCGTGAGGAAGGATTTTCATGTAATTTTGAGTATAACGCTGATATTTTTGATTACAGGGATGCCAGGCGTTTTGCAGAAAGCTATCTGCGTGTGGTACGCCAGTTTACAGCCGGAAAAGAAACGGGATTATTCGATATATCGGTGATTTCAGAGGAAGAGAAAAAACTTGTGACGGAAGTATTTAACAATACGGATTATCCGTATTCACAGGATCAGACAGTCATTTCCCTTTTTGAACGGCAGGCAAAAAAAACGCCGGAAGCCGTTGCAGTGGAATACCGTGAGGACTTCATCACTTATCAGGAATTAAATGAGAGAGCAAACGCCCTGGGAATGAGGCTGCGTGAAGCAGGCGTGAAGCCCGATGATTTTGTGGCGGTCAGATCTGAAAGATGTATTGAAATGATAATCGGCATTTTCGGTATTTTAAAATGCGCAGCGGCGTACCTGCCCATTTCACCTTCTTACCCAAAAGAACGGACTGCATTTATGCTCAAAGACAGCGGCGCTGCTGTTATGCTCCTCCAGAATGACGGGAAAAAGAAAGAGTATGATAACGTCAGAATAATTTACCTGGACGAATTAAGGGAACGCAGGAGCGGCAATCTGCCTCAGGCGGCAGGGCCGGAAAACTTTGCCTATATGATCTACACATCCGGTACAACGGGGCGTCCCAAAGGGGTAATGTGCCATAACCGCGGACTTGTCAACCGGATAGAATGGATGCAGAGACGCTATCCCATTGGTGCCGGCGATGCAATCCTTCAGAAAACCACATATACCTTTGACGTATCCGTCTGGGAAATTATATGGTGGAGCCTTGTGGGGGCAAAAGTGGTTCTTCTGGAGCCGGGAGGAGAACGGGATCCGGAAATGATATGCAGTGCCGTGGAGAAGCATGGAATCACGGTGATGCATTTTGTTCCCTCCATGCTCAATGCGTTTCTGACCTATTTGAGCGCTGTCCCGGAAAGTGTGGAAAAACTGCGCTCCCTGAAACATGTATTTGCCAGCGGCGAAGCCCTTAAAAGGGAACATGCCAGCCTCTTTTACAGACTGTTATCCCCCGGCAACCGCAGGGTGCGGCTGGCCAATTTCTACGGGCCCACAGAAGCAAGCATAGACGTAACAGCCTGGGACTGTCTGGAACACCAGGAAATACTTCCCATTGGAAAACCCATTGATAATATCCGTATCTATATTATGAATGGTTCTGCTTTGTGCGGCCCCGGAGTTCCCGGCGAACTCTGTATTACAGGCGTGGGTGTTGCAGGCGGGTACCGGAATCTGGATGAACTTACTGCAAAGCGGTTTGTGCCCAATCCCTTTGGCAGCGGCCGGATGTATCTCACCGGCGATCTGGCCCGCTGGATGCCGGACGGAAACATTGAGTATCTGGGAAGGCTGGACGAGCAGGTGAAAATACGCGGTTTCAGAATTGAACCCGCGGAAATTGAACGTGTGATCTGTGGGATGGAAGAAATCAAAACTGCAGTGGTGACAGCAGCCAGTGACAGGAACGGAGACAAATATCTCTGTGCATACATTGTGTCAGATGATACCGTTGATGTGGGCCGATTCAGGGAAAAATTAAAATACGAACTGCCGGACTATATGGTTCCCGCTGCAGTCATGCAGCTGTCACAGCTTCCCGTTACCGGGAACGGAAAGCTCAACAGAAAGGCCCTCCCTGTAATAGAAACAGAGGATTCTTCTGAATGTGTCATGCCCAGGACAGAGGAAGAAACCATACTGGTTCAGGCGGTGTCACAGATTCTGGGCAGAAAGAATATCAGTGTGGAAGATGATTTCTTCCGCACAGGAGGAGATTCCATTAAGGCAATACAGTTATCGTCAAAATTGCGGGAGCTTGGATATTCCCTGAGTATTCAGAGTCTGTATGAATGTTCTTCCATAAGGGAAATGGCCCTTCGGCTGAAAGGGGGCCGCATTTCGCCGGACTGGGAGGAAGTGACAGGCAGCGCGCCCCTTCTTCCCATACAAAAAGAACTGTTGAGCCGGGATATGCCCAATGTGGACTGGTATAATCAGGAGGTTGTGTGCTTCTGCCGGGAAAAGATATCTGCCAGTGCAATGGACAGGGCTCTGAACCGGCTGGTACGCCATCATGACGCACTGCGTATGATCTTTCCGGAAGAAACGCCGGATGAACAGGTGTGCAGGCCTTACCAGGGGGAAAAACATTTTCTGCTGCTGGAACACACACTGGACAGCAGAGACCACAAGGCTCTGACGGAACTGCTCAATGACGGACACAGCAGGCTGTGCATCAGAACCGGCGTCATGTTTGTCTGTATGGTTATCCATACGCCGGAGGAAGATGTGCTTATGCTGATCGCCCATCATCTTATCTGTGACGGCGTATCATGGAGAATCATTCTGGAGGATCTGGAGGGACTGTACATTGAAGAAACAGGTGGAGAGTCATATGCGCTTCCGCCGAAAACAACTTCTTACAGGGACTGGTGCCAGGGGGTGGCAGACAGAGCAGAGAGCGGCCTTGTATGGGATCAGCTCCCTTACTGGTCGTCGGTATGCAGGCCCTGTTCCCGTGAAGTGAAATATCTGTGCAGAGACAGAAAGAGGCAGATCCTTAAGGCGGATGAAGCAACGTGCAGCCTTCTGGCAGAGCATATAAGCAGAATAAGAAAACTTACCATAAACGAAGTTGTTCTGTGTGCGGTGGCCGAAGCGGCAGCATACAGCGGCATTGAAAATCCGGGATATGTTATGCTGGAATCACATGGACGTGAGGAAATATCATCGCAGTTATGCGCGGCACGGACAGCAGGATGGTTTACCACAGTGTATCCTTTTGCCCTGCCCCGGACAGAGGGCGGCATACTGGACAGGCTGGCTGATACAAAAGAAAAGATCAGGCGTATCCCGGCAGGCGGTTTTGATTATGGCATTCTCAGGCAGATGGGGGCAGATCTCTGTGACTCAGATATACTGGTGAACTATATGGGAGATTTCAGCCGGCAGGGAAGTCTGTTTGAGATTGTCAGTGATATTAATGGCACCTGCTGTTCTGAGGAGAACCCAGTACAGTATAACCTGGAAATTAATGTGTTTCAGCTTAAGGAAAGCATTATGATAGTTCTGGATTATACGCCTGCATATGAGAAGCAGGCAATTGAGATGTTTGGGACAGCCTTTCTGGAGAGCCTGAGCAATGCCGCAAATGCGCTGGCTCATGCAGAACACATACTTACGCCCTCAGATTACGGAGAAAACGGTTTGTCAGCGGCTGAACTGGAACAGCTTGTCCGAAAATACGGGCGGCCGTCGAAGGTGTACGCACTGTCCCCCATGCAGAAGAATATCCTGACGGTGGTATCTCTTAAAAAAGACCCTTCCATGTATTATGAGCGGTTTTCCTTTCTGTTAAACGGAAGTCTCAATGAAGAGGCCATGGAACGAAGTTTTGCAGCTGTCACAGAAGCACATGATGTATTTAAGACATTTTTCGCAGCGGAGGGACTCAGCGAACCGGTACAGATCGTAGAAGAACATGGCCGGCCGGATTTTGAGCTGACAGAATGTGACGGAGACAGTAAAGAAGCGGCAGAGAGGCTGCTGGCCCGTGACAGGGCCGCAGGGTTTGATATTTTTCACGGGCAGCTGATAAGGATGAGGCTGATCCGGTTTGCAGAAGACTGTCATTATATGATGATCAGCTTCCATCATATCATACTGGACGGCTGGTGCCTGAGCATGGTGCTGAATGAGATATTTGACTGTTATCATGATCTGGCATCCGGGAAGCAGCCGGTGCTCAGGGAGCAGTATACTTATTCTGAGTATATCAGACAGTGTTTCAGGAAGAACAGATATGAATCCCTTCAATATTGGAAAGAGTGCCTGAAGGGGCTGGATGGTGCTGTGGAACTGCCCTTCCATAAAAATTCGTCAGAGCCGTACCGTCAGGCCGGTATAGTTACGGACCTTCAAAAAGACGTAATCAGGAAACTGTCTGCTGTGGCAAAAGCGGCAAGGGCTACGGAAAGCATGGTATTTCAGGCAGTATGGGCATTGCTGCTGGCAGAATATGCAGGGGATGATGTGGTATTTGGCTGTGTTGTTTCAGGAAGAGACCCTCAGATTGAGGGAATGGGGCAGATGCTGGGACTGTTTATTAATACCATTCCCATGCGTGTGACCCCGGACCGGGAAGAAAAATTCCTGCAGCTTGTCAGCAGGATCCGTAAAAGCAACGCAGAGGCCAGCGGCCATGTGTATCTGTCCATTTCGGATATTGCTCAGTGCTCCGGCCTGTCTCCTGCAATCATCGAGCACGCACTGGTCTTTGAGAATTATCCTGTTACAGGGGGCCTGGATATGTCAAAAACAGAGCAGGATTATAAACAGATGCATATTTCTGACGGAAGCTATTTTGAGCAGTCAGTGCTGGCCCTCAGTGTGAAAATAGTACCGGGGGAAACGTATAGAATGACGTTTCGCTTTGACTCGAATCAGTATCCTGAACGGGATATGAAACATATGGCAAAGCGCTATGTACAACTGTTAGAACAGGTGACAGAAACTGCTTCTGTGGCAGATATTTACGGAAATGAGGAAGATATGGCGGGAGATTTTAACGACAGCCTTGAATAAGAAGGAACAGCTATGGGAGGAAAAATTTTGGAGTATACGTTACGAGGTCTGATAGAAGACAGTTTCAAAAACAGGGGGGAACATACACTTTTTACCGCAGGCGGCAGAGGAGTTACCTACCGGGAAGGGAATGCCTTTGCCAATGGGCTGGGAAAGGAACTGGAGCGAATGCATGTGAAAGCCGGGGACCGGGTGGCCTGTATCTCGGATCTGCCCCGGATTCACATTCTGAGTCTGCTTACCTGTATAAAATTTGGATTTTCCTATATGCCGGTGGATCCAAAATTTCCCCGCAGACGCATAAAGGCCATGCTGGATGCCGCGCAGGTGTCCGCCGGGGTGTGTGACGGGAAGTGGCTGCCCCTCTGCAGGGAAATCATGCCAAAGATACCGGTGGTAACAGGGGACGGAACGTTCACAGACAAGGAGGCCGGGGATTACTGGGCAGATACGGACAGCTCTTCAGAGGCATACGTTTATTTTACCTCAGGCACTGCAGGTCAGCCCAAAGGAATTGCAGGACAGGAAAAGGGACTGGCTCATTTTATAAAATGGGAAATCAGTGAGTTTGGATTTGGGGAAGACCTGCGGGCGGCCCAGTTTACGCCTCCCTGCCATGATCCTTTTCTGCGGGATGTGCTGGTACCCATGAGCGTGGGAGGTACCATATGCATTCCTGCCGGCCGAAAGCAGATACTGTGTCCCGAAGAGGCTGTCCGCTGGATGGAAGAGGAAGGTGTCAGTCTGCTTCATTGCACGCCCGGCATGTTCAGTATCATTTCCGCCGCAAAACTGGATACCCGGAGGCTGCCCTCCTTAAAACACATATTTTTAGCAGGAGAACTCCTTCATTCTTCTCTGATAAAGGACTGGATGGAACTGTTTGGCGGGCGTATGGAACTGATTAATCTTTACGGCCCCACGGAAACCACTCTGGCAAAACTGTACCACAGAATTACACCGGCGGATCTGGAATATGATGTGATACCGGTTGGAACATGCATACCGGGAGCCAGGGCGGTAATCGTTGATCAAAATGGAAAAATATGCAGTAATTCCCGGTATGGAGAGGTATGGATAAGGACGCCGTACCGCTCCCTTGGATACCTGGATGAGGCACAGAACGAGGGCAGGTTTATTCTCAATCCCTTTTCACAGAAAGAAGGAGATATTGTCTATAAAACAGGTGACCGCGGAAGAGTCTTATCCACAGGTGAGATAGAGGTCGTTGGAAGAACGGACCGGCAGATTAAGATACGGGGTCACCGTATTGAGCTGTCGGAGATTGAGAGCGCACTGGATGCATCTGCCCTGGTCCGGCGTTCAGCAGTTGTATTTGTGGAGGAAGAAGAACTGCTGTACGGGTTTGTACAGCCGGTATCCGGACAGGCAGAGGCAGACGTACATAAGATTATGGCCGAGGCGGCACAGAGGCTGCCTGAATATATGGTTCCCGGCGTGATAGAAATACTCACAGACGGGCTGCCTGTAAATGACAATGCAAAAACCGATTACCGTGAGCTGAGTGAAAGAGCACGGGGAAAAGGACGTGAAACCGTGGCGCCGGAAACTCCTGAGGAGAAGATGCTTTGTGAATTATGCTGTGAACTGCTTCATAAAAACAGTGTAAGTATGACAGATAATCTGTTCCGCCTGGGAATAAGCTCTGTCAATATTATGCGTTTTGTGAATCGTATCAACGAGAAAACAGGGTGCTGTATCGGGGCGGCAGATATTTTTTCCAACAGGACCATGGAATTGCGGGAACTGGCTGCAATGATTGAAACAGATCAGGAAAACGGGGCCGCAGGCAGGGAAATTCCTCCTGCCCCGAAGGCGGATGATTATCCGGCTGCTCTGGCTCAGCGGAGAATTTTCCTGCGGCAGCAAATGGACGCAGAATCGGTGCTTTATAATATTACCCGTGTGTTCCGCACAGGAAAAATAACAGAAGAACAGATCGAAGGGGCTTTTAAACAGCTGACAGAGGAACATGAAATTTTCAGAACATCCTTTTTTTCAGCAGAGGGGGAAGTCAGGCAGAAAATTGCAGACGAGGTGCCTTTTACCCTGGAACGTATAAAGTGTGAGGGTACCGGGGTGGAACAGGCGGTGAAAGAGTTTCGCAGGCCCTTTGATCTGGCGCAGGCCCCGCTGCTGCGGGCCGGGGTTGTAACAATGGGGGATGGAACCCGGATATTGGTGACTGATGTACATCATATCATTATTGACGGGCGTTCTCTGGATCTTGCAATGTCTGAAATATACGAAAATATAATGTTTCCCGGCAGGCACCAGGAAAGGATCTCGTACCGGGATTTTGCAGTATGGCAGAAGAAACAGATTGCAGACGGAGCTATGGAGGCAGACAGGGAATACTGGAACAGGCGGCTGGGCGGCCCCTCATCTCCGGTTGAAATTTTTGCGGCCCGTCAGCGTCCCGCTGTATTTTCACACAGAGGACGCAAACGGAAAGATGTGATTGATGAAAAACTGCGGGCAATGATAAAAGAAAAAGCAGGCTTATGTAATACAACGGAATTCGTGGTGCTGTTAGCTGTCTTTTATCTCCTGCTTTATAAAAACTCCGGCAGCAGAAACATAACAGTCGGTACTGTGGCAAACGGACGTAATTCTCTGCAGGAACAGGACATGCTGGGAATGTTTGTAAATACGGTTGCTCTGCGCAATACCGTAGATCCGGAGGAATCCATTTCTGATTTTACAGGGCGTCTGCACGATTCCGTTTATAGAGATCTGCGCCATCAGACACTTTCCTTTGAACTGGTTGTGGAAATGCTTCAGATTCCTCGTGAGGCAGGCCGCAATCCCTTATTTGATTTTATGTTTGTTTATCAGGAACAGCGCAGAACCAGGCAGACGGGGGAGTTTGAGCTGCTCTCCTTTGATCAGGGGGTATCTGCATATGATATGACGTTTGAGCTTGTTCCGGATGAAAAAGAGACTGAAATTGTGCTGGAATACTGTACGGGTCTATACGATGATGAAAATGCGGAATATATGCTGAAACATTATCTTTATATGCTGTATGATTTCTGCAGCAGAAACATAACGGATACCGTTGGAGCTGTTACCTGCGTGTCCCAGGAAGAAAGGCTTTGCATACTGGACTACAGCCAGTGTGAAGGGAAAGAAGAACTTCCCTTTGCATCGGTCTGCAGCTGGTTTAAAAACACTGCCCTGAAAAAAAGAAATCAGACTGCTGTGATAAGGGGTGAAAATTCTGTAACCTACGGTCAGCTGGATCTGATGTCAGACCGTGTGGCCGCAGCCCTTGTTTCTGAAAATGTAAAGACAGGCAGTTATGTGGGAGTGATTGCATCTCATACAATTGAGATGGTGGCCGCAGCCCTTGCCGTGCTGAAACTGGGAGCCGCTTATGTGCCTGTTGACGCCTGCCTTCCCATGGAGCGGATCAGGTATATTCTGAATGACTGCGGAGCAGTTATCGCTTTGTCGGATGATTCCGTTCCGGTACAGATGGAAGGCGTCAGAGTCATATCTGTCCGGAGTATTTCTGAGAACCCTCAGGGAGAAACGGTGGATCTGCCGGAGGTTACAGGCAGCTGTCCGGCATATGTCATATACACTTCCGGCAGCACAGGGTATCCAAAAGGAGTGGAGATTACAAATGAAAATCTGATGACTTATATCCGGGCATTTATGGATTATGTCGTAAAGAGGGAAGATTTTACAATGCTTCAGATGGCCTCCATATCTTTTGATGTTTCAGTGGAAGAAATCTTTGGCACCATTCTGTCGGGAGGCAGACTGGTGATGGTGTCAAAGGAAGAAATGTTTGATCTGGACAGGATAACCGCCATCATAAACTGCCAGGATGTGAATTACATGAGTACAAGCCCTCAGTATGCAAAAGTGCTGGGGGAAGCCATAACATCGGATACGCCAGAATGTATTGTTATCGGCGGAGATGTGTTTACGGTGCACTGTGCAAAAAAGCTGGCGGAACACGCAAGAGTCCTGAATTCCTATGGGCCCACGGAAACCACCATTGCCGCCACATACCATGAATATGACCCTTCCGTTTCCTATGAGAGAGTACCGGTGGGGCGTCCGCTGTACGGATATAACGTATATGTCATGGATGAGGCCGGCCGGCTTTGCGGCTTTGATATTCCAGGAGAGATATGCATATCCGGTCCGGGGGTATCCAGAGGGTATCTGAATTTATCGGAAGAAAATGCAAGGGTATTTTGCCGGGATCCCTTTACCGGCGAGAGAATGTACCGCTCAGGTGACTGCGGGGTACTTCGGCCGGATGGAAACATATATTTTATTTCCCGTCTGGACAAACAGGTGAAAATCAGAGGCTATCGGATTGAGCCGGAAGAAATTGAACGCTGTGCCGTAAGTTCAGGAATGGTTTCTGATTTTGCAGCAGGCGTATATACTTCTCCATCAGGCCAGAGTGTTCTGTTCGGCGCTTATATATGTGACAGGGAGGCGGGCAGAGATCTTCTGGATTACCTTGCAGAGCGCCTGCCTGCCTATATGATTCCGGAGACAGTCATCAGAGTTGATCATTTTCCGGAGAATGTAAACGGAAAACTTGACAGAGATAAGCTGGCGTTGCTGTGCAGCAGCAAAACAGTAGAACAGACAGCTGATCTGCCAGAAACCGAAGAAGAAAAGAAGCTGGCAGCGTTATGGCAGAATATTCTCCATTGCAGGACTGTTTCGCTGAGGGATAATTTCTGGTCGCTGGGAGGAAATTCCATTCTGGCCATTCAGATGGTCAGGGAGGCTCAGGAACAGGGATTTCACGTTACGATAAATGACGTATTTGAAAGTCTCACCTTATCGAAGATGCTGGAGAAGTCAGAAGCCAGGAAAAAAGATGATGCCGATTCCGGATATGTAAACGAAAGATTAAAAAACATCATGGATGGGAAGGTTCAGATGGTTCCGGGTGATTCAGGTTTTGTGATTCAGGCAGACCTGGAATATGATGGGGACACAGAAGAACAGATTCTGGAAGTGCTGCGCGGCTGTGGAGAGGTAAGAGGAGGAATATCACAGATTGTATGGAGAAATCAGACCGGCCCCGCAGCCGGCAGTCTGGAATTTCCGCCGATGCCGGTACAGAAAAAAGCCCCCGGCGCCCAGAGCCAGGAACTGCTCCCGGCCCAGTATTACTATATCAGGATGGATGAGCAGTATTGCTTTGATGAAATCCCGATAGAAGGCTGTTACAGCAGGCGGCAGATCTGCCGGGCCATGCATCAGGTGATGGAAGAACAGCCGGCCCTGAGCAGCGGATACACAGCCAGAGGGCATATTTTCCGCTGCATGGCTCTGGAAGAACAGGAAATACCCTACAGAGATCTGTCAGGGCTGGGCAGCCAGCAGAAAAATACACAGCTGGCCTTGTACAGGGAGGAACTGTGTTCTGTCAGACCGTCCGGCAATACGCCCTTCAGAATGCTGATTGTCCGGACAGAAGCCGGAAGCCACCGGGTTCTTTTGTATATCCATCATGCATTTTATGATCTGTACAGCGGAAAGGCCCTGTCACTGGCCATGGTGCAGGCGCTGGAAGGCAGGATGGCAGCTCCCGGAAGACAGCAGACGGAGCTTCTCCCCTTTGACCCACAGCAGATCCATATGGATGAATTCTGCGAATTGTCGGCTCAGCTGGCCAAAACAGCGGGGAAAATGGAAAAAGGCAGCCTGAGGGTTACCTGTACCTGTTTCCTGAAAGGCTCGTTGAATGAAATGGAGGTTATCGATCAGGCAGCGTCCCATATTGCCTCAGTGTTTGGCAGACTTTATCATATGGAAAAGCTGCCGGTATGGATGCTGTATCATGGCCGGGGAGAGGAAAGCAGCGTTGGGTTTTCAGCGATAGGTGCTTTTACGGATGTTGTACCCATGGTGGCAGACACAGCATGTACGCAGGGATTTGCGAAAGCCTTTGAAGAAAGCAGAAAGCTGCTGGCCCGGTCAGGCATAAGTATCGGTGGGGTGCTGATGGGAAAGGAAACCAGGTTAAAAGGAGAAAAATGGGTGAAATTCCTCCGCAGGCTGGCGCTCAGGCAATTTATAGTGATTAACTATCAGGGGACAGGGCCAGAAGAAAATCCTGAGGCAAAGGTGGGGACAGAACTGAACATGAACAGAAATATGGCGGTTGTCCGCCGGGATGGAGAACATATTGCAATTACCTATTCCCTGCCGGTTTATCCGGACAGGATTGACTGCAGTATATTCGGAAAGGATTACAGGGTGGAAATATAATGAACTGGGCCAATAAGCTGGGATTTGGAAGGGTGCCGGGACCTGTGCGGGGAATTTTTCTGATTACTTTAACGGTTAATATCGGGAATTATATGACGCCGTTTATGTCAGTATTTCTGACCGCCAATCTGGGAATCCGTTCACAGCTCAGCGGGATTTTTGTATCTCTTGCAGGAATGGCTTTTCTCCCAGGGTCGCTGCTGGGCGGAAAACTGGCTGATATATGGGGAAAGAAGCAGGTGTTCGTTCTGTTTCAGCTGCTGGCTGCCGCAGTAACTGTGATCAATGCTTTTGTGCTGGATAAAAACTGGTCGCCCTGGCTGTTTATATTAAATGCCATGTTCGTAGCGGCCACAATACCCGTATATAACGCCACCATCTTTGCTGCTGCCAGCGAAGATAATCTGAATGAGTCCCTTTCTTTGTTTTTCGTGGGAATGAATGTGGGAAACCTGTTTTCAGGCCTGATTGGCGCTGCCTTTTTTTCCAGGTATGTTACACTGATATTTTGCTTTGAAGGGCTGATTAAACTGCTTTCCGTTATCCTGTTTCTGAAATGTGTGGATGACAGACCGGCAGAATCAGAGCAGCCAGCCTGCGGATTAAAAGACAGTGACAGTGATGGCGAAACGCCCGTAAAGGGCGGCCTTGTGGGACAGCTGATAAAAAATCCGGTGTTACTGTTGTTCAGCGTTTCCTGTATGCTGTTTTCCATTGTGCTTTCTCAGAACAATTATTCTCTGCCGCTGCATTTGAACAGCGTATTTGGCGCTGCAAAGGGCACAACATATTATGGAATCATCCTGGGCGTAAATTCCCTTACAATCGTGACCCTGACAGGGACTGTGAGCCGGCTGACTGCCGGCAGGAAAAAAACGGATATGGTACTGCTGGCATGTGGGCTGTTGGGCACCGGTTTCGGGATGCTGTATTTTGGAAGGGTTCTGTGGGTAAACATTGTTTCAACTGTGCTCTGGTCCCTTGCTGATATTCTGAATACCCCTAATTCCAGCGCATATTTTGCGGAGTATGCTCCGGCGTCCATGTTCGGACGTTTTGCGGCATGGATAAAAATCGTAACGGGCGCAGGTTACGCAATCGGCCCCATATGCATGGGATTTATTATGGAACAGTACGGGATTCGTGTAATATGGCCTGTACTGGCGTCCCTGGCATGCTTCAGCGCCGCAATACTATGCATGGTAAAAATACTGGAAAAAAAGAAGAAACAAGGTAGTGCAACGTAGAGAAAAGTATATTAAGGTGAATAAACGATGGAAAAACTAAAGCTGCATATTCTTAATGAAATAAAAGAGAACAGACTGGATGTAAAGACCGGTTCGGAATTGCTTGCTGAATTGTCAGATGGCGCGGAAAACAGAGAGCCGGTTGCGGTGGTGGGAATGGCATTGCGCTGTCCCCAGGCCGATAATCTCAGGCAGTTCAGATGCAATCTGCTTAATAAAACCGACTCTGTACGGGAATTTCCGGAAACACGCAGAAAGGAAATTGCCCACTGGCTGCCGGATGAGTTCTGCGAAACCGACGATCCATACCAGATTCAGGGATACCTTGACGATATCAGTCTTTTTGATGAAAGTTTTTTCGGCCTGTCAGCAGCAGAAGCAAAGAAAATGCATCCCATACAGCGCCTGTTTATGATGTGCGCTTTTGAGGCGCTGGAAGACGCCGGATATGTGCCGGATGAAGGGATGAAAACAGCAGTGTATGTGGGCAATGCACAGCTTGGAGAGCCAGGTTACAATGATTTTATGCAGGAAATGGACGGAACCGGATTTATCGGCGCGGCTGCCAGTATGATTCCTGCACGTATTGCGTATTTTCTGGGACTGAATGGTCCCGGAATGGTGATTGACAGTGCCTGTACGTCCGGTCTTCTGGGCGTGCACATGGCATGTGAGGCTCTCCGGAAAAAAGAGATTGACTGTGCCATTGTCTGTGGCGCCGCATTGAATCTTATGCCGCTGGTAACAGAACGCATTACTTTTATGGAATCTCCGGAATATGTGATTTCCCCCTTTGACGAGAGGGCAGACGGTACTGTCTGGGGAGAAGGCGCAGGCGTTGTGGTACTCAAAAGAGCAGGTACGGCTGCAGCCTCAAAAGACAGGGTATATGCACTGATACGGGGAAACGGAGCAAACAGTAACGGCGCCTCTGCCTCCCTTACAGCCCTGGACGTCAACGCACAGTCGGACCTTATGGACAGTACCTGGAAACGTTTTTCCATTCAGCCGGAAAATTTCAGATATTTTGAGGCCCACGGGACAGGGACTGCAATCGGCGATGCCATTGAGGTTAAGAGCATATCCCAGTCCCTGGCAAACTATACGGACCGTAAACAGTTTTGCGGCCTTGGAACGGTAAAATGCAATATCGGACATACCACAGGGGCGTCCGGTGTTATTTCAATGATAAAAGCGGCTCAGGCCCTGAATACGGGAGAAGTGCCTCCTGTGGGCCGCTTTTCCTCCCCAGGCATCCATATGGACCTGGTGAATACGCCGCTGTTTATTGCGGATGAGAAACTGGTGTTAGATCCGAAGGACAGAGAAGCCCTGATTGGAGTAAACAGCTTTGGCATCAGTGGAACCAACGTGCACGTTGTGCTTGGGCGTCCGGAACCCTGCGAGGGTCCCGTCAGGGTGAGAGAGGGCAGTTATCCCCTGCTGCTGTCTGCCAGAAACGTACATTCGCTGACGGAACTTCTGCTCCGTTATGCCCACAGAATGCAAAAGGGTGATGCAGACCTTGAGGATATCTGTTTTACAGCTTATAAGGGGCGGATGCACCATAACTTACGGGCCGGCGTGTATGGTTCGGACAAAGAACAGATGGTTCTGCGGCTGAAAGGCCTGCGGGAAGCTGTTCTCTCAGGTAAAGAGCTTCCGGAAGGGTGTTTTTATTCGGAAAGAACGGAAAAAAATACCGGGTTCTCTGAACCCTGGGCCCGTGTCTGTGCAGAATATGCTGCAGGCAGCCTGCCGGATGCGGGCAGCCTGTTCCCCGGCGGAGTAAAGGTCTCACTGCCGGGCTATCCCTTTGAATTAAACAGAAGATGGGCGGACAGCCCCGAAAAAATTCCGCACCACCCGGTAACCGGAAGGGTAATTTATTCAGGAAATGAAGAAGATATGTATGAAACGGTCCTGGATCCCCGAAGCTGGCGTTTTGCCGGGGGCAGTATTTCCGCTCTGTCGCTCCTTGAGATGATCTGCCAGACAGCAGAGATATACTATCCAAAGGAGGCTGTTCTCATAAAAAATATACGGGTGGAGCATACGGTCAGCAAAGAGAAAACCGGGAGAATCAACACGGTAGCTGTGAAGCGGGAGGATGGCATTGCCATGGAGCTTTCGGCAGTTTCCCTGAAAGATGGCAGGACCGTAAAACTGGCAGAAGCAGAGGCTGTTCCGGCTTTATCTGCCCGTGAAAAAGTACAGATTCCGGAACAGGAGAAACAGTGTTTTACCAGAGAGGCAGGAAGGCGCTGGCATTATCATCTGACAGAGGAAGGCCGGGAATGTAAAATTGAGCTGAAACTGGATCAGAGATACTCCGGGGATATGGAGCTGCATCATTTTCATCCCGATATGCTTGAGACCCTGTCTGACGTGCTGGGAATGAAGGAAAATACCGGCTGGTGCCTGAAAGAATGTGAAACCATAATCCTTTATGGAAATCTTCCGGAACATGTCCATGCAGAAGTGGCACAGGAAGCTCATACAGAAGGGCATACCACCTGGAATATCCGTATCTGCAGTGAAGAGGAAGTGATTGCGGATATAAAAGGCTTTGTTTTGGGCAAAGTACCAGGAGACGATTCGGATGAAAATGACGTATGGACAGAAGCAGATGACAGGGGGCTCACAGGCAGGCCGGATCACAGTTATACCCCCTGTGAGAGAGCAGTCGGCCAGGTCTTTCGGGAAACGCTGGGCCTGGAGGAAGTCCATATAGACCACAGCTTTTTTGAACTGGGCGGCGATTCCCTTATGGCCATTTCCCTTGTGAATCAGCTGGAAAAACGGTTCGGATATAAAGCTGACTTTTTAAAGGCAGCCGAAGCGCCTTCCATACGGTCCCTGGCGGCGGCAGTTACTCAAAATGACAGGGAAGAAAATGTGCTGGAAAAGGCGCCGGAGATGGAATATTATCCATTGTCTTTCTCTCAGAAACAAATCTACAGCGCATGTATGCTGAATCCTGAAATTTTGACATATAATTTTATCATTGTGCTGGAACTGAATGGAATCGCAGACCGGGAAAGGATAGAAAAAGCCTTTCATCAGACAGTGCAGGATAACCCTTCTTTACGGACGAAATATACGGTGGTTGATGCACAGCCTGTTCAGTCTGTGTGTCCCGGCGGCTGTGAATTTAACTGTATTGAAATGGAAGAGAGGGTGGACAGGGATTCTCTGGAGGCCATGATTCATTCTTTTCACAGGCCCTTTGATCTTTCGGAGGGCAGGCTTTTGAGAATTACCCTTGTGAAGGATGGAGAGGAACATGGATATATTCTGGCCGGAACACATCATATAGCGGCCGACGGATATTCCATGGCTCTGCTGTTTGAACGATTTACCGCATATTATATGGGCGGTGAGGTGACGCGTCCGGAACTGGAATACACAGATTATGCGTACAATTTGGCTGATTTGCCTGAAAGTGTAATTGCGCCCTGCCGCAGATACTGGCAGAGCCAGTTTGCGGACGAGATCCAGGCCCTTAATCTGCCCGGGGATTACGAGGCTGCCTCTAACACCGGAAAAGGTGCGGTAACGATGGTTACCCTGGATGAGGCTGTTTCTTCTGAGATAAAAAAACATGCGGCCAGAGCCGGGGTAACGCCGGGGTCGTTTTTACTCACTGCTTTTTTCCTGGCCCTGCGCAAGTTCAGCGGACAGAATGATATTGTAATCGGAGTGCCCTTTGCAGGACGAAAGAGACATGAACTTTCCGGCGTGATCGGAATGTTTGTGGAAACCCTTCCCATAAGACTGAGAACAGAGGGAGGGATGGAGCTGGAGCAGCTTGTCAGAAATGTACATAAATGCTGTATGGACGGTATCACGTATTCCGGAGCAGACAGTGACAGGCTTGCCCGTGAAGGGGATGGAGTCACCTGTCTGGCCAGAGAGCCACTGTATCGTGTCATGTATACCTTTCAGAATTTAAAGGGCGATATTGAAATTACAGATGTAATTTCACCAAAGCTGCAGATGGATCTGGGAGATTTACACGCTGAAAGCACAGAGTTTTTGCGCAATACAGCCCACTGTGACCTGATGATGGAAACAATCGAGCGGGACGGAAAGTATCTTTGCTGTTTCGAATACAGTACGGATCTGTTCCGGGAAAATACCGTTCAGCGGTTTGCAGAGTATGTCAGAAACATCATTCACAGAATGGCGGGGCCGGAAAAATTATCGGTAAGTGAAGCGTCAGTGGTCAGCGAAACAGAAAAGAAACGTCTGCTGGATACATTCTGCGGGAACAGGGTCAGCCTTACCTGGGAAGACGGCGTTATTCCCTCTTTCCTGCGGGCGGTAAAAAAATATCCTGAGCGTACTGCCCTCATATACGGAAACCGGCATATAAGTTATGCAGAGCTTAATGCCATGTCGGACAGGATCGCCTGTCAGTTTGCAGATTACGGAATACAGGAAGGAACCGCAGTTGTTCTTCGCATCAAAAGATCACCGGAGCTGATCGCAGCTGTGACTGCCCTCTGGAAAACAGGTGCCGTATACGTTCCGGCAGGGGTGGACTATCCTCTGGAACGCATCCGGAACATTTTTGAAATGTCAGAGGCGTCATGTATTGCAGTCTGCAGTGACAGTCCGGAAGAAGAACTTGCTGAAGTGACAGGTGACAGGCTGATTTATCTTGATCTGTCATATCCTGCCAGGACGGTGACCGTGGCCGAATACAGTAAGGAGCGGCCGGCTTATATTATCTTTACCTCTGGCTCCACCGGCCGGCCCAAAGGCGCGGTGGTTGCTCACGGAGGAATGACCAATCATATCAGCGCCAAAATAAATGATCTGGGGTTATCTCACAGGGATGTTATGGCTGTTACCGCATCTCCCTGCTTTGATATTTCCATATGGCAGTTTTTCTGCCCTCTTATGGTGGGCGGAAAAGCAGTAATATTTGATGAGGAACATATTGTGGATGCTGACATGTTTGTCAGAAAAGTGACAGAGCAGAAGGTAAGCATTCTCGAAGTGGTGCCGGCATATCTGCTGGCAGTGCTGGATTCCATGAACGGCCGCCCGGCAGATTTTCATAAGCTGAGATATCTTCTGGTCACCGGTGATGTGGTAAGCGTGGGCCTTGTGAACCGCTGGCTTACCCTGTTTCCGGACATACCTGTGGTAAATGCGTACGGACCTACCGAGGCTTCCGATGATATCACCCACTATGTGATAAAAGATAAGCT
This sequence comes from Eubacterium sp. 14-2, assembly GCF_000403845.2. Taxonomy (GTDB): domain Bacteria; phylum Bacillota; class Clostridia; order Lachnospirales; family Lachnospiraceae; genus Petralouisia. The sequence goes on along the minus strand of NZ_KE159568.1, from coordinate 394,135 downwards.
GGAGCGAAACAGCGTTCCTGTGGGAAAAACCATTCAGAACCTTGCAATTTATATTCTGGATGAAGATGACCAGCTTTGCCCGGTGGGAGTCCATGGGGAAATCGTCGTGTCCGGTCCGGGTGTGGGCCATGGTTACATCAACGACCCGGAACAGACCAGGAAAGCCTTTGGCAGAAATCCCTTCAGACCGGAATACGGCAGGATGTACCGCACCGGGGATCTTGGCCACTTTATGGAGGACGGTACGCTCTGTATTCATGGACGGAAAGACCATCAGATTAAGCTCAGGGGATTTCGAATTGAACTGAATGAAATAGCCATGGTGGCAGAGAGCTGCGATGGCGTCCGGGAAGCTGCTGCAACAGTCTGCGGCAGCGGGGATTCCGGATACATCTGCTGTTACTATACCAGTGAAACAGGAGAAATGGATCACAGAATCATGAAATGGCTGGAGGACAGGCTGCCTTCCTGTATGCTGCCCTCTGTCCTGATGCGGCTGGAAGAAATGCCTCACAATAACAACGGAAAGATTGACCGTAAGGCTTTGCCGGTTCCGCAGCAGGCGCCGGCCGCCTCTGAAATCAGAAGGGCAGAAAGCCCGGCCGAACTGGCGGTGGCAGCTTCCATGAGCCGGCTCCTGGGCCTTAATGAAATCAATATGAATGATACTTTTTTTGGCCTGGGAGGAGACTCCATCAGAGCCATACAGCTGGCCTCCACACTCAGGCAGTTCGGGTATTCCACAGACGTTCAGAGTATTTATGCCGCCGGTACCATCGGGGAGATTGCAAGAACCGCCCGGCCGGTCTCACGGGTGGACCAGTCTGACAGAACAGGGGAATTTGCCCTCACCCCCATGCAGAAAAAATATATTTCAGCCTTTGATTTGAAACATTCCGGCTGGAACCAGAACCTGACGCTGATTTTTACATATAAACTGGATGAAGAAATACTGAAACAGGCAGTTGGGTTTGTGGCGGAATCCTACAGTTCTCTGCAGCTTGTGTTTACCGGAGAACTGCAGCATTACGAAGAAGGCTCTGAGGTACACTGGATATGCGGCAGAAGTGAGATGGCAGCCTGGGAAGCGGCAGAATGGCTGAATCGTCAGGTGTCTGTTCAGAGCGGAATTAATTTTGGAGGAACTTTGTCATACGACGGAACCCATGACAGACTGATACTGGCAGCCAGCCATCTGGTGGTTGATTCTGTGTCTTTCCGTCAGCTGGCCGGGGATATTTACCGCGCGTATACATCCTTTGCCGGCGGCCGGAAACCGGAAGCAATTGTTGAGACCGGTTCCTTTAAAACATATTCACAGGTGATGGAGCGTCTTTTTGCAGAAGGCAGCCATCAGGACCATTACCGGTATTACAGAAAATATCTTGCAGGATGCCAGTCTGTCTTTGGCGGCAGAGAACGGGGGACGTATGCGCAGGCAGTTACCGAACGCCTGACAGCAGACCGGGAACTTACAGATGCAGTTCTGGGCGGGGCCTGCAGGGCATACGGAACCAGCGTGGAACATTTGCTGTTGTGCGCACTGGTAATGGGGGTATATAAAATATACGGAATCCACAATATCTGTGTTTTCTGTGAACATGATATGAGGCTTTCCGGGCTTCCCTCCCTTGATCTGTCTCAGTCTGTGGGATGGCTGGCAGCAGAGTATCCCCTGGTATTTCATACGGAAGGCTGTGATATGGAAAAAGTAATTATTCAGGTAAAAGACCAGTCTCTGCTGGTTCCCTGGAACGGCGCATGTTATATGTATGCGCGGGACAGGCTGGCAGCAGAAGGCCTGTCTGCTCCTGAAGATATACTGTTTAATTATATGGGCAGTTTTGACGGGGAGGAAGAAAAAGGAGCCTTTGACACAGACGAAGAGATGAGCGGACTCTGGAATGATACCAATGAGAAAATGCCCTTTGTGCTGGAAGTGAACGCAGGGATGAAATCAGGACATCTTATCCTGGACATCACCTGCGACAGCAAAGCCGCAGGTGCGGAGGCTGCCGGGAAACTGGCGGGCATACTGAAGGAATCCCTGAAGGAAATTACAGACCACTGCGTTGAAAAGAAAACAGTCACGGAAACACCGGGTGATTATAATAATCGTTATCTGAGTATGGATGACCTGAAGTACCTGGAAAATGCAGTAAGCAGAATAACAGACTGATACAGATGATATAAGAAGCAAGTTTGAGACAAGGAGACAGGAAAACATGAGTGACAGAATTTCCAAAATATATACGCTTACACCAGTACAGCAGGGGATGCTGCTGGGATGGCTGAGAAATCGTAATTCAACGCAGTATTTTGAGCAATTTTCCATACTGGTGGAAGGAAGGCCGAAGAAGCAGAAGTTAGAGGCATGTTATCAGGAACTGATTGACCGATATGATATTTTACGCACCATATTTGTGGGTGAGGGAGTGTCATGCCCCCAGCAGGTGGTTCTCAGGCACAGGCAGGGGAAACTGATTACAGTTGACCTGAAGGATACAGGCGCGGAAAACATAAGCCAGGTATGCGCATACTATCTGGAACAGGACAGAAAAAAAGGGTTTGATCTGGAAAGAGATATACCCCTTCGCCTGTCCCTGGCAGAGCTGCCTGAAAACAAAAGCATGCTGGTGTGGAGTTTTCATCATATTGCCCTTGACGGCTGGAGCTTTGGAAACCTTGTGAAAGAGTTTATGGCAGGATATGCCGCTGCAGAACCGGTTGTACTGCCTCCGGTTCCCCAGTTTGGAGCATACATACGCTGGTGCGAACAGCGCTGCAGAGAGATTTCCACCGGGGAGCTGGCCAGGTATCTGGAAGGGTTCAGTGAAACAGCACATTTGCCGGGATTTTGTGAGGGGGCGTCGGAGGGGGAGTATCGCGGTGAACTGACCGGCAGGCTGAAAAGGGCAACCTGCGCCGGAATCCGTGCCTTTGCTTCCGGATTCGGCTGTACCCTTTATTCCTGTATTGCCGCTGTGATTCTTAAATTAATGCATATTTATAATCAGACTTCCGATGCTGTAATCGGAAGCGTGGTATCAGGCAGGCAGGCGCCGGTCAGCGGTGTGGAGCAGATGGCGGGCATGTTAATCAACACCCTTCCCTTAAGGGCATGTGCGGCAGAAGGAGAATTGTTTTCAGAGATGATGAAACGCACAGCTGAGGGGATAAATTTCCTGGAGGAAAATGCCGACGCTTCCCTTTCAGAGCTGCAGAGCGGATTTTCTGCAGAATTGTTTGACTGTATCATTGCCTTTGAAAATTATCCGTATGGAGAACAGTTTGTAAAAATAATCAACAATATCGGGGATTTGCCCTTTACCGTACTGGAAACAGATTATTATGAACAGACCGACAGCAATATGTATATCAGCATTTTTCCATCGGATGAAGAAATTGCCTTTTCATTTCGGTTCAACGAAAAAGCATATACAGAAATGGATGCGGCATGTTTTCTGGAACAGCTTGACGATATGCTGTACCGTCTGGAAACAGAAGGGGACTGTCTCCTGGAGGATCTTTACATTACATGTGACAGGGATTACCATCTGCTGGATGCTGTAAATGACAATGCAGCTGATTATAATGAAGACGAAACGATTGTCACCATGTTAAAAACAGCGGCTTCTGAACAGAAAGACAAAACAGCCGTAATCTGTTCCGGCCAGCAGTTATCCTTTCAACAGCTGGATGATCTGTCAGATAAACTGGCCGGCCGGCTGCTGTCCCTTGGCGTAAAACAGGGAGAACCGGTAGGCGTGATGATGAAACGGTCCGTCAGGCTTCCGGCAGCGCTTTTTGCAGTAATGAAGGCAGGGGGAGCCTATGTTCCCCTGGGGCTTTCTTTTCCGGCCGAACGGCGGAATACCATGATTGCTGACAGCGGGATGCGTTTTATGATAGCAGATGAGGGGGCAGAGGGTGCGGAACATGTGCAAATCATAACGCCGGGGACGGAGGCCGCAGAGGAACGGGAGGTTCCTGGGCCTGTGATTTCAAAAGCCCGGTCTGATCTGCCGGCCTATATACTTTATACATCGGGCACAACAGGAAAGCCAAAGGGAGTGATAATTCCCCATAAGGCAATTTATAATTTTATCTGTTCCATGGAGGATGTTTTCCGGGACAGTAACTGCAGGGCCATGCTTTCAACAACAGACTATACCTTTGATATATTCGGGCTTGAATTGTATTTCTCAGTAAAATGCGGCATGACGATTGCAATGGCAGATGAGGAGGAAAGGCTGGAACCTTCCGCTCTGGAACGTATCATCAGAGAAAACAGCGTTGATATGGTTCAGATGACCCCATCGGGCATAAAAATGCTGCTCCCGGGTAAAAACAGGAACAATTCCCTGAAAAGTGTGAAATATGTACTGACGGGAGGAGAGGCTGTTTCAGACAGTCTGCTGTCGGAACTGAAAGGCAGTACCGAAGCGCGGATCTTTAACGTTTACGGCCCCACGGAAACCACAGTCTGGTCCACAATATGCGAACTGACCAACAGAGAACATGTGCTGATTGGGAGGCCTCTGGCCAATCAGCAGGTATATGTGCTTGACGGGAAAATGAGGCGTCTGCCTGTGAATGTTCCGGGAGAGCTGTACATTGCCGGTGCGGGCGTGGGGTACGGCTATCTGGGGCAGGCGGAACTTACTGCGGAGAAATTTCCCGACAATCCTTTCGGAACAGGAAAAATATACCGTACCGGCGACATAGTCCGCATGAACCGGGAAGGGATGCTGGAATTTATCGGGAGGAAAGACCTTCAGGTAAAAATCAGGGGACATCGGATAGAGTGTGACGAGGTTGCGGTAACCATTTCTTCCTGCCCCGGCGTTTTGCAGGCGGCCGCCGCAGGACGAAAAGACAGTTACGGAAATGATGTGCTGGCAGGTTACTATGTTGCGGACGAAAATATTGATATATCCGTATTGAAGCATCATGTCGGATCAAAGCTCCCTGAGTATATGGTACCGGATGTTTTCATGCGGATTGACACTATTCCCCTGACCACAAGCGGGAAACTGAATGTATCCATGCTGCCGGATATCACAGGTGACGGGGCAGGAGGCCGGAAAACCTCCGCTGAAAATGAAAAGCAGCTTGGATTAATAAAAATATGGCAGGATATTCTGGACAGTGACAGGGCAATCGGCATAGATGATAATTTTTTTGAAATCGGCGGGCATTCTCTGCTGGCTGCAGGTCTGGCTGCGGAAGTCAGCAAATTTTCAGGGGCAGCTTTTTCCGTCCGTGATATATTCACGTATCCCACAGTCCGTCAGATGGCGTCTGTTCTGGAGCACAGGGAAAAAGCGGATGAAACAGTCATACCCCATGTGGAAAAGAAGGAGCATTATATGGTGTCCGACGCCCAGAAGAGAATTTATCTCATGTCAGCGGCAAGCATGGGAGAGGAAGGCTGGCATATATCCTTCTGCGCAAAGATGAAGGAAAAGCCTGATATTGCAGGTCTGGAAAAAGCGTGTGCCCGGATGATCGACCGTTATGAGATACTGCGCACAACCTTTCATGTAAAGGATTCCAGAATTGTCCAGCATGTGCATGAAACGGCCGAATTCCATATAGATATCTTGGATGCGGGAAATCGTAATCCGGATCCGGTTATCGAAGGGTATTATGCCGGGGAATATGAGCTGGACAGGCTGTTTCTTTTCAGAATCGGTGTGATTTATACGGAAAAAGAGGCGTTTCTTGCAGTTGATTTCCATCATATTATTTCAGACGGGATATCCATGCGGGTGTTTATTTCTGAATTATATGCCCGCTATATGGGCGTATACCAGAGCAGTGACCTTTTGCAGTATAAAGATTATGTATATTATCAGAAGGAACGGATGAAGTCAGAGGAGTATGCACAGAAACTTAAGTTCTGGCGGCAATTAATGGCTCCGCCTCACGATACTGCGTATATCCTGCCTGATTACCCCAGAGGACTGAAAAAAAGTTATAAAGCCGGTTCCGTGGGATTTTTCTTTCATGACGAAGAATATGCGCTTCTTACAGAGTATGCGGTGCGGCACAATGTAACCCTTTTTATGCTGCTTGGTTCTCTGCTGGCGGTGACACTGGCAAAAATGACAGGAAAGCAGGATGTTGTGATCGGAACCCCCGTATCGGGCAGACAGCATGGAGCCTTTATGAATGCCATGGGTCTGTTTATCAATACGCTGCCCCTCAGATATCAGGTGGAAGACGATATGGAAACGGATAGTTATATGGAAAAGTCCCGCAGTATGGTGCTGGACTGCCTGGAGCGTCAGGAAATCGGGTTTGAGGACATTGTAAAGGTGTCGGAATGCAGAATGGAACAGGGGAGAAATCCTCTGTTTGATGTAACTTTTATCATGCAGAATACGGGACTGACAGAGACCGGAGAAAAAATGGAGGGACTTAAGAGGTATGAGACCGGGGTGAGAACCAGCAATCAGGATCTCTTGTTTGAGGCGGAAATTATAAGCGGCCAGCTCTGTCTTACCCTTGAGTACGTCAAAGATTTATATACGGTGCAGACTGCAGAAGTGCTGCTGAATAACTTCCGTTCTGTTGTAATGGAAGCTGTAACCGGAGACAGCAGAAAGCTGGGAGAGCTTCTGCCTGGCATGACGGATTTCATACAGGAGGATCTGACCGTGGATCTGGATGATATGTTTTAAGCAGGATACAGAATTTATGGAGAGAAAAAATGTGCGGTATAACTGGTATATTTGATATGAAGGGTGAAAATCGTATCAGGCCGGAAATTATGGACAACATGATACAGGCTGTGGCTCATCGCGGCCCGGACGGGCAGGACAGATATATGGATTCCCGTGTGGGACTGGGATTTGTACGGCTGAGTTTTCTGGACCCTGAAGGCGGTATGCAGCCCATAACCAACGAAACCTCAGATCTGGTTCTCGTCTGCAACGGTGAAATATTTAATTTTTTGGAACTGCGAAAAGAACTTGAAGGCAGGGGGCACCGATTCAGAACAGAGGTGGATGTGGAAGTGATTCTGCATTTGTATGAAGAATATGGCACAGATGCAGTGAAGCGGCTGAACGGACAGTTTGCCTTTGTGATATATGACAGGAGAGACAGGAGTATCTTCTGTGCCAGGGATCATGTTGGAATAGCCCCTTTCTTTTATACAGTGTATGACGGTTTCTTTATTTTTGCTTCGGAGATTAAGGCGATTCTGCAATATCCAGGGATAACAGGGCGGCTTAACATGCATGCGGTGGATCAGCTGCTGACTTTTCCCGGATGCCGTGCGCCGAATACTTTTTTTAAGGATATTTATACCCTGGAAAATGGTCATTTTATGAAATTTTGTACCGCAAAATCCATCCGGCAGCAGGAATACTGGGACGTGCGCTACCCGGAAATAACAGAGGACCGGGGCGAAGATTACTACGCAGAATCTTTACTGGAAAGGATAGAACAGGCGGTGAAGATCAGGCTTCATGCCCAGGTGCCCATTGGATTTTATATCAGCGGCGGACTGGATTCTTCTGTGATTGCAGGCCTGATAAACCGAAGTGCCAGAACACCGTACCATTCATTTTCCATAGATTTTGCGGACAGAAGCGTGTCGGAGTCGCGGTTTCAGCGCTGTGTTCAGAGGAATGTAAAATCCCTGCATCATAAGAAACTGTTTACGCAGCAGGATATGGCCCGGTATTTTAAACCGGTAATATACCATGGGGAAACGCCTTTGCGTGAAACGTATAATACAGCGTCAATGGCCCTTTCGGAAATGGTTCATGAAACAGGTGTAAAGGCTGTGCTTACCGGAGAAGGCGCAGATGAATTTTTTTCAGGTTATGTGGGATACAAATTTGACGCTGCCAGGAAGAAAGAACGGGGGATGATATTAACAGACGAAGAAAAAGCGGTAAATGATGTGGTGTACGGAGATCCTGATTTCTTCTATGAACGTTCTCTGACAGAGCTGGAAAACATAAAGCCTCAGATTTATTCGAAAGATGTCGGGGCGTCCTTAAAGGAGTTTACCGCTGTGGGCCGGCCTGTCCTGAAACCAGGAGTGATTAGAAATCTGGATGAGCAGCAAAAGCGCAGCTATGCTGATTATAAGCTGCGGCTGCCGGAACATCTGCTGGCTGACCACGGAGATCGGATGACCTTTGCAAACGCAATAGAAGCCAGATATCCGTTTCTGGATATCAATGTGTTGGATCTGGCAGTCAGAATGCCTTCCAGGTATAAACTGGACAGCAGCTTGAATGAAAAGTACATTGTAAAAAAGATGGCGCGGGGAATTGTGCCGGATGAAATCATATCCCGCACGAAGTTTGCCTTTGTTGCGCCGGGAGTTTCAGAGCTGCTGAAGTGTAAAGATGAATATGTGGAAACCCTTCTGTCTGAAAAAAGCATAAAAGGACAGGGGATATTTAACTGGGATTATGTGGAGGCGCTGAAGCGCAGATATCAGACAGAAGGATTCAGGCTTAACCTCCCCTTTGATACGGATTATCTTATTATTGTCCTGACAGTGAGTGCATTCTACGATATATTTGACCTGAGTTTATAAAAAAACAGGTCAGCGGGCGGATTTATCCCTTTGTTTTCGCCCGCAGCCGCTGTCCGATCCCCAAACCGCCGGGATTTTTGCAAAAATATATCAGTAAATGATTGCATAATGGTGGGAAAACCATGTATAATAATGCCTGAAATAAAATACCCCGTGGAAAACTGCGGGAATTGCAACATTAATCTGCGGCAGGAAGCGGCAGAAAGCAGGACAGAAAGAAAGAGGATGAAAAAATGGGCGGTTTTTTTGGCGTGGCATCACAGCAGGATTGCGTATTTGATTTGTTTTTTGGCATTGACTATCACTCTCATCTTGGAACAAGACGGGGCGGAATGGCAGTATATAGTGAAAAAGGCTTTAATCGGGCAATCCACAATATTGAGAACGCTCCCTTTCGGACAAAGTTTGACAAGGACGTCAGTGAGATGAAAGGATGGTTCGGAATTGGATGTATTTCAGATTATGAACCTCAGCCATTGATGATACGGTCCCACCATGGAACTTATGCGATTACTACAGTAGGAAGAATAGATAACAGTGACCAGCTGCTGAATCAGCTGTTTGAAGGAGGCCACTCCCATTTTATGGAGCAGAGCGGCGGAGAAATCAATGCCACGGAGCTGGTGGCGGCTCTGATTAATCAGAAGGAAAATCTCATTGAAGGAATTCGCTATGCACTGGATTCTGTGGAAGGTTCTCTGTCCCTGATTCTGATGAATCAGAAAGGACTGTACGCTGCCAGGGATAAATACGGCAGAACTCCGGTGGTGATTGGAAAAAAAGAAGACGCATTCTGTATTTCTGTTGAAAATTTTGCTTATCACAATCTGGGATATTCTGATTATAAGGAACTGGGGCCGGAGGAGATTGTCCTGGTAACGGATAAAGAATGTATTACGCTGTCGGAGCCTGGAAGTGAAATGAAAATCTGCACCTTTCTCTGGGTATATTATGGATATCCCGCCAGCTCTTATGAGGGGATGAATGTGGAGCAGATGCGTTACCGCTGCGGAGAGAAAATGGCAAAACGTGATGATGTGAAACCGGATATCGTGGCAGGAGTTCCGGATTCCGGCGTTCCTCATGCTATCGGATATGCCAATGAATCCGGTATACCTTTTACCAGGCCTTTTATCAAATATACGCCCACCTGGCCCAGGTCTTTTATGCCCACCATCCAGAGCAAACGTGACCTGATTGCCAGGATGAAGCTGCTGGCGGTGAAAGACCTGATTCAGGGGAAACGTATGATTTTGATTGATGATTCCATTGTAAGAGGGACTCAGCTTCGGGAGACGGTGGAATTTCTTTATCAGAGCGGGGCAACAGAGGTGCATGTCCGTCCTGCCTGCCCGCCTATTTTATATGGATGCAAATATCTGAACTTCTCCCGTTCCACCTCGGATATGGATTTGTTTTCCCGCCGGGTTATTGACAAGCTGGAAAATGGAAACGTGACGGAAGAAATCCTGGCGGAGTATGCGGATCCGGAGTCAGAAAGATATGAAAAAATGGTAGAAGAGATGTGTAAGGAACAGGGCTTTACTTCACTGCGGTTTAACCGGCTGGACGATATGCTGGATGCCACGGGGCTGGACAGATGTAAGCTCTGTACTTACTGCTGGAATGGAAAAGAATAGAAAATGGAATAGTTTCAGGGAAGTGCGGGAAAGATAAGTCAGTAACAGGCAGAAACTTGTCGAATGTACGGACAGAGTCTTTGCAAACAATACCCAAAAAAGTGCAAAGCATACCAAAATTCTTGAAATAAGGGCAGATTATGGTATATCATATCGAAAAATTGCTTATTTCAGGGAGGAATTAAGGTATGCTGGGAGGTTCATTCTGGATTGCTGTTTTGCGCAATGCCATGAGTATGGGACTGATGATGAGTTTTTTTCTGATGTTGGACCGGCCCAGGTATTTAATGAAAAAAACCATCGGATGCTATGTGATTTTCGGGTGTCTTACTGTTACAGGTTACAGCCTCTGGTATCTTAATGCACCAGAGAGTTTTGTAAAATTTGCCGGTCTTTCATCTATTGTTGTTACCGGACTTTTCTGTGGACTGATGAGCAGCGACAGAGTCTATCTGTCTCTGTATAAAATGGCGGTGTCGTTTTATCTGCTGTCAGTATGTGTTTTCTGCGGCGTGGATGTGGCACGCTGGTGGTTTGACGCAAATGTATGGGTGGACATTCTGGTCAGGTTTGTCTGCACTGTGATAGTTCTTGTATTTACCTGGAAAAAGCTGCGGCGGCAGTTTCTGGACGGAGTGGATTTTCTGATGGAAGAAATGGATCTGTTCAGTTCGGTAACCCTTCTTATTTCGGTTATGATTGGGGCGGTGGTGGCTTACTGGCCGAATCTGCAGGGTTTTTCCATATTTAATATGGTGCGTGCATTTGTGACTTTGTTTATGGTAGGAATTCTGCAATATACAATTCTCCATTTGTATATCCATCTTGGGCAGGAGCATTATTATCAGAGGGAGAAAGAACTTCTGGAAATTAATGAGCAGCTTCTGTACCGGCAGATGGAGCTTATGAGAGAGTCGGAAATGGAAGCGGCCAGAATCCGTCATGATGTGCGTCACCACACCCTTCTCATCAAGGAATATGCGCAAAAAGGAGAAATTGAAGAACTTCTGGAGTATCTGAATCAGTATGATGAGGATATAGAGAATCAGAAAATAAAATATATTTCCAGAAACCGGGCGGTCAACAGTATACTTTCCGTTTATGCCAGGAAGGCCAGGAGCCGGGGTATTCAGGTATATATGGATGTGAAAATAGGGGAACAGCCTGCGATCCGGGATATTGACTGGATTGCGATTCTTGCCAATGCCTTTGAAAATGCAATTCATGGCTGCGAATCTTCGGGAGTGTCCCATCAGGAAATCAGTATCTATATTGCCCGGAAAGGAAATAAAGTGGTTATCCGGTTTTCCAATACAAGTGCCGGAAACGTGAATTTTCATAAGGGGCTGCCCACATCAGAAAAAGGCACAGGACTGGGAGTGCCCAGTATAATGAAAGCAGCTTCCCGTTATGATGGAGAAACAGATTTTGAACTGCAAAACGGAGCGTTCGTGACCAGAATTCTGCTGAATATTCCCTGCTGTATGGAGAACAGGGCGTAGCTTTCTCTGTTGTTCTGGAATGATACGCGAAAAACGCTCTGAAAATCCAGGTCGCTGAGGCAGGCCTTGCCCCGGCGATCTGTGCGAATGGAAAATGTAACTGCGGCGGGTATGAATATGCCGCAGAAAGGACTTAACTCAGGCAAAGAATCCTGCATTGCAGGATTCTTTTTTTATCTTACAGGAAATACCTTGTCACACTAACGTGTGAAAGTATTTCCTATAAGACAAAAAACAATGATGCGCACTTGTTCTGTTCAAATGTGAAATCGGTTTCAGTATTTTGCACAAAAAAGTATGAAAGAATTGTTAAAACTGACTATTTACAGGAAAAATATGAAATAGTATTATAGTACCAACATAAAACCGATAACATAATTTCCGGAAAATGTATCAGAAAAATTCTTAACAAAACCAGGATAGGAGATTCAGGGAGGAATACTTATGCAGCAGGTGAATGTAAGATTTCGTGATGTGGAACAGATCAGACAGTTTGTGAACATTATTGACAAATGTGATGCTAATTTCGATTTGGGTTCCGGCCAGAGAATTGTGGACGCCAAATCAATTCTGGGAGTAATGGCACTGGATTTTTCAGGCCCTTTGTGTCTGAAATACGATTCGGAGGATTCGGCTATTAAAGAAAAAATAATGTCTTTCATCTGTTAAAAAGGAGCAGTTCGGATGAATATTGCAGAGATTGCGGAACTGGCCGGAGTATCCAGGGCAGCAGTTTCGCGCTATTTTAACAATGGTTATATTTCAGAAGAGAAGCGCCAGGCTATCCGCAGGGTGGTAGAGGAAACAGGCTACCGGCCTTCGGTACAGGCTCAGACCCTCAGGACCAGGAAAACGAAAATGGTGGGCGTGATTGTACCGAAGGTAGCTTCTTCTGCCATTGGAAAACTTGTGGACGGCCTTCTTTCCGTACTGGATGAGACGGAGTTCCGTCTGCTTCTGGCAGTAACCCGAAGCGAGCCGCAGAAAGAGCTGGATTATCTGTCCGCCTTTCATGAAAAGCAGGTGGATGGTGTGATATTTGCAGCTACGGTGCTGACGCCGGAGCATAAGCGTGAGTTGAAGAACATAGATGTTCCGGTTGTAATCGCAGGCCAGAAGCTGAAAGGCTATTGCTGCGTTTACCATGATGATTACCATGCCGCTTATGACCTTACACGTTTTTTCTGGGAAAAGGGAAGAAAGAAGCTGGGATATATCAGCGCCCGGATGCAGGATAAAGCGGCAGGAGAGGAGAGGTGCAGAGGATTCCAGGATGCGGTGCAGGATTTCGGCTGCAGAGAACTGGCTGAAAATGTGGTGATCGCCGATTTTTCCTTTGATTCCGGCCGGGAAAAGGCAGGCGAGCTGTTGGAAAAATGCGGTAATCTGGACGGAATTATCTGCGCAACGGATACTATGGCGGCAGGAGCCATGCAGTATCTCTGCCAGCATAAAATAAAAGTTCCGGACCAGATGCTGGTGGCCGGACACGGTGGTTCTGAACTGGCAAAAGTAACGATGCCGCCTCTGGTTACCGTTCAGTATTTTTATGAGAAAAGCGGGGAAATTGCCGCCCGGATGCTGCTTGATCTGATGGAAAAAAGAGAAGCGGCCCTACAGGAGGTGAAGCTGGGGTACCGTATTGTAGACGGTTTCGGTGAGGAATGGTCTGCCTGAAAAAATGCTGAAATAGAATAAAAATTTAGCAGACAGAGGACTGTCCTGAAAATATATTTCAGAGGCAGTCCTTTTTAGGTGCATCCGGTATGAGCGCAATCCCGTTGCAAAATCCTGTTGTAAAAATACAGCAAAGCCTTTGGTTATCAAATAAAAAGAGTTTGACGGATAAAGTAAAGCAACAGGCATTGGATATTGACTGGTACAAAGGGAAGCTGCTGGAACAGGCGAATATTGCAGAGAAATATATAGGATGGAAATTGAAAACTTTGCTTCTGTGCCGTTAAAAAGTATGAATCGGTAAAAATTTGTCGAAAACAGGCGAATAACCATAAGAATGAGAACCCTTGTAAGTGGTGTGGGAATGCCATTTGCAGGGGTTTTAATATGTGCTATAAAAGTGATAATGGATATTTTTTATAGAGTATGGTAGAATATACAAAAATAAAATTTGGGAGTTGATTTTATGCTGGTCAGTACAGATAAAAAATGGGATTATGCATTAGGTATGATTAAAGTAGACGGGTTAGAACCATCCCCGGAATTTAAAGAATTAATTGAAAAAGAAAGTCGTGGAGAGATGACTACAGAGGATATGCGTAAAGTTTTAGACAAAAAATATAAGATGAAAGAATAAGGACAATATTATGAAAGATCCATATTTATATCCTCATACAGATATTCTGAAGAATCTTGCTGATATACGGGACAGGGAAATGTTATCGTGCATGGAAGCAGAATATACGAGTATACGGCTTGCGGAACCTGTGACAGGAGAATCCGTCAGCCGTTTTGATTTTGCATTCGTAAGATTGTATATTGGAATCGTTTAGAGCGGTATGAGCATGGAGAGTGGGATGTTAGATTATATTTATTACAAAATGAGGAAAGCGAATAAATGGCTTATAGAACAAAGTGGGCAAGCCCACTTCAACTCCCCTAACCCCTCACTCATGAGGGGCTTGCACATTTTGCTGCGCCATTTGCGGTGCGTCAGAGTATACGCAGTATGCTGAACGTATCGCGTTTTAGCACAATTGCGAAGCAATATCTTACCTCTTGTGCGAGAGCGCATATTATTTTTTGTCTTATAGGAAAGATACTTTCACACTTTAGCGTGGCAAGGTCTTTCCTATAAGATAAAAAACTTCCCTTTGTCGAAACGACAGGCAATCACATTTCGTATTATCTGCCGCACGATGGCAAAAGAAAAAAGCCATCGTACAGAAGAGGTATTTACACACGTCTGTTCTTACACGATGGCTTTTTGAGAAATCAAAGCCTCCAATTCCGAATAATTGTAAAGTTCACAATTAATATCCTGTATTTTGTACACTTTTGAGATTATGTCAATTTACATAAAGAGAACTTACCTGGTAAAATAAAAGTAGAATAGTATACCCTGCAGAGGAATTTTTCAGAAAAGGAGGGGTGTTATGGCTGCAAAAATTCTGGCAGTGGCCGGAAAAGGAGGCGTAGGAAAAACTTCTCTGGCGGCTGCAATGGTGAAAGTGCTGGTATCTGCTTTTCCTGAAAAAAAGATACTGGCCATTGATGCAGACCCGGCAGTGGGACTTTCCACGGCCCTGGGCCTGGAAACGGAAGTGACGGTGGATGATATCCGCAGAGAGGTAGTGGACCAGGCGAAACGAGGTGACGCCGCGGGAGCCATTGAACTTCTGGGAGAAGCAAGGTATCGGATTTTTGACGCACTGGTGGAACAGGACGGATTTTCCTTTATAGCCATAGGAAGGCCGGAAGCGGCAGGATGTTACTGTAAAATCAATGGTTATCTGAAAGAAGTGATAGGGATCCTTTCCGGGAACTTTGACTATATTGTGATTGACGGAGAAGCAGGAATTGAACAGATTAACCGGCGGGTGATGGAGAAGGTAACCCATCTGCTTCTGGTTACAGATTCCAGCAGAAAAGGGACTCAGGTGGTGCAGACCATCAAAAAGGTAGCGGATGAGCTTGTGATGTACGAGGATGCGGGCGTGATTTTCAATCGTCTGCCCAATCTGGAAACAGCTTCTTACATGGATGTGGGCGATCTTCCGGTTCTGGCCAGAATACCGGATGATGCAGCCCTGGCAGAATTCGATTTAAAAGGCGAGAACGTATTTTACCTGCCTGAGGATGCGCCCATTGTCCGGGGTATCCGGGAAGCCCTGGAAAAGATACATATTTTATCTTAGGGGGAAAATTATTTTACGAAAATCTGAAAAAAGGAGGGTACATGAAAGATTTAAAATATTTATATGAATTTGAACGGTTGCTGGATGAAGCCAATAACGGGCTGGTCCGCAAAGCCCAGGAGGAGGGAAGAGTCTGTATCGGAACTGTGTGCAGCCTGGTGCCGGAAGTGCTGCTGGAACTGCCGGGGGTTTTTACCGTCCGGCTCCGTGCGCCCCGGACAGGTTCCATGGATATGGGAACCTACTATATGACCAGCTTTCTGTGCGAATACAGCAGAGCGCTGCTGGAGCGGGCCATTGAGGGCGGTTACCAGTTTCTGGACGGTCTGATTGCTCCGGATGCCTGTTCCATGATTAACCGTGCAGTGGAGAACATGGAACTTCTGAAGACCATGTCCAAAGAGAAGTTTTTCTACCGTTATATGGAAATTCCCATGAAAGCTGACGACAACGGCCTGTCAGTGTATGTGTCAGAGTGCAGAAGCAAGATTCTTAAGCCCCTCCGGGAGGCATATGGCATTGATATTTCAGAAGAAGCTCTGAGAAAAGCAGTGGAGAACCACAATAAGGTCTGCCGGCTGCTCACGGAAATCGGGGATTTCCGCAAGGAAGAAAATCCCCGGATTACAGGATATGAATACCATATACTCACACTGGCTTCCTATGTGTGCCCGAAAGACATGCTGGTGGATAAACTGGAAGAAACTCTGGAGGAGTTAAAGAACAGAGAGCCGGATGACAGGAAACGGTTCCGGGCCAGAGTGGTGGTGGCAGGTTCTGAGATTGATGATGTGGATATGATAAAACTCATTGAAGAGGCGGGAGCGCTGGTGGTGGCAGACCGTTTCTGCTTTGGAGCATTGCCGGGCAGAGAGGTGATCCCCTTAAATGACAGTGAGGATATTGTAACCCAGGTGTGCCGCCATTATATGTATATCAGCGCCTGCGCCCGCTATATGAACCGGGAGAAAATAGAAGAACGCCGGGCTTATGTGGATAAACTGGCCAGAGAATACCATGCGGACGGGATTATTTACGAGCAGATGAAATTCTGTGATTACTGGGCTTACGAGCGTATGGTGGGAACCCATGTACTGCGGGAAGAATACGGGTATCCGGTACTTTCTGTGGACCGGCCCTATGCGGTGGGCAGTTCCGGCCAGCTTCGCACACGGGTACAGGCCTTTGTGGAGAGCATTGAAATCAAAAAACTCCGGAAGAACAGGGGAGGTGAGAGGTAATGGGCAGGAAAATCGGAAGCGAACGGCTGGGAGATTTGTACCAGCCTGGAAAAAAGGTCCGAAAACGCCGGGAATGGAGGGGCGTAAAAGATACTCTTTACGATTACAGCCGCTGGCTTCATACCATGGGCGTACTGGGAAAATTTATGCTGAATAAAAATAATGTAAAGGCATTTTTCCGTTACCGCTGGATGCTGAATTATCTGGCAGTTCCCATGATGGTGGACCGGCATACCGCCGGACTCCGGGGAAATCAGCTTCGGATTGCCCATACGGAATACGATCTGGTGGTGGAAGACATTGCAAAACTGATGGCAAACATGTTTCGTGCCGATAAAAATACCGGAAATGATCAGGAATTTTCCAGGAAACTTGTGATTCTGGATGAAAATGAAATGTCCCATCTTCTGTGCGGTTTTCCCAACCTCATTGGTGTGGGCCGGGAGATTCCCGCGGTGTATGTGAGCGTGCTGCTGCGGCAGGACGCAGTGTGCCATTACATAGATGTGGCCCAGGAATACGGACTGTCAGGAGATGTATGCCCCATGCCGGAGGCAGAAGTGGGGGTGTCCATTGACGACGACTATCCCATATTCGGCGCCTGTGCCATTCAGTGCAATACCACATGCGATGGCAGCCTGATGGGAAATGGCGTGGTGGCAAGACGTCTGGAAGGAGAACATGGCATACCATGCTTCCAGCTGGCGGCTCCCATCCGCCATACGGAAGAAGGAGTGCAGGAATATGCGGCCCAGGAAATCCGCAATGCCATTAAATTTATTGAGGACTGTACCGGAGAAACCTGGGACTGGGACGCTTATTTTGAATGTGCGAAACGGTTTAACGCAGAAACCAGGGAACGGATGGAATGGCTGGATCTGAGCACCACGGAATATCCCCAGGTTATCGGGGCCAATCTGGCGCTGTACACCGAGACAGTTTATATGGCCATCGGCGGAAAAGTACCGGCCTTTCTGGAGGCGGATAAGAAAATTACCAGACTGGCCATGGACTCATATAATAAGAAAGAAATGATTGTGCCCCAATACCGTCACCGGGCCATAATCTGGGGCGTGCAGGCCCAGTATTACACGGATTTTCTGCCCTGGCTGCAGAACTGCTGGGGAATTCTGCCGCTGGTGGATATGCTGAGCCTGGTGTCCACGAAAATGATTTCCGAAGACGACCCGGAACAGGCCATTTACGATATGGCCCATCTCTACGAAAATATGATTATGCGCAACCGTACCCATGGAGGATATAAAGTGCTTTTGGATGATCTGTGGAGATTTTGTGAGCAGTTTCATGCAGATATGGTGATTCTCTGGGAACATATGAGCTGCAAAGCTCTGGACGGAATGCACGGACTGTTTGAAGAACAGGCCAGAGAGCACGGAATCCGGCTGATTTGGGCAGTCCATGATTTGATGGACCCCCGTGTGGTGCCGAGGGCGAGCCTCAGACAGGACGTAAACCGCTATATGAGAAGCGTGCTGAGGGAAGAGCCTCTGGATCCCAGCCTGGAAGAAATTGACGATGCTTCTTCCTGGTAAAAGGAAGGGAGCCGCTTTGCAGTGAAAGTTTTTCCTGCAGACATGGCCGGAACACAGGCCGGGAAACAGTCATGAGACAGAAAGGACAGGAATATGAAATATTTTGGAGGCTGCGATTCAGGCAGCACCTATACCAAATGTGTGATTATAGATGAGACCGGAAAAATAGCGGCAGACGTCACCCTGAAAAGCCGCATCAATTCTGTGCTGAGTGCGCAGGCGGCATTGGATGAAGCCATTGCGCAGGTAGAAGGACTTAAGAGCGCCGAAGACCTGGCTTACCTGGTGGGAACCGGATATGGAAGAAATAAAGTCCCCTTTGCCGATGAAAATATTTCCGAGATAAGCTGTCATGCCATGGGCGTTCATGTGGCGGACCCTACGGTAAGATCCATCATTGACATTGGAGGACAGGATGTAAAGGGGATTGGGGTGGATACCGACGGAACCGTGCAGAATTTTGCCATGAATGACAAATGTGCGGCAGGAACCGGGCGTTTTTTTGAAGCCATGGCAAAGGCCTTTGAAATGGATTTGCCGGCGTTTTCCAGGCTGTCCCTGAAAGCAGAAAACGTTATTCCCATCACCTCCCAGTGTACAGTGTTTGCAGAGAGCGAAGTAATTTCCCTGGTGGGAGAAGGAAAACCCATGGACGAGATTGCGGCCGGCATTGAACTGTCCGTGGCCAAACGGTGCTTTGTTATGGCCAAAAAGGCAGGAGCGGTGGACAGAATTACCCTGACAGGAGGCTGCGCCAAAAACGACGGGCTGAAAGCCGCCATTGAAAAAGTGCTGAAACTGAAAGTCATTGAACTGCCCGTTGACCCTCAGTTAATCGGAGCCCTTGGGGCGGCGGAATTTGCAAGGCAGAAGGGAATGCATAAGGGGGACAGAATATGACATATATCAGAAAAGCAGCGGTAAAAACAGTAAAAGCGGCCGCAGTGTCTGCTGTTTTGTTTTTTGTAATTTCCTTTACCATATATTTTTTTAATCTGGATATGAAGCTGACTGCGGCAGCAGAGCCTTATCTGGAAAAGTGGCATGACCGGGTGAAACGGGAGCGTAAACTGTAATGATGAAGCTGTATGATCCCATCCTGAGAGAACTGCTGGCCGGACTGGAGACATATCCTGTCCGGAGGCTGAATAAGGAGAAAGGCAGCAGCTGGAAGGATGCGGGCAGGGAGGCCATGATTCTCCGCAGCGATATGGCTTATGAGCTGGGCAAAGGGACACTGCCGGCTCTGGGGAGTACCATTCTTACCATGGATAAAGAACTGGTGCCGGAAGATGAAATTTTACTGTACGGAGAAGATCTGAAAGAAATCCGTAAAGACCGGCCCTATGCCAGAATTGCAGCGGTTCGCATGAAACAGGGAAGTCTGGGAGAAGGAAATGAGCTTTACAATGAGGTACGGAAAACAGAATACACCAGATACCGCCTGTTTCCGGAAGGATTTATGATGCGGGTTTCCGCTTCCCAGGAGCGGGAGGCGGTACGGGTGGGCAGACAGGCCCTGGAAAAAGGACTGGGCTTTGCCCAGGTGGGCAGTATGTTTCTGACAGCGTATCACAGGAATCCGAAAGTGGAAGCGGTAAAGTTGATTTTTATCACCAGAAAGGAATTTCCCTGGCCAGAACTGGGAGGATATATCCGGAAAGCAGAACAGATTACCAGAGCCATTGACCATGTATTGAAAAATCTTTCCATGGACTGCAACGCCTGCAGTCTGAAGCAGATTTGCGATGAAGTGGAAGGTCTGAAGGAACTGCACAGAGCCCCTTCAGAGAACGGAACGTGTATCGGATGAGAAAAACGAATCCATCGGATGAGAAAGAAAGGAGAACATTATGCCGGAAATGAGCAAAGCGGTTATCCCGCCTCATATGAGCGACAAAGCGCCCAGTGAAAAAATAATGAAACTTGGAAGAAAGATTACCGACGTGGCACTGCACAAGCTGAAAGGACTGACAGTGGCCGATCCGGAATACTGGGGACTGGCGGAAATCGTCACAGAAGAAATGGCAGATATTGCCCTGACCATGAAAGTACGCCGCCATTACAGAGTTGAAGAACTCTGGAAAATGAATAAAGTGGAGAAAGAGGACAGGGAGCATTTTCAGGAAGTGCTGGATGAAATGAGCTATATCGGCCTTCTGGAATATGACTACGGCAATAACTACGACCACTACGGTTCCATTCCTGGGCCCACAGACCGCAGATACTGTCTGCCCATGTTCGTGCCGGGCTCCGCGGAGCTCTTTAATATGGAAGAAGGGCCGGAAGGCAATAAACGTCTCCGGGAACATCCGGCGCTGGCCAGTTTCTTTGAGCGCATGACCTTTATCCCCCTGGACGGGATTACCCATATGGTGCCGCCGGGAGGAGCCGGAATCGGTATGCACGTGATTCCTGTGGAACAGGCCATCTCCATGGAAAATGGAACCATTGACCTGGAACATATTTCCTACTGGCTGAAAAAATACGAAGGACATATCGGCGTGGGCCAGTGTTCCTGCCGAATCAGCCGCCAGATTCTGGGCGAAGGCTGCGGCGATGATGAGATGAACTGGTGTATCGGTGTGGGAGATTTTGCAGACTACTGCCGGGAGACAGGAAAGGGCCATGATATTACATACGAAGAGGCCATGGAAATTTTCCGTAAAGCAGAAGACAACGGATTTGTACATCAGATTACCAATATTGACGGAGAAAATAAAATATTCGGTATCTGCAACTGCAACGTGAATATCTGCAACGCGTTGAGAACCTCCCAGTTATTTAATACGCCCAATATGAGCCGAAGCGCATTTACCGCAAAGGTGGAAAAGGAAAAATGCGTGGCCTGTGGAAAATGTGTGGAATACTGTCCTGCCGGTGCGGTGAAGCTGGGACAGAAACTCTGTAAGAAAAACGGAAAAGAAGTCCGCTATCCCAAACATGAACTGCCCGACAGGCTGGTATGGGGTAAAGACAAATACGATGAAGATTACCGGGACAACAACCGGATTAACTGCTATAAGACAGGTACCGCACCCTGTAAGGCAGCCTGTCCGGCCCATATTGCAGTACAGGGCTACATCCGCAAGGCAAAAGAGGGCAAATACCAGGAAGCGCTGGCATTGATTAAAAAAGACAACCCGTTTCCGGCAATCTGCGGCCGTGTCTGCAACAGACGCTGTGAAATGGCATGTACCAGAGGAACCATTGACGCTCCGGTGGCCATCGACGATATTAAGAAATTCATTGCGGAGCAGGATCTTAAGGAAGAAACCAGATACATCCCGCCGGTGGTTATTGCGTCTAACCGGCTGACTCAGTGGGAGCAGAAAATTGCCATTATCGGAGCAGGCCCCGCCGGATTATCCTGCGCTTATTATCTGGCAACCAGAGGCTATAAGCCCACAGTATTTGAGAAAAATGCGAAGCCGGGCGGAATGATGACTTACGGCATTCCTTCCTATAAACTGGAAAAAGATATCATTGAGGCGGAAATTGAAGTAATCCGTGAACTGGGCGTTGAGATAAAATGCGGCGTAGAAGTGGGCAGAGACGTGACGCTGGATGACCTGCGCAAGGAAGGATATCAGGCGTTTTATCTTGCCATCGGCTGTCAGGGCGGCAGGATTCCGCCGATTCCCGGAAATGACGCGGAGGGAATTGACATTGCGGTAAACTTCCTTCATCATGCAGCGGAAGACCAGGAGCAGAAGATGAAAGGCAGGGTCATTGTAATCGGCGGAGGCAACGTGGCCGTTGACTGTGCCAGAACTGCTTATCGTTTCGGCGGAAAAGAAGTGGAAATGTTCTGCCTGGAATCCAGAGAAACCATGCCGGCTTCTGAAGAGGAGATTCAGGAAACACTGGAAGAAGAAATTAAAATCAATAATGGCTGGGGACCGAAGGAGATTATAAAAGATTCCAGTGGAAAGGTACAGTCTGTGGTATTTAAGAAATGTATCAGCACACTGGATGAAGCAGGTAAATTCAATCCTCAGTACGATGAAAACCAGCTGATGACGGTGGAATGTGCACAGGTGATTTTTGCCATCGGACAGAGCATCGAATGGGGCGGCCTGCTGGACGGAAGCAAAGTGGAATTCTGCCATGGCAATTACCCGGCAGCGGACGCACTGACATATCAGACGGCAGAACCTGATATTTTCGTGGGCGGAGATGTGTACACAGGCCCGCAGTTTGTTATTGACGCCATTGAAGCCGGCAAAAATGCCGCTGTGTCCCTGCACCGTTATGTACATCCGGGCACCAGTATGACCATTGGGCGGAACCGCCGGGATTTCCATGAGCTGAACAAAAAGAACATTAAGGTGGAAGGATACGATACCATCGGCCGCCAGGAAGCAGGCATGGATGAAAAAATTGATTATAAACACTCTTTCCGGGACGCACATAAAACTCTGACAGAGGAACAGGTACATCTGGAAGCAGGGCGCTGCTTAAGCTGCGGTGTGTCCGTTGTGGATGAAAACAAATGCATCGGCTGCGGCGTATGTACCACCAAGTGCGAGTTTGACGCCATTAAGCTCCACCGGGATCACCCGGAATGTTCAAAGATGAGCAGATCCGAGGATAAATTAAAAGAAATCGGAGCTTATGCGGCGGGAAAAGCCTTTAAAAGCATGTTTACCGGGAAACCCGCAGTGAAAAAAGCCGGGAAAAAGAGCAAAAGACCTGTGAAAACCGCCGGGAAGCAGGCCGCAGGAAAAAAACAGAGACAGAAATAATAACGGGACAGAGAATGGAGAGCAGCCGTGCATGAATTAGGAATTGTGTTTCATATTGTGAAAACCGTAGAGCGTGTGGCGGAGGAAAATCAGGCAGATAAAATCACAAAGGTGACGCTGCAGATTGGAGAAGTTTCCACTGTCATTCCGTATTATCTGAAGGACTGCTGGAAATGGAAATGCTCCAAAAGCGAACGGATGGACGGATGCGAACTGGTGATAGAGACCATCCCGGCCATTACTTACTGTGAAGCCTGTGAAGAAACCTACCCCACAGTGGAGCACGGGAAAATCTGCCCTTACTGCGGCAGTGAACACACTTATCTGATACAGGGAAATGAACATCAGATTAAAGAAATAGAAGTGTCTTAAGGGATATCTGCCGATGGAAAGAAGCAGACCTGACGCAAAGATACTTTCAAATTCAGGGAAGCAGAGTGTCTTTTAGCCCTCTGCTGTCCCATGGAGAAGGAGGTGTGGAATGAAGAAAAGAAAAATCAGGTATTTCAGCCTGTTGCTTGGGGCAGCCATGCTGCTTATGAGCCTGCCTGAAACAGCTCTGGCCCGGAGCACGGAAACAGTCCCGCTCCATACGGAAAGTTATGGAACGGTCAGAGAAGGCGGAGTTACAGTTTATACAAGGGAAGACTTTATGGCAGCACTCCAGCAGAAACAGAGTCCCATTACCATAAACAACCTGATTACCATTGGACAGGAGGCAGAAGCAAGCGGACGGATGATTCCTGTGAAAATCCCGGCCGGAACGGTGATCCAGGGTTCTGGCACCGAGAGTCATCTGAACTGCCGAAGTCCCCTTCAGCTGGAAGGAGACAATGTTGTCTTCCGGAATATGAAACTCACCATGGAATCTTCGGATGCGCTGGGGAGTGTTCCTCACAGGGAGATTTTCCTGGCGGGCCACAGCCTGACAATGGATAATGTGAATACTTATCTGGCAGGCGGCGAAGAGGGAATGGGAGGTACAGAAACGGAGCTGCTGCCCACCATCTATGCCGGCGGTTATCCGGGAACGGCAGTTGGCAGCAATGCTTCCCTGACGGTTCAGAATTCCAATGATAAAACAATTTTTCAGGCAGTTTATATGGGCCATGAAGCAGTGGATGGAAACGTGCCCTATAAAGGCAGGGCATCGGTGAATCTGGATACCAGAGTAAGGGTGAGGGATTATGTGGATACCAGTCTGACCAGTCAGGCCGAAATTCAGGTTACAGGAGCAAAGAACAGTTCGGCGTGGACTCGGCAGTATCGCGGAAATGGGCAGACCACTCTGACAGTAAAAGGAATTATGATTTCTGAGGCTTCTGTGGAGCATATTGGAAATCTGGTGCTTGCAGATGGGGGAACACTTGGTTTCAAGTCGGGGACCCTGGAAAATGTTACGCTGCGTAACGGGGGCGGTCTGGACTTAAGCAAAGTCAAAACAGCGGAAATCACAGGCAGTTTTATCGGTACCGGCTCACAGGATGGGGAACCAGGCGTTCTGATTCTGGGACAGGAAACGCAGGCAGTTATCCGCGGAACGGTGACAGGCACAACGGAAGTATGTCCGGGAAACCGCATGGGTACAGGAATTATATATGCAGGAAGAGATTATATTATAGCAGATCCTGCCAGAGCAGTCCGGAGTAATTTTGTGCTGACCCAAAGAAGTGTTGAAAATGGTTTCAGCCTGAATTATGACAAAGGGGTGTGGAGTGTGGTCAGAGGAACTGTGTCAGCAGATCCTCTGGTGGGAAAGATTTCCATCAACTCCGGGCCGAAAGAAGTGGATTTGAACAGAATCAGAAGTAATCAGGAGGATACAATACCGGATGAGAACGTCTTTTTTGAACTGGTGTGGTACGATGAAAACGGAACGCCTTATACCAGTGAAGAGGCGGAAGAACTGGGACTTTATGAAGCAGATTATGTACTTAAGATAAAGGCAGAATACTGGGAAGGAAGCAGCGGAGCTATCCTTTCACAGACTGACTGGAGCAATGAAATTACCCTCAGGTCCGATTCGGCACATCCGGGCAGATATTATCTGCAGGCAGAACCGGAGGCGAAAGCAGGAGAATATACGTTCCTGTTTCTGTCTGAGTATTATACGGAAGATTTGAATACAGTGGCAGATGTAAAGAATCTGAAAGACAATGTGCTGGCGGAGCAGAAGGTATTGTTTAAAGACGGGACGCAGGTTATTCCCCCGGAAGAAAAGCCGCCGGTAAATCCGCCTGTTACGCCGCCGGAGGAGAAGCCGCCGGTAAATTCGCCCGTTACGCCGCCGGAAGAAGAAAGTCCGGAAGAAGAAAGTCCGGAAGAAGATCCGGAAGAAGAAAGTCCGGAGGAAGAAGACCATGTCCACGATTTTAAACCTGTGGTGCAGCAGGCCACACCTTCGCAGGACGGATTTCGGATGGAAGCGTGCAGCTGCGGAAAAACCACGGCTCAGGAAATGATTTACCGGCCTGAAAAAGTCGTACTGTCCATGGAACGCACCGTTTATAACGGAAAAAGCAAAAAACCGCAGGTATGGGTGAGAGACCGGTCAGGTAAAAATATTAACAGCAGACAGTATCAGGTTTCTTACCGGAATAATGTTTCTGTGGGAAAAGCGGAAGTAACAGTCCGGCTCAAAGGGAATTACACCGGAATTCTGAAAAAGAATTTTGTGATTGAACCGGGAAAAACAGAACTTACAAAACTGACAGCAAAGACCGGAGGATTTACGGTAAAATGGAAAAAGCAGAGCACCCAGACCAGCGGGTATGAAATCCAGTATTCCACCAGCGGGAAATTCACCGGAAAATCCACAGCAAAAGTGACAGTGAAAAACAGCCGGACCACATCCAAAACCATTTCCAGGCTGAAGGTCCGGAAAAAGTATTATGTCAGAATCCGAACTTATAAAACAGTAAAATCAGACGGAAAGCAAACGAAAATTTATTCCGGCTGGTCAAAAACGAAGTCTGTCACAACCCGAAAACAGTGAGGCGGTAAATCAGTTGGTCAGAAGAATTTATACAAGTACAAGAAGATTAAAAGAAGGAATGAGAATTGATCAGGCCATTGTGGACCGGTCAGGCAGAGTATTAATTGCAAGAGGGGCTCCTCTGGATGATTATCTGATTGAATCCCTGCTGAAAATGGGCATTATGGGCGTGTACATCAGAGAAGGCGAAGAAGATCCAAAGGAGCCGGGCAGTCAGGAACCGGTAATACCGGAATCCGTTCAGAAAGTCATTGAGAAGACCCGGAAATCAGATCCTGCCAAAGTAAAATTATCGGAAAGTGTGAAACAGCGGGTATCTGAGGGGATTCAGTATTTGTACAGCAATACGGATGCGGAAAATTTTGCAGATACCACGGACGCCATTACCCGGAACCTGATGAGGGCCATTACAGATAATCAGGCCATTGCGGTGGACATCAGCGCTCTGAAGGTAAGCGATGAATATACCTTTAAGCACAGCGTGGATGTGGCCACCATGGCGATGATTGTGGGGAAGAAGCATGGACTGTCAGACAAACAGGTGTACGATATCGGGATTTCCGGTCTGCTCCATGATGTGGGAAAGTCACAGATTCCCAATGAAATTCTGAATAAAGCGGGCAAACTTACAGACGGGGAATTTGCAGTAATGAAAAAGCATTCCCTGTTTGGATATACCATACTGAAAGACAAAGAAGATATTTCGGAGCCCATTGCCATGGGAGTGCTGCAGCACCATGAGAAAATCAATGGAAGAGGCTATCCCATGGGGCTTCCCGAAGAAAAAATACATCTTTTTGCCAAAATCCTGTCTGTGGCGGATATCTACGATGCACTGGTGACGGAACGGGTATACAAGAAAGCCTATTCCCAGAGAGACGCGGTGGAAATGATTATGTCCATGACCGGAGAGCTGGACATCAATGTGATGAAAAGTTTTATGGAAAGCGTGATTCTTTATCCGGTGGACTGTATTGTGGAACTGAGCAACGGGGAAAAGGCAAAGGTAGTGGCCAACAAGCCCGGTTATATTTTAAGGCCTACGGTGGTCGGGCTGAAATCCGGCAAAGTTTACAATCTGGCAGAGGATATGAACTGTGCCAGCATCATTATAAAATAGTAGCTGTCAGATAAGGATATGGTGAAGTTGTATGGAATGGAAAACAAAGATAAGACGTATAATATCTGGCTGTTATGCTGGCTGCGTAGTGACAGTATTTTTCTTTTTTCTCTATCTTTCCGCAAACATAGCCAGTCATGCGGTACATAACCAGATGAACACCAGTTTCGGTGAATTTAAGGAATATAAAATGGTCCATACAGAGGATGAAAATACTCCGCTGGGAGTGAAAGATGTGTATACCATGCGGATTTCCGATGTGTCTGAAGGAGGCAGCAGTCTGGCTTTTTACAGCATTCATCAGAATGTGGAGGCATACATTGAGGAAGAATGTGTATTCACTTATCGGCCGGAAGAAACCAATGCTTTCGGCAGGACGCCGGGAAGCAACTGGAACACAGTGCTGATTAATGCGGCAGACGCCGGAAAAGAGGTTCAGGTGGTACTGGCTCCCGTGTATGAAAGCTCCAGGAATATTATACCGGAATTTTATGTGGGCTCCAAATATGGCATCTGGCTGCATATTATCAAAGAAGATTTACTGCCCCTGCTGCTGAGTCTTGCGGCTATCATAATGGGACTGGTGTTTATCTTTTTTACCGTGTCTATTTATCATACGGCAGAGGTGGATAAAAGCCTGTTTATGCTGGGCATGTTTTCCCTGAATATCGGACTGTGGAAAATAACGGATATCACTTCCATGTCGCTGATTTTTCCTTTTTCCATTCCGCTGGCCAACCTGCCTTTCCTGTGTCTGATGCTGGTGGTAGTTCCTTTTATTTTGTATGTAAAAGAGCTTTATTCCACCAGAGACAGTATCATATGGTATATTCCCTGTGCAGCCAGTATGATGATTTCTCTGCTGGAACTGGGGCTTCAGATAAAGGGGATTGCAGACTTAAGAGAGACGTTGTGGATGACCCATGCATCCATGGTATTTCTGGCGCTGGTTTTTGTTTTTATGTCAGTACGGGAGCTGCGCACCGTTGGATGGAATAAGAAACTGCAGACATTGTTAGGGTGCGGCTGTGCCTGTATTCTGGGAATGGCCGTGGATATTGTGGTTTATTATGTATCCAATGGGACTTCCATGATGGTTCTGGGCATGGTTGGATTTCTTACATATATCATTGTGCTGGGCGTCCGCTCTGTAAAAGAAACCAGGCGGCTGATGGCCATCGGCATACAGGCGCGGAAATACGAAGAAATGGCCTACCATGACCAGCTGACAGGAATCTTAAACCGGACAGCCTATGCCGAATATATTGAACAGAAAGATTTTTCTCCGGAAAACAGCATTGTGGTTATGTTTGATCTGAATAACCTGAAAAAGTGCAACGATACTCTGGGACATGAGAAAGGAGACCGATATATCCGGTGCAGTGCAGAGCTGATAGAAAAAGTATTCGGCGATATCGGAAAATGTTACCGTATGGGCGGCGATGAATTCTGTGTGCTTCTGAAAGGGGTATCTCTGGAAGAATGCGGAAAGCGGGTGCAGAGACTGAAAGTGGAAGTGGACAGATGTAATCAGAGCAATCCGAAAGAATACCCCATTCAGATTGCCTGTGGCTACAAACTGTATGACAGCGAGGTAGATTATGATCTTGGTGATACCCTGCGCAGGGCGGACAAAATGATGTATCACGAGAAATTTGCCATGAAGCAGAAAGCTGTACCTCTCTCATAAAAAATTATATGGAAATTTTTGTCAGAAATCGTGTTCCACAGCTTTTTTAATGGCTGCAAAGCTCTCACGACTGATAACATGTTCCATGCGGCAGGCGTCTTCTGCCGCAGTTTTTTCGTTTACTCCCAGACTGGTCAGCCAGCCGGAGAGAAAACGGTGGCGTTCGTAAATCATTTCCGCGATTTCACGTCCTGATTCCGTTAAAGTGATAAAGCCCGCTTCAGAAACAGTAATGTGGCCTTTTTCCCGCAGGTTTTTCATGGCCACGCTGACACTGGATTTCTTAAAGTTCAGTTCCACCGATACGTCTATGGAACGGACCACGGGCAGCTTCCGGCTCAGGATCAATATGGTTTCCAGATAATTTTCTGCAGATTCACTGGTTTTCATTATAAAATACCCTCCCTGGTTTCGCTCAGTATGCTGATAGATCCAGTATACTGGAAAAGACAGAAGTTGGCAAATATTTTGAAAGCTGGAAGTAGTAAAAAATGTAAGTACACGGAAAGGAAGAGCCGGACCCGGTTTCCCTTTCCGGAATACTTTCCGGTTCTGATAAAAATTTCCATTTGGTTATTGACAACGAATAAATGTTAGTATATACTAACTAAAGAAATCAAATGAGAATCATTATCAAAAAGAAGAAAGAAGTGATGAAAATGCCTTTAACTATGGCGTTGCCAGGAGAAGTGAATACCATCCGAAAAGTGGGAGGAAAAGAAGAGACCAGGAAGTTTCTGGAAAATCTGGGGTTTGTGGCCGGCGGACAGGTAACCGTAGTGTCACAGAACAGCGGCAATATGATTGTGAATGTGAAAGAATCAAGAGTTGCCCTGGACAGAGATATGGCAGGCAAAATACAGATTTAACCTGTAAAACAGAGAAAGGAAAGGATATGAGAACATTAAAACAGATTTCATGCGGGAAAACAGTAAAAGTGGCAAAATTACATGGAGAAGGCCCTGTAAAACGCCGGATTATGGATATGGGAATCACCAGAGGGGTGGAAGTGTCTGTCCGGAAGGTGGCCCCTCTGGGAGATCCGCTGGAAGTAACAGTGCGGGGGTATGAACTGTCTCTGCGGAAGGCGGATGCGGAAATGATAGAAGTGGAGTGAGGCGGTTTTGCCGGATAAGAATATGAAAGAAGTTTCAGAAGAAAAAACGGGCGGGATTATTTTTTTGCCCATGGGTTAGCATAGACTAATCTTAATAAGTTGTATAAAACAAATGGTCTGATATGTAAAATAGTAAATGAAAAGCGCCGAAAGGCAGGAGGTGGGAAAATGTCTGTAAAAATAGCATTGGCAGGAAATCCAAACTGCGGAAAAACCACATTGTTTAATGCACTGACCGGTTCCAGCCAGTTTGTGGGGAACTGGCCCGGAGTCACAGTGGAGAAAAAAGAGGGAAAACTGAAAGGCCATAAAGATGTGGCTGTTATGGATTTGCCGGGAATATATTCCCTTTCTCCCTATACACCGGAGGAAGTGGTTGCCAGAAATTATCTGATGGAAGAACGCCCCGATGGGATTTTGAATATTGTGGACGGAACGAACCTGGAGCGGAATCTTTATCTTTCCACCCAGTTGATGGAGCTTGGGATTCCTCTGGTTCTGGCTGTAAATATGATGGATATCATGAAAAAAAACGGAGTTCAGATACATGTGGAGAAGCTCAGTGAGAAACTGGGCTGTCCGGTGGTGGAAATCTCTGCCCTGAAAGGAGAAGGTGTGAAAGAGGCAGCGGAACAGGCATTGCGTGCTGCAGAGAGCCAGAGAGCGGTAAAGGCAGCTCCTGCATTTTCTCCGGAGCTGGAAAAGGCGTTAAAGGCTGTGGAAGATAAGCTGGGAAATGAAATACCAGAAGAACAGAAGCGGTTTTTTGCTGTGAAACTTCTGGAACAGGATAAGGGGATTGCAGAGAAAATGAAACATGTGCCTGATGTGACAGCAGAGATTGCAGCTCTGGAAAAAGAAATGGATGACGATGCGGAGAGTATTATCACCAGTGAACGTTACCTGTATATTTCTTCTGTGGTAAAAGAATGCTGTATCAGACAGCAGAAAGAGAAAATCACAGTCTCTGATAAGATTGATAAAATTGTCACGAACCGGATTCTGGCGCTGCCTCTTTTTGCGGCGATAATGGCATTTGTGTATTATGTTTCCGTGACTACGGTGGGAAGCCAGGCCACAGACTGGGTGAACGACGGAGTGTTTGGAGAAGGATGGAACCTGTTTGGTGTGGAGAGCCTTCATGTGGCGTCAGTTCCGGAATTTCTTTCCGGCGTGCTGGATGGGGCTGGCTGTGCTGCCTGGCTGCAGGGGCTGATTTTGGACGGAATTGTGGCCGGTGTGGGTGCAGTGCTGGGATTTGTACCCCAGATGCTGGTACTGTTTGTTTTTCTGGCATTTCTGGAGTCATGTGGATATATGGCCAGAGTGGCCTTTATTATGGACCGTATTTTCCGCAGATTCGGTCTTTCCGGGAAATCTTTTATTCCCATGCTGATTGGAACAGGCTGCAGTGTGCCGGGAATTATGGCCTCCCGAACCATTGAAAACGACAGGGATCGAAAAATGACCATTATAACCACTACCTTTATTCCCTGCGGTGCAAAACTGCCCGTTATCGCACTGATTGCAGGCGCATTTTTCAACAATGCCTGGTGGGTTTCCTGGAGTGCGTTTTTTGTGGGAATCGGGGCGGTGATCTGTTCCGGAATTATTTTGAAGAAAACAAAAATGTTTGCGGGAAATCCGGCTCCTTTTGTAATGGAGCTTCCGGCCTGGCATATGCCCACGGCCGGGAACGTGCTCAGGAGCATGTGGGAGAGGGGATGGTCCTTTATCAGAAAGGCTGGGACAATTATCCTGTTGTCTACGATTTTTATATGGTTTACTACATATTTCGGCTGGGTGGACGGTCAGTTTTGTATGCTGGAAGATATGGAAACTGACCACAGCATTCTGGCCTCCATTGGAAATATGTTTGCATGGCTCTTTCTTCCCCTTGGCTGGGGCGACTGGAAATCAGCAGTTGCAGCTGTGACTGGCCTGGTGGCAAAAGAAAATGTAGTGGGTACGTTTGGAATTCTGTTTGGATTTGCGGAAGTGGCAGAAGACGGAAAGGAAATACAGGAAATGCTGGCAGGTCATATGACAGCTGCCGCCGCTTATTCCTTCCTGATATTTAACTTGCTGTGCGCACCCTGTTTTGCGGCCATGGGCGCTGTCAGACGGGAGATGAACAACATAAAATGGTTCTGGTTTGCCATTGGATATCAGTGTCTGCTGGCTTACGCTGTGTCGCTGTGTATTTATCAGATCGGAACCTGGCTTACCCTGGGAACCTTTGGAGTCGGGACAGCGGCTGCCCTGATTCTGATGGCAGGATTTGTTTATCTGCTGTTTCGTCCCGACAAAAAACAGGCTTTCGGGAAAATGAAAGGTATGGTCGGAGCCAGATAAGGGGTGTAAGAATCTTTTTTCGGGGAATACTGACGGTAAGCCAGGATGGGCGGTTTTGCATATGAGGGCCGCACGCACATCTGTACGGGCTGAAATTTTTACAGAGACAGGAGAAATAAAGATGTATATTTTAGCTGGCCTGCTGATCCCTTTTCTGGGAACAGCCCTGGGAGCGGGAAGTGTGTTTTTTCTGAAAAAAGATGAACTGAAACCTCTGGTACAGAAGGCGCTGCCGGGATTTGCCTCCGGGGTGATGGTGGCGGCCTCTGTCTGGTCCCTTCTGATTCCTGCCATGGATGCTTCGTCGTCCATGGGGAAACTGGCTTTTCTGCCGGCGGCAGTGGGATTTGCCCTTGGAATCCTCTTTCTGCTGGGGATGGACCGGATGGTGCCCCATCTTCATCTGAATCCGGAACAGCCGGAAGGCCCCGGAAACAAACTGAAAAAAACCACCATGCTGGTACTGGCCGTTACCTTGCACAATATCCCGGAAGGCATGGCGGTGGGCGTGGTGTTTGCGGGACTGCTTTCCGGAGAACAGACCATTTCCCGAACCGGGGCGCTGGCATTGTCCCTGGGCATTGCCATTCAGAATTTTCCGGAAGGAGCAATTGTTTCTCTGCCTTTGAAAAGAGAGGGCGGAAGTCGCCGGAAAGCATTTTTTCAGGGACTCCTTTCCGGTATTGTGGAGCCTGTGGGAGCAGCAGTCACCATTTTGCTGACAGGTCTTGTGGTGCCCCTTCTGCCTTATCTTCTTTCTTTTGCGGCAGGCGCCATGATTTATGTGGTGGTGGAGGAACTTCTGCCGGAATCTTCTCAGGGCAGCCATTCCAATGTGGGTACCCTGGGATTTGCCCTTGGTTTTCTGATTATGATGGTGTTGGACGTGGCCCTTGGATAAGGGCAGAGGATTCGGGGAGTTGAAATTTACTGCTTTGAAGTCCCTTCATCTGAAGCTCTCCGGGGCCGGAGAAAGCCCGTACCCGCCCTTTTTCAGGATTCCCGGATGCTGCTTAGAAATGCAATCAGCGGTTCTGCATAGGCTTTGTCCGAAATATCATAGGAAGATGAGATTGCTCGTTCAAATTCCAGATCCTGGGCAGTCTTGTTTTTCTTCTTTTTCATCATCTTTGCTGCAACCTTCATCATCAGTCTGTCCGACAGGGACATTTTTTCATAGCACAGGCCGCCGGGCATATAAAAATGCGGAATGTCTGCCAGCTCTTCTTCGGTGAGGTTCTGAGCCCAGAATTCATTTATGGTGCCGCTGGCGGCAGCAGGCGTGGCTCCTGTGACAAACAGCAGGAATCTGCGGGCAGTGCTTTTGTGAAACATCTCTCTTATTTTCTTATAGCCGTCAATTCGGCCTGCATGGGCGCGGCTTCCGAAAATAACCAGATCGCAGCCGGACATCAGCTCCGGGGATGCTTCTTTAAAATCCACCAGTCTGGCTCCCGTTTTCCGGGAAATCAGACTGGCATATTTTTTTGTGAATCCGGTACTGCTTTTGCAGATAATTATAATTTTATTTTCCATGAAAATCTTCCTCCTTCTGATTTAAAATCTGTGCCAGAAATGCCTGGCAGGCCAGCTCCTGCTGAGTATGGATTTCACTCAGAGGAATGCCAGGCGTTGTCATGGCGAAAATGGTTCCCATGCCGATGGTGTAAATCAGCATGTTCAAATGCAGCTGCTTTGCCTGAGAGATGCTGATTTTTAATTCCTCTGCAATGTATTCCGAAACTTTCGGACTGGTTTCTTTCTCATATAAATCCTGCAGAGAGGAAATACTGTCTCGCCTGTGCAGGATAAATATTTTAAAGAGATGGGGCTCCTCCTCGGCCAGCCGGATATAGGCTTTTCCGGTACTGCGAAACAGGTCTTTTGGGTCAGTGTGGGCTCTGATATACTTCCGTATAAAGTCACTGGTCTTTGCGGCTACCTCCTGCCGCAGGCTGTCCATATTCTGGCAGTAGCTGTAAATGGGCTGTACAGAACAGCCGATGGTATCTGCAATGGTTTTGACCATAACACCTTCCATTCCATGTTTTCTGGCTATTTCAAACCCGGCGTTAATAACCATTTCTCTTGTGATTCTCTGTTTTGGCATGGTTACCTCCATATAATCCAGTTATATAAATAGTTTATATAATTGGATTATATATTATGAAAGCAGGGAGTGTCAATGGGAAAATTCTGATGGAAAAGTGGACGGAACCGACAAAATGTCCATAAGCAGCGTCCGGAAGGTATATATTTTTCAGAATGGGATATACTGACAGAAAAAGGAAAAGGAGAATGAAAAATGGATAAATATCTTTGTGAGCCCTGCGGCTACGTTTATGATCCCAAAGAAGGAGATCCGGACAACGGAATTGCGCCGGGGACTTCTTTTGAAGATTTGCCGGAGGACTGGGTATGTCCTCTGTGCGGACTGGGAAAAGATGTATTTGTAAAGGAAGAAGCATAGCCCATCAGGCTGTGCTTTTTTGGTATGTAGTTTTTTAAGAAGGAAATAGAAGATTATCTGTTGATATGTTATAATTCCTGTGACTGTGGCAGCAGGTGTGGTTTGCACCTCATCAGCAAATGGCTGGGCAGGCACCATAAGGACAGCAGATGGCCTGGTGGGCGCTTTGCCTGCTGGCATTATAGCATATGCAAATTTTAACTGCAGGATATAAAATCAGGATTGACCGCTGTAGCAGATATTTTGAGGAGATGTCAGAGATGGATGCTTTAAATGATTTACTGAAAAGTTTTGTCACACAAAGTCAGAAAATATCAGGAGATAATCTGATTGGGATTTATCTTCATGGTTCTGCTGTTATGGGATGCTATAATGAGAAAAAAAGTGATATTGATTTGCTGGTTGTAGTAAAGGAAACTATTCCGGACAACATAAAACATCGCTTCTTGGATATGGTTGTAGAATTAAATACATATGCTCCTCCAAAAGGAATCGAACTAAGCATTGTTAAAAGAGAGGTATGCAATCCGTTTGTTTATCCGACCCCTTTCGAATTGCACTTTTCTATTGCACATTTAGAATGGTATAAAACGAATCCTTCAGATTATATTGATAAAATGAAGGGAACAGATAAAGATCTGGCAGCTCATTTTACTATTATTTATCACAGGGGAAAATGTCTTTATGGAAACGATATCAAAGATGTCTTTGGAGCAGTCAGTAAAGAAGACTACTTTGACAGTATTTGGAGTGATATTAAGGAAGCTGAAACGGAAATAATGGACAATCCCACTTACATTATTCTAAACTTATGCAGAGTATTAGCATACAAAAAAGAAGAACGTATCCTGTCAAAACAGGAAGGTGGTAAATGGGGAATATGCAATGTCCCTGAAAAGTATCAAACTTTAATAGTACAGGCACTGGATGAATATTTATCTGATAAATCAACAGAATGGGATGAAAATAATGCCCTTGAATATGCTGCATATATGATAACACAGATAAGGAATTAGATAAATTTCCTGTTCTGGCATTGAAAAAAAGAAAGAATCTGGCTCTGTAAAATTTTTCTCATAAAGGGTATGATACGGATAAAAATCAAAGGTCCGTACAGAGGACAGAAAGAAGGAAAAATTATGTATAAGATTATGACGCCGGGACCCACCCAGGTAAAGGAAAATGTTCGTCTGGCCAGAGCCAGGGAGTGTACCAACCCGGATCTGGATGAAACTTTTGTAGAATTTTACAGAGAGACCTGCAGGCAGATCAGCCGTCTGCTTCACACCGAAAATGAAACGCTGATTCTGGCCGGGGAGGGAATTCTGGGGCTGGAAGCCGCCTGTGCCTCCCTGACGGAGCCCCAGGACAGGGTGCTGGTGCTGGATAACGGAATTTACGGAAAAGGATTTGCAGATTTTGTATCCATGTACGGAGGCCGGCCGGAGTTGTACACGGTGGATGACAGAAGGCCCATAGACCCGGAAGAACTGGAAAAATTTCTGGAGAAAAACCACGATTATAAATACGCCACACTGGTGCACTGTGATACGCCCAGCGGTATGCTGAATGATATTCATGTTCTCTGCCCTCTGCTGAAAAAGTACGGACTTCTGACGGTAGTGGATTCCGTTTCTGCCATGTTCGGGGAACGGGTGGATGTGACAGAAGC
Organism: Eubacterium sp. 14-2; assembly: GCF_000403845.2. Classification (GTDB taxonomy): domain Bacteria; phylum Bacillota; class Clostridia; order Lachnospirales; family Lachnospiraceae; genus Petralouisia. Next base: position 357,588 of record NZ_KE159568.1, on the reverse strand, counting down.
ACAGGTGGACATTCTCTGCGGCGGTTCTCAGAAAGCAGTTTCCGCACCTCCCGGACTGACCTTTGTAACGGTGAGCCAGGAGGCAAAAAATGCCATGCACGAACGGAAAACACCCATTGCGTCTTTCTACGCCAGCCTGAAAATATTTGACGGGTATTATGAGAAGAAGTGGTTTCCCTATACCATGCCCATCAGTGACATTTACGGGCTGCGGGCAGCTTTTGATAATATTGAACAGGACAGGGAGATGATTTCCCGCCATGCTGCAATCGGAACCGCCTGCAGACAGGCCCTTGAAGAAGCAGGGCTGCAGCTTCATCTGAAACAGGGATTTTCCAATACAGTTACGGTATTTGATGTGCCGAAAGGAACCACAGCTCAGGAGATTCTCACAGCCATGCGCAAGGAGCACAACATTATGCTGGCCGGTTCTTTTGATAATCTTGCCGGGCAGGTGATCCGAATTGGGCATATGGGAACCAACGCTGACTTTACAGATATGACAGAAACCATGGAGGCGCTGGAACAGACGTTGAAAAAACTGGGGATTACTCTGGCCGTTTCCCTGAAAGAACGGTTCCGTGAATTATTTCTTCTCTTGACAGAAAAGTAATATTATGAGATAGTAAGCAGAAAGAAAAGCATGGTGAAATGTTATTATTGGAAAGGAAAGCGGGAGAAGATATGTCAGTTACAGACAAAATCAACCAGTTGAAACAAGAGCGGGATGCGGTGATTCTCGCCCACTATTATGTGGACGATGAAGTGCAGGAAATTGCTGATTATGTGGGAGATTCCTTCTATCTCAGCAAAATTGCCACAATGGTAAAGGCAAAGACCATTTTATTCTGCGGAGTGTCTTTTATGGGGGAAAGCGCGAAAATTCTCAATCCGGAGAAAACGGTTATTATGCCGGATATGGGGGCGGACTGTCCGATGGCTCATATGGCGGATGTTGAGAAAATCAATGAGGTTCGGAAACAGTATGAAGATCTGGCAGTTGTATGTTATATCAATTCAACTGCAAAACTGAAGACATATTCTGATGTGTGCGTCACTTCATCCAATGCGGTGAAAATTGTAAAGGCGCTGCCAAATAAGAATATTTATTTTATTCCCGATGAAAATCTGGGACGGTTTGTGGCCTCCCAGGTACCGGAAAAAAATTTTATTTTCAATGACGGATACTGTCATGTACATACGAGCATTCTGGCCAAAAATGTGCAGATTGTGAAAGATATCCATCCAAGGGCAGAGATTCTGGTACATCCGGAGTGCACCATGGATGTGATTGCTATGGCGGATTATGTGGGCAGCACTTCAGGCATTATCAAACATGTGACAGAGAGTAAGGCAAAAGAATTTATTGTCTGCACAGAAATGGGCGTGCTCTATGAGCTGCAGCTGAAAAAGCCTAAAAAACTTTTCTTTGACGCAGGCCAGAAAAAATGTTCCGATATGAAGCGGGTCACACTGGACAATGTGGTGGAAGCACTGGAAAATATGACAAATGTGGTGGAAATGGACGAAGAACTCCGGATCCGTGCTAAAAAACCTCTGGAGCGTATGCTGGAACTGGGATAGGAAACCTGACATATATACACGCTGCTGGGGCGTGGGAAAACATATCATGACTGATTTTAAGGGGGAAGAAAACAGGAATGGCTCGAAATAAGAATCCGGAAGAAACGATTCAGCTGATTCTGGATGTATCCACCCGGCTGTTTATGGAAAAAGGCTACGAGTATACTTCTGTGCAGGATATTATTAATCATCTGGGAGGACTCAGTAAAGGTGCTATTTATCATCATTTTAAGTCAAAGGAAGATATTCTGATTGCAGTGACGGAAAGGATGACTTCAGAGTCCAATTATCTTCTGGAAAAAATCAGAGATCGTTCCGACCTGAGCGGCAGAGAAAAGCTGAAAGCAATTTTTCGAGAATCCATCTGCCGGCCCGTACAGGATGAAATCTTTGCGGTGGCTCCAAATTTTCATAATAATCCAAAACTGCTGTTCAGTCTTCTGGATGAGACGGTAAATGAGGTGGCGCCTCATTACATTGAGCCCATTATCCGGCAGGGAATAGAGGATGGTTCCATACAGACGGAATATCCAAAAGAACTGGCAGAACTGATTATTCTTGTGGCCAATGCCTGGATGAATCCCATGATACTTGACGATACTCCGGAGGAGTCTTATCGTAAGTTCATGGTGTTCCGGCAGATGATGGAAGGCTTCGGCCTGGATATTGTGGATGATAAACTGCTGAACAGACTGCAGGAACTGGTAGTTATTTATGACAAAAAGAAACAGGGGAGCGGGAGATGAAACACCCAAAATGGGAATACAGGTGTTTTATCTCCCGGTTTTCATCCTGAAGATAAACAGGTCTTGCTGAAAAATCTGTCTTCATGATGCGGAAACATTCTTCATAATTTTGTACACGTTCTACCTGTTTTTCCCGGATGGTCTTCTGATAGAGCGCCCATTCTTTTTTTAATTTTTTGACTGGCCGGGTAACGGTGAAAACACGCTTACCCATATGATTATAAACTCTGATATCTTTTGAACCGGGTCCGGCATCACTGCAGTAAATAAATTTCCGGCATCCGAATTCACCCAGCACTTTCTGTTCCAGGGGTTTTAAGGATGTCTGTTCGTTTGGATTACCTGGAAAAAGGGAAAATGCAAGTGTTTTTTCTCTCATTCAACTGTCAAACTCCCGCGTAAAGACAGTAAGCGTATAAAAATAAAATTTTTTATAGTTGACATCCTGGGTTTTGCGGAATATAATTTCAATACAACTGAATAGACAGTTCGGCCCGATTAATCGAGCGTACCATCCTGTCGTTAAACAAAACTAGGGAACCCGATTTTATTGAATCCTGCGTTTTGCGGGATTTTTTTTGCTTTTTTGTACGGCTGAACTGTGATTGGAGGAAAATGTATGAAAGTACTGGTGTTGTCAAGCGGCGGCATTGACTCGACAGTCTGTCTGGCGCTTGCCGTAGAGAAGTATGGCTATGAGAATGTGCTGAGCCTGTCTGTTTCTTATGGGCAGAAGCACAGCAATGAACTGAAAGCGGCACGGAGGATTGCGCAGCATTATCATGTGAGACATAAGGAACTGGATATGGGGATGATATTTGCGGGTTCAGACTGTACATTACTGGAGGGAAGGGGAGAAATTCCCAGGGGCACATATGCATCCCAGCTTCAGGAGAGTACTGGAAAACCGGTTTCTACCTATGTTCCGTTCCGGAACGGGCTGTTTCTGGCGGCAGCGGCGTCTGTTGCGCTGGCGGATGGATGTGAGAAGATCTATTATGGGGCGCATGCGGATGACAGCGCGGGAAATGCGTACCCGGATACTTCAGAAGCATTTCATGAAGCAATTAGCCGGGCAGTGTATGAAGGGAGCGGAAAGCAGTTGGAAATTGAGGCTCCATTTCTGTACAGCCATAAGGCAGATGTCGTCCGGACAGGGATGGGGCTTCAGGCGCCCTTTGCATTTACCTGGTCCTGTTACGAGGGTGGAGAAAAGCCTTGTGGAAAATGCGCCACCTGTATGGACAGGAGGAAAGCGTTTGAACTAAACAAAATCCAGGATCCGGCGGAATATGAGGAGGAGAAGAAATGACAAATTCTGTTTTGTTTATACTTTCAATTGGTTTTTATCTTTTTTCGGTAGTGATTGCCTACAAAATGTTTGGAAGGACAGGGCTGTATGTGTTTACGGCAATTTCAGCGATTCTTGCCAATATACAGGTGTGTAAAAATGTGGATATTCTTGGGCTTTCAACCACTGCGGGGAATACGCTTTATGCGGCAAGTTTTCTGGTGACGGATATCCTGTCAGAAAAGTATGGAAAGAAAGCGGCGCAGAAAGCAGTCTACATCGGTCTGTTTACAACTGCTGTTTTCCTGGTGGGAACACAGGGGCTGCTCAGGTTTGTCCCGAATGAAAACGATATCATGAATGAGTCTATGACCATGCTGTTCGGTTTTGTACCGAGGGTGGTTTTAGGAAGCACACTGGGATATATCTGCTCACAGACGATAGATGTTGCGCTTTATCATTTCATCTGGAAAAAAACGGGCGACAATGAGGGAAGGTTATGGCTTCGGAACTGTGGTTCGACTCTGACTTCCCAGGCTGTGGATACGCTGGTGTTTACGTTTGCCGCTTTCTGGGGTGTGTATGACACGGAGGTGTTTGTGAGTATTCTGCTTACAACGTATCTGTTTAAGGCAATTGTTGCTTTCTGCGATACACCTTTCGTATATCTGGCAAGAAAGATTAAAGTGAAGGAGGAACATTAAATGTCTGAGTTACATGCACTTGGAAAACAGACAAAATACCAAATGGATTATGCGCCGGAGGTACTTGAAAGTTTTGAAAATAAACATATGGACAATGACTATTTCGTGAAATTCAATTGTCCGGAGTTTACATCTCTCTGTCCGATTACGGGACAGCCGGATTTTGCGACGATCTACATATCTTATGTCCCGGATAGAAAAATGGTTGAGAGCAAATCCCTGAAACTGTATCTCTTTTCTTACAGGAATCATGGAGATTTTCATGAGGACTGCTGCAATAAGATTATGAAAGATTTGATAAATCTTATGGAACCGAAGTATATTGAAGTCTGGGGGAAATTTCTTCCAAGAGGAGGCATTTCGATTGATCCGTACTGTAATTACGGAAAGAAAGGGACAAAATGGGAGGAAATGGCTTATGACCGTCTCGCCCATCATGACATGTATCCCGAAAAAGTAGATAACCGATAACAGATTTGGATGCCCCGTGGTCTTACGGGGCATCTGGCGTATCCGAAAATTTATTATAAGTGATAAGATTTCCGGGCGGAAGACAGGGATAGATATCTTCATAAGATTCCGGTTCTGCTTCGGTTTCAGGTGTGAAAGGGATCAGTCCGGTACAGTCCTGGAAGGAACATCCAGAGCCTGGGATTGCCAAAGCAGGTATTATGGAGCCTGCAAGTGTTTTTTTAATCATTCAGCTGTCAAACTCCCGTGCATTTGCAAGAGAAAAGTTTGGGCCGGAAGAAATATACCCCTTATTTTTCAGCGGACAGTTGCATTTTTGGGAAAAGAAAATTATAATTAAAATATATTTACCCAATAGCCTGCAATAGCAGACTGTAAATAGCAGAAACAGAACATAGAACGGTATTACCGGCAGGAGATTTATGGAACAGAATTCAAGGCAGTCCGGCCATTTGCAGGAAACCGGACTGGAAAATTACTGCAAAATTTCAGAGGGAAGAAGGCTGCAGTTTGGCTATACCACCGGGAGCTGTGCCGCCGGGGCAGCCAGGGCTGCAGCTTTTATGCTGCTCACAGGGGAACGGGCGGATTATGTGGATCTGCTGACGCCGAAGGGAATCCGCCTGCACCTGGAAGTGCTGGATATCCGGAGGGAACGTGAGTTTGTGTCCTGCGCCATTGCAAAAGATGCGGGGGACGACCCGGATGTTACCGACGGTGTACGGGTGTACGCCAGGGTTTCCCGCCGGCAGGAGCCGGAAATTGTCATTACCGGCGGGACAGGCATTGGCATTGTGACAAAACCGGGCCTGGAGCAGCCGCCGGGGGCCTATGCCATCAATTCTGTGCCAAGGCAGATGACAGAACAGGCGCTGGAACAGCTCTGCCGGGAACAGGGATACGAAGGCGGGCTTACGGTGGAACTTTCCGTGCCGGAGGGAGCAGCCCTGGCAGAACATACCTTTAATCCCAGGCTGGGCATAGAAGGAGGCATTTCCATTCTGGGCACCACAGGGATTGTGGAACCCATGAGCGAGGCGGCGCTGATTTCCAGTATCCGTCTGGAAATGAATCAGCAGGTGGAGCTGGGGAGAAAGAGCCTTGTGGTGACGCCGGGAAATTACGGGCAGGAATTTTTAAGACAGTCAGAATTACTGTCCCTGGAGGAAGCGGTAAAATGCAGTAATTTTATTGGAGAAACCATCGACCTGGCAGTGGAGCTTGGGGTGGAACATCTGCTCTTTGTGTCCCATATCGGTAAATTTATCAAGGTGGCCGGAGGGATTTTTCAGACCCATTCCCGGAATGCAGACGCCAGGCTGGAGATTCTGACTGCCAACGGAGTGCTGGCCAGAGTGCCGGAGCCTCTGCTGCGGAAGGTAATGGAGGCGGTCACCACAGAAGAAGGGGTGCGTCTGTTAGAGGAAGGCGGTTATCTTGAGATAACCATGAAGCGTGTGATGGAGCGGATACAGTATCATCTGAACCGAAGGAGCCTGGGCAGAACCCTGGTGGGAGCCATTGTATTTTCCAGTGAATACGGCAGGAGAAATCACTCTCACGGAGAACTGGGTCGCACAGAGAATGCAGAGCTGATTCTGGAAAAAATATACGGAATTTAAAATACGGTTCTGAACAGTCAGAAACAGAAAATATGGAGGAACTTATGAGAGGAAAATTATATGGTGTGGGCGTGGGTCCGGGCGACCCGGAGCTTCTGACACTGAAAGCAGTCCGCATAATTCAGGAATGCGGGGCTCTTGCAGTGCCGGGACGTGAGAAAGAGGAAACCGTGTCTTATAAAATTGTCTGCCAGGCAGTGCCCGAAGCGGCAGAGAAAATGTGTCTGGAACTGGAAATGCCCATGACAAAAGACAAAGAGAAGCTGGAGCAGAGCCATGAGGCAGCGTTTGCGCAAATCAGAAAAGAGCTGGACGAAGGCAGAAACATTGCATTTCTGACCCTTGGAGACCCCTGCATTTATTCCACTTACATTTATATGCACCAGCGGGCGGCGGCAGCGGGATATGAGACGGAAATTATCAATGGAATTCCGTCATTTTGTGCAGTTTCCGCAAAACTGAATCAGGGGCTGGTGGAAAATTCCCAGATGCTGCATATTATCCCTTCCACTTACGGAATTGAGGAAGGGATTCATCTTTCAGGCACGAAAGTGCTGATGAAACCAGGCAGGAAGCTGGGACAGATTCGAGAAGAGCTTTCCGGACTTTCTTCCTGCCAGGTATCCATGGTGGAAAACTGCGGCATGGAGGAAGAACATATTTACCGGCGGGCAGAGGATATTCCGGAACAGGCAGGATATTATTCTCTTTTGATTGTAAAGGAGCAGAAATTATGATTTATTTTGTAGGAGCGGGAAGCGGAGCGCCGGATTTGATTACTGTCCGGGGACAGCGCCTTCTGCAGCAGGCAGATGTGATTATTTATGCGGGTTCTCTGGTAAACCCGGCGCTGCTGGAAGAAAAAAAGCCGGACTGTGAAGTTTATAACAGTGCACAAATGACGTTAGAAGAAGTAATGCAGGTGATGAAAGAAGCAGAGCAGGCAGAAAAAATGACAGTTCGCCTCCATACAGGGGACCCCTGTGTATACGGAGCGGTGCGGGAACAGATGGATATACTGGAGCAGGAGGGGATTTCCTATGAAAGCTGTCCCGGAGTCAGTTCCTTCTGCGGCGCTGCCGCTGCCCTGAATCTGGAGTATACTCTGCCGGATGTGTCCCAGAGCGTGATTATCACCAGAATGGCGGGGCGGACTCCCGTGCCGGAAAAAGAGTCAGTGGAAAGTTTCGCGGCCCATCAGGCCACCATGGTAATTTTCCTGAGTGCGGGAATGCTGGAGGAACTGGCAAAACGTCTGACAGAGGGAGGATACCGGGAAGATACCCCGGCAGCCCTTGTATACAAAGCCACCTGGCCGGAGGAAGAAGCACATATCTGTACTCTGGGAACCCTGGCGGAAACCGGCCGGAAATATGGAATTTCCAAAACAGCGCTGGTGATTGTGGGAGATGCGGTAACCCACAGCAGCTATCAGAGAAGCAGGCTGTATCATCCTGAGTTCGAGACAGAATTCCGGAAAGCAGACAGGAAGTAATCCCATGAAAAATTCCAGAGAACAGACAGGAAATAAGTCCATGAGACAGGACAGGGAACGGAACCGGGCCTCTGTTATTTATTTCACGGAAAGGGGAAAAGCCCTTGGAGAAAAGATACGGGAAAAACTGAAAAACGCCAGGCCAGAACTGTCTCTTCGCATGGGCAGAATGCCGGGACAGTCTCTGCAGGAATGGTGCCGGGAAGCCTTTGAGGATTCACAGCTTCTGATTTTTGTGGGGGCTGCGGGAATCGCAGTCAGGGCCATCGCACCTTTTGTCAGAGATAAATTTACAGATCCGGCAGTGCTGGTGCTGGATGAACAGGGAAATTATGTGATTCCCATTCTGTCCGGCCATGTGGGCGGCGGCAACCGGTGGGCTGCTTTTCTGGCAGAAGAACTTCCGGCAGTCCCGGTGATTACCACAGCCACGGATTTGTATGGAAAATTTGCCGTGGATGTCTTTGCGGCCGGAAACGGACTGGTACTTTCTGACCGCAGGCTGGCAAAAGAGATTTCCGGCGCGGTGCTGCGGGGGAAAAAGATTGAATTTTACTGTGAAAAGCCGGGAATTTTACTGCCTGGGAAATCCTCTGGCAGCGCCGCTGCCCCGGTGGGAAATTTTCCGAAGGATCTTTTGTGGAAGGAATGGAATGAAGCTGAAGATGGCTGGCCGGAAGAAAAGAATACGCCGGAAACATCCGTTCCCGGAGACGGAAGGGAAAAGCCGCAGCCGGAGAGGGGAAACTACCGGATTTACACGGGAATTCATGATTTCAGGGAACAGGAGGGTACACTGTGCCTGTTTCCCAAAGCAGTGGTTATCGGTATCGGCTGCCGAAAGGGCAAATCAGCAGAGGAAATCGAAAGATTCGTGAAAAAGGTGCTGAAAGAGCAGAGGATTGCTCCGGAGAGCGTCTGCTGCCTGGCGTCGGCGGACCGGAAAAAAGAAGAAGGAGGAATTCTGGCGTTTGCTGAAAAATACCGGATTCCTTTTTATACTTTTTCCGCGGAGGAATTAGCTCAGGTGCCGGGAACTTTCACGTCCTCGGAATTTGTGAAACAGACCATGGGAATTGAAAATATATGTGAACGGGCGGCAGTAAAAGCCGCCATGGAAAGAAGCAGAAGAGAATATATGCCGGCCCTGCTGCAGAAAAAAACTGCAGAACATGGCATGACGCTGGCGCTGGCAGAACAGGAATGGAGTGTTGTATTTGAGTAAATTATATGTGGTGGGCATTGGCCCCGGAGGCTATGAAGAAATGACGGTGCGGGCAGCGGAAACATTGAAAAGCTGTCAGGTTATTGTGGGATATACGGTATATGTGGAACTGGTGGAAAAGCATTTTCCGGACAAAGAATTTCTCACTACCCCCATGCGGCAGGAAGTGGAGCGGTGCCACCTTGCTTTTGCCAGGGCACAGGAAGGAAAAGATACTGCCATGATCTGCAGCGGAGATGCAGGAGTTTATGGAATGGGCGGCGTGATTCTGGAACTGAGCAGCCAGTATCCCCAGGTGGAAGTGGAGATTGTTCCGGGAGTGACCGCGGCAATGAGCGGAGCAGCCGTACTGGGAGCCCCGCTGATGCATGATTTTGCAGTTATCAGCCTCAGCGACCTGATGACTCCCTGGGAGCAGATAGAAACAAGGCTGAAAGCAGCGGCTCAGGCGGATTTTTCCATCTGTCTGTATAATCCTTCCAGCAAAAAGCGTGCAGATTATTTAAAGCGTGCCTGCCAGATTCTTTTGAAACACAAAAAGGACGACACGGTATGCGGAACCGTTTCCAATATTGGGCGGGAAGGGGAATGCAGCAGAGTTTATACCTTAAAAGAACTGCAGGATGTGCAGACCGATATGTTTACCACGGTGTTTGTGGGAAATTCTGATACGAAACTGGTCAACGGAAAAATGGTGACCCCCAGAGGTTATCAGCTCGGCAGGAAATGAGGGACAAAAAGGTTTTGGAAAACAGGAAAAATATGCAGGAAATCCTGATATTTTCAGGAACAGGGGAAGGAAGGAAGCTGGCGGAACTGCTGGCGGGCCGGAACCGGAAAGTAACCGTCTGTGTGGCCACGGAATACGGGGAGGAACAGATGGAGGAAAATCTTTCTGAATTTCTCACCGTACATACCGGACGTCTGGACGAGGATGAGATGGAAATGCTGCTTATGGAAAAAGAGTGGCAGGCGGTGGTGGACGCCACCCATCCTTTTGCAACGGAGGTTTCGGAAAATATTGCGGCGGCCTGCAGCCGTCAGGGAAGAAAACCGCTGCGTCTGCTGCGGCAGGGCAGCTGCAGGGAACCGGACCAGGAATTCTGCCGCAGAAATAAAATTCTTTTTGTGGATACCCACAGGGAAGCCGTTGCTTATCTGAATCAGACCACGGGAAATATATTTCTCACTACCGGGGGCAATTCCCTGGCGGAATATGCAAAAGGCGTTGAGGATATCAGCCGGATTTATGTACGGCTTCTGCCAGGCAGCCAGCAGGTGGAACAGTGCAGAGCCCTTGGCCTGAAAGGAAAGCAGATCATCTGTATGCAGGGGCCTTTCAGTGAAAAATTAAACATTGCCATGATGGAGGAACTTAAGATTTCCATTCTGGTGACAAAAGAAACGGGAGAGGCCGGCGGATATCCCCAGAAGCTGGCGGCAGCCCGGCAGACGGGAGCGGAGACAGTGGCCATACGCCGCCCCAGGGAGCAGGGCTGTTCCATGGAAGAAGTGCTGCGGAAACTGGGCCTGGAGTATGCGGAAGAATCTGCGCAGGAATCTGTTCCCGTATATACCGGAAAAAATTTACAGAAAGCGGATATGGAGCAGAAACCGGATTCATCCGATATAATCAGCAGAAGGGTTACCATTGCCGGTATGGGCATGGGCAGCGTCTCTAATATGACCGGAGAGGTGTACAGTGCCTGTGAACATGCGGATGTGATTATCGGCGCGGCCCGGATGCTGGAAACGGTGAAAGGGTTTGGCAGGCCCATGGAAAACAGGTATAAAAGTTCGGAAATTGCAGATTTTATTCTGGAACATCCGGAGTACAGACAAATTGTGGTGCTGCTGTCCGGGGATGTGGGATTTTACAGCGGAGCGAAAGGCCTGTTTCAGGCTTTTGAGGAAGCAGGCATTACGGAAGAACATCAGTACGAAATAAAATCCCTGTGCGGAATTTCTTCCGGGCCTTATATGGCTTCGCTTCTTCGGATTCCCTGGGAGGATATGGTTTTTATGAGCCTCCACGGCAGGCAGCAGAACGTAATCGGGACTCTGAATATTCATGAGAAAGTATTTGTTCTGATGGACGGGGCAAGCAGTGTGCAAAAGCTGAGTCAGGAACTTATACAGTATGGAATGGACGCAGTGGAAATGCATGTGGGCTGGCAGCTGAGTTATCCGGAAGAGAAAATTATTTCCGGGAAGCCAAAACAGTTTCTGGATTTTGACCGGGAAGGGCTGCTGGCAGTTCTGCTTATCCATAAGAGAGCCGGAGAAATTCCTGTTTCCCATGGAATTTCCGATGAAATGTTTGTACGGGGCAGGGTACCCATGACAAAAGAAGAAGTGCGCAGCGTCTCTCTGGCAAAACTGGCTCTGCAGCGGGACTCCGTTGTCTACGATATCGGGGCCGGAACCGGAAGCATTGCAGTGGAATGCGCACGGATTGCTCTGCAGGGCAGAGTATGTGCAGTTGAGAAAAATCCGGAAGCACTGGAGCTGATTGAGAAGAACAGAAGATGTCACCGGGCATGGAATGTGGAAATCACAGCAGGAGAAGCGCCAAAAGCGCTGGAAGAACTGCCGGCTCCCACCCATGCATTTATTGGGGGAAGCAGCGGAAAACTCAGGGACATTCTGGACATTTTGTGGAGAAAATCTCCCGGAGTGCGGATTGTTCTGAATGTAATATCGCTGGAAACCTTAAGAGAGGTGATGGAAGTGATGGAGGAGCATGAATTTGCCCGTCAGGAAATCGTGCAGGTGACGGTAGCCAGGGCAAAAGAACTGGGAAGCCACCATCTGATGATGGGGCAGAATCCCGTGTATGTAATCACTTTGCAGAAATGAGGTTGTTATGGTAGACAGAATCAACAATCAGAGATTTTATGATTATTCCAAAGTAAGCCAGCAGAAGCGTGAAACCACAGAAGCGGCAGAGTTTAACCTGAACATGGGAAAAGACGGAGTTACCTATGAGAAAAGCCAGCCAAAAAAGCCTGAAAAATCTCAGGAACTTTCCATGGAGCCGGAGGAACAGAAGGGAACCGCAGGAAGCAATGGAGTAAAAGTGGAAATTTCCAGTCAGGGCTATGAGAAATCCATCCGGGAAAAAAGAAAAATATCCCTGATGGAGGAAGTGAAAAAATATGCCGCCCTGGCAGTGGATTTCCTGAAATCTGTCTGGGATAAAATCTGGAACGACCATCCCAAAACTGCAGAAGGAGAGTTTCCTGAGATTCTGGAGGATAAAATATCAGAACAGGAAGAATTCTCCGGAGAGACCGGGTTGTCTCTGCCGGAGCCCGTTCCGGTTTCCGAGGGAATACCGGGAGGACTTTCCAATATAAAGTTTTCAAATCAGATTGCGGAGTCCATCTATACCCAGGAGGAAATCCGGCAGCTGTTCCGCCGGGGAAATCAGCAGGAAATAGAGGATTTTCTGTCTCACCACGGAGAAAAACATCTTGCACGGAACACGGAGCTTCTGACCAGGTATGACAGGAGCGGCAGTATTACGGCCCTTAACAGCTCAGACCGGGATCTGATTCTGCATGGAAGCCGCAACCAGATAAAACTGTAATAATTTTCCTGATTCCACGATATACTGAATTGTATGTAAAAATCAGGAGTGTGCTTTTATGTGTGGAATTGCAGGATTTTATCACAGAGACAGGGACTATGGAGAAAACGAATCCTATTACCGTACTCTGCTGACGGGAATGCATCAGGAACTGTGGCGCAGAGGGCCTGACGACGCAGGGATTTATCTGGCAAAGCGCTGTGGATTTTCCCACAGCCGCCTTTCCATTATTGATCTTTCCGGCGGTCACCAGCCCATGGTGCGCACAGCCGGGGGAAAGACCTGCAGCATTGTATATAACGGAGAACTTTACAATGGAAAAGAGCTGCGGAAAATGCTGCAAAACCGTGGATGGACTTTTGGGACCTCCTGTGATACGGAAGTGATTTTGCTGGGCTTTATGGAATTCGGGCCGGAATTTGTCAGGCAGCTCAATGGCATTTTTGCCTTTGGGATATACGACTCCGGCCTGGAGGCGCTGTATCTCTTCCGTGACTGCGCAGGTGTAAAACCGCTGTTTTATACAGTCTGTGAGGGAGAACTGATTTTTGCCTCAGAGCTGAAAGGCATTCTGGCCCATCCTGCAGTAAAACCGGAGATTGACCGAAAGGGCCTGAATGAGATTTTCGGTATCGGTCCGGCCAGAAGTCCGGGCTGCGGTGTTCTGAAAAATATTTTTGAAGTGTGTCCGGGAGAATATCTGACCTGTACCAGGGCAGGAGGAATACAGAAGAGTCTGTACTGGAAACTGGAAAGCCATCCCCATGAGGATAGCTATGAGAAAACCGTGGAAACCGTATCTTTTCTGGTGCAGGATTCCATCAGCCGCCAGATGGTGTCGGATGTGCCCATCTGTACTTTTCTGTCCGGCGGCGTGGACAGCAGCCTGGTATCGGCCGTGTGTGCTCTGGAGCTGAAAAAACAGGGAAAGAAACTGGCCACTTTTTCCTTTGATTTTGTGGATAATCAGAAAAATTTTAAGGCAAATGCATTTCAGCCCTCCCAGGACAGACCTTATGTGGAAGAAATGGTGGAATACATCGGCTCTGACCACACCTTTCTGGAATGCGATAATCAGCATCAGATTGCCATGCTGTACGATTCGGTGAAAGCCCATGACCTTCCGGCCATGGCGGACGTGGATTCTTCCATGTTGTATTTCTGTTCCCAGGTCAGTAAAAAGTATAAGGTAACTCTGACGGGAGAATGTGCGGATGAAATTTTCGGCGGATATCCCTGGTTTCATAAGAAAGAGTGCCTGGAGGCAGAAATGTTTCCATGGACCATGGATTTGTCTCCCAGAAAAGAACTTCTGTCAGAGGAATTTCTGGATTATCTTAAAATGGATGCATACGTTCTGGAATGCTATCATCGCTCCGTTAAGGAGACGCCCCGGTGGGAGGGGGACAGCCCGCAGGAACAGAGGCGGCGGGAGATTTCCTGGCTGAATCTGCGGTGGTTTATGCAGACCCTTTTAAACCGGATGGACCGGACCAGTATGTACAGCGGCCTGGAGGCCCGCGTGCCCTTTGCAGACACCCGGATTATTCAATATGTGTGGAATGTACCCTGGGAACTGAAAGCCAGAGACGGTGTGGTCAAACACCTGCTTCGGGAATCCGGCAGGGGCCTTCTGCCGGAAGAAGTTCTGTTTCGCCGGAAATCCCCTTATCCCAAAACCTACGATCCCCGCTATGAGAACCTTCTGAAAGATATGGTGCGTGAAGTTATCCTGTCCGGAGGTTCCCCGTTATTACAGTTCCTGGACCGGAAAAAAGTGGAACAGTTCTTAAACCGTTCGTCTGATTATGGAAAACCCTGGTACGGACAGCTGATGGCCGGACCTCAGATGCTGGCATATCTGCTGCAGGTGGATGAATGGATGAAACGGTATCAGATTCGGGTAGTGGATTTGTAAAAATCTGGAAGTTGAGTTGGAAGAATCATATGAAAATGCCGGGTGGTTTTGCGCCACCCGGTGTTTATGTAAAAGTTTTTATTCTTTTTTTTCTTTATTAAGATATAAAATAGCGAATAAAAACATCAAACTAAGAAGAACCCAGGGGAATGCTCCGTTTATAAAATCAATAAATGGATTCCCTTCAAATATTTCTCCGGCAATAATCAGTATAGTTCCTGTTACAATAGATATCCATGCAAATTTTATGATTTTTTTCTCCGCCTTAACAACCCTGACATCTTTTTCTATTTTCTTCAACAATGCTTTATCTCCTTTCATCAATTCATCAAGACTTAATTCATATAGCTCGCTCATCCGAATAATACTTATAATATCAGGTAATGATTTTCCATTCTCCCAATTAGAGACAGTCTGTCTTGAGACCAGAAGATTTTCTGCTGCTTGTTCCTGTGTATATTCTTTTTGTATGCGAGCGTTTTTAATTCTGTCCGCTATTTTCATTGTGTGTCCTCCTTCATTTATAAGTTTACAAAATTGCGGTATGTCTGTCTGTCAAATGTCTTTTACAAAAGGGGAAATTCATGTAAAAAGACTTTTACATGGTATAAAATTAAAGAATAAATTCCGTCTCCGTTATTATACTGTGAATAGTATAGCTGTTTAAACGAACGGTATCAAGGATATTATTCTCCCTGCAATTCATACTTACTGCCAGGCTAACAATATCACGCCTGAGGATTCAGGCGATAAATGTATGGATGTAAGGAAAAGTCCCGGACTTGAATAATTCTTAATGGCTGATTTTTACATCAAATTCTAAAGTATTGCAGACAGGCAGGAGCAAGGATACTTGTTTTGTCTCATTTATATTTTTTTGGAAATATGACAATTTATCTGCTATAATTATTTGAGAAAACGAAGGGAGAGAAGGAAGATGCCAAAAGAAAGTTACCCTGTATGTTACATTGATTTTCAGGAAAAGCAGGCGTAATGATTTGTTGCAGAATTACACTTGAAAAATTTTAACAAAAGAAAGGACGTAACAGATGACAGACACCATACAACAGTTTTCCTCCCTGGACCAGGCATTGCATTCCCTGTTTGGAAATAACGTGAAAATTACAGACAGGAAACAGGTTGCAGGTGGAGACATCAACGAAGCGTACCGGCTGACCCTCAGTGACGGAATGCATATTTTTATGAAATCCAACCAGGGAAAAAGCGTGTCATTTTTCCAAAGGGAAGCGGAAGGCCTTGCAGCCATTGCAGAAACAGGAGCCATTTCCACGCCCCAGGTTTTCGGCTGTGGAACCGGAGAAAACGGAGGTGCTTTTTTACTGCTGGAGTTTGTGGAAAGCAGGCGCCCCGGAAAGGATTACCAGGAAATCCTGGCACAGCAGTTAGCCCGGATGCACCAGTCCCGGACAGAGAATTTTGTCACCGGAGGGATTTATGGATTTGCTCAGGACAATTATATCGGTGCAAATCCACAGGTAAATACACCATGCAAAAGCTGGACGGAGTTTTTCCGGGACCGCCGGCTGAAACCCCAGTTCCTGCAGGCCTCCGACTATTTCGGGAAAGAAGAATGGAAAAAGATAACAGAACTGCTGGAACGGACAGGGGAGATTCTCACAGAGCCGGAATACCCCTCCCTTGTCCATGGGGATTTGTGGGCAGGAAATGTAATGACGGGGCGTGACGGACTGGCATGGCTTACGGACCCGGCGGCCTGTGTGGGGCACCGGGAGGCAGACCTTGCCATGACAGAGCTGTTCGGCGGATTTTCCGGGAAATTTTATGAAGCATACCGGGAAGCTGCGCCTCTGCAGCCGGGGTATGAGAAACGGAGAGATTTTTATAACCTTTATCATTTGCTGAATCATCTGAATCTGTTTGGCAGGAGCTACCTGTCCTCTGTGAGGCGCATTGTGGAGGAATATGTTTAAAACAGGCCCTGTGATGATTTTTTTCCTCTGTTTCTGCTGCACCGTGCAGAATGAAAAATAACCGGTACATAAATCACAGTAGCAAAATCATCGTTCCTGTGGTAAACTGATAAGCAGAAGAAACTGAAAACAGGTGCGCAGCTTTGCACGAAGAAAAGGAGAATCAGAATGTTGGAGACAGGAATCAAAGGACATCAGGAACTGACAGTAACTGCAGAGGATACTGCAAAAGTACATAAAAGCGGCACGCTGGACGTGCTCGCCACACCCCGTATGGCGGCCCTTATGGAAGAAACTGCCTGGAAAAGCGTGGCAGAATATCTGGAGCCGGGAATGGGAACTGTGGGAATAAAACTGGATCTGGAACATCAGGCTCCCACGCCGGTGGGCATGAAAGTATGGTGTGACAGTGTTCTGACGGAAGTGGAAGGACGGAAACTGACATTTTCCATTACTGCCTTCGATGAATCAGGAAAAATCGGAGAAGGATTTCACCAACGCTTCATTATAGAAGAAACAAAATTTCAGAGCAAGGCTGACAGGAAAAAGCAGGGATAGTGTGGGAAGATATGAAAGGAAAAGGTCAGATGTCAGAATCGCCGGCTGTGGTGGCAGTCCTGTGTATTTCCGGAGGATTTCAGGATGCTTATACCTACAACTGCAGGGACGAGGTATTTGCCAATGCCCAGACAGGAAATATGGTACTGATGGGCCAGAATTTTGCTATGGGGAACTGGCACCTGGGGGTACGCTATCTGCTGCCGGTAGCTGCTTTTGCAGTGGGGATTTACGGAGCTGAGAAAATCCGCAGGCAGTTCGGCCGGTCAGACGCCATTCACTGGAGACAGATTGTGGTTCTGTTAGAGGCTGTGCTGCTGTTTGCCGCAGGATTTTTTCCCCGGCAGATGAATCTGTGGGCCAATATGCTGATATCCTTTGTGTGTGCCATGCAGGTGCAGAGCTTCCGGAAATTAAATGGAAATGTTTACGCCACCACCATGTGTATTGGGAATCTGCGGGCGGCAACGGAGCTGTGGTGCAGTTACCGTTCTACCGGGAACCGGGAGCTGAGACAGAAAAGCCTTTTGTATTACGGATTTATCGGAATTTTTATTGTGGGGGCTGCCCTGGGAGGCATACTGACCGGGATTCTGGCAGAAAAAGCCATCTGGATTTCCAGTGTGCTGCTTCTGGCAGTTTTTGCAATGATGTTTCAGAAGGAAGATATACTTTAAATTCCAGGCGCATACAACTTCCGTAAGGGGCGGCAGACAGGAGTGGAACAATGGTAGAAAAAGATTATATTATGCGTATGATTCATGAAATGGTGCGCACCATACTGAAACTGATTTTTCATATAGATGAGGAAAAACAGGAGCTGGTGTTCCTGGAAGGGAAAGACCAGGATTTTTATCAGCGGCTGTGTCTGCTGGCAGACCAGGGAAAAATAAACGAAGCGGAAAATATGCTGTACGAACATCTGGAGGACGAGTTTGGGCAGGAAGAAACAGAACATCTGGAAAATCTGAAATTGTCTCTGGCATTTTATGATTATCTCAATGAGAAAACCGGTGATTTTCTGGAAGATCATGATTTTTCCAGAGAGGAAGTGGCAGAAGGGATAAAAAGCGTAATGAAACGTTATGGATACAGCGGGCTGGCAGAGACATTGCTGGAAAACCAGTGAAGGAGGAAAATATGAAACTGCCCAGAATTATGATTGCCGCACCCTCCAGTGGAAGCGGGAAAACACTGATTACCTGCGGGCTGCTGCAGGTATTTGCAAACCGAGGCCTGAAAGCAGTTTCCTTTAAATGCGGCCCGGATTACATTGACCCCATGTTTCACAGAACCGTGCTGGGAATTCCGGCCCGGAACCTGGATACTTTTTTTACCGGGGAAGAAATGACCAGGTATCTGCTGGGAAAAGCAGCAGCCCAGGGGGATATTGCCCTGCTGGAAGGTGTAATGGGATTTTATGACGGAGCGGGAGGCGTGACCACCGCTGCTTCTTCTTATGAACTGGCAAAGGTTACGGATACGCCGGTGATTCTTGTGGTAAATGCCAGAGGCATGAGCCTTTCTGTGGTTTCTCTGATACAGGGATTTCTGGGATTTCGGCCGGACAGTAAAATTGCCGGAGTTATTTTAAATCAGGTATCAGCTTCCTCTTATCCCATGCTGAAACAGGAAATTGAAAAGACACTGCCGGTATCGGTATTCGGTTATGTACCCGGATGTCAGGAACTGGCACTGGAGAGCCGCCATCTGGGCCTTGTCATGCCCCAGGAAGTGGAGGGATTTCAGGAAAAACTGAAACGTTTTGCCGGCGTGCTGGAGGAAACCCTGGAGGTGGAAAAAATCCTGGGATGCGCGCAGGCTGCCAGGGAATTGGCCGCGGCAGAGCCGGAGAACCTGAACACGTCAGAATACGGCTCAGAGATGGAATGTCCGGATTCTGAAAAAAAGACCCGTATCGGCATTGCCAGAGACGAAGCATTCTGTTTCTGTTATGAGGAAAATCTGGATTTACTGAGAGAACTGGGAGCAGAACCGGTGTTTTTTTCTCCTCTTCACGACAGAACCCTGCCGGAGAAGCTGCAGGGCATGATTTTCTATGGAGGTTATCCGGAACTTCATGCTGCCGGATTAAGCGGCAATCAGGAAATGTGCCGGCAGATTTCTTCCCGGTTAAAAGGGGGGATGCCTTTTCTGGCAGAGTGCGGAGGTTTTATGTATCTGCAGGAATCCATGGAGGACGGGGAGGGAAACGTATGGCCCATGGCAGGAGTTTTTTCCGGAAAAGCATATCCCACAGGAAAGCTGGGGCGTTTCGGTTATCTCACCCTGACTGCCAGAGAGGAACATCAGCTTTTACCGCCGGACGAATCTGTGAAAGGCCATGAATTCCATTATTTTGACTGTACGGAAAACGGAAATGCTTACCATGGGAAAAAGCCTGTGGGCAGCCGGGAATGGGACTGCATTCAGGGAGGCCGGACGTATGCGGCGGGATTTCCCCATCTTTACTATTATTCCAATCCCCGGTTTATTCAGAGATTTTTACAACAGTGCAGAAGGAATTACGGAAAGGAAGAAAAGAATTATGAAACTGGAAGAATGTCTTGAACAGATCCGTCCTCTGGATGAGGAAGCATGTCTGGCATGTGAAAAGCGGTGGGACAGTATTGCGAAACCTTTAAAAAGCCTGGGAAAACTGGAAAGCAATCTGATACAGATTGCAGGAATTCAGCGGACAGGACAGATTCATCTGGGAAAAAAAGCGCTGGTGGTTATGTGTGCGGATAATGGAGTTGTGGCAGAGGGCGTGACTCAGACCGGACAGGAGGTTACCGCCATTGTGGCGGAGAATTTTCTGGATGTAAAATCCTGTGCGGCTATTATGTGCAAAGATACCGGAACAGACATTTTTCCCATTGATATAGGCATGGTTACGGATACGCCCAGAGTGGAAAAACGAAAGATTGCCTATGGCACTAAAAATATGGCAGTGGAACCGGCCATGACCAGAGAAGAGGCCCGTCAGGGTATTGAGGTGGGCATAAATCTGGCAGAAGAACTGAAAGACAGAGGCTATGATGTAATGGCCACCGGAGAAATGGGAATCGGAAATACCACCACCAGCAGCGCGGTAGCCAGCGTTTTGCTGGGAAGACCAGTGGAAGAGATGACCGGGCGCGGGGCAGGCCTTACCACAGCGGGATTGCACAGAAAAATTCAGGTTATCCGGAATGCGGTTGCCTTACATAAGCCGGATCCACAGGATCCCCTGGATGTGCTTGCTAAAGTGGGAGGACTGGACCTGGCGGGGCTTACCGGGATTTATCTGGGAGGAGCGGCTTTTGGGATGCCGGTGATTGTGGACGGATTTATTTCCGCAGTGGCGGCTTTGCTTGCAACACGTTTCAGTCCGCTGGCCGGAAACTATATGATAGCCTCCCATGTTTCCAAAGAGCCTGCTGGAGCCGCCATACTGGAAGCTATTGGAAAATCCCCCAGTCTGATGTGCGATATGTGTCTGGGAGAAGGGACCGGGGCAGTGGCATTGTTCCCTCTGCTGGATATGGGACTGGATATCTATGAGAAAATGAGTACCTTTTCTCAGATTCAGGTGGAGGATTATGTACCCCTGGATTAGCTGCCCCTTAAGAGCCGGACGGAGCAGACCGTAACGGGTAACTGGGAACCGAAGCGGGACAGGCAGTAACTGACATTTGGATGAAAGGAACAGACAGGGGGCAGCGGATGATAGTTTTTGTAACTGGCGGCAGCGGCAGCGGAAAATCGGAATTTGCGGAAAATCTTGCGGTAACGTTAAAGGAGCGGGAAGAAGAACAGTTAGTCTACGTTGCCACCATGAAGCCGGGGGATGAGGAGAGCCAGGCGCGGATTCGCCGTCATCGGAAACAGCGGGCCGGAAAAGGATTTGAAACCAGGGAGTGCTATATGGATTTGGAAAAACTGTCAGTGAGGCAGCATGAAGTTATATTGCTGGAATGCCTGTCAAATCTGACTGCCAATGAGATGTTTTCTGAAAACTGCAGGAAGGAATCTGTATCTGGAAAAATTTGGAAGGGAATCCTGCATCTGGCGGAAAACTCCCGCCATCTGGTCATTGTGGGAAACAATGTTTTTGAGGATGGAATGGAATACGACAGGATGACCATGGAATATCTGGAGCAGATGGCAGAGGTCCATCGGAATCTGGGCACAGTGGCGGACCGTGTGGTGGAGGTGATCTGCGGTATTCCTCTGGAATGGAAAGAAAATACGGAATGGAGGAAATTATGAACTATCTGAAAGGCTGGATGATTGCTTTTGCCATGTACTCTAAAATTCCCATGCCCGCTGTGGAATGGGAACGGGAGAATATGAAATATGTGATGTGCTTTTTTCCCTGGGTGGGCGCAGTCAGCGGCCTGTGTTTTTATCTCTGGGGCAGTTACGGGAAGTCCGTCCCGGTGGGAGAAACTCTCTATGGGGTAATTTTGACCATAATTCCGGTTCTCATCACCGGAGGTATCCATGTGGACGGATTCCTGGATACCATGGACGCTCTGAGCTCCTGGCAGCCAAAAGAGAGGCGTCTTGAGATTTTGAAGGATTCCCACGCGGGGGCTTTTGCTGTGATTGCCGGATGTCTGTATTTTCTCACCTGGTTTGGTTTTGCAACGGAACTGGACAGTCAGGGAATTCCGTTGGTTTCCCTTGGATTTTTTCTCAGCCGGTGTCTCAGCGGGTATGCAGTTACTGCTTTTCCCTGTGCAAAAGACAGCGGGCTGGCAGCCATGTTTTCAGAAAAGGCGGAGAAGAAAAAGGCGCAGGCTGTGCTGCTGGCGGAAACGGGAGCAGTGCTGGCTGTTATGCTGTGGACGAACTTATATCCGGGAATTGCAGTGGCAGCCGTATCCGGGCTTGTATTTTTCTGGTATTATAAGATGTCCCGGAAGAAATTCGGGGGAATTACCGGAGATCTGGCGGGCTGGTTCCTGCAGGTCTGTGAACTGGCCATCCTGATTACAGCAGTTGCAGCAGAAAAATTTTAATCGTTTTAGGTAGAGGAACAGATATGATACTGATTACAGGCGGCGCTTTCCAGGGAAAACTGGAGGCGGCAGAACAGATATATAAGATACAGAATCCCGGAAAACAGCCGGTGGTGGCAGAGGGAGAAAGGGCAGAGACAGGAGAACTGCACAAGGCAGATATTATCTGTCATTTTCACCTGTGGCTGAAGAGAATGCTGCAGGAGGGCAAAGACCCATATCCCATGGCAGAAACATTGCTGAAAGGGAATCCGGATGTGATACTTGTCATGAATCAGCTGGGCTGCGGTATTGTGCCCATGGACAGGTTTGACCGGGAATACCGGGAGCTGACGGGACGGATGGGATGTGTGCTGGCCAGGCAGGCGGAGGAAGTGTATCTGGTGAACTGCGGGATTGCAAAGAGGCTGAAGCAGGAACCGGGCAGAAGCTGACCATAGCAAGCCACAGAGAGGAAATAAGAGATGAAAAAGATAATCCCTTTTTTCCTGCATATACGGGAAAAATATCGTAGCATAAAGCAGCGCTTTGGCAGCTACAGGATGAAAAACTGGCAGGATACCGGCACTCTTCTGTACTGGGCTGCCATTTTTTTATTCAGTCTGTGTGTGGGCCTGATGTCCGGTACCTTTATGCAGCCGGTCTGGCTGGGAACTGTTATTACAGCAGTTTTGACCGTTCCCGCTGCCATGGCCGGGCTGTGGCTGTCCGGGAAACTCCTGGAACTGTTTCTCAGAAACGGAGTCCGGGAATTCCTGTCCTGGCTGCTGCTTTGTATGGTCTGTATTCTGGTAATGACAGGAGATGCTTTCCATGCAGGGCTGAAAGAAAGTGTGCTGACTGCGGCAGTTTTCAGCCTGGTGCTGGCCCTGCTGCTGAAAAGCCTGTGGGCAGCATTCCATTATAAAGTACGGACCAGGACGATTGCAGCAGCGCTGGCGCTGACCGGGATTTTTACAATGGCCCTGCTGGTTCTGCTGGCAGGCAGAGGATTTGAGGATACTTATATTGAAATCTATGGAAACCTGAGAAATCAGAACCGGGAAAAAGATGTTCTTACGGAACAGGAGAAAGAAGCCTTTGAGGAGGGGCTGAAACAGGGCCCCTGTACCGTGAAAGCCCTTACCTATGGAACAGAAAATTCCGGTATCCTTCCTGTACGGACGGTAAATATCAGCAGGTTTGCTGAAAATGAAGGGCTGGATGGTTTCATGAAAGAACACTATCAGGGGTACTCCCTGGATGAGGTGCCTCTGTCCGGCATGGTCTGGTATCCGGAAGAACAGTCTGACTGCCCGGTGCTTTTTATTGTTCATGGAAATCATAACTGGGTTACAGATTCTTACCTGGGGTATGAATATCTGGGTACTTATCTGGCTTCCCATGGTTATGTGGTGGTATCGGTGGATGAAAATGCCTGCAATGGGCTTTCCGGTGAAAATGACGGCCGGGCGGTGCTGCTTTTGGAACATATGGATTACATCTTATCCGAAAGCCGCCGGAAAGACAGCCCGCTGTATCAGAAAACAGATGAAAACAATCTGGCGCTGGCAGGACATTCCAGGGGCGGAGAAGCAATTGCCGCAGCATATCTGTTTAATGAGCTGGATTATTATCCGGATAATGGCAACCGTACCTTTGACTATCATTTTTCCATCCGGTCACTGATAGCCATTGCACCTACCTGCGGACAGTATCTGCCATCCGGGCGAGATGTGGAACTGAAAGATGTAAATTATATGGTGCTGCACGGGGCAAACGATCAGGATGTTGCCGCCTTTATGGGAATGGAACAGTACGAAAATGTTACTTTCAGCGGAGAAAAGGACTGCATCAAAACGTCTCTTTATGTGGCGGGGGCCAATCATGGCCAGTTTAATTCTCTGTGGGGAAGCTATGATCTGATGGAACCTTTGAACCGGGCCCTGAATGTGAAAAATTTTATTTCCGTGCAGGAACAGCAGCAGATTGCCAAAGTTTTTATCCGGGCGTTTCTGGAGGAAACCCTTAAGGAAACAGCAGAAACAGAGTCAGAACAGAATTTTTCCGGAATGCTGCTGACAGATTACAGCAGGTATGAGGAACTTCTGCCGGAAACACTGTATATTCAGTCTTATCAGACCTCAGATTTGCGCATACTCTGTAATTTTGAAGAGGATACCCGTCTGGAAACGGGAACCGCTGCAGATATAAGGCTGGAAGCGGAACATGTAAACAGCTGGAGGGAAGAACTTCTGTATTTTTCAGACGGAAATCCCAGAGGAAATTATGCAGCAGTTTTGAAATGGGAGCCTGAAGAGGGGGAAGAGGCTGGCAGCAGCAAAAAAGAACCGGCGGAATTTTCCATTTCCATGCCGGAAACAGATTTGACCGGAAAACACCTGCAGTTTGATGTGATGGATCTTAAGGAGGACTTTCCGGAAGAAGAAGGGGAGCTTCCAAAACTGGAGATTATTGTGGAGGACAGTCAGGGGCAGGAAGCGGTTCTGAAGGCCGAAGATTATGCCAGCCTGTATCCGGCTTTTCCGGTGCGGCTGAATAAGCTGCAGTATCTGTGGAAAGCGGCGGAATATAAGCATCAGTTTCAGACAGTTTCCATTCCCATGGAAGATTTTACAGGCGTGGACAGAAGGAAAATCAGCAGAATTACCATTTGCTTTCTGACAGAAAAAGGGAAAACAGCTATTGATAATGTGGGAATCAGATAAACAGACTGCTGACAGTATGAAAATCAGACAGAAATCAGTTACAGAGAGGGCGGAAACCAGGTGAGTGACGTTGAAGGAATATATATTAATTGCAGAGGATGATAATGACATAAATCAGATGTTAAAGGAGCTGCTGGAACAGCATGGCTATGAAACTGTCCAGTCCTATGCCGGAACGGAAGCATTGCTTTACATGCAGCAGCGTCAGCCCGCCGCAGTGATTCTGGATCTGATGCTGCCGGGAAAGTCCGGAGAAGATGTACTCAGAGAAATCCGGGAAAAATATCCAAAAACCGGTGTGATTGTGGCTTCAGCCAGGGATGAGGTACAGGCCAGGGTGTCGCTGCTTCGCCAGGGGGCCGATGACTATGTGGTAAAACCTTTTGATACGGAGGAACTGCTGGCCAGGCTGGAGGCAGTTCTAAGACGCAGAGAAGTTTCGCCGAAAGAAGGAAATGGTATTGAAAAAGGGAAGGCAGGACGGATACTGGAATATAAAGATATCCGTATTCTGCAGGATGATTTTCAGGTTCAGGCAGGCGGGCGGGAACTTGCCCTTACAAAGCGGGAATATCTGATACTGGAGCTGCTTATGAGCAATCCCGGAAAAGTATTTACCAAAAGCAACATTTATGAATCGGTGTGGAATGAGGAATTTCTGGGAGAGGATAATGCGGTAAATGTGCATATCAGCAATATCCGTCAGAAACTGGCGAAAGCACATCCGGGCGAAAGCTATATCAGGACGGTGTGGGGCATTGGATTTAAAATGGACTGACTGCCGGCAAAACTTTATGTTTTTTTTATACTTTTTCTAAAGTTTCTGAAAACCCTGCTGATATACTGAATGCATAAAAGCAACACCCCTTTGGGACAGATAAGAAAGATGTTCCTGGAAAGCAGCAGGAGGAAAAGTATGGAATATGTATTAAAAACAGAGGGACTTACCAAAAAGTATGGAAAGCATACGGTGGTGGATCATGTGGGCATGCATGTGAGAAAAGGAGACATCTATGGGTTTATCGGAAGAAACGGAGCCGGGAAAACCACTTTTATGCGTATGGTGTCAGGCCTTGCGTCGCCGGCAGAAGGAACCATGGAGCTGTTCGGTTCCCATGAACTGGAGCAGCAGAGGGTGCGTATCGGGAGCCTGATTGAGCAGCCGGGTCTCTACCGGAACATGACTGCCAGGGAGAACATGGAAGTGGTGCGCCGGGAACTGGGAATTCCGGAGAAAAGGGCAGTGGATGATATGCTGGAATTTGTCAGATTGTCCGGGACAGGAAAGAAAAAGGTGAAAAATTTTTCCATGGGCATGAAACAGAGGCTGGGCATTGCCATTGCACTGTTTCATAATCCGGATTTTCTGATTCTGGATGAACCCATCAACGGACTGGACCCGGCAGGAATTAAGGAAATCCGGGATTTGCTGCTGAGACTGAATGAAGAAAAGCAGATTACAATTCTGATTTCCAGCCATATTTTAGGCGAACTGTCTAAAATAGCCACCCGGTACGGGATTATCAAAGACGGAGTTCTGATCGAGGAATTTGACAGAGAGGAACTGGAACATCGCTGCCGGCGCTGTCAGAAGCTGGTGGTGGATGATGTGGAGCGGGCTGCCGCCATTCTGGAGGAGTGCCGGATTAACAGTTACGATGTACCGGAACCTGGAATGCTGCGGGTCTTTGAAAACCTGGAAGAATCCTGGAAAGTAAATCAGGAATTAATAAACGGAGGCGTGAAGGTCATGGAAAGTTATCTGGTGGGACTGGATCTGGAAGGCTATTTTATGGATTTGCTGGGAGGTGGCAAAAATGCTTAACATATTAGGCGGTGAATGCTATAAGGTTCGTAAAGAAAAGACGTTTTATGTATGTCTTGCGTCGGTGGTTATTCTTGTGGGGCTTTTGTATTTCACCCTGTTAATGGTGGATGAAATCAAAAACCAGATGCCGGCGGAAGGGGCAAACGGAATTTACGTTTATCATGAAGGAGAAGAACTCGGCGAAGGGCCTTATATACAGCAGGTGGGAATTATGGGAGTTTTGCAGCAGATGCTGAACGGCCATTTTACCGGTTTTATTATGGCTGTGTTTGCCAGTATTTTTGTGATCAAAGAATATACAGGCGGTACGGTAAAAAATATTGTGGGAAAAGGCTATCCCAGAGCTTCTGTTTTTCTGAGCAAACTGCTGGTTACACAGCTGGCTGCAATGGCGATTCTGGGAGTGACCTTTGTGTGCTGCATTCTGGCAGGCGGATTGTTTATGGGAAAAGAAGGGATTGAGTCCATGAACTGGACGCAGACGGCATCTTATATGGGAATGCAGATGGTAATCAGTATGCCCGTTACAGGAACAGCGGTACTGGTGGGAGAGTTTACCAGGAGCCTGGCAGCAGGTATTTCCATCAGCGCAGGAATTATCATATTTTCCACCTCTCTGCTGGCGGGAGCAGATACGCTGCTTTCTCATCTGAGCATACAGCCTTCCCTGTACTGGCCGCTGAGCCTGCAGATGGAATGTCCTGTCAGCGGGATGGAGCAGGAATTTGTGATACGGGGAATCCTGGTGTCGCTGGCGTGGCTTTTCTTTGTAACTTTTCTGGGAGCGCTTCATTTTCAAAAGGCAGATATAACATGAATTTGTGGATTATCATTGTAATACTGGCAGCCGGGACAGGTATTCTGGTCATATGCCTTATCTGTTATGAGAAACAGGTCAGGCATTTGAAAAAACAGTTGGAATTTCTGAAAGCAGAGGACAGCAATCAGTTGCTGACCTCTGTTTGTGCCGTGGGGCAAACGGGAGAGATGATTAATGTTATGAATCAGGTGCTGGAAAAAATGCGGGAGGAGCAGTGGAAACTGTACCGGGCGAACCGAAGCTATCGGGAGAGTATTACAGGCATTTCCCACGATATCCGTACCCCTCTGACTTCAATGAAAGGATATGTGCAGCTGCTGGAACATCCGGGAACCCCAAAAGAGAAAAAAGAACAGTATCTGAGAACAGTGGAGAGACGGATGGAGGATCTGACAGAGCTGTTAAACCAGCTTTTCGAATATGCCAGGCTGGAGGCCGGAGAACTGGAGCTGAACCGGGAAAAACTGAATGTGACGAATCTGTTTGCAGAAACAGTTTCCATGTTTTATGAAGATTTTGCAAAAAAAAGCTGTGATCCCGCAGTGGAGGTCTCCAGGGAACCGTGCTTTGTGTACGGAGACGCCCATGCATGGCAGCGGGTGACGGAGAATCTGATCAAAAACGCACTGGTGCACGGAACTGGCGGATATGCCTTTTCCCTGCTCCGGGAACAGGGACAGGCAGTTATGCGGATAGCCAACGAGACAAAAACCATTCAGGAGCGGGATCTGGAACAGATTTTTGAACGTTTTTATACCACCGACCAGTCCGGAAACCGCAGGAGTACCGGGCTGGGACTTGCCATTGCCAGAGAATTCACCGAAAAAATGGGCGGAAGAATACAGGCCAGTCTGAAACAGGGTATATTTGAGGTGGAAGTGCGGTTTGAAACAGGATAAACGGAAGTGGAAATGCCTGTTTCTCTATGATATCGGTCAGGATATGATTTTTCTCCCTGGGGAGGAACGAAAGAAGGGTATCTGAGGGGAGTTTTCAGAAATTTTGTCTGTGAAGATAATTTTACATAATTTTAAGATTTTTTATCACATTTTTTTATATCTTTTTGCCTGAGGTCTGGTATAATTTACCCATAATATAGAGGAGGAACAACAGAAACCAATGACGAATGAGGAATATTATACGTTTATTCAGCCTTATGCAGATGCCAGCGAGGTGCTGCTGGCCCGGTTAAACGTTTTGAAACATAATCTTTACAGTGAATCTTCCGGTCAGCCTATCCATAATATCCAGAACCGGATTAAGGAAAAAGAAAGCATGGAGGAGAAACTCAGGAAGAAAGAAAAGGAACCCACGGTGATGAATGCCAAAGACTATCTGCAGGATATTGCAGGCGTACGCGTAATCTGCTATTTTGTGGAGGACATTTATAATCTTGTGGATGCGCTGAAGCGACAGGTGGATCTGATTGTCATCCGGGAATGTGATTATATATCTGAGCCGAAACCCAACGGATACCGAAGCTACCATATTATTGTGGGGATTCCGGTGTACTGTCTGGACGGAATGGAATACTTTCCGGTGGAAATTCAGTTCCGCACCATGTCCATGGATTTCTGGGCCAGCATGGAGCATCGGATACTTTATAAAATGGAGCGGGATGACAGGGAAAAGCTGGCGGCGGAACTGAAAGAATATGCGGAACACCTGGTAAGAATTGAGAGCAGGTTTGAGCAGTACAGCGACGGACATGCGGTTTTGCTGGAACACTGAGTAAGGGGAGGAGAAGAAAATGAATCTGTATATCTGTTCTGCTGCCGCGTTATTTGTGGGGATTCTGCTGGATTTTATCATCGGTGACCCTCCTGGGTGGTATCACCCGGTACAGGCCATAGGAGCGCTGATTTCCAAAACAGAGGGCTGGCTTCGGAAATTATTTCCCCGGACTCCGAAAGGGGAGCGGGCAGCCGGAGGAATCCTGGTGGTCCTGGTGACCGGATGTTCCACACTGATCCCCCTTGGCCTGCTGCTGGCCTGCTACCATGTCCATATTCTTTTGGGTATCGGGGTGGAAGCTGTCATATGCGGTGCCCTTCTGGCAGCAAAGTCTCTGAGGAAGGAGAGTGGAAATGTCCGGATAGCTCTGGAAACAGAGGGAGTTGAGGCAGGAAGAAAAGCGGTGTCCATGATTGTGGGAAGGGATACGGATACGCTCAGCGAAGAAGGAGTGGTTCGGGCAGCGGTGGAAACTGTGGCGGAGAATACCTCAGACGGAGTGATTGCCCCCATGTTTTATATGGTCCTGTTTGGAGGTGCGGGGGGATTTTTCTATAAGTCCGTCAACACCATGGATTCCATGGTGGGGTATAAAAATGACAGGTACCGTTATTTCGGCACAGCGGCGGCAGTTCTGGATGATGTGGTTAATTTTATTCCTGCCAGAATCAGCGCCCTGTTGATGATACTGGCCTGTCCTTTCTGCGGGCTGGATATCTGCGGGGCTTTCCGGATTTTCCGGAGGGACCGGTTCTGTCATGCAAGCCCTAATTCTGCCCAGACGGAAGCTGTCATGGCAGGAGCTTTACAGGTGCGTCTGGCAGGGGATGCCTGGTATTTCGGCAAAAAGCATGAAAAACCTTCAATCGGAGATGATATCCGTCCGGTGGAACCGGAGGACATCAGAAGAAGCGGACGCCTGATGTATGCTACGGCAGTTTTATGTGCTGTGTTTTTGCTGGGCATAAAGGGATTTTTGATTGCGGTGATTTTTTAACGGAGAGTTTCCGGCTGTTGATTTCGGAAATAAGTTATGATATAATCGGGGCATATAGGAGTAATTGCGGCAAAGGAGAAGTCATGGAAAGGAACACTTTATTAATTGTTGATGATGTAGATATAAACCGTGAGATGCTGAAGTTTATTTTTGAAGAACAGTTTGAGATTCTGGAGGCAGAAGACGGAGACGGGGCCATAGAACTGCTGGAGGAAAAGGGAGATCAGATTGTACTGATGTTTCTGGATGTTATCATGCCGGGCAAGTCCGGGCTGGATGTGCTGGAATATATGGTGGAGAAGAACTATATGGAATATATTCCGGTGGTCATCATTACAGGAGAAGCATCTGTGGATACGGAGTTAAAGGCATATGAATACGGTGCCTCTGATATAGTATACAAGCCCTTTACACCCAAAGTGGTTATGCGGCGTGCCATGAATATTATAGAGTTGTTTTCCCACAGGATTGATATTGAAAAGAAACTGGAGAAGCGTACCAGACAGCTTCGGGAGAGCAGGGAGAAGCTGAAGCGGAACAATGATTTCCTGGTAAATGCTCTCAGTTCTGTGGTGGAATTCAGGAGTCTGGAATCCGGAGAACACATACAGCGGGTGAAATATTATACGGAAGTACTGCTGAAATATCTGGTGAAATTTTATCCGGAGTACGGGCTGTCAGAGGAAGATGTGGAGCTGATTATCAGCGCCTCCGCACTGCATGACCTGGGTAAAATTGCCATTCCGGACAGCATTCTTCTGAAGCCTGGAAAACTGACGAAGGATGAATTTGAAGAGATTAAGAAACATACCATATATGGCTGTGAGCTTCTGGAGAATTTCAAACAGGAGGAAGATGCTTTTTACCGTTACTGTTATGAAATCTGCCGGTATCATCACGAGCGGTACGATGGAAAGGGTTATCCGGACGGTCTTTCAGGAGATGAAATTCCCATCTGGGCTCAGGTGGTCTCCGTTGCGGATGTATATGACGCGCTGGTCAGCAAGCGTGTATATAAGGCACCCTATGAAGTAAACGAAGCGGCACGCATGATTACAGATGGAGAGTGCGGTACTTTTTCACCTACGGTTCTGGACTGCTTCGGACTGGCAAAAGAAGAATTTTTTCACGCAACAGAGACGAAACTGTCCTTTGCAGATGTGAAAAATTAACGAGACAGAGAATCCTGCCAGGCGGGATTCTTCGTCTGCAGCGGGCTGTTTTGCGGTATATTTCGCATCCGCTGCAGTGTGATAAGGACTGTTCTTCTGGAGAAAATCCAGGATTTTCCTGCAGAAGAACAGAATCACCCCCGGAAGATGTCTCTGTCTTCCGGGGGTGTTTTAAAAAGCAGAGTGCCTGCAGGAAATCAGGGAGGAAAATCTGGTGATAAGAAGAAAAAAATCGTTACAGGGAATGGCATACGTTTTCGTTCTGCTGATTGCTGTTATTATACTGTTTCAGTGGTTTACAACGAACAACAGCAGGCGTATGATAGAGCGAAACAAGAACTATGCTGCGGATTCGGCTCATCTGACGGCTGATAAAGTAGATGAGAAGCTGAAAAATGCCCGCAGTCTGATTACCGCTTACGCGTATTTTCTGGAGGAAAGTCTGCAGGAACCTGTGGTGTCTGCGGAAATGCTGAAGAGAATCGAAGATAATTCCAGCCATCTGTTTAACGCTTTGATTTATACAGATGCGGAAGGAAAGGACCATTCCTCGGACGGGCGGATTGCGGATGTTACCCAAAGGGATTTTTACCAGAACGGTATCAAAGGAAGAAGCGGGATGGACATCATATTTGACCCGTATCTGTTTGATGAACCCATGGCCTGTTTTTACTCGCCGGTGTACTATTATGGCCAGATTATCGGCGTGCTCCGGGGAGCCTTTCTGGCAGAAGAGAATCTGAAAGAAATGTTAAAGACCACCTATTTCGGAGAGGACGCCTGGGTTTATCTCTGTATGCCGGACGGAAGTGTGATTGCCAGCTCAGATGACAGGGAATATACAGGAGATGTACTGGAAATTCTGATGAGTGAAAATGTAATTGACCAGAAGACGGCGGAGGATGCCCGAAAGGTCTTTACGGAAAAGGGAGAAGGGGTTTTTGTCTGTGATTCCCAATGTAAAACAGATAATATCTGCGTGATGTATCTTCCTGAAAGCGAATATGTCCTTGTGCAGACGTTTCCCAAAACGGTGACGCAGGCCATGATAGACGATGAAAATCTGGTAGGAATCCAGCTGGAAATCATTCTGATTATCATGTTTGCCATTTATATTGTGGCGCTGTTTTTCCGTTCAAAGCGGGAAAAGAAACTGCTGAAACAGGAAAATCAGGAAATGGGTTATATTATTAAGGGGATTAATACGTTGTTTCCCCGTTTTGTCATGGTGGATTTTGAAAAAGATA
Organism: Eubacterium sp. 14-2; assembly: GCF_000403845.2. Lineage (GTDB taxonomy): Bacteria > Bacillota > Clostridia > Lachnospirales > Lachnospiraceae > Petralouisia. The sequence goes on along the minus strand of NZ_KE159568.1, from coordinate 324,915 downwards.
CCTATCGCTATCTGGCAGGAAGCCGGCCGGAGGACAGTAATCTGGCAGAGACAGGAGCGTACAGGGATTTTTATGAATATCTGTACAATGCGCTGACGGAAGAAAGCGAACGTGAGGAATTTGCGGAATTTATGGACAGAGAATCCATGATTCAGTCCCTGATGGAGCATGAGGACCTGCGCCATGAATGTCAGGTGATGAAAGAGAACCGGGTAGAATGGGCACATATCAATGTGGTGTGTCTGGAAAGAAAAGAGGGCCGGGCTGTCAAGGTTCTGTTCAGCCGCCAGAATATTACGGAATTAAAGGAAAAGGAACTGCTTATACAGGCGGAGATGTCCCTTGCAAACCGCAAGGAAAGGCAGTATCGGATAGCCATTACCTCCAATGCACTGTGTACCTTTGATTTTAACCTTACCAGAGACATGATAGAGAATGATATTATCCGAACCATCCATGGAAAGAAAATTTCCATGCTGAAGGAGGCAGGTCTTAAAGCGCCCTGCAGAGCTTCCGAATGTTTTGCCTCCTGGAGGAAGTTTGTACTGCCGGAATCTCTGGAAAATTATGATGCCAGGACGTCTCTGGAATACCTGAAAGAGTGTTTTGCCCAGGGAGAAGGGGAAGCGGATGTGGAATACTGGGAACAGGATCCCACCGGTGCACAGGTCTGTGTCCGCCAGTCCTTCCTTATGGTACAGGATGATGATACGGGCGATGTTATGGTGATGGTTGTGACAAAAGACATTACCGAGAGTGAAAAGAAACAGAGGGAACAGACCCAGGCGCTGCAGGATGCCCTGATGCAGGCACAGCATGCCAACCGGGCAAAGACAACATTCCTGTCTAATATGTCCCATGATATCCGTACTCCCATGAATGCCATTATCGGGTTTGCAACTATAGCGCTGAGCCATATTAACAGCAAAGAACAGGTGCATGACAGTCTCCAGAAAGTGCTTTCTTCCAGTAATCATCTGCTCAGCCTGATTAATGATATTCTGGATATGAGCAGGATTGAAAGCGGAAAAGTGCAGATTAAGGAGCAGGAGTGCAACATTTCCGAGATGATGCATAATCTGGTAAATATCATTCAGCCCCAGGTAAAGGCGAAACAGTTAGAACTGTTTATTGATACCTTTGAAGTGGTCAATGAAGATGTAATTGCGGATTCCCTGAAAATGAATCAGGTATTTATCAATCTTCTGAGCAATGCGGTGAAATATACGCCGGCGGGAGGAAGCATTTCTTTCCGGATTACCCAGAAAAGCACGTTCCGTCATGGGTACGGCGATTATATTTTTACAATTAAGGACAATGGAATCGGTATGGCGCCGGAATTTGTGGCACATATTTTTGAACCTTTTGAGCGGGAAGCAAGCGCCACCCAGTCGGGAATTCAGGGGACAGGCCTCGGTATGGCCATTACGAAAAATATTGTGGAAATGATGAACGGTACCATCAGAGTGGAAAGCGAAGTGGGGCATGGAAGTACCTTTACGGTGGAATTCACTCTGAAACTGCAGGATGTGGAAAAAGATGCGGAGCTGATTAAAGAACTGGAAGGCCAGCGTGCGCTGGTGGTGGACGATGATATCAATACCTGCGACAGCGTAAGCAAAATGCTCAAGGAAATCGGTCTGCGGGCGGAGTGGACCACTTCCGGCAGAGAGGCTATTTATCGTGCCAGAAGCGCATATGAAGATGAAGATGCCTATCATACTTATATTATTGACTGGCAGATGCCGGAAACCAGCGGTCTGGAAACTGCCAAAAGAATCCGCAGCGTAGTGGGAAATGACGTACCCATTATTATTCTGACAGCCTATGACTGGACGGATATCGAAGAAGAAGCTATGGAGGCCGGCATAACAGCTTTCTGTGCAAAGCCTCTCTTTATGTCTGATTTGAAATCTGCTCTTCTGTCTGCTAACAGTCCGTCTGAAAAGGAAGAAGAGACAGCTGTATGGCAGCAGGCTGATTTCAGCGGAAAGCGGGTATTGCTGGTAGACGACATTGAGCTGAACCGGGAAATTGCAGAAATCATTCTGACAGAAGCAGGCTTTGTTGTGGAGTCGGCGCCGGATGGAACAGACGCGGTGGCTATGGTAAGAGATGCGCAGGAAAATTATTACGACGTGGTTCTGATGGACGTGCAGATGCCCATTATGAACGGTTATGAGGCTACCAGGACCATTCGTAACATGCAAAGAAAAGATGTAAAAGACCTGCCCATCATTGCAATGACGGCCAATGCGCTGGAAGAAGACAAGGAAGCAGCTTTAAAAAACGGTATGAACGCCCATATCGCAAAGCCGCTGGATATGGATATTTTTATGGACATGCTGAAAAAATTTCTTGGATAATCGGAATGTGGAGTCTGGCAGAATATATTGCAGCAGCTTCCGCTGATAAATAAGGAGAACAAGAAGAATCCTGCCAGGCAGGATTCTTCTTGTTCTGAAGGGAAGTCTTTTTGAATCTGTGATCCCGAAACTTGCCAAATTGAAAAATATATCATATAATAAAACGAGTATGCTTTTGGAAGAGAGGAATTACAATGGAAAAGTTAAACAGGCTGTTGGAACATCTGAACTACACGGTAGTGCAGGGAAGAACGGAGTTGGAAATTACAGAACTTGTATATGATTCCAGAAAAATAACCAGAGGCTGTCTTTTCGTATGTATTAAGGGAACCGTTGCAGACGGACACACATACGTTGCAGAAGCGGCAGAGAAAGGGGCAGCAGCAGTGCTGGTACAGCAGGATGTGGAAGCGCCGGACTCCCTGACAGTGATAAAGGTAACAGATACCCGGTATGGTCTTGCGGTGACTTCTGCGGCCTGGTTTCATCATCCGGCAGAGAAGCTGAAAGTAATCGGAATCACCGGGACAAAGGGTAAGACCACCACTACCTATATGGTGAAATCCATCCTGGAACATGCCGGCTATAAAACAGGTCTTATCGGAACCATTGAAGCTATTATCGGAGATGAGGTGATTCCGGCGAACAATACCACTCCGGAGTCCTATATTCTGCAGGATTATTTTCGCCGAATGGTGGAAAAGGGATGTCAGTGCGTGGTGATGGAAGTGTCTTCTCAGGGGCTGATGATGCATCGCACTGCAGGCTTTACCTTTGAAATCGGTATCTTTACCAATATTGAACCGGACCATATCGGGCCCAATGAACATGCTTCCTTTGAAGAATATCTGGCATGCAAACGTATGCTGTTTCGTCAGTGCAGGAGAGGGATTGTCAACAGGGACGATGAACACTGGGAGCAGATTCTGGAAGGCCATACCTGCGAAGTTGAGACCTTTGGATTTTCTCCGGAGGCAGATTTGCGTCCCGTGGATATCAGCCTTGTGAAACGTCCCGGATATCTGGGTGTGGCCTATACCACAGAAGGACTGGTGGAGCTGGACGTGGAGATTGATGTGCCGGGCAGATTCAGTGTGTACAATTCTCTGACTGCCATAGCTGTCTGCCGCCATTTTCAGGTGTCGGGAGAGTATATCAGACAGGCATTGAAAGTGGCCAGAGTAAAAGGCAGAATTGAAATGGTTCCGGTATCGGATGAATTTACCCTGATGATTGACTATGCCCACAATGCCATGAGTCTGGAAAGCCTTTTAACTACGCTGAAAGAATATGAACCACGCAGGCTGGTCTGCCTGTTCGGCTGCGGCGGCAACCGCTCGAAGCTGCGCCGCTATGAGATGGGAGAAGTGTCCGGCAGACTGGCGGATCTTAGCATTATCACTTCCGATAATCCAAGATTTGAGGAGCCTCAGGCAATTATCGACGACATTAAGACCGGGATGGCAAGAACCAGCGGAGCGTATGTGGAAATTATCGACCGGAAAGAGGCCATCAGATATGCCATTGTGCATGGCCAGCCGGGAGATGTCATTGTGCTTGCAGGAAAAGGCCATGAGGATTATCAGGAGATTGCAGGCAAAAAGTACCCTATGGATGAACGCGTGCTGATTCAGGAAGTTCAGGATGAACTGGCACAGGAAAAAGAAAACAGGTGATGCAGGGATGGCAGAATATGCCAATATTGTAATTGATATTTCTCATGAAAAACTGGATAAAGTGTTTCAGTACAGGGTACCGGAGCATTTGCAGCAGAAACTTGCGGTGGGGATGCAGGTGGAAATTCCCTTTGGAGCCGGCGGACGTAAAACCACAGGTTATGTGGTGGAACTGACGGATACGCCGGAGTATGATACTGCGAAAATCAAAGACCTTGAGGGCCTGGTGGAAGGGAGTATCCCCATTGAATCCCAGCTAATTGCCCTGGCGGGCTGGATGCGGAAAAATTACGGGGGAACCATGAACCACGCACTGAAAACAGTGCTTCCCGTCAAACAGAAGGCAAAAGAAAAAAAGCAGCGTTTTGTGGTACTGGAACTGAGCAGTGAACAGGCGAAAGAACAGCTTGCCCTGTTTGAAAAAAAGAACCACAAAGCAAGAGCCAGGCTTCTGGGAGCGCTGATGGAACAGAGCCCCCTGCCTTATGAGGTGGTAACAGGCAAACTGAATATGACAGCTTCCGTTATCCGGGCCATGGGAGAGCTGGGAATCCTTCATGTGGAAGAAAAGAGGATGTACCGGAACCCCTTTGAGGGAATGAAAAAAGAGAACAGATCCATTAAACTGAATGAGCAGCAGCAGGAGATTACAGACCGTATCTGGCAGGAATTTGAACAGGGACATCATCATACCTGGCTGATTCACGGTGTGACCGGAAGCGGTAAAACTGCTGTTTACATAGAGTTAATTGAGAAAGTGACGGCCAGCGGCAGGCAGGCGATTGTACTGATACCGGAAATTGCTCTGACTTATCAGACCGTCATGCGTTTTTATCAGCGCTTTGGAGATCGGGTTTCCATTCTGAATTCCAAAATGTCCCCAGGAGAGCGTTACGACCAGTTTGAACGGGCAAAACGGGGAGATGTGGACGTGATGATCGGTCCCCGTTCCGCCCTGTTCACACCATTTTCAAATTTGGGTATTATTATCATAGACGAGGAACACGAAACCAGCTATAAAAGCGAGACACTGCCCCGCTATCATGCCAGAGAAACAGCCATTGAGCGGGCAAAAATGGCGGGAGCCAGCGTGGTGCTGGGTTCTGCCACGCCTTCTCTTGACAGCTATTACAGGGGAATGACAGGGGAATATATCCTTTTGAAGCTGGAAAAAAGAATTGAAGAAAAGCCGCTGCCCAGGTGTGAGATTGTGGATTTGCGGGAAGAATTAAAACAGGGGAACCGTTCTATTTTAAGTGAACGGCTTCAGGAGCTGATGAAAGACCGTCTGGAACAGAAACAGCAGATTATGCTTTTTATCAACCGCCGGGGAATGGCGGGATTTGTGTCCTGCAGGGCCTGCGGCCATGTGCTCACATGTCCTCACTGCGACGTGGCCTTAAGCCAGCACAACAACGGGAAAATGGTGTGCCACTACTGCGGCCATGAGGAGGCAGCGCCAAAAGTATGCCCGGAATGCGGGTCCGGATATATCAGCGGATTTAAAGCGGGCACCCAGAAAATAGAAGAGATTGTAAAAAAGAAATTTCCGGAAGCAAGGGTACTGCGGATGGATTTTGATACCACCCGGAATAAGGAAGGCCATGAGAAAATCCTGTCAGCCTTTGCAAATCAGGAGGCAGATATTTTAATCGGTACCCAGATGATTGTCAAGGGCCATGATTTTCCCAATGTGACGCTGGTGGGGGTACTGGCAGCAGATTTGTCCCTGTATGTCAGCGACTATCACGGGGCGGAGCGTACCTTTCAGCTTCTGACCCAGGCAGCGGGCCGGGCAGGCCGGGGTGCTCTGCCCGGAGAAGTGGTGATTCAGACGTATCATCCGGAGCATTACTGTATTGAACTGGCAAAAGAGCAGGATTACGTCCGGTTTTATGAGACGGAAATTGCGCTGCGCAGTATGATGAATTATCCTCCCTGCGGCCATATGATGGTAATGCTGGTGGCTTCCGGGGATGAGATGACAGCAGCTTTAAGCGCGGAGCTTCTGAGTAAAAAGGTACGCAAGGCGCAGGAAGACGGAAAAATATCGGGACTGTCGGTAATAGGGCCGGCCAGCGCCTCTGTGGCAAAGGTGAAGGATATTTATAAAAAAGTGATATATTTTAAACATGCAGACTATCAGGAACTGGTAAAAATCAAAGACGTACTGGAACGGTTTGTCAGCACTCACCGGGAATTTGCAAATATGGTGATACAGTTTGACTTTAATCCCATGAGTGGATTTTAAAAAAGGGTTAAAAAAGGAGGAAGGAACATGGCACTGAGGACTATCCGCCAGATGGGCGATGAAATACTGACGAAAAAATGCAGGGAGGTAAAAGAGGTAACTCCCAGAATGAAAGAACTGATTGAAGATATGTTAGAGACCATGTATGAAGGAAACGGTGTGGGCCTTGCGGCGCCTCAGGTAGGGGTTTTAAAACGTGTGGTAGTGATTGATGTGGGAGAGGGCCCCCTTATTCTGATCAATCCGCGGATCACAGCCTGCCGGGGGGAGCAGACCGGAGACGAAGGCTGCTTAAGCCTGCCTGGGAAGGCCGGTGTGGTTACAAGACCCAATTATGTGAAAATTGAAGCCTGGAATGAGAACATGGAGCGGTTTGAACTGGAGGGAGAGGGGCTTCTGGCAAGGGCTTTCTGTCATGAAATAGACCATCTGGAAGGCCGCATGTATGTGGAAAAGGTAGAAGGGCCTCTCCATGAAGTGGAGGAGGAAGAAGAGGAAGAAGCATAGCACAGACATTGGAAAGGAGCTGGATGGAATGAAAGTGATTTTTATGGGAACACCGGATTTTTCCGTGGGAACGCTGGAACATCTGATACAGGCAGGCCATGAAATTGTTCTGGTGGTGACTCAGCCCGATAAACCAAAAGGGCGCGGCAAAGCCATGCAGTTTCCGCCTGTGAAGGAAGCGGCGCTGGCCCATGGTCTGGAAGTATACCAGCCCGCAAAAATCAGGGAGCCGGAGTGCGTGGAGTATCTGAGAGAAAAAAATGCAGATATTATGGTAGTAGTGGCCTTTGGTCAGATACTGCCGGCAGAAATACTGGAAATGCCCAGGTACGGATGCGTCAATGTCCATGCTTCCCTGCTGCCGAAATACCGGGGCGCAGCTCCCATTCAGTGGGCAGTTATCAACGGAGAAAAAGTGACTGGTGTAACCACCATGCGTATGGACCAGGGGGTGGATACCGGGGATATGATTTTGAAAGAGGAAGTTGTGCTCCGGGAAGATGAAACAGGAGGGAGCCTGTTTGACCGTCTGGCAGAGACAGGAGCAAAGCTGTGTGTCCGGACGCTGGAAGCCATAGAGCAGGGAACAGCAGAGTATATCCCTCAGAATCATGAGGAGGCCACCCATACCTCCATGATTACCAGGCAGTTCGGAAACATTGACTGGACGAAACCGGCCTGTGAACTGGAACGTCTGGTGCGGGGGCTGAGCCCCTGGCCCGGCACTTACACTCAGTTGGACGGTAAAACGCTGAAAATCTGGAGGTCAGCCCTTGCAGAACCGGAAGAAACCTTTGAGGCGGCAGAGCCGGGAACTGTCACAGCAGTCACCGGGAATGCCATCCATGTTAAGACAGGTCAGGGAATCCTTGCACTGAAGGAAGTTCAGTTAGAAGGGAAAAAGCGGATGACAGCGGATGCATTTCTCCGGGGATTTCCTCTGGAGCCGGGAAAATCCCTGGGCGGACAGCAGAAAGAGGGCTCAGGCCTGTCATTGTAAAACTTAACCATGAACAGAATTTCATGTACAGGAAGGAGTGTTGCATATGCCATATTATGGATATTATTTTGACCCAACCTACATTTTAGTGGTAATCGGTGCAGTTATCTGTCTGATTGCTTCTGCCAGAGTGAAAACAACCTTTAACAAATACGACAGAGTCAGGAGCATGTCAGGCATGACAGGAGCTCAGGCTGCAGAGCGGATTTTACATGCAGCAGGTATTCATGATGTGATTGTCCAGCATATTTCCGGAAATCTGAATGACCATTATGATCCCAGAAATAAAACCTTAAGCCTTTCGGACAGCACCTACAGCTCCACCTCTGTGGCAGCGGTGGGAGTGGCAGCCCATGAGTGCGGCCATGCCATTCAGCATCAGCAGAATTATGGGCCTCTGACTGTCCGGGGCGCCATTGTACCCCTGGCAAATTTCGGTTCCTTTGCAGCATGGCCTCTGATTATCATCGGGCTGTTTATTACCAGCAATACCGGAACGATGCTGGTCAATATCGGAATCCTTTGTTTTTCACTGGCAGTTCTGTTTCAGCTTGTCACCCTTCCGGTGGAGTTTAACGCCTCCGGAAGAGCAATACGGATTCTGGGAGAAACCGGAATTCTGGGAGAAGAGGAACTGCGGGGCACCCGGAAGGTTCTGAGTGCGGCAGCGCTGACTTATGTGGCAGGAGCAGCCGCTTCGATTCTGCAGCTTCTGCGTCTGGTTCTGATTGCATCCAGAAGAAACGATTAAAACGAATGACAGATGTTTCAGAAGAAAGCAGCTGATACCGGAGGAAGTAATGAGCAGTACCGTAAACAGCAGAGAGTTGGTGTTGGAAATTTTACTGGCAGTTATGGAAGATGGCGCATACAGCCATGTGGTGATCCGGGATACCCTGAACAAATACCACTATCTGGAAAAGCAGGAGCGGAGCTTTATCAAACGTGTATGTCAGGGGACACTGGAGAATCTCATATTGCTGGACTATATAATCAGCCGGTTTTCCAGCGTGAAAATAAATAAAATGAAGCCGGTGATCCGATGCATTTTAAGGAGCAGTGTCTATGAACTGAAATTTATGGACGCTGTTCCTCCTTCCGCTACCTGCAATGAGGCTGTGAAGCTGGCCCAAAAAAAAGGTTTTTACAGCCTGAAAGGATTCGTAAACGGGGTTTTGCGCAACATCAGCCGGAATCTGGACAGGATTTCTCTGCCGGACCGGGAAAAAGACGTCATGGAGTATCTGTCTGTGGCTTATTCCATGCCCCGGTGGCTGCTGGAACTGTGGCTGAAATCTTATTCCCTGGAAGAAGTGGAAGGATTTCTGGAAGCATTTTCCGGGAAAATGCCCACTACTGTTCGGGTAAATCCATGGCGTACCACAAAAGAAGACCTGATAAGAGAACTGGAATCCCAGGGAATTTCTGTCAGGGAAGACAAAGAGTGGTCCGGCGTCCTGTTTCTGGAAAATTATGATTCTCTGGAAAGAATTCCTGCCTTTGAAGAGGGAAAATTTCAGGTGCAGGATTTAAGTTCCATGCAGGCAGCTCTGTGGGCCAGCCCTGGGAAAGGTTCTTTCGTGCTGGATGTATGCGCGGCCCCTGGAGGAAAAAGTATTCATGCGGCAGAACTGATGGAGGGAACCGGACAGGTGGAAGCCAGAGATCTGACGGAGTACAAAGTATCTCTGATTCAGGAAAATATCAGGCGCAGCCGCCTTTCCAATGTGAAGGCGGTGCAGGCAGACGCCAGAATACCGGACAGAGACAAAACAGAAAAAGCAGATATTGTCATGGCAGATCTGCCCTGTTCCGGACTGGGCGTACTGGGCAGAAAGGCAGATATCAGATATCGGATCACAGAAGAAGAATGCATAAAGCTGGCCGGGCTGCAGCGGGAAATCCTGAAAGTGGTGCGGCAGTATGTAAAGCCCGGTGGAATCCTTCTGTACAGTACCTGTACCATCAATCCTGGTGAAAATGAGGAAAATACCGCATGGTTTCTGTCAGAATTTCCGGAATTCTGTCTGGAAAGGCAGCAGCAGATATTGCCTCAGAAGGGAAGGAACGACGGATTTTTTCTGGCCAGGTTCAGAAAAAAAGAAGACAGTCAGAGATTTCAGGGTACGGAAGCGGAAAATCCGGATAGAAACGAGGGCTGAAACAGGAATGTAATTTATGGAAAAGAAAGATATCAAGTCATGGAATCAGAAAGAACTGGAAGAATATCTGGTATCACTGGGAGAAAAACCCTTCCGTGCAAAACAGATTTATTCCTGGATACATGAGAAACAGGCGGCTTCTTTCGATGAAATGACGAATATTTCAAAAAAATTAAAAGAAGATTTAAAAAACACCTGCCGCCTTGTGACTTTAAGGCAGGTAACAGTACAGCGCTCAAAAGTGGACGGGACGGAGAAATACCTGTTTGCACTGGATGACGGAAATATGGTGGAGAGTGTCCTTATGCGTTACCATCACGGCAACAGTGTGTGCATTTCTTCTCAGGCAGGCTGCCGCATGGGGTGCAGATTCTGCGCCTCCACGCTGGACGGGCTGGTGCGTAACCTCACCCCTTCGGAAATGCTGGACCAGGTGTACCGGATTCAGCGGGCTGCAGGTCAGCGGGTGTCTCATGTGGTGGTGATGGGGACGGGAGAGCCCCTGGATAACTATGAGAATCTTCTGAAATTTATCCGGCTTCTGACGGATGAGAAAGGAATGCATATCAGCCAGCGCAATATTACGGTGTCCACCTGCGGAATTGTGCCGAATATGGCCCGGCTGGCAGAAGAAAAGCTGCAGATTACACTGGCACTCTCCCTTCACGCTTCGTCTCAGGAGCAGCGGCTGGCGCTGATGCCGGTGGCTAAAAAGTATGAGATTCATCAGGTGGTGGATGCGTGCAGGGATTATTTTCAAAAGACAGGACGCAGAATTACCTTTGAATACAGCCTGGTGGCCGGTGTGAATGACAGGGAAGCAGACGCAGCCCGGCTGGCGGAGCTGATTGCAGGGATTAACTGTCATGTAAATCTGATTCCGGTCAACCCCGTCAAAGAGCGGAATTACCGTCAGCCGGAACCCCGGATGGTTTTGAATTTCAAAAATAAACTTGAAAAATATGGAATAAATGTTACTATAAGAAGGGAAATGGGCCGGGATATAGACGGGGCCTGTGGACAGTTGAGAAAAGGATTTTCAGAAAGGCAGGGAGAGGTATGAGGACTTTTTCCGGAACAGATACAGGAAGAAGACGCGATATGAATCAGGATTACATGTACATCTCGGAAACACCGGTTGGGAATCTGCCGAATCTGTTTATCCTGGCAGACGGTATGGGCGGCCACAATGCGGGAGATTATGCTTCCAGATATACCGTGGAAGTAATTGTAAATGCGGTAAGAACCAGCAGCGAGGTTTCTCCTGTGGCCGTAATTCGGAAAGCAATTGTACAGGCCAATCAGGCAGTGATGGAAAAGGCCCGGACAGATATAGATCTGGAAGGTATGGGGACTACTGTGGTAGTGGCAACCATGCAGAACAGAGAACTGTGCGTGGCCAATGTGGGTGACAGCCGCCTGTATATACTGGGAAATAGTATGGAACAGATTACAAGGGATCATTCCTATGTGCAGGAGATGGTGCGCAGAGGGGAGATTTCCCCGGAAGTGGCCAGAATTCACCCGGACCGGAATATTATCACCAGAGCCGTCGGCGGAGGCCGGGAGATTGAGGTGGATTTTTTTGAGGTGGAGTTAAAAGACGGGGACAGGATTCTGATGTGTTCCGACGGATTGACGGATATGCTGGAAGATGATGAAATTTTTGAGATTATAAATGAAAATCAGGACATTGGGGAAGCCATGCAGGAGCTGATAGATGCTGCCAATGAATATGGCGGAAATGATAATATCACAGTGATTTTGACAGAACCATTTTCAGGTGAGGTGAAAGCATGTTAAAAGAGGGAATCTATCTGGGAGACAGATATGAAATAGTGGGAAAAGCAGGGTCCGGAGGAATGGCGGATGTCTACAAAGCGAAAGACCATACCCTTGGCCGCTTTGTGGGAATCAAGGTACTGAAACCGGAATTTTCCGAGGATGTGAACTTTGTCACAAAGTTCCGGACAGAAGCTCAGTCTGCGGCGGTACTGGAACATCCGAATATTGTGAATATTTATGATGTGGGAAGTGAAAATTCCGTCCATTATATTGTTATGGAATATGTGGAAGGAATCACCCTGAAAACATATATCGAGAAGAAAGGCCAGATTTCCTTTAAAGAGGCTGTCAGCATTGCCATTCAGGTAGGCCGGGGCATTGAAGCAGCTCATAACAAACATATTATTCACCGGGATATCAAGCCTCAGAATATTATTATTTCCACAGAAGGCAAAGTAAAAGTGACAGATTTCGGCATTGCCAGAGTTGCAAATACCAATACCATCAATTCTGACGTGATGGGTTCGGTGCATTATGCTTCTCCTGAGCAGGCCAGAAATGGATTTGTTGACGGAAAAAGCGATATCTATTCCCTGGGAATCGTTATGTATGAGATGGTAACCGGACGGGTGCCCTTTGACGGAGAATCCACGGTGGCGGTGGCCATCCAGCATTTGCAGGAGGAAATGGTGGTGCCCAGCGCCTATGCGCCCAGTCTGCCGGTGAGCATTGAGAAAATCATTCTGAAATGTACCCAGAAAAGTCCGGACAGGCGTTACAACAGTATCAGCGATTTGCTGATGGATTTGAAAAAGGCCCTGATCAGCCCGGATGAGGACTTTGTGGTAATGGTGCCTTTAGGCCAGCAGGATAAAACAAGGGTTATGAAACCCGATGAAGTGGAGAGCATCAAAGAACAGACCAGAAGCATTTATTACCAGGACGAGGAAGAAGAGGAAGACGAAGAAGAACCGGAAGAAGAGGAAGATGACGAGGGATTTCTGAATCCCAAAATGGAAAAAGCGGTGACCATTATGGGAATTGTGGCTGCTGTTATTATCGTTATGATTATTGTGTATATCGGCGGCAGTTTTATGGGCCTGTTTAAATTCGGCGACCGGAAAAAAGAAGAAGAAAAGAAACCGGTAGAAAATGAGACACAGCAGGAAGAAGAGTCCGAAAAGGTGGAAATGATAGATCTGAAAGGCTACACTTACGACGAGGCAATGGAGGAGCTGAAGAAAATCCAGCTTGGCATTGAGAAAGGCGGAGAAGAATCTTCCGAGGAATATCCGGAAGGCCAGATTGTGTCCCAGAGCGAGGAACAGGGAGCCATGGTGGATAAGAATACCACCATACGGGTAATAATCAGCAGCGGTGTGGGAGAATTTGACGTACCGGATGTAAAGGGAAAGTCCAAAAGTGAAGCGGAATCCACCCTGCGCAGCGCCGGTCTGGTACCTGTGTTCGATTACCAGTTTGACGACTCCATCCCCAATGACCAGGTAATATCCCAGAACCCGGATGCGGGAGGAAAGGCGAAAAAAGGCGATACGGTTACTGTAATGCTCAGTAAGGGCCGGGAAACTTTCCAGGTGCCGGATGTGCGGAACAAGCCGGAGGCAGAGGCCAGAGAAGAACTGAAAGCGGCAGGCATTGAGGTGGTAAGCACATCTTCCGACTATGCAGACGATATTCCGGAGGGTAATGTAATCAGCCAGAGCCTTACCCCTGGAAAAACAGTGGAAAAAGGTACGCAGATTACACTGGTCATCAGTCTGGGCAAAAAGATAACCACCACATATTATTCGCTGAATAATTATTCCATTGAGCTTCCGAATTTCATTCCGGATAATGCAAGCCGCGTGGAGGCCAGAATTACACTGTATAAATCAGAGGGAGAAGATGTAATCAGCAGCTGGAAAGCCACTTCTTTCCCCTATACGGTAAATGTGTCCAATATTGAAAACTGCAGCCAGGGATATTTTGTGATTGACTGGAAATGGACGTATCTGGATGAAGACGATGCGGAAATCACAGAAGAAGACCAGACCACGAAAGACGGTATTGCATTTACACAGAATTGATGCGGGAAGTGGAATATGCAGGGAAAAATTATAAAAGGGATTGCCGGCTTCTATTATGTACATGTAAGGGAAGCCGGAATCTTTGAGTGCAGGGCAAAAGGAATTTTCAGAAAAGAGAAAATAAAACCCCTGGCAGGGGACAATGTGGAAATTGATATTATCAGCCAGAAAGAGCAGACCGGAAATATCATCAGGATTCTGCCCCGGAACAATGCACTTGTGCGTCCGGCCGTGGCCAATGTGGATCAGGCCCTGGTGATTTTTGCGGTGGATAAGCCAAAACCCAATTTTAATCTCCTGGACCGGTTTCTGATTATGATGGAACAGCAGCAGGTGGAAACGGTAATCTGTTTTAACAAGCAGGATCTGGCAAAAGAGGAGGAACTTCACAGGCTCAGGCAGATGTATGAGAGCTGCGGCTATCGTATTCTCTTTGCCAGTGCTGTGAACAGGCAGGGACTGGACCAGCTTTTTCAGGTGCTGGATCAGAAAACCACTACGGTGGCAGGCCCTTCCGGTGTGGGAAAGTCTTCCCTGATTAACCTGCTTCAGCCAAAGGCAGCCATGGAAACAGGGGCCATCAGTGAAAAAATTGAGCGGGGCAGGCATACCACCCGCCATTCCCAGCTGATTTACATTCAGGACCGGACGTATATGATAGATACGCCGGGATTCAGCTCTCTGGACCTGACCGGAATAGAAGCACAGGAACTGAAAGACTATTTTCGGGAATTTGGAGAATATGAGCCCTGCTGCAGGTTTCAGGGCTGCAGTCATGTAAAGGAGCCGGACTGCGGAGTGAAGCAGGCTCTTGAGGAAGGGAAAATCAGCCTTTCCCGTTACGAAAATTATACGATACTTTACGAAGAACTGAAAAACAGAAAGAAATATTAGAAAATCGAAGGAGAAAATGTATGAACTGTTTAGCGCCGTCTATACTGTCAGCGGATTTTTCCCGTCTGGGCCAGCAGGTAAAGGAACTGGAGGAAGCAGGAGCGGAATATCTTCACATTGATGTGATGGATGGAACATTTGTACCAAATATTTCAGTGGGTATGCCGGTAATCCGGTCAATTCGTCCCTGTTCCGGACAGGTTTTTGACGTTCATCTGATGGTGGAAGAGCCCATACGTTATATTCAGGACTTCGCAGACTGCGGAGCCGATGTGATTACCATTCATGCAGAGGCCTGCCGCCATCTGGACCGGACTCTGGAGAAAATCAGGGAACAGGGCGTGCGTACTTCTGTGGCGCTGAATCCGGCCACAGATCTGAGCGTGCTGGAATATCTGCTTCCCGGACTGGATATGGTGGTGCTGATGGCAGTAAATCCGGGCTTTGGAGGTCAGCAGTTTATTCCCTATGTGCTTGAAAAAATCCGGAATCTGCGCCGCATTCTGGACCGCAGAGGGCTTAATACAGATATCGAGGTGGACGGAGGGATTACTCTGTCAAATGTGGGAAAGGTACTGGAGGCCGGCGCGAATATTGTGGTGTCCGGAAATGCAGTTTTTCAGGGAGACATCTCTGAAAATGTGAGAAAATTTCTGAAACAGATGGGAGAATAAGAGATGGAAGCACTGATTGTCAGCGGCGGGTATCTGGACAGAGTGTTTGCCGCTTCTTATATGCAGCAGCATTCCTGTGATATTACCATTGCTGTGGATTCCGGCATGGGATTTTTTTATGGGCAGAATCAGGTTCCGGACTTTATCGTAGGAGATTTTGACTCAGTGAAACCGGAAATCCTTCTGAGTTTTAAAAAGCTGCCAAAGACGGATGTTTCAGAAAATGTTCCGGAACTGCAGCCTGAAGAATCGGAACATTTGAAAAAGCAGCAGGAAAAGGAACAGAAGAAGCCTGTAATCTTACAGTTTCAGCCGGAAAAGGATGAGACAGATACGGAAATTGCCATCCGCACAGCTATCAGCCAGGGCTGCACAACCATACATATTCTGGGAGCCACCGGAACCCGGGTGGATCATATGATGGGAAATATCCATCTGCTGGGGATGGCCATGGAACAGGGCGTGGACTGTATGCTGCTGGATCCGCATAACAGAATCCGCATGATCAACAGAGGGCTGGTGCTGAAAAAAGAAGAACAGTACGGGAATTATGTGTCTCTTCTGCCCTTTACCCCTCAGGTAACAGGCCTTACGCTCACCGGGTTTAAATATCCGCTGGACGGGTATACACTGGAATGTTACCATTCTCTGGGAGTCAGTAATGAAATTACGGAAGAACAGGCGGAAATATCCTTTCGGGATGGGGTGCTGCTGGTGGTGGAATCCAGGGACTGAGTGTGCTCAGAAAGAACAACGCCCTGGTTTTCCGGATTTTTATGATAGATATAAAGCCTTATGTGGTAAGATATAGAAATTACGAAAAGTGCCTGGTTTAAGGCATTTTCAAGGAGGTATATAGAAAAATGAAACTGGGAATCGTAGGTTTGCCAAATGTAGGAAAAAGTACATTATTTAATTCACTGACAAAAGCGGGAGCGGAATCCGCAAATTACCCCTTTTGTACCATAGATCCCAATGTGGGAATCGTAACTGTGCCCGATGAACGGTTAAAGAAGCTGGGAGATTTGTATAAATCCAGAAAGGTGACGCCGGCAGTCATTGAATTTGTGGATATTGCCGGACTGGTGAAAGGGGCCAGCAAAGGCGAGGGGCTGGGCAACCAGTTTCTTTCCAACATCCGTGAAGTGGACGCCATTGTCCATGTGGTGCGCTGTTTTGAAGACAGCAATATTGTCCATGTGGATGGAAGCATCAACCCGGTACGGGATATTGAAACCATCAATCTGGAACTGATTTTTTCTGATATTGAGATTCTGGAGCGGAGGATTGCCAAAACAGGCAAAGGCGCCCGGATGGACAAGACCCTGGCAAAAGAGCTGAATCTGCTGGAGCGGGTAAAGGCCCATCTGGAAGATGGAAAGCTGGCCAAAACCTTTGAACTGGAAGACGAAGATGAAGAAGGCTGGTTCAGAGAGTATAACCTGCTTACCGCAAAACCTGTGATTTATGCGGCAAATGTGGCGGAGGATGAGCTGTCTGACGATGGAGCAGGCAATGCATTTGTACAGGAAGTGCGGAAAAATGCAAAAGAAGAACACTGCGAGGTGTTTGTCATCTGCGCTCAGATTGAGCAGGAAATTGCAGAACTGGACGAGGAGGAAAAGGCCATGTTTCTGGAGGAGCTGGGCCTTGCGGAATCCGGTCTGGAGAAGCTGATTAAAGCAAGTTACAGCCTTCTGGGGCTCATCAGTTACTTAACATCAGGTGAAGACGAAACACGGGCATGGACCATCAAAAACGGCACAAAGGCGCCTCAGGCTGCCGGGAAAATCCATTCTGATTTTGAGCGTGGATTTATCCGGGCCGAAGTGGTAAATTACCAGGATTTGCTGGACTGCGGTTCTCTTGCGGCGGCAAAAGAGAAGGGTCTGGTAGGTCTGGAAGGCAAGGAGTATGTGGTGAAAGACGGTGATGTGATCCTGTTCCGGTTTAACGTATAGGAGGAAACATGAAAGCAGAGAGCAGGCGTTTTTATCATGCACTGGCGTCGCTGGTGATACCGATTACCATTCAGAATTTTATTACCAATGCGGTCAACTCCGCAGACGTATTTATGCTGGGCTATGTGGGGCAGACTGAGCTGTCGGCGGTATCTCTGGCCAATCAGTTCCAGTTTCTTCTGTCCGGCGTTTTTTTCGGAATTTCTTCCGGAGTCACCATGCTGGCGTCTCAGTACTGGGGGAAGAAAGATACCAATTCCATACAGGCTGTCATGGGAATTGCCATAAAAATTGCTTTTGTGATTACCACTGTTCTGGCAGTGGGAGCATTGACTGTTCCGGCGGCTCTTATGCGGATTTATACCAACGATGAGGTGCTGATTTCCATTGGAGCGGGGTATCTGAGGATTATCGGCGTTTCCTATATCTGTATGAGCTTTTCCCAGGTATACCTGTGCGCGCTGCGCAGTATGGAGCGGGCGCCTTTAAGCACCCTTATCAGCACCACGGCGCTGCTTATGAATATTGTACTGAACGCAGTGTTTATTTTTGGAATCGGCGGTGCGCCGAAGCTGGGAGTGATGGGTGTTGCCATCGGAACGGTGACAGCCCGTATTGCGGAACTGTTGCTGTGTCTTGCGGATGCTGTCCGGGGAAAAGTATTTTCCATAGACCTTAAAATCATGTTTGGCCGCCATAAGCTGCTGTTCCAGGACTTTTTTAAGTATGCTGTTCCGGCACTGATTAACGACTGTGCCTGGACCGTGGCTTTTTCCCTGTATTCGGCTATTATGGGCCATATGAACGCGGATGTGGTGGCGGCCAGTTCTGTGGCTTCCACTGTACGCAATCTCTGTACCATTCTGTGTTTTGCTCTGGGAGCCGGGGCTTCCGTACTTCTGGGAATCGAGATTGGAGAGGGAAAACTGGAAGTAGTGAAACGGGACGCCAGACGCTCCTGCCTGGTGACTCTGGCAGTGGGCATACTGACCGGGATTGTGTTGCTGCTGATCCGCCCTCTGGTGTTTATGTTCTTCTCTCTGACGGAGCGGGCCAGCGGGTATCTGGATTTCATGCTTCTGATAAGCGCATATTATGTGGTGGGACAGGCTATGAATACCCTGCTGATTGCAGGTATTTTCCGGGCGGGAGGGGATTCCCGGTTCGGCATGATCTGCGACATTATTGTGATGTGGGTTATCAGCGTGCCGCTGGGATTTATATCGGCTTTTGTGCTGAAACTGCCGCCCATGGCAGTGTATTTTATCCTCTGTCTGGATGAATTCTGGAAAATTCCTGTGGTGTACCGCCATTATAAGAGCTTCCGTTGGCTGAAAGATATTACCAGAGAGTGGGAGGGGTAGGAAAACCGAACCTGTACCGGTATAAGACAGAGGTGCAGAGTTATGAAATTTATTTAAAGGGTGAATACTGTAAAAGAGGCTGTTGCAAAATTTAGATTATATACAGTATATGGAAGAAACCTGTAGAGTTTGAAACCATATCCTGTACATAGCCGTTGTTTTGCGACAGCCCCTGAAAAATCCTGGTTATCCCATATCAAAGAGTTCATCAAAGGTGATTTTAAAATCCGGAAACATCACAAGCTGCAGTTCTTCTTTATTTGCTTCCGTGATGGTTTTATAAAGATAAGGATAGGAGGAACCGTCTTCTTTCCAGTCAAACATATAAATTTCAACCTGCTTTTTACGCCAGTCTGTAATCCAGTATTCGGATACTCCTGCCTTGCAGTAAATTTCCATTTTTTCAGTTCTGTCGTACGGTTCCGTGGAATCAGAAAGAACTTCCATGACAAAGCGGGGAATGCCTGTAAAGGATATATTTTTCCGGTCTCTCATATTACAGATGATGGAGACGTCAGGTATGATGATCTTATCGTCATTTTCACGCCACTGATACTGTACACTGTCGCCGAATACACGGCACAGGCTGTCTTTGATCTGGTTTCCGATTTTTATAACGAAGTTGTGAATTACCATGGAATGTTCCAGGTATGTGTTACGCATATCTTCTGCTGGTAAAGCGTTCATCGTATATGCTCCTTTCCCCGAAAATTCCGGCCCATTGTGAACTGTTATTTTGTTATATTATAAGATTCCGGAGTGGAAAAATCAAGCTGCGGATGATATGGAATTTCCCTGTTTTTTGTCTTAACAGGATTAGGGTGTCAAAAGCACCTTTGGTGAAAATGTTCATACCAATATAAGACAAATTATGCCACACCTGGCAATACCTTTCTTTTTTCTCATGTTCTATAATATGTTTAAGGCGTCAGAAGCACCTTAAGGGTATTATAGAACAGAAGCAGAGGAAAAGGGAAGGTATTTTTATGCAGTATGGACATTTTGACGATGAAAAAAGAGAATATGTAATTGACCGGGTGGATTTGCCCGTATCCTGGACAAATTATCTGGGCCTCCGGGACATGTGCGTGGTAGTAAACCACACAGCCGGAGGCTATCTGTTTTACCAGTCTCCGGAATATCACCGGGTTACCAGATTCCGGGGAAATGCGGTGCCCATGGACCGTCCGGGCCACTATGTGTATCTGCGGGATACAGAAGACGGAGATTACTGGAGCATTTCCTGGCAGCCGGTGGGAAAGCCTCTGGACACAGGGAAATATTCCTGCCGCCATGGTATGAGCTATTCGGTGTATGAGTGCGGTTATAAGGGAATCGAGGCCAGCCAGACGCTGGTGGTGCCCATGGACGATCCGGTGGAGCTGTGGGACGTGAAGCTGAAAAACACCACGGACAGAGAGCGGAAGCTCTCGGTGTTCTCCTATCTGGAATTTTCCTTTCACCATGTGATGATTGATAACCAGAATTTCCAGATGAGCCTTTACTGTGCCGGTTCTTCTTATGAGGATGGAATTATTGAGCACGATTTGTTCTACGAAGAATTTGGGTACCAGTATTTTACCGGCAGCTTTGAGCCGGACGGATATGACTGTCTGCGGGATAAATTCCTGGGCGGCTACCGGACAGAAGACAATCCCATTGCAGTGGAGCAGGGGCGCTGCAGCGGCTCTCAGGAACTGGGCAATAACCACTGCGGCAGCCTGCAGAAAGATCTGACGCTGGCGCCGGGAGAAGAAGTGCGGCTGGTTTTCATGCTGGGAGAAGGAAACCGGGAAACAGGCAGGAAAATCCGTGAAAAATATTCTGATTTTTCTGTCGTGAACCAGGTTTACCGGCAGCTTGCAGACTACTGGGAAGATAAATTTGCAAAACTTCAGATACAGACGCCCAGCCAGGGAATGAATACTATGATTAACACCTGGAACCTTTACCAGGCGGAAGTAAACATTATGTTCTCACGGTTTGCCTCCTTTGTGGAGGTGGGCGGAAGAACGGGGCTTGGCTACCGGGATACGGCTCAGGACGCCATGACCATACCCCATTCCAATCCTGAAAAATGCAGACAGCGGATTGTGGAGCTTTTAAGGGGCCTGACCGGCAGGGGATACGGGCTGCACCTGTTCCAGCCCGAATGGTTTGACCCGGACCGTGAGAAAAAGAAAAAACCTTTCAAGTCTCCTACGGTGATTCCCGGTGTAGCTCAGGCGGATATTGTTCATGGAATCGAGGACGCCTGTTCTGACGATGCCCTCTGGCTGATACCTGCCATTACAGAATATATCCGGGAGACAGGAGAGGTGGAGTTTGCAGACCAGACAGTTACTTACGCCGACGGAGGTGAGGGAACGGTCTATGAGCATATGAAGCGTATTCTGGATTTTTCCGCGGAGCAGGTGGGAGCTTCCGGAATCTGCAAAGGTCTCCGGGCGGACTGGAATGACTGCCTGAATCTGGGCGGCGGAGAAAGCGCCATGGTGTCATTTCTCCATTACTGGGCCCTGGGACATTTTATTACACTGGCAGAGTATTTCAATCGGGAAGAAGATGTGGTAAAATATAAGAAAATCAGAGGACAGGTGCACAGAGTCTGCAATCAGGTGCTCTGGGATAAAGAGTGGTTTATCCGGGGCGTAACGAAAAACGGGAAGAGAATCGGCACTTCAGAGGACCGGGAAGGAAAGGTACATCTGGAATCCAACGCCTGGGCGGTGCTTTCCGGTGCGGCAGACGAAAGCAAGGGCAGGATGGCTATGGACAGTGTGGAGCAGTATCTGTTTACCCCTTACGGGCTGATGCTGAACGCACCCTCCTATACGGAGCCGGACGACGACATTGGATTTGTTACCAGGGTTTATCCGGGGCTGAAAGAAAACGGTTCCATTTTCTCCCATCCCAATCCCTGGGCCTGGGCGGCAGAGTGTATGCTGGGCCGGGGAGATAAGGCCATGAAGTTTTACGACGCCCTCTGTCCCTGTTATCAGAACGACAGCATTGAGGTCCGGGAATCAGAGCCTTATTCCTACTGCCAGTTTGTGATGGGAAAAGACCATTCAGCCTTTGGCCGCGCCCGCCATCCTTTTATGACAGGCAGCGGCGGCTGGGCATATTTCTCAGCCACACGTTACATACTGGGCATTCAGCCCGGACTGGAAGAACTGGTGATTGACCCGTGCATTCCCGCAGAATGGGAAGGATTTTCGGCGGTGCGCAGGTGGAGAGGCGCAGAATATCAGATTACCGTGACCAATCCGGAAGGGGTGATGAAAGGGGTAAAGGCCATACGGCTGGACGGACAGGAAGTAGAACACATTCCGGTAATGGAAGCAGGAACGAAACATCAGGTAGAGGTACTTATGGGAACAGGCAGCGAACAGAAAAGAGGGTAAAAGAATGGTAAAATTTGGAACAGGCGGCTGGAGAGCTGTAATCGGAGATGAATTTACAAAAGCAAACATACAGTTGCTTTCACAGGGACTGGTAAACAAAATGAAAAGTGAAGGAGTGGCGGAGCAGGGCATTGTTATGGGATATGACCGGAGATTTCTTTCCAAAGAGGCCATGCAGTGGGCGGCCGTGGTATTTGCAGCAGCTCACATCAACGTATACCTGATTAACAAATCCTCCCCCACTCCGCTGGTGATGTTCCATGTGATGAAGCATGAGTTTCCCTATGGAATGATGATTACTGCCAGCCACAATCCGGCTATTTATAACGGGATTAAAGTGTTTACTGCCGGAGGCCGGGATGCGGACGAGGTACAGACCAAGGATATCGAAGATTATATCGGAGATCTGAAGCCGGAAGATGTACAGGAAACAGAATACGAAACGGGCAAACAGGAAGGTTATATCCGGGAAATCTATCCTTTGAATGAATATCTGGACAATATTATTGATTCCGTGGATATGCAGGCGATTCGGAATGCAGGGCTGAAGGTTGCGCTGGATCCCATGTACGGTGTCAGCGAGACGTCCCTGAAGATGATTCTCATGACTGCCCGCTGTGAGGTGGCAACCATCCACGACAGGCACGACACTCTCTTTGGCGGAAAGCTCCCGGCTCCTTCGGCAGCCACCCTCCATTCTCTGCAGAACTATGTGGTGGAAAAGAAATTCGATATCGGCATTGCCACAGACGGAGACGCAGACCGGATCGGCGTTATTGACGACCAGGGGAATTTCCTGCATCCCAACGATATTCTGGTGCTGCTGTATTACTATCTTGTAAAATTCAAGGGCTGGAGCGGGCCTGTGGTGCGGAATATTGCAACCACCCATATGCTGGACAAGGTGGCGGAGCAGTTCGGAGAAAGCTGTTATGAGGTTCCCGTAGGTTTTAAGCATATATCGGCCAAAATGCAGGAATCCGGGGCCATAATCGGCGGAGAATCTTCCGGCGGGCTTACCGTGCGGGGACATATCAACGGAAAAGACGGAATTTATGCGGCAGCGCTCCTGATTGAGATGATGGCGGTAACCGGAAAAAAACTTTCCCGGATTATGGAAGATATTTACCGGGAATGCGGCGCCATCCATATGGAAGAACGGGACTATCAGTTTACACTGGAAAAGAAGAAAAACATGCACAAACTTCTGATGGAGGATAAACTTCTGCCGGATTTGCCGGAAGAAATCGACCATATTTCCTATCTGGACGGAAGCAAGGTTTATTTCAAAAACGGCGGATGGGTGATTGCCCGGTTCTCCGGTACGGAACCGCTGCTTCGTATTTTCTGTGAAATGCCGCAGGCCTCTCAGGCAGCGGAAATCTGCGGCATATATGAGAAGTTTCTGGAGCTGTAATTTCTGCAGGGCAGTGCTCTTTGCGGACAGAATTCAGAGGACAGAAGGCGGCTGGAAGCCAGAGCCGCCTTCCTCCCTTCTGAGTTTATGCAGGATTATGGATGCAGCCGGAGGAAGGTATGAAGAAAAAAACGAAATCACTGAACAAAAAAATACTGCTGTTTCTGATACTGTGCTGGGGTGTGCCGGTTACAGTATTTTTTGCATTTACAACCTTTTCTTACCATCAGCGGATTGTGGAAAAAGCCGAGGGGCTGATGGAAGAAGAGCTGTACAATGCGGCTTCTTTTGCCTCTATCCGCATAGGGGATGCCATTACCCTCTGCCAGAGGCCTTCCTATGAAAAGACCTGGGAGGTGGCCTGGAAAGATTACGAAAGGGGGAGCTGTACCAGGACAGAATATCTCCAGGAGGTAAATGCAAGCCTGAAGGGGAAATTTTATCTGGATGAGCGGTTTAACATGTATGCCTATTACTGTTACGGCTATGAGAATCCGGAGTGTTTTTCTTCCCGGACAGGCATTTCCTACCACAGTTATCTGACAGAGATTCAGCCGGCGATTGAGGACATTATGGAAGGGGATTCTTCCTATGCCTTTGTGCGGGTGGTGGAAGGGCGGATGTTTATTATCCGGAACCTTTATACCACAGCAGATTATGAAAGGTACGGAACCCTGGTGGTGGAACTGAATAAATATAAAATTTTTCAGGATGTTTCTCAGGATATTCGGGAAAATATGGTGGTCTGCATTGGGAACGGACAGGATGTGCTGGATTTTACCCACAGGGCTGAGGGAGACACCAGGGAAAAACTCCAGTCTCAGCTTGCACAGAAATATGACGGGGTCAGCCGGCGGCGGATAGACCGGGTGGCAAACAGGGAATACAACGGATATCTCTATCAGGAGCAGTACGACAATTACCATACGGGGATTATCCTTTTTGCCAGAAGGAGGGATCTGTATGCCAGCCTGTATGAGTTTTATTCCATAGTTGCCATGCTGCTGGTGCTGTTTGTGCCCTTTTTCTGTTATGGCGCCTGGTTTCTGCGCAGGCATATCCAGATTCCCATTGAACAGATTATAGCGGCTTCCAAAAAAATGGAAGACGGAGAAATGGGTGTCAGAGTGGAAGGCCGGGAAATGCCCAATCTGGAATTTCAGTATATGAAAGAGGGATTTGAAAGTATGTCTGCCCAGGTGAAATATCTGTTCGACTATGTGTACGAGGAAAAACTGGTCCGCAAAGACGCTCAGATTCAGGCGCTGCAGGCCCAGATTAACCCGCATTTTCTGAACAATACGCTGGAAATGATGAACTGGCAGGCAAGGATGTCCGGAGATACCGTGGTGCCCAAAATGATAGAGGCGCTGGGGACGGTACTGGATTACCGGATGAACCGGGCCGATGTCCGGGAAATCCATCTGTCTCAGGAACTTCAGTGTGTAAACGCCTATTTCTATATTATGTCCATGCGTTTCGGACAGCGGCTGCGGATTGAGCGGGATATTGACGAGGAACTGCTGGAGCTGATGGTACCGCCGCTGATTCTGCAGCCTCTGGTGGAAAATGCCATTGTTCACGGAGTGGAAGCCATGGCCAACGGCACCATAGGGTTAAAGGTGTACCATGACTCCTGCTGCATTTATCTGGAAGTGCGGAATACGGGAAAAGAGATTACAGAAGAAACGCGGCAGAAAATACAGGCCATTCTGGAGGGGAACGAAGCCCAGATACCAAAGGAACCGGGAAGACACACTTCCATCGGCATTCAGAATGTGAACCGGAGAATCCGTCTGGTATACGGAGAATCCTATGGCCTGACCATTACGCAGGAACAGGGGAAGGAGACCATATCAAGGATTACCATACCCTACCGGAAAGAGCCGGAACAGAAAACGGCAGAAGAACGGGAAAGTGTGGAAGAAGAGCTGAAGAACATGGCAAGATTAAACAAATAATGACAGGTCAGTCTAATGCTTTTTGTGCGGTTTGCTCCTATAATATGAGTATAACAACGGAAACAAATTGTGAAATCATATGAAGGAGGATTTACTATGAAGAAAAAACTTTTATCCATGCTGCTGGTTGGGGCGATGGCAGTATCTGTTCTGGCAGGATGCGGGGGAAATGCAGGAGGTACGGACAAAGGAAGTACGGACGGAGGAAAGGATACAAAAGAAGCATCCTCAGAATCATCAGGAGGAGACAATGCGGTTACCCTGAAAACGGTATCCATGTTTGGAGGCACGGACCCCAATAAAGAGGCCTATGAGGCAATCAATGCGGAATATATAAAGGAATACAGCAATGTTACCATTGAAGATAACTCACAGACTTCAGATGAAGAATGGAAAGCGGCAGTCAATGCAGACTTTTCTGTTGGAAATGAGCCGGATGTCATCCAGTTCTTTACGGACGCAACTGCAGACAGCATTGTTGCCACAGATAAACTGGTAACCGTAGAAGAAATCTGTGCGGAATATCCGGATTATGCCAAAGATACACTGGGAGACGCACTGGATGCGGCAAAAAATACGGATGGCGTTTCCAGAGCAGTGCCTACCACCGGATACTGGGAAGGGCTGTTCTGCAATAAGGATTTATTTGACCAGTATAACCTGGAGCTGCCCACAGACTGGGCTTCTCTGGAAAAGGCAATCACCACCTTTAAGGAAAATGGCGTGATTCCCATTGCCTGCTCTCTGAATAACGTACCCCATTACTGGGTGGAATTTTTAATGCTTTATTCGGCAGGTGTGGAAGAATACACTTCTGTTCCGGAAACAGCGCCGGAAGGCTGGGTAAAAGGTCTTGAAATGTTCAAAACCCTCCGGGATATGGGAGCTTTTCCGGAAGATACGGACACCGTGGACGATGCTTATGTGGGACAGCTGTTCCGGGATAAAAAAGCAGCCATGCAGCTGGAAGGTTCCTGGTATTCCGGAAATATTGAAGATACGGATAATACGGTAGTCGTTTCCTTCCCCGGAGTTCCGGATCAGAAAGCAGAAGCAGGCACCATGGTAGGCGGCATTTCTTCCGGATTCTATATCACCAAAAAAGCATGGGATGATCCGGACAAGAGAGAAGCAGCAGTGAATTTTGTAATGGCTCATACCTGCCAGGCAGGCGTTCAGAAATACTGGGAAGCTACCGGCGCCGTATCCCGTGCGGCAGTGGAGGTGACTCCTGTAGAAGGTGCGACTCCGCTGGTTGATTCCATTGCGGTATGCACAGATGCCAAAAATACGGTTGTGGCGCCTACAGATGCAAGAATCGGCGATGCATACAAGACACTGATTTCAGAAATTGTAAAAGTATCCACAGGTGCGGTTTCAGCAGAAGATGCCATTAACGAGGCGCTTTCAATCAGACAGCAGTTACAGTAAAAAGGTGGGAGAGAGATGTTATATAAGAAAAAATGGCCCCTGCTGGTGTTCCTGGTGCCCGGCTTACTGTTTATGGTGATTTTTCTTTACATCCCATTTCTGGAAAATATTAAGAACAGTTTTTACGATATGCCGGCAGTAGTAAAGATGCCGGGAACAGAATGGAGATTTCTGGGGTTTGAAAATTATAAAAGGCTGTTCACGGACCCGGATGTGAGAACAGCGCTGATAAATTCTGTGAAAATGATGGTGCTTACCGTAATTTTCGAGGTGGGAATTGCATTTGTGCTGGCAGTAATGGTGTCTCAGGTGAAAAGGCTGCAGCAGCTGTTCCGTACTGTGTACTTTTTTCCGGTGGTAATTTCCGCCACTGCAATCGGTTTGCTGTTCAAGCTGTTTTACAACTACAATGGCGGCATGCTGAACCAGATTCTGGAATTTTTCGGAGGAGAGCCAGTGAACTGGCTCTCACCGGAACTGGCCTTTATCATGGTATGTATTCCCACATTGTGGAGCTATATCGGATTTTATTTCGTCATTCTTCTGACGGGAGTCAGTGATATTCCCGACGACGTGTACGAGGCGGCTTCCATCGACGGATGCAACCGTCTGATGCAGGTGTTTTATATTACCTTTCCCATGATGAAACCGGTATTTTTCACCTCGGTGACACTGGCGGTTACGGGAGCTCTGAAAGTATTTGACCTTCCCTGGGTAATGGTTCCCAACGGAGCGCCGCAGGGAACCACTCATTTTCTGGGTACTTACATGTATCAGCAGACCTTCGGACTGAACAACTATGATTATGGCTCTACCCTTGCAGTGCTCATTGTGCTTCTGGGAATTCTGGTATCCAGGGGCGTGGGATTTCTCACAGAGGATAAGGAAGAGCGAACGGCCCGGAAGGAAAAACGTCTCAGAGAGAAGGCACAGAGAAAGGGGGCGTCATAGATGGATACAGCAGTACAGAGCGCTGCGACGGAAAAAAAGAGAAAAGTAAAGACCAGTACCATCGTAATTTATACCATACTGATTCTGTGGGCTCTTCTGACCATCTTCCCCTTTGTGTGGGTGGCCCTGAATTCCTTTAAGCCCTCAGCGGAGGTACTTCGTTCTTCCTTTTCACTGCCTGCGCCTCCTACCATGATGAATTATGAAAATGCATTTGGCAAACTGAATGTGCTGCAGGCTTACGGACACAGTTTTGCCATTTCCGGTACAGTAACCATAGGAGTTATGATTCTGGCGTCCCTGATGTCCTTCGCGCTGACCAGATATGACTTTAAGGGAAAACAGTTCGTGCGCAGCCTGATTGTGGCCAGTCTCATGTTCCCGGTATTTGCCACCATCATTCCGGTCTTTAAAATGATGGTACAGTGGGGGCTTCTGAGCAAAAATATTGCGGTAATCCTGCCTCAGATTGCAGGAAACCTGAGTTTTGCCACCATTGTCATGACGGGATTTATGCAGAGCATTCCACTGGAAATGGAAGAGGCTGCCTATATGGAAGGAGCCAATGTATTCCAGGTATTTACCAGAATCATTGTTCCCCTCTGCCGGCCCTCTCTGGCTACGGTAGCCATTTTCAGCTTCCTGTGGTCCTATAACGATTTGTTTGTACAGAAAATTATGATACGAGATTCTACCAAATACCCCATATCCTCTCTGCTGGAGGAAATCAGTTCCCAGTATGGAACAGATTTCGGGTTAATGGCCGCTTCTGTGACGATTATTGTGATTCCGGTTATGATTGTCTATATATTACTGCAGAAAAATATTATCAAAGGATTGACAGCAGGAGCAGTGAAAGGATAATATTCTGTTGATTGACCGGGTTTATGGCTTCCCGGCCGGGTTCCGGCTGTGGGGGCCATAAGTTGCATGGAAAGGGTGTGAAATTATGTACAGGGTCATACTTGTGGACGATGAGCCGATTATTGTGGAAGGGCTGTCAAGAAGCGTTCCATGGGAGAAATGGAACTGCCGGGTGGTGGCAGCTGCCCACAACGGGCTGGAGGGAAAACAGGTTATTGAAAAAGAAAATCCGGATATTGTTTTTATGGACATCTGTATGCCGGAACTGGATGGCCTTGCAATGATAGCAGCTATCAATTCCCAGTTTCCGGATCTGGAGGTGTGCGTACTCACCGGATACCGGGATTTTGAATTTGCCAAAGAAGCAATTCGTCTGGGAGTGACCCGCTTTTTGCTGAAGCCCTCTAATATGGAAGAACTGGAAGAAGCCATAGAGAAGATGTGTGAAAATCTGAAAAAGAAAGGAATCACAGGAGAAGAACCGGAAAAGGTTCCGGAGGGGGACAGCGGGGAAGAGAACCTTTCGGAGGGCGGAGAAGAAAGCCCTTCCGGCAGCTTTATTGTGAAACATGCCCTTGCTTATATAGAGGAACATTATGAGCAGAAACTGACCCTGGGGGAAGTGGCGGAAAAAACCTATGTGAGCCAGTGGCATCTGAGTAAACTGCTGAACCGTCATACGGGACAGAGTTTTTCCGATATTTTAAATCATGTACGGATGGAAAAAGCCAAAGAACTGCTGAAAGATCCGGCTCTGCGTATCGGTACTATTTCCGAACAGGTAGGATTTCTGGATATGGCCCATTTTTCCAGAGTTTTCAAAAAGCAGGAGGGCGTGACAGCCAATGAATACCGGAATAAAATTCTGGGGAAGCAGAAAAACAGCAGCAGGAAAAGAAATGGAGAGAAATAAGAATATGAGGATTATCAAAGCCAGAGATTATCAGGATATGAGTCAGAAAGGAGCCGCAGTGATTGCAGCTCAGATAATTATGAAGCCGGACTGTGTGCTGGGCCTTGCCACAGGCTCCACGCCGGTGGGGATTTACGAACAGCTTGCCAAAGGTTACCGGTCAGGAGCGCTGGATTTTTCCGGGATTTCCACGGTCAATCTGGATGAATACTGCGGTCTGGACCCGCGGGACAGGCAGAGCTATTACTATTTTATGCAGGAGCACCTGTTCCGGTATGTAAATATACGTCAGAATGCAGTTTATGTTCCGGACGGCAGCAATCCGGATGAAAAAGAGGCATGTGAAAAACATGAGACAATCATCCGTGCGCTGGGCGGACTGGATCTGCAGCTTCT
The DNA here is from genome assembly GCF_000403845.2 of Eubacterium sp. 14-2. GTDB lineage: Bacteria > Bacillota > Clostridia > Lachnospirales > Lachnospiraceae > Petralouisia. The sequence continues at coordinate 294,848 of NZ_KE159568.1, read as the reverse complement.
GGGCCTTGGAAGGAACGGCCATATCGGATTTAATGAGCCAGGGCCTGTATTTGAAAAAGAAACACACCGGGTAGCTCTGACTGAGAGCACCATTCAGGCCAACGCACGTTTTTTTGATTCCCCTTCACAGGTTCCAACCCACGCATATACCATGGGGATCGGCACTATTTTTAAGGCGAAAAAGATTCTGGTGGCAGTCAGCGGAGAAGATAAGGCCCAGGCAGCAGCGCAGGCCTTCCGGGGGCCGGTAACACCGGAAGTTCCCGCTTCCATTCTGCAGTTCCATCCGGACGTAACAGTCATCGGAGATGAGGCTGCCCTTTCTGGCATATCTGACCTGTAGGGTACCGGTTTCTGTCAGCCTTCCGGCAGAGAACGGTTTTCCACTCCCCGCTGATAGAGGAAAGCGCCGGTGGCCGAGAGGCAGACCGCTCCTGCCAGAATGGCAAGATGAATCACCGGGGAATCACCGCTGTAGAAAAGAATATCCGGTGCAAAGGTTCCCCAGAGGTTGAACAGGATGTGGAACAGGATGGACAGATAAATGCTGCCGCCTTTGAGACAGACGTAGCCGCAGAACAGGCCCACTGCAAAGGCATAAACACCCTGTATCACATTGCCATGAAAGATGCCGAATAAAAGAGCCTGAAGGGTATTTGCCAGGAAAAGGGGCATTGCCCTGACGGCGTATTTCAGCGTAACGCCCCGGAAAATCAGTTCTTCGCTGATGGGGGCAATCACAACGGAATACAGGGCCAGAAGCAGTGTGACGTCCCCGAATCCCACGCTTTTGAGCAGTTCCTCATAAGTGTAATACCAGGCAGGATTGATTACAGCCAGGATAGTTACCAGAAAAGTGGAGATATACTGCATACCGGCCATCAGGAGCACCAGGCCCGCTGCCATTGCGGGATTGATGATGGCGGAAATTTTCCGGCGGGGACGGTTTTTCGGGACAAACCGTTTCCGGTACCAGAAACCCATAATCAGTGCGGCCATCACCGCATAAGCTGCCGACAGGCCCGCCAGAAACTGGCTGTCTGAGGTCAGCTCCATGAGGAAAGCCGGACTGGAAAGCTCATTTACCAGGGAAGGGTCTTTTTGAATCATAAACAGAATTCTCACAGCCAGCCCGGCAACAGTGACAAGAAGCTGAATGCCCAGGGCCAGAAAGAACGGAAGCAGACAAAACAGGATGCTTCCGGTTTTTTTGAGTATTTTCATAATGTAATCCTTTCTTTGATGAAATATGTTTTTCTGTTATTATAGAGCTGCCGGAGGGAAAAATCAAGGCGGGGCTGACAGGAATAAGAGTTGCAGCCTCTGAGCGTATGTGCTAGAATAATACGAAAAAGAGGGTCGTTCTTCTACAGGAAACCTTGTCTTCCTGTAGAAGAACAATTAAGATGCGCAGCTCGCGGAGATGAGTTTATTGCTGCGCAATCCCCTCGCGCGCAAAGAATGCGCAGACGCATTCTTTTTAAAAAGGAGCAGGTATGGGATTATTTAACAGTAAGAAGAAAAAAGAGAATGAAACAGAAGACGTAAAACCGGAAGTCAGAAAACCGGAAATAAAGCAATATATAGAAGGAGCGGGAGAATCTATTGTGAGCCGCTCCATTCTGGAAGGCAGTTCCAGGCTGAAATGGTTTTTCCGTCAGAATAGCGGACACGGGAACGGCTGGATAGCTTTCGGAGACAGGGACACGCAGGAATATGTGGATAATCCGGACAATATGGCAGTTGTGGACTTTAATGTGCTGGCAAATCTGGAGCCGGCTGTGGTCAATGTGTTTCATATGCCCTGCGGAGCAGATCTGGAATTCAGGTCTGATGCTTCCGGTTCTTATTTTGTGGATACCAGAACCGGGGAAGAAATCAGAGAGCAGGTAAAAACGCCTTTGCAGGCAGTGTTTGAGGAAAATCTGAAATTTCTCAATAAAGAGACATATCCGGAAGACTTTTTTCAGGGGCTGTTTCAGAACAGGGGCAGAACGGAAATTTATACGGTGGGAAAGGCAGATTTTCCAACGGGAGAAATCGTTCTTGCAGACCCCATTGTATATCTGGGAAGCAAATACATGGTCACACTGGAGCAGAAAATTCCGGCGGGAAGCTACCCTGTGGAGCTTTCCATCTGTCATTCGGACAAAGTGGGGCTTCGGGTTGCGGCGGCAAGGCTTCGGGTCAGCAGCAAAACAGCAGTCCATCATGAAATTGCCATGCCAAAAGGAAACAGCAGAGAAGATCTGGGCAAACCCGGAGTATGGGCCTTTTTCGGAGTGGATGCAGGTCTGGCCTGTATTTCAGACGCGGAAGTGGCCGCGAAATACCGTGCGTTTATCACCAGATGGAAACAGGAAAATCCGGATAAAAACGAGTATTACGACTATTTTGCCGCTCTCTTCCGGAAAAGCTATGAAATGTGTCCCGGCCTTCAGCGGGAGAGCGGAGATTTCCTGCTCTGGCAGATACCGGATACGGGAGAAAAAGTAGCCATGTTTGCAAGCGGTATGGGAGACGGAATCTACAGCGGTTACTGGGGGATGGATGAGAAAGGGCAGCCTGCAGAGCTGGTGATTCCTTTCCTGAATCCGGAGTATATGTAACCATGATTGTTCTGCAATCCATGGTATGCAGCCCATGCCCGTTGGGGCGGTATAGCATCGGGCGATATGATACCTTACAGGAAGGATAAAGAATTATGTCATTTGCACATCTTCATGTCCATACGGAGTACAGTCTTCTGGACGGCTCCAACAAGATTAACGAATATGTAGCCAGAGTGAAAGAACTGGGCATGACTGCGGCGGCCATTACGGACCATGGAGTGATGTACGGAGTCATTGATTTTTACCGGGCGGCGCTGGAAGCAGGTATCCGGCCCATTCTGGGATGTGAAATCTATGTGGCTCCCGGTTCCCGGTTTGACCGGGAGAAAGTGGAAGGGGAGGACCGGTATTTCCACCTGGTTCTTCTGGCTGAGAATAATCAGGGGTACAGCAATCTGATGAAAATTGTGTCCAGAGGTTTCACGGAAGGTTATTATTACAGGCCCAGGGTGGACCGGGAGGTACTGGAGCAGTACCATGAGGGGCTTATTGTGCTGAGCGCCTGTCTGGCGGGGGAGGTGCAGAAACTCCTGTCCAGAGGCACTTATGAAGAAGCCAGAGAAGCGGCCCTCTGGCATGAAAAAACCTTCGGACATGACAATTATTTTCTGGAACTTCAGGACCATGGCCTGCCGGAACAGCGCAATGTCAATCAGCAGCTCTTAAGGCTGAGTCAGGAGACAGGCATTCCGCTGGTGGTTACCAATGATGTTCATTATACCTATGAGAGCGACGTGGATTCCCACGATATCCTTCTGTGTATTCAGACCGGAAAAAAACTGTCAGACGAGAACAGGATGCGCTATGAAGGGGGGCAGTTTTTCGTTAAGTCGGAAGAACAGATGGCCCGGCTGTTTCCCTATGCAATGGAAGCGCTGGAAAATACACAGAAAATTGCCGACCGCTGTAAGGTGGAAATTGAATTCGGCGTCACCAAACTGCCGAAATTCGATGTGCCGAAAGGATATACCTCCTGGGAATATCTTAAGAAGCTGTGTTTTGAAGGGCTGGAGGGCAGATATCCGGTAAGGGACGGCAGAGTTTCCATTCCCGGAAAAGGAGATATCCTGCTGGATGAAATCAAAAAGCAGCTCCGGTATGAACTGGATATTATCAGGCAGATGGGATATGTGGATTATTTTCTGATTGTATGGGATTTTATCCGTTTTGCCAGAGAAAACGGGATTGCAGTAGGGCCGGGACGTGGAAGCGCTGCTGGCTCTCTGGTCTCCTATACCCTGAAAATTACCAATATCGACCCTCTGCGCTATAACCTGATTTTTGAACGTTTCCTGAATCCGGAGCGTGTCACCATGCCGGATATTGATATTGATTTCTGTGTGGAGCGCAGACAGGAAGTGATTGACTATGTAAGCGGGAAATACGGCAAGGACCGGGTGGTGCAGATTGTCACCTTCGGTACCATGGCGGCCAGAGGTGTCATCCGGGATGTGGGAAGAGTAATGGACCAGCCTTATGCCTTTGTGGACAGTATCGCAAAGCAGATTCCCACGGAACTGGGGATTACCATTGACAAGGCTATGGAGAAAAACCGGGAGCTACGTGTTCTCTATGAAAGCGATGAAAATGTAAAGCGGATTATCGACATGTCCAGACGTCTGGAAGGTCTGCCCCGGCATACCTCCATGCACGCGGCGGGAGTGGTGATCAGTTCCAGGGAAATTGACGAATTTGTACCTCTTTCCAGAGGAAGTGACGGAGCTGTTACCACTCAGTTTACCATGACTACTCTGGAAGAACTGGGACTTCTGAAAATGGATTTTCTGGGGCTGCGCAACCTGACCGTTCTGCAGGAAGCGGTAAACCTGATTCAGGAAAGCAGAAATATCAGCCTTGATATTGACAATATTGACTTTGCGGACAAAAACGTGCTGGAGGCTCTGGGAACGGGGAAAAATGAAGGAGTGTTCCAGTTAGAAAGCGCCGGGATGAAAAACTTTATGAAGGAGTTAAAGCCCAGAAGCCTGGAGGATATTATTGCGGGAATCTCCCTGTACCGTCCGGGCCCCATGGATTTTATTCCCGCTTATATCCGGGGGAAAAACAATCCTGATTCCGTAACTTATGACTGTCCGCAGCTTGAACCCATTCTGGCGCCCACTTACGGCTGTATCGTGTATCAGGAACAGGTGATGCAGATTGTCCGGGATCTGGCAGGATACACCCTGGGCCGCAGCGACCTGGTACGCCGGGCCATGTCCAAGAAAAAAGCCTCTGTGATGGAAAAGGAGCGGAAGAATTTCGTATACGGCAATCCGGAAGAAGGAGTTCCGGGCTGTATCAGCAACGGAATTGACGAAAAAACAGCCAATAAAATATATGACGACATGACAGATTTTGCAAAATATGCCTTTAACAAATCTCATGCGGCAGCCTATGCAGTGGTGGCTTATCAGACTGCATATCTGAAATATTACTATCCCCTGGAGTATATGGCTGCCCTGATGAGTTCCGTAATGGGACATATCGGCAAGATTTCTGAATATATTTTTACCTGCCGCCAGATGGGGATTCAGGTGCTTTCCCCCAGCGTCAACGAAGGAGAGAGTGATTTTTCCGTAGCCGGCAGTCAGGCCATACGCTATGGTCTTTCCGCCATTAAAAGCGTCAACCACGCTTTTATCAAAAATCTCTGTCAGGAGCGGAAAGAACGGGGAAGATTTACCAGCCTGAAGGATTTCCTCACCCGTATGGCAGATCAGGAAATCAATAAACGGGTGGTGGAAAATCTGATAAAGGCAGGCGCCCTGGACAATCTGGGAGCCACCAGAAAACAGAGCATGATGGCCTATGCCGGAATGATGGACGCCATTGCCCAGGATAAGAAAAATACCATGGCTGGCCAGATGACATTGTTTGACCTGGCAGGAGAAGAAGAAAAAGCAGAATTTGAAGTGAAGCTCCCGGATGTGGGAGAGTATGCCAGAGAAACTTATCTGGGGTTTGAAAAAGAGGTGCTGGGTATCTACATCAGCGGCCATCCGCTGGAAGAATATGAAGAAAAATGGAAAAAAAATATAACCAGAGTGACTACGGATTTTATACTGGAAGAAGAGAGCGGCCAGACCAGGGTGCGGGACGGGGAATCTGCCATGGTGGGAGGAATGATTGTGGATAAAACGGTGAAATACACCAGGAATAACCAGACCATGGCCTTTATTACACTGGAAGATCTGGTGGGAAATCTGGAAATCATTGTGTTTCCCAAAGTGTATGAAAAAAACAGCCGGCTGCTGAATCTGGATGAAAAAGTATTTGTAAAGGGACGTGCAGTGACGGAGGAAGAAAAGAATGGAAAGCTGATCTGCGATAAAATCTATTCCTTTGACGATACCAGAAAAGAACTCTGGCTCCAGTTTCCCTCCAGGGATTCCTACAACCGGAAAGAAGAAGAACTCCTTCGTCTGTTAGAATCCGGAGACGGGAATGACCCGGTGGTGATTTACATTGCAGATGAAAAACTGATGAAACGCCTGCCGCCGAACCGGAATATCGGCATTTTACCGGAAATTGTCAACAGATTAACTAACTTTTTGGGAGAAAATAATGTAAAAGTTGTAGAAAAGAGCATTGAAAATCATGGAAAAAGAGATTAGAATGTAAGAGATTAGACAATCAGGACAGGAAAACAGGAGGGACGGTTATGGCAAAAGAAGTTCAGACAATTGGCGTGCTTACCAGCGGCGGTGATGCGCCGGGTATGAATGCTGCAATCCGTGCGGTAGTGCGTCAGGGCCTTGCACGGGGCAGAAAAGTAAAGGGAATTAAACGAGGATATGCCGGGCTGCTTCAGGGTGAAATTGTGGATATGGAAGCAAAAGGCGTTTCAGATACGATTCAGCGGGGCGGTACTATTCTGCAGACTGCAAGGTGCAGCGAATTTAGGACTCCGGAGGGACAGGCGCTGGGTGCGGAAATGTGCCGCAGGCACGAAATTGACGGAGTTATTGTAATTGGCGGCGACGGTTCCTTTAAGGGAGCTCAGAAACTGGCTGCTCTTGGAATTAATACCGTGGCAATTCCCGGAACCATTGATTTGGACATTGCATGTACGGAATACACCATTGGATTTGACACAGCAGTGAATACAGCCATGGATGCCATTGACAAGGTACGTGATACATCCACTTCCCATGAGCGCTGCTCTATCATAGAAGTTATGGGACGCGGAGCAGGCTATATTGCACTCTGGTGCGGCATCGCCAACGGTGCGGAGGATATCCTCCTGCCGGAAAAATATGATTATGACGAGCAGAAACTGGTAAATAATATTATTGCCAACCGGAAACGGGGAAAGAAACATCACATTATTATAAATGCAGAGGGAATCGGACATTCCGCAAGCATGGCAAAGAGAATCGAGGCAGCTACCGGCCTTGAGACAAGAGCAACCATTCTGGGCCACATGCAGCGCGGCGGAAGCCCTACCTGTAAAGACCGTGTTTATGCATCCACCATGGGAGCCTATGCGGTGGATTTACTCTGTGAAGGAAAATCCAACCGGGTGGTGGGATACCGTCACGGTGATTTTGTGGACTTTGATATTGACGAAGCGCTGGCCATGGAGAAACAGCTTCCGGAATATCAGTTTGAAGTCTGCAGAAATCTGAGTGTTTAGAAGAATTGGAGCGCATATGATTACAAGTTCCGGAAACAGACAGATGAAACAGATCTTACAGTTGAATAAAAAGTCAAAAACCCGCTATGAACAGCGGGTTTTTGTGGCGGAAGGAATGAAAATGTGTCTGGAAGCCCCCGGAGAATCCATTGAGGCCATGTATGTCTCCGAGTCTTTTCTGGAGGATTCGGAAAAGTGCCGGAAGATTCAGGGATATGATTATGAAGTGGTGTCAGACCGGGTATTTCAGGCTGTCAGTGATACCAAAACCCCCCAGGGGATTCTGTGTGTGATAAAAATGCCGGAGTACAGTCTGAATGATTTGCTGGGGAAAGACAGGAAGGGACATCTGTTAATCCTTGATACCATTCAGGATCCAGGAAACCTGGGTACCATGATACGCACCGGGGAAGCTGCGGGAATTACAGGAATTGTCATGAATCAGACTACCGTGGACCTGTTCCATCCCAAAACCATCCGCGCCACCATGGGAGCTTTGTACCGGGTGCCCTTTTACATTACTCCGGATCTGCCCGAAACACTCCGGGACCTGAAACAGAGAGGAGTTACCCTGTACGGAGCCCATCTGGAAGGGGCCGTATCCTACGAAGAACCGGATTACAGGGGACATACAGGGTTTTTGATTGGAAATGAGGGAAATGGATTAAGTCCTGAGATTGCAGAACTGGCAGATATTCGGATTCGGATTCCCATGGAAGGACGGACAGAATCCCTGAATGCGGCAGTGGCCGCAGCGCTGCTGATGTATGAAGTCAGCCGGCAGAGAAAGTAAAAACAACGTGGTTCCACATCATCTGGCTTTTATCTTCTCTGCTGGACAGGTGACAGAAGGTAAAAGCATTTTCTCTGGCAGTCCGGCTTATTCTTCAATCACATGGATTTCCAGAAAATCAAATGAAATTTCTTCCAGAAAATTATCCTGATAAAAGCGGGCTTTGCCCTGGCGTTTGAATTCGGATATGGTGGAGTCCAGCCAGATTGGCTGGCTCAGGTCAAACTCATAGCAGACCTGTTCCAGTGCATGAAAAATTTTGTGGGTACGGGTATCGCTGCTATCGTCTGTAATCACCGTATCCCGGAGCAGACGGTTATCCCTGAATAATTTAAACCAGATACGCATGGCAGTGTTCCTTTCTTTCGGGAACCTTTGGATTCCCGGTATATTTGATATATCCGGATAACCTCAGAGAGGCCTTTGGGTCTGAAAGGAATACCGGATATGGAAAAGACCAGAAGTTCTGCCGAAACAGAACCCTGGTCTAAAAGAGAGTGGGCAAATTCATTCATAATGCAGCAGTCAGTCATTTTCTTCCATATGGAAATCCTGCCGCATTAACAAAAAGTATGCAACGACGGTTGATTAGTTGTCCCCGTTGCAGTTCATATCTGTAATACTGCAGGTGGTATCGTCTTTGTCGCTGTTACAGTTCATATCTGTGATGCTGCAGGTAGTGTCATCGTTGTTGCCGTTGCAGTTCATGTCTGTAATACTGCAGGTGGTATCGTCATCTGAAGTCACACCGTTCATGTTAGAAATATTTAAGTTTTCTTTCTCCATAGTTTCCCTCCTGAACCGAATATAAAAAATGTAATTGCGTCTTATCTGTGACTGTATTATAACGTTAATTGACAGGGATTGCAAGGCAAAAAAGTTGGAAATGACGGAATAGACAGGGTTTTTTGACACTTGAAATGAACTGTATGAGGGGAGAGAGCAATATTCCGGAAAGCTCATTTCCGATTTGAGAAAATATTAGTTGCTTTTACGGATTTTCAAAGATATAATAAAGTGCAGGTGGTTTACCGTTGCAGGTATCAATGCAACAGGAACGCTTATAAAATGAACGGATGGATGAGAGAAAGGAGTTTTATAATGGAAAATATGATTAATAAACAGGTGGAGGAATTTCAGGTATCCGCATTCTGCAAAGGGGAATTTCTGGACGTGACACAGGAAGATCTGAAAGGACACTGGTCCATACTGTTTTTCTATCCCGCTGATTTTACCTTTGTATGTCCTACGGAACTGGGAGATCTGGCAGACCATTACGAGGAATTCAAAGAAGAGGGATGTGAGATTTATTCCGTATCAGAAGATACCCATTTTGTACATAAAGCATGGGCGGATGCGTCCGATACCATCAAAAAGATTCAGTATGTGATGCTGGGAGATCCGGCAGGTGTTCTCGCGAAACAGTTTGGCGTTCTGGTGGAAGAACTGGGACAGGCCCTGAGAGGAACCTTTATTCTGAACCCCAGAGGAGAAGTGAAAGCATATGAGATTCACGATATGGGAATCGGGAGAAATGCAGAGGAGCTGCTTCGTAAACTGCGGGCAGCGAAATTTGTGGAAGAACATGGCGATCAGGTATGTCCGGCAAAATGGCAGCCGGGGGAGGAGACCTTAAGCCCAAGCCTTGATCTGGTTGGAATGCTGTAGGAGGGGCGGAATGATTAATATCGAAAAAATATCTCCCAGAAGCGAACTTATCACCGAAGAACTGGAAGGCCAGCTGAATACCGTACTGGGAAAACTCACAGGGGGAGTATGTATGGTATGCGTGATAAATCCGGAAGAAAAGGCTTCTGTGGAAATGGCGGAACTGGTACGTCACATGACAGGATTGTCGGATAAACTTTCCTGCCGCTTTTATGACCGGGAAGAGGCTGAAAAAGAACTGCCTGAACTGGACGCTTCGCTGCTGCCTGTTACAGCGCTCTATAAAAATGACAGGTATACAGGAGTAGCATACCATGGAGTTACCGGCGGCAAGGAGATGAATTCTCTGGTGTTCGGCATTTACAATACTGCAGGTCCGGGACAGGAGATTAACGGACGCATGCAGAAGAAGCTGCAGAAACTGGAAGAACGGGTGGATATCAAAATATTTGTATCTCTTTCCTGTCATCATTGTGCACAGCAGGTAATTACCTGTCAGAAAATAGCCTCCGAGTCAGAAGTGACAGAGGCCAGGATGATTGACGCCAGACTGTATCCGGAGCTTGCAGAAAAATATCATATTGAACGGATTCCCATGACCATTGTAAATGACAGTGAGGTGCTGATGGGAACAAAAACCATAGAAGAAATGTATCAGGTAATGAAAAAGTGTAAAAAACAGAAATAGCCATTGGACAAAATAACCAAAATGTCAGAATAAAATTTGACAGTATTGGCCATAATTTTATTTTTTTCGAAAGTTTGCTTGAATTTCTCCGTTAAAAATGCTAACATAATAGCACGAGATAGAAGTAAACAGATGCCTGGAGAGTGGAGAGTAAGGTTATGACAGCAGAAATGTTGCTTATTAGCTTTACTCTTTTTTTCTTTCAAAAAATTAAGGAGGTGAAGGTTCAGTACATAAAATGGAACGTGAACTGGCTGAAACTGGTATGGGAGGCTTATGGAACAGAAATTTTATGATGCGATGACGGACAGTCCCGTTGTTGCGGCGGTGAAGAATTTTGAGGGAATTGAAAAGTGTTTGAAATCTGATGTAAAAATCGTATTTATTCTGTTCGGAGATATGTGTAATATCGGTGAAATTGTGGCACGAATGAAACAGGCGGAAAAAATAGCCCTGGTGCACCTGGATTTGATTGAAGGACTCAGTGCTCATGAGATTGCGGTGGATTATATTAGAAAAAACACAGAAGCAGATGGAATTATTTCAACCAGGATGAATATGATTAATCGTGCAAAAGAGTTGTCCATGTATACGGTTTATCGAATCTTCGTACTGGATTCCAGAGCTTATCAGAGTATAGAAAAGCAGAAGAAACAAATCCGGGCGGATTTTATTGAAATCCTGCCGGGAGTCATGCCGAAAATTATACGGAAGATCAATAAACTTAGTTCTCAGGCTGTCATTGCCGGCGGACTGATCAGTGACAGGGAAGATGTAATTGATGCACTGAATGCCGGGGCAATTTCAGTTTCAACCACCAACCAGGATATATGGTTTATGTAAGGAGGAGAAAGAGAGATGGGTAATACAAAAAGAAAGATTGCAGACGGGTTACAGGAGATGCTTCATGAAAAGCCGCTGAGGAAGATTACCGTTCAGGATATCATGGACTGCAAAAATATGAAACGCCAGAGTTTCTATTATCATTTCCAGGATATTTATGGAGTGATTGAGTGGCTTTATAATGAAGACTTTGTAAAACAGGTTGCATATGACGAGAATGAGGCATTTGAGGATTGGATTTGCAAGGTTGTAAGAATCATCAGGGAAAATCGTTTCTTCTATAAGAAAGTGCTGGAGAATATCAGCAGAGAACGACTGATGGAGCGGCTGTTTCCGGTGGTGGACGAACAGCTCAGAGGCCGGTTCTGGTCAGAGAAAAACGGGAACTATCTGGTGGAAAGTTTTATTGTGAAATCTGTCTGTCATTTTGTACTGGACTGTGTGGCCATGAAGAAAGGGCCGGGAGAGGAAGAAGTGCTTGCTGCGGTGGAAAATATCAGAGCCATGCTGCATCATCCAACAAATAATATTTTGGTACTTCCTACAACAAAAAGCAGTATGACAGCATAGAGTTTCGGCAGAAACACCGTGTATTGGGACGGAAGAACAATAAATTTCAATAAATTGTACAAATAAGAATATGTGTCTAATGACAAAAAGTATTTAAAAAGCTATAATAATACTATCAAGTCAAAACGGAGGAGGATTTTACAAATGGCAAAATATGTTATGGCGCTGGACGCCGGCACAACAAGCAACAGATGTATTCTTTTTAACGAAAAAGGTGAAATGTGCAGTGTAGCTCAGAAAGAGTTCACACAGTATTTTCCGAAACCAGGCTGGGTAGAACATGATGCTAACGAGATCTGGTCTACACAGTTAGGTGTTGCAGTAGAAGCAATGCAGAAGATTGGGGCTTCCGCAGATGACATCGCTGCAATCGGTATCACAAATCAGCGTGAAACCACTATCGTGTGGGATAAGAATACAGGCGAACCAGTGTATCATGCAATTGTATGGCAGTGCCGCAGAACTTCTGAATACTGTGATTCTCTGAAGGATAAGGGTCTGGAAGATTCCTTCCGTCAGAAAACCGGTCTGGTAATCGACGCATACTTCTCAGGAACAAAATTAAAATGGATTCTTGATAATGTAGAAGGCGTAAGAGAAAGAGCAGAAAAAGGAGAACTTCTCTTTGGTACCGTTGAGACATGGTTAATCTGGAAACTTACAAAGGGCGCAGCTCACGTAACAGATTACTCCAATGCAGCACGTACCATGCTGTTCAATATCAATGACCTGAAATGGGATGAGGAAATTCTGAAAGAGCTGAACATTCCGGCAAGTATGCTTCCTGAAGCAAAACCTTCAAGCTGTGTATACGGAGAAGCAGATCCGGCTTTCTTTGGTGGAAAGATTCCGGTCAGCGGAGCAGCAGGAGACCAGCAGGCAGCATTATTTGGACAGACATGTTTCACAGCAGGCGAAGCAAAGAATACATATGGAACCGGATGCTTCCTGTTAATGAACACCGGAGAAAAACCGGTATTCTCCAAGAATGGTCTGGTTACAACAATTGCATGGGGTATTGACGGAAAAGTTAATTACGCATTAGAAGGTTCTATTTTCGTAGCTGGCGCTGCAATCCAGTGGCTGCGTGATGAGTTAAGAATCATCGACAGCGCTCCGGATTCCGAGTACATGGCTAAGAAAGTAAAAGACACCAATGGATGTTATGTAGTACCTGCATTCACAGGACTTGGTGCTCCTCACTGGGATCAGTATGCAAGAGGAACGATTGTAGGAATTACTCGTGGTGTTAATAAATATCACATCATCCGCGCAACACTGGAGTCTCTGGCATATCAGGTAAATGACGTTCTGCAGGCAATCAAAGCAGATTCCGGCATTGAACTGAGTGCTCTGAAGGTTGACGGTGGTGCAAGTGCCAACAACTTCTTAATGCAGACACAGGCAGACATTATCGACGCTCCGGTTAACCGTCCTTCCTGCGTAGAGACAACCGCTATGGGTGCTGCTTATCTGGCAGGTCTTGCAGTTGGCTACTGGGCAAGCAAAGAAGACGTTATTAAGAACTGGGCAATTGACCAGACTTTCAAACCTCAGATTTCTGCAGAAGAGAGAAAAGAGAAAGTAGAAGGCTGGAACAAGGCTGTAAAATATTCTTATGGCTGGGCAAAAGAAGACTAGAAGACAAAAGTAGATTGAAGGCAGAAAGGGGAACACGAAATGTTACCATATATAGCAGAATTTGTAGGAACAATGATGTTGATCATGTTAGGTGATGGCGTAGTTGCTAACGTAACTCTGAACAAATCCGGAATGAAGGGCGCAGGCTCTATCCAGATTACCATTGCCTGGGGTCTTGCAGTTATGATACCGGCATTCATTTTTGGTGCTGCATCCGGCGCAAGTTTCAACCCCGCTTTAACTCTGGCATTAGCAGTAGACGGCAGCTTTGCATGGGATCTGGTGCCTGGTTATATTGTAGCACAGTTCGCAGGTGCATTTGTAGGCGCGATTATCGTATGGATTGCTTTCAAAGGCCAGTTCGATGCAACGGATGATCCGGGAACCAAACTTGGTGTATTCTCCTGTGGACCATCTATTCCGAACCTTCCAATGAACATTCTTGCAGAAGCAGTTGCAACTTTCGTACTGGTATTTGCAATCAAAGGCCTTCCGGCAGAAGCTCCTGCTGGTGTAGGTAACCTGTTAGTATTCGGAATCATCGTTTCCTGCGGTATGTCCTTTGGTGGATTAACAGGATACGCTATGAACCCGGCCCGTGACCTTGGACCTCGTCTGGCACATACAATCCTTCCGATCAGCGGAAAAGGAAGCTCTAACTGGGGATATGGAATCGTTACATTAGTTGGACCGATCATCGGCGCTCTGCTGGCAGTTGGTCTGTATGGAATCATTCCATGGTAAAATAATGACTCGAATGTTATAATTATCGTGTAAAGCACTGATATGTGAAATATGGCATTGCAGAGATAACAGAGAGGCAATGATTACATTCCCCGGAATGGGGAGTGTGATTGTTGCTTTTCCTGTATCAGAAACTGGTTTGTATTTTAAATATGTAAATTAACTGCCCTGAACCTCCGGCTTATGGCAGTAAAAAATAAATAAGAAAGAGTGAGAAAAGGATAGGTGAACAATATGTATGATGTAGTAATTATTGGAGCAGGCGTATCAGGAAGTGCTTCCGCAAGAGAACTTTCCAGATACAAACTGAATGTCTGTGTAGTGGAAAAGGAAGAAGACGTATGCTGTGGAACATCCAAGGCAAACAGTGCAATTGTACATGCCGGATTTGACGCAGAAGCAGGTTCCCTTATGGCGAAGCTGAATGTGGAAGGTAACCAGATGATGGAAGCTCTTTCCAAAGAACTGGATTTCCACTATAAGAATAACGGTTCTCTGGTTGTATGTATTAACGAGGAAGAAAAACCCAATCTGCAGGCGCTGTATGACAGAGGTGTGGAGAACGGTGTCAAAGATTTGCGCATTATTGACAGAGAAGAACTCGTAAAGTTAGAGCCCAATATTGCAGACGAGGCAGTAGCAGCACTGTATGCACCTACCGGCGGAATTGTCTGCCCCTTTGGAATGAACATTGCATTTGCTGAAAATGCTGCAACCAACGGCGTGGAGTTCAAATTTGATACAGAAGTTACTGACCTGGAGAAAAAAGGTGACAACTGGGTAGTTAAGACCAGCCAGGGTGAAATTGAAACCAGATACGTTGTTAATGCGGCAGGTGTTTATGCGGATAAATTCCACAACATGGTAAGCGACAAAAAATTACATATCACACCGAGACGTGGAGATTACTGTCTGTTAGACCGCTCTACCGAAGGATTTGTAACACATACTATTTTCCAGCTTCCAGGTAAATATGGAAAAGGCGTTCTGGTATCTCCTACCGTTCACGGCAATACTTTAGTAGGACCTACTGCAATTGATATTGAGAACAGAGAAGGAACCAATACCACACAGGAAGGTATTGACGAACTGATTAACAAGGCAGGAACTACTGTAAAAGGTCTTCCGATCCGTCAGGTAATCACCTCATTTGCAGGACTCCGTGCACATGAAGACGGACATGAGTTCTACATCGGCGAGCTGGAAGAAGCAAAAGGATTCATTGACTGTGCAGGTATCGAGTCTCCTGGACTGACCAGTGCTCCGGCAATTGGAAAAATGGTAGCAAATATTATCAAAGATCTGACAAATGCAGAAGAGAATCCTGACTTTAACGGAACCAGAAAAGGAATCCTGGATCCCAAGACCCTGACCAATGAAGAACGGGCGGCTCTGATTAAGGAAAATCCCGCATATGGAAATATTATCTGCAGATGTGAGATGATTACAGAAGGCGAAATTATCGACGCAATCAAACGTCCTCTGGGCGCAAAATCCCTGGACGGTGTAAAACGTCGTACCAGAGCCGGAATGGGACGCTGCCAGGCAGGTTTCTGTTCTCCGAGAACCATCGAGATTCTTTCCAGAGAACGCGGAGTAGACCCATCCGAAATTACAAAAGCAGGTGGAGAATCCAAGATTATTGTAGGAATTAATAAAGACAGAATATAGTTGGTTACGAATCAGGAGGGAAAAAAATGTTAAATTATGATATTGTTATTGTAGGAGGCGGCCCTGCAGGACTTGCAGCAGCCGTATCAGCAAAAAGAAATGGAGTAGAATCTATTTTAGTACTGGAAAGAGATAAAGAACTGGGTGGTATCCTGAATCAGTGTATCCATAACGGATTCGGACTTCATACATTTAAAGAAGAGCTGACAGGCCCGGAATACGCAGGAAGATTTATTGATCAGTTAAAAGACGAAAAGATTGAATATAAATTAAATACCATGGTTATGGATATTGCACCCAACAAGGTTGTAACTGCCATGAACCGTGAAGATGGTATGTTTGAAATCCAGGCAAAAGCAATTGTACTTGCCATGGGCTGCAGAGAGCGTTCCAGAGGCGCATTAAACATTCCCGGATATCGTCCGGCAGGTATCTATTCTGCAGGTACTGCACAGCGTCTTGTAAACATGGAAGGCTATATGCCGGGACGTGAAGTAGTAATTCTCGGCTCCGGTGATATCGGACTGATTATGGCAAGAAGAATGACACTGGAAGGTGCAAAAGTTAAAGTGGTAGCTGAGTTAATGCCTTACTCCGGCGGATTGAAGAGAAATATTGTACAGTGTCTGGATGACTACGGAATTCCGCTGAAATTAAGCCATACTGTTGTAGATATCGAAGGTAAGGAAAGAGTGGAAGCGATTACCATCGCAGAAGTAGGACCGGACAGAAGACCGGTTCCCGGAACAGAAGAGCGTTACACCTGCGATACCCTGCTGTTATCCTGCGGATTGATTCCGGAAAATGAGCTTTCCAGAAGTCTGAATGTTGAAATGAGCCCGATTACATCCGGACCATTGGTAAATGAATGTCTGGAAACCAATGTGGAAGGTGTATTTGCATGCGGTAATGTACTTCATGTACATGACCTGGTAGACTTTGTTTCCGAGGAAGCATCCGCTGCCGGAAAACATGCGGCTGAATATGTGCTGAACGGAGCAAAACATAAAGATACCAGCGCAAAGGATATTCCGATTGTTGCGGTAGAAGGCGCACGTTACACCGTACCAAAGACCATCAATCCGGATAGAATGGATGAGAAACATACGGTGCGTTTCCGTGTGGGCGATGTATATAAGAACTGCTATGTATCCGTATATCTGAATGATGAGCGTATTATTCACAAAAAACGTCCGGTTGTAGCACCTGGAGAGATGGAAGAAGTTGTACTGAAAAAAGAAGAATTAGCAGCATTTTCAAATCTGTCTCAGATTACCGTAAAGATTGAGGAGGCGTAAAACTATGGAAACAAGAGAATTAATTTGTATCGGATGCCCCATGGGCTGCCCGTTAAAAGTGGAAATGAACAATGGTGAAGTGGTAAGCGTTACCGGCAATACCTGCAAACGCGGTGATGACTATGCCAGAAAAGAAGTAACCAATCCCACCAGAATCGTTACAAGTTCTGTGATTGTAGAAGGCGGAAGCCTTGCAGCAGTATCTGTAAAAACCAAAGAAGATATTCCGAAAGGAAAAATCTTTGATATTATGAAAGACCTGAAAGGTGTAAAAGTTCAGGCGCCGGTACATATCGGGGATGTGATTGTAAGCGACGTGGCAGGCACAGGCGTAGATATTATCGCAACCAAAAACGTATTATAAGTAAGCCTATCCTAAATTTCAAAATCTTTCACCGCTGTGCGGTAAAGAATATCCCCCTGCAGCATATAATGTAGCAGGGGGATTATTATGCGTTTATGTGAATTAAAAGAAAAAGAAGTTATTAATATCTGCAACTGCAGATGTCTGGGGTTTGTGGTGGATTTGGATATTGACCCCTGCAATGGATGTATTCTGGCGCTGATTATTCCAGGCTGCGGAAGAATCTGGGGGCTGTTCGGCAGAGAGAGTGAAATTATAATTCCCTGGAGCCAGGTAGTCAAAATCGGGCCGGATATTATTCTGGTGGAGATTCCGGATCCTCCTCCGCCCAGGTGAATTCGGGGACCGGAAAGTTTCGGGAAATGATATTGACAGAAGAAAAAAAGAATAATATACTGAAAGAAAACTATGCGGTTTTTGTGTACAGATTTGGGAGGGGTTTCATGAAATGTCCGTTTTGCAGCAGTGATAATACACGGGTGATTGATTCAAGGCCCGCGGATGACAATAATTCCATTCGCAGGAGAAGGCTCTGTGACGACTGTGGGAAGCGTTTTACAACTTATGAAAAAGTTGAAACGATTCCCCTGATTGTCATTAAAAAAGATAATAACAGGGAGCAGTATGAACGGACGAAGGTGGAAGCCGGGATTCTGCGGGCGTGCCACAAACGTCCGGTGCCTGTAAATATGATAAACCAGCTGGTAGATACGGTGGAAGTAGATATTTTCAACCGGGAAGAAAAGGAAATCTCCAGTTCGGAAATCGGAGAAATTGTCATGAACAGACTGCAGGAACTGGATCCGGTGGCTTATGTGAGGTTTGCTTCCGTATATCGGGAATTTAAAGATGTCAATACCTTTATGGACGAGCTGAAGAAGATACTGGACAAGTAAGGTGTGATTTGAAAATTGCAGAGTTCAGGAGAATGGCAGAATGTTGAAAAAATTTTATCCGAATGAATATTTGGATTCCGCGTATCAGATAGAATTTGAGCGTTTGTATCAGGAAGGATATCGGGGAATTATTTTTGATGTGGACAATACGCTGGTACCCCATGGGGCGCCGGCAGATGAGCGGGCGAAAAAGCTCTTTGCTCAGCTGAAAAAGCTGGGCTATCAGTGCTGTCTTCTGTCCAATAATAAGGAACCCAGAGTGAAAATGTTTAATGACCAGGTGCAGGTGCAGTATATTTTTAAGGCAGGAAAACCCAAAGTTTCCGGGTATGAGCGGGCCATGGAACTGATGGGAACCCACAGAACAAACACGCTTTTTGTGGGAGATCAGATTTTTACGGATGTATATGGGGCCAACCGGGCAGGAATCCGGACGATTCTCACCAGACCCATTCATCCGAAAGAAGAAATTCAGATTGTACTGAAACGATATCTGGAAAAGATTGTACTGTTTTTTTACCACAGAAGCCATAAAAGGAAAAAGCAGGAAATATAATAAAGATCATTTTGACAGAAACTGTTGAACAGCTTGTTAAGAACCAGGGAGGAGTAACGTGAAGATAGCGATTGGAAATGATCACGCGGCAGTAGATTTGAAAAGAGAAATTGCCAGGTATGTGGAAAGTCTGGGCTATGAAGTAATTAATTTTGGGACGGATAACAATGAGAGCTGCGATTATCCCATATATGGTGAAAAAGTGGGACAGGCAGTGGCAGAAGGACAGGCGGACTGCGGGATTTTGATTTGCGGAACGGGAGTGGGAGTCTCTCTGGCTGCAAACAAGGTGAAAGGAATCCGCTGCGGTGTCTGCTCTGACACCACAACAGCCCGTTTGATTAAAGAACATAACAATGCAAATGTAATTGCTTTTGGGGCAAGAATCGTAGGCGCGGAAAAGGCGAAAGATATTGTAAAAGCCTATTTGGAAGCGGAATTTCAGGGCGGAAGGCACCAGTCCAGAGTGGATATGCTGAGCAGAATGGAAGAATCCTGGAGCCGGAGCGAATAAGGCTTTCCTGCGGCAGCCCGTCATTTTCCCGGTGGTCCCGGAAAAAAAGGTTGAAAAATCTGCCATTATAGGATAGAATAGTAACGAATACAGGGGCGGAATGGGCCCAAGTGTAGTTTAAGGAGGAAATTCGGATGATTTCAGCAGGAGATTTCAGAAATGGTATTACGATTGAATTAGATAATAACATTTACCAGATTATTGAGTTTCAGCATGTAAAACCAGGAAAAGGCGCAGCCTTTGTCAGAACGAAACTGAAAAATATTAAGAACGGTGGAGTAGTGGAGAAAACATTTCGTCCTACGGAGAAATGTCCCCAGGCAAGGATTGACAGGGCGGACATGCAGTATTTATATTCAGACGGAGATCTGTTCCATTTTATGGACGTGGAAACATATGAACAGATCGCTCTGGACGCGGATGCAATCGGGGATGCGCTGAAGTTTGTAAAAGAAAATGAAATGGTAAAAATGTGTTCTCACAACGGCAGCGTATTTGCAGTAGAACCGCCTCTGTTCGTAGAATTGAAAATTACAGAGACAGAGCCTGGTTTCAAAGGTGATACCGCAACCGGCGCAACCAAGCCGGCAGTTGTGGAAACAGGTGCAACCGTATATGTTCCGCTGTTTGTGGAACAGGAAGACGTAATTAAAATTGATACAAGAACCGGCGAATATCTGTCCAGAGTATAGTGAAACTGCTGCTTTGTGACATGTATCCCATCCGGTAAAAGGCTCAGGTTCCTTATTCGTGAGGAGCCTGAGCCTTTTTTTCGGAAAGCATCCGAATAGAAAGGGAGTATTCCGAAGGCGTCATGCCGGTTATTTTTTTAAACTGCCGGGAAAAATAATGAATAGAGGCATAACCCAGAGAATCAGCAATCTGGGTGAAATTCATGTTCTGTTCCCGAATCATTTCTTTGGCCCGTCCGATTTTCATGCGGGAGAAATATTCAATGATACCGCTGCCGCAGCTGCTGTGGAACAGCTTCTGGAGCTGAGAAGTACCAATCAGATTGTCCCGGCAGATTTGTTCCAGAGTGAGACTCTGAGAAATACGGGCTTCCATATAGGCATGAATGTGGCGGAAAGTCTCGTCATCCTGTTTTAATTTTACAGATCTGGCAGGATGGGTATCCGGGGAGGATGCGATGCCTTTTCGGTAGAGGGAGATCAGGAAATGTTCCAGAGAAATCTGTATCAGCTGTTCTGCTCCGGGACGTTGTTTGGGATTGCCGGAAAGCTGGCAGGTATATGGATTATCCAGGGGAGTCAGAAATGCATCGCCGGCTTCCGAAATGACAGCTGCAAGCAGACTTCGTTCCAGTTCTCCCAGGGGAAGAATTTTATCTTCAAAAAACTGCATGGCCGGCGAAGGGCACACAAAGGAGACCACTACCAGATTTGGAGCAATAACCCCGTTTGTGGCCACGGAATGAAACTGACCGGGTTTGTGGAAAATAATACTGCCTTTCTTCAGGATGTGGGTAGTCTGGTCGGCAGTGACGGTGATTTCTCCCTTGTCCACACAGAGAAATTCCCAGAAATCATGGGATTCACCTTCAAAAATGAAATCTTTTCCGTATTCAAAATAGTGGATGGTCACAATTTGAGAGACTTCAAATAACCGGGACAGAGGATACCTGTAAAATTCCATAAAAATTCCTTTCTGTTTTGTGGGGCAGGAGACACCTGGGAAAGGGTTAAATTGCCGGAGTTTGGAACAGGTATATTTTAACATAAAATTGTGCAAAAAAGTAAAAATATTGTGCAAATACAGAATATTTTTTTTGTATTATCATGAGAGATATAAGAAGAAACAGGCAGTGCAGAGGCACTGGAATTTCAGGAGGACAGAAAATATGAAAAAACCAGTATTAGTTATTTTGGCAGCAGGAATGGGAAGCCGCTACGGTGGTTTAAAACAGATTGATCCGGTAGACGAGCAGGGACATATTATTATTGACTTTTCCATTTACGATGCTCTGGAGGCAGGATTTGAAAAAATAGTGTTTATCATCAAGAAAGCCAATGAGGCCGCATTTAAGGAGAGTATCGGAGACCGGGTTTCTGAGAAAATTCAGGTGGAATATGTATATCAGGAACTGGAAAAAATTCCCGCAGGTTTTCAGGTGCCGGAAGGCAGGGTGAAACCTTTTGGTACAGGCCATGCCATTCTGTGCTGCAGGGACGTGCTGGACGGGCCTTTTGCAGTGATTAATGCAGATGATTATTATGGCAAACATGCCTATCAGGCAATCTATGATTATCTGACCAGCCATCAGGACGATGAAAAATATCGTTATGCCATGGTGGGATATGAGCTGAAAAATACCCTGACAGAAAACGGACATGTGGCCAGAGGAATCTGCGAAGCAGATGAAGAAGGATTTTTAACAGAAATCTGTGAACGCACCCATATTGAAAAACGGGGAGAAACAGCGGTTTATACGGAGGATGACGGGGCTTCCTGGACAGAAATCCCCATGGACAGCGTGGTTTCCATGAATATATGGGGCTTTTCTGAAAGCATTTTAAAGGAGCTGGAAACAGGATTTGTGAAATTCCTGAAAGAGGAACTGCCGGATAATCCAATGAAAGCCGAGTATTACCTGCCCATGGCAGTAGGAGATATACTGAGAGAAGGCAAGGCCAGCGTACAGGTATTAAATTCCCGTGACAAATGGTTTGGGGTTACCTATAAAGAGGACAAAGAGCAGGTGGTAAAAGCCATTGCAGAGCTGAAACAGCAGGGACAGTACCCGGAAGAATTTTAAAGGCTGGAAGGGAAGCATATGGAGGGAGAACATATGGAAGAAAAGGAAATACTGAAATGGGCGAAAGAGGCGGCCAGTGAGTTTGAGCTGGCAGGGAATGTGAAAAATATCCGTCCTTATGGCAGCGGGCATATTAACGACACCTTTCTGGTGGAAGGAGAAAAGGACTGTATTCTGCAGCGGATGAACCGAAATATTTTTACAAAGCCGGAAGAGGTAATGGACAATATTCTGGGCGTTACCACCTTTCTGAAAAAGAAAATTGCAGAAGCCGGAGGCGATGAACTGCGGGAGACATTAACGGTACTGTCTGCCAGAAACGGAAAACCTTTTTACCGGGACAGCCAGGGAGAATACTGGCGCATGTATTATCTGATTGAAGATGCGGTAAGCTATGACAGAGTGGAACGGGATGAGGATTTCTATGAGAGCGCTCTGGCTTTCGGGAATTTTCAGCAGCTGCTGGCAGATTATCCCGCAGAAACCCTTCATGAAACCATTCCCGGATTTCACGATACGAAAGCCAGATACCAGGTATTTCTCGATGCGGTGGAAGCAGATGTGTGTGGAAGGGCAGAAAATGCCCTGGAAGAAATCGAATTTTTCAAATCCCGGAAGGAGACAGCCTGTGTGCTGGGGGATTTACTGGCAGAAGGAAAAATGCCTCTGCGGGTAACGCACAATGATACCAAACTGAACAATATTATGGTGGATAAGGAGACCAGGAAAGGCATCTGTGTGATTGACCTGGACACAGTTATGCCGGGACTGGCAGTGAATGATTTCGGAGACGCCATTCGGTTTGGAGCCAGCACCGGAGATGAGGACGAAAAGGATTTGTCAAAAGTGAGCTGCGATTTGAGACTGTTCCGCATTTATACAGAGGGATTTTTAAAAGGCTGTAAGGGAAATCTGACAGATATGGAAGTTGCCATGCTTCCCATGGGTGCAAAAGTGATGACTTATGAAAACGGTATACGTTTTCTGACAGATTATTTACAGGGAGATACTTATTTTAAAATTCATCGGGAAGGCCATAATCTGGACCGGTGCCGCACACAGATGAAACTGGTGGCAGATATGGAAAAGAAATGGAAGGAACTGGAGGAAATTGTCAGGGAATGTCAGGAAGCAGAAAGTAAAATGAGATAAGTTTTCTGTTATCCCGGTAAAACAGGAGATAAATATTTACTAAAATTATAGTAAAATAAAATTAGTATTTACTAAACAAATGGAATGTGGTATACTGATTCCTGAGAAAGCCGGATAGCAGGACGGATAGTTTCGGTTTTCCCGGACAGGTAATAAGGATATGCGTAACAGTGCGCAGATTGCGGACAGGAGGTAAAGAATTATGGCAATTTTGGTAACAGGCGGAGCTGGTTATATCGGAAGCCACACATGTATTGAGCTGATTCATGCAGGATATGAAGTGGTTGTAGTGGATAATCTGGTAAATTCCAGTGAAGAAGCGGTAAAAAGGGTGGAAAAGATTACCGGAGCAAAGGTACCATTTTATCAGGTGGATATTCTGGATGCCCAGGGGCTGGGAGAAGTATTTGAAAAAGAAAAGATTGACAGTGTCATTCATTTTGCAGGGTTGAAAGCAGTAGGAGAATCTGTGCAGAAACCTCTGGAATATTATCATAACAATATTACCGGAACACTGATTTTGTGTGATGTTATGCGTAAGCATGGAGTGAAGAATATTATTTTCTCATCCTCCGCAACAGTATATGGAGATCCTGCAATTATCCCCATTACAGAAGAGTGTCCCAAAGGCCAGATTACCAATCCCTATGGCCAGACCAAAGGAATGTTAGAGCAGATTCTGACAGATTTCCATGTGGCAGATCCGGAATGGAATGTGGTACTCCTTCGTTACTTTAATCCCATTGGCGCCCATGAAAGCGGAATTATCGGAGAGGATCCCAAAGGAATTCCCAACAATCTGGTACCCTATATTGCTCAGGTTGCAGTGGGCAAGTTAAAATGTCTTGGAGTATTCGGAGACGATTACGATACACCGGACGGAACCGGCGTACGGGATTATATTCATGTGGTAGACCTGGCAAAAGGCCATGTGAAAGCACTGAAAAAGATTGAAGACAAATCCGGCGTCAGCATTTACAACTTGGGAACCGGAAACGGTTACAGCGTGCTGGATGTGGTAAAGGCATATGAGAAAGCCTGCGGCAGGCCGATTCCTTATGAAATCAAACCCAGAAGAGCCGGAGATATTGCCACCTGCTATGCAGACGCTTCCAAAGCCAAAGCAGAACTGGGCTGGGAGGCAGAATTCGGTATTGACAGAATGTGCGAGGATTCCTGGAGATGGCAGAGCAGCAATCCGGACGGATACCGCAGTTAAGTTATAATATGTAATAATAAAGGGGCTGTTGCAAAATAGCCGCTATATACAGGATATGGTATGGAAGCCCGATGGGACTCATGCATATATTGTATATAAGCTGTATTTTGCAACGCCCCTTTTGCTGTTTTGCAGGCAGCCGCACAGTTTATTACAGGGACCTTCCGGCAGCAAGTATCTGGTTTCGTTTGTCAGAGTACCGTTTCGCAGTTTCCTGAGTATGGGGGTCGCTGGCATATTTTTTTAAAGTTTCATGGTCTACCTTAAGGCGCAGATCCATGGTCTTCATCACATCTGAAATATGCATGGTTTTCTGGAATCTGGAATCGGTAAAATCAACCATCTGATTGTCGGAAAACAGGATAACCACAGGCTGGGCATAATTTTTCTGATTTTCTTCCACAATAATTCCTTTCTGCCCGTTGGAAAAGTCCACGCAGCATCCTTTTGGAAGAATGTGAATGCACTGGGTAAGGGCAGTGACAAATGCAGCAGGATAATAGTCCGGATATTCCCGCAGAAAACGTACCGCCCGGATTTCAGATACCGGTTCCCGGTCCAGATTCATGGAAGTCATTTCATCGAACATGCTCGCCACATGGAGTACGTGGGTACCGTTTTTCCAGCGGATGTTTTTCTGGAGAGGGACTTTGACGTTGTGCTCCAGACGGGCCATCTGGCCCACAATCTGAAGGGTGAGTTCCGGCAGTTTGTATTCGTTGTAATCGGGGTGCAGCATCTGATAGCCTTTTTCCAGATATCCCTGAATCAGCCGGCGTTCATCCGGAGAAAGAAGCCGGTCGCCTTTTTCCAGAATTTCATCCGGCACCATCAGAAGTCCCACGTCATGCAGCAGAGCTGCACATACGATGGCAAGCTGTTCCGCATAGGAATAATGAAGCCGGTTTACCATCATGGCTGCCAGAACAGCAGTGTTCAGGCAGTGTTTGTATACATAATCTCCGTTGCTGCGGAGGTTTCTGGCAAAGTTGATTTTGTGGTCAGATGAGCCGAAGCTGCGCAGAATTGTCTGGGCCAGAGGAGTGATATTCTGCGGCGGCATATCATTCATAAGCAGCACGAGATCATCTTTTAAACGAAAAGTGGAAACGGTGAGAAAACGTTCCAGTTCAATATCTTCTTCACTGAGAGGCGGTACCGGCTCTGCCGGTTCCAGAATATAAACGCCCCAGAGACCGAAGTTCTTAATGCTGGCAATTCCCTGGCGTGTGAGTCTGGTATCACGCTCAAACAGCATAACTCCCATTTTATTGTAAACAGGCCGGGCAAGACGCATGCCGGGCTTTAACTGGCTGATTTTAACATATTGCACGAAAACACCTCCGTATCTGATTCCTGTATAACCAGAGTGTTAAATACTACTATATTTATATCGGTTAAAATCAGGAAATGGCAAAGGCTGTCAGAAGATAAAAATCTTTCCTGTTTTTCGACAGGAATTGCGCTGAAGCCCTTTGTGTGATAAAATCTGTATGACAGTTCCGGACAGCAGAAGACAGAAATTGTGGAGGGAAGCATGAGAAAAATATGGAAAAGCACGGTCCTGATTTTATTCCTGTGCTGTTTATCCGGCACAGTGGTTTCTGCCACTCAGGGAAAAATCAACCAGGTACAGGAAGGGATAGAGGATCTGGAAAAACAGAAGAAAGAAGCGCAGGAGCAGGTGGACAGCCTTACGGGTCAGGCGGGCAGCCTGGAAGGAGACCTGAAAAGTTTCAACAACAGTCTGGCCTCCGTGACAGAAGAACTGAATGCCACAGAGGAGCAGCTAAACAGTACCAGAGTCAGTCTGGAAGAGACGGGAAAGGCGCTGGAGGCGGCAAGAAAAAAAGAACGGGATCAGTATGAAGCCATGAAAAAGCGGATTCAATTCCTGTATGAAATGAATATGGAAGGTATGCTGGAGGTTCTGCTGAGCGCAGAGAATTTTGCGGATTTTTTAAATAAAGGAGAATACATTGTAAGCATTCACAGTTACGATCGAAAAATGCTGAAAGAGTACCAGGCAACCAAAGAGGAGATTGCCGGAAAAGAACAGAAGCTGGAGGAGCAGGAAAGAATGCTGGCAGATTTGCAGAAGCAGCAGGAAGGCAAACAGCAGGAACTGGCAGATCTGGTGGACAGTACCTCTGAAAAACTGAACGCCGCCAGAAAGCAGATTGCAGATGCCCAGGCGGATGTGGAATCTTACGAGGCTGAGATTGACCGGCAGAAAGCCTATGAAGCGGAACTGGAAAAGCAGAAAGCCGCAGAGGACGCAAAAAGGATGGCGGAAATCAAACGGCAGGAAGAGGAAATGAGCCAGAAGGAAGAGACCGGAGGGGGAGAGAGCTATCAGGGCAGCGCTTCTGACACAGCGCTTCTGGCAGCACTGATTCAGTGTGAGGCCGGAGGAGAAAGCTATGAAGGAAAACTGGCAGTGGGCAGTGTGGTAATGAACCGGGTACGCAGCTCTCATTTTCCCAATACGGTGGCCGGGGTGATTTATCAGGGAGGACAGTTTTCCCCTGTGGCAAGCGGCAGATTTGCCACTGTGCTGGCTAAGGGAGCCAACCAGAGCTGCACCCAGGCGGCCGCAGAGGTTCTGGGCGGTAATATTACCATAAAATGCCTCTATTTCCGGAGGAATGACGGCACCATACCAGGCACTGTAATAGGAAATCATGTTTTTTATTAATACACAGCCGGAGGGCGGGAAACAGGAAAAAGGTCGGTTTTTGTGGGATATGCACAAAATCTGACCTTTTTTTTCGAAAAAATGCCGGGTAGAATGATAAAAATATAACAAAGATGTACAAAAAGAACAGGAGAAAAAAGGAGAATGGGGAGGGCCGGAAAGGGGAAGATAATCCTTGCAATTTACAGTGAAATGTGCTAGGATATTTTTATCGAGGGAAGAAAACATGGGAAAAACAGGAATTTTCAGAATTATTTTGCAGGCATGGCAGAGAAATGAATGCCAGCGAACCTGTTTTCCTTTTTTTTGACAAAAGATTGTTAAAAAAATAACAGGCATTTTGGTGATTTTGTCAAAAATGTTTTCACGATTACATAATATTTTAAAAGGAGACGAAGAAAATGGCAAAGAAAGTTGTTTTGGCAGGCGCATGCCGTACCGCAATCGGAACTATGGGTGGAGCTTTAAGCACAACTCCTGCACCGGTATTGGGAACTATCGTTATCAAAGAAGCATTGAACAGAGCTGGTGTTCCGGCTGACAAGGTTGACCATGTATACATGGGCTGCGTTATCCAGGCTGGTCTGGGACAGAACGTGGCACGTCAGGCATCCATCAATGCAGGTTTGCCTATTGAGACACCGGCAGTTACTGTGAACGTAGTATGCGGTTCCGGTCTGAACTGTGTAAATATGGCTGCTCAGATGATTCAGGCTGGTGATGCTGACATCGTTGTGGCAGGCGGTATGGAAAACATGTCTATGGCTCCTTATGCTGCTATGCAGGGACGTTACGGATACAGAATGAACAATGCCACACTGGTAGATACCATGGTAAACGATGCATTATGGGATGCATTCAATCAGTACCATATGGGAATCACTGCTGAAAACGTGGCAGAGAAATGGGAACTGACCAGAGATCAGTTAGATGAGTTTGCAGCAGCTTCACAGCAGAAATGTGAAAAAGCAATAAACGATGGCAAATTCAAAGACGAAATCGTCCCGGTAGAAGTAAAACAGAAGAAGAAAACAGTTATCGTAGATACAGATGAAGGACCACGTCCCGGCACAACAAAAGAAAGCATTTCCAAACTTCGTCCTGCATTCAAACCGGACGGAATTGTAACTGCAGCAAATGCTTCCGGAATCAATGACGGTGCAGCAGCAGTTGTTGTTATGAGCGAAGAAAAAGCAAAAGAACTGGGTGTAAAGCCTATGGCAACTTTCGTAGCAGGCGCACTTGGCGGTGTGGATCCTTCCATCATGGGTGTAGGCCCGGTTGCTTCCACAAAGAAAGTATTCGAGAAAACAGGACTGACCATTGACGATATGGATCTGGTAGAGGCAAATGAAGCATTTGCAGCTCAGTCTCTGGCAGTGGCACGTGACCTGAACTTTGATATGAGCAAGGTAAATGTAAATGGCGGCGCTATCGCACTTGGACATCCGGTAGGAGCCAGCGGATGCCGTATCCTTGTTACCCTGCTTCATGAAATGCAGAAGAGAGACGCTAAGAAAGGTCTTGCAACTCTGTGTATCGGCGGTGGAATGGGATGCTCCACCATCGTGGAAAGAGATTAATTTTAACTGGTCATTAATTGAGATACCGAAGCGGTTACGCTTCGGTATCTCATAGAATAATTTAAGGAGGACTATCATGAAAGTTGGCGTTATTGGAGCAGGAACCATGGGTTCCGGAATTGCACAGGCATTTGCACAGACAGAAGGATATGAAGTATGCCTTTGCGATATTAATGACGAATTTGCAGCAAATGGCAAGAAAAAAATTGCAAAAGGATTTGAGAAGAGAGTTGCAAAAGGCAAAATGGATCAGGCAGCAGCAGATGCAATTCTTGCAAAAATTACCACAGGTACAAAGGAAATCTGCGGTGACTGCGATTTAATCGTGGAAGCAGCGCTGGAAGTTATGGATGTTAAGAAACAGACATTCAAAGAACTGCAGGATATCGTAAAGAAAGACTGCATGTTCGCAAGCAACACATCTTCTCTTTCTATTACAGAAATTGGTGCAGGACTTGACAGACCGGTTATCGGTATGCATTTCTTTAACCCGGCTCCGGTTATGAAACTGGTAGAGGTTATCAAAGGTGAGAACACACCGGATGAAATGAAAGACAAAATCGTTAAGATTTCTGAAGAAATCGGCAAGACCCCGGTAGAAGTAAATGAAGCAGCAGGCTTTGTTGTAAACAGAATCTTAATCCCGATGATCAATGAAGCAGTTGGAATCTATGCAGACGGTGTTGCTTCTGTAGAAGGTATCGACACTGCCATGAAACTTGGTGCAAACCATCCGATGGGACCTCTGGCACTGGGAGATCTGGTTGGACTGGATATCTGCCTTGCAATCATGAATGTATTATATGATGAGACAGGAGATCCGAAATACCGTCCGCATCCATTGTTAAAGAAAATGGTACGTGCAGGTAAGCTGGGACAGAAGACCGGAATCGGTTTCTATGATTACAGCAAATAATACATATTGACGAAAGCATGGCCGGCAGCAGGCTTTTGCCTGCGCCGTATAGAATGTGAGGAACTGCCGTATTGGGTTTATCTTAATGCGGCAGTCCCATTCCATAAAATAAAAGAAAGTTTGGAGGAAAAGTATCATGGATTTTTCTTTAGATAAGAAACATGAAATGGCGAGAACTCTGTTCAGAGAGTTTGCTGAAAATGAAGTAAAGCCTCTTGCTCAGGAAGTTGATGAGACAGAAAAATTCCCAAGAGGAACCGTAGAGAAAATGCAGAAAATCGGATTCATGGGTATTCCGATTCCGAAAGAGTACGGCGGACAGGGCTGTGATCCTCTTACCTACATTATGTGCGTAGAGGAACTGTCCAAAGTTTGCGGTACTACCGGCGTTATCGTATCTGCACACACCTCTCTGTGCTGCGACCCGATTATGACATACGGTAATGAAGAGCAGAAACAGAAATATCTTGCACCTCTTGCAAGAGGAGAGAAGCTGGGCGCATTTGCTCTGACAGAGCCGGGTGCAGGTACAGACGCACAGGGCTGCCAGACAAAAGCAGTTCTGGATGGCGATGAATGGGTACTGAACGGCTCCAAATGCTTTATCACCAATGGTAAAGAAGCTGATATCTATATCGTAATCGCAATCACAAGCGTTGTGGAAGATAAGAGAGGCAGAAAGAAAAAGAATTTCTCCACCTTTATCGTAGAAAAAGGAACACCCGGATTCTCCTTTGGAACAAAGGAAAAGAAAATGGGTATCCGCGGATCTGCTACCTATGAACTGATTTTTGAAGACTGCAGAATTCCGAAAGAGAATCTGTTAGGACCGGAAGGAAAAGGATTCCCAATCGCAATGCATACTCTGGATGGCGGACGTATCGGTATCGCAGCTCAGGCTCTGGGTCTTGCGGAAGGCGCTCTGGAAGCAACCGTTGCCTATACAAAAGAGAGAAAACAGTTTGGCCGCTCCATCGCAATGCAGCAGAATACACAGTTCCAGTTAGCAGATATGGCAGCTAAGATTGAAGCAGCACAGATGCTGGTTTACAAGGCAGCTATGGCAAAAGCTACTCAGAAGGTTTACTCTGTAGAAGCAGCAAAAGCCAAATTATTTGCAGCAGAGGTTGCCATGGACGTAACTACCAGATGCGTACAGCTTTTCGGTGGATACGGATACATCAGAGAGTACGATGTAGAGCGTATGATGCGTGACGCCAAGATTACAGAGATTTATGAAGGAACTTCCGAAGTTCAGCGTATGGTTATTTCCGGCGCATTGTTAAAGTGAAAATAATAAAACAAAACATAAGGAGTGAATTACCGTGAAAATCGTTGTATGTATAAAACAGGTACCAGATACCAAAGGCGGAGTGAAATTCAATCCAGATGGTACTCTGGACAGAGGTGCAATGCTCACCATCATGAATCCCGACGACAAAGCCGGACTGGAAGCAGCACTCAGATTAAAAGAGCAGTATGGTGCAGAAGTTACCGTACTTACCATGGGACTTCCGAAAGCAGACGAAGTTCTTCGTGAAGCAATGGCAATGGGTGCCGACAAAGGTGTCCTTGTAACAGACAGAGTATTGGGAGGAGCAGATACATGGGCTACCTCTACTACAATTGCAGGAGCAATCCGGAATCTGGAATATGACCTGATTATCACAGGACGTCAGGCAATTGACGGAGATACCGCACAGGTTGGACCGCAGATTTCCGAACATCTGGACATTCCTGTAATTTCCTATGCACAGGAAATCAAAATTGACGGAGACTATGTAGTAGTTCAGCGTCAGTATGAAGATAGATATCATGAATTAAAAGCAAAAATGCCGTGTCTGGTAACCGCTCTTTCCGAATTAAACGAGCCGCGTTATATGACACCAGGCGGAATTTTTGACGCATATGACAAAGAAGTAACCGTATGGGGCCGGGCAGATCTGAAAGATGTAGACGATTCTGACCTTGGTTTGAAAGGATCACCTACAAAGATTGCAAAAGCATCTGACAAAGTAAAGAAAGGTGCCGGAGAAAAAGTTATTCCTGATACACCGGAAGATGCAGTTGCCTATATTACAGGTAAACTGAAAGAGAAACACGTAATCTAATATATCCGTAAAAATAAGGAAAGTGGTGAAAATAATGGGTTTAGAAGCATATAAAGGAGTTTATGTCTTTGCACAGCAGGTAGATAACGTATTAAGCGGAATTGCTTTTGAGCTGCTTGGCAAGGCAAAAGACCTGGCAAAAGATTTGAATACAGATGTAACAGCAGTATTGATTGGTTCAGACGTAAAAGGTCTGGCAGACCAGCTGGCAGAGTATGGCGCTGATAAGGTAATCGTTGTGGACGATCCGGAACTGAAAGAGTACAGAACAGAGCCTTATACCCATGCACTTGCATCTGTTATTGATGAATACAAACCGGAAATCATGCTGGTAGGCGCTACCGCAATCGGACGTGACCTTGGTCCTCGCGTATCTGCAAGGGTAAAGACAGGTCTGACCGCAGACTGTACCGTACTGGAAATCGGCGATTTCCCGCTGAATCCTGTTCCTGGCAAAGAAGACGAGCAGAAGCACAATCAGTTACTGATGACCCGTCCTGCTTTCGGCGGCAATACCATCGCTACTATCGCATGTCCGGATAACCGTCCTCAGATGGCAACCGTTCGTCCTGGCGTTATGCAGAAAATTGACCCGATCAAAGGTGCAAAGGCAAATGTGATCGAGTACAATCCCGGATTTACTCCCAATGATAAATACGTTGAAATCCTCAACGTGGTAAAAGCTGTAAAAGAAACAGAAGATATCATGGAAGCAAAGATTCTGGTTTCCGGCGGACGTGGAGTTGGAAGCGCAGAGAACTTCAAAATGCTGCAGGATCTTGCAGATGTAATCGGCGGAACCGTAAGCTGCTCCCGTGCAGTAGTGGAAAACGGATGGAAACCGGTAGATTTACAGGTAGGACAGACTGGTAAAACCGTTCGTCCGAATGTATACTTTGCAATCGGTATTTCCGGAGCAATCCAGCATGTGGCAGGTATGGAAGAGGCAGACATCATCATTGCAATCAACAAAGATGAAGATGCTCCAATCTTTGACGTAGCTGACTACGGTGTAGTTGGAGATTTACATAAAGTTGTTCCGGCTCTGACAGAAGCTCTGAAAGCTGAAGTAGCAAAATAATATATCTGAAGCTGTAACAGGTGTGATTTTCGGTGATGATGAGAATTCATGGTCGGAATCACACCTGTTTTTTTCTTCTACAGGAAATACCCTGTCACGCTAACGTGCGAAAGTGTCTTCCTATAGAAGAAAAATAATATGCGCACTCGCACAAGAGGTAAAATATTGCTTCGCAACTGTGCTCG
Source organism: Eubacterium sp. 14-2 (assembly GCF_000403845.2). Lineage (GTDB taxonomy): Bacteria > Bacillota > Clostridia > Lachnospirales > Lachnospiraceae > Petralouisia. The sequence continues at coordinate 261,630 of NZ_KE159568.1, read as the reverse complement.
GCGCGCAAAGTGTCCAGGCCCCTCATGAGTGAGGGGTCAGGGGAGCTGAAGTGGGCCTGCCCACTTTGTTCCAGTACGGGGAATTGATTATGAAAAAACAAAAGAAATATAAGGATATTCTGATTCTGTGTTTCCTGACAGCAGTGCTGTCAGGCTGCGGCCCATGGAATGTATGGAACGCTTATGAAGTATCTGTGAGTTCATTGTGGAAAGAAGGGGGAATATCCGGCGAAACAGTCTCCGGGAAAATATCAGAAGGAAAAGAAACCGTTTCAGATCCGGAAAGAGCCATAGAAAAAATTCTGGACAGTGTTTCGGGAGAAATTCCGGGCGGGTATCCGGCAGAAAAATCATTTTTTCTATGGTTTTTCGAGGAATACGGAGAGGAACATATATCTGTTCTGAAGAAAATGGCAGATAGCCCGGAACAGGATGCGGAAATCTGGTATCAGATTACCGGAAAATCCATTCATATCCTGTGGACAGAATATTGTAAAAATACCGGGCAGTACCCGGAGTATGCAGAAATAAAGCTGTATGAAAAAGAGTGTGGGGCTTCAGACAGGATTGTGCTGGATTTTACCGGAGACATTAACCTGGCGGAAGGATGGTCCACCACAAAATATCTGGATGGAAGAGCAGGAGGGATTCAGGAATGTATTTCTCCGGCGCTGCGGGAAGAGATGAAACATGCAGACATTCTTATGCTGAACAATGAATTTACTTTCAGTACCAGAGGAAAGCCTCTGCCGGGGAAACGTTATACTTTCCGGGCAAATCCGGAACGGGTATCTGTGCTGCAGGAACTGGAGGCAGATATTGTGTCCCTGGCAAATAACCATGTATTCGATTTTGGAGAAGAAGCGCTCCTGGACACCCTGGATACACTTAAGAAAGCAGAGATTCCCACTGTGGGAGCCGGACGGAATCTGGAGGAAGCCATGGAACCTGTGTATTTTGCTGCAAACGGGCGGAAAATTGCCATTGTATCTGCTACCCAGATTGAACGTTCTGCCAGCTATACCAGGGAGGCCACAGAAACCGGCGGGGGAGTGCTCAAAACACGGAATCCCGACAAATTTCTGACGGTGATTGAAAAGGCCCGGAAACAGAGCGACCATGTCATCGTTTTTGTTCACTGGGGTACGGAAAATACCAGCTATTACGGGAAAGACCAGACAGAGCTGGGATCAGCCTTTATTGAAGCCGGGGCAGATGTTGTGGTGGGCGGCCATACCCACTGTCTCCAGGGATTTGATTTTTACAATGAAAAACCGATCATATACAGCCTTGGGAATTTCTGGTTTAATAACAGGACGCTGGATACAGGGATTTTCCAGGTGATCATTCACACGGACGACAATCAGGTGGACGTCCGGTTTCTGCCCTGCATCCAGCGGGGGTGTACCACGTCCCTGACAGAAGACCCCCAGGAAAAGCAGAGGATTCTTGACTTTATGCAGAAGATTTCCGCACCAGGAGTCCAGGTGGACCCGGAAGGATATGTTATCAGATAAACTGATTGTATTTTCCTGTCAGGGTGTGTTATAATATGCCTTGAGAACAGAGGAAATGGGAGAATCCATTTGCCGTGTTTCAATCTGTAAATTATCAGGAAGAAAGGAAGATGAAAATCTTATGAGCAGGAAACCCACAGTATTGATGATTCTGGATGGTTTTGGTTTAAATGAAAAGCAGGAAGCAAATGCAGTGTATGAGGCAAGTACACCGAATATCGACGGGCTGATGAAGGACTGTCCCTTTGTCAGAGGATATGCCAGCGGACTTTCCGTGGGACTTCCCGACGGACAGATGGGGAATTCCGAGGTAGGACATCTGAATATGGGGGCAGGAAGAATTGTATATCAGGAGCTGACCAGGATTACCAAAGAAATTGAAGACGGGGATTTCTTTAAAAATGAAGCTCTGCTGAAGGGGATGAAGAACGCAAAAGAGAATAATTCAGCCCTGCATCTCTATGGATTGCTGTCTGACGGAGGCGTGCACAGCCACAATACCCATTTATACGGACTGCTGGAACTGGCAAGACGGGAAGGACTTGAGAAAGTATATGTACACTGTTTCCTGGATGGACGTGATACGGCGCCCACTTCCGGAAAAGGATTTATGGAAGAACTGGAAGCAAAAATGAAGGAAATCGGCGTGGGAGAAATTGCTACGGTATCCGGACGTTACTACGCCATGGACCGTGATAACCGCTGGGACAGAGTGGAGAAGGCATACAAAGCCCTTGTTCTGGGAGAGGGAAACCGGGCGGCCAGTGCAGTGGAGGCAGTGGCAGCTTCCTACGAGGAAGATATAACCGATGAATTTGTAGTTCCCACAGTGGTGGAAAAAGATGGAAAGCCCCTGGCTGTCATCAATGACAAAGATACCATTATTTTCTTTAATTTCCGTCCTGACCGGGCAAGAGAGATTACCAGAACCTTCTGTATGGATGAATTTGACGGATTCGACAGAGGCCCAAGAAAAGATGTGACCTATATCTGCTTTACCGAGTATGATGTTACTATTCCAAATAAAACAATTGCGTTCCATAAAGTGGAGCTGACAAATACATTCGGAGAATTTCTGGCGGCTCATGGCAAAACCCAGGCCAGAATTGCCGAGACCGAGAAATATGCCCATGTTACGTTCTTTTTCAACGGAGGCGTGGAAGAGCCCAATCAGGGAGAAGACCGTATACTGGTAAATTCTCCCAAGGTAGCCACCTACGATCTGAAGCCGGAAATGAGCGCATATGAAGTGTGCGACAAACTGGTGGAAGCCATCAAATCTGACAAATACGATGTGATTATCATTAACTTTGCAAATCCCGACATGGTGGGCCATACCGGTGTGGAAGCGGCAGCCATCAAAGCAGTGGAAGCAGTGGATACCTGTGTGGGAAAAGCAGTGGAAGCACTGAAAGAGGCAGACGGCACCATGTTCCTGTGCGCAGATCACGGAAATGCCGAGCAGCTGGTTGATTACAATACAGGGGAGAGCTTTACCGCTCATACCATCAATCCCGTTCCGTTTATTCTGATTAACTATGACGACACATATACCCTGCGGGAGGGCGGATGCCTGGCAGATATTGCGCCTACGCTCATTGAGATTATGGGAATGGAACAGCCGGAAGAAATGACAGGTAAATCACTGCTGGTAAAACGATAATATATGGAGGAATCAATGAGCATTCAGGAATTTAAACCGATAAAAGAAGGAAAAGTACGCGAGGTCTATGACAACGGGGATAACCTGATTATCGTGGCCACAGACAGAATTTCCGCCTTTGATGTGATTTTAAAAAACAAGATTACACAAAAAGGTGCGATTTTAACGAAAATGTCAGGATTCTGGTTTGATTTTACCAGGGATATTGTACCGAACCATATGATTTCCACCGAAGTGGCAGATATGCCTGAATTTTTCCGCAATGAGAATTTTGACGGAAACAGCATGAAATGCAAAAAACTGGATATGCTGCCGGTAGAGTGCATTGTACGGGGCTACATTACAGGAAGCGGCTGGGAGAGCTATCAGAAGGACGGCACAGTCTGCGGAATCAGGCTTCCCGAAGGACTGAAGGAGTCCGACAGGCTGCCGGAGCCCATTTATACCCCTACCACCAAGGCGGATCTGGGACTTCATGATGAACATATTACCTTTGAAGAAAGTGTGGAGATTCTGGAAAAACTCCATCCGGGAAAAGGTGCGGAATATGCAGAGCAGATTCAGAAATGTACCATTCAGTTATATGAGAAGTGTGCAGAATATGCACGGAGTAAAGGAATCATCATTGCCGATACCAAATTTGAATTCGGACTGGATGAAAATGGACGTGTGGTTCTGGGGGATGAAATGCTGACGCCGGACAGCTCCAGATTCTGGCCGCTGGAAGGATATGAGCCTGGCAAATCCCAGCCATCCTTTGACAAACAGTTTGTCAGGGACTGGTTAAAACAGAATCCGGACAGCGATTATCTGCTGCCGGAGGAAGTTGTGACAAAGACAGTTGACAAATATAAAGAAGCGTATGAACTTTTGACCGGGGAGAAATTTGTATAAAACTGGCTGAAGAATATATCAGAGGAGACTGCGGCAGATAGCAGTGCATCGGACAAAGGAAGGAGAACATACCATGTCGACAGACAGATATAACAGTCCCTTATCAGAGCGTTATGCCAGTAAGGAAATGCAGTACATTTTTTCACCGGATATGAAATTCCGTACCTGGAGGAAACTCTGGATTGCCCTTGCGGAGACAGAGATGGAACTGGGATTAAGTGAAAACGGAAAGCCTGTCATTACGCAGGAACAGATAGAGGAACTGAAAAGCCATGCAGACGATATCAACTATGAGGTGGCAAAGGAACGGGAGAAACTGGTAAGGCATGATGTAATGAGCCATGTCTATGCCTATGGACAGCAGTGTCCCAAAGCCGCCGGCATTATTCATCTGGGAGCCACCTCCTGCTATGTGGGAGACAATACAGATATTATTGTCATGAGCGAGGGGCTGAAACTGGTGCAGCGGAAACTGGTGAACGTAATTGCAGAACTGGCGGAATTTGCCGGTACCTACAAAGACCTGCCCACCCTTGCATTTACTCATTTTCAGCCGGCCCAGCCCACCACTGTGGGGAAACGTGCCTCGCTGTGGCTGCAGGAATTTCTGATGGATCTGGAAGATCTGGAATATGTGATGGGAAGCCTGAAACTGTTGGGCTCCAAGGGAACTACCGGGACACAGGCAAGTTTCCAGGAGCTGTTTGCGGGAGATCAGGAAACCATAGACAAAATAGACCCCATGATCGCGGAAAAAATGGGATTTTCAGAGTGCTATGCAGTGTCCGGGCAGACTTATTCCAGAAAAGTGGATACCAGAGTGCTGAATGTCCTTGCAGGAATTGCGGCCAGCGCCCATAAAATGTCCAATGATATCCGTCTTCTTCAGCATTTGAAGGAAGTGGAGGAGCCTTTTGAGAAAAATCAGATCGGTTCTTCCGCCATGGCATACAAGCGGAATCCCATGCGCAGCGAACGGATTGCCTCTCTGGCCCGGTATGTGATGGTGGACGCGCTGAATCCGGCCGTTACCTCTGCTACCCAGTGGTTTGAACGGACACTGGATGATTCTGCCAATAAACGCCTTTCCGTTCCGGAAGGTTTTCTTGCGGTGGACGGAATTCTGGATCTGTGCCTGAATGTGGTGGACGGCCTTGTGGTATACGAGAAGGTGATTCGTAAACATATGATGGCGGAGCTGCCTTTTATGGCAACGGAAAATATTATGATGGACGCTGTGAAAAACGGAGGAAACCGCCAGGAAATGCATGAGAAAATCCGTCAGCTTTCCATGGAGGCAGGCAGACAAGTAAAGGAAGAAGGAAAAGACAATAACCTGCTGGAGCTGATTGCAGCAGACCCGGCCTTTAATCTGACCCTGGAAGAGCTTAAGCAGTCCATGGAACCCTCCGGATATGTGGGCAGAGCCCCCTTACAGGTGGAAAAATTCCTTGCACAGGAAGTACAGCCGGTTTTGGAGAAGAATAAAGAAATGCTTGGCATGACAGCCGAAATTAACGTATAGGTTTTAGAAAAGGGAATGTATCAGGGCAGAAAGGCCGTGGTACATTCTTGCTGTATGAGGAACAGAAATGAGATATATTGAAATAGGCAAAGTGGAACCAGGCATGATGCTGGGAAAGGGCATTCATGACATTTACAACCGTATTTTGCTGGCAGATGGGAAAATTCTGACAGAAGAGCTGATAGAACGGCTGACGGAGCTGGGTTACGCCGGCGTTTACATAGAAGATGAGCTGTCCAAAGACATACGCATTCAGGAAGCCATTTCTCTGGCTCTTCGCAATTCTGCAGTTCGTTCTCTGCAGGAATTGAACCTGGAGAAGGCGATAGAATTTGCAGAGAAAATTGTGGATCAGATCCTGGAGGCAAAAACGGTTTCCCTGGATTTAATGGACATGCGTTCTTTTGATGACTATACCTACCGTCATTCCGTCAACGTGGCTGTGCTGTCTACTGTAATCGCCATGGGAATGGGGTATGGCAGAGAGGATCTGATTGATTTGTGCGTATCGGCGGTTTTTCATGACCTGGGAAAAATGCTGATTGACAAAGACATTCTGAACAAGCCGGGAAAACTGAACTGTCAGGAAATGGAGGCAATGAAACAGCATCCCCAGTTCTCATATGATATGCTGTCGGAAAAGTGGAATATACCTGCCAGGGTACGACTGGGTGCGTTATGCCACCATGAAAATGAGGATGGCAGCGGCTATCCGAAGGGCCTGACCGGTGAAAAAATCCATCCCTTTGCAAAAATTATTCATGTGACAGATGTGTATGACGCTCTTTCATCCAGACGCCCTTACAAAGAAGCCTGTTCTTTTTCCGAAGCATTGGAATACCTGATGGGAGGATGCGGAACCATGTTTGATAAAGAAGTGGTAGAGGCATTTTTAAATTATGTGCCGGTATATCCCAGAGGCTCCATGGTGGAACTGTCAGACGGAAGAGAAGCCCTTGTGGTGGAAAACTATCCCCGGAATCTTTTGCGGCCTCAGCTGCGCCTGACAGATGGAACCACCCTGGATTTGCTGAACCAGAGGGAGTACCGAAGCCTGACGATTCTGCGGCAGGCAGGAGGCACCCTGGTGCAGGCTTACGAGTCCTGAGAACAGAGGCGGAGAATGCGCATAGCGCATTCTCTTTTATCATGTATATTTTCCGGGATTTTGCAGATACTGGAATCAGGTAATTGCGAAAGGAGAACGGATATGAGCTTATGTTTGAAAATCACGGAGGTCCATGCACGGGAGATTCTGGATTCCAGAGGGAATCCCACTGTGGAGGCAGATGTAACGGTGGAAACCACCAGCAATGGAAAGAAAACCACCGGACGGGCGGCGGTGCCTTCCGGAGCTTCCACCGGACAGTTTGAGGCAGTGGAGTTAAGAGACGGGGAACCCAGATATTTTGGTCTGGGGGTCCAAAAAGCGGTGAAGCATGTAAATGATAAAATTGCTAAATCACTGGTTGGAAAAAATGCTCTGAATCAGGTGGAAATTGACCGTATTCTGATTGCAGAAGACGGAACAGACGATAAAATCAATCTGGGAGCCAACGCCATGTTAAGTGTGTCCCTGGCGGTGGCAAGAGCGGCTGCAAAAGCCATGGAACTTCCGCTGTACCAGTATCTGGGCGGCGTAAATGCAAAACAGCTCCCGGTACCCATGATGAACATTTTGAATGGAGGACGCCATGCGGACAATACGGTGGATTTCCAGGAATTTATGATTATGCCGGTGGGTGCGGAAAGTTTCCGGGAAGGACTGCGCATGTGTGCGGAAGTATACCACAATCTGAAAAAAATCTGCGAGAAGGAAGGGCTTTCTACGGCAGTGGGAGACGAAGGCGGATTTGCGCCGGATTTGCCGGATGCAATTTCTGCGCTGGAGCTGATTGTTCAGGCAATACGGGCTTCCGGGTATGCGCCGGGAGAAGACTTTAAAATAGCACTGGATGCAGCGGCCAGCGAGCTTTACGATAAGAAAACAGGGCTGTATCATTTTCCGGGGGAATCCCGTGTCAAAGGAGAGAAGGTTGCCCGCAGCACCAGTGATATGATTGCCTGCTACACGGATTTAATTGAGAAATTCCCCATTATTTCCATTGAGGACGGACTGGACGAAGAAGACTGGGACGGATGGCAGGCCATGACAGAATGTTTGGGTGAACGGATTCAGCTTGTGGGCGACGATCTGTTTGTGACCAATACGAAACGTCTGGATGCAGGAATCAAACTGAAAACTGCAAACGCAATCCTGATTAAGGTAAATCAGATTGGAACGCTGACAGAAGCTATGGAAGCCATTGAAACTGCCCATAAAAATGCTTACCGGGCTGTAATCTCCCATCGTTCCGGTGAAACAGAGGATACCTTTATTGCAGATCTGGCAGTGGCGGTAAATGCAGGCCAGATTAAGACAGGGGCTCCCTGCCGGGCAGAGCGTACAGCGAAATACAATCAGCTTCTCAGAGTGGAAGAACAGCTTGGCGTTGTGGCGGAATATAAAAATCCCTTTAATAAATACTGATGTGCTGACTCCTGTTTCAGCCGGCGGATTCCGGAGCTTTTTCATTGAAAAAGCCCCGGAATCTGTTATAATAAGGACAGATGCATACTGTGATTTGCAGAAAGGTACGGGGACAGTTATGAAACAGTTTCAATTTGTATATCATGATTCAGAAACATTTTCCGAAGAACTTTCCGATTTCAGATGCTGGTGCCAGGAGCACCGGATTACAAAGAAAATGTTTCAGATTTATTCCGAAGAACTGGAGCCTGAGGTGCTTCAGACCGTGTGTGCGGCAGTGGAAGAGATCTTTCCGGATACGCCTTATATGGGATGTTCCACCAGCGGAAATATTGTTGATTGCCGGATGTCCGGAAACATTACAGTAATATGTACGGTGTTTGAACTTCCTTCCACACAGGTGAAGGTGTTCCAGTATGATCTGTCTTTGCAGCCTGTGGAGCACATTACGGAACAGATTCTGGAAAAAGCAGAGGAAAATCCCTGGGTGAAGGCCATAGAAATGTTTTTTACCATTCCGGAAGGATCTACTACCCGCTTTTGCGACGGGCTTAAGGGCATTCGGCCGGATATTCAGATTTTCGGAGGCGTTGCCTGCAGCGATGACATCACCAGTGATGATTCCTGTGTGTTTTCAAAGGGAGCAGGCGTTTCCAAACGTTCCATTGTGATACTGTTTTACGGAGGCGAAGATTTTCATGTGGAATCCATAAATGTGACAGGATGGAAGCCTCTTGGAAGAAAGTTTCATGTGACCAGATCCAACGGCTCCATTTTGCAGGAACTGGATGGAATTCCCGCATACGATGTGTACCGTAAATATCTGAACATCAGAAATGATGAGAATTTTTTCTATAATACGCTGGAATTTCCGCTGTTTTACGAGCATAATGACACCACCATACTGCGCACTCCCGTGGCAAGTAATGAGGATGGCTCCATTACTATGACATCGGACATGGATATTGGCTCGGTGGTACGGATTTCCTATGGAGATCCGGGAACCATTATTGAGAGCATCAAACAGGACAGCAGGAAAATTGCAGAATTTTCACCTGATTTATTACATATTTTTTCCTGCGCAGCAAGGCGTACCTTCTGGACCACCAAAGAACCCACTTACGAAATTTATCCTTTCCGGGAAATTTCCGCTTCCAGCGGATTTTTTTCTCATGGAGAATTTCTGCGCACCGGCGGAAACCTGAATCAGCACAATGTAACCCTTGTGATTGCAGCCATGCGGGAGGGAGAGAAGAAAAGTGCTGTGCCTGCGGAACCTTCTCCCGGAGAAAATTCTCTGTCAAAAGTGCCTCTGGTGTCCCGGCTGGCAACCTTTATCAGCATGACTTCCCTGGAACTGGAAGATATCAACCGGAAACTGGAGCAGGCCAATGAGAAACTGAAGACAGCGGCCATTATCGACGGGCTGACAGGCCTTTATAACCGGACAGAAATACAGGACCGGATTGCGTCGGCCATTGCCGGCGGGTCAGACAGAAAAATTTCTCTGATTATGCTTGATATAGACAATTTCAAACAGGTGAACGATACTTACGGCCACCAGGCTGGAGATGCGGTTATTATGGGGCTGGCCAATCTTCTGAACAGCGAAAAATCAGATTATATGCGGAATGTTTCTTCCGGAAGATGGGGAGGGGAAGAATTTATGATGCTGCTCTATGATACGGATCTTTCCGCCGCTTCCTGCATTGCAGATTTGATTCGCCAGTGTTTCGCCAATACAGATTTTCCGGCCATACGTCCCCAGACCGTCAGCCTTGGAGTAACCCAGGCCAGAGCAGACGACACCCTGGACAGGCTGTGTACCCGTGTGGATGAGGCCCTCTATAAAGCCAAAAAGAATGGAAAAAATCAGGTTGTTGTAATCTGAACAGCAGCAGTTATAAGAAAAACTTCTTGAAAAATATTCCTGAATGTGTTACTATAAAACAAGTTGTGAGCAGAATAATCACAGGAGGTACGGAAAAATGGCAGTATTAAAAACGATTTTAATGGTAATATTTATTTTAATAAGTATTGGACTGACAGTTATTGTTTTGATGCAGGAAGGAAAATCAGCAGGACTTGGAACCATCAGCGGTGCGGCAGACACCTACTGGGGCAGGAATAAGGGACGTTCCAGAGAAGGAATGCTGGTGAAGATTACCAGAGTATTAGTGATTCTGTTTCTGGTGATTGCAGCTGTATTGAATATTGGGAGCTTTTAACCAGCCGTCTGCAGGTTTGCAGGCAGCATAGCGTGGTACACAGGAGGCTGTCGGTTTTGTTCCGACAGTCCTTTTTATCATATGGGGAATTCTTTCGGATTTCCTGATGGAGAAGAAAATGGATAAAGAATTATTGGAAAACAGGAAAAATATGATATATGAATTCATGTGCAGCGACCTTTATGTGCCCATGAAACTCAAAGAGATGGCCATTCTGATGGATGTGCCCAGAGACGAAAGAGGCGACCTGGAACAGGTACTTTCAGAGCTTTTGAATGAAGGAAAAATAGAACTCTCCAGACGGGGGAAATATTCCAGGGCAGAAAGCAGGCTTCTGTGCGGGACTTTTGCCGGCAATGTGCGGGGCTTTGGTTTTGTCAGCGTGGAAGGAGAAGAAAAGGATATTTTCATACCGGAAGCTCAGGTGAACGGGGCCATGGACGGAGATCTGGTGCAGATTTCCCTGCCGCCGGGAAAACCCTCAGGAAAACGCCGGGAAGGCGTGGTGGAAAAAATACTCCAAAGAGGCGTTACCCGTCTGGTGGGCACTTTTCAGAAGAGCAAAAGTTTCGGTTTTGTGGTGCCGGATAATCTGAAACTGGCCCAGGATGTATTTGTTCCCCTGGAGCATTCCCAGGGTGCGGTGGACGGCCATAAAGTGGTAGTGGAACTCACCGGTTATGGCAGTGACCGGAAGAAACCGGAAGGAAAAGTAGTGGAGATTATCGGCCATATCAATGATCCGGGAACAGATATTATGTCTATTATAAAAGGATATGATCTGCCCATGGAATTTCCGGAAAAGGTTCTGAAACAGGCAGAAAACGTGGCAAAACCGGTGAGTACGGCAGATATGGCAGGACGGAAGGATATCAGGGACTGGCAGACGGTGACCATTGACGGAGAAGATGCCAAAGATCTGGACGACGCCATTACGCTGACCAGAGAAGGAGACCATTACCGTCTTGGCGTGCACATTGCGGATGTGACCAACTATGTACAGGAGCGCAGCGCACTGGATGGGGAAGCCCTGAATCGGGGCACCAGCGTCTATCTGGTGGACCGGGTTATTCCCATGCTGCCCCATTCATTATCCAACGGTATCTGTTCCCTGAATGCCGGAGAAGACCGTCTGGCCCTGAGCTGTATCATGCTGATTGACAAAAAGGGGAACCTGGTGGATCACGAACTGGCGGAAACGGTAGTCCGGGTAGACCGCCGCATGAGCTACACCAGTGTACGGAAAATACTGAAAGACCAGGATGAGGCGGAGCGGGCGGAATACCAGGAGCTGATTCCCATGTTTGAAAGAATGGAAGAACTGGCTGCCATACTGAGAGAAAAGCGCAGAAAACGCGGCTCCATTGATTTTGATTTTCCGGAGACGAAAATTATTCTGGACAGGCAGGGCAGGCCGCTGGAAATCAAACCTTATGAGCGCAATGTGGCCACCAGGATTATCGAAGATTTCATGCTGCTGGCAAACGAAACCGTGGCCCAGGACTTTTTCTGGCAGGAACTTCCCTTTGTATACCGGACCCATGATACTCCCGATTCCGAGAAAATTCAGAAGCTGGGACTTTTTATAAACAATTTCGGTTATTCCATCAGAATCAGCCAGGAGGATATTCATCCCAAAGAGCTCCAGAAGCTGCTGGATAAAATCGAAGATACCCCGGAAGAACCTCTGATCAGCCGGCTGACGCTGCGTTCCATGAAGCAGGCCAGATACACCACGGTCAATACCGGGCATTTTGGACTTGCCACCCAGTATTACTGTCATTTTACCTCTCCTATCCGGCGTTATCCCGATTTGCAGATTCACCGGATTATCAAGGAAACCCTCAGAGGGAAGATGACAGAGAAACGGATTACCCATTATGAAGAGCTTCTGCCGGAGGTTGCGGCACGTTCCAGTCAGATGGAGCGGCGGGCAGACGAAGCAGAGCGTGAGACAGAAAAGCTGAAAAAGGTGGAATACATGTCAGAGCATATCGGGGAAACCTTTGAAGGAGTGATTTCCAGCGTTACCGCCTGGGGAATGTATGTGGAGCTGTCCAATACAATAGAAGGCATGATTCATGTAACCAGCCTGAAAGGCGATTACTACCACTATCATGAAGATACCTGTGAGCTTGTGGGGGAAGCCACCGGAACACGTTACCGGCTGGGACAGAAAATACAGATTGTGGTGGCAGACACGGACCGGATGCTGCGCACCATTAATTTTGTGCTGCCCCAGGATGCGGAAAAGTTCGGACTGGATGTGACGCCGGAATCAGAAGGACAGCAGGAAGAAAAGGAGTTGTAGATGGGAAGGGAAAGTGTAAAATTAATAGCCAATAATAAAAAAGCATATCATGATTATTTTATAGAAGATAAATATGAAGCAGGCATCAGCCTGGCAGGCACAGAAGTAAAATCCCTGCGTATGGGCAAGTGCTCCGTCAAAGAATCCTTTATCCGTGTTGAAAACGGGGAAGTTTATATTTACGGGATGCACATCAGTCCCTATGAAAAAGGAAATATTTTCAACAAGGATCCCCTTCGTACCCGGAAACTTTTGCTGCACCGCCATGAAATCCATAAAATAGCCGGAAAAATGGCGGAAAAGGGTTACACGGTGGTACCTCTGCAGGTGTATTTCAAAGGAAGTCTGGTAAAAGTGGAAATTGCCCTGGCACGGGGCAAAAAGCTCTACGATAAACGTCAGGATATTGCGAAGAAGGATATGCGCAGGGAATCTGAGCGGGAATTTAAGGTGAAAAACCTGTACTGAGATAATCCGGTACCGTACCATGAAACAGTGTTTTATGACGGTACCGGATTCTGTTTTACGGAATCACTGCAGGAACACATTTTACAAAAAAAGAAAAAGGAATATATTTTTTGTAAATTTATAACTTTTAAAACAGGCCCATATGGTGTAAAATAGAGAATGATTATGAATTTGAATGCTGGAAAATAAGAGGAATCGGTTTTTATGAGTAAAAAAATAGTTTTAATTGACGGACACAGTATTCTGAACAGGGCTTTTTTCGGAATTCCGGATCTTACCAACACAGAAGGGCTCCATACCAATGCGGTGTATGGGTTCCTGAATATCATGTTCCGAATCCTGGAAGAAGAAAAGCCGGAATATCTGACGGTGGCCTTTGATGTGCACGCGCCCACATTCCGGCACAGAATGTACGCGGATTATAAAGGGACCAGAAAGCCCATGGCGGAAGAACTGCGCCAGCAGGTGCCGGTGATTAAGGAAGTTCTGAAATCCATGGGAATTGCCATTGTGGAGCAGGAGGGCTACGAAGCCGACGATATTCTGGGAACCATAGCCGTCCGCAGCCAGCAGGAAGGACTGGAGGTGTCTCTGGTATCCGGGGATCGGGATCTGCTGCAGCTTGCCAGTGAACACATTAAGATTCGCATTCCCAAAACCAGGCGTACCGGGACAGAAATCGAAGATTATTATGAGGCAGATGTAAAGGAAAAATATCAGGTTACACCCAGAGAATTTATAGATGTAAAGGCCCTGATGGGAGATACTGCCGATAATATTCCAGGAGTGCCGGGAATCGGGGAAAAAACAGCTACCGCCTTAATTGCAGCTTACGGAAGCATTGAAAATGCCTATGAGCATCTGGAGGAACTCAAACCGCCCAGAGCCAGAAATAATCTGCGGGAGTTTTATGAACAGGCGCAGATGAGCAAGACCCTTGCCACCATTGAGGTAAACGCACCCATCACATACAGTCTGGAAGAGGCGGTGCTGGGGGATCTGTTTACACCGGAAGCCTATGTGTGGATGAAAAAGCTGGAATTTCAGAATATGCTGGGACGTTTTCAGGTAGAGGCGCCGAAAGCCTCTGCAGAGCAGTATTTTCAGGAGGTAACAGAGCTTTCGCAGGCCCGGAAGCTGTTTGCAGAAGCCGCAAAGGCGGAAGGCGTTGGATTTGGGCTGTTAGCAGACCCGGAAGCGCAGATGGAGCAGGAAGGCCAGATTTCCATGGACAGCCTTCTTAAGACACCGGAAGAACAGGAGGCGTCCCGACGCGGGGAACAGGTTCTGGGAGCGGCGGTTTCTTTCGGGGAAGAACAGATATTTTTTGTAAAAACAGGCCCCGAGGTGACGGGAGCCTGGCTGACGGAAGCAGTGGCTGACTTAGTAAAACAGACGTCCTGGGCAGCAACTTTTGATTTGAAGCAGCAGCTTCCCTGGCTTTCATTGGGCCGGGAAGAGAGGAATAAGACCGGAGATCTGCTGCTGGGGGCCTATCTTCTGAATCCTCTGAAAAATGATTATGCCTTTGACCATGTGGCGAAGGAACATCTGGACTGGATGGTGCCCTCCCGGACAGATTTGCTGGGCAAACTTTCTCTGGCCCAGGCAGCCAGGGAAAAGCCGGAAGAACTGTTCCGGTATGGCTGTTTTATGGCCGCCGCAGGATTTCAGGCGGCAAAAATCCTCTTTAAAAAACTGAAAGATACCGGTATGGAGGGGCTTTTTTGGGATATTGAGATGCCTCTGGTCTATACCCTGTATGAAATGGAGCGGGAAGGAGTCCAGGTAGACGGAGAAGCGCTGAAAACCTATGGGGAAAATCTTTCCGGCAAAATCAGAGAACTGGAACAGGAGATTTATCAGAAGGCAGGAGAGGAATTTAATATCAACTCTCCGAAACAGTTAGGGGTTATTTTATTTGACAAGCTGAAAATGCCCTATGGAAAGAAAACGAAAACAGGATATTCCACAGCGGCGGATGTGCTGGACAAGCTGGCGGGGGATTATCCTCTGGTGTCAGATATTCTGGAATACCGTCAGCTGACAAAGCTGAAATCCACCTATGCGGACGGACTTGCAGGTTATATTGAGGAAGACGGAAGAATCCGCTCCACGTTCCACCAGACCATTACAGCTACGGGAAGAATCAGCAGTACGGAGCCGAATCTGCAGAATATCCCAATCCGGATGGAACTGGGAAGGCAGATTCGAAAAGTATTTATTCCCAGGGAAGGCTGCGTGCTCATTGACGCGGACTATTCTCAGATTGAGCTGCGTGTTCTGGCCCACATGTCCGGAGATGAGAATCTTATTGAGGCTTATCGGAAAGCACAGGATATCCATCGGATTACCGCCTCCCAGGTATTTCATGTGCCTTTTGAGGAAGTGACTTCTCTGCAGCGGAGAAATGCCAAGGCAGTGAATTTCGGCATTGTTTATGGTATCAGTTCCTTTGGATTAAGTCAGGATTTAAGCATTACCAGAAAAGAGGCGGCGCAGTATATTGAATCTTATTTTGAGACTTATCCCGGAGTGAAGGAATTTCTGGACCGGCAGGTGAAAGAGGCCAGGGAACAGGGCCATGTCACCACCATGTTCGGCAGGAGACGCCCGGTGCCGGAGCTGTCTTCCGGAAATTTCATGCAGCGGTCCTTTGGAGAACGGGTGGCCATGAATTCCCCCATTCAGGGAACTGCGGCAGATATTATTAAGATTGCCATGATACGTGTCAGTGAAAGGCTGAAAGAGCAGGGGCTTCGATCCCGGCTGATTCTGCAGGTACATGATGAGCTTCTCATCGAAACCTGGGAAGAGGAAATCCAGCAGGTAAAAGCCATTCTGGAACAGGAAATGGAAACGGCCGCTGACCTTTCCGTAAAGCTGGAGATTGATATGAAACTGGGAAAAGACTGGTATGAGGCACATTAAATTAACAGGTTTGCAGGTGGCGCAGGCTGGACTGTTGCCATTAATCAAAGATAAAGGAGTTTTGTGGTATGCAGGTAATTGGAATTACAGGCGGAGTAGGAGCAGGTAAATCTGCTATTCTGGAGTATCTGGAGCAGAATTACAGAGTAAAAAATCTGATTGCAGACAAAATTGCACGGATGATGATGGAGCCGGGAAGCGAATGTTACCGGAAGTTGCTGAAATTTCTTCCGGTGGAAGTGTATAACGAAGATGAAAGTATTAATCGTTCCGCACTGGCTGCGGCAATCTTTACTTCTGAGGATTTGCGGAAACGCGTAAATGATGTGATGCATCCGGTGGTGAAGGAATATATTCTGGCTCAGATTGAAGAACAGAAGCGCATGGGCCTTCTGGATTTTGTGGTGATAGAGGCGGCCCTTCTGATTGAAGATAATTACGATGAAATCTGTGATGAACTCTGGTATGTGCGCACTTCGGAGGAGGTAAGGAAGAAACGTCTGATGCGCTCAAGAGGCTATACGCAGGAACAGGTGGAACAGATGTTTGCAAGCCAGCTTTCTGATGAAGAATACCGGAAAAACTGTCAGGTGATTATTGAAAATAACGGAACCAGAGAAGAAACTTTTTATCAGGTGGCTCAGGCTATAAAAGAAAAAGGGGAGTTAAATAAAATGGAGCAGCAGTTAGACGGAGTTCCATTGGTATTTGGACTGGATATCGGCACCAGAAATGTGGTAGGTACCGTAGGTTATAAAGAAGATGACGATTTTTACGTGGTAGCCCAGTATGTAAAGGAACACGCCACACGTTCCATGTTAGACGGACAGATTCATGATATCGGCCGGGTAGGACGTACCATCAATGAAGTGAAAAAGGAGCTGGAAGAACAGAGCCGCCTTTCCTTAAATGAAGTCTGTATTGCGGCCGCTGGACGTGTGCTGAAAACAGTTACCACTACCGTGGAATACAGTTTTCCGGAAGAAATCGTGGTGACAGGAGAAGATGTGCATACCCTGGATTTACTGGGAATTGAAAAGGCCCAGCAGATTTTAAATGAAAATAATGACACCAATTTTAAATTTTACTGCGTGGGATATTCCGTAGTAAAATATTACCTGAACGGAGATATTTTCTCCAATCTGGAAGGCCATAAAGCAGAAGTAATCAGTGCGGATATTATTGTGACATTCCTGCCGGAAGACGTGGTGGACGGTCTGTATTCGGCAGTGGGCCTTGCAGGACTGAAAGTGGCCAGCCTTACGCTGGAGCCTATTGCGGCCATCAATGTGGCCATTCCGGAAACATTCCGGATGCTGAATATTGCCCTGGTGGATGTGGGAGCGGGAACCAGTGATATTTCCGTGACAAGAGACGGAAGTATTATCGCCTACGGCATGATACCCTGTGCCGGAGATGAGATTACAGAGCTGCTGGTACAGCATTATCTGGTGGATTTTAAGACTGCGGAACATATCAAGCTCAGCTCCACCACAGAGAAAGAAATTGAATATCAGGATATTATGATGATAAAACATACAGTGACTGCAGAAGAAGTATGGGATCTGATTCAGCCTCTGGTGTACAATCTGACAGAAGATATTGCAGCCAAAATCAAAGAGCTTAACGGTGGAGAAACCGTAAGCGCTACCTTTGTGGTAGGCGGCGGCGGAAAAGTCCATGGATTTGTGGAACATCTGGCGGAAGAACTGGAACTGCCGCTGGAGCGTGTGGCGCTGCGGGGTGAGGAAGTGCTGCAGGAAATTCACTTTGAACAGCAGGATATCAGAAAGGACCCCCTGCTGGTAACGCCCATTGGTATCTGTATCAGTTATTATGACCAGAAAAATAATTTTGTGTTTGTGCGGTTTAACGGTGAACGGATTAAATTATATGACAATAATAAGCTGACAATTGTGGATGCCGCTTTGCGGGCCGGGTTCCCCAATGAACAGCTTTTCCCGCGCAGAGGCAGGGAAATCAATTTCTATGTAAACGGGAAAAAGCGGATTGTGCGCGGAGAACCGGGAGAATCTGCAGTGGTCCGGGTCAATGGCAGAGTGACCAGTATCAATGCCACACTGGAACCCAACAGTGATATTGTGATTGAGCCTTCTACTATGGGTGAGGCGGCAGTGTGCCGGCTGGAAGAACTGGAAGAATACGGAAGGGTAGTAATCACATTTGAAGTAAATGGAAGGATGATTACCTGTCCCAGATTTGCAGAGGTAAACGGAAGTCTGGAGCCTCCTTATTATGAAATACAGGAAAATGACTGGGTGGAGATGCGCAATTTTTACACGGTAGCTCAGATTATGGAGTTTATGGACGTGGAAATTGATATGGACAGCGAGATTCTGGTAAATAACAAGCCGGCAGATCTGGATACCATGGTTTATGAAAATTTTTCTGTGGAATGGGATGTGATTACCTATCGGACGCCGCCCTCAGAAATTGAGAACGTGTACAAACGTTCGGAACCGCTGGTAATGGAGGAAGAGGCAGTTTCAGAACCGGAGCCCGCAGAAGAACCAAAACCGGTGAAAGAGGAAGAAGCAAAGGTTCAGCCTCAGCCGGAACCGGTAAAGGCAGAAGAACCGAAGCCTCAGCCAAAACCGGTAAAAGAGGAAGCAAAAAAAACTCAGCCTCAGCCGGAACCCATAAAGGCAGAAGAACCGAAGCCTCAGCCAAAACCGGTAAAAGAGGAGGAAGCAAAAGCTCAGTCTCAGCCGGAACCGGTGAAAGCAGAGGAACCAGAGTCTCTTACGGAAGAACCGGAACTGTCGCAGGAAGAACTTGAAGAAAAATTTATTCAGTCCCAGCAGACAGCGGAAAGCGATATCCGTCCTACTGTTATAAAGAAGCCGGAAGTGAAAACAGTAAAGGCGAAACCGGAAACAGTTTCTCTGCAGGTAATCGTAAACAATGCGGCAGTTACCCTTACCGGAAAATCATCTTATGTGTTTGTAGATGTATTTGACGCCATATCCTTTGATTTGAATGCAGGAAACGGAAGAGCCATTGTTACCAGACTGAATAATGCAATGCCATCTTATACCGCTCCTCTCCAGTATGGAGATGTGATTGAAATTTACTGGGAGGATTAGAAAACATGAAACTGTGCAGCATTGCCAGCGGCAGCAGCGGAAACTGTATATTTGCAGGAACAGATACCACCAGCCTGCTGATTGATACCGGAATCAGCGGGAAGCGGGTGGAACAGGGACTGAATGAAATCGGACATACTGCAAAAGAAATGGATGGGATCCTGATTACCCATGAGCATTCTGACCATATCAGCGGCCTTGGAGTGATATCCAGGCGGTACGGGATTCCCATTTATACCACAAAGGGAACCTGGGAGGCTATTTTAAAATGTAAAACCACAGGACAGATGCCGGAAGAACTGTTTCGGGAGATTGAGCCGGATCAGGAGTTTATCCTTGGGGATATCAGAATAAATCCGGTAGCCGTTTCCCACGATGCCGCAATGCCCACTGCCTTTATTCTCCGCCATGGGCAAAAATCCATGGCGGTTATGACAGATTTGGGAAGATATGACGATTATATTATAGAAAGACTGCAGCATCTGGATGTGCTGCTGCTGGAAGCCAATCATGATGTACATATGCTGCAGGTGGGGACGTATCCTTACAATTTAAAGCAGCGGATTCTGGGAGACCGGGGGCATCTGTCAAATGAACTGTCCGGGCGGCTGTTAAGCGAGGTGCTCCACGATAATTTTAAAGCAGTGATACTGGGGCATTTAAGTAAGGAAAATAATTACGAGAAGCTGGCCTATGAAACGGTACGCCTGGAGATAGATCTGGCGGATAATCCCTATCATGCAGGAGATTTTCCCATTTATGTGGCCAGACGCGACATGGTTTCCGATATCATTGAATGTTAAAAACTGGAGGAAAGAATGGAAAATAAAACAGACAGAACAATTATTACAGTAGTAGGAAAAGATACTGTGGGAATCATTGCCGGGGTGTGTACTTATCTGGCGGAACACGACATCAATATACTGGACATCAGCCAGACCATAGTACAGGGATTTTTTAATATGATGATGATTGTGGATATGAGTAAGGCAACCGGTTCTTTTGACCAGTGTGCCGGAGAGTTAGAGCAGGTTGGGGAGAAAATCGGCGTGTCCATCAAATGTCAGAGGGAAGAAATTTTCAATAAAATGCACAGAATTTAAGGAGCGGCACAATGATAAATATCTGGGAAGTAAAAGAAACCAACAAAATGATAGAGCAGGAAAATCTGGATGTCCGCACCATTACTCTGGGTATCAGCCTGCTGGACTGTATGGATTCTGATCTGGAAAAATTAAATGAAAATATCTATAATAAAATCACCGCAACAGCTGCGGACCTGGTGGAGACAGGAGAAGAAATTCAACGCAATTACTGTATTCCCATTGTAAATAAAAGGATTTCTGTAACTCCCGTTGCACTGGTGGGCCAGACAGCCTGCCAGACGCCGGAGGATTTTGTGACAATAGCCAGAACCCTGGACAGAGCTGCCAAAGCAGTGGGGGTAAATTTTATCGGCGGCTATTCTGCACTGGTGTCAAAAGGAATGACAAAGGGAGATGAAAATCTGATTCGTTCCATTCCAATGGCCCTTGCTGAGACAGAACGTGTCTGCAGTTCCATCAATGTGGGCTCCACCAAAACCGGTATTAATATGGATGCGGTAAAGCTCATGGGCGAAATTGTGCTTCAGACAGCAGAATATACGAAAGAAAATGATTCTCTGGGCTGTGCAAAGCTGGTAATTTTCTGCAATGCGCCTGATGACAATCCCTTTATGGCCGGGGCATTCCATGGAGTGACAGAGGCAGACGCCATTATCAACGTGGGAGTTTCCGGGCCGGGTGTTGTGAAGAAGGCGTTAGAGCAGGTACGGAATGAGAATTTTGAAGTGCTCTGTGAAACCATCAAAAAGACAGCCTTTAAGATTACCCGCGTAGGGCAGCTTGTGGCTCAGGAAGCCAGCAGAAGAATGGGAATTCCCTTTGGGATTATAGATTTATCTCTGGCGCCCACGCCGGCAATTGGTGATTCGGTGGCGGAAATACTGGAAGAAATCGGTCTGGAATATGCAGGAGCTCCCGGTACCACAGCCGCTCTGGCCCTTCTGAACGATCAGGTAAAAAAAGGTGGAATTATGGCGTCCTCCTATGTGGGGGGATTAAGCGGGGCTTTTATTCCGGTCAGTGAGGACCAGGGAATGATTGATGCGGTGGAAGCCGGAGCTCTGACACTGGAAAAACTGGAAGCCATGACCTGCGTATGTTCTGTGGGACTTGATATGATAGCCATTCCCGGAGACGTGCCTCCCTCCGTAATTTCCGGTATCATTGCCGATGAAATGGCTATCGGAATGATTAATCAGAAAACCACTGCAGTGCGTCTGATTCCCGTAATCGGAAAAAATGTGGGAGATACCGTGGAATTCGGCGGACTTCTGGGCCATGCGCCTGTGATGCCCGTCAATAAATTCGGATGTGAAGCATTTATCAGCCGCGGCGGCAGAATACCTGCTCCGGTGCACAGCTTTAAGAACTAAAAAAAATTTGTATAATGAGAAGGGTTATGATATAATATTGAAGAATATTATACGCCCGTATGGGCTTTGATATTTTATGCCCTATAAATAATGAAAGCACCGGAGGTGGAATCTTTGAACGAGAGAGAAGATTACCTGGACAGATTGTTGCGGGGAGTGGAAGATAGTCCGGAAGATATTCAGGAAACAGAGGAAGATTTTTTAGATGAATTTAATAATTCCTTTTCAGAAGATGATGAAAACGATTTTCTGATGGAATTTGAGAAAAGCAGGAATAAACCGGAAGCAGATTTTACAGCGGATGAAAGCATGGATTTCGATATGGAAGATATTGACCATATTGTGAACAATGTCAAAAACAATACCATGGATGAACCGGAGGAAGCAGATACCTTTGGCGCTTCTGATACTTTCGGAGACCTGGATACGTTCGGGGATTTGGATACTTTCGGGGGAGAGGATGAGCCAGGAGAAGTGGATACTCTGGGAGGAGATGATCTGCCCATAGAGGAGTCTCTGGAGAATTTTTCGGAAGAGGAATCAAATCTGGATGGAATCAGCACGGATTTTGAAAGCGGAGAACCGGAATTTATGATCAATACCATGGATGATGAGTCCTTTGGCACAGAAGATATGGATGATATGATTCCGGGACTGGAAGATGGGGAAGCAGAACTGCCGGAAAACGGAGATTTGGGGGAGAGCGGAATGCCGATGGATGAGATGGAATCCATGGCTATGGAACTGGCCAGAGAAATTGATGATCTTGGACTGGATGAGATGGAAGAGAGCGGGAAAACCAGTAAAAAAAGCGCTCAGGATCAGGAAAAACTGGACGAAGTTCTGTCTGAAGAGGACGAAGAGCCTGGGAAAGGCAAAAAGAAGAAAAAAGAAAAAAAGGGAGAAAACGGCGATAAGAAAACGGGATTTTTCAAACGTCTGTCCATGGCTTTGTTCGGAGAAGAGGAAGTTGTGGTCAGCGATGAGGAAAAGATTCCGGAAATCGGTGATATAGAGAACATTTCTGACGAAAATATTGATATTCTGAGGGAGATGGAAGGGAAGAAGGGGAAATCAGAGGATGACGCCAAAGCCCGGAAAGCTCAGAAGAAAAAGGAAAAGGCAGAAAAGAAAGCTCAGAAAAAGAAAGAAAAAGCAGAAAAGAAGGCCCAGAAAGAAAAAGAAAAGGCGGCAAAGCCAAAGAAGGAAAAGAAGGTAAAAGAACCAAAAGTAGTGGTAAAAACCAAACCGCTGCCCAAAAAGCCGGTATTTCTCATTATGCTGGTAGGCGTTTCCCTGGTTATTCTGATTAATCTGATTACCACCCAGGTGGGCTATACCATGGATGTGGCAGATGCGAAGAAATATTATGAACAGGGAGATTATGTGGAAGCCTATACCTGTTTTACACAGGGCGCAAAAGTAAAAGCAGCAGATGAGGAACTGTATAACAAGGCAAAATATACTGCTTATGTGCAGCAGCAGTTCCGGAATTATTATATGTACAGAGAACAGAATATGCATCCGGAGGCCCTGAATGCCCTGATCTGCGGTCTGGGCAGATATGACAAAAATGTTTCCGATGCAGTGAAGGCCGGAGCCACAGCGGAATTTGACAAGATGCTGATGGAACTGGAAAAACTGTTATCCGAAAATTACAGTATGACATTGGAACAGGCCAGGACACTGTATGCAATCCATGAAAAAGAAGATTATACATATGCTCTGTATGATGTGATTGACAGCCTGGGGCTTTCCGAATAGGCGAAAGACAGGAGCAGTGATATGATAGCAGTCATAGATTACGATGCAGGAAATCTGAAAAGTGTGGAAAAAGCTCTGAAATTTCTGGGAGAGGAAAGTATTGTCACCGGAGATTTCAGGGAAATTCTGAAAGCAGATAAAGTGATTCTTCCGGGAGTCGGCGCTTTTGGAGTGGCAATGGAGCACCTGAAAAAATATGAACTGGACAAAGTAATACGCGAAATAACTGACAGGCAGACGCCCTTTCTGGGTATCTGCCTGGGTCTGCAGCTGCTGTTTGAAGGAAGCGAAGAGAATGACGGTGTGGAAGGGCTTTGCGTTCTGGACGGTAAAATTTTAAAAATACCGGACAGTCCCGGACTGAAAATTCCTCATATCGGCTGGAATTCCCTGCATCTTCAGAATCAGGGCAGACTGTTTGAAGGAATAGCGGAAGGAGCGTTTGTATATTTTGTCCATTCTTTTTATCTGAAAGCAGAGAAAGAAGAAATTGTGAAAGCGTCCACTGATTACAGTGTGAATATTCATGCATCCGTAGAGCAGGGGAATGTATTTGCCTGCCAGTTTCATCCGGAAAAAAGCAGTTCTGTGGGTTTGCAGATTCTGCGGAATTTTGCCGGGACAGGAAAGGATTGAATATGTTTACGAAGAGAATTATTCCCTGTCTGGACGTACATAACGGGCGGGTGGTAAAAGGAGTTAATTTTGTAAACCTGAAAGATGCCGGGGACCCGGTGGAAATTGCAGCGGCCTATGACCGGGCAGGAGCGGATGAGGTGGTTTTCCTGGACATTACCGCATCTTCTGATGCCAGAAATACTGTTGTTGGCATGGTCCGCAGAGTGGCGGAGACGGTGTTCATTCCCTTTACGGTAGGCGGAGGCATCCGTACAGTGGAGGACTTTCGAGTATTGCTTCGGGAAGGAGCAGACAAGATTTCCATAAATTCTTCTGCTCTCAATACACCGAATCTGATACAGGAGGCGGCGGACAAATTCGGCAGTCAGTGTGTGGTGGTTGCCATAGATGCCAAAAGAAGGGCGGACGGCAGCGGCTGGAATGTCTATAAAAATGGCGGCCGGATTGATATGGGACTGGATGCGGTGGCATGGGCAGTCCGGGCATGTGAACTGGGCGCAGGGGAAATTCTCCTTACCAGTATGGACTGCGACGGTACAAAAGCCGGTTATGATCTGGAACTGACCAGCGCCATTGCAAAACAGGTTTCCATACCGGTGATTGCATCCGGCGGTGCAGGTACAAAAGAGCATTTTTATGAGGCGCTGACAGAAGGCGGTGCAGACGCGGCGCTGGCGGCTTCTCTGTTCCATTATAAAGAACTGGAAATTATGGATTTAAAAGAGTATCTGGCACAGAAAGGTGTGCCCATGAGAATATAGCGGTGCGGCCGCTGTCTGGAAAAGGAAACAGTGGAGGTTATTTACGATGGGAATGCTGGTGAACGACTGGGTAGAGGCAATTGGAGAGGAATTTAAGAAGCCTTACTATGCGAAACTTTATAAATTTGTCAGAGAAGAATATAATACAAGGGTTATTTATCCTCCGGCAGACGACATATTCAATGCTTTGCATCTGACCCCTTTAAGCAGAATAAAAGTATTGATTCTGGGGCAGGACCCTTATCATAATGAAGGGCAGGCCCATGGCCTTTGTTTTTCGGTAAAACCGGGGGTAGAAGCGCCCCCTTCTCTGGGAAATATTTATAAAGAGCTGCATGAGGATCTGGGATGCCGGATTCCGAATAACGGATATCTGGTAAAATGGGCGGAGCAGGGCGTACTTATGCTGAATACGGTGCTTACCGTCCGGGCCCATCAGGCCAATTCCCATCAGGGACAGGGCTGGGAACAGTTTACGGATGCAATTATCCATGCAGTAAATGCACAGGACAGGCCCATTGTGTCCATGCTGTGGGGAAGACCGGCTCAGAACAAAGGCTCTATTCTGACCAATCCGAAACATTTGATTTTGAAAGCGCCCCATCCCAGTCCGCTGTCGGCATACCGGGGATTTTTCGGCTGTAAACATTTCAGCCAGGCCAATGAATTCCTTCAGGCCAATGGAGCTGAACCGATAGACTGGCAGATTGAAGACCTTTAAACTTTAAAAAAACGGATGGATTTTCAGAAAAATATTGCCAAAATCGGTGAAAAATGGTATAATACATCTAAATAATCTGTAAAAGGAATTTTTATGGCTGTAAGTAATATGGAATAAAAGTTCCGGACAGTAAAAAAGTTGTAAGCAGGGGAAGAGACAGGGAAGTCCGCCCGATTCAAAGGAGTGAGGTTTATGGCATTTTTTGGATTAAATAACGCAAATTCAGTAAACACATTGTTTTCCAGCCTGAATTCAGGGGCGTCCGGATTTGGTTCCGGGAATATTCTGGCTGATTATGCGAGCATTCGCAATGGTGGGTATTATAAGCTGCTGAAGGCATATTATGGAACCCATTCCAACCGACAGAATCCTTCCGATACATCACAGGTAAAGCGTCCTTCCACATCCACATCTGTTTCCAAAGATTCTACAAAGAAGCTGACCAAAATAGAGAACAGTGCGGATGATCTGAAGAGTTCAGCAGATGCACTGCTTACCAGAGGGAATAAAAATGTGTTCCGGAAGGTAGATGTGAAGCAGGAAGACGGCACTGTGAAGAAGGATTATGACAGAAACGCTATTTATGATAAGATAAAATCTTTTGTGGATGATTATAATGCCCTGATAAGTAATGCGGAAGATACCAATACCGGAACCATCGACCGGGCTGTGCGGCAGTTGACTCATCTGACAGACACCAATGAAAAGACACTGGATAAGATTGGTATTTCCATCGCAGAAGATGATACGCTGCGTCTCGATAAGGAGACTTTCATGAAGGCAGATATGGATCTGGTGAAAGGGCTTTTTAATGGGAATGGTTCTTACGGCTACTCCGTATCTACGAAGGCTTCCATGGTAGATTACTATGCACAGAATGAGGCAAGTAAAGCAAACACCTATGGACGCAATGGAGCATACAATTATAATTATTCTTATGGAAGTAATTATAACAGCTATTTTTAAGAGATCAGAGTTTGATAAGTTGAGAGAACTGTTGCAAAGCAGCAGTTCTCTTTTTCATCATATAGGGAAATTCCGGTTGCCCTGTATGATAAGGATTTTTATCTCAGCTTGCAATTGGAGGGCCGCACATGACATTTCATCGTCACAGACGCCATTCCCACAGAGTAAACAGTATGGACTATTACGCCAGCCAGTCGGGAATATGCCACTGGAATGACAGCTATAAAGTAATATCCGCCTGCAGTATCCTGCTGCTGTGCATTCTTTTGAATCAGCCGGTAGTTTCCATTACAGTGATTTTTACCATGGGATTTGTGAATATAAAGGCAAATGGCGTGTCTTTTTCTGATTATACAGGATTTCTGAAAATTCCCGTTGCCTTTCTGATACTGGGAAGTGCGGCAATTGCCTGCGGTATATCCCGGTCTCCGGCAGGAGATTTCAGGATTTCACTGAACTGGTTTTATGTGTATACAACAGGGAAAAGAATAAAAGAGGCGGCAGAACTGTTTCTGAAGGCAATGGGTGCAGTGAGCGCCATGTACTTTCTGGCATTGTCTACTCCGGCAAATGAACTGACAGGCGTGCTGAAAAAGGCCCATGTTCCCCGAATTATTGTGGAACTGATGGACATGATTTACCGCTTCATTTTTATTTTGACAGAGGTACAGGGCAGGATGAAAACAGCAGCCGCCTCACGACTGGGATATGTGGATTTTAAAACCTCCTGTTATTCTTTTGGACAGACAGGAGGAAATCTGTTTCTGATTTCCCTGAAAAAAGCAAATGCCTGTTATGATGCCATGATTTCAAGGGGCTACGAGGGAGAACTGCCTTTCTGGGAAGAAGAGAAGCAGCTGAAATTATGGCAGATTGGGCTGCTGTTGGTTTATGAAATCAGCCTGATTATGCTGTCTGTGTTCCTTTGAAAGGCTGACGATAAAAAACGAAGCGTGAAGATTTTTGAGAGGAGGAAGTTTTGGAATCCGGAGATATAATTTTACAGGTACAGCATTTATCATATGGATATCATCCCGGAAATCCCGTGTTGAAGGATGTGAGCGTTTCTGTCCGAAAAGGGGAAAAAGTGGCAGTGATGGGAGCAAATGGCGCGGGAAAATCCACTTTTTTTCTGAATCTGAATGGAGTGCTGCAGGCAGAAACAGGAGAGATTTTTTATAAGGGACAGAAAACAGGGAAGAAGAATCTGAATGAACTGCGCAGGCATGTGGGCTTTGTATTTCAGGATGCAGACAGTCAGATTATTGCTTCCAGCGTCCAGGCGGAAGTGGCTTTTGGCCCCATGAATCTGAAACTGTCTAAAGAAGAAGTAAGAGAGCGGGTAGATCAGGCGCTGGAGTATATGGATTTGCAGGCCTACAGGTCCAGGCCGCCTCACTATTTAAGCGGAGGGGAGAAAAAGCGGGTCAGTATTGCAGATATCATTGCCATGCATTCGGAGGTGATATTGTTTGATGAACCCACAGCAGCCCTTGATCCCCTGAGTGCAGACATGTTAGAGGAAGTTCTGGAGAAGCTGTCCGGAGAGGGGAAAGCCCTGCTTGTTTCCACTCATGATGTGGATTTTGCATACCGTTGGGCGGAGCGGGTGCTGGTTTTTGACCAGGGGCAGGTTATAGCAGACGGAGAAGTATTGTCTGTATTTCAGGAGGAAGCTGTTCTGGAGCGGGCACATCTGAAAAAGCCTGAATTGCTGACCGTATATGAGGTACTTCTGGAAAAGGGGCTGATACGGGAAAACAGTTTTCCCAGGCAGGCGGAAGAACTGGCAGAAGCCATGGACTTATAAAAATATCCATATCATACAGGGAGGGCAGGAGGTATAATGAATGAAAAATATATGGAATATCTGATTTATGTGAAGGAATATCTTACCAGAAATCATGGCATTGATTCACCCAATCCCAGACATCCCTTTCGTTCCCGGTTTCAGCATACCATCCGGGTGCTGCACTGGTGTTTTCGTCTGACGGAAGGCATGGAAAATGTGGATAAGGATGCTCTGTATACAGCAGCTGTTTTTCATGATATTGGTTATATGAATCGGGATAATGACCGTCATGCAGTGCGGAGCGGAAAGGCGTTTCATGAATATGCGGTGTGCTGTTGCATGGAAGAAGCATTTCGTGAAAAAGTGGAACGCCTGATTTATGCCCATTCCAATAAAGCCCTGCTGAAAAAGAAGGATACCAGTCTGGAATTGATTTTGCTGATGGAGGCAGATTTACTGGACGAAGAAGGAGCCATGGGAATTGTGTGGGACTGTATGGCCATGGGAAATATACATGCCTCCAGCTATGGAGCAGCATATTATCACATCATGGAGAATTCCAATAAAGAGGAGCCCAATCCCATGGTGACGGAAAAGGCCAGAAAATTCTGGGAAGAAAAAAAGCGGGTGGCAGCAGAATTCGCAGATACGCTGGCTGAGGATTTGATGATCGGAAGCCCTTATTTTGATGTCCCATAATCCTTTTGCCATTTTTGCCTGCTTTCCGGTATATATGGTAAAAGGAAAAGTTCTGGACATTTTTTCATGGTTGTGCTATGATTATAAAATACTGGAGAGTTGAACAGTATCAGAAAATTTAATTACAGAAGGTGCCTGCAGGACTGCAGGATAATAGGGAAATGAGTGAGAATCTCATACGGTCCCGCCACTGTAAAAGTGGAGTTTTCTTTCGCAGACAGCGTATGGTTCAGATGCATTGTCAGATACCACTGGGAAACCGGGAAGGTGGAAGAAAATGAAGAAGCTTGAGTCAGAAGACCTGCCTTTTGTAAAGGAATGCAAAAAGTTACGAGAGATAACTGGTTGCAGATTACCTGTTCCGAAAGAGTGTTGGGGAAAGATTTTTCGGAATGGATTTTCCCGATGCGGTTTTTTGTGTCAGAGCAGAAGATTGCAGAAGATACCGGTTTGCTGTAAAAAATGCAGGAAATACGGTATTTTTTAATTCTATAGGAAATTCCTCCGGATTTCCTATAGAATTAAAAACAATGATGCGCAGGGTCTGCCCCAGCGAAGCGAGGGTACTTATGCGAATGGAAAACGTCACACGGAAGAAACGTGTCAGGTGCGGGAAACTCACAGACGGTATTCTCTCTCGTCTGCAGAAAAGGAGAAAGACTATGACAAAGAAACAGAAGAAACTATTGATTTTTATCAGTGCCTTTGCGGCAGTATTTGCAGTGGTGCCTGAAGTAAACGCCATGCATATTATGGAAGGGTATCTGCCCATAGGATTCTGCATTGCATGGGGGATTGTGTGTATTCCCTTTTTAACGGGAGGATTTTTTTCCATTCAGAAAAAACTGAAGGAAAATCGAAAGAATATTACCATACTGGCCATGTCAGGGGCTTTTATTTTTGTAATATCTTCCCTGAAAATCCCTTCTGTTACGGGAAGCTGCTCTCATATGACAGGAACAGGACTGGGAGCTATTTTGTTCGGACCGGGCGCAGTAAGTATTCTGGGAATTATTGTACTGGTTTTTCAGGCGGTTCTGCTTGCCCACGGCGGGCTGACCAGCCTGGGGGCCAATACCTTTTCCATGGCGATTGCAGGACCCGTGCTGTCCTGGGGTGTTTACGGACTGTGCAGGAAATGTAAGGTGAACCGCAGAGTCAGCGTATTTCTGGCGGCTGCTCTGGGAGATCTTTTTACTTATTGTGTGACCAGTTTTCAACTGGCCCTGGCGTATCCCTCTGAGCAGGGGGGGATTCTGGCGTCTGCCGGCAAGTTTTTGGGTGTATTTGCGCCAACCCAGCTTCCTCTTGCGCTGATTGAAGGTTTCCTCACCACTGTGATTATAATTACACTGGAAAATTATGCCCGGCCGGAGCTGGAAAGTGTGGGATATCTGGAAAAAGGAAAAGCCGGGAGAGAAAAGGTACAGGAGGGTTAAACATGAAAAAGAGGGATAAAAAGATAACTGTAATTCTTCTGGCAGCTGTAGTCTTACTTGTAGTAATGCCTCTGCTGGTTTTAAAAGGAGCGGAGTTTGGCGGTTCGGATGATGCGGGAAGCAAGGTGGTGGAGGCAATTCAGGAAGATTACGAACCATGGTTTACACCGGTGCTGGAAGCATTGATCGGCGGGGAAATACCAGGAGAGGTGGAAAGCCTGATATTCTGTGTTCAGACCGGAATCGGCGTGGGAATCATTGCTTTTTGCATGGGGCGCATGGTGGAGCGAAAGAAATGGAAGGACCGTATGGAAACATGATTCATCCGATGGGTACGATTTGTCCTTACTGAGGGGTACGAACTGCTGTAAAAATGAAAAAATAGTGTACTTATTCCCTGGATATGATTATAATATAGTTTGTTGAAAGAATTTATGAAAGAAAAAGAAATTTACAGTACAGGAGGAATCAGAATGGCAGAGAATAAGGAGTGCAGCAGCGCATCGGGGTGTTCAAGAGAAAGCTGTGAAGGATGTCCCAGCCAGAACGGAGGGGCGCCTCAGAGTTTCCTGGAGGAACTGAATCCTTTTTCCAGTGTGAAAAAAGTGATTGGCGTTGTCAGCGGCAAAGGCGGTGTGGGAAAATCTTTTGTTACCGCATCTCTGGCGGCGGCGATGAGAAAACAGGGATATGAAGTGGGAATTTTAGACGCGGATATTACCGGGCCTTCCATTCCGAAAATGTTCGGGGTTCACGGTCCTGCAGAGGGAAATGATATGGGACTGTTTCCCATACCTGCTCAGGACGGCACGAAGATCATGTCCCTGAATCTGCTGGTGGATGATGAGGAATCTCCCGTAGTCTGGCGGGGACCGGTGATTGCATCCACAGTAAAACAGTTCTGGCATGACGTGTACTGGGGAGATTTGGATTATCTGTTTGTGGACATGCCTCCGGGAACCGGAGATGTTCCTCTGACGGTGTTCCAGTCCCTTCCTGTGGATGGAATTGTAATCGTGACGTCTCCTCAGGAACTGGTGCAGCTTATTGTAAAAAAAGCAATCAATATGGCGGGAATGATGGATATTCCGGTGCTTGGCATTGTGGAGAATTACAGTTTCCTGAAATGTCCGGACTGTGGAAAAGAGATTAAAATATTCGGAGAAAGCCGCATTGAAGAAGCGGCAGCAGACCTTGATTTACCGGTTTTGGGTAAAATGCCTCTGGAACCGGAGTACGCCAGGCTGGCAGATGAAGGAAATTTCCACAAAACAGAAAATCCTTATCTGGAAGAAGCAGTGAAAAAAATAGAGAATTTATAAAGTCTTTTGACGTATAAAAAGCCTTGTGGAAAGCGGGTTTCCTTTCCCAGGGCTTTTTGTCAGCAGAAAAATTTTGTAAAAAATGCATAATTGCAATTTCAGGAAACAGGGGTTACAATACCATCACAGAAGCAATTCTGGTTACAACTTATTACATTATTATCTTACCGTCGGTAATTCTGTACCGGCACATCACAATCTTTTAATTTCTGCATAAGAATGACAGATGGTTGTTCTTAATCAATTGGCATTTAATTTCGCCGATTACCAATGCATGAAATGTACAGTAAAATCGTGGATTATTCTGTCCGCAGAAAGGAGGGAATAAGTATGAAAGTCATTTTCGAGGAGTACAGCGGCATTATTATTACAGCAGTTGCCATTATTGCTCTGATTGCAGTAGTAGGGCTTCTGCTGGCGGCAGAAGGGCCGGTGCATACAGCTTTCGTAAATCTTATCAATACGTTATTTGCAAAAGCAAGTGTATCCTGAGTGCCGCAGTGTGGCTGAATGTTTATTGCCGAAGGCGCGGGTTCTGGTAACAGAAGCCCTTCGGCAATGACGGGGGCTGCTGCAAAGTGCCGGATTTCTGACGTATATGACATACACGATGCCGGTGGGCAGATTTATATTGCTAATTTTTACATTTTGCGGCAGATCCCGTCCTTATATAACAGATTGGAGGAATGAATGAAATATAGCTGGGAATTGACAGAAGCTGAATTTGGCCCTTTTTATCCCTATATTCAGGATAAAAACGTGACAGATATTGATTATAACGGGAAAACGCTGTGGATTGCAGATCTGAAAAAGGGAAGATATCGGGCCAGAGCAGATATAACAGAAGAATTTGTAGAGCGGTTTACCCATCGGATTGCCAATCGGGTGAACAAACCTTTTAACAGAGCCAGTAACGTGCTGGAAGCAGAGACAAACGAGCTTCGCATCAGCATTGTGCATGAATCAGCGGCAGTGTCCGGGCGCAGTATCTGTATCCGTAAATCTCTGCCAAAAGTGCGCCATACCGTAGAGAGTATGCTGGAGAGCGGCTACTGTTCCCTGGAGGTGCTGAGCTTGTTAATCAATTGTGTGAAAGCGAAGATGAATTTTGCTTTCTGCGGAGAGCCAGGCGTGGGAAAGACAGAATGCGCCAAATTCTTTTCCCGTTTTATTCCGGAAAATCAGAGAGCGATTACCATTGAGGATAATCTGGAAATGCATTTCCATGAAATTAATCCGGAAAACGACTGCGTGGAGCTGCAGGTAAGTAAAGAACTGAGTTATACGGATGCCATCAAACTGTGTCTCAGACAGAATCCAAAATGGATTATCCTGTCAGAAGCCAGGTCCACAGAGGTGCAATATCTGCTGGAGCAGTGGTCTACCGGTGTGTATGGATTTACCACTCTGCACCTGGATGATCTGCGCAATCTGCCGGACAGAATTATGAATATGATTGGAAGATCCAGGGATGCGGACCGGCTGGAGAACTACATCTATGAGTTTATCAGTGTGGGCGTGCTGCTCCGCCAGTATGAAAATGAACAGGGAATGCTGGAGCGGTATATTGACCAGATGTGCTTTTACGACCGTCTGAACGGTAAAAATGATATTTATATGCTGGTGGAAGACGGAAAGCTGATTTCCAAAAATATTCCGGGAGATATATTAAAACGGATGGTGCGGGCGGGAATTTCAGAGCCCTTTCAATGTCCGGAAACCTGCCCTTATGAACCTCTGGATGTGGAACTGGTGAAAACTGTCAGAAAAGCGGAAGGGAAGGAAATATGAAGCAGAATCTGAAAAAGAAGAAAAATCTTTCCCATGGGATGGGAATTTCCCTGCTGTTTCGTCCTGCGGATTTGCAGAAACAGATTGACAGTTATGGCTATCATTTTTCCATGGGGAGATATGTGCTGTTCGTTCTGACTGCTGTGGCAGGAACTGTGGGGTGCGGCATGATGTTTTCGCTGCACTGGTACTTTATGGTACTGACCGGTGCGGTATGTGCTGCAACTCTGCCGTTTCTGATTCTGGACGGATATAAACAGATGTATGAGCATAAACGTTTTCTGGATGTGTCTGATTATATGGAGCAGCTTTTGTACTCTTTTCGTACAAATCAGAAAATTATCGGTGCATTGAGGGAAACCTGGGCTTTGTTTGAGAACGGGCGCATGTACATGGTGATAGGTCAGGCTGTTGACTATATTGAACAGGGAAAGTATCAGAAGGAGCTGTACCGTGAGGCGTTTGCACTGATTGAACAGGAGTATCCGGCCAACCGTCTGCCTGCTGTTCACGGGTATCTGCAGTCAGTGGAGAGCAATGGCGGTTCCTGCACAGAAGGCATTGACCTGCTGCTTCAGGATAAGGCTGTATGGGCGGACAATGTTTTGCTGCTGCAGGAGGATAAAAGGGCGGCCCGCACCAGAGTTATTTTTTCTCTGGCAGTAACCATGGCGCTGGCTGTTATTTTTCACAGTGTTTATCGCTCCATGCCGCAGCAGTATGGAATTGTGGAACATCCGGTTACCCAAATCAGCACTACGGTTTATCTGCTGCTGAATATTCTGATTTTCCGAAGAACCAGCCGGGAGATTGCAGGAAGCTGGATGGTACAGGAAAACCCGCAGGAGGAGGAAAAGTGGCTCCGCTATTACCATATGGTGATGGAATTTGATGAAAAAGAAGAACGAAAGAAAAGTTTGATTTATGGCGGCTGTTTCTGCCTGGCAGGAGCTGCGGCCTGGATATCAGGACATCCTCTGGCAGCACTGCCGGCAGCTGCGGCAGGAGGGTTACTGGCCAATCAGCATAAAATGGGTTATCGGCTGGCATATGACAGGGTAGTGAAGGAAATCAATCGTGTGTTTCCGGCCTGGCTTATGGAAATGGCATTGCTGATGCAGGGGAATAATGTACAGGTGTCCATCGAAAAGACCATAGAACATGCACCGGCAGTATTGAAGGAAGAGTTGCAGATGCTGTCGGAGCATTTAAAAAGAAAGCCGGATTCTATGGAACCTTATCTGAATTTCCTGAAAAAGTTCCGGATTTCTTCGGTGCAGTCTTCCATGAAAATGCTCTATGCCATTTCAGAGTCAGGAAGCGGGGATGCCCAGACCCAGATTCAGATGCTGGTACAGCGTAACAGTAAAATGCTGGATAAGGCAGAAAAGTATACCAATGAGAAAAGCCTTGCGGGAATCAACGGTATTTTTTATCTTCCTCAGGTTACCGTATCTTTTCATGCCATCGTCAATATGGTGGTATTTATGGTGGTCTTTCTGAGACAGCTGCAGATTTGAGGGAAAGGAGAGAAAAATGGGACAGGTATTGAAAACCTATCTGGGGCTGTTTTTTCTGCTGCTGATGGGTCTTGTGGGAATCGGTGTGGTGGCGGCAGGAATGGAAGCGGCGGCAGCCAGAAGTTATCATGCAGATGTAATCAGTGAAATTGAATGCAGTAATTTTAATCCCGGTGTTATTGCGGCCTGTGAGAGCCAGGCCGGCAGCAAAGGGTATGAACTGACCGTTGCAGAGCTGGTGTATGATGGGGAACAGCGGCAGCAGATGGCAGAAGTGATACTTTCTTTTGAGTATGCCATCCCTGTGTTAAATCTGGTGTCAGACCATGAAGTACGGGGATTTGCAAGATAGGAGGCAGTATGAGAACAGTTTTGGAAGAATTCGGAGGATCTATTGTTTATGTAATCGCCGGAGGCGGTTTTGTGGGGATCTTCTGTTATATATTAATGATGGTTGTGTAAACACAGCCAAAGAAGAATCGGAGGAATTAATATGAGAGAAATAATAGATGAATATGCAGGAATTCTGGTGGGCGGAATAGCAGCTGTGACAATATTGGGAATGGCGTCAGAATTTGTACTGGGCGGGGCAGGTTTACATGAGATTATTCTGTCTTTCTCCCGGAGTATCTGTTAAAAAGGAGCGGAAATGAAAGAAAGTTACAGAATTATGGCCGGACTGTTTCTGGCCGGGCTGGTATTTGCAGCAATATTTGCAGGGATATCTGCTCTGTCATTTACAGACAGGCTGGGAGAACATATGGATATACCGGAAGAACGTTATGAAGACTACGGGGACGCCAGGAAAATCAGGGAAATCTGCAGTCGAAAATCTCCTGAAATAATCCGCCGGACCTCTAAAGTCTGGAAGCCGGGAGAAGAAATCAGGATTACCCATGTGTTTGAGGGAACAGACGCAGAAGGGCTGCAGACAGAAATTAAAGTGCTGGATATTCAGGATGAAAGAGGAGCCAGCAGGATGGAGTGCTACGACAGTGCAGAGCATAAAGTGGTGTTTTCAGAACGGGGCATGTATCTGCTGGAGCTTAAGACCACAGATGGACAGAAGAAATCTGCTGTCAGGAAATTTATGCTGCTGGCAGATTACAGACAGGGAGGAATATGAAACACACGGTATATGGCATAGCACTGGCTGTTGCTGCAATGTTGGTTGTGACCATTACACTGGCAGTCAGCGGGAAACATGTGCGGAAAAATGAAATGGAAACATCGCTGAATACAGCCGTTGAACAGGCTCTGGAGCAGTTTCAGAGTGAAAGGGGAAATTCAGAATCTCCACAGGATCTGATTGCCCGGTTTAATCAGCTTCTGCTTATGCAGATGGAATCGGATTCTGAACTGCAGGTTGAGATTCTGAATGCAGACGTGGAAAAAGGAGTTCTGGATGTGAGGATTACAGAGACGTATCGTAATATTCTGGGGAAAGAGGAGAAAGCTGTCTGCCGGAAATCTGTAATTCTGGAAGAGTATTCTGAAAAGAAGACATATCATACGGTTACCTTCCTGTCGGAAGGCGCGCTGTATGCCAGATATTCTCTGTATGAAGGCGGAAAAACTGTTCTGCCGGAAACACCCCGGAAAGATGGAAAAACCTTTCGCTGCTGGGTAAAACAGGGAGAGGGCCAGGAATGGGATCCAGTCCATGGGACAGTGGAAGAAAACCTTACGCTGGAGGCGGTGTTTGAATGAAAAATAAAGGAGGTAGTGGGATTGAGAATTGCCTGCATACTGCTGTCATTTGTACTGTTGACAGGGAATCTGAAGGCTTCGGAACAAATGGCCGAGGCATATGAGCTTTCCGGACGGGAGCAGCAGAAAAGTATGGAAGAGGAATCTGGTAAAGAGCCAATGGCGGAAGGAATGAGAGAAAGACAGGAGCCGGAGACAGAAGGAATGAGAGAAAGACAGGAGCCGGACAGAAAAGAAGATATTCCGGATTTATCAGAAAAAGAGGTGATATCGGCCGAACGGTATAATACAAAGGAAGAATATTATGCCCAACAGCAGGATTACAGGAAAAAGGATGGTTATTTTTATATATTTCTGAGAAAAGAAGGAGATAAAGTAGAAAAGGGAAGGTGGTACAGGATTAACATGAGCATGAAATCTCTGTCTTCCTATAAAAGCCAGAACATTTCCTGGAGTCTGCTGTATCTGAAAAAACAGAAAGGGGATATTTCCGGTATTGATAACTGGGAATGGACTTCCGATACTGTAATAAAACTGCATGATCCCTTTTCCTTTGATGTGGAAACGGGAAAGAAATGGGAAAAAACCGGGCAGAATGGAGCAGGCGCTTCCCCCATTCTGGGCTCAGCTGGTGTTCCTGACCATGATAATGGATATTATTTTAAGCTGTGCGGGAAATTCCTGTTTGGTTACCGGGGGTATCAGATTCGATTTGATGACAGTATTTATGAGGATATGGCCGGGTTTGACATTGAAGAGGAAAATAAACGGATACAGAAACCGGATGATAAACTGAAAGAGGGGGAAGCGTCCTGGACAGGAGACGGATATTTTAAATTTGCCATAGATACCAATAATACAGGAATAACCAATTATGGCGCTTCCGGGGAATTTCATAATTCTGTGTTTGGATTTAAAATGGTTCCGAATCAGTATACTGTGAAATATCATGCAAATGGAGGAACCGGAACCATGGAAGACCAATCCGCAGTCTATGATAAGGCATTTACTCTGAAAGATAATCAGTTTACCAGACCAGGATATACGTTTATGGGCTGGGGCCTGCAGACCTTTGGAAGATATTATCAGAGCGGACAGAGTGTGAAAAACCTTACGGAAATACAACATGGGGCAGTTACGCTGTATGCCCAATGGATGCCGAATGTATACAGGGTGAACCTTGACAGATGCCTGGATACCCCGGAAACAGCGGGAACAGATGCAATTTACGAAAAATACGAACATGGATGGTACCTGAACCGGGAATGCACCGGTATTTTAAAAGAAGGGGACCAGACGGGAAATATTGTGATTCCACAAAAAACAGGATATGTGTTTCAGGGGTATGACGATGCTCCGGTTGGAGGCACTCAGATGATTACAGCAGAGGGAAAACTGACAGAGGCCGGAATTGCAGATTACAGACAGTTAGGAGATACTACCTGGTATGCAAGTTATAACTGTCTGGTATCCTGTGAAGATTATGGGGATATTCCCTGTGATTTTGAAAAAACAGCAGGAGATTCCAGAGAATATACGGGAGTGCTGCTGTCTTTTGACAGGGAGCGGAGACA
Source organism: Eubacterium sp. 14-2 (assembly GCF_000403845.2). Taxonomy (GTDB): domain Bacteria; phylum Bacillota; class Clostridia; order Lachnospirales; family Lachnospiraceae; genus Petralouisia. The sequence goes on along the minus strand of NZ_KE159568.1, from coordinate 223,279 downwards.
GGTAACTGCCAGGAACGGTAAGCCGGGGACAGCAGTATCACTTATCGGTCTGCCTGCCGGTACAAAAATCGGGCAGTTTGAGTCCGTAATTTCAGGCAGTTCAGCCTCAGCTTCTTTTGGAGCAGCACAGACTGCGGAATTGTCCATAGTGCCTCAGGAGGGAGCCGCATATCAGCTTCAGGTGGCTGAACAGGGGAATATACAGTTTCAGAGAGCTGTGTATTTTAAGAACGGGCGTTTCCGTACTCTTGTGAAACTGGGAGAAAAAGGAAAAAAAGAAGCTGCGCGGGGAAGTGAAATTTCAGGGGCTGCATGGGGAACAGAGGACAGTGCTTATTCCCTGTATCGGTATACAGGCTGCACCAGCCTTAAAAATGTACAGAGACCTGGCATAGTGTACCGCTATTTCCGCTACCGGGATATCAATATGGCTTACAGCGGAAATGGAGCCACTTCCGGAACCAATAAGATAGAATATGGCATATCCATGGAAGATCTTTATCAGTTCCGGAAAAATGAGTTTGTCAGAGAAGAGAATCAGAGGAAATTTACCCAGGATGGGAAGCCTTATGACTGTCAGGTGAAATACAGTTTTGAGGGGTGGAACCTGCCTCAGAGCAGAACATATCAGGAGCATCAGCAGGATTTTGCAGCATATATTTACAGGGAAGCAGAAGAAGTGCATGGTGTTTCTGATAAGCCTCTGGAGCCGGCAGCAACTTATCAGCCTGTGGAACCGGTTCTGACAGCAGGAAACAGACAGGCAGCTTCCGAATCTCCATATGTCAATTTCCGGGCGGAATGGAATGCGTTTCCCACAATTGTGGTAACGCCGGGAAGCAGTCTGGAATTTTATGAAGGGGAGGATGTGAAAAAGGAGGATCTGACTGCCTGTTTGACGGCTCATGATGAAGAAGACAACGGAAAAGAAAATCAGCCGTATCTTCCGGATTTGAATGATAAAATCCGAATTGTTGAGATTATGTATCCGAAATCAGAAAATGGAAGTCAGGAGGCTTATGAAAAAGTATACGATAATGATGTTCCGGAAGATTTTCTTCTGGATACCTATTACCTGAAACTGGAACAGGATGAGAATGTTACTGTCCGTATCAGATTTGCAGTTACAGACAGGAACGGAAACACCACAGAGGAAGAATTTCCGGTGAAAATTAAATATAATAACTATCCGGAGATTCACAGTGAGGAAATTCTTTATTATCTGAAAGAAGAGGCCAACCGCGGAGAGATTACGTCAGATGCCCTTGCGGGGCGCGCTTCGGCAGAAGATGTGGAAGACGGGAATCTGACCGGAAAACTGCAGCTTAAGGATTTCGATGCTCAGATTCTGAAAATGCAGACAGAAGCCAGGGCAGAGTTTGATCTTACTTATCAGGTAACGGATGCTTACAAAAAGACCACATACAGGACTGTTAAACTCAGGGTTATGGATGAAGATGCCCTTGTGGCAGAACTTCCCCGGTATTATGTTCGTTATATTTCAGATAAATATCTGGATACGCTGGAGATAAATTCAGCCTGGAGAGAGCCGGAAAATTATGTATATCTCAGGGAAATTCTCAGGAATGAAACGCCTGTGGAAATCTGGAAATTCACACATGAAGATGTACAGGATGTGCAGGAATGGATAACGGAAAATGGAAGCTGGAAATTCGGACAGGAGGCGAATCAGGAATTTCAGACCCGGTTTTCACGCTGCCGTCAGCAGAGATAGCCGGACGGATCCGGGTATTGTCCGGGCCGAAAAAAGGCCCGGCAGACCGTATCCGGTCTGTCAGGCCAGGCTGTATACTATTTTGTGGATTTCTCAGCAAAGGAGGAATCAATCAAATCTTTATAGGCAGGTCTGTCAGTCAGTTCTCCTGATTCTGAGAGAATATCAAGAAGCAGGTTATAAGAGGATTCTTCAAAAATCAGATTTTCTTTCCAGGTTTCCTGTTCATGGTATCTGGAAACGATGGTGGTGAGAGTGTCCATGTCTGTTTCTTTGAACTGGGGAGAGATTACCTCTGCAATTTCTTCCGGTGTGTGGGAGAGGGTATACTCCAGTCCTTTTTGCAGAGCATTGGTAAATTTCTGTATCACATCAGGATTCTTTTCCATATAGCTGGATTTTGCACTGAAAGCAGTATAGGGAACGTAACCGGAGTCTACTCCAAGGGAAGCCACCACGTACCCGTCCCCTTCTGTTTCCAGTGCGGTGGCTCCCGGCTCAAATTCAACGGAAAAATCGCCTTTTCCGCCGGAAAATGCTGCGGCAGTAGAGCCAAAGTCAATACTCTGATCAATAGACAGATCATTGGCAGGGTCAATGTTGTTCTGTCTTAAAATATATTCGAACACCATTTCCGGCATTCCGCCTTTTCTGCCTCCAAGCACTTCTGTTCCGCGCAGGTCATCCCAGGTGAAATCCGGAAGCTCTTCGCGGGCTACCAGAAAATTGCCGGCCCGCTGCGTAAGCTGGGCAAAATTGACCACATAGTCTTCGGAACCTTCATTGCGGGTATAAACTGTGGTTTCCGGCCCCATAAATCCAATGTCCGCTTCACCGGAGAGAACAGCGGTCATGGTCTTATCGGCGCCAAATCCCGTAACCAGTTCCAGATTAATGCCTTCTTCTTTAAAATATCCCTCTTCTATGGCAACGTACATGGGAGCGTAGAAGATGGAATGGGCCACTTCATTTAAGATTACGTTTTCCATAGTATCTTTTGTTTCTTTCTTTTCGGAATTTCCGCATCCTGCAAAGGTAATCAGTACCCCTGTAAGGCATAAAGCCAGCGCCATAAAGCGTGATAAATGTTTTTTCATAATATCCTCCATATAGTATGCAGTTTTCTTTTTTATAAAATATGTGAAAAGAGAAAAAGTGTGTGCAGAGTCTTTCTAACTATGTGCAGCAGGGAAAACAGCCATGCTTTCATGGAAAATTAACGAATGGAGGGAAGACTTTGTTTATCTGACCTGCTTGCAATTTCTGTGTAAAACAGCTAAAATAATGGCGTGAGACAGAAAAACAGACAGTAGTTGGAAAAGAGGAAAGATATGTTGGATAAAATAGATTTGCATACCCATACAATTATGAGCGGACATGCTTATAATACAAGGAATGAAATGATAAAAGCGGCAGAAGAAAAGGGACTTGAAATCTATGCGATTACAGAACATGCACCTGCCATGCCCGGAAGCTGCCACAACATGTATTTTATGAATTACCGGGTGCTGCCACGAAAATATGGGAATATGACAGTATTGTACGGGGCGGAACTGAATATCCTGGATTATCAGGGACATGTGGATTTGCCGGAACATATATTAAAGGGAGTGGATCTGACGCTGGCCAGCCTTCATACGCCATGTTATGTATCAGGTACCAGAGAGGAAAATACGAATGCATATATTGGCGCCATGAAAAATCCTTATGTCAATATTATTGCCCACCCGGATGATGAGCGCTATCCGGTGGATTATGAAAAACTTGTTCAGGGGGCAAAGAAATATCATGTTCTTCTGGAGGTAAACAATGCCTCTCTGTCGCCGGGGAGTTTTCGGGGAGATCCGGTGGAACGATACAGAGAAATGCTGGGGCTTTGCGCAGAATACCAGGTTCCGATTGTTATGAATTCAGATGCTCATGCGGACATACAGGTGGGAGAACATGGTTATGCCAGAAAGATGCTGGATATGGTGAAATTTCCGGAAGAGCTGGTGGTGAATTACCACAGTGAACTGTTGAAAGGGTATCTTAACAGAATAGTATAAAACATAAAAATATGTGTTTACTTCATAACTTTAGTATGTTAAAATCACTACAGGATTATTTATAAGATATGATTATAAAGAAGTAATACATAAAGGAGAAGGGCATATGAGCAAAAAATTAAGGACAGAAGCCGTAGACCATTTATTTGAAGCAATATTAAGTCTGGAAAATAAAGAGGAATGTTATACATTTTTTGAAGATGTATGTACGGTAAATGAACTGCTGTCTTTATCTCAGCGCTTTGAAGTGGCAAGGATGCTTCGGGCTCAGAAGACGTATCTGGACATTGCGGAGAAAACAGGTGCTTCCACAGCAACCATCAGCAGGGTAAATCGTTCCCTGAATTACGGGAATGACGGATATGATATGGTGTTTACAAGGACAGGCATGGGAACGGAAGAAAAAGAATCTGGAGTGTAACAGGGAAGGAATCTGCAGGAAGATGAAAGGAGGATGCTGCAAATTCTGCAAAGTATGGCAGAATTTGCAGCATCCTCATAATAAATCAGTTGCTTTCAGTATTTTTGGAATGTTTTCCTGCGGGTTTCTCATTTTTTCTGCTTTTTGCGTCGATAAGTTTTTCAATTAACTGCTTTTTGATATAGACATCAAAACTCAGCATACATATAAAGGCAAAGTGCTGCAGAGATTCTGCTTCTTCCGGAGAAGCGTCAGGAAAGGTCTGCTGGCTGGTGTGATATTTTTTGGTAATGTCTTTCTGCAGGTTCCGTATTTCAGCTTCTTCCAGGCGGAATACCTCGGAATAAATATCTTCCAGATCCGGCTTTGAATCTGAGGCAAAATAACGTTCCGTGACAGGATTCAATATGGCCTGTATATCGCCGATACTCAGAATATTTTTAAAATAATAAATGAATATCAGGGCAAGCAGATGTTCTTTGGAATATTTCTTTTTTACCGGAGGCGGAAGCAGGTTGTTCTTGGCATAATTATTAATCATTGTCTTGGTAAGCACTTTGTCTTCCGGACGGCGTTTGGACACAGAGAGCTGAGCATCCATAAAGGTTGTGACCTGATCCATATACAAATCTATATTGGGAAGTTCTTCCGGCTTGATGTAATCAATACGTGCCAGACTTTCCAGGATACTGTTCAGTAAATCTTTTTCATCTATTGTCATTTGTTTCACCTCAAAGTACATTATATAGTATTAAAAACCAGATAACAAGTGTTTTGTGAGTTTTTCTGAAATATAGAGGAAAACAGGTTGAAATGTGGAGAAATATTTACTATAATAAACATACGTTTGAATTTGAGAGGAAAGAATATGAGTATGTACGATAAGTTAAATCCCATGCAGCAGGAGGCTGTGCTGCATACGGAAGGGCCTTTGCTGATTCTGGCAGGAGCCGGTTCAGGAAAGACCAGGGTGCTGACCCACAGAGTTGCTTATCTGATCGGGGAACGGGGAGTGAATCCGTATCATATTATGGCAATTACCTTTACCAATAAAGCTGCGGGAGAGATGCGGGAGCGTATTGATAAAATGGTGGGATTCGGCTCGGAAAGTATCTGGGTTTCCACTTTCCATTCTACCTGTGTGAGGATTTTAAGACGTTATATTGATTGTCTGGGGTATGATACGAATTTTACCATTTATGATGCGGACGATCAGAAGGTACTGATGAAGGATGTGTGTAAACGGCTGCAGATAGACACCAAAATTTACAAAGAAAAAAGTTTTCTTGGAATAATTTCTTCTGCCAAGGACGAGCTGGTGTCTCCGGAGGAATTTACTCTCCGTGCAGCGGGTGATTTTGTAAAAGAAAGGCAGGCTGCGGTATACCGGGAGTATCAGGCGGCTCTTCGTAAGAATAATGCACTGGATTTTGATGATCTGATTGTAAAGACAGTAGAACTGTTCAAAAGCAGTGGAGAAGTGCTGAATTCTTATCAGGAGAGATTTCGGTATATTATGGTGGACGAGTATCAGGACACGAATACAGCGCAGTTTCAACTGATTAAACTTCTGGCTGAAAAATATCAGAATCTTTGTGTGGTGGGAGATGATGACCAGTCTATCTATAAATTCCGGGGAGCCAATATCAGAAATATACTGAGTTTTGAGGAGGTTTACCCGGAAGCAAAAGTGATTAAGCTGGAACAGAATTACCGTTCCACGCAGAATATCCTGAATGCGGCAAATGGTGTCATTGCCAATAATGTGGGCAGAAAATCAAAAAAACTGTGGACGGATAACGACGAGGGAGAAAAAATTAATTTCAGTCAGTTTGAGACAGGATATGAGGAAGCAGAGTATATTGCAGGAGAAATACAGAGAAAGGTACGGGAGGGAAGCTGCAGTTATGGAGACTGTGCTATTCTTTACCGGACCAATGCTCAGTCCAGATTATTTGAGGAAAAATTTGTAGTGTCGAATATACCCTACCGGATTGTGGGCGGTATTAATTTTTATGCACGAAAAGAAATTAAGGATTTGCTTGCCTATCTGAAAACCATAGATAACGGGAAGGATGACCTTGCAGTCCGGCGTATTATCAATGTGCCAAAGCGTGGAATCGGAGCTACCACGCTGGGACGTGTACAGACTTATGCAGATGAAAATAATCTGAGTTTTTATGATGCTCTCAGACAGGCGGATGATATACCATCCATTGGAAAAGCGGGAGCAAAAATAAAGCCATTTGTGAATTTTATTCAGGCCATGCGGAGTAAACTGGAATATCTGGGCGTTTCCGGGCTTTTACAGGAAATTATTGAGGAAACCGGATATGTGGCAGAGCTGGAGGCAGAGAGTTCAGATGAAGCCCAGGCACGTATTGAGAATATTGATGAATTAATCAGCAAGACGGTAGCTTATGAGGAGTCTGAGGAAACACCCACTTTAAGCGGATTTCTGGAAGAGGTGGCCCTGGTGGCAGATATTGATTCACTGCAGGAGGGCAGCGAATATGTAGTTTTGATGACATTACATAGTGCAAAAGGACTGGAATTTCCCAATGTATATCTTACTGGTATGGAGGATGGGATTTTTCCCGGTTATATGTCTATTGTATCAGACGACCCTTCTGAAATAGAAGAAGAACGAAGACTCTGCTATGTGGGAATTACCCGTGCCATGACAAATTTGTCAGTTACCTGCGCAAGACAGCGCATGATACGGGGGGAAACCCAGTATAATAAAGTATCGCGTTTTGTAAAAGAGATTCCGGTCAGCCTGCTGGGAGGAATGGTAAGGAAAAAAGAAACAGATTCTGCTTTGGGCGGAACGCAGGAAAAATCTTTTCGTCAGGCGGCTTCCAGAGTAAATCCGGTGTTCAGTACCAGAAATAAATATCAGACAAATCCGTATCAGAGCACTTCTTTTTCCAGCAGCAGCACAGGAAAAATCACGCTGGAATATACCAGTGGGGACCGGGTAAAACATGTGAAATTTGGGGAAGGTACGGTGACAAATATTGTGGAAGGGGGCAGAGACTACGAGATAACGGTGGATTTTGACCGGGTGGGAACGAAAAAAATGTTTGCCTCTTTTGCAAAACTAAAAAAAGTATAAAATTTCAAAAAACCGGTATGCTAATGGGTAAATATGTGTTATACTTATAACAACAACTGGTTGGGAGTCCAGCCACAAAAAAGAGGAGAAGGAGCGGTAATCATGAATAGAGAAAAGATTGATGAATTGTTAAGCACAGTAAAACTGAATGACCTGTTACACAGACAGGAAGAGGAAAAGAAAAAATCAAAGGTACTCTGGGTATGCGCAATTGCAGGAGCAGTTGTGGCAGTGGCAGCAATTGCTTATGGTATCTATCGTTTCTTTACACCGGATTATCTGGAAGATTTCGAAGATGACTTTGACGAGGATTTCGAAGATGATTTCTTTGATGATGAGGATGAGGAAACAGAAGAATAAGAATCAGATGTCTGGACTCCCGCATGAAATGCGGGAGTTTTTTCATTCTATAGGAAATTCCTCTGGATTTCCTATAGAATGAAAAAACAATGATGCGCAGCTCGCGGGGGGGGATGTTTATTGCTGCGCAATCCGCTCGCGCGCGAGAATGCGCATGGCGCATTCTTTTTTATTCTACAGGAAATCCCCTGTCATTTTAAAGCATGAAAATGTTTTCCTGTAGAATAAAAAGCTCTGACCGCACTGGGGCGAACAGAAAATTCCGTATGATGAACAGTATGCACAGAAATGAGGTTATATAATGAAAAAGGGACAGATATATGAGGGACTGGTGGAAAAAGTAGTGTTTCCAAATAAGGGAATAATCAGGGTGGACGATGGCCGCACAGTTGTGGTGAAAAATGTAGTGCCGGGACAGAAGATTTCTTTTTCCGTCACTAAGGTAAGGAAAGGGAGAGGTGAGGGAAGACTGCTGGAGATTCTGGAAAAATCTCCCATGGAGCTGGAACATGTACCCTGTGAGCATTTTGGAATCTGCGGAGGATGTACATTTTTAAACCTTGCTTATGAAAAACAGCTGGAGTTAAAAGAGCAGCAGGTTCGAGAACTGCTGGAGCCAGTATGCGCCCCTTATGAACAGGAATATGGCCTGGCGCCTTTTGAAGAGCGATTTGAGGGAATTCGGAGAAGTCCTGGACAATTTGAATATCGAAATAAAATGGAATTTTCTTTTGGAGACAGCTATAAAGACGGACCGCTTTCATTGGGTATGCATAAAAGAGGAAGTTTTCATGATATTGTAACCGTATCCGGCTGCAAAATAGCAGATAAGGATTTTTCTGATATTTTATTGGCAGCATTATCCTGGTTCCAGAACTGTGAAAATCCCATGGGGGAAACAGGAAGTGAAAAAGGTATTCCATATTACCATAAAATGCGCCATACCGGCTATCTCAGACATCTTCTGGTGCGAAAGGCAGCAAAAACAGGAGAAATTCTGGTAGATCTGGTTACTACCACACAAATGGAACAAGCAGCAGAACAGAAGGTATTAGAGGGATTTTGTACGGCACTGCTTAATCTGGAACTAAAAGGAAAGATTGTGGGAATTCTGAACACACATAATGACAGCCTGGCGGATGCTGTTATTAATCAGGGAACCAGGATTTTGTCTGGTGTGGATTATTTTTATGAGGAACTGCTGGGGCTGCGTTTTCGGATTTCGCCCTTTTCTTTTTTTCAGACGAATTCACTGGGGGCTGAGGTTTTGTACGATACAGCAAGGACATACATTGCAGATGCCGGAACGGGAAAGGTAGTATACGATTTGTACAGCGGAACTGGAACGATTGCTCAGATTCTGGCTCCTGTGGCAAAAAAAGTAATTGGTGTGGAGATTGTGGAAGAAGCAGTAGGAGCAGCCAGGGAGAATGCACGGTTAAATGGACTGAATAACTGTGAATTTCTGGCAGGAGATGTGCTGAAGGTACTGGATGAGATTGAAGAGAAACCGGATTTTATCGTACTGGATCCTCCCAGGGAAGGAATTCATCCAAAGGCTTTGGAGCGGATTATCCATTATGGGGTGGAACAGATGGTATACATTTCCTGTAAACCTACCAGCCTGGCCAGAGATTTGGAGGTGCTGCAGGCAAAAGGGTATATGGCAGAGCGGATTTGCTGTGTGGACATGTTTCCGGCTACGGCCAATATTGAGACGTGCGTCCTTTTGGGTAGGAAATAGTAACACCGCTGAAACAGTCTATGCGTATGTGGATTATGAGCCAAAAGATAATGAATATCTAAAGGATGTAAAAGGCTGTGCGACCTATACGGAAATTAAAGAATGGATAATGTCGGAGTATGGTTTAAAGGTATCGTCACTGTATGTAGCACAGATAAAAAACAAATGCGGTATTGAGAAACGTCTGAATTACAATGTAGGCGATAATAAAAGCCGTGTGCCGAAATGTCCGCCGGAGAAAGAAAAAGTTATTATGGCAGCATTTAAGCATTTTAATATGATATGAGATAATCGTTGCAGTTCAGCTTTTCGGCTGGACTGTAGCCATACTATAAACCAGTAAGGAATCATCCTTGAATATAGGATGGTTTTTTTGTATAATGAAACCAAGATAGCCTGATTATTTGTTGTAAATGGTAGATAGTGTGTACCTCGACTGCAAGGGACATTTCAGAGAAAGGGAAATGCAGAAATAGGTGGGATGACTGGAAGATATTTATTGGAATAAAGTTCAGGTTAATCGAACATAGAAGAACAAAATATGTCTAAACTATGAACAGACAGAAAAAGTGTTGAAATATATTGTTTTCAGAATATTCTGTAAATTGCTTGCAAAAAAGTTCTCAAGAGGTCTTGATGTTAAAGGATTCGAGAAGGAAACCATAAAAATGAAGGGAATCCGAGGAAGGGTATTGACATCCATATACTTCACTGCAACTTGTTGGCTCAAAATCTTAGAAATAAGGAGGTTCGAAGATAGGCATTGACACTCTTATTCCATTAGTTCGAACAGAAACGTCGTTGGATGTAAAAATAAAGAAAGTATGCTTTTCTGGGGTTGGCGTAAGATTTTATGCTGGTAGCAGAAAAGAGGAAAGCCCGAAGGGGCATTAATACATCATTTTTGGTTCATTTAGCCAAAACCAGGCACAAGATAGTAAAGAGGAAGAGCCCGAAGAAGGGCATTGAAATGTGTATATAATTGTCAATAAGGCTACGTTTATGATGTAGAAACGAAAGAAGTTCGAGGAAGGGCATTGGCACAGCAGTTGGTTAATTGTTTCTCGTTTTCTTATTAAGTAGAAATAATTAAAAAAATAGAGATGTTCTTAGATGTGACATCTTATCAAAGGGAAATGACCATGGTATTACTGCATCTGTTGCGCGAGAATAATGTTTCAGCCTATGTGGAAATTTACAAAAGAATTTTGAAAATAGCAAAAAGAAGAATAAAAGAGGGGACGATATGAAGAAAAAAATTCATAAATATAATCATAACGCTGTAATAATTATTGCAGTTCTTATCCTTTTTATTGTTTGTGTCACGGTATTATTTGGATATTTTAAAATGAAATCCATGAATAGGCGCATACAGGAATCAGAAGCAAAGATTGCAGATATGGAAATCCAGATACAGCCTTCTTCAAAGAACACCGACCAGACAGAATATATGAAAGCGGTTGAGTTTATAGAAAATGAAACTGCAAAATACAGGGAATTTATCCAGGAGCAGCAGGAATATCTGATTTGGCTCTTAGGAGTGGTTGGAGCAGCGTTCTTGGCGCTTATGGCTTTTCTGGGATTTGAAAGCAGAAAGAACATTTCAGATATGTTTCAGGAGCAGTACGTTAAACTGGTAAAAGATGAAATAACAAGATTCATTGGAGGTGTGGACCGGGAGGAATATCTGATAAGATGTATTGAAAAAGAAGAACAGGCGAAGAAGAAAAAAATATTATTTTTAAAGCAAAAGAAGAAGGATGAAGATTTCGAAAAAATATATGACTTTCTGGAAAAACAAGAATATTGTGTAGAGGAAGAAGTAATAAAGGAATCTGTAGAGGAAAAGAAAATAAACCGTTTAATAAAAAAATATAATGTGATAATTTATCAGGTAGGCCAATCAGAGTATGAAAAGAATACGCGGGTTGGTAGACAAGCAGCAGGGATTAACAATACGGAAACGGGAGCGAATGAAGAAAAAAATTATGAGAAAATTGCAAGACAATGCAATGAAAAAGGAATCTATGGAATTTTTTATTGTGTAGGAGGCAAGCGGATTAATTTGGAGAACTGTAATTTTCCTTTCTATGTGAGTTCTGTAAATTTTGGGGCCACGTTATTAGAACGTATTAACAGTGTTTTATATTTTACGCAGGAGTAGGCAGATGATGGAATTATGGAGAGAAACTATTTTAGGCACAGTGATTACGGAACTTTCCGTATTTTTCGCAGTACCGGGGTTTGAGTTTTTGCAGAGGTATGAGAAATTATTCAGGAGCTATGCAGACCTGCCAGCTTTAAAGGGATTGCTGGAAAATGGTGTACAGGGGGAATGCCAGGAAATCATTCAAAGGGCAAAAAAGCTGGCATTAGGTGGTGAAGACCCGCATAGGGAAAGGAAAACCATGAATCCATTATGCAGTGTTTTTTCAAATTTAAGCCTTGACGGCAATTACCCAAAGAAAAAAATGTATTATGCCCCGGCAGAATTATCTATGGAAAATATAATCCCTCTTTCAGCTGGGCGGATAAAAGACTGTGATTATAAGAAAGTAAGGGAGCAGTTCTTCCATGAGCTGGATTTGCTGCAGCAAAGTTTCCCAGACAGCTTTGAGGATTTCCTTACCGTGCTTGACACTTTGATGAAGAAATATCTATGGGGCATTCCAGCAACACAGAATGAGCAGGAAGATGTTTCGCTTTATGATTATATAAAAACAGCAACGGCAATCACAGCAGCGTTATTAAAGTCAGAAAACAGGGACAGGCCCTATGTAATGGCAGCAGGGCATTTTTCCGGCATCCAGAAATATATATTCCTGGTTTCAAAAGTTGGGTCTGGCGGAGTTGCCAAAAGGCTCCGTTCCCGCTCTTTTTACGTCAATGCAACAATCAGTGCCCTTGCGCATTGCATCGTACATAAATTCGGATTGCCATTAACAAATATCCTCATGCTGACAGGAGGAAAGTTCTATATCCTTCTTCCAAATACGGATGTCACGGGACGGATATTACAGGCGATTGAGGAAGATGTAACAGAATTTTTGTATAAAAAATTCAGAGGGAATTTGTCCTTTGAACTTGTTTGGGAAAAAATAGGAGATGCGGGGATTTATAATTACAGTAGCACAATTACCAACCTTTCTGTCGCAATTGACAGAAAGAAGAACCAATTATTGAAAACTGTATTGACAGAAAAAGAACAGTGGAATCCGGAACGCTTCCTTGTTTATGATGAATTGTTCCATAAATCCATGTGTACCTCATGCAGGAGTGCCTTGGTGGACGAAGGGGAGGATATGTGCCCTAATTGTGAGAATGATACGGAAATGGGTGGGAAGCTGCCGAAAATCAAGCAGTTTTCCTTTAGCAGAGGGAAAGGGCAGTATGAATTGATTGAAGGGTATTACTTGAACTTGGATGAGGATACGACGGAGCCTTATCTGGTTATGAGGCTGAATGATTCTGACATAAGCGGGATGTACAGCATGCCTGTAACCATATACCATGCCGTAAATAACGTGCCAGTGAAAGAATCGGGAACTAAGGGGCAAAGAAGTTTTTTTGAAGTAAAAACATTTGACGAGATAGCCGATGGTTCCAAAGGCTGCAAGAAAATAGGGATTTTAAAGGCAGATGTAGACACACTGGGGTTTTTGTTTACAGAAGGCCTGCAAAGCGAAGACAGGAATATGGGGACAATTGCAAGAGTCAATACATTATCACGGATGCTGGAGTTGTTTTTTAATGGGTATCTCCATGAAATAATCGCGACAAAATACAAAAATGTATATTGCGTTTTTGCAGGCGGGGATGACTTGTTCCTATTAGGGCCTTGGAATGAGATGCCGGAGCTTGCTATTGAAATCAATAAAAAGTTCCATGAATATACGGGGTTCAATCCGTGCGCTACGTTGTCAGCAGCAATCTGTACAACAAACGGAAACGGGCATATTTCCACGCTGGCTGGATATTGTGAGCAAAAATTAAGCCAGGTCAAGAAAAGAATAAATCCTGTGGTATATCCGGACAAAGGAGGGAGGAATGGGGTTTATTTCCTGGATGAATTCATGTCGTGGGAGGATTTTGAAGTCCAGGTTGAAACGGGAAGAAAATTGGCGAGGGCATATGCTGATGTGGGAGCCGCAGCAGTGAGGAGGATTGGGGATTACAGCCGGATGTATCAGAAATACCAGGAAAGTATGGATGTGGACAGCCTTATGTTCCTGCCAATGTTTGATTATGACATGCAGAGGAACTTTGATTTGATAGGACGGAATAAGTGGTTTAGGGAGTATTGCAATGATTTGTATCGGGAAGCTTCGGATTACCGAAAGCTAAAAAAGGAGGTTTATTTTGCGGAGGTTAGTGTGAAATATGCGTTAAATTTGACAAAGGAGGACAGGAAGCATGGATAAACTGCCAAAGGAGTATTTGGAGGATTTAAAAGATGGCTATTACAGAATTGTGGATGGGAAAGAATGCATGAAGCCTGAATTTATAGTGAAATACCCAAAGGAAATAGCAAAGGGCTTAAAAGACCGTAATAAAAATAAGCTGTCACAGATATGGAAATTTTACGAGCATGCCAGAAGGATACAGGATAACCTGGAGCATCGAGGGATGCCTTTCGCTGTGTCAGAAGCGGAATTGGATATGATGCAGCCGATAGTCGAATCTGCATTAAATAGAAGCATGGTTACGCCCGTATTTAAAGATTTTATTAATGAAAATGTTTCAAAAGTTCAAAAAATGGAAGATTTGGATGCGTTTATAAAACATTTTCAGGCATTGATTGCATATTTGCCAAGAGAAAACCAGAAGTAAGGAGACGATAAAAGATGAAATTAAAACGGAGCATTACAATTGCAGGTAAAATTTATTGCGTTACAGGACTGTGCATAGGCGGTTCTTCGAATGCTTTGGAAATAGGCGGGGTCAGCCAGGAAGTTATTAAAAACCCGATTACCAAAGAACCTTACATACCAGGTTCCAGCCTGAAAGGGAAAATGCGTTCGGAATTAGAAAAGAGATATGGGAGCAAAAAATGGAATAAATCGGAAATGGGAAAAATGGTTTTGGAAAGTGAAGAAAGGGAACCATGCGGCTGTGGGAACAAGGACTGCCTGGTTTGCAGTGTTTTCGGAGCGCATAAAAAGCAGAATGCAAAGTCTGCCCCAACGAGGATTATCGTCAGGGATGCCATGCTTTCAGAAGAATCAAAAGAAATGATTAAATCACTTCCTCTTGCAAACAGAAGTTATGTGGAAAGAAAAGTGGAAAATATCATAAAGCGTGACATTGGAACCGCAGATTCTCCACGGACAATAGAACGTGTACCGGCTGGGATGTCCTTTGATTTTGAAATTATTTTAAAAATTTTCGAAGGCGATGAAGAAGGAAAGATGCTTGCGTTTGTGAAGGAAGGGCTGGAAGCAGTGGAATCTTCCTATCTTGGCGGGAGCGGTTCAAGGGGCTCCGGTCAAGTCAGATTTGACTATGATATTGTGGGCTATGAAGATGCAGAAAATGGGCAGCCAGTTTCAGGGGAAGCGTAGAGATGAATTTATTTAAGATTACAATTAAGCCAATTTCTTCTTATTGTTCGCCCTTGCAGAGTGACACTTTATTTGGGGCATTTTGCTGGAGCTATTTATATGGATATGGAGAAAGCGCGCTGCAAAAGCTGATAAGTAATTATAAAAGCGGTATGCCGGACATTATATTTTCTAATGCATTTCCATCTGGCCGGTTGCCTATGCCTGTCGGGTTGGATGAATCCATGAAGGGAACTGCATTGCTGGAAACAAAGCAGGAAAAGTATAAGAAATATATTGCAGATAAGAGCCGGAAGCAGGCGGCAACGGTTTCATTGGATGGGTTTAATGATATCATAAACGGCAGACACGAGGCGGCAGAACCGGACAATGGGTGTAGCCCAGAACCAAGGGAAGAACCGCAGCTGGAATGGAGGAATATGGTAAGCCGGGAAACGGATACTGTGGAAAATATAGATGGCGCAAGCAGTTTGTTTGAGGTGGAACAGTTTTTTACAGAGGGCTCGTTTGATATTTATCTGTATTCGGCATTTGCTCCGGTAATGCTGAAAGATGTCCTGGCAAAAATGTTCAGCTATGGGATTGGAGCGCAGCGCTCTGTTGGAAAAGGGGGATTCCATCTGGAAGGTGAAGTGGAACCCTTCCAGGGATTCCAGTGCCCGTCGGACCCAAATGGGTTTGTGGCGCTTTCTAATTTTGTGCCGCAGCGGGGGGACCCGACGGAGGGGAGCTATAAAGCATTTGTGAAATATCCGAAAGTGAGTTATACGGAGAAGCCGGAAGATTCCCCCTTTAAAAAGCCAATTATATTTCTACAGGCAGGCAGTGTCTTCCAAGCACACCCTGTAAAAGAGTTTTACGGCTCCTGTGTGGAACATATTGCGCTAAAGAATGGCTCTGTGTCTGACGACATCATTATTGGCGCATATACCATTGCCGTTCCCTGCTGTTTAGATGCTTAACAGTGATTTTTTTCGAAATGCGGCAAAGTTTTGCTTTTGGTTAAACTGGGTTAGGCGTTTAAAAATATTTTCTTGCAAGGAATGGGAATATGGATTCTGGTTTATCTGGTTAATGGAAATATATGTTTTAAATGACATTTTAGTATAGATGGAGATAGTATGTAGAATGGAAAAGGGATTGTATGACGCATTGCAGGTGCGTTTTATAAAGCTACGATTTACTGTTGCATTTTTACAGGACAGCCAGCTGCCGGAAGATAAAGTCTCTGCCATTAGGGGCGGGATGGGGGAGATGCTCCTGCGCATAAACTGTATCCGTGACCGGCAGTGTGAATCCTGTGATTTTGAATCGGAATGCATTGTGCAGAGAACTATGTATTCCAAGTTTGAGAAAACGCCGGAATTTGTTACGATGGGCGGGAGCATTGGTTATGTCTTAGAGTGTGAGGACGGCAGGGGACATTTTAGGGAAGGTGAGAGATTAAGTTTTTACCTAATATTATTTGGAAAGACGATTGTGTACTTGAACCAGTTCGTGCAGGCATTCCGGGAAATGGGTATGCAAAATGGGATTGGAAAGAGCCATGCTCGATTTCAGATTGCCGATATACAAAATACAGAAGGGCAGTCTGTTCTGGAAAAAAATATCCTAGATATGAGAAAATGCATCGTGCATGTCCTGTATGATTATATTCTATTCCGCAATATGTGGTCTGGCATGCCGGGAAGGGGGAGCAGGATAGTATTCGAGAGTCCGCTGACATTGAAATACCGGAATGAATTCCTGCAGGAGTTCCAGCTGAATGCAATTGTGAATGCTGTTGTCCGCAGGATTTATATGCTGGACTGTTTTGAAGGGATAGAGAGTGATATATATGAAAAATATAATTATGGGGACATCATAGTCCCAGAGTTTTTACAGCAGGAGCATCATCCGGTTCGTGTATGCCGTTATTCTGCAAGAAAGAATGAAAAGATGATTCTGAAAGGGATAAAAGGTCAGGCATTGCTGCCGGAACTGACGGAGGATGTCTGGCAGATATTGATTGTGGGGGAACTGATACATATTGGGAAAAATACTAGCTTTGGGTTTGGAAGGTATGTGATTCAGTGAGAGGAAGTTAAGGAAGGACACTGGCATATAATTCAAAAAGGGTAATGGAAACCGGTTCAGTGTGCTTTTCTATGGGGAAAATCGTGTAGACAGCCTGTTGCTGTCCCTGGCATGTATCATCAGGAAGGATTATGCCAAGATGCTGCCTGACGTGGTAGTCAATAAGAAATCCAGTGAAAAATCAGGAGTGTTTTGGCCAGTATGTGCCTTGTTTGGGACGTTTTGCCATATTCTGGATTATAATATTA
This sequence comes from Eubacterium sp. 14-2, assembly GCF_000403845.2. GTDB lineage: Bacteria > Bacillota > Clostridia > Lachnospirales > Lachnospiraceae > Petralouisia. The sequence goes on along the minus strand of NZ_KE159568.1, from coordinate 205,968 downwards.
TGTGGACCGCAATGAACATGTCTGTAAGAACATGGCTGGGGTCAATGGGCGTAAGTTCTATTGGTATCATGCTGATTTCAAGATAGAAAGAGGAACATCAGAATCAGATAAGTTGGACAGAACCATTCGAATGCTGAAAAAAGGCATCTGTTTACAAAGATTTTTTTGAAGGTTTTTATTATAAAGGGTTCGAGGGTAACAGTAAAAATGGAAGAGACCCGGAAAAGGGTATTGATACGTTGATGTAGTTATCTACAACTTTTTTTCCCTCATAACGATTGATACAAATATCAATTAATGTAGAAAAGGAAGAAGCCCGAAGGAGGGCATTGACACTCTGTCCCATTAGTTCGAACAGAAACGTCGTTGGATATAGAAATAACAGAAGCCCGAAGGAGGGCATTGACACATAATAGATATTGGTCTCTTTAAATTTGGTGTATTTTGTAGAAAAGAAGATAGCCCGAAGGAGGGCATTGACATACATCCTTATTCCGACATTTAAATGTCCAAGTTGTCTGTTGAAATGAGAATAGCCCGCCTGAGGGCATTGACACAGGTTTACGAGTTTCAAAATCTACCCCTGACCAAAGTAAAAAAGATGATAGCCCGCCTAAGGGCATTGATACGCCAATTGCCTTCCCTTTAATTCTTTAAAATTATTGAGTAGGAAGTAAGCCCGAAAAAGGGCATTGACATTATGTCTCCTTGTTGGAAAATTGGACGATAAAGATAGTAGAAAGGAAGAATTCCCGATTAATGGCATTGATACCATAATATTGTTTTGGATAAATATTTTTTGAGTTGATGAGGATAGAAATAATCTAAAAGCACATGAAAGCATGAATCTGCATTGATGGATAGAGAATAGCGAATAAATGCAATTAATGTGCAAATAGAACCCCCATGAAAATGTTTATAGTTACAGCATCTTCATGGGTTCTTTTTTCTTTAGAATATAGTGGTTTTCCTGTCCAGTCCCTTTTTTCTCTCGGTAAAAATATGTTATAGCAGAAAAAAGGTAACAGGGTGGCAAAGAAAAAATATATTATGATAACAAAGGATTTCGAATTTTTTGAGATTTGTTCCCGTTGCTGTCTTTTTAGTAATTATTTTTTAGAAGTTTTGTGCCACTGTAGCGACTAAGACCTATGCATCCTGTTCGAGCATCTTACCAACAGTGCTTCCTATTTTTACATACGATTATAAGGCAAAGAATGAGCGACAGGAAGCTAGGGGAAAGTGTTTGTTCATCAATGCAGAATATATACAGGCAAGTGTCATTACTTGCTTGAAGAAAAATGAGTGATTCTTATAAATACCTTTGTTGACGACAGTTAAATATGTTATTGATTTTCAGATTCAGAAATGTTATATTATAGAAAAGGAGCAACCGCCCACAAAGTGGTTAGCTTCCACAAGATAAAGCATAAGCCTACCTGCATCCGGCAAGATTACAAGGTAGGCTTATTTATTTTCGCTTGTTGTTCCTATTGTCTAAATAGGCAAGCAATGCAACGAGAAACGAACCACCAAAAAATAACAGGCTTAAAACTTCGTATGTACTCATATGCATCACCTCCCGTCTTCTGTGAAGTTAGGGAGGCTACCACCTTGTAACACGGCTACTCTGGCGCAGATTATATCATATCTCACGCTGAACAGCAATCTGCTTTTTTCTACTCTTTGGATTTCACCGTAAATACTTCCCCCATCAACAACAATAAAATATTCGGGTGCATTTTTTGAAATATAATACAGGAAGGAGAGGCAAATGAATAAACTGATTGATGATTTAATTAGAAAAGGCATGGGAAATTTCATGGACAGGAGCAGGGATGCATTAGCCTGGGCAGACGAAATCTATATGAATGACTGCAGGGATGAGAATGAATTGGAACAGCGGTATAAAAGCCTTGACTTAACCAAAGAGCAGAAAATAATCATAAATGATTATGTAGCGTGTACTTCAACAGTCAATCATCGCTATGCCGATATTTCATACATGTGTGGTATTAAAGATACGGTCATTATACTCGTTTCACTGGGGCTGATAAAAGGCGTTGAAGCTGAAGAATAATATATGCCATATGACCTTAAAAAAACGACTTTAGAGCCAGTCGTAAAAACAGGCTCTTTTTGATTGCTATAAAACTAGCCAAACGAAAGGAGTGCAACGAAATATGATAGAAAAATCCGAATTATCCACCACAGAAACAGTTACCCTAACAGAACAGGTCTATACACATGACATTGCGGCACGGATTGTTGAGAACTTCGAGAGTGTTCTTGATGAACAGGACATTACGCTTACCAGCCCGGAAGATGATGAGAAAGAGCCTGACAATGCTGCCCGCCTGTATGGCAGCGCTTATTGTGATTTGCTTGATGTGACAGAATCCATTGTCATCCAGACATTGGAACAGGCTGGCGTAAGCCGCGATAGATATATTACTGACCGGTTCTCCGGGAATTTCTAAGAAAAAGCCAGAGCGAAAGGAGCGACCAGGAATGGCAGATTACAAGATTTTATATTATGAAATCTATGAGTTTCCGCAATGCCCAACAGACAGCGGCAGATATTATGGTAAAACCCCGGTATTGGAGCAGGCGGAAACTGTTATCAGAAACGCAAAGGAAAATGGCAAACTGCTTTTTATGAAAGCAGTCTGTAGCGATGGAAAGAAACGGTTTATGTTCGGACTGTAACGAAAGGAGCTGACACATGGAACAAACAATCAGGGAGATAATCGCACAGGCAGACGATGAAAGAAATTTTGATTTAATCCGCTGGGTGAAAGACATTCTGGATGAGTTTGCATCCACCCATAACTGTCCTCTGGATTGGCGGCATATCGGGGTGGGACTTGTAGGGGAGTACACAGCAGATTCATGGGTGTATGAAAATCTGGAACTGTATAATTTTGTGGAAATCCTGGAAGAAGGAGAAGAATAAATATGAAGACCGGATTATTAGAAGTTATGGAACAGGTGAGGATTTACTTCAAAGAGAATCTTCCCAAGTACACTGTTCTGAAAATCAGAAAGAAATCGTACCATCCTGACGATTCACATCTTTACATGGCAGCAGCTAAAAAAGACGATGGCACATACGCTGTCTGGACATGCTGGAACCAGAAGCTGAAAAGCTTGAACCATGGGCATTATGGTTTACAGAGCAAAGAAGACTGCGAAAAGGTAATGGACGGGTTTTATTACAGCGGAGATTCTGGATAAAGTGTAAGAAAGTTTGTAAGAAAATTTGTAAGAAAGTACAGGAATGACATACAGAAAAAGCCTGGTTTATGAGGTTTTTTAGCGGGTGTAAGAAAGTGTAAAAATGCCTGCTTTAAAACCCAATACAGGCAAGGGTTTTAAAGGGCGTAAGAATGTATGAAAGTTTTTCCAACCCTTATATATATAAAAAATATACATATACACATATATGATACACTTATATATTTTTTTCTATAATTAACTTAAAAAACTTTCATACATTCTTACAAGAGTGTGTTTTCCTTGATTTATAAGGCTTTTTGGCGTATGAAAGTATGTTTTAAGAGTCTTACAAACTTTCATACTTTCTTACATTTTCTTCTGTATGGTTCTGTAAAAAATCCCTTTTCTGTATGTCTGAAAAATGAATCGGAAATCCTGCTTTTTTATTTGTATAAAGCAAATGGAAACAGTTTGTGATTATAATAGCCCTGCGGCTGCGGGAGCATTAAAAAAAGGAGGCATTGCTGTTATGAAAAAGAGAACACTTGTGTATATGATATTCAGGGAAGATTATGTTGGCCTGCGGACGGTCAGCCGTTCCAAAAAATCCCCGCACAGATTCTATATCTCCCGGAATAAGCTGGAAGAGCTGGAGCATAAGCCGGAGGTTATCGCCTGTGATATCCATTCCTTTGCCGTACTGCGCCGGGACACCTATGCGGGAACCTTAGAGATTGCGTTCACCTGGCTTGGAGGCGATAAGAATAGCCTTTCCGGCTATCAGGATACCATTATCCTGCCCTATGATGAAATGGTGGAACATCTGCACGAAAGCGTATCAGAAAGAAAGCCTATCGTATGGAAGGCACTTTCGGTGGATGATTCCGTGGGGCAGGCAAGGATTGTATTCAAAAGCAGGAAGAACTTACATGCAGCTTTGGGAAACGGCGTCATCCGGCGTAAACTTATCCGGTTCCTGCGTGACCAGTTCAGATGGGGGAACTCTGAAGAAATTGAGATTTACGATGACTTTGTGCCGTACAGCTTTTTCTTCCGGGAAATCAAAGACGGGAAGGCTGGCATATCCGGCGGGCTGATTCTCCATGGGCAGGAGGATATGAAAAAGGCGTATTATTCGATGCATACATAGAAGCCTTGCTGCGCAGTCTGCAATTTAAATGCTGCTATATTAAGCTGTCCGCATATTGTAGGCAGCTTAAATTTTTTCTGCCTGCCAGCAGAAAAACGGGAGCATGGATGAAACATAGAAATCAGATTACTGTAGGGAGGAAGATTATGGTAACTGTCACAGACATCCGCAATGTAAACTATGCAGCATACGATGAAGTGTGGGCGATTGTTCGCTCACTCAAAAATCCTGGGAGAATGAAGCATGTTCCAGAGCTGTCCCCTTCTTGGAATTTGTTCCAAAGATATATAGTTAAAGGATACAGGGCAATGGAACGCGGACGCGTTCAGAAATATCTATGTACCAACATTTTCAAAAGAAATGATGGGCATGGAACCACAAAGAAAGATTTCTGAACTTGTTGAACTGGACAAGCAGGGGAAGAGAATCTGTCTGGTTTGCTTTTGTCTTGATGAAACGCTGTGCCATCGGAGCATTATTGCCGGAATCCTGCAATGCACAGGCATCCAGATACAGGGCGTGAAAAGGAACTATTCAAAATATGGCAGGCAACTTGCGGCATCCAGCCTTTAGGTTGGATGCTCGATGAGTTGTTTAAAATCCGCAAAGCCAGCGTTTATACTGGTTTGCGGACTTTGCTTCTAATTTACTTTTAAAAAATACGGATATCTTTTAATGTGTATATCTCTAAAGGCTTCATTTCAGGTATGAAGCTTTTTGCTGTTTTATATACATTAGTTTGGTATTTTTCAGTTACCACAGCATCTACGTGCGGTACAATTGCACTAATGCTTGTATCCATGACATCATTAGGTTTTATTATTTTTTTCGTTAAATGCACTCTATTAAATTGAGAAAAAGCCATTATTCTTGCAGCGGGAAATTTTTTGTAACTAATGCTCGGAGAAATAGATATTCCCCAATTTTTTAAATCTTTTAAAATCGTGCTTTCTTCTTGAAATTTGAAAAATTTTATGTCAATCATATTATTTGGATATCCGTTTTTCGATAATAATCTAAAAGCTCCCTGCCTCTGATTTTCCCAAACAGTTGCAATTTGAGGTAATTCTTTAATTTCTTGATTAATAATTGCTGTTAATTTTTGGTTTTGCATAAGTTTGTCAAAAAACGAACGGCAATTAAACGTATCATCTTTACCTAATGGTGAAAAAGCATTCGCAATAGAATTGTCAATAACAAATTCAGTGTTATTTTGTACAGCATTTAATTCTTTAGCTAAAATGAACTTGACTGGATATAAGACAAGGCAGGGTATTATTGAAAAATAATCTATAAATTTGTCATATAAATTAGCATACGGTTTTAATTCTATGACATTATAAAGGGAAATACAGGGAACATATTTTCCGAATGCTATAAAATTTTCCAGGAATCCTCGCCCAGAGTTATTCTCATTAGTTACGATTTCTCTAATAGCATTAGTGTCTAGTAAAATAGTTTTATAATCATTATTTCCGATTTTCATAATAATTTGTCCTCTCAATTTCTAATCTTTACAACTATGTCTTCAGTTCCCTTCTTCACAATTTTTTTGTCCGTAAATTCGATAATTTGCAATCAATTCAATATCTTCTTTGTACTGATTTTGTAATACCTGAAATACATATAGGTCAAATCCTCTTACATATTAGCATGCCCCTCGTATATTCTATATAAGGAGTACAGGGGGATGATTGCCCTACTGTCCTATCAGGCATAGTTACTGTCCTGTAAAAAGGCGATAGGACAGTGGATGAGACAATCCCTCATATATCAATAAAAAAGTACAGAAAAAGGAGGGTTACTGTCCTACTGTACTATCATTTTTAATATTATTGTATAAAATTTTTTATTTATATAATATATGTATATATAGAGAGTAAGAGCCATTTTATAGGACAGTAAGCCAGTAATAGCATGAAAACCTTCATTTATGAGCTGATTCCCACTGTCCCATAGATATTTTACAGGACAGTTGATAGGACAGTAAGCTATTCAGTAGGACAGTAACAGCGTATGTCCCTTGATTTACCCCGCTTTGCAGCGTAAAGAAATGCGTTTCAAAAATTCCACAGCTTTTCCAACATTCCTGTACTTCTCTTCTTCTGTACGCTATGGCACATACGGTGATACGTATCCATCCACAGATTGCGGATGCCTTTTTAATATATAACAGTCTGACCAAAAGATATATTCTTACTCTATTAAATTAGGATATCCTACATCTAAATTGTATCCTGCACCATCTCCATTTCGTTTTAATTCGTAATATTGAATGTATTCGTTTGTCATGCTGTCAGTAAACCAGATAAAAAATATGACTCCTTTTCCCATTTTATATGTTTGAACATCTAGTAATATTTCTTTTTTCTGATTTACTGTAAATACTTCTTTAAAGTTTACACCAGTTAAGTTTTCGCCCGTTCCAAAAGTTAATGTATTTGCAAATCCGTTTCCTATATTTGTAATAGACAAATATATAGGATAAAACTCTTGTGTAGCTTTTCCGTTTACATATTTTTGCTCATCTGCGATTTGAAATCTTTTTACAGTTCCAGATGGTATTCCTACTATTTCCACATTAAGAAATGGCTGAATACTTTGTCTTTCCTTTTTTCTATCAGCTTCACGGGTAAACTGTATTGTGTAAAAGACCCCAAAAATCGCAATCGTTCCAGAGAATACACCACCAATGATACCACCCCAGTAAGATGCCAGTGACCCAATCCATGTTGCGTTAGCATCGTTATCAACAGATAGTTTTCCTATACTACATCGTATCATCTCTTCACATTTCAAGGACAATAGCACAAATAAAATAGTAATAATGATACCTATTAAAACTGGCTTTATCCATTTTTTCTTTTTGCGTTTTAATTGATTCTTTCCAAATCGTGACATCTCAATTTTATTTTTCATTTACTCCACCGCCTTTTCAAATGCCACCGTCTACTCCCTTTAAAATGGTTTAGTAGCAGACCTACTATTTTCTTTATTTCGGCATATGCCAGCTTAAGACTGTAGTGCCATCTTCTTTCATCTTTCTCTCGTAGAGAGCTATAAAGCTTGTTGATTGTTCAAAGATTTTTTTATATCGTCATATTTTTCATAATAGTAGTTTTGCAGCCATTTAAGTTTTTGGCGTTCTTTTAAATTTTTATCATCTAGGTCATTGATGCGTCTTGTATTGTCATCAATCAAAAATTCTAAGAATGGGAGAATACTGGAAACCTGTGGTGAAAAAAATACATCAATAAAATATAATCCGTCAAAATCCCTGCATATTATCTTTTTGTATTTTGAATTTGATAAAAAATCAAATAACTCATCGGCAAATGGGTCGATTACTATTCTGGGATATATTGCGATAGTGCTTTCTATTTCATAAGCACGAACTAATGCCTTCCCCCAAACCATAAGATTATCAGAAAAGCAATATCCTATAGTAATGCCGCCTCTAATTAGCAGACCATTTGCCCAAAATTGTGCTGTTAGTGTAGTGCAAAATAAAATTACACTCATGATACATTCAAGGGCGTTATCAAAGTTATCATCAAGTTGACATGAAACAGTTATGTTATCAGAAAATATATTTATGTTAGGTAATACGAAGTCGGGGTCAGCCATGTTTTTATATCTCGCTATAGCTTCTGTATAAGATTTATATACTAAATTTAATGATTCATCAGCATTTTGCTCTATAATATGTTTCCCACCCAAAATATCTAAAAATGCAATAACAGATAAAGTGTTTTTTATATCAGTATTCATAATGCTTCCTCTCTAGTGCCTAGTTTTTACAATAATCTCATCATTTAGTTGGCTCTTTATCATTATAGCACTCATTCATACAGAAATAAATACCATCGCATATACACCACCTGCAGTTTTGTGGATGGTGTAATTTTTTCGTAAGCGCCAAATATTCCTGCGGATTTTCTAATCTTCTGGATTCCTCTATCATTGTAAATGAAATACAGTTAGACTATTTCACTACAATTACGGAGGATAGGTTATGGCAGCTACACGCAAAGCCCGTGTTCCGATGGCGGAACAGATCCGGCTTATCAATGAATGCCGCCAAAGCGGCATGACAGATGCTGACTGGTGCCGTGAAAACGGTATCGCTGTAAGCACTTTTTATAACCGGGTCAGCCGCTGCAGGAAAACAGCAGCGGATCAGATTCCGGCACCGAATTATGGTCATTGTGAGATCCCGCGTTCAAAGCAGGACGTGGTTCCCATTGCCATTGTTCCGGATCACCTTACGGAACAGCATACAGCATCGCAGATGCACCAAACGAACCCTGACAATTCCCATACGATTGAAGTGTCCATGAATGATGTGATAATCCGCATCAGCAATGATGCGGATCCTGTCCTGCTCACCAGGACACTCCGCCTGGTCCGGGAGACCTTATGTTAGGTGATATCTCCGGTCTCGAAAAGATCTACATTGTCTGCGGTTATACGGATATGCGCAAATCGATCGATGGTCTCTGTGCCATTGTCGAAGACCAGCTTAAGATGGATCCGGCATCCAGTGCGCTCTTCCTGTTCTGTGGAAGAAGACGGGACAGGATCAAAGCTCTGTTCCGTGAACCGGATGGCTTTGTCCTGATCTATAAACGGCTGTCTGTCCGGGGCGGCTATCAATGGCCAAGGAAGCAGTCGGAAGTCCGGAATCTTTCCTGGCGGGAGTTCGACTGGCTGATGTCAGGAATTGATATCGACCAGCCAAAAGCAATTAAAGCAGAGTAAAAAAGCATCTGGATTCCGGTAAAAATCCTGCACAGAAAAATGGCAGATTTCCTTATAAATTCAGCGTTTTTCAGCACTTGTTTTCCTTTAGGAATGGCTGTATTTTTGGTATAATAAAGGTATCAAATCCAAGGAGAGAACGATGGCTTCCAGTGCAAAAGACATCCAGCTGCGAGAGCTGAAGGACACCATAACCGGGCTGAAAACAATGATCTCTGAGCAAACGGAACTGATCAGATCTCTCCGTCTTGTTATTGACGAAAAAACCAGCCACGAAAAAGCCCTTCAGGAACAGGTGGACTATCTTACCAAAAAGCTTTTCGGTTCCTCCAGTGAAAGAAGAACCGATGACATTCCAGGACAGCAGAACCTTTTTGATGAAGCCGAAGTGGAACAGGATCTATCCCTGTTGGAAGAAGATACCGTGATCCGGGAGCATGCCCGCAAGAAGAAAGCAACCCATGAGGAGCTTTTCAAAGGGCTGAAGGTTGAAAAAGCAGTTATCCCTCTTCCGGAAGAAGATCAGGTCTGCCCGGTCTGCGGTACGCAGATGGTGCTGATCGGCGAAGCGTATGTCCGCCGTGAGCTGGAATTCATCCCGGCCACATGCAAAGTGATCGAATACTACAGTCAGAGTTATGGATGCCCGTCCTGTAAGGAAGGACTGGGAGACACGGAAAAACCTGTGATTGTAAAGTCCCAAGTTCCACAGGCTCTGGTAGGAAAAGGACCGGCGACCGCATCCACCGTTGCATGGACGATGTATCAGAAGTACGCCAATGGACTTCCCCTGTACCGTCAGGAGAAAGACTGGAAACAGTATGGTGCCCGGATCAGCAGGACGACACTTGCCAACTGGATCATCTATTGCTCCAGGAATTACTTCCAGCCAATGTATGATTACTTCCACCGGGAACTGCTGAAGCGCAGCTTCGCAATGGCAGATGAGACCCGGGTCCAGGTACTGAAGGAAGAAGAACGCCGGGCACAGACACAATCTTTTATGTGGTTGTTCCGCAGCGGCGAAGACGGTCTTCCTGCCATTATTTTATATGGCTATTCTCCAACCAGGAGTGGCAGCCATGCAAAAGAGTTCCTGGAAGGTTATCATGGGTATCTGGAAACGGATGGTTATCAGGGCTACAACAGCCTGCCGGATATCAAGCGGTGTTCCTGCCGGGCACATATCCGCCGGTACTTTATCGACGCCGTTCCCAAAGGGAAACCGTATGATTACAGCCAGCCGGCAGTACAGGGAGTCCAGTACTGTAACCGCCTGTTTGCCATAGAGGATTCCATTCACAAAAAATATCCCGGTGATTATGAAAAGCGTAAGCAGCTGCGTCTCGAGAAGGAAAAACCTGTTCTGGAGGCTTTCTGGTCATGGCTTGAGCAGCAAAAGCCAGTCCGGAATACCCGCATGGATAAAGCAGTGAATTATGTCCTTAACCGGCGGGAAACAGCACAGACTTATCTGGAGGATGGCCGCTGCAGCTTCACAAACAATCTCAGCGAGAACGCGATGCGTCCGTTTGCAGTCGGCCGCAAAAACTGGCTGTTCAGTGATTCTGTAGAAGGAGCCAATGCCAGTGCTGTAGTTTATACAATGGTTGAGATGGCAAAGGCGCATGACCTGAATGTTTACGGATATCTGAAATTTCTGTTGGACCATCGGCCAACGAAAGAGATGGCCGATAATCAGCTCGCAGAGCTTGCACCCTGGAGTGAAAAACTCCAATCTATCAAAAATCGCATGTGAATTATAGTGAATTACTCCAACTCGCAAAGGGCTGGGGTAATTTTATATCTGACCGCATTATTATTTGGCGCTTACGCTATTATGCTCTGTGTCATGACACAGGGAGTGCTTGCTGTTTCGGTGAGATGAACAAATGGATTTTAAGTTGTATGGTTAGTCTGTCCAAAAACGATACCAGTGTTGCCGCCCATTTTGACAGAAAAATTTTGAAAAAGTTTTTGTAAATAGGAAGGAATTTTGCATATTTACTATGTAGAATAATCTTTAAGGCATATGAAATAAAAGCCTGTTTGAAAACTGAATATTGCAATATGCGTACAGGACGTGAGGATATGTGTAGCCACAATGTAGGTGCGCCATGATATGCTCGCTTTAATCCATTTTCAGGCAAATGTGAAGAAATGGAAAACAAACCTCTGAAGCGAAGGCATTGAGCGATAAAAACCTGACAAAATGCACAGCAGTTGTGCGGGGCGATGAAGCATATCTGTGATAATGATACTTCTGAATTTTTGATTTAAATTCAGTCATATAATGACGGTGTGATTCCGATGTGGGCAGCGTAATGACCTGTCACTTGTATGTAGGTTTATGGATTAAAGTAAAGGAAAAATTGACGGGAAATTTGTAATTTTTAGAATGAAAACAGCGTAAGGGCAGTTATGAACGTAACAGTTTATAGCTGTCTTTTTTTGCGTTTATATGGGAGGGATATTTATGACTGATGAATGGAGCGGATTGGCAGATATGCTTGCAAATTTGATTGAAAAATATGCGTCAGATTTGGATATAGAAAATTTACCTGATATAACAGTAGATAATCATGTGGAAGAAAAAAATAAGGCAACAAAAGACTGGCAAGATGTTTCTTGCTAATAGCAAGTGTATAATGTATAATAAACATGATAAGTGTGTCCAAACCAAATTTGGAAAAACATACTTGCTTATATTTGAGTGAAAGTACAAGGAGATGAGGTGACTATGGATTACAGAGATGAAATGGGAAAATCAAATATTATAATCTATACAACAGAGGATGGTTTGTCTAAGATTGAAACAACTTTTGATGGGGATACTGTGTGGCTGTCTATTGACCAAATGGCAGAACTATTTCAGAGAGATAAATCAACAATTTCAAGGCATATTAAAAATATTTATTCAGAAGAAGAACTTGTGCAGGAAGCAACTGTTGCATATTTTGCAACAGTTCAAAATGAAGGAAACAGGCAGGTAGAACGCAGCATTTGTTATTATAATCTCGATGTAATCATTTCTGTCGGCTACCGTGTGAAATCAAAACGCGGCACACAGTTCAGAATATGGGCAACCGGAATCTTGAAAGAGTATATGCGTAAAGGTTTTGCACTGGATGATGAACGTCTGAAAAACTTAGGCGGCGGTGGATATTTTAAGGAACTGCTTGAACGGATCAGAGACATTCGTGCATCTGAAAAGGTATTTTACAGACAGATTTTGGAAATTTATGCCACAAGCATTGACTATGATCCAAAAGCGGAAATATCCATTCAGTTTTTTCAGAAGGTTCAGAACAAAATTCATTATGCCATTCATGGGCAGACGGCGGCGGAAGTTATTTATACAAGAGCGGATGCGGAAAAGGAATTTATGGGGCTTACCACATTTGCAGGAAATCAGCCGACTTTGCGAGAAGTTGTCATTGCCAAAAACTATCTGAATGAAAAAGAACTTCGTGCAATGGGGCAGCTTGTGTCGGGATATTTGGATTTTGCAGAACGTCAGGCGGAGCGGGAACAGGCTATGACCATGAAAGATTGGGCGAAGCACTTAGACCGGATTTTAACAATGAGCGGCGAACAGTTATTGTCAGGAAACGGGAGTGTGACGCATAAGCAGGCGGTGGAAAAAGCAACTGGGGAATATAAGAAATATAAAGAGCGTACTTTAAGTGATGTGGAACAAGACTATTTAAACTCAATAAAAATATTGGGTAAAAAGTCAGATAAAGAATGAGAATTTACAGATTACGAAAAGAATATGGTTATCAAAATGTAAAAGTGCAACGGGCGTTGCACAAATGGAGAGATGATATGCACAGCGAGAAAATAAAGGTTTACACATATACAAGAGTATCTACAGCCATGCAGACAGACGGTTACTCCTTGGATGCGCAGAAAGCCAGAATGAAAGCGTATGCCGACTATAATGATTATGAAATTGTCGGTACATATGAGGATGCAGGAAAATCTGGAAAGTCCATTGAGGGGCGGATAGAATTTAACCGCATGATGGAGGATATCGAGTCAGGGAAAGACGGCATTTCCTTTGTTCTTGTTTTTAAGTTATCCAGATTTGGCAGAAATGCGGCGGACGTACTTTCTACATTACAGGTTATGCAGGATTTCGGGGTAAATCTGATTTGCGTGGAGGATGGTATTGATTCTTCCAAGGATGCAGGGAAACTGATGATTTCCGTACTGTCAGCAGTTGCAGAGATTGAACGGGAGAATATTCGTGTGCAGACAATGGAAGGGCGTATTCAGAAAGCCCGTGAGGGAAAATGGAACGGTGGATTTGCGCCATATGGTTATCAACTGGTAGAGGGCAAACTTCAGATTAACGAAGAAGAAGCAAAAGCTATCAGCATAATCTTTGAACAGTATGTGAAAACAGACATTGGCGCTAACGGTGTGGCAAAATATCTTGAAAACCACGGCATCCATAAAATACAGCGGCAGAATGGGAAAAATCCTCTTTTTGATGCGCACTTGGTTCGCCTTATTCTGAAAAATCCGGTATATTGCGGGAAAATCGCTTATGGACGCAGAAAGACAGAAAAGGTTCACGGAACACGGAATGAGTATCATCTTGTAGAGCAGGATAATTATATTCTGGTGGACGGACAGCATGATGCGATTATTGAGGAAGATGTTTGGCAGGCGGCACAGGTAAAACTTATTTCACATGCAAAGAAATATGAACATGTAAATAGAGGGAAGGACACCAAAACACACCTTCTTTCCGGTATTGTAAAATGTCCGGTCTGCGGAGCAGGCATGTATGGAAATAAGAGTATCAAGCACAAAAAGGACGGAACGAAATACAAGGATTTTTATTACTATGGCTGTAAGCATCGAAACATGACGCGTGGACATAAGTGTGATTATAAAAAGCAGATACGGGAGGAACTATTGGACGATGCGGTGGCGGAAGTCATTGTAAAATTAGTTGGCAATCCTAAGTTTGCGGCAATGATGCAGGAAAAGATCAACTGCAAAGTGGATACTGTCACAATAGACGGAGAACTTGCAGATTTTGAAAAGCAGTTGCGGCAATATTATGCAGTCAAGCTAAAACTGGCGGAGGAAATTGATTCCCTTGATCCGGATGACAGACATTATATCAAACGAAAAGCAGACCTTGATGACCGCCTTTATCGAATGTATGATAAGATAGAAAATGTGGAAACACAACTTATTGAAACGAGGGCAAAGAAGCAGGCAATTGAAGCTGAGAAGCTAACGGGAGATAATATCTATAAAGTGTTGATTTATTTTGAAAAACTGTATGCTGTGATGAATGAGATAGAACGGCGGCAGTTTATGGAGGCGTTAATTTCTGAGATACAGATTTATGAGGACAGAAAGCCCAATGGACAGTGGCTGAAGTCTATTAAATTCAGACTTCCGATTATTGAGGAAGATATGAATTTGAGTTTGGAAGATAATAAACACGTGGAAGTTGTGTGTCTGCTTTCCCGGGAAAAACCGACAGCGTAATCAATGTAAAAGTGGAATCTGGTGAAGGTGAGGGCAAAGTGTCACCTGGTAATATTGTCATGTGAGCTGAGGCGTACAATCTAAAAGAGTGAGTTACCTACAAGATGATTAAGGAGTACATAGAAGCAAAATACGGCTTCAAAGTACATACCGCATATATCGCAGAGGTAAAAAGGGAGTTAGGATTGCCGATGTATGATGCCCCTAATGCGGTATAGGAATTGAAACAGCCGAGGAAACATCCGAAAGCGGAGAAAGTGGAAGCGATAAGGGATGCTTTGGAGCATTTTGGGATGACATAAATAGATATAGATTATTAGTGTTTTATGGATGAATGGAGGGAGAGTCATTTTGAATTCTTTATTTCCTGATAAATTGTGGAACTATAAAAATTTTAATATGGTTACAGAGCTAGATATTGCAGGCGAATTTATTTATGATGGGGTACATATGCTCAATCAGATAGAGGTGATAAATCAGGATTCAATGTTATTTTCTTTTTTATATCATGTATCTGTAGGAATAGAACGACTGCAAAAAATTGTATTGGTACTTTGGGAAAAAGTTGAATTAGATACACATGAAGAATTTGAAAAAAGTTTAATTACGCATAGTCATATTGCACTTAACGAACGAATTTGTAGAAATTGGAATTTTCATAATGCAATCCCTTGTCAAGTTTTTTTGAATTTTCTTTCTATATTTTTTTCTCCGGTTATTTTCTGGCTTTTGCCAGGTTGCGCTGTCTGTGGCGGTAGGCTTTTGCTTTCCCGAAAAGGTATCTCTTTCCGTCCGGTGTAGCAAAATACATCCATATCTAAAGAGTATGGATAATTTTGCAAGGGGAGTGTTGCCACGCCCCTTTGAACCCCCTGCTTTTTGTTCCCCGATTCTGTATCTGTTTTTCCTGTTCGGTGTCTAATGCTCTAAGTTATCTGTTAAAAAAATCGGGTGCAGGAGTAAAAATGGAAAGGAACGGAATTAAAAATGGACAAAACTGCTAACAGGGAGTATAATTCTAATTAGATGGAATTTGTCGAAAAATGACCGATATTTCGCAAAGAAAAAATATATGCATATATTATATGAAGGGGGAATCGTTATGAAGAACATCATCAAAAAGTCAATCACAACTATCTTTATCCTTGCTATGACTCTGACACTGGTTATGCCTATGACAGCACAGGCGGCAACGTCAAAGCTGAACAAGACGAAAATCACGGTAAGCGTAAAGGAATCATACCAGTTAAAGGTCAAAGGCACATCTAAAAAAGTGACGTGGAAAAGCAGTAATGAGCAAGTCGCTACTGTATCGAAGAATGGTAAAGTGACTGGAAAGAAGGAAGGCTCTGCTGTAATTACTGCAAAAGTGAATAAAAAGACTTATAAATGCAAGGTGACAGTTAAGGCAGAAATGACGCCAAAGTTGAATAAGACTAAGGTTACTTTGACTATGACGAATCAAAAGGGAAATCCTACCATTCAGTTAAAAGTCACAGGCACGAGAAAAAAAGTTAAATGGACGACTTCTAATACAAAAGTTGCCACTGTTTCTAAAACTGGAAAAGTGACTGCCAGGAAGAAAGGCTCTGCTGTGATTACTGCAAAAATAAATAACAGGACGCTGAAATGTAAGGTTGTTGTGAAGGATACTCACAAACATCATTGGGCAGCGTATGATGACCCTCAACCTGAAAATATATTTGGTATAGTTTGCTACTGTGGAAAAGTTTTTGCTACTGTGGAAGAATGGGAACAGCACGCCTTTGAATATGATGATATATTATTAGAAGCAACATTGAATGGTCTTCCGGCGCCGGATTGGGCGGTACATAATGGTTTTTCTGACGGTAAAACCGTTTATAAAAGTTGGATTTGGTATTACTATTGCGATATATGCGGCTTTAAGGACTGGGATGATGACTATTCACATCCTGTAGAAGCGGTAATTTGTTCAGGTTGTAAAAAGGAATTCAAAAACTATGAGGAATGGAACAGGCATTTCCTGGAAAACTCCTGGAATGGTGATGAAAGCCATAGGAAGTGCACAGTTCGTATTCGGCAGTGACTTACCTCAATGTTATATGGGTATGTATGACCGGGATAACGCTCCTGAATTTTGTTGCGTTCTGCCGTTTCACTTTATCGCAACAAAATTCAGGGGCGTTGTTTTCGTTTGAAGTCGTTCTTAGACGTTTTCTTTGGTGAAATTTCACAAATTGCTTTAAAGGGAATAATTGAAAATACTATCCCCCAGCTATGCTGGGGAGAATAGTGTAAGTGGAAATCGTTTGTCTGCTTTCAAAGAAACCCTGATTGTCTGGGGCTTGTGGGATAGTAAGAAACGAAAATGAATGTGTGTTTTATAGCTTTATGAATGAACCACTTAATATCGTAGCAGTGGGGTGTTTTGAAACTCTGCTGAATAACAGGTTGTTGCTAAAAGGTATCACTTTTACTGAAGCAGGCTTCGCACTGCGAAAATGTATGATACCTTCCGGCAGGAACCTTTTTCTATAAAAACAACTTGACTTCTAAATCTTACTGATGTAATATTTATACAAGTGCAGAAGGTTCTGGATATATTTTTTTATTCTGAAATCTTACACATGTAATAAAAATGGAAGAAGGAATGGAAAATATGATATATCCGGCAATACAAATTTTTTACTCTAAAATCTTATAGATGTAATATTTATGGAGATAACGTACATTGAAAACAGGAAGCAGTATCCTGGGGATTGCTGTTACAGGGATAGCTGCGGTAATTTCTGCAGTATGCGTGGCAGGAATGTTGGCAACAGAGGAAGATGTCTGGAGGACACCGGAAGAACTTCTTTCGATACCGTTGCAGGAACTATCAGCTTTGAGAACGAGGGACTTTTCCTGGAGGGAGTCCTGTATTGATTATCAGCATGGAAGAAGATGTGAAAGGAAGAGGATATGTTATTAAGAAAGACAACCTGGTTCTGGAAGAACGGTCTGGCAGCAATTAGTTTTGTATTAATACTTGGTATTTCGGGGTGCAGTGATGCACCTCCGGAAGAAAATACAGTTGCGGAAACAGTAATTGATTTTGATGCTATTCCGGAAGAATCACAGGAGGACGCAGAAGAAATTATAAACATCTGTACAGATCTTTATGAAAAGGCTGCAGAAGAAAATAAGTTAGCTGATTTGGAAACGATTGGAGGCATTGTAAATCGTCTTGGAGAAAATGGTTATTCGGCAGTTGACAGTAAGAATCAGATTGATATGACGGAACCAGAGCAGGTGGTTCAATTTTGCGAAAAGGTGGATGCACAGGAAAAAGCGGAAATAACAGTTCTTGAAGTCAGTTATTTGGGCGGATTTGTAAAATACGATTTGCGCACAAAAGACGGAGAGGTAGATGTGGCCAGAAGCTATTACAAATATGAAAACGGAAGTATGAAAAGAGAGGTAACCGGAAACTATCAGGCGGAGTATTGGAATTATACAGAAGAAGGTTACCTGATGTTTTCCGGTGTCTGGTTTTCAGAAGAATTGTATGTGCTTACATTGAGTGGGGCAGAGGAGCATACTGCATTACGAGTACAGCCATTGGATGAAACATACAGGGAACTGAGTCGGAAATATCTCCGGCCAATCGGATTTGAGAAAAATAATATGTTCATTGTAGATTGGAGCGAGGATGATTTTGGAGATTTGAATTTCTATGATATGTATGACATTCTCTATCCAAAAGTGAACGGTCAATATGTTCCCTGTGTTGCTGATGACAACTTATCAGTCAGTGCGGTTTATCAGATTCCAAAAGAGGAATTCGAAAGCATTATTATGAAATATTTCAATATTGACAGTGAAACGCTGCAATCAAAAACAGTCTATTGTTCGGAGGATTCAACTTATGAATATAAGCCGAGAGGCTTCGAAGAAGTAGAATACCCGGAATATCCATATTCAGAGGTAGTCGGTTTTACAGAAAACAGCGATGGGACAATTACACTTACAGCTAATGTAGTATTCCCTTATGCAGGCGATTCCAGGGTATATGCTCATGAGGTTGTGGTCCGCCCGTCAGAGGATGGAGGGGTACAATATGTATCTAACCGAATGATACCATCTGAAGACAATTACAGAGAAACCTGGCATACGCCACGGTTGACGTTAGAAGAATGGGAAGAATTGTACGGAGGCGAATAATGGAAGATATAAAATGGCTATTGAAAAAATGGGGATTTCTGCTTTTGATATTGTTAATTGCGATAATAGCAGGGGTGATTCGTTGGGGGCGGCTGCATACGGAAGAAAAGAAAGTGGAAGAGGAAGTATGGGAGCCCCCGGTGGAAACAGAGGAAAGTGAAACGGTAATGGAAGAAGAAAACAATACGGAAACTTCCACAGATTCAGCATATTGGTTTATTCCCCAATCCAGTGATTGCCTTATTTCGGAAGAGGAAAAGGAACAGCTGCAGAGTACAGTTTTGTCGGCAGCAGAATCCGTCAGAGAAATCTATAAGGATAATGTAATTGCAGATGCTGCGAATTATTCTTCTGGTGTCAGTGAATTTACAGGCGAACAACGAAAAACGGTTGTAGAGCAATTAGGAAAGGCAGGTTTGGTAAGCGTTGAGGAAGATTCCAATATGCAGAACCCTG
Source organism: Eubacterium sp. 14-2 (assembly GCF_000403845.2). GTDB lineage: Bacteria > Bacillota > Clostridia > Lachnospirales > Lachnospiraceae > Petralouisia. Next base: position 186,680 of record NZ_KE159568.1, on the reverse strand, counting down.
AAAAGATAGAAACGTTTTACGCAGATTACCTGAATGGACAGGACTCCATGGTTACGGTATTTGAGGTGCACAGAGATGGACTGATTGGAGCAGTTACTTTTATTTATCGGAAGGAGCAGTTACAGACCTGTTACACAGGAGTTCGGTGGAAGGAAGGCGGTATGCCAAAGATACAGGGAACTTCGGTAAGTAATGTGGCTGAAATTAAACTTACGGAAAAAGGATATTTTATCTATGCATATGAACATGTGATTGCACATGCAGGTTTGAGACAGTATTGGAGAATAGAACCGCTTCCGGAAGACTGCCGGGAACTGACGCAGGAATACATATCAGAACTGAGCTATGTGAATTACAATGTGCTTGTCACAAACTGGGACAGCAGTAATGTAGAGGATATTCTGATGCCTTGTATGTATGAGGATATTTATCGGATTTCTACGGGCGAAAATCTGAAAACGGAAGGTTGGAAGATTCCGGCAGAGGAATATGAAAGGATAATGACCACTTACTTTCCGGTAGCAGTAGAACAGCTGAGAGAGCATTGTGGATATGATGAAAGCAGCAACAGCTATGAATATAAGACGATTTATGCCAGCCCATACCCACCTTTTGGAGAAGTAGTTGACTATACAAAAAATGCGGATGGAACAATTACACTTATCGTGGATGGAGTTTGGCCGGATTACAATTCTGATCTCGCTTTTCGGAATACGGTTGTGGTTCAGCCCTTTGAAGATGGAACATTCCGATATCTTTCTAATTCTATAGAGGAAATAGAATTGGAACTGCCAAAGGCAGCAAGAACGAAAGGATGATATTATGGCATTAAAGAGAAAAAGCATTCTGCTGATTCTGGCATTTTTGACTGGATGCCACCTGTGTGCCTGTGGAAAGGAAGATAGCATTGTGGGTGAAGCTCCTGTGGAAGATACGGAAGAAGTATCGTCCACAGAGGAAACAAAAAGTGCCGGGGAAGAGGCTGCAGAACAGTGGGAAAAGGGCTATGGACTTCCGGTGGACGAACAGGAAGAGAAGGAAGCTGAAAATGACTGCGGAGCAATGATGGAACGTATCTGTGACATTTACAAAGAGGCAGATAAAGGAACTGCATCCAATGTTGTTTTAACGGATGAGACTATTCTTGAACTGCAGAAAAAGTTAATGGAAACGGGATATCCGGTTGCTGCATTGGGAACCTGTTCAAATATGGAAAATTATGAAAGGGCGGATTCTTTTCTTGAGGATTGCATGGCTGGGAAAAGCGGTTCTGTAGTAATTTACGAGATACATCATGATGGTGGCACAGGCAGAATGAAATTCATTTATGATGGTACAGACATGTATGTTGTAAGCGCAGGAAGTGTTTGGAATGAGAATGGTAAGTCAGGAATGTCCTATATATCCTACACCAGAATAAAAGAGTGGAAATATACGGAGAAAGGATGGTTCTGCTATGAGTTATGTATGCCGGAGCCGCCAGAGGTCAGTGAAATCATGGACGGAAGCTGCCTGATCAGAGTAAAGCCAATGACAGAAGAACAGCGTGAAATGACAGAAAGATGCGTGAAAAGTATCGGGTATCAGGGCAATAACATCTTATGTTCGAATTGGGACGCAGACCATATGGAAGAATTAGACTTCAATGGGATGTATGCATATCTGTATGTAATGAAATATGGAGATAAGTTCAATTCAGAGAATTATCCGGATGGAATTCCGAAGGAGGAATTTGAAAGTCTGATTATGGAGTATCTGCCCATAACAGTGGAACAAATACGGGAGTACGCAGCGTTTGATGAGGAAAATCAGACCTATTTTTGGGCGGGACCTGGGTGCTTCAATTATACTCCTGCATTTCTTGGAACTTCTCTGCCGGAGGTTGTCGATATTAAAGAAAATGATGATGGAACTGTGACATTGACGGTAGAGGCGGTTTGCGAAATGGTTATTTGTGATGATGCAGTCATAACCCATGAACTTACGGTGCGGTTTGCAGAAGATGGCAGCTTTCAGTATCTGGGGAATGAAATCCTGAATGACGGAATACAAGACATACCAGATTATCAATATCGTATTCGTAAAGAGCAATTACGGACGAAAAAATGATTTATTGTTGTGCTGTGCAGTGTTTTTCTGGATATTTGTTGACATTAAGAGGAGTGTTATAACAATGAAGAAATTTTTGAAAATGATACTGTGTATTATGGGTTCGTTTCTTGCAGTGATTGTAGTATTTTGGATTTGCATTTCGTATACGGTAAATTATAAAAAGACAACTTGCATCACAGGTATTTCTCACATATGACAGACTTTCGGAATATGAAAAATGTGAATGATATATTTTATGGTCAGCAACCGGAAATGGAAAGTATTATGAAGTAGCAGGCGAATCTGGAGTATGCCGCAAAGCGACCCGCCGCAGGCGGAGAATCCTGCAAAGCAAGATTCTTTTTTATCTTATAGGAAAGATCTTGTCACGTTAAAGCACGAAAGTGTTTTCCTATAAGATAAAAATAATTATGTGCAGGGTCTGCCCCAGCGAAGCGAGGGTACTCGCACAAGAGGTAAAATATTGATTCGCAATTGTGCTCGGCCCGCAAAGTGTCCAGGCCCCTCATGAGTGAGGGGCCTGGACACTTTGTTCTTTCCAGATATTCATTTCTGACAGGATGGACATGGTTATTTCAGTTGCGCTGCCTCCGGCAGCATCGCTATCGGCACTGATGTTGGTAGCAAAAAAGTATGTATTATCTGCAGTTTCCACAAAGCCGATAAACCATCCGTTCACATCCTGGCCATCTACACGGCCGGTTCCGGTCTTTCCGTAGAATGTTCCGGCGGCGGAAGAGGAAAGGCAGATGGCATCTTTTACTGCATTGATATTTTCAGGGGCAAAGCCAAAACTGTTATTCTGCAGCCTGGTTAAAAGTTCGCCCTGTTCTATTGGAGAGATCTTCAGGGATGATTCCATCCAATAAGTGGAGAGATCACCACTTATATTTTCATTTCCATATCCAATTTCCTGAATATAGTTATAAACAAAAGAGGCCCCAAGCTGTTCATCCACTGTCTGGAAATACCAGTTCACGGAGGAGTTCATGGCAGACTGTAAGGTCTGATCCGCATTCCATGCTTCAAATGGATAGTTTTCTCCATTCCATGCAAGAAAGGAGTTTTCTGGTGTAATGACACCTTCTTCCAGGCCGAACAAGGCATCATATATTTTCCAGGTGGAGTTTGGTGCTGTTCGCAGGGTAGCATGCTCTTTGTCGTGTATGCTCCATGTATCATTTTCCAAATCGTATAAAACAAAGCTGCCTTCGTATTCTCCGAAATATGTGGAAAGGTCTATACAGGAAACATTCTCAGAAGAAAAGTCCCATTGGTAGTAGCTGACCTCTGCTGCGTATGTAGAAATAAAAGGAGCAAAACCTGACAGGAGAACAGCAGTCAGTACAAATGCCATTATGCCCTTTAGTCTTTTTATAAATGTTGGCTTTTCATAAGATGCAATATTGATAATTCTCCGTTTCATCTGCTTCATGTTTCCACCAAGGCCGGCAGCAAACGGAAAAGGGGTAAGAGAAACTTTTTCAGCAAAGTTAATCAGTGTATTGCCATAATCCTCGTAATCATCTTCTTCAAGCATCTTTAAAACAGAGGTGTCACAGGCAATCTCTCTGTCATTACGCATTTCTTTCAGAGCGTACCAGACAAGAGGATTGAACCAATATACCACTCCTGCAAGGTTCATCAGGAAACTTCCGAAGGCATCGTGGTGCCTGTAATGCTGCAGTTCGTGTAACAGCATATACCGCATATCGGATTCGTTACACCCATTCGGGTATCCCGTGATACAGGCTCTTTCGGAGCGGGTACTGCATGATAAGGTATAATCAGAGATCAGATGAATCGGTAAATAAATACACGGTTTTAAAAATCCTGCGATAATCGGGGATTTCAAAAATACAGTGCTGTAAACAGGAATATCTCTGTGGATTCCCATTTCTTCTAAACAGTGATGATACAGTCTGCGGACTTCCCTGTTCTGAAGGGGAAGAGCGGATTTCTTCAGGTTGCGTAAACGGAGAGAGGATTTGATTACCAAAATAATCATTGCAAGAATACCTGCAATCCATATCCCAAATAATATGTATCCCACGATGGGTGGAGCTTTGCTGTTTACAGAAATGGTAAAGTCATTCATCCAGTCTGCATTTCTGGCTGGACTGGTCCCTGTGGCTTCACCCATAGCGGTTCCGGTGTGGGAAGCAGGAGAAGTTCTCAGGCTGCCGAGCCAGGAGAAGATTTGCGGAAATCCGATGAGACGGAACGGTATAAAAGGAACTGCCAGCAACAAAAGCAGCAGGAACCACAGATTATACTGCATCCGGCCGGAAAGGCTGTTTTTGAATATCCTCCTGGCTATCAAAAGGATTCCGATGATACCGCAGATAAACACATTGCATAGGAAAAAGCGTATCATAAAATCAGCCACGTTAATTGCCTCCTTTTTTTGACCTCTTTGAAAGGAGGGAGCGGAGGGTGTCTATATCTGTTTCAGACAGTCTGCCATTTTCTATATATGCAGAAAGCATGGCAGTGATATCCCCGTTATAGTATCGTTTCAGAAAAGAATTGCTTTCCTGGCCGATGTATTCGCTTTCTTTCACGACTGGGGTGTAAACGAACACGCGGCTCTGTTTTTCATAAGTCAGAGCGCCTTTGGTCACAAGGCGTTTGATTAAAGTCTGTATCGTTTTCGGACTCCAGCTTGTGGTCTGTAATAATTTATCTGTTATTTCAGTTGTACTGATCGGTGCATGTTTCCATACGATTTTCATAACTTCAAATTCAGCTTCAGAAATCTGTGGTAAATTGCTCATTTCAAATCCCTCCTTAAATCTTACGAATGTAATAAATATATTATAGACGTGATTTATGTGGTTGTCAATTTAAGAAAAAGATTAAAAAGGCAACAAAAAGAAAAGAACCGGAATCACAACGGATTAGCTGGTTCCTTTACTTGTTTGGATTACCTCTCTTATATTACAATTATTTCAGAGATAGTTTCCACTACAGGTTGTTTCGTATAACAAAAAAGAGAAAAACTGAAAAGAAGGGGATAGGAGCAGTGTAGTCCTGGAACAGGCATGGATAAGGCAATCCTCACGGGAAGGTTGCAAATTTTTCAGAATTATAATAAAATATACCGGTACAGGAGCAGAAGAAGTATACAGGAAAGAAAGAGTCAGATGACAGGGGCGCAAAAATGGATAATCCCAGATTAAATGGAAAAAAAACTTATGAATATGTATTTGAATATTTTTCGGAACAGATTTTGTCCGGAAAATTACAATTAAATGATAAAATTCCCACAGAGCGTGAAATTGCGGAACAATTGGGTGTCAGCCGCAATTCTATCCGGGAAGTTATGCATATGCTGGAAATCACCGGGTTGATTGAGTGTCTGCAGGGAAGCGGAAATTATGTCAGATGTAACCCTATGGAATATATGCTCAAATCTGTCAATATGGTAATGGCTTTGCTGGATATAGATTATGCTGAAATTTTTCATATCCGTATTGGATATGAGTATGCAGCGGTCAGACTTGCAGTAGAGACAGCAACCCAGGAAGAACTGGAAGAAATGCGTCAGATTTTAGAGAAAATGGACCAGCCCATGAGCTCCAGGGAGAGTGCAAAACTGGATCTGGAATTCCACCATACACTGGTGAAAAGTTCTCATAACAGGATGCTGATTTTGTACAATTCCATGCTGGACAATCTTCTGGATCAGTTTATAGAAAATTTCCGGACAAAAATACTGACCAATAAGATGCGGGCGGAACTGCTGAGACGTTCCCATTGGGGAATTTATCATGCGCTGCTGGAAGGGAATCTGGCAGAAGCCATGAAAGCGTTTGACAGGCATTTCAGAATTGTGGAAGCTCAGCTGGATAAGATTATACAGAAAAATTCTGAGCGGGGAAAGAAAGAGTAAGGATTTTCCTGCCGATATGATGTGAAATATATGTCCGGTACCTCAATGACCGGCGGGATTTTTGACAGGCCTGTGGATAGTTCAGGTAAAATGCGAAAACTTCACAGACAGTTTGAAATTTTCTCCGTAAATGAAGTTCTTCCATGATAAGTATTTGAAAGGATAGACGACCGTTCTGGTTTTCCGTCCTTCTTTACGATAATTCTTATGATAAATTCTGTCAATAACAATAGTGCAGTGAACCTTAATTCGATGGTCTGCCCGGGAGTAGGATGGATAATTCGCCTTCACCTTTCCCCAATTCTGAATCGGTATCGTCCACTTTTTCGTTGCTTCAAAGGTTAAAGGTTCCTGAATAAGGTTCTTCTTTCCCTCTGTCATCGGTATCGGTTTGTACACATTTTTCTTTTTGTCTGCCATAATAAAAGGCCTCCTTTGATAATCAGGTTTTATCATAGAAGACCTTTTTAGTACATTTGTTATTTACTTTGAATTATCCATATTATTCTGCCTATATGAGAGAATGTTATCATTTTGTTATCAGTATTAATAATGCTCGCCCTGTGACTGTGGATAATAGCAACATGTTCCGACTTAAATTACAGGAGGTTTTGCTGAGAAAATCAAGTAAACCTTCATTCTTCATCGTTCCGTTTTAATGTAATAATCGCATGAGATAGCAGGCCGAATACAGGAGCAAAACAGCAACCGCCAAATAATGATGTACCACATCCCGCACCGGACATTGTCATAAGAACTGTTAATTTGACGATAGAGGTAAACGTTTCTGCAATATTTTTTGGTTTCACTGTAAAAATTTATTCGACAGGCAGGTTGTGCTGCTTCAAAAATGAGAGTTTGTCCCAATAACCCCGTTGGAACAAAATTTTTCCGTGAACAACATGAAAAAATCCACAACCTCTTAATCCTAATGGGTCTTTCCATTCTAAGATTGCCCATTGTCCATCTTCAAATATATTTTCTACAATAGCTGTCATATCTGCAGTAGCAAATTCATTTGTGAACATTTCTCGAATTGCTTCCATGCCTGCAACAGGATCATTTGTTACCTGATGGTTTGTTGCATCTTTCTTTTAAAGGCTTATAATTTCTTCTACATCATGATTGTTAAACGCATCCACCCATTTGCACACCACTTCTTTAGGTCTTAACATAATATTTTACTATAAACTTTATGTTTATTTTTTCATTATACATCAGCAATCTGTATTGTAAAGTAAAAAGCAGGTTATTTTGGATTTGCTATTCGTCATACGTCTTTTCCTGTTGATAAATAATTTCTTTATCCACAACCCTTCCTTGCACACGTTTGTATATTGTTCATTCTCTCTATCCATTTTAAGGCATTTTCGCCTTTAGCTGTTTTCGTAACCTTGTGTATGATTCATCTGTTCCACAATTAATGTTGATGCGGTATAAAAAAGTTGGCACTCAATTCTGGGAGATCATCCGTACATTGTGCGGATATAAAGAATATAGATATTATTGCAGGTGCAGTGTATGGACCATGTGCATCTGAGTGTGGCAGTACCGCCTTATAGGCGGACCAGTAACAATGTTTGCGACACCGCCCTTTGGAGGCGGGCAGTAACAACGCCCCTTTGGAGGGGCAAAATCAAACCACCAGTTTTCATCTGGTGGCAGGAATAAATTTTTATTTTTTAATTGTCTGCTTGACGGGAAGCAGTTTAGATTTTAGGTTGCTTAATGGATTGACAGATATTATAATAAAGGCAAGATAAAAGATGATAAGGGGGAATTATAGTGGGAATGATGGATATATTCAATATTATTTGCGGGGTATGCTCCGTCGCGGGGTTGCTGATATCTGTTTTTACAGCCAGCAAGGTGGTTAAGATATCAAAGAGTTTTAGCTGTGACAATCAGGATGACCATTCGAGGGTTACCAATAAAAATTCAAAGAGCACATTTCGAGGCTCATATGTGGGGAGGGATAATGTAAATGGGACCGGAAACAGTAAACAAGAATAGAGACAGTAATTTTTATGGGCCATATGCGGGTCGGGATTTGTATATCACAATGTTTCAGGATTCGGAGCGTGAGTTTGTTGTTACCCATAATGCAAATATAAAGCCAGTGTCTTACTTTACCGGGCGTGAAACAGAATTACGGGAGTTGCGCCAGAAGATAGAGGAGGGGAGGAAGTCTGTTCTGGTAAGTGGTATGGGAGGGATCGGGAAGACACATATCTGCAGGAAGCTGTTTGAAGAATATCTCAATAAACATGCAGAGGATGGAAGTGGGCCATTCAAGCATATTGGGTATATTGAATATAGCGGGGATATGGATAACAGCCTGCAGAGCTGTTTGAAATTTAAACAGCAGGACAGTCCGGAGCAAAACCAGAAGGCGGCGTGGAGGGAGTTGGAATATCTGGCATCAGAAGGAAAGTTGCTGCTGTTTGTTGATAACGTGGATAAGCCCATGTGTGAAGATGAAGGCCTGCAACGGTTAAATGGTATACCAGGGGCGGTTATCCTTACTTCCAGACAGGCTTCGCTTAGTGATGGATTCGAACCATATAGGATTGGTTTCCTGGATATTCAGCAGTGTAAAAAAATTTATGAGAAGGTTCGGTTTGGAGGTTGTGGAAGAAAAATAAAACCAGAAGAAATTCTGGATTTGGAATATGTCATAGATAACCTGGCTGGACGGCATACTATTACAGTTGAGCTTCTGGCGCATTTGGCACGGACAAAGTTATGGGCGGTGAAAAGGATTAGAGAAGAGTTGGAGAAAAAGGGTTTCCAACTGGCGTTCCATAAGGATGAAGAATTTGTCAATATTCAGGAATCATATGAAGTGCTATATGATTTGTCTGAATTAACAGAAGGGGAGCAAAACATTCTGGAGGCATTCTCTGTGTTTCCGTATGTTCCTTTGGCAGTAGATGTGTGCAATGAATGGCTATTGGCAGATGCTGGTGCAAGTGAGGATGACGATATCCTGATTGAACTGTATCAAAAGGGATGGCTGGAGTTTGACGTGGAGCAGGAAAGTTATACACTGCATCCGGTATTTGGGCAGTTTATTTATGAAAAAAACAGACCGGAGTTTGAAAACCATGCTGGATTCATAAAAGCATGCACAAGATATCTTGAAATACCGGAAAATGGTTCACCCCTGGAATGCCAACAGTACATTCCTTTTGCAGAAAATGCTATTAAAAAAGTCAATATGGGAGATGGTTTGGAACAGATTGAAATTATAGTTGCTCTTGCACACTTATTGCAGTACATAGCGGAATATAGGAAAGCCCAGGAGTTGTATGAGAAAGCACTGAAGATAAGTGAGAGGGTGCTGGGAGAGGAACATCCGGATACAGCCACCGGTTATAACAATCTGGCACATGTGTATGAAAGTCAGGGAGAGTACGGGAAAGCAGAAGGGCTGTATAGGAAAGCGCTGGAGATAAGTGAGAGGGTGCTGGGAGAGGAACATCTGGATACAGCCACCAGTTATAACAATCTGGCAGGAGTGTATGCAAGCCAGGGGGAGTACGGGAAAGCAGAAGGGCTGTATGAGAAAGCGCTGGAGATACGTGAGAGGGTGCTGGGAGAGGAACATCCGGATACAGCCACCGGTTATAACAATCTGGCATATGTGTATGCGAGCCAGAGGGAGTACGGGAAAGCAGAAGAGCTGTATGAAAAAGCGCTGGAGATACGTGAGAGGGTGCTGGGAGAGGAACATCCGGATACAGCCGCCAGTTATAACAATCTGGCATATGTGTATGCGAGTCAGGGAGAGTACGGGAAAGCAGAAGAGCTGCATGAGAAAGCGCTGGAGATACGTGAGAGGGTGCTGGGAGAGGAACATCCATCTACAGCCACCGGTTATAACAATCTGGCATATGTGTATGAAAGTCAGGGAGAGTACGGGAAAGCAGAAGGGCTGTGTAGGAAAGCGCTGGAGATACGTGAGAGGGTGCTGGGAGAGGAACATCCGGATACAGCCGCCAGTTATAACAATCTGGCATATGTGTATACAAGCCAGGGAAATAATGAGGAGGCATTATCATATTATCTTAAAGCATATAGAATTTGTATGTTAAGACTTGGAAAAAAACATCCCAATACACAAATAGTTCATAAAAATGTGAAAATAGCATATTCAGAATGGAATCCAGACGGTGATTTTGAGCAGTGGCTGGAAGAGAAGATGAAACAGTCACATTAAAGAGGAGGAGACATTTTGGGGGCTGTAAGAGTTAAAGGAGAAATGGAATGAAAAGGTATCGTAAAGAAATTTTGCCTGAGGTTATTATGGAAAATTGATTTTTTTTATCTCATATCAATCTCACAGAAAAAAGAAAACTCTGAAACTCCCTGTTATAAGGAGTTTCAGAGTGAAATGTCTGTTATTCAAATTCGATTGTCCCTGGCGGCTTTCCGGTACAGTCATACAGTACCCGATTAACCCCTTTTACCTCATTTACAATTCGGTTGGTAACTTTCTGCAACACTTCCCAGGGAATCTGGGCAGCTTCTGCAGTCATAAAATCAGAAGTATTTACAGCACGGAGAGCTATTGCATAATCGTAGGTCCGGAAGTCGCCCATAACACCTACAGAACGCATATTGGTCAGTGCAGCGAAATACTGGCCCAGGTTTTCATCCAGTCCGGCTTTTGCAACTTCCTCCCGGTAAATATAGTCAGCTTCCTGCACGATTTTTACTTTTTCTTCTGTCACTTCTCCGATAATGCGGATGCCAAGTCCGGGGCCGGGGAATGGCTGACGGAATACCAGATATTTGGGAATGCCCAGTTCCAGTCCGGCTTTTCGTACTTCGTCTTTAAAAAGCATGCGTAAAGGTTCTATGATTTCTTTAAAATCAACTACATCCGGAAGGCCGCCCACATTGTGGTGTGACTTGATGACGGCAGATTTTCCGAGGCCGGATTCTATTACGTCAGGATAAATGGTACCCTGTACCAGAAAATCCACAGCACCGATTTTTTTTGCTTCCTCTTCGAATACACGGATAAATTCTGAGCCGATAATTTTACGTTTTTCTTCCGGTTCTGTGACGCCTTTCAGCTTCTCATAATATCTCTGCTGTGCGTTGACGCGGATAAAATTCAGCTCATAAGCCCCGTTGGGCCCAAATACTTTTTCTACTTCATCTCCTTCATTTTTGCGGAGCAGACCATGATCCACAAAAACACAGGTCAGCTGTTTTCCAACTGCTTTGGAAAGCAACACTGCAGCTACGGAAGAATCCACTCCGCCGGAAAGGGCACAGAGCACTTTGCCGCTGCCGATTTTTTCCTTCAGACTCTGAATGGTGGTTTCCACAAAAGAATCCATTTTCCAGTCTCCGATACAGCCGCATACGTTAAAAACAAAATTTTCAAGCATTTTCATGCCTTCTCTTGTATGCATAACTTCCGGGTGAAACTGAGTTGCATACAGTTTCTTTTCCGGAAATGACATTGCGGCAGCCGGACAGACAGGAGTATGCGCAGTAATCCGGAATCCTTCCGGTACCTGAGCAATGTAATCCGTATGGCTCATCCAGCAGATACTTTCAGAAGATGCGCCTTCAAACAGAATATCTGTGGTATCGACCGACACTTTTGTGTGTCCATATTCACTGACAGGTGCGGTTTTTACGGTACCGCCCAGTAAATGGGCCATCAGCTGAGAGCCATAGCAGATTCCCAGCACAGGAATTCCCAGTTCAAAAATTTCCCTGGAGCAGCTGGGGGATGTATCTTCATAAACGCTGTTGGGCCCTCCGGTGAAAATAATGCCTTTTGGTTTCATGGCTTTTATTTCGTCCAGACTTATGGTATAAGGCTTTACCTCACAGTACACATTACATTCCCGTACACGCCGGGCAATGAGCTGGTTATACTGTCCGCCGAAATCAAGGACGATAACGGTTTCTCTATCCAAAATTTTTCCCTCCTGTATTGTTATGGCAGAAGAAAATTCTGCTGTTTAGGAAAGCTACTGTAAAAGACAGGATATTTCCGGAAAATATTCCCGTATTTTACAGCAGCTTTTTGTTGAATTTCTGATTCTTATATGATTTTGATGATTTCCCACTCCGGAAGATTGAGCATGTCCACCACCGAACCGTCATCTAACTGAATCATGGGACGGGTAAGGTGTTTGGAGTTTATCATAACGATATTTGCGCTTTGTCCGTTATTCAGCAATACCCGGTTATTCTGATAAGTATTTGCAATACGATTCAGAAATGTAAGAATGTATTTCGGGCTGTATAGCTGAAGACCGTCCTTCTCAAACATGTCAATTGCCTGGAAAGGACACAAAGGAGAACGATAGGAGCGGGCTGCAGTCATTGCATCATACACATCTGCAATGGCAATGATTTCTGCAAAGTCATCAATCTGGTCAGCTTTTAATTTCTGAGGATAACCGGAGCCGTCGCAGCGCTCATGGTGCATCAGAGCAGCATTTTTGATACGTTCATCAAGAGGCAGATATTTCAGAAGATTGTAGCTGGTTACAGGATGCTGGCGAATCAGAGCAAATTCCTCATCTGTATATTTGCCGGGTTTGTTCAGGATTTCATCCGGAATCTGAACTTTGCCAATATCGTGGAACAGGCCGCACAGAGTCAGGACATCCATATCTTCTGCTGAAAAATAAAGCCATTTCCCCATTTGCCGGGCGATCAGTGCAACGTTCAGACAATGGGAATATACGCTGTCATCATCCAGCCGCATATTGTGCAGTTTATCAAATAAATCTACGGTAGTTTTAGTCAGAGAAGTTAATCTGGAGCATTCGTTCAGAATCTGACCGATATCAGGGGGCTGTGCCGGATTTTGAATAATGCCGTCCAGTAAACTCCGGATGGAATTTACTTCCTTTGTATATTCAATCTGATATGCCATAAATTCCGGCTGGGATTTCACTTTCTGAGAATAGGAAGGATTGGAAGCCCGGCTGCGGTTTGGCATACTGACAGGTGCTTTTTGCTCTGCTGCCGGGGTTTCCCGGATACTGACAGGAACTTCTGCAGAGGCAGAGTCTATCCCATAATAAGAAAGACGGTCAATTAACGCAGAAGTCAGAACAGTACCGACATCCATAAGCATCTGTCCGCTTTTGGTGTACACCGGTTCTGCAATCTTCATGCCGGGACGTAAATCTCTGATAGGATAATTCTTCATTTGTGATTCCCCCTGTTGCATTATATAAATGCCGTAAAACATATAAATTCAAACTACTTTCTAAGTATAAAAATAAAGGCAACATTTGTCAAGGAAGAAATACTTGACAGAATAAAAAAAAGGTAGTATGTTAATGGGGAAGAAAGATTAAAAACCGAATATTGTCATACTGATGGGAGAGTGTCAGTTCCGTCAGTTATTAATTTCTCTTATTCAGAGTGGTGGAGGTACATAGGACCTGTGAAGCCACGGCAACCCCTCTACGGAAGGTGCCAACCTGAGCGAGTAATCGAACAATAAGAGGATTTGATAATCTTTTGGAAGAGTCGAGTCCGCTTATTTAATAAGCGGATTTTTTTATTCTATTGAGAAATTCCTCTGGATTTCCTGTAGAATAAAAAACTCTTAAAACGGCGCAGCAAAGCAGCCAGGTCCTTCAGGAATGAGGGATTCAGGGAGCCCCTGCGGATTTGTCCGCTTTGTTTGGAAACGGGCACCCGGACAGGAAGAAAATATTACTATATAACTGTACAAAGCACAGCAAACAGGAGGAAAAATGGAAAAAAGATTATTTACATCAGAATCGGTAACTGAGGGACATCCGGACAAATTATGCGATGCAGTGTCAGACGCGATTTTAGACGCATTGATGGCAAAAGATCCTATGAGCCGGGTAGCATGTGAAACTGCAGCATGTACCGGATTTGTTCTTGTAACGGGGGAAATTACCACAGAAGCAGAAATTGATATTCCCCAGATTGTCAGAGATACCGTAAAGGAAATTGGTTATACGGATGGTGCCATGGGATTTGACGGAAATACCTGTGCGGTTATGGTTGCGCTGGATAAACAGTCCACAGATATTGCCATGGGTGTGGATAAAGCGCTGGAAGCAAAAGAAAATAAAATGTCTGAGGAAGAGCTGGAAGCAATTGGGGCAGGAGATCAGGGCATGATGTTTGGCTATGCCACCAATGAGACACCGGAGCTGATGCCGTATGCCATTTCTCTGGCACACCGTCTGGCTCTTCAGCTTACAAAGGTTCGTAAGGAAGGTACACTGAGTTACCTGAGACCGGATGGAAAGACACAGGTTTCTGTGGAATACGATGAGAAGGGGCAGCCAGGACGGCTGGAGGCAGTGGTTTTGTCCACTCAGCATGACCCGGAGGTAAGCCAGGAGCAGATTCATGCAGATATCCGGAAATATGTATTTGATCCTGTTCTTCCTCAGGAACTGGTAGATGAAGACACGAAATTTTTCATCAATCCCACCGGACGTTTCGTAATCGGCGGGCCCCAGGGTGACGCAGGCCTCACGGGACGAAAAATCATTGTGGATACATATGGCGGATATGCCCGTCATGGCGGCGGTGCTTTTTCCGGTAAGGACTGTACCAAAGTAGACCGTTCTGCAGCTTACGCAGCCCGCTATGTTGCAAAAAATATTGTAGCTGCAGGACTTGCGGACAAATGTGAGATTCAGCTGTCCTATGCTATTGGTGTTGCACAGCCTACCTCTGTTATGGTGGACACATTCGGAACAGGAAAGATTTCTGATGAAAAACTGGTGGAAATCATCCGCGAAAACTTTGATCTTCGTCCGGCGGGGATTATCAGAATGCTGGATTTGAGACGTCCCATCTATAAGCAGACAGCAGCTTACGGACATTTTGGACGGAATGATCTGAATCTGCCCTGGGAGGCAACTGACAAGGCAGAAGTTCTGAAAAAATATCTGTAGAAGTATACTGACAGGATATCTGATATCCGGCCTTTTCCATTGTAACGGTGGAAGGCCGGATATTGTTTATCTTCAGGGAAAAGCCGGTGCCAGGGACAGAGGAAATACATGTGTGTTTCTGAAGGAAAAGGGAAAAGGAGACGACGGAAATCTGTATTGATTCCGGATGAGAGCATTTCATCTGTGGGTGTACTTCCGGTGATGAAGGATGTGGAAAGTATGGAACTGGGGAATCATCAGGAATTTCTGCTAAAGAACAGATTTTATGCAAAGATGTATATTCTCAGACTGAAGCGGCATATAAATAAATGGATTGTTATAGATAAAAAAGATAAGAGTTTCAGAACACAGTGAAAAGACTATGATATTCTATAATCTTTAAGGATGGATGTAGTGTGGGAAATCTGCCTTGCATGCATGTCAAGGGTTCCGTGTATAATGCGGAATTCTGCCTGAACCTCCACGTTTGTTTCCTTCTGTGAAACGTAGAATTCTTCTGTCAGGGTGTAGTTTCTGCCCACAATGTTTTCGATTCTGTCCAGACGTGCATCGATGTTTCTGAGATGCGTCTGCATCCCGGTTATTTCCGCTTTCATACCCTGTACATCTGTTTGTGTTCCGTGTATCTGCACCCATATATCCTGTATTTCAGATTTGAGAGTCTGCACATCGGATTTGAGAGTCTGCACATCGGATTTGAGAGTCTGCATTTCAGACTTGAGAGTCTGCACATCGGATTTAAGAGTCTGCACATCAGATTTGAGAGTTTGCATTTCAGACTTGAGAGTCTGCACATCAGATGTTAAAGTCTGTACGTCGTCTTTTACTTCCCGTATATCACCTTTCATTTCATATAATTCGGAAAGAATCAGATCAAGTTTTTCATTTTCAGTCATTTGCTCACCTCCTTATTTTAATGATAAAATGATTGTAGCATGTTCGGAGCAAAAAGTCCATGCGTATCTATTGACTTCTTTAAAATGGCATGATAAGATATACACCATAACACAAGATATGGTATGAAAATAAGAAAAATAAAGAAAAATTAACAAGATATATATTGGTTTGCCGGATATGAACGGGAGGAGAAAGAATGGATAAAACGTTTAAGGTTATCAAAAAGGATGGAACCAGGGAGGATTTTAACGTACAGAAAGTGGTGGTTGCGGTAAACAAGTCTGCCTATCGTGCACTGATTACATTTACAGAGGAAGAATTAAAATTTATCTGCCAGTTTGTAGAGGAAAAAGTAGAGTCCATGGGCATAGAGGAAGTAAAAATTGCTCAGATGCACAATATTGTGGAAGGTGCACTGGAAAAGGTCAATCCGGTGGTGGCAAAAAGTTACCGGGATTACCGCAATTATAAGCAGGATTTTGTACAGATGCTGGATGAGGTTTATAAAAAAAGCCAGTCTATTATGTACATAGGGGATAAAGAAAATTCCAACACAGACAGTGCACTGGTGTCCACCAAGCGGAGTCTGATTTTTAATCAGTTAAATAAAGAACTGTACCAGAAATTTTTTATGACTACAGAGGAAATTCAGGCGTGCCGGGACGGTTATATTTATGTTCATGACATGTCTGCGAGGAGAGATACCATGAACTGCTGCCTGTTTGATGTGGAAAATGTGCTGCGCGGCGGTTTTGAGATGGGAAATCTCTGGTACAATGAGCCGAAAACTCTGGATGTGGCTTTTGATGTTATCGGGGATATTGTATTAAGCGCGGCAAGCCAGCAGTACGGTGGATTTACCGTGCCTGGCGTGGAGCGGATTTTAGAGCCTTATGCGGAAAAATCCTACATAAAATACAAAGAAAAATATCGCGGCCTTGGCCTGACTGAGGAACGGGCAGAAGAGGAAACCATGAAGGATATCACACGGGATCTGGAACAGGGCGTCCAGGGATGGGAGTACAAATTTAATTCGGTGTCTTCCAGCCGTGGGGATTATCCGTTTATTACCATGACATTTGGGACAGGCACAGGAAGATTTGCAAAAATGGCCTCCATTGCCATGCTGGAGGTACGAAGAAAAGGGCAGGGGAAAGAAGGGTGCAGGAAGCCCGTGCTGTTTCCCAAACTGGTATTTCTTTATGATGAAAATCTTCATGGACCGGGAAAAGAACTTGAGGATGTATTTGAAGCGGGGATTGAGTGCTCCCGGAAAACCATGTATCCTGACTGGCTGAGCCTTACGGGAAAAGGCTATATTTCCAGCATGTATAAGCAGTATGGGGAAATCATCAGCCCCATGGGCTGCCGGGCATTTCTGTCCCCCTGGTATGTGAAGGGCGGTATGAATCCTGCAGATGACACAGACCATCCTGTGTTTGTGGGACGGTTCAACATTGGCGTGGTCAGCCTTCATCTGCCTATGATTCTGGCAAAATCCAGACAGGAAAGCCGGGATTTTTATGAGGTTTTGGATTATTATCTGGAGTTAATCCGGCAGCTTCATATTCGGACCTATGCTTATCTGGGAGAAATGCGGGCAAGTACGAATCCCCTTGCTTACTGTGAGGGAGGCTTTTACGGAGGACATCTCGGTATTCATGATAAAATCAAGCCTCTGCTGAAGACAGCCACAGCTTCTTTCGGTATTACTGCATTTAACGAACTTCAGCGGCTTTATAATGGAAAATCCCTGGTGGAGGACGGACAGTTTGCCATTGAAGTGCTGGAGCACATCAATGAGAAAATTACGGAGTTTAAAAAAGCAGACGGAAACCTTTATGCTATTTATGCGACTCCTGCAGAAAACCTCTGCGGCCTGCAGGTGAAGCAGTTCCGCAAGAAGTACGGTATTGTGGAAAATGTGTCTGACCGGGAATATGTCAGCAATGGCTTCCACTGCCATGTGACAGAAGATATTACGCCCATACAGAAACAGGATCTGGAATATCGTTTCTGGGAACTGAGCAACGGCGGCAAAATTCAGTATGTGAAGTATCCCATTGACTATAATAAAGAAGCAGTGAAAACCCTGGTAAGGCGGGCGATGGATATGGGATTCTATGAAGGGGTGAATCTGTCCCTGGCCTATTGTGACGACTGCGGACATCAGGAGCTGGAAATGGATGTATGTCCCAAATGCGGCAGCCATAACCTGACTAAGATTGAGCGGATGAACGGATACCTGTCCTATTCCAGAGTAAAGGGCGACACCCGGCTGAACGACGCCAAAATGGCTGAAATCAAAGAGCGCAGAAGCATGTAAGGAGAAATCTATGAGATATCACGATATAACAAAAGACGATATGCTGAATGGTGATGGACTGCGTGTGGTCTTATGGGTGTCCGGCTGTTCCCATTGCTGTAAAGAGTGCCAGAATCCCATTACCTGGGATCCCAACGGGGGGCTGCTGTTTGATGAAAAGGCAAAAGAGGAAATTTTTGCAGAACTGGCCAGAGATTATATTTCAGGGATTACATTCAGCGGAGGAGATCCTCTGTATTCCGGAAATCGTTCCGATGTGCTGAAACTGGCCAGAGAGATTAAGGAAAGATTTCCGGGAAAAACCATCTGGATGTATACCGGATTTGTGTGGGAGACCATAGCGGATCTTGAGATTATGAAGTATGTGGACATACTGGTAGACGGAGAATTTCAGGTGGAGCAAAAAGATACCGGACTGTACTGGCGGGGAAGTTCCAACCAGCGGGTGATCAACGTGCCTGTTTCCAGAGCGGAAGGAAAAGCGGTGCTGCACTGCGAATAGTATTAATTTCTTGACATTTTTCTGTCAAACTATTATAGTATTTCTGAATTTGCATAACAGAAAAGGTTCCGGAAAGTTCCGTGCAGGCATGATAAACTTCCATGCAACTGTAATCTGGTTTCCGTGACGAATCAGAGAGGAAAGTCGAGAAATAAGGAGAGACAGAGCGTATGAAAAAAGAACCATTCGTGACAAAGGAACAGTTAGATGAAATAGTAAAAGAATATCCCACTCCCTTTCATTTATACGATGAAAAAGGAATCCGTGCCAATGCGAAGGCTTTGAAAGAAGCATTTTCCTGGAATCCGGGTTTTAAAGAATATTTTGCAGTAAAGGCAACACCAAATCCCTTTCTTATTAATATTTTAAAGGAATATGGATGCGGCTGTGACTGTTCTTCCATGACAGAGCTGATGCTGGCAGACGCACTGCATTTTGAAGGACAGGACATTATGTTTTCCTCCAATGCAACCCCGGCCGATGAGTTCCGGTTTGCCAGTGACATTGGGGCGGTTATCAATCTGGATGATTTTACTCACATTGATTTTCTGGAAAAGACCATCGGCCGTATTCCGGAAACCATAAGCTGCCGGTATAATCCGGGAGGCGTGTTTAAAATCAGCAACAGCATTATGGATAATCCAGGAGATGCAAAATACGGATTTACCACAGAGCAGTTGTTTGAAGGATTTAAAGTATTAAAGGAAAAAGGTGCAAAATACTTTGGAATTCATGCATTTCTGGCCAGCAACACGGTAACAAACGAATATTATCCGACTCTGGCAAAGACCTTATTTGAAGTGGCAGTAAAGTTAAAAGAAGAGACAGGAGCTGATATCCGCTTTATTAATTTATCCGGCGGAATTGGGATTCCTTATCGTCCGGACCAGGAGCCAAATGATATTTATGCCATTGGAGCAGGGGTTCGGAAGGTGTATGAAGAAGTTCTGGTTCCGGCAGGCATGGGAGATGTGGCCATTTATACGGAGCTGGGCCGGTTTATGATGGGGCCTTACGGTTGTCTGGTGACCACTGCCATTCACGAGAAACATACCCATAAAGAGTATATAGGATGTGATGCCTGTGCCGTAAACCTGATGCGCCCTGCCATGTATGGGGCTTATCATCATATTACGGTTTCCGGGAAAGAAAAGCAGGCATGTGACCACAAATATGACATTACAGGTTCTCTCTGTGAAAACAATGATAAATTTGCAATTGACCGTATGCTTCCCAAAATTGATATGGGAGATCTGCTGGTAATTCATGATACCGGGGCACATGGATTTTCCATGGGGTATAATTATAACGGAAAACTGAAGTCAGCGGAAATCCTGTTAAAAGAGGATGGAAGCACTCAGCTGATTCGGCGGGCAGAAACACCGAAGGATTATTTCGCCACTTTTGACTGTTTTGATATTCTGAACGATTACAATATGAAATAAAAAGGAAGATATTATGATAAAACGCAAAGATATTCTGTCAGTTCCATATCTGAAAAAGACAACATTTACCGGAAGCCATGAAGGACTGCGCTTCCGGTTTGCTGTTGTAAAAAAGGGACTTCCACAGAAAGATGGAGCAGAAAAAGCAAAAGAAATTCAAAAGCTGGAGGTAATCGCCTGGGAGGCGCCTTATGGATTTGACGCGACTCCGGAAGAAAAAAAACAGCGGATGGAGACGGATTTTTCAGAGGAAGGCATCCGAAAGGCCATTGACTGGCTCAATGAACTCTGGGAGGCAGAACCGGAAAAATGGCTGACGGCAAAAAATAACTGGCAGGAAAGAGAATACTGATATTTATCCCCAAAGGTTCTTAAATGCCTGGATGCGCGCGAGCAGATTGCGGAGTAATAAACTTCATTTCTGTGAGTTGCGCATTTTTTATATTCTTTTACAGGAGAGCTGCTTTCCTGTAAAAGAATATAAAAAATGCCAAACCCCTTTATTTCCAAAGGAATTCAGCACCTGTAAGAACTGCCGGCAGCGGGACTTGAACCCGCACGAATTTTTGAAACCCTTGAAAATAGGGCATTTCAGAGCATGTGTAACCAAAAGGTAATCAAAAAGGTAATCAGAACAAGTGTACGAATAAATTAGCATCTAAGAAAGGAAGAATCCTGTACATCGTGAAATTAAATATTTGGACACATACATAAGTCCATTATCAGTTATAGAAATATGATTGATAGTGGGCTTATTTTAGTGCTTGAATACATTTTGAGGAATTGACATGACCTTATCGAAAATGTCTCTATGAGCCTCACAGAGCGTCAGGAGGGCATTCTATCACCATAGTTACAGCACTAATTGAAAAGCACATTTCATTGGCAAATGGCAGAAAGGAGAAACAAAATAAATGGCAAGAGTAAAAGCACTGTCAGCTTATAAAATGGCAAAACGCATATACAACAGGGAAGATAACGTATACGACAGGAAAGTAATCACAAAACAGTTGATTACAAGTATTCTGCTTATGTATATGGATGAATGTAGAAAAGCATTAGCCGAGGGAGAGAGGATAGAAATATCAAAGGTTGGTTCCATTATACCAGAAGTAAAAGTCCATGAAGGAAACTTTAATCTTCCTATGTGTAATAAAGATGGCGGCAATCCACCATATACAAAATTAAAGATAACTCGGAACAACCTTTTAAGTGAGACTATGAATAAGAATCTGCTTAGAAATATTGAAAACGGTATTTATGGATTGGATAAATTACCATTCAGCAGACAGCAGATGGATATTTTAAAGAAAAGCGGTTATATACCAGAAAATGCAGAAATTAAAAATGGAGATGAAAAATAATGGCAAAACACATTAGTAACATGGATCAGCTGCAGAAAGCATTACAGCCCATCATGACAGGAATGATAGACGAATTAGCAAAAAGGGTATATGAAACTTTGAATTATTTTCTGAATGATTACTACACAGGATGGATACCGGAAAGCTACCGAAGAACAGAAGCACTCCTCCGGTCAGCAGTGAAAGTGGATGCATACCCCGATAAAGGAGGGGTACGCGCATGTGTATACATTGATACTGATTCCATGGATGATTATGTAAATGCAGCTGGGTACCAGGTAGCGCAATGGGCGAATACAGGATTGCATGGAGGTCTGTCCGTAAACCATAAGCCCCATGTATGGGATAATACCATGGATGAAACCATCAACAATGGAAGCCTGCTGCAATTGGCAGTCCAGTATCTACGCAGCCAGGGAATATCAGTAAGAAATTAAGCAGATGCATGGAAAAGGAGAAAAATATTATGGAAACCGTGAATAAAAAAGAATTTGCCTGTAAAATCGCAGAGAAAGGCGGCTTTTATAAGAAGGATGCAGTGAAAATGACAGAATTATTCTGGGAAACACTTCTGGATTATCTGTCAGAGGGCAAAAAAGTTAATTTCTATGGAATCGGGCATTTTGAATTGAAAACTGTCAGAGAGAAGGAAGCAAGGAACCCGAAGACAGGGGAGCCATGCATTGTGCCAGAGCATAGGAAAGTGAAGTTTTATTCCAGTGAGACATTAGCAGATAGAATAGAAGCAGAATAGATTCAGAAAATGGATGACAGGAGAGCGTTTCATGAAAATCTGTATGGACAGGGAACCAAGGAATTGTAACCATTGTATTTACAGGAAAGAATTGAGCAGATATTTGGAGTTAGAGGACTATTGTTCTAAAAATATGAAACATATGAGCAAAATTATTATGGACATTGATTGTCCGTTAAGGAAGTTGGAGGGCAAAGATACATAGTGAAATTAAATGAACGAGTAGCAATTATTACAGAAGAAAATATGAGTAGATTGTCATATTTATATGGAGAAATGGATATTGGTGATTTGTCCAGAATTGTAAATAACCATATAAAAGTTGCTATTGATGAGATTGAGGAAGATAATTTAAAAACAAAAGTGCAAAATTGCGCTGAATGCGATTTTATGAAAAAGTATGAATACAATAAAAAGATATATTATTGTGACCATGTAGACAGAATTGACGATATGGGGAAATTGGGTGTTGATAAGTTGCCGAAAACAAGTCCTGTATGGTGTCCATTGAGAGAAAAGGTAAATGAATAATTATAGGACTGCTTCCTCATGGTCGAAAATTTGACCGTGAAATTTGACTCCACAAAAGTGTGGAGCAAAAAAAACATATAAAAACATTTCCCAAAATCTGGGGAAAATTAAAAGGAGAACAAAATAATATGAATACACAGTATGAAATAGCAAAAATAGTAACTAAAAACCAGATTTCAGATGAAAGAATTGATAAAGAATTAGCTTCACTTTCTCAGGAAAAATGGAATGAACAGTGTGTTATGTTAGACAAAATGATGAAAGACCATGTTGAAAACCGCAAAGACAAACCAGCAGAAGATGTTATGTTACAGGATCTAATCAATGTTGGTACAGCTAATAATGTAAGCGCAACAACTGTATGGATTGCTTATCTCAAATGGATGGATGTGGAGTATACGGTTCCAGATAAGATGTAAAATGCAATCAAAATAATCTGTAATACTGAAATTCAAGAAAAAATCTAATAATTATCAACAATGTCGATTGTGTAATTCTACACAATAATTCCATTATATGATGAAAACTGAATATTGAAAACTTAAACAAAGTAAAAGACCGCGTTGTTTTTGGTGTGGTCTTTTTGTGATGCAAAAATCTAACATTTCTGAAATTTTACTAATCAAGATTGGTACGAAATTTTTTGTAAACTTCTAAAATATATTTCTTGAATTTCTGGTAATCTTAGGAGGTTCAATGGGTAATGACATAAAATGTATGTACTTTAACCACAGATTCAAAGATAAACCACAAGGTAAACAGTGTGGATGGGTACAGAAAAGTTTGACACAAGTAAATATTACGATTGAAAATTTGGCAGATGCTTTAGTGCATGGGGCATCTTTTAAGCCAGGAGTATTAGCAGGAGGGAATAAAGCTGAAAACTGGATAGAACAACAATTATTTGGTCTTGATTTTGACGATGGTATAAGAATAGAAGAAGCCTATAATAAAGTGATTTCTCTGGGAATTACACCATGTTTTATGTATACGACATTCAGCCACAAAGAGGAACATCATAAATTCCGCATGATATTCTGTAATGATACAGTAATTACAGACGGAAATATCAGGGATAAGTTACAAGCTACGCTTATGGGAGTTATCGGCGGTATTGATGAAGTATGTTTTAACCGTGACAGACTATTTTTCGGCGGTAAAGGGCATACGGTATTATTTTCTGATTATGATACAAGGATAAATGCAGAATCTATTATAGAAAGATACTGGAATGATGATTATGAACAGTATATATCCAATGCAAAGCCTAAATCGAAGAAGAAAAAGGATAGCACTGCTGCCGGTATCCAAAGTAAAGGTACTGATACTGCAAAAGATCGTTCTACATATGAAAATTTGAATGTAAAAGCAATCAAAGAGCATGATATAGAGTATTTACGCAAGGTATTAGCGCATGATCCGATAGAATTTGAAAATAAAAATGAGTTTTGGGATTACATTTATTCCGAGTTGGATATTGCAGAATTGATTGACATAGACGATCCGAGGTCATTTTGTTGTGTGTTACATGATGACCATAACCCATCTGCAAATATCTTTACTACGCAAAATGGCGTACAGAAATATAGGTGTTGTTCTGAAAATCTAACACTGAATATCAAGCAGTTAATTGAATTGTTGGGCGATTTCAAATCTGAATATAAAGCAATCCAATTTATCATGAATATCTATAACCTATCCATCAAAGAATCCCAATGGAGTATAGAACAGAGAGAAAATATTGACCTTATGATAAGCAATATCACGCTAAATAAGTTTAAAGAATTGTGTCCACAAGCTGATAAAAATATTAGAAATGCAAAAGATACATTTCTTATGATGCTTTCTATTGCAAGGAATAATGTTTACAGTGAAAAATTCTCTAATGATGATGGCGAAATCGTGTTCTTTGTAACGCATAAAAGAATTGCAGAATATCTTGGGATGAATACTAATCAAAAAAGAATTGATAAAGTTGGAAAGTACATAAAGATGCTGATTTACCATGATCTAATTCGTATTCTTGATGATAAGGATATTCCAAAGGAATTACTTTTCAAAGCAATTAAATATTCTGGTACAGATAAACGATCAGGGAATCATGTTAATTTCTATGCAATTCCATCATGGGTAATTCAGCAGTTAAGCACTATTGAAAATAATGGTATCAGATGGAAGGAAAAGGGCTATAGAATTGCAGGAATATCATTTGATATGTTCTACCGTTCTGAAGGATTCGATGTAGCAGCTTCCATATATCCGCAATATAAGAAAAAGAAGAATGAATATGGTGAGATTGTAGACCGTTCTACTACTAAAGCCAGTGATGAGCGTACTTTGAAGATTTCCGAGATTATATTACAGTGTATCCAGAGAAAAGGATATTGCACTGAAAAGGAAGTTGTATATATTCTTGGTAATAAATATAGATATGAAGTCACTGAAACGCAGATTAAGCGCAGTCTGAATGAGATTATGGATTTATATGGACTGAAAAAGGTCAAAGCAAATAAGGCATTGAAAGAGCAGTACCATATTAAGTCAGACGGTTATCCCAATATAATCATTGAAGATGCTATTGATTAGATAGTGTTTCGGTGATAGGGGGGTAGGTATATAGCATCTATATAAAAGTTATATACCTACCCCTTTTACCCTATTGGCTGTCAATGCCTAATTTGAAAATATATGAGAAATACATTAAAAAACTGAATAATCAATTAAAATCGGAGACAGTATGAATTAATCGTATTGTCTCTTTTATTATGAATAGGAATCGGAGCATACAGTCGGGATGCTCAATTATTAGCTCAACTCTGATTTGGTGCTGAGTTATCTAAAAGACATATCGAAATTGAAAGGAATTTTTATAAGTAACAATGAGTAGAAAAGATTTAACAGGATTAGATACATCAAAATACAGATATTGCAGTGAGTGTGGAAAGATACTGCCTTTGTGCCATTTTGAGGTGTCTTCTATCAATAAGAACAAAACAAAGATTTATAACCAGATATGCAAGCGGTGTGAAAAAAACAGGCAGTTGAAGCCTAAAATGCCTACAAAAATGAAAGTACTTGATGAAAATAATAATGTTCAGTTTGCCGAAGATATAGAAGAAAATGACAATCCCATCAATGTGAAACTGATTAATGTATTTGAAACATTTGTGCAGATTGAAGGTACATATAATTACTGGATTTCTAACTATGGAAGGGTGGTAAATAATCTGCGGAATCCGTTTAAATATCATGTGCATAGTGTAGCAAATCATTATACGATGAATTTCTTTGATATTGATGGTAGCGCAAATATGGAAGATCATTATACAAAGAATTTAATGGGTAAAATGTTCCTAAAAAATCCAAATAATTATACAAAAATCTGGTTTATTGATGGTGATAAAAACAATTTTTATTATAAGAATCTGGTCTATGTATCAAGCAAAGATTATGATGATTTAATGTATGGCAGAAAGGACATTGATGATATTGAGATAAAACAAGAATATTATGAATACCCAAACAAAGCCAGAAGTAAGGCGTATGCGGTTTATCAGGGTATATACAATAGATGTTATAAGAGGGATAAGTATACAAATTATCATGATTGTTACGATGGAGCAACCATATGTAAAGAATGGCTTGAAAATCCAGAATTGTTTATTGACTGGTACTTAGAAAATTATTATCCAATAAAAGATGAAATAATGGTGGTGGATAAGGATTTATTTGGCAATGGAAGCAAAGAATATTCCCCTGATAATTGCTGTATTGTTCCAGTAACAATAAATGCAATGCTAACAAACTGCAAGAAACATGATAATTCCGCTCATACGACTGCTGCCGATTTGCCTCTTGGGGTACGATACAATCCAGATACTCATATGTACTATGGGGAAATCACGCCATTTGGTCATGATGAACCAGCTAAACTTGAAGAATGGAATACACCAGAAGAAGCATTTGAGGAATATAGGATCATCAAAAAGGCAGATATTACGGTAATGGCTGTAAAGTATAAAAATTATATTCCGCAAAGAGTTTTTGATGCTCTTATGCGTTATGAAGTAAAACCATATATAGAAAAATAAATTACAGGAGGACATTTTAAAATGACAGATTTTGAAAAGAAGATTAAAACCAGACTAATTGAAGATGAATATGCGGAGAAGTTTCGCCGATTAGATACGGAGGAAACCATAGCGCATATCAACCATGATAATCAGGAATTATGCAGAATTAATGAAAAAAGAGTACAGCTTGAGGCAGAGATGGAAGTTGAAAAGAATTTATTGAGATATTAAGGATTGGAGGATATTTTATAATGAACAAAACAAATACATCAGAATCTACATTAAATATGATTAAATCAGTATGTGCGGAGCGTGACCGTAAGGAACGTGACAGGTTAAGGGCAAACAGGATTGAAATGGATAAACGGGATGAAGCCGAGAGGGAAAGAGTGCAACATAGTAATAACCTTCTTAATTCTTATATTGAAAAAGCAATGGCAAGAGAAAATCAGCAGAAAGAGAAACATAATCAGACCTTACAGAATATCCATGATGAGAGTGTGAAAAGAAAGTCAGAAGACGCATACAGGACAAAAGAGATGACTGCTGCCATAAACAAAGGTATCAGGAATGCAGAGAAAAAAGAAGAGGATAGTAAATCATGGGATGCTTACATGGATCGAAATAGAAGATTGTTAGATAAGGGAATTGAATCGGTAAAGAGGGAACGAAGTAAAACATATTTTAGTTGATGGGTAGTAGAGTAGGGTGATTTATTACAAGGCATATCGGATAGGGTGGACTTATCTGGTATGCCTTATTTTTTACGATTTTATTGAAATAGACTATTTAAATGATTATAATTATGTTTATCAAATGCAAGGGGGATAAACAGTTATGGCATTTATTGAAGATGCAATTATTAGTGGTTTTATATCAAAGGCTATTAATAATTGTGTAGATGTTTCTTGGGTTAAAATAAAGAAAATGGCAAAGAATAAGAAATATCAAAATATTGAATCACAAATATACAATATAATAATAAGTGTGCTTAATCAAATAACATTTAACAAATACGAGAGTGATCAAGATAAAATATATCAATCTGCGGAGAAACTATTAGTAGGTTGCAGGAAAGCTAATTGCGTTAATATAGAAGTTATTCGGTCTGGATTACAGGTTCTTGAAGAATGTGTTAATGATGATAAATATATGCAGTTTAAGATTTTGTTATATCAAGAACTTAGTAAAGAAGATTATGAAGAGTTGTATCGTGTAATAGAATTATGGCAAAGAGATGAAAAAAATAGTAAGACAGATAGAATAGAGCATAGTGTTGATGAGGTAAAGCAAGGTGTTAGAGAAATAAAGCAGGTTGTCTTGAAGGATAAAATGGAGAATAAAGAAAATTCTTCAATTATTCAAGATGTAAAATTTCAGAATAATAAGAAACAGGATTATATAAAAATTTGGAATAGCAGATTGTTTTTGCATATTGATAACGATGAAAGACCAATAACTTTAGCAGATGCTTTTATCGTACCTGATTATAAAATGTATAAGTCTGTTAAAAAAATAAGATTTTCTGTTGATGACACTTTAGATAAAATAATAATAAAATTTGCACAATATAATAAAACATCTACAATGCTCATTACAGGAGTTCCAGGAATAGGAAAATCAAGCATAACTGCATGGATTGCTAATGAATATAAAGATGATAATAGATTTATTATATTGAGATTTCTTGGTTGGAATAAAAAAGAATTGGAAGATGGATTATTAAATGCAATTTGCAATAAATTAAGCTGTCGAAATGAAGACTTGGAAAATAAAATCCTTGTTTTAGATGGTTTTGACGAGATGAAAGCATTGAATATGCGAGAAGAATTACTTGATACATTTTTCTTAGATATAAAGGATTTTGAAAATTTTAAATGTATTATTACATCACGTCCAACTTATATTAATACAAAAGGCTTTTTAAATGTACTAAGACTTTTGCCATTTAATAATTATAGTATAGAGGATTTTTATGAAAGAATTACAAATAATAAATTAGATTGTAGAAAGATAAATAATGATAACTTGGAAGTTTTAGGAATACCAGTAATATTATATATGGCTATTATGTCAAATATAGATATTAGTGAAAATCATACAAAACCAGAGTTATATAGTCGAATCTTTGCAAAAAAGAATGGTATTTTTGATAGATTTGCTGATGGAGATGTTGGATATAGTAAGGGAAAACAAATTATAAGAGATCCACGAAATATAGAGGAGTATTTGAATTTTTTACAAGAAGTTGCATTTAAAATGTTTAAAAAGGGTGAGACAGTCTTGCATAAAAAAGAATGCCAAATTCCAGAATTAGAGTTCGAGGGAGAACATATTAGTATTATAGAATTTCCTATAAAGCATTTCTTTGAAACAGTAGAAACAAATATTGAATTTATACATAGGTCTATATATGAATTTTTTGTGTCAGAATATATTTATCATTCAATATTTAGGGAAATAGATATATCAGATGATAAAGTTGCAAGAGAATTGGTGGATATTTTTCAGACAAATATATTAGATAAAGAAATAGTTGAATTTTTAAAATATAAACTTATTAAATGTGACAAAATGAAGGAAAAGTTAGATAGTTTGGTTTGCGTATTTGAAAGAATGATGAAAAATGGAATGACATATTATGCAAGTACGAAAGTAGATAGAATCATAGATTGCGAAATGAAAACATTTGCAAATATATTATGTATATTACATTTATGGGAGTTTGATTTATTAGATATTAGCAATGTTGGGATTTCGTACTATTTGCATATCAATAATGATTCATTTAAAATAAATTATTTAAATCTTAGTAAGTTAAATCTAGGTGGAATAGAATTGAAAAATGCATATTTAAAAAATATAAATTTGAGTGGTGCAAATTTGAATAATGCAATATTGAAAGAAGTAAATATGACAGAAGCGCAATTAGTTGCAACAAGTTTATTAGGTGCAAATTTAAGTAAAGCGGACTTGAGCAAGGCGAATTTAAAAGGCGCAGATTTAAGAGGAGCAAATTTACGAGAAACAAAATTATGGAAATCAAATTTAAAAAAAGCGGATTTAAGAGGAGCAAAATTACGAGGAATAAATTTTGCAGAAGCAAAATTGAGAGGGGCAATATTGTCTGAAAACCAAGTTGTTCATCTAAAAAGCGAATTTAATCTGTGCGGAGTAAAAGTAGAAATTAATGGAGGTAATAAATTATTAGATTATGATGAATATTTAGAAATAAGAAAGTAGAAGCCATATATTGAATATTACATTTTCACCAAAGCTGAATAAACACTGAAAATCATTGATTGCAGGAGTGATATTTAGTATAATGTATGATGTAGCCAGCAAACATGAATGACGTAGGAATGAATATTTTTAGTAAGAAGAATTTGTATAGTGATATAATCCCATTTATTGTATGATTTCTTACATTTATTAGGATGCCATCTATCCCAAAATCTGTATGTTTTATTACAGTTATTGGGATGCGGTGAAAATGTTCGGTAAAATTGAGAGTTCTATATAGGGGTATATGGTGGCATAGGGTGGTAATTATATGGGAGATTTAAACATACCCCCTACCCCCCCCTATTTGGCGAGACAAAAGAAGGAGAAATAACATTATGGCAGATGTTTGTAGCTGTTGCGGTAAGAAAATCCCGTTTTTAGACGTGGATTTTGATTACATAGAAATTGATAATGAATCATATAGAATATGTGGTAAATGCAGAAGTAAAATAAACGCATATAATTCTGGTGATATTTCCGTTGATGAAGTCATTTCAGATGCTACACATAAAAAAGTAGCTGATTATCTCAGGAATATTAAATCAGATGAAGAAATAGAGCATGAGAAGAAAGAAAAAGAACGAATTGAAAATAAAATAGTTGCACAAAAGAATGATCCACTTTATGATGATATACACCAGATTGCAGGAGATTTACGCTTTATAAAGAATCTGATTATCATAGGTCTTGTATGTGGTTTTGTTTTAGGAATTATTGGCATATTTGGAATGATGTAAAAGGAGATAAAGGGAAATGAACAAAAAATTTATTGCAATAGGTAGCATGATAGCAGTTATTGTAATTGTGATTATTGTATTTTGGGTAACGAGAAGTAATTCTTCATCTGTTGTAGGCGAATGGGTGATAGATTCATATAATACAGCAAATGGGAATATTAAACAGGAAAATATAGGTGAATATTATGGTGAAAATTATCAAAATGCCAATGCTGAATTTTCAGCGGTATTTAAGGATAATGGAACGGTTATTTTGAATATGCCAGTTTATGAGGGCATGGAGCCAGTAAGCAAAGAAGTTTCATATGAAATAAAAGGTAGTGAAATATATTTGTCTGCTGAAGGCGAGAGTATAAAAGGATTTGAGATAAAAGGTGATACACTGATAATGTATGATATTGGTAACATTATGGATGAAGCAGTGTTGAAAAAGAAATAATGATTGTATATGGAGAAGTGATAAAATGAGTGTGATTTTAGGATATAAAGCAGAGGATAAATTATATCTTGCTGCTGATAATAGGTTATCTGAAAAAGATGGTACTTTTATTCGTGACAGTGAGAAAAAAATTATCGAAATTAATAGTCATTTGGCGGTTGCTTTCGCTGGAAATGCTGGAACACAAGCATTATTTGGAGAATTTGTAAAAGGACTGAAGAATGCAAATGATTTTAAGATTGAGGATATTTTGTTAAACATAAATGCAATGTTTATGTCCTTAAAAATGAATAAAGACAGAGAGTATGCAATAAACATTCTAAATTCTTCATCTTATTTCATTGTGGCTGGTAAAGACAAAAATAATGATAATGGTATTTATGCGGTGTCATATGTTAATGGCAAATTAGGGGATACAAAAACAGAAATGATTCTATTTCCACCATTAGGTGCAGATATGCAAACTTGTAGTAATATTTACGTTAAAAATATACATATGTTTCCTCAGAACTTTTTGCAGAAAACAGTAAAAGAGATTTCTGATATTTGTAATACTGTTAGTCCGTCATGTGATATTTGGACTTACAATTTTGTGACAGATAATAGCAGTATGGAGCATTTTAGCTGATTTTTATATGGGGTATATGGTATATATGACACTTTATATATAGAAATGGAAACATACCCCCTCCCTTGGTATCTTCGATTCGGAGTTGAAATTTTAAGGTGACGTTTGGAAAGATTAGATAGGGGCTTTAGCAGAATAAAGTCCGAAAAATATAATGTAAACCTACCGGCATGCACCCTTATGCCTGCTGCCCCTATACCATCATACAGACCGCACACAAGCCACAAATAACCACGCTACAAGCCGATTCTAGCCACTTTCCAGACGTTACCCTAATAATGTATCAATGAAGCTATTGCAAGCCTAAAATCGCATGATAACCATACAAATATTAGCAAACAACCGCACAAAAAAGACTATGAGCCATTGAAGCGCATAGCCTTTATCATGTATCACGGTTTATTGTTTACCGTGCTGTTATCGTTCCCAAAAGTAACCGCTTCCATCTTCAAAATACAGTTGCAAGCCGTATTCAGTAGCTGAAAAGTCAATTACTGCATCCATATCCACAATATTATCATGAAGTGGTATATATCCATCTGGTACAACTTCCCTTGTCTCTGTCACTGTCTGTATTTCTGTGATTGTTTCCGCTTGTGTTGTGCCTAACATATAAGCCGATACAAGCATAATGCCTATAGTTGCGACAATTCCGATAGCTTTAAATGTTTTCTTCATAGTTCTATGATTTCCTTTTCGTAAATGATACATTGGTTTTAGATATCAGGTGTAGCCTTTCCTATTGGTTACACCCTTATTTTTTACTTGTGGTTACGCTTGTTTCAGTCTCTTTGTTCCGTCTGTCTCTACCTCTGTACTTCCGTAGTAGTTTCTTATGTCTTCCATGCTTAACTTCTTATGACTTCTTTTTCTGAATGCTTCACTATGCCAGTACCATGACTTTTTCTGACCTGCAAACTTAAAACCAAGGTCTTTCAATTCTTTTTTATATTGGTATGTATTACCACTAATCCAGATCCAGTTGCCAATAATTTCGATTGTAATATCTGATAAGTGAATAACTTTTTGCAGCATATCTCTTAACAATTCATCCTCTGAAAAGTCGTATTTCATATTATTAAAGTCTGTCTTTGTGTTGTTCCCTTTGTTGTCCGTTGATTTGCTTTCGTGTCTATCCTTTAATAATTTGAAAAGCCGATCATATTCTGCATTAATTTCTTGTGTTGCTTGTGTGCTTCCGTCTTTGTTGTCAGGGTGAAATTTCTTTAATAAATCTCTGTATTGTCTTCTTAATTCTTCCAGTGTAGTGATATTATTGAAATATGCCATCCTCATAACCTCCTTCATTCCGTTTAGGTATGCTATCTTCTGATTACGACTGTCGCGCTGTTATCGTCTGCTTTGAGAACCTTTATGCTTGCATAGATTGCTTTCAATATTCGGTATTCATAATATGTTACGTTCTTTTTAATCATTGCTGTTTCCTCCATCCAATAAAAAAAGTGCAAAGCCTTTGGCAATTCAATAGGCTTTACACTCTTTGTTTGTGTGATTATTCAGTTGTGGTTATGCTATTTCAAGTCGTTCCTTAATTCTTCGTAATTCAGTTTCAAGGACGCTTACACGGATAGCAAGCATTTCTTTTTCGCTATCTATCTTTAGTGCTTCGTGTAGATTTCTTGATAAGTCAAGATGTCCTTCAGCTACACGCTTGATATTAGTACGGATTTCATTTTCAAGTGTTAATTCAATATTTGATACTTTTTTTTCAATGGTGCCGACTTTTTCAAGTAATAAATCAAGTTTTTCACTGTCTGTCATTCTATCACGCTCCCTTTGCGATTGTTTCACTGTTATTAAGTAGAAGTATACCACATCCAGAGTGTAAAGTCTATTGAATTGTCAAGGTGCTTTGTGTTGTGTGATGTTTGATTTGTTATGATTATTGTACACTATAGTATACTTAAAAGTCAACAATAAAAGTACACAAAAATATACAGATAAAATTGTCGAAAGTATATAATAGTGTACTTTAAATAAATATAAAATTATATATAAATATGTTATTTAGTTGGTATATATTCCATAATATCAGAAGGTTGGCATTCTAAAATCTCGCATAAATACATAATAGTATCAACAGCCACATTAGAATTATTATTTAATCTATTAACAATTGTTGGTGAAATTTTATATTTTTCTCTCAAATCTCTTTTCTTAATATTTTTTTGTTCCATTAATGTAAATAGTTTCTTATAACTAATTGTTCCGCTATATTGTTTTTCTCTTTCTCCCATATATAAACACCTCCGTAATTTAATTGTACATTATTGTGTTCTAAAAGTCAACACAATAAATTGTACACTTTTATATACTTTCTACAAAAAAATAAAGTATAGTTTTGTGTACTTTGCCGATTGAAAATAAGTATACTATAGTGTACAATTAACTCAACAAATCAAACAAAGCAACAATCACAACAAAACGAAAGGCAGGTAAATGATATGGCTTATAAAGTAAAAGAAGTCATAGAAACCGACAGGGAAGGCAACAGAAAGCAAAAAGAAGGAACTTTCAATACTTATAACCAGGCGGTTTTCCATATTAAACAACGGATGAAAGAGATTATAAAACAGGATGCATTAAAATTTTTCAGGATGTACGGACAAAAGATTACAACTGAAAAATTAAATAGTTTTTGTAATGATGAATTAGTGTCCTGGTTAGATGAATCAGACGGTGAGCAATTCCCATATGTAGCAAGCTGTTTAGAGTGGAGTTGCTTTTGGATAATTGAACAGAAAATCCCCTGAAGAGCAACGGTGAGAGCCGGCGAAACTACCCAAACAAGGGTAGTCGGGATAGTACACAATCCTAAACAGCAATGGAACACAAAATTGAGAAGATGATAAAGGAGAGACGGTTATGTGCATCACGACAAAAGAAATGAATCAGAAAATGGAAGAAATCAGAAGTCTGGAAATGCTTCTGAAAGAGACAGAGGACAGCATTAAGGCATTGAAAGGAGAAGTCATTGAATTCCTCAACGAGAACAGGAACGACTGCCTGACAACCAACAGCAAGGGTAAGGAAATCTTACAGTTTATCGGGCACATGTGCAAGGCGACCTATTCCCCGCAGGAGCGTGAAACCGTGGATAAGGAAGAAGTGAAAAAGCTGCTCAGCAGGGAAGATTACCAGAAAGTAAGCAAGGTAAGCTATTACAGCGTGCTGAGAATCAGCTAAATATAATACATGGAAAGCGGGGAAAAAGCAATGAACAAAGTAAAAGTTTCTGTCAAAGCTGACAGTGGAAAGCGGTCACAGGTAATTGAATATGGGACAGGCACAAGGGTAGAGATTCCCATAAACAGCGATGGGACAGTCAAATGGTATAAAGATAAGCGGAAAACCTCATCCCATTAGCTGGAAAGTGGGCGGATGGTTCTGGAATTTATGTGGGTTCGATTCCCACACGCCTGATTCATTCAATCGGCCAGTTGAATCAGAAAACAAATGTTCTCAACCAAACGAAAGGCAGGTAAAATGTTATGACAAATAAAGCAGTATTGGATTATACGAAAAGACCATTGAACGATGGAGAACGTGAGTTTGCTTCACTTCCGGAAAACCATGATCTGATTTTTGAATATATGAGATTGAAAAAACTGGATGCAGAAACCTTTTATGATGAATTGGTGATTGATTATCTTACCGCGATAAAAAAATATGTGACGGAAAAGCCCGAATTGCAGACAAGATACCCATTTAGGCAGGTATTATTCCAGCAGTTAAAGGGCAGGATGATGCATTACTGGCGTGAGTATTACGGTAATAAAAATATAGTGGAGCGTGAGTCATTCCGACTGGATTATGAATATGAAGATCGTAAACAGGAAACATGCAGCAGGGTGGAGCCATGGTGGATTGACCCCATACAGAACGTGGAACGGTATGTAGTGGAAAAAGAATTCCTGGATGATATATATTCCAATATCCACAGATATGCAGAATCGGATTTATTAAAGCTCATCATAGACATGAGACAGGAAGGATGGAGTGATTTTGAGATTGCAAGAAAAGCGGTTGCAATCCTTCCGGATTATTTCGATTGGGGAGTCCGGGAAACTGCACAGCTCATAGTAACACTTACCAAGAATTATAACAGCGCATTACAAAGGCTTTACAGGGACACGATGAAGTATGGAAATGTGGAAGATTTTTACAGATGGGAAGATGCAAGGGAAAATTGGTAGATACATACCGGGGCTGCCCGGGTAGGTGGCAGTCCCATAAATGGAAAAATTACCAGGTGGGAAATTATTATATGGATAACGGAAAGGACGGAAAATATGATGTTTGATTTTAGGATAATCATTTGCGATGATGGAACGGAAATTATAGATAGAAACCTTGTGACGGAATACGCTGAATTGACACCGGTTCAGATGGTGGAATATGTGGAAGTGGATGTGCAGCTTGCTATTATGGACAGTATGAGAAGAACAGAGCAGAGAAGGAAAGAGAGGCAGCAGAAAATTTCACAGAACCCGTTATATAAACTGGCCTGTCTGTGCAGATTGGTTTAGTGGAAGGACAGAGGGAATTTATGGATAAGGAATTAGCAGTAAAATTTGTCACAGATGAAAAATTTATGGATTTTTGCAATATGGTAGACCAGTTAAGGGAACAGGGGCATAAAATAAATATCCCATTTGAAACAGCAACGATGTTATTCAATGCCGGAGTTGATTTTGTAAAAGGTGACAGCAGTCTTGCGGTCGTGCATGATGCAGTGGAAAGGTTTCTGGAATGGAACTGTTTATTCGGAGGGATGCAGTTTTATGATTATTTTGTTTCCATATGTATAAAGGATTTGTGAAAAGGAAACAGGCTGACAGCCTGCGGAATCACATGAATGGACAGCATAAGATAATGAAAGCATATACAGAAAGAATGACAGAGCATGGACAGAAAAGCCATTTGATGAATTCATCAAGAACGAAATGTTTCATTAACGGAAAGAAAATGGTATCTTTATATGGCACTGGTGGGAATCTTTTACTACTGTTGATTGAGGATAAGTTTTAATTTAAGGGTGTTTATCCTTACACAAAAACAGTTGATTTCATGTAGGGTAATTACGGAATCATTTTCTTTGAGAATGGTACGGAAAATCTTATATGAAAATACTTATGGATTTCATGGAGTAACTGAGATGGAAAATAAAATATTTGCTTATATGAGGATATCGACTAATCATAAAACACAGAAGACAGATAGACAGAAACAGGCTATCATTGAGTATTCTATATGCAATGGATTTAATATTGATGAATTTGTTTCTGATATTATCACTGGTGGAACAAAAGCGGATAACAGACCAAACTATCACAATATGAAGAAACAGCTTAGGAATGGTGACACTCTGATTATATCTGATATAGACCGATTAGGGAGAAATGCAGATGATGTGATAGTGGAAATTAAGGATTTACAGTCAAAGGGTATCAGGGTTGTAGCTTTAGATGTACCGTTTCTGAATGATTGGGAAAAAATGAATGATGACAGTTTATCGAAGATGATCATTGATATTTTTGTGACGCTAAAGGCACATATGGCACAGCAGGAAAAAGAAAAGATACATGACAGGGTTATGCAAGGCTTAGGTGTGGAAGCAGGAAAAAAGCAGTTGGCAGATCACATTCAGCACCAATTTGAAATCGGAAAGCCAGTAGAAATCAATGGGGAATTGTACTGGATGAAAGACGCAAAGCAGAATTTAATGGATATTATGAATGATATTGAATCCGCATGGAATGAAGAACATGGAGTGAAAAAGTTTATTGTTCCATTAAAGCATCCGTATAAGGAAATTACAAGGAAAGTCATTATTGAGGCGGAGACAGCAGAACAGGCTATGATAAATGTTCTTTTGGAATTTGAGCAGGGCTGCGGTTGGATTGTAGATACAGATTATGAAAACTACAAGCGGTTGAGAGAGTGAGGAGTGTATATGGATAATGGCAATAATATTTTTGATGTTTTAACAATCCGTGTAACCGGGGAAAGGTTAGACAGTATTCTTGCAGGGGATGGAGCATATCTGAAAGCGCGGAAGGAAATAGAAGGTGTTTCTGTACAGATGAAAGAACATGGATTTTCAGAGAAAGAAATGCAGATGATAGATGGTTTGGTGTGCGCTTACATATCACAGGGGATCTGCTGCATGAGGGCTGCATACCAGCAGGGATTTAAAGACTGTGTATGCCTGTTGAATGAAATAGGGCTGATTAAATGAGAATACATAAGAACCAGAAGAGGGAAAAGTTAGAGGAAATTCGGAAGGAAGAGAAGTATGAAAAGTATGAGTTTTAGTAGAGAAGATTGTAAATATACAAAGTTCAACATTGAAAATCACAAGATAGAATTTGATGTTTCTGGTGAGCATGGTGTTTTAATATCCATTCCTTTTACAGACGATACACCACAATGTATCAAAGACAAGCTGAATGATATTATCTATCAGGGCATGGAAGAATGGTCAAAAACGGAATCAGATATGGATATACCAAAGTCAGAGAAGCTATTGTTATGTGTACGGATGCAGGTTTTATGCCACAATGATGAAGAACTTAGCCCACAGTATTACATATCGGTTGTAATAACTGATCCGATAGAATATTGGGTTGATATTGATAAAACGGTGAATATTTTTTCTGAAACATCTAAATTTCGAAATGAGTTCATATCGTATTGCCAGTGGCAGTTGAATAAGGTTTTGTTTCCTTTTTGATAAAATTAAGACAGGGAGGCATTTATGGAAACCACAACAATGGAAAAAGTAAAAGAAAGCAACCGATTGAAAGAAAAAGCATGTAATACCTGCATGGGAAAATTGAATGGTGTGCTTTCAGATGGTGAAATGCAGCAGTTCAGGGAAGCGTTTTATGCGGCTTCTGAGGGGTATTTGTTCCGTGAGGGTACCCCAGGACAGAAGTAAGGATATTTGTTTGCAGAAAACGAAAAGAGCTATTTGAAAATCAAGCAGCCCTAGTGTATAATCTAATCAGGAAGTGAACCGGATGCAAGATCCGATTTGCCCTCAGTAGGAATATCTATTTTGGAATAGCATTCACTTTGGACGGTGGGATGCTATTTCTTTCATATAAAATTGCAGCAGTTCAGGGAAGCGTTTTAGTTGATTACAAATGGAAAGCGTAAATTTTCTTCTGGTGCTGATTGTATATGGTGCGGGAAAATGCTATATTATAGATGTAAATGGATGAAGCAGTTATGATATCAGGAAATGGGAGGTGTATTTGCCTATGACAGCAATCAGACAGGAAGCAATCAGGATGCTGGAAAAGGTGCCGGAAGATAAATTGGGCTTTGTGATCCAGATTATGCAGGGTGTGAATGGCTTATACAATGACGAACAATCAGAAAGGAAAGAAGCGTTTGCAAGATTAGAGCAGTTGCGCAGGAAAGGGACTGTTACTGATTATGATGCGGAGTTAGCTTCTTATAGGGAAGAAAAGTATGGTAAATAGGGTTCTGGTTGATACGAATGTATTGCTTGACTATCTTCTTACAAGGGAGCCGTTTTATAAGGATGCAGAGAAGATTGTCCTTGCCTGTGTGGATGGAAAAGTAAAAGGGTGTATTGCAGCGCATTCAGTTTCTAACATGTTTTTTATATTAAGGAAAGATTACAATGCAGGAGAACGGAGGGAGGCGCTGCTTAATTTATGCCGGATTTTTGATATTGAAGGGATAGATAAAGCCAAATTGCTGTCAGGGCTTCAAAATGGGGATTTTTCAGATTTTGAGGATTGTTTGCAGATGGAGTGTGCAAAAGCATATGGGGCAGAATACATTGTAACAAGAAACATTGATGATTATAAAACCTCAGAAATAAAGGCAATTTTACCAAAAGACTATTTAGAATTATAAAAAGATTTTATATAGTGAAATGAGAAGCGCCAAAGGATGAATTGATTATCTGGCGGTGCTTTCTTTGTATCCTGTTATTGGTGATGGATGATTGTTTTATGTGAAGATGCAGAGCAGCATAAGGGATAAAATGAATCACCATGCAGCAGTTCATATAGCGAAAAAGTTCGGTATATAGTTCGACATTTTGTATGTTGGATATTATTTTTTAAATAATATCCAAGTAAATATATAGGAAATATATATTATCATGGAAATAAATGAGATTAGAAGTTATTCTAAAATAAGGATGTTCGGTAGGGATGGTTATTTTCTGGAGGGAGAGTATCAGGAATGCTATGTTTTATAAGTAATTTTCGATTATTAGTGTAGGTTATAAAATGAAATTTAATATAAGTATAACTTATTAAAAGGTGATGATTTATAAGTAATTCGGATTTTTGATTGTAAAATAAGGGAATGTGGGAGTTTTCAGGATGGGTTTTGGACTGCTGCATATTTGGAGATAATGGGGTGGAAGTGGTTGTGAAATAAGGGATTGTGGGGTGTTTGGGTAAGGGTGAGGGATGGTGTGTTTGTGTTCGGTGGAGGATGGAAAATAGTTTGACTATCAAAATATA
This sequence comes from Eubacterium sp. 14-2, assembly GCF_000403845.2. Lineage (GTDB taxonomy): Bacteria > Bacillota > Clostridia > Lachnospirales > Lachnospiraceae > Petralouisia. Next base: position 146,216 of record NZ_KE159568.1, on the reverse strand, counting down.
TATTATGTGAAGTTTGCAAATGAATTATTTCTATATTTAGTAGGTATGAAAAGAAATATGAAAAATAGGCACAAAATATAGTTGCAAATAAATAAGAGTTATGATAAACTTATTTTTAATTTTATGAACAGTTGTTTGTTTTTGTTAAGGGGGGGGAGGTTATATATGTATACTGGCATTATTCGTATTCAAAATAGTGTAAACGTGTATCACTTAAAAGGGATATCAAGATCTATGGATTATCTTAAGATGCAATCAAGTATCAATAGTTTAAAAGATGCAGTTATGCCACTTTATAATTTGAAGCTGTGCGAGACACAAGCAATATCAAAGTGCATTTCAAGTTTAAGAACAATGCGCATGAGTATTTTTGGTGAAAATTGGATGCAGAATGTATCGGCTATAGCTTCTAATCTAAATGTTGTTTTGTCTAATTGTGGCATTGTTTTACAGAGTTCCGTTTTAGAATCATTTAAACAGTGGAAAATAATACATGATAAAAATCTATTTTTAAAAATAGCGGACGAATTGGGGTTCCCTATATATCTGGAAATGGATACAGAATTGCAGGATAGGTTGATATATTCTTATAAAAGCAATGATAATCAATGTAATAAGAAAGAAATGTGCCAAATTATCCTGGATTATTATAATGATGAATGTATAGCTCATATTTTGAATGGTATTAAAAATGTTCAAGTTTTTAATTCAGAACGAGTGGTACTTATTGAAGAAGGAATAGAGACATATGAACTTGGATTATACGCTTCATCAGCTTCTTTATTTGCAACTCAATTGAGTGGAATGATACGTGATGTATATAACGAATTGATTAAATTCCAGAGGATTCCATATAAAGAAAAAAAGGATCTTATAGTTAGATTTAATCAGAATTGTAAACCAGATAGTGAAAAAGGAATGCTTCTTCAGATAGTAAATTGTCAATCACAGAGGTTTATTATTATTATAGGAAATAAAGTGTTACAGTATTTTTTGGGAGTTGCATATTCGACTAAGGAAAATGATATAGACACACAGCCTAATCGGAATATGATATGCCATGGAAAACAGACAAATTATAATACAAAAGAAATGAATTTGAAGCTGATTTTATGTATGGATATCATTGCAGAACTTGCGTGGAGAGTGAAAAAAATGCAAGAAGAATATTCAGAAATTGTTATAGACGTGTAGATTGTTAGTTGTGAAAGGCATTGTATCTACTTAGTTGTTTTAAATCCTTCGTACAGAAAATACGAGTGGTATATCCAGTAAAAGCAAATCTGTCGTTACTGGAATAAATGAATATCTGGCAAGGCAAATCACCTGCTCAGCTCCATATAGGCTAATCTGTCTAAGTGTATCGTTTCACATAGATAATTACTGTAAATTTGGTATAAGTAAAAGGTTTTTATAATCAAAATAATATGTTAAAAAATTAGGAGTATTTATGGAATACAAGGATTTTGCAAATAAACCTCTGCCAGATCATACAAAAGTAGATTATTATGAGTGTCTGGCAAAATTAATATTAGAAAAAATGTTTCCAAACGAGTTTGAAAATTTAGAAATATTGGATAAGCCAGATTTGCAAGATGATAAAAATGGCATAGGTGTTGAAGTGACTATAGCCAGAAATAAGGTGCAAGAAGAAAATGAAAGTTTGTATGCAAAAATAGAAAGTGGACAAGTAAGAAACAGGGATAAGGCAATTGAGAAAATAAATAATTCTTATAAACCGTACGCAATGTATGTTGATGGGATACTTGTTGGTATACCTGATAATGATGATTTTGAGAGGATATTTAAAAGTTTTTCAGAGAAAATAAAAAAATTAAATGATGATGGATATAAAAAATATATGGAAAACTATTTGTTCGTGTATAGTGATATTTTGGCAAATCAGCAAATGCTAAATCAAGCAATTAGTGAAATGAACAATATTCAGACTAAACATAAAATAAGGTTTCAGAAGGTTTTTGTTTGTGTTCCACAATATATTTATATTTTAAATTTGGAAAGCAAAAAGGGAGAGAGTATGGATATAAAAAGTTTTCAGATTGGATTAGCAGAACGGGCAAGGAATATGGTTATTCAATGTGAAGTTAGTAAGTAAATCGAAAGTTTGGATTAGTAAAATGGGATGTAAGATTATTCATAAAATAGTAGAGGGAAAATAGGAAATGAGTTTAATTATAGGAATAGTGTTCACAAATAGGGCAATTGTAATCAGTGATGGCCGTGTTAAAAATGCCAGGACAGATTTAGTGGTTGATGAAAAATTTGATAAAACAAGAAAGATAAATGATAATGTGATTTTAGGGTTTAGCGGTGATCGAGAATTCTCTTTATGGCTTTTAGAACAATTTGAAAATGTTTGTAAGCAGGACATTTCTCAATTAAAAGCGGATCATGTTGCAAATATTTTTTGTAAAATTGCCCAGGAAGGGGTGGATTATAGAAAAAATTTGAAAGAATCTCTCCCTACAAATTTTCAGATGGTTGTAGCAGGAAAAAACAATAAAGGAATAATGGCATTGTATAATTTTGGAGTGCCTACAAATTTTGAGATAAAGGAATATATTCCTACTGCAAAAACTTTTGTATATAGTGTATTATCTCCAGGCACTAAAGATATTGATTCTATTTTTGAGAAAGTAATGACAAATTACCCAGGTAGAGAATTGGAAGATTATATTAATTTACTATTTTCTAAAGCCTCCGATATGGATGACAGTATAAATACGAATTTGTTTATGAAAGAAATATAATAAAAGGTATTTTGCCATTTAAAAATCCTGTGTGACCGAACTTACCAAAAGCAGCCTATTTTTCACCTGCATATCAGCAGAAACCATTGAAAAATAAGGTTCTCTTGATAGGGAGCATATACAGACCCTTGATTTGCTGGATTTTCCACAATATCCATGTTGAAAATAAGCAATCTGGCAACCACGTAAATATATACTCACGAAAAAATGAGGATGCCGAAACATCCTCATTTCCTAAACTACCACTTGAAAAAGAACTCTGGATAGTTTATAATCATCATAGAAGCAATCAAAGGATATTGAGCTGTCCGATGGTTGCCACCGGAAACTTAATAATGGTGATTTTAAGTTAAACAGGCTACTTCCTATTGCCGTAGGAGGTAGCCAATTTACTTTTTATGGTGATTGTCGAGGTATGATAAGGCTGCAAAAACAACCAATAATAGCGTTAAAATTTCTAACGTATTCATATGTACTCCTTTCCGTTTCCGGAAAGTACAACCACCAGACTATCCCTACGTTGTTCTAATCTGACTATAAGCATTCTAACACATCCGGCAGAATAAGACAATCTTCACTTTTCCACGTAAAGGATATCCTCAACACTGCAATCCAAGTAAATACAAATCTTTTTCAGTATATCAAAACTGATCCGGGTAGTCCTGTTGTGGTTCAGGTTCCGAAGCGTGGTTGTGGAGATTCCTGTCTCCTTTGCCATTTTATTTTGTGATATTCCTTTATCCTCTAAAACTTGATTAAGCATAATCTTCATTCATAATCACTCCGTATCTGCATATAGGATAGAGTTTGTCCAGGAATCATGGGAATATGCATAGTGAATTTACCCTGTATGAAGTTTTCATCCCGTCAACATGTAATCTTACATCCATGCTCCAAAATAATTCCATACAGGGCATTTGTGATTCTGAATAATCCGGGGTGAAATCTATTCTATAAGATAAAGAGCATTAACAGGCTGATTCAGCCTTGTTTCCAATAAATGCAGAATCTTACCCTAAAACCATTTTAACCCGTATTTGAGCCAAATATCGCGCTACAGGCATAGCCATTCACCTCTGAAATAAAACAGCGATTTCATGGCAAAATACATAAGATGCAGCTATGCCAAAATGGCACAGTTAAATTATTTCTTAATGAAATAGTAAAAAATCGCACGAATATATTTGCATTATCGCACAAATAATATATAATAATAGTACGGAAGGAGATGATAATATGTCCATTACAGCTACAGAATTAAAACAAAATTTAGGCAAATACTTGTTGCTTTCTGCACAAGAGGATATTTATATTACAAAAAATGGGAAGGTTGTTGCAAAATTGACAAATCCACATCAAAACAGAGTAGAAACGGCAAAGGCATTATTTGGTATATTGCCTAAAGATGCTGATATAGATGCTGCACGAGATGAAAGGCTGGATAATAAATAATGAAAGCATTGGTTGATACGAATATAATCATAGACGCATTAACAGGCAGGGAGCCATTCAGGGAGGCAGCGGAAGAAATATTTATGTTAGCCGCTAATCAGATAGAGGATTTATATATTACCGCAAGTTCCGCTATAGATATTTACTATCTGATAAGGAAACATCTGCATGATTCTGAACAAGCGAAAAATGCCATATCCAAATTATTTGAGTTGTTTTATATTTTGGATGTTACTTCTGAAGATTGCCGACAGGCATTATTACTGGATATAAAGGATTATGAAGATGCAGTTATTTCTTGCTGTGCAAGCTGTAATCAGATGGATTACATTGTAACAAGAAACATAAAAGATTATAATGAATCAAAAATCAAAGCTGTATTACCGGATGAATTTATTAAATTTGTTTCCGGTGAGGAATAAGATATTGCTTCACTTTTAACTACCAATGTGTGTAATTGTACAGAGGTAGTTTTTTTGTTTCCATAATTTAAAGAAAATAGCAAACATTTGTTCGTGATTTCCTGTTGACAAAAACAAACAAATGTTCTATATTTATCATTGTCAACAGGATACGGAAAAGACCCATCCAATCATACAAACGGTGTTAGCGCACCTCTGATGGACAGGTCTTTATGCATAATTTAACGCAGAATGCGTCTGCAATATTATTACATATTTTGATACAATAAGTCAAGTTTTTAATATTCCGAGCGATTCTGTAAAATTTTCCAGATGGGGATTTTTACAATTCCAGAAAGATATTTTATGATCCTTACTTTTAATTGTAAGGAATTATTTCATGTGCCTTGAAATGAAAAACTATAAACTTATTACTTCTCTGTTTACAACAGAAAAATATGCGAAATGTTGAATTATCAGATGGAGAAGTAATAATCAAGAAATGATGAAATTAAAAAGAGAAATATGTGTTAGATACAAAAAAACGTATCTTCTAATACAAGGAAACTATATTGCAAATAAAAAACGAAAGATTTTTTTCCATATGGAGAAGTAATCATATAGATGGAAGGAATGACAGGCAAATGCTCCTGTCCTATCAACAACTATTAACTGAGGGCTGGCGAAATGCTGGCTCTGCATAAAAAGAAAATATGGAGGATAAGAAACTATGACAAACTTAAGTTTAGACAGATTAAGGGAAGAGACAGGCGCATTCATATCAGAATCAGATTTCCAAGTGATAGAGCTGCAATATCTGGATGTCTTGAAAAACCATAATCTCACAGATTCAGAGGAATTAGCGGAGCAGTTCATTGGGGAATGGATTGAGGAACAGGAAATATTGTGTACATTTGCAGAGACAGAAGACGGTTCCATAAAGTATTTCTCTCCTGAAGGCATGGAAGAAACAAAGAAATCCACAATGGAGCTTTTGGTTGAGAAGGATATGGCTTCCTACCACTGGGAAAATATGTGCCGCAGCTATTGGAGGATATTTGAAGAAATTTACAATACAGGAAATGTTAATCGGGAACTGCTGAAGAATATCCTGTCGGAGAGGACAATATCGCATGAACAGATTTATGAATTGCAAAAAGCAGTGAAAAACAGAGTACATGAACTTTTAGGATAGAAGATGATATTATCGGGCGGTGTATATCCAAATATGCCGCCTATAACGAGAAGAGGAGTATATAAAACAATGAGACGTAGAACAACAACAAAACAATTGCTTGAAGCAATCACAAACAATCTGTTACAAGTCAGAAAAATAGAGTGTAGCTATAAATCATCCAATCAGATAAATGAACTGAGCAAAGAAATATTTCTGGATAATTTAGCTTTTATAAATGAATCTGGAGTGTTTGCTAATTTTATAGACTGGCACTATGAAAGGGATTTGTCTGAAAATGATGGTTACATAATTGAATGTGGCAGATATAACCCACATTCAGAAAATATCATCACTGTATATTTGGAAGTTGCTGACAATACAACTGATGAAGAAATAAATAAAATACTGCTGTTTGAAGAAACGGAGGAATGAATCAATGAGACAGGATATCTTAAGCAAATTGGACAAATTATTTTCAGGAACCATTGACACAATAAAAGTCACTTGCCGTTCCAGTAAATTACAGGAAATCATGAAATTTGAAATGCTTGGACATGAAATAGAAGAAGACGGCAATGCCATCAAGGTTTCAGATGATACGGGGAATGGATTCTTTTCACCAAAGACAGTGACCATTGATCCAACGGAAGTAAAGAAAGTTACATATGAGGATGGTACAGGAATCCATTGCAGGAATATGGTTATCATGATGAAGGATGGAAACAGGATTGAATTGGAGACGGTTGCATTTGGATAGGGAGGTGTGGAATTGGAAGAGCTTTGTTATTAGATGTGGAAGAAAGAGTGCTGGAATAGGATTGGAGGAATAAAGCAAATGAACAACACAGATAAGAAAAGTTTTATTGTTTACAGTCAGAAAATGGCAGGTTATTTGATGCAGATGGGATTTGTCCTTATTGATATGCAGCCCGATTTAAAGAAAACTGGCAGGAATGTATTCTTTTTCAATGACACACCACAATTAAAATCGGCAATAGATAAATATATGAGTCGATAGATGGAGTGTGTGCCAATGAAGAAGACAGAATTAACATGGGATGATTTTGAAACTTATTTACCAGAGAATTATGAATTTGATGAAAAGCAGATAGAGTTTTATAAAATGGTTTTTGAAGTCCTCATACATAACAAAGACACTTCAAAAGTTACTTGTTTTGGTGGCAGACCAGGAATAGGGAAATCTACCTTTATAAAAACGTTTATGCATTGCTGTATTGGGGATTATTTCTATGGCAGACGACATGAACCTCTGGGATTGGTAGTTATTACAGATTCAATTAAAAGATTAGAGGAGTTGTCTAATGGGAGGAAAGATAGGGAAGAAGCCGCTAAATGTTGGGGAGAGATATTTGAAACGTTTGGGATTGAAGACCATTATAGGGAATTTGAAAAATGTGTTATTGTTTTGCGTTCAAATACGTCTGTGTCATTTGAGAAACAGTTGTCAGAGCAATATTATAAGCCTATTGTCTTACTTTCGACACAAAGGTATTTTATGCTTAGTGAACAGGTAAGGGAGCAGCTTTTCAGGTTTAATTATAATAACAAGCCTTTGAAGAGAAGCATAGTCATTTTTGATGAATGCCCATATTTTTCAGAGACAGTTACAATAAACAGCAAAAACTTGACAGATATAGAATCCGCTCTTTATGAAGGGTTATCTGATGAAGTAGAAAACAAAAAGTTTGCTATCAGAGAATTTAAGATATTTAAGGACAGGCTGCTCAGCCAGATGGATGAAAAGGAAGATTCAACTAAAGACAATGTAACTTTATATTGGAAGGATGGAAGATACCCTACCATAACTCCGAACGACACATTATTTTTTGAAGTTGTTGAGAAAAATAGGGAATCCCTGACACAACAATATAATGCAATATTAAAGGATTTGCAGTATTTAAGGGAAATTGCAGAAAATGGAGCCATATTTAATTTCATAAAAAAGAAGAAAAGCGATAAATATGAGCGTTCAATTATATTAGTTAGGGATAATAGGGAATCTTTTTATTTAGGACAGGATAAAAAGTTTTTTGTCTTTGATGCAACATGTGATATTGATCCACGTTATGATTTGGACTATGTAGATATTGTAAGCGGGGAAAAATATAATAAACCACTTAAAATGACTATAACGAATGTAAAAATGGCAACAAGCAAGAATGTATTATGCAATGGAAAGAAACAGTCATTTTTAACGACAAATTCTATTGCAAACTATTTGAAAAATAAGATACATCATGGTATTGGCAAACAACGGAAGATTTTAATAGTAACATACAGTAATTTATTCCAGCGTTTCAATAAAGAGTTTGATTATGTTGGGTATTTTGGCAATCTTAAAGGTTTTAATGACTTTAAGGATTTCTGCAAGATGGCACATATTGGGATGAACCGTTATCCGCCAACTGCATATTTTTATATCTATTGTGGATGCAATATGGATATTTACCATAAGTTAAAAGATATGACAGAAGAGGAATCAAAGAACTTTTTTAAAAGCGTTAATTCAAATTTGAGTGAATACCAAAATATTCTTGACACTGTAATGCTTAGGTGTATGCTTGCTGATTTTGAGCAGAATATATTCAGGCTTGCAATAAGGAACTATGGGAATACAGATGATGTACATATATGGACATTCTATAATAATGGATCGGATGTTTATAAAGCATTATCTTCTATGATTGAAGACAGGTATAAGCCGTATGGAGCAGTATTTGAGTATGAAGATACACCAGAGGAATTGCAGATAGAGAAAATAAAAAACAGGAAACCGCCAGAGGGAAAGAAAATGACCAATGCACAGAAAATAATTAGTTGGTGCGAACAACAGGAACATGGAGCTGTATTTAAGATTAGCACACTGCTATCAGATACAGGACTTTCTAATAACACTTTTAAGGAAACAAGAAAAAGTAATTCAATTATAAAAAAAATGTTTAATGAAATGAAGACAGAAAAACAAGGATATTATAAAATTGGTTAAGTTTATTTTAGGGGGGATTTCCTAATATATATTATTAGAGAATCCTACCCAAAATTGTAAAGCAAAAAGTAACAATGATGCTCTTGTTGATAAAAAATAGTTCTTGTAAAAAGGTTTTGTCCCCTATTTTCTAATTATATACTTATATAGGAAAAGGGGGACATTCTAAAATAAATTAATATGTTTTGTGTCCGTTTTCTAATTATATATTTATTAGATGGCACATAAAAATTTTGGAATCAGATAAGGCAGATTGAAAAGGACATTATAAGGTGAAAAGTGGGGTAAGATTCACACAGATGTATTATTTATCATATTTGTGGATTCTCCCCCAAAGAAAAATATCTGCTTACAAAAAAGATGAGTTTCGTTAATTGGATTGGCATATTGCGAACCGCCGCCCTTTGGCGGTGAATAGGGCAAGACAATATGGCTGTCTATGGGTGTGGGTGTCCCCACTTATGTTAAGTAAAGATTGGAGAAATGTTATGACAAAAAGGGAAGAAACATATATTGATAATTTACATAAGAAATTTGCTACATTATTGGATGGTTTTATGAATTCAAGTGTTATTGAATATGAGAATAAAGAGCCAATATTAAATGATTTAAAGTTTGTGATTGATGAACGAATCAGAGAATTACATGGTGAGGATTTATTGGTATAGTCCACTGACAGTTAGGCAATCGCTTGCAAAAAGCGGCAAGCTCATGCCTCCGTTTCGCAATCAGGGATTGCTCACGAGTATATATTTTTTAGATGGGAATTATATGGCAAGGATGGTTAAATGTTGCGTCACTGGTATTCATGGAGAATCAGATGAGTTTTATAAAATTGGACGTGATTGGTTTAAAGATAAAGATGCATACATAAATTACCTAAAATTTAAAGATGTAACATATAAAGATATTCTATCTTTGCTGACAGAAAATAAGAATAAAATAATTTCTTCATCAGCAAAAGATAAAATTATCGAAGTAATAATGTTAGATCATAAAGCAGAATAAATTTTATCAAAGAAGGGTATCAGCAAGAAATTGAATGGGAGATGAACAAAATGCTTGAAGTATATGGTGTTGATAAGTTCTGTCCTATGAAGAGTGGAAATTATAGATTTACGAGTTAAAAAAGGATAAAAAAGGAACGCTGATCATGAATAAACAAACGCTGATAAAAAATATTTTGACTATTTATAATAAATATGGTGTTACACAAGAAGATATAGAGCCGTTAATAGATGGAAGTGTAAAAGATGGGTATACATATGACAGGATTTATTTCTTCCTTCAATTAGCAATAACGGATGCTTATGGTCTGGATTTCTTCTGGTGCACAGCGAGTCAGATGGCAAAAGCATTCGGGACATCTGAGGAAAGAATGCTGGAAATCATGAAAGAGGTACATGATGAGGTTGTTAAAGAGGAAGATTTGGATAAACCTTTTAGAGTGCCAGTAGAAGTAGGAGAGAAATTTTTTATGGATAAAGGAGATATGGTTTATGACTGAATTGCAAATGATTTCGTCAAGCGATTGGCAAGATTACTATAGGATAATGGACGGATATTTATTTGTGGTAAATAAATTTGTAGAAGTTGATGATATGAAAACAACATATACAATTCCTAAAAATTATTATAGGAAAGTTGACCAGAAAGCGAAGGGTAAATTATGGATTCTTACAAGACCTGTCAAGCGTTATGGTGGCCATAAAAATTATGAGTTATTAGAGCTTGGTGAAGAAAATGGTGAATTTCCTATTGGTACAGTATTTTACAATGAGAAACCAGTAAGAAAAACAGATAATCCTTATGCTTATGATTGTTTTGTCAAAGCATCATGGAATTGTTTACACAATTATTTAGAAGATTGGAAGATGATTTCAGAACAAATACAAAAAATTACTAAAAGATATTTGGAGGATAAATAAAATGAGTTCGTGTAAAAATTGTAGGCATTTGATAGATATTCTTGATGAAGAAAGAATCGTATGTGAAGCACATAAATTTTCGGTTGAAAAAGATCAAGAATGCAAAGCATATTTAAGTGCTAAGTGTAAGGACGAAAAGAAAATAAAGAGAAGTAATAGCAGAGTAGAAGATATATTGTTAGAGGAATATGAAGACATGCTTGGATAATAGTGTAGTCTCTGACAGTAGGCAGCCACCGCAAGCGGTGACTGATTAGTTCGCAATCTGACGATTGCTCACAAATATAGATTTTTTGGATAAGGAGAATTAATTATATATGGCAAACAAGAAAGGAATTAAAATTACAACAAAAATATTTCACGATAACAAGATATATCTTAAATTATCGGATGTAACCAAAGCATTAAATTACAAAACAAAACAATCATTTGTAGATGCACATGGAGATATGATTATAAAGATTAAAGGAATAGGTGATTGTATTCTTGAAACAGATTATAACAGTCTGCTTGTAAAAGATGATAATGCTCTTTCAAGGCAAAAACAAATCGAAATAACAAAGGTAGATACTCTTAGAAGCAAAATAGAAATGGTAACAAGTATGTATCCGTTAAAACTTGCATTTGGCAAAGGATATTTTGATTTAATGGCTAAAAAACACGGTTGTATTTCGGTTGAAGAATATATTTTAAAGTATGACTTACCACAAGAAGAGCAGAAATGCCTAAAAGAAATCCAGGAACACAGGGAAAGCCATACATATTATAAAGAGGAAGTAGCAGCGTTATATGATAAATCAAGGCTGGATATTGATAAATTAAGGCAATGTGGGCTTGATATACAGGTTATGACACAGGTTACCAGTAATGGCCATATGAATTTGATTTCTTATATTGTTGGGGAAGGAGTATTTATTGAATTTAGTTCCTATGATTATCATGAGTGGGACAAGATCAGCATTGATGAAAAAGGGAATATATTAGTTCCATATTTCAATTATGACGATCATCCTGAAGATGGAGAGCAGCTTATTAATCTTTCGGATGTAGGTATTGACAGGGATTTCCGTAACCATAGTATTGTGGAGAACCTTGCATGGTGCATCCAAAATTTAAAAGTGGAATCATTAGAAGATTATGAATACGATGTTTTTCATTACCGCAGTGATACGATTGATTTTGAGATAGGAATTGAATTATTAGTAAATATGATTAAACCGGATGCATCAAATACGGTATATGTAGATGGAATTGTGGGTTATGAAGAAGAAGTATATATAACGGATGTGGATGGACAAAAAGTGTTTGGAAGATAAGATAGGAGAGAAAATAATGGACAGAGAAACGGTTTTACAAAATATAATGAACAATTACGGAAAATATGGAATTACAGAAGATATGGTGAATGAGGTTATTGACGTAGGTCTGGAAGGCGGACTGACTTATGAATTCATTTATTATGACATGTGCAGAAAGATTTCTGAAATCACAGGTGAGGAATTTATCTGTACGTCTTCAGATATGGCGAAGGCTTTTAATATTAGTGATGATGAAATGCAGAAGATTATTGAGGAAGCAAGAGAGGAATTGATTGAATCTGGTGAAAATCCGGATGAATATTTTCGGGAAGTTCCGGTGCGAAGATTTATGATTTAGGGATAAAAATAATGGCCTGTCAGTCAGACAGGTAAAGAGGATTACAAGGATATTCCTTATCTCTGCCATTTTGATTTAGGAGCAGTTGGTTTAAACCAAGTGGTGAAAATATATAAAAAAGAGGTAAGAAATGGCAAGTGAAAGATTGAGCAAAATACAGAAATGGATATTAGAAACATGTTTCAGAATTACGGTATTACATAATAGAGAAGGTTTGAAACCATTGAAAATATGCTGTTATTATGACAAGGATAAATGTCCTGAATTTGCAATAAAAATACGAAATTGTTATAACAATATTATCTGCAAGTGTGAAAAAGAAGGGAGACCATATTATGCAAGCGATTATTGTAATATGTATGAAATGTACTTAGAAGACATATTGTTGAATTATTTTGGCATGGAATTTAGTTATGAGAAGGGTACTATATATCGTGTCGCACGGATAAAGATGGATCATAACACAAACAAGAATTATGCTACAGTAACAAGAACCATGAAAAATCTTGAAGAGAAGGATTTAGCATTCAGATATAAATATGGTGAGAAATCAACCGAAATTTGTTTGACTGATAAGGGAAGAATGAAAGCTATGGAATTATTGCATATAACAGAAGATGAGATAAGTGAGCCACCATTACTTTCCGATAATGAATGTAACGAAAAAAAGATAGAATTAGATGCAGAGATCAAAAGAATAGAAAGTGGAATATCTTAATGTTAAGAGTATGATGTGGGTTTGGTTATTATTAACTATAAGAAATTTCTTAAATTTCTAAAGGTTAAGAGTATGTCCAAATGGACACATTATTAACATTAAGAAATATGGAGGATTCAAACGATTAATAACACAAAAATTCAATACCTATCAGTAGCAGATTCAAAAATCTATAAAGTCACAAATATTGACTTTTGCAATTTGATGATAGGAGCAATCGAAACAGACTTGACAATGAATGATGTGCCAGAGAGTGAACTGTGGGATATTTCATATTTTGGGGATTTTAGGATTAGGCTGGTAAATTATGGTGGTGTGGCTGAGATTATTAATATGGCTGATTGGTTGGAGCAGCATAATAAAAAGAATTGATTTTGCCAATAAAATTGCTCTTTTATTCGAAAGGGAATACAAGATATAGAGCATAAAAAGAAAATAAATACTATATATTGTGCAGATGTATAGAGGGGATTAGAATTCCTAGGGATATTAAGAAATCTGATGGAATGGATGATTAATACACAATTAGGTAGACGCAATCTTCCACCTCAACAAAGAATTGCTGTTGTCAAAAAATTTGAGAAAAAGATTCAAGAACAGGCAAAAATCACTCAAGGTGCAAGAACTGATTTAACTTCTTCTCCAAATGGAGAAAAGGTTATTACTTCTACTCGTACTGATAAAGAACTAGCAAAATTAGCTGGTGTTGGAACTGGCACTGTCGCAAGGTTTAATAAAGTAATGAATTCTGATGATGATGAATTAAAGAAAAAAGTTCTTGCAAATGAAGTGAGTATCAATGCTGGATATGAAAAAGTTATTGAAACTAATATCCGTCAACGTGGCATAGGTAATCCCATTAAACTGGGAAGATGTATTAAAGAGTTGGAACAGACTTATGGAATTGAGTATGGAGGCGATAGAAAATCAAGTTCTAATAATTATAACTTGAAAACTCAGTCTGATATTGCAGAAATGATTGGTATTTCAGTAGATACACTTAATAATTATAAATAAACTCACAGAACTGGTTCCTGAGTTACAAGATTGGGTTGAAACAAAAATTTATAAAAATGTTTCTTATGAATTGAATTATACAGTGGTTATAAAGCCGTTATTTCGGCTGTATTTGGGTTTTTATATGCAGGTTAGGAGTTGTTGGGATGATGGATTTTGAGGGGAATTTGGCAGGATAATTGAGTGTGGTTATAAAAGATGGTTCCTGGATTGATGCAAGGACGTTGCATAAGGAATTGGGAGTTGTTGTATCTGGTGGTAATAAGGTTACTGTCAAGTGATAGGGGATTATTGTTGGATTTTGGTAAATTTTGGGACATTGATAATTGAATAGTGATGGTTGGTGTGGTATTATTTTATTAATTATATTAGATTGATTTTGTTTGGGAGAATATAAATGAAAGATATACTTCAAAATACAACTGAAATAGTAGTTGCATTTGAAAAGGTAATGGAAGGCAATGCTATAGGTGTATTTCAATTATTAGACAAAATTAGGAAATCAGTAAATTGTATAAGAGATGCGATGTTTTACGAAAAAATATCTGCGTTAATGAATGAACTTGACAGCCATCAAACTGATAAAAGGAAAATAGGAGAATTACTTGCTAAAAGTGATTATGGTAAAGACTATGGGTTTGCATTATTAAAATATATTGATGATTTTGAAAGTATAGATAAAGGGAGGTATTTAGCACATTTGTTAGATTCACTTTCAAAAGACTTTATTACTGCCCAAGAATGTTTTATTTATGCAAGACTGCTTAAAGATGTTTCTTTAAACGGCTTGCTATTTGTTAAAAACAATGTCTCCAGTCGAAGATTTGATAAAAATTTGATACTGAGAGAGTTATTTAGATACAATTTAATGTATGAGGCAAATGAAGGAGGTTATGCATTTGAAATAATAGCGTATTATCTTGATAAGTTTGCTTTGTCGTATTGTGTTGAAAAATATAAGTATAATGGAGAAGAAGATTATATTCCTTCTAAAGAGAAGTTTCCGAAGAGAGTCTCTAGTATAGTGATATCTCAGGGAAAACCATATTAAGAATCAGTTTACCAGCCATCAAAAATAAAACGGTGGCTGTTTTTTTACACTTGAAAATAGAACGTATATTCGATATAAAATGTAACACAGAACGCACATTCGAAATACGTTTATAACGATATTAAGCACAAAACACACAGATTCAAAGAAATTCATTAAACGGAAATAGCATATAGGAATGATTCATTGATTTAAGGCAGTTTCTTAATTGGGACTGCTTTAGGTGTTATTTTTTTACGGATTTTTTGGTTTTTTGAAGAAATATTTCAATTTTTTTGAATTTAATAGGTTTTTCGCAGTTTTGAGAAAAATGTGGGAATGGATGGAGAAGTAATAAGTATATGAATGATGATAAAGCAATCTGATTTTCCATAAAAGGATAATATCTCAGAATCCTAGAGGCGGAACCGAAACTTTCGGATGGGATATGGTTCCGACTGGCTGATCCTGATTATATGGATTATGCGTTATAGTGTGGGATTTTTGGTTGGAGAAAAAGAGAATAGATAAGTGTAAGCGTTGTTGTTGTGAATTTTAGGTTGTGGAGGATGAATTATTGAGTGGCATAGATAAAAGAAGTGGTATATTAGTGGATGATAACAAATTAGAAAATCTATATCAAATTTATATGAGAGTTCAATCTGGAGATAAAGCTGCTTTGAATGAATTATTTCAGACAGTGGACAACCACCAGATACATAGACTAGACGTAATGAATAAGGAGTATCAGATGTCCCATATGGATAATGTTTTAGATTCAGAATTCGTGCTGGATAATGAAAAGAATATACAGGAAAAAGAATGGATAGATTCTGCATATTCAAGCGTGAGTTTCCGGTTTTCGTGTTTGAATAAAATGCTTTATAAAAAGAAGAAAAAATTTTTATCTAATGCAAAAAATACGGGTTATGAGAATGGGAAGAAATTAAAGAATAGTGGCAATAGAAAATATTATGAAGGCGAATATGATATTTCTGATTTTAATGAACTAATGTATGAAACAACCATTGAGGTATTTAGTACAAAAACAGATGAAAATAATTGTCTGACTTTGGATGGCAAGAAAAATGTAGATACTCCAATAAGTAATGGTGTTTCACTGCTCAGAAATATTTCATATTTTACCTCAAGAAAAATAAATAAAAGAGCAAAGACCAGTTGTCTGGATATATATGATATGGAATGTTTGAGGAAAGAATCGGAGATTGGATTTTCAAATTTTGATAAATATGCATTCAGAAAATTTTTATATGCTGAAGGCGGCATGTCACGATTAACAATGTATACAGAATATTTAGATTGGTTAAGGAAATATGATGTATATAAACTTTTTAAAGCAACTTCCAGCAATATCAAGGCCATTATTGAAACTATTATGAATTGTGAGGATACTTTTTTAAAAGATGAATCCGGTGATATGGAAACGGGGTTTGGTATGCGTTTTGTGACACAGGAAACATTACATGAAATAATCAGGTTCAGACATCATATGAATATTGAGCAGGAAAACATATCAAAGGATATGGAGATTATAGAGCAGCGGTTGTTAGACCATTTATTCTATTCGTTAAATTACGAAATTGGGAAAGCAGAGAAAAGCGAAGGTGTTTATGAGAAAGAATCTGAACGTTTTTTATATGGGCTGGATAAAAAGGCATATATAAAAATGTTTGACAGGGCAAGTTATGAAATATATGGAAAAAGCATTGATTTTATTAATAGTGATATAAATGGAAATGATTTTGATAATTATTTCAACATAATGAAAAAGTATGAAGAAATGATTCTTGGCGTTATCTCTAAAGAAAAGGGAAAGAAGAAGTACGACATGGTTAATTTAATATCAGACAACGATTATGATTTAGTGGAAGATAAAAGAGAAGCGTTATTTAACATAGCAAACACAATGATAGCATGTTATCAAAAGAAAGAAGATGAATATAGAAGGAAATATTTTGGCGATTATCAAATAAGGGGGATTGTTGATTGGGAAAATGGATATTGGGAAGCTGAATTACGTGACGGAATTTTGAAAATCAAATTATTTTCAAGTAGGAAGGTAAAAAAACCAATTCAATATAATATTAATAAGGTAAAACTAATGGCGTATTATGGCTGTATCAATTATTATTTTTGCGATGAAGAAAAGAAAGTGTGTTACATATTTCCTAAAAACAGGCGCATTGTTAGCAAATCAAATAAAGACCATGAAATTTTTATGTATAAAGTAGGGTAAAAAGGTGCACTTACTTATATTAACAAGTACATATATACAGAGGGACAAGAAAGAAAAATTTGTTTCCTCAAAATGTTTTTTGTTTTGAATATCAGGCATAAGAGGGCGTATAAGGCTGTGGAGAGCCATATGTGCAATAAACCTTTTGTGCCAAACAAAAATTCATCCTTCAGATCGATGCAGGTTTCACCACCTGTATTGGTATTCACTCCGTATCCACAGCGGGGTATATGCGCTGAGTCCACTAGGCGCACACAACAACAATGTAAAATCCTGTAATATATAAAAACTCCACTATATGTTTACAGGTCATCCGGCGGAGGGCTCCACAACCTCTGCTGGATGTATATCATGTTTTTTTATATTTTTATGTGGGTTTTTATAAAGAAAATCAAAGTAAATAAACAGGATAAAGAAAGGAAAAATAGAATGGATTTAAAAGAAAGAGTAAAAATGTTTATGGAAGATACAGGCGCGAAGCTCAGTGTATTTTCCCGTAAAGTTCAAATGAGCGTTACATATTATTATGCATGGATGCGTAATGAGGTAGAACCCTCAGAAGAAATGTGTGAGCGTATCAAGGCATATCTTGATGAAGTGTATGCAAAATAGTACATACATAATTAAGCAACCAATAAACCAGGAACCCATTTCTCAGGAATCCGGATTCTGAAAATGAAAATATAATTTCTTGAAAATCAAAAACAATTGAATTTGAAAACAGTAAAAAATCCCAAAATTAAAAATAGAAATAAGCAAAAATTAAGCATTTTTTGAAAGAAATGTAAAAAAATCAACATGATACTATACAATGAAAATTTAATATAGAACTAATGATAACACAACAGTGGGATGGTGTAAAGTGGGAAAATATGTTCGTGTTTTGGATGGTGGAGAAAAATAGTGGGTAAAATGTGGAAAGAAAGCAAACATATGATTGCAGTAGAAAGGTACAGGTGATATAATGGAAACATAATATATAATAGAAGAAACAGTTATTGGGGGGTGTAGGGTAATGGGCAGAACAATTCTTTGTCCGCATTGCAAGTCGACGATAAATGAAGATATATTGAAGCAAAAAAACAGTGAAGATATATGTCTGGTTTGTGGTGGGAGATTGGATGATGGTGGTAGTGCAGATGCTAAGTCTGATTGGATCACATGGTATTATTATGGGTTAAAAGATAAAAAGGGCAATAAAACTGAAATAACATCTTTAATGGATAAGCCAATGGATTTAGAGAAGTTTGGGGATACTCATTATCTTATAAAAGAATTCCAGGCTCCACCAAGGGATATAAATGGAAAAAGTGATGCTGCAAAGAGGGAACTCAGGAAATATGTCCCAGATGCTTTCCAAGAAGCGAAAGCTGTACCAAAGGTGCAATGCCCATATTGTTTCAGTAAGGAATATACCATGATGAACCGTGGATTTTCTATCTGGACGGGCTTCTTAGGGAGTGGGAAAGCAAAAAGGGTATGCAACCGTTGTAAAAGGGAGTTCTGATTATGAGGTATAGTGTATGGTACTGTTGATTATAATTGGGTGCTTTGCAGTTGCATTCCTTGTTGAGCACATATATTATTCATATCTTGATACATTGCCAAAAGATAAAAGGGATGAATTGATTAAAAAGCAGTCAGGAATGAGTTGCAATGTTTGTAGTTGTAATGATTTTGAAGTTGTAGGGATGAAGCGCGGTAGATTGCTGTTTCAGTGCAAACGCTGCAAAAGGATATGCTAATTAAAAAGAATACTGTAAATTTTTAGGGAGATTATTTCATAGTCTCTCTTTTATTATGCTTAAAATTAAGGAGGAAACAGAAATATTGAATGAATTTGTAATTGAATTGTTGGCCTTGTTGGATCAGCAGAAGAGCAAAACACAGATTAATGCCCAGATTAAGGAACTGGAGAAAAGCATACGGAAATTAAGGCTTGTCGGGATTCTGGCGAAAGGCGACACAAAGAATGGAGTGAATCAGACCATCCGACAGATGGAAGGGAACCTCCGGCAGATAAAGATACAGGCGAAGATGGACAGCCGCCAGTTGAACAGGGAAATTAGCAATGCATTGAGGAATGTGTCAGCAAGGGATATTAACCTCAATCTGAACAGTACAGGCGATAGGTTAAACGCACAGGTAAGGCGTACTGTATCACAGGCGAGGGAGTTTGTGAGAAGGAACCCAATCAGCGTAAACATTGATTTGAAGAAAGAAAAACTGATGAACCAGCTTGCCGCATTTACCAATAAGCACACAAAGATAAATGAATCATCTTATTGGCTCCGTGAGGCTGAAAGATTACGCGGTGTAATTGGTTCTGTCACGAACAGGGATGAATTAAGGAATGCAACGGATCAGCTTCAGGTCTTTACCACAGGGGTAAGGGCTACCGGATATGCGGCAGTTTCAACGACAGACCGTATAAAGGGGATGCTTGGGAATGTCGTGAAAATTGGGAATTATTTTGCATTGTCAGCATTGGCTATAAATAAATTCCGCGCATCGCTTAACAACTTGAAAGAGATGGACACGATATACACTGAAATTAGCAAGACCAGTGATTTAAGTCTGCGAAAATTGAATGAACTTGCAGAGAGATCGTATTCCATAGCAAGCAGGTATGGAGTGCTTGCCAAGAATTTTTCGACAAGTTTACAGGAAATGAGCCGCGCAGGATTTGGTGAAAACCTGGCAGAGCCTCTGGCAGAGCTTGCAACGCTCGCGCAATCAGCCGGAGATTTAACGTCAGAACTTGCGAATGATTATTTAATCGCATCCTCGGCTGCTTACGGATATCAAGGAAATGTGGAAAAATTAAATGCGCTCCTTGATTCTCAGAACCAAGTGACGAACCGCAATGCAGTATCCCTCACAGAATTGGCAGATGCAACTAAAGTTGCCGCAAACCAGCTTGCAAATTCAAACATTTCTGAGGATCAAATGACTGCGCTGTTAGGGGCTGGCATTGCAACGACAAAAGAATCAGGGCAGGTCGTTGGCAGGGCTGTTAAGGCAATTGTGATGAACCTGCAGCAGGTGAAGAATACAGAGGAAGGGTTTGAAACAACGGAAGAAGACCTTGGAAAAGTGGAAAGCCGCTTAGATTCCCTTGGGATTAAAATGAAGGAGTTTGTGGATGGGACAACCCGCTTACGCAATCCAATATCCATTTTAAAAGAACTTGCGGAAACATACAATGCCCTCCCTAAAGACAGTGCAGAACGTGCAAATATCATTTCAGACATTGGTGGAAAATATAGGGGGAATGTTTTAAGCAGCATACTTTCTAACTGGTCTACATACACAAAAATGTTAGGCGATTATGAAAATGCGGAAGGTTCCGCTTTACAGGAAGCAGGGAAAAGTGCGGATTCCCTTGAAGGCCGCTTGAATGCTTTGCAGAATACATGGGACAGTTTTGTAGCATCCATTACCAACAAGGATGTGATAAAAGGCGGTGTGTCATTCCTTGACAATGCAATCCAGTCGTTTGAAAAGCTGGGTGACGCAATAGGGGCGATCCCGGTTATCCTCACCACGTTCCAGGCAGGGATGACAGCACTCAATAAGAATTATGGCATAACGCAATTATATAATAAGGATACCCATAAGATAGATTTGCAAGGAAACTTTATGGGGATCAATATTACTGAGTATAAGAAGCAGTTAAACCATTATAGAAATGCAGAAACGGCTATTAGTGGTTGGAATGATGAATTAATAGCAGGGACAGCAGATATAGATAATTTTAATGGAGCAGTTGGAGAAAGCAATGCACAATTAAGAGCATACCTCCAGACAACATCTGTAGAAGCCCCTGCATCATTAGCAGGATACCGCTCCTATCTGGCTTCCTGTGGTGTATCAACGGATTCATTAAGGATCAAAACAGTGCTTTTAAATTCCGCATTAACGTTAGGGTTAAGCCTTGGCATACAGGCAGTTGCAACAGCGGTTTCAAACTTCATCCGTGTGTCAGGCGACGTTGCGCAGAAAGCAGATGAAGTAAGCAACACTTTCAACAGCGCAAAATCCAACATAGACAGCTACAAATCAAAAGTGGAAGAGCTGCAAGCGGTGCTCAATGATTCCAGCTCCTCCATCTCCGATGTCACGGAAGCCCGCAAAAGCCTTATGTTAATCCAGGACGAATTAATTGACAAATACGGCAGTGAAAAAAGCGCAATCGACTTGATTACGGAAGCAGTCAACGGACAGTCACAGGCTTTTGATAAATTAGCGCAGAAACAGTGGCAGGAAGCAAAGAACGAATTCAACGATGGCGGATTTGCAAACAATGCCGCAAACTTTGTCCAAGGATACTCTGATAACATAGACCGCATGTTATCGGAATATGGCGATTATAAAGTGAAACTGGATTTATCCGTGGCCACAACCGGATTAAACCCGAAAGAGATAGAGGAATTCAAGAAATTATTCGAAGACAATGGCATGGAAATCACTTATGGAGCGAAAGGAACAGCCTCCAACAACCCGTTTGTGGAACTGTCCGGGAACGCAAGTGAGATGCATGAAAAACTTCTGGAATTACAGGAAATGTTTTCCGATGCAAACCCATTGTCCACAGATAATTTCAGGAATTACCTGACAGAACAGGCCAATGCCGCAAAAGAGGTATCCGAAAGCTATAAAGAGATGTACGACAGTTATATCCTTTATGATGAAATATCCAAAAATGCGGTTTATGACAGCGCATTCAATGATATTAATGGGGCCTACCAGAAATACCAGGATGCAGCAGTTTTGGGAGAGGAACAGGAGCTTGCAAAAGCGGCGGAGGATTATGCAAAAATAATCATGGATGCGTCCGCAAAAGCACTGGAAAGCGGGGACGCAGGGGTTGCGGATTATTTTAAGTCCATGTACCCGGAATTAAAATCTATGGTGGAACAGTGGGAATTCAAGACAAACATAATCCCTGATTTTGATATAAGCGGGTTACAGGGGAAAACAGAGAATGATGTTCTTGGGATGCTCCAGACAGAGGGCTCACAGGAAGGGGAAGCTGTTTTCAACTCAATTATTGACAAAGCGAAAGAATACGGGATTATTACAGGTGACAATGCCGACGGGATACAGGAAATTTTAGACCTGCTTGTGGAATGGGACATACTCCAACGGGATATTTCGGAAACAGAAACGTCAGAACCGCCATCCTACAAATCCTCCCTGGACGGTGTCCAGTCCCTGTCCGACAGCCTCAAAACCCTCATGGAAGTCTATGACGATGTACAGGACGGAGAGGAATTCGACTGGTCTTCCATCCTGAACAATGAAGATTTTGAGAAAACATTCAGCGGTGCAGGAAAAGCATATGATGATTTTATCAAAACAGTCACACAGAATCCCAAAGACATCCATGCCTGTCAGAAAGCCTTTGACGACCTTGCAACCTCTGTCATCGACAGCAGCGGGATCTGGGATAACCTGACCGCAGAAACAGAAGAAGCCACCATTGCCATGTTAGAAGAGAATGGCGTGGTAAATGCAGCAGAGTTAGTGACAGAAAGGCTTACAGTAAAAGAAGAATATCTTGCCCTTGCAAAGGACAGTGCAGCCCTTGCCGGAAGGAAACTTTCAGACGTGACATGGGAAGAGATTGCATCCTTACTTGGGGAAGGGGAAGCCTCTGACACAACATCCGATTACCTTACAGCCCTTGCCATCTCAAAGATGGACGTAAACAACATAAAAATCAATACCCAGGATGACGTAGACCAGATTATTGCCATTGCCAATGCAGCCGGAGCATCCACTTCCTACATTCAGAATCTTGCAAATGCCTTATTACACTTTAAGAACATGGAATTTGACAACAGTACGTTTCTGGGAAAAGCAGGGAATGCGGCAAAGAATATCATGACAGGAATTACGGAAGAAAAACTGAAACAGGAACTGAGCGCACAGCTGGAGGGCGCACAGCTTGACTCTTCACAGTTTTATGCAAAGTCCGGGGGTACGGGTTCCGGTTCCGGAGGAAGCAGTTCAGGCGGTTCCGGTTCCTCTTCTGCAAAAGAATCCATCGAGACCTTTGACTTTATTGAAACAGCCATCAAACGGATTGAAACAGCCATAGAACGTCTGAAAACAAGGGCGGAAGAAACCTTCCGCAGCTTCACTTCCAGAGGGCGGGAATATAAAAAGGCCATCTCCAATGTCACCAGAGAGATCAATATTCAGAAACAGGCTTATCAGGCTTACATGGCACGGGCAGGCAGCATCGGTCTGGAAGAATCCTGGGCAAAACAGGTCAGGGACGGAAGCATCAACATTGCAGATGTTTCGGACGACGGGCTGAAAGAACGGATCAAAAATTACAAAGAGTGGTGGAATCACGCCAACTTATTCAGCAATGGATAAGAAAAATTCTATCTAATTGTCTGGAAAACCCTTAGAGCCTTATCAACTACAACGAAGGAATGAAACACGTCCATACGTGAAAGTCTGAAAATGATAAGGATTGGGCAACCAGCAGCGAAGCCCCGAACAGGGGAACGTTCAACGACTAAAGGTTTGCATACCGCAGACGAGAGGATAACAAGCGATTGGTTATCCGTAATGGTAGATTGCCTGTTGAGTTAAAATTATATTATGAAATTTTAAACGAATAAGAATAAACAAATGTTCTCTCTACTCTCCTGTCGATTATTGTTATATAATGGAAATTATAAAACGAATGATAGGGGAAATTACTATGGAGACAGAAAAAAATTTCTTAACAGCATTTATAGATGAATCTGGAAGCATTACAAAAACGGACATTGAGCATCATAAATATTTTATAATTGCAATACTGTTCACCAGAAATTCAAAAAGAATAAAAAGGTATTTTAAAAAGGGAATAGCGTCATTGATGAAAAATGCCAATTACAAAGATAAAATGGATAAAAACGGTGAAATTAAAGGTTCGGAAGTAAGTGAAACTAAGAAAAATAAAATATACGACAGAATTGTAAGGAACTGCAAAGATGATTTTGAAATTGGAATTATCGTGTTAGACAATAATTATACTACGAAAGAATTCATTAAAAACCATGCCAGGACATTTAACTACATTACTCAGATGTTTTTTGACAATTCTTTCAGAAATTGCAGCAGATACAGAAACACTGTTACAGATATGCATTTAATTATTGATGAACAGAATATTGCCACTGATGCTGAATATACATTGGATGGATATTTAAATCAACATCTGACAGTTGTAAACCCTATATGCAACCATTTCGATGTAAGATATTCGGATTCAAAAAATCATGCGCTGATACAATTGATTGATTTCATATCCAATACATTTTACAGGAATATCGAAAAACATGACAATACTAGCATTCAGAATGTAAAATTGCTCCAGAATAATTTATGTGGTGGGAGATTCTTTGATTTTTCAACTAACCATGACACAAAATTATTATTGGATGAATAATATAAAATATACTTGACAACACTATTATGGTATGTTATATTTATTTTACCAAGTAATTTCCCTTATACGGTGCATGAGGATGTAAGGCGGCTGTAATGTCGTCCACCATAGGGTTTTGGTAGAAAGGCATTCCAGATATGGGATGTTTTTTCGCTTTACAAGTAAATATATTCATATTTTAAAGAGCAGGGAAATTAATATCCTGCTCTTTTCTTATGCCCAAATTTAAAAACAACACCCAACAGGTAAAAGATATAGTCTGTTCTCATGGGAAACCATGAGGGATTTTTATATCCGGCTGGCCTAGCGAACCAGCTAAACACAAAGATGAAAAAGCCCTTCAATGCCAGGAAAAATTAGAAGAGCTCAAAAAGACCCAGAAAGAATTAGCCCGTGAGAAGATTGAACTCCTCATCACAAAGTACGAAAAACTCCTTACAAAACTGGAGTCTGCAAACAAACGCATTCAGAATACCATGGATTTTAAGGAAACATGGGGATTCTCCACCAATACAAAAGACTATACAAAACTGAATAAAAATGTACAGTCACAGATAAAGAACATTATCAGCCAGAATAAAAAGCTGAAAGAACTCCGGAAGACCGTCACCAAAGGTTCTGAGGCATGGCACGAATACAATGAACGGATCAATGCAAACAACGAATCCATCCAGGAGCTTACAAAGACCATGGCAGAAAATGCCATTGCCTCCGCTTCCCTTGCGGGGCAGAGTGCGGAACGGAAAAACAGTGCAAAAGACACTGCTGATGAAAAGACAGATACCCGCCTTTCCACCGCTTCTTCCGCTTCCGGGAAGAACAGCCTGCTAAACAACAAAGCAAAGAACATTGACGCAAGGCAGAAGAACCTCCAGTCTGCTTATGAAAAGACCGCCAAAGACCGGGCATCCTACGGGAATAAAATCCGGAAGGCCAATAAGAAGGATGTATCCAAAAAGAACCGGAAATATTTCACACAGGCCATTGCAAAGGTAAAAGCCGGAAAGCTCATTTCCACTTCCACGATTAACGGGATTGTAAATGCCATGAAAACTGCAAAGGGGAAGGAATACAAAGAGCTGCAGACCCTGCTCTCCTACTGCAACAGTTACAATGCCAATAAGAATGCGGAAGAGGAAAACAGGCTGAACCTTGAAATGTACGCTCTCACTGCACAGGAAGAAAAGAAAAACCTCCGGCAGGAACAGTTAAGTAACACGCTTGACGCAAACCAGTCCAAAGCAGACCGTCATACCCTGTCCAATGCTGAGAGTACGGCGGCGAAAAATCAGAACATCGACACGCAGACGCGCCAGAGCAGTGCAGACGTAAACGCCTATACAAAAGCGCGGGAAGACGCACAGAAAGACCGTAAGACAGCAGCAGGCAAAGCAAAGTTTTATACAAAAAAGGCCTATAAGAACCTGAAAGACAAAAAGCTGAAGAAACGTCTGGAACAGGCAGCTGCCGCAATCAAAGCCGGGAAGAAAATCAGCAGCGATGCATTAAAGGCGGTAAAGGAATACTGCCAGAAATACCTGAAAAACGACCTGACTTATTATTACAACTGCGAAGCCTATAATGAAGCGGTGGAAAATGAACTGTCTGCAAAAGAGGCAGAAACCCTTGCAAAGGCACAGGCATATGCACAGGCCCTACAGGCAAAACGGGAAAAAGCCGCAAATACGGTGGCAGGAAGGGATACGGAAAATGAACTTTATGCAGCCACTGCCAGAAACCAGACTTCCGCAGGGGCAAAGAACCGGTACGTGGACAGCCAGATTGCAAACCTTTCACAGAATGAAGCAACTTACCGGGCAGCCTACCATGATTCCGTGGCTGATTTTGGCACTGCGAAACATGCGGTAAA
This sequence comes from Eubacterium sp. 14-2, assembly GCF_000403845.2. Classification (GTDB taxonomy): domain Bacteria; phylum Bacillota; class Clostridia; order Lachnospirales; family Lachnospiraceae; genus Petralouisia. The sequence continues at coordinate 119,476 of NZ_KE159568.1, read as the reverse complement.
CAGTGCTTCCGGAAGTGCTGTTGTCAGTGAAATCCAGTCCCTGTTTGTGTCCAGGAATCTCCTGATTCCGGCAGAATATCTGGAACAGGCATACGGGGTGTCTGACAGTTTCGGACTTGCATGTTCCAGCTATAATGAAGCACTGGAAGCCATGAATACCGCAAAGGCAGTCTCTGACCTGTATGAGCAGACAGCAAAAACGGAGCGCGCCGCCCTTGCACTGGAAAAGATGGCCAATATTGAAACAGATTATTCCCATAAGGAAAGCGTTTACAGCCGGAGGGCGGCACGTATCAATAACGCCATGGACATTACACAGGCAAAAGGCTACCAGACCAGTACAAAGTATTATGAACGCCTGATACAGAATGAGGAAGCCACGAATCAGGTGCTTGCACAGGAACGCACCGACCTGGTGCATTCACTGGAAGAATCCGTGAGTACAGGGGCGGTCACAAAGTTTTCAGACGAATGGTATGAAGCCTGCGGAAAGATTGACGATGTGACAGAAGCCATTGAGGAATCTGCGGTTTCCCTTGCGGAATTCCGGAATCAGATGCGGCAGATTGCATGGGACAGCTTTGACTATCTGGAAGGGCGCGTCGGCGACGTCATTTCCGAATATGAATTCATGATAAATGAACTGTCCAGGGAGAAAACTGCGGATGACAGTATCGGATGGATGACGGAGCGCGGAAAGTCTGCGGCATGGCTCCATGCAAACAGTTATGAGACATACCGGAAGCAGGCAGAGGATTATCAGGAGGCAGTTACAAAATTAAACCGGGAACTTGCCGGCGACCCTTATAACAAAACGCTTCTGGAACGGAGGAACGAACTGGTAAAATCCTACCAGGAGGCAGTAAAGGGTGCACAGGATGAAAAATATGCAGTCATTGACCTTTATACCAAAGGATATGAAGCCCTCTCCGGTAAACTGAAAAAACTGGTCAGCGAATACGAACGTCTGCTGGACGCACAGAAAGACGCATTCGACTATCAGAACACCATAGAGGATAAGACAAAGGAGATTTCCGCCCTCCGCAAGCAGATTGAAGCATATGCGGGAGACATATCCGAAGAAACAAAGGCGAAGGTTCAGTCTTTGAATGTCTCACTGGAAGAGGCGGAAAAAGACCTTGCGGAAACACAGTATGACAAATATATTTCCGACACAAAGGAAATGCTCTCGGAATTACAGGAAGACTTTGATGAGGCGGTTCAGGCAGTCATTGATACCCTGTCTGAGAATTTCGGGGAACTGACTGCCGATATGGAACAGACCGCAGGAAATTCCGTACAGACCATCACAGAACATATGACAGGCATCGGCTATATGCCGACAGAGGAATTCCGTGCAGTCCTGAATGAATCCGGAATTTCCGTTTCTGTCTCCGCCATGCTTGCAGAACTGAAAGACTTCCATGGGAAAATGACTGCTTATGTGGACAGGATTGCTTCCGGTGCGGATACGTCCGCTGCGGCAGACGGTACCGGAGCCGGTTCCGGAAATACAGGCGGAGGAACCGCAGGTACCGGGACACAGATACCCGGGCTTCCGGCGGGATGGCAGCCTCCTGTCGGCGGGAAACTCCCAACGACTGTTGTTGATGCGGGAACTGTCAATACAGGGACAGTATTAACACCGGGGAAAGACTCTTCCGCACAGGATGCGGCAATCACGGACAGTTCCGCTTCTGATTCTGCTGCGGTCATGCAGAAAACATCCGCACTCTCCTATCTGAATAAAAATCTGAAGAAAACCAGTGCAAAACGCAGTGACCTTTCCGACATCAACAAAAAGTTCTATGATAAATTCAGCAAAAAAGTCCTGACCACCGCACAGATGAAAGAACTGGCAAAACTTCTGGGTGTAAAATACGACAACCAGAAATCCTCCGGAACCCTGTATAAGAAACTGAAGGCAATCGGGATAAACGGATTTAAGGTCGGTGCCTACAACATCCCTTATGACCAGCTCGCATTCCTGGGCGAGGGAGGGAATGAACTCCAGTTTGACAAAGACAAAGGGGTGCTCCGGGAAGTCGGAAAAGGCGACAGGATATTCACCAATGAGATGACACAGAGGCTGTGGGAGATCTCCCAGCTTCCCACAGACATAATACGAGAGAAGTTTGGAATCCCAGGCATCCCGGCACAGATCACAACGCCAGAGACGCTCCCGGCTTCCATCACGGAAAACAACCAGTATAATGGTGGGGATGTGACTGTAAACATGGGAGGAATCACCATGAACGGGGTAACTGACATGAAAGCGTTTGGTGAGGAAATCAACAGGCACCTTGCCACAGATATTAAAGCGGGGAAAATCATTGACCACCGTATCGGGGGACTGGGCAGGAATCATAATTCATTAGGCGCAAGGAGATTTTTATAAAAGCAGACCGGAAATAAAACAACAGGCAGAGGATATATGCAACCTGCATGAAAGGACATATATCCTCCTGCGTCTGTAAAAAGGAATGATTATTGCAGAAGAATATAATGATAAGCAGATTTACATGAAATTTTATGATCATCAGCAGAAAGAGGGGTTGTACAATGGCAAAAATCACCTTTGCACAGGAGAAAAAGAATATATCAGAAGGGATTTCCACTGATAAATTTGAGCGCAGCATTACACGGATTTCCAGAGAGATCAAACAGCAGAAAGACAGAAAACGTTTTCCTGTACGGAGATATGGGCCCGGAAGCGCGGAAGAAGAACTGAAAGGGATTACAATGCTGGACAGTATTTTATCGCCCTGTGAATTGCTTTCAAAACAAAAGCACGAATAAAATACCACTACCATACAAAAGTCCTGAAATATGGACTTTTATTTTTTTCTTAAAATATATAAAACAGGAGGAAGGCAAACATGTATCTGACTAAAAAAGACAGAAAAATCCGGACACAGCAGAAAACTATAGAAAGACTGGCAGAAGAAAATGAGTGCCTGAAAGAACAGCTGGAATCTTTCAGCCATGGAACAGTGGAAAACAGGATAAAACTTGCAGAGCAGGCATATCAGGAATATACAGAACGGATTACGGAACTGAATGGGCTGAAACAGGAATATGCGGAACTTATTAAGGAAATGAGAAGAGATAAGCTGGAATTGAAAAAGAAATGCAAGTAGATGTATAGGCAAAATTAGTAACAGGGAATCATATGGGACAGCATATGTCTGTCCCTGTATGGCATGATATTTTGTAGAAGAAACAGGAACAAACAGTAAGGGTAACATAGAAGACAGCACATATAACATTTATTATGAAGAGGGAATATTTGAAAAATATATACTTATATGCAGCGGGGGAATCCTGCTGCATTTACAATATAAAACGATACAGAGGTGACATAATATAGGAAATAATATGGAAATGGAAACCCTGCAATATGGGAAAAGCACAGAAATATTGCAGTTTATCATAAATAGTGGTATGCTTGACCTACACGATGTACAGGATAGCATGGAAGCTATGAAGAGAGAGGAAGTATTAAAGAAACATCAATATAAAATCTGGCAGGGCAAGGATGGAAAATGGTATACATATCTGCCGGATGATAGGAAAGGAAGGGTTCTGAAAAAGAAAAGTACAAGAGATAAAATTGAAGATTTGATAATTCAGTTTTATCGCCAGGAAAGGCAAAAGGAAGATAACAAAACATGTACATTTAATAATAGGTATTCTGTATGGGTTAAAAGACAAAAGGATTGTGGTGTTGTAGATAATACGATTTCAAAATATGAATCGGATTATAAACGGTTTTTTGAGGATGGTAATTTAGAAAATAGAAATATTCGTGACATAAACGATGATGACATAACGGCATATTTAATCGAGAGGATAAAAGAAAAGGAATTGAATTACCGTGCAGTCAAATCACTTTTTAGCATGTTAAATGGAATATTTGAAAAATCTGTAAAAGATAAAATCATCACAGTAAACCCATGCAAGTATGTAGATTTACCTGTAATGAAAAAATTTTGTAAAGAGGAAAGGCGTAAAAGCACCTCGGAACGAATTGTATCAGATGAACAAATGAAAAAGTTTTATGAACAATTTGAATATGACCATAAGGTAAAACCGCAATATATTCCAACCTATGCAGTGGAATTAGCAACATTAACGGGTATGCGATCTGGTGAATTATCAGGGCTTATGTGGGAAAATATAGACTTTAACAAAAAATGTATTATTGTTTGCAAATCGGAAAAATATAACAGAAAGAGCAAGGAATATTACATTGACACTACCAAAAATGGGAAAGAAAGAATAATTCCAATGACAGAAGAAATGGAAGTATTGTTAAAGGAAATTAAAAAGGTTGAAACTGTATATGGTTATTTGTCCAGGTATGTTTTCTCTAATGAAAATGGAAGAGTGCATGCAAGGACAATTTCAGATTGTGCAAGGAATAAGAGCATCCAAATTGGGATAGAGGTTAAAAGCATCCATGCAATGAGGAGGACTTTTAATTCCAAATTGAGAAGTGAAGGGGTATCAGCAGTTGTTGCATCTTCCATTTTAGGACATACAGAAAGGGTAAATAATAACAATTATACTTATGATGCTTCAGATATGGATTATAAGAATACAATAGTCTCAAATGTAAATAAGGAAACAGTAATGTTGCATACAGTTGCAAAATAAAAAGGTAATCAAAAGTAATCAAAACAATCAGCACATAAAAAATGCCAAACCCCTTTATTTCCAAAGGAATTCAGCACCTGTAAGAACTGCCGGCAGCGGGACTTGAACCCGCACGTGGTTGCCCACAACAGATTTTGAGTCTGCCTCGTCTGCCATTCCGACACGCCGGCCTGCGGTAATATACCAGACCACACAGAATGAATATCTGTCAGTCTCAAACAAAAGATATATTACCATAGATGTAAGAAAAAAGCAAGTGGTTTTAAGATGTTTTTCTTTTCTCCGTATTTGGAGGAGTCTGCCTGTCAGGAGCGTCCGGCATCTGTTCATGGGGAGTGTCCGGATTTTGTTGGCCGGGAATATCCGGACCCTGTCCCTTCGGAGACTCAGGGGGCTGGAATCTGCCAGGCATTCCGGACGTATTTCCATAAACGGTGGAATCCATGGTGACTTCCGTGTCTGTGGTTCCACAATGGATGGTAAAGGTACTGCCGGATATCACATCAGGGTGACTGAAAACAATACTGTCATATGATTTGGGCGGCGTATAGGAAATTAATGTGTCATTCCGGCTGTTTTTCAGAGATATTTCTGTTCCTGCCTCCTGAGAAGCAAAGGTCACCAGCATGGTTCCCTGAGAGGATGTATCGCCGAAGTTCTGAGCCATGCCGGAAAATCCTGCGGCTGCTGTAATTCCGCCTGTAATCCTGCCTTCTCCATCGTAGTCTAAAGCACTGTTTCCGTTGTTTTCAGAACCGGAGATGTAGAGCTCTCCGCCTTCCACATACAGATTTCCATTGGAATCAATGCCGTCTCCTCCGGCGTCAATGGTCAGGATACCACCTGTGATGCGAATAAAAACAGAGCTGCTTGTCTCAGCGGTATGGGGATCGGCGGGAGAAGATTCCAGGCTGCTGCCAGCAGAGGCATTCAGCCCATCGTCAGAAGATGTGATACGGACGGTTCCATTTTTAATGAGAACAGTTTTTCCCTCAATCCCTTCATAGCATTTATCAATGGTGATGCTTCCATCTTCCAGGGTAAAATCAGCGTCGGTGTGCATGCCGTCATCCTCTGCGGCAATATGAAAGGTTCCCCCTGCAATATAGAGAAATCCCAGCGTGGAATCATCTTTGTCTGCACTGTGTATTCCGTCTTTTCCGGCGGTAATGGTGAAATTTCCGTCGGAAATGCATACACTGTCTTTTCCGCTCAGGCCATGGCGGGCAGCCTGGATGGTGCAGGTGCCGCCGGTTATCACCAGGTCGTCTTTGGAGACAATACCGTGTCCGTAGTTGCTGTAAATATTCAGAGTTCCGGAGCCATTTAAAGTTAAATCGTCTTTTGAGAAAACAGCTCCGTCAATATTATTGTCGTCAATTGCGGTGAATTCACCGGAAGCAGTCAGGGTGTTTTCACTGCCGGGTGCCAGCGTGAGAAAGACTTTATCGGCCTGTCTGATGTAAATGGGAGCGCTGGAGTCGCACTGTATGGATACATTGTCCAGTACAAGCTGTATTTTATCGGTGCTTTTGGCATCCACAATTACCATGCCATGGTCCAGGGAACCGGAGATAAGATAAGTTCCCTCCTGAGAAATGGTAACTGTTGTGCCTGAGACAGCGACAGCGTCCGAATCGCAGGCGGCAGAATCCTGGTTCAGGGTGATGACAACGGCAGACGTTTCATCATAGCCGGCCTCCAGATCCCGCTGGCTGAACAGTTCTTCCGGATTACGGGCTGTGATATTTTCTTCCGGGGAAGAAGGAAGGCTGCTGTCAGAAGAGGCAGAATCGGAAGGATCGGGATCTGTCGCAGGAGTTTTGTTTTCAGCGCAACCTGTCAGGATAAGCAAAAGCACAAGGGAGAGCATATAAACTGTTTTTTTCATGGATTCCTCCTTATTTATAATAATTGGGCAGTGAAAGATTTACAGTTCGCAGGAACCGGTTTCCTGACGGGAAAGCACGATTTCCAGGTTGCCGTTGCGGCACCGCAGGGCGTCAATAAAGTTCTTTTCTTCCGCCGGATTTTTCAGGGTAATCTGCCAGGTGAGTTTGTAAAGGCTGCCCATAGCGGTGGTTTTTACGCTGCGTATTTCATGGCGGGAAGTATAGGTTTCCAGCGGTTCGTCAAATACCTGTGTGTAGTCCAGATTTTCCGGAATGGTAATATGCAGGATTTTATTCCGTTCCGGATGGCGGGGAATACCAAAACCAAAATGGGTAAAGAGCAGGCTGCCGGTGCCCAGAATCAGGGAAAATAAGACAGCATATGAGAGATAACCCATGCCTGCAGTAAGACCTGTGCCCATGGCCAGAAAAATGGCGCAGATTTCCTGTGCGGAGCCGGGAACTGAGCGGAAGCGCACCAGATTGAAAGCTCCTGCCACAGCCACTCCTGCGCCGATGCTGCCGTTGACCAGCAGGATGACGGTACATACAATTGGAGGAAGCAGGGCCAGTGTGACCACAAAGCTCTGGGTATAACGGGCTCCGTAGGTGGAAATCACTGCCAGAAAGATACCTGCTGCCAGGGATACCAAAAGGCAGAGCAGAAAATCCGCAGGCTGAAGAGAAACTCCCGTTTCAAAAATACTTTTAAAAATATCAGGAAACATGACGCAGACCTCCTTTTGAACAGAGCTGTTCCTGTAAAATTGCTTCCCAGGCTTTTCCGTATTTGGAAAAAGAAGTTCTGAAAATGCTGTATTCAGAAAGTGTTTCAGTTAGCCATAAAGGCATGGCTGCGACAGTTTTTATTTCCATCAGGGCTGCGCCCGCCGGAAGAATGGGACTTCCATAGACGGGGCTGCAAAGGGAGAGCTGTTCCCGGCGCCAGAGAATATTTTCGTCAAAAGTAATGCGCAAATCCGGCTCATGGATACCAGCGAAAGATTTCCGCCTGCAGGAAAGGAAGACAGAGGGGGCCAGATTTTCATAAAAATTTCGAAAATAGTCAGTTTCCCGGATAATCTGGGAAGAATCCGGGAAAGGGCGGCCCAGGCAGAGACAGCCTTCCGCCAGAGACAGAGACATGGAAATCCGGCGTTTGTATACCACGGATTTGTATTTTTTCTTCAGTTCCAGAAATACGGTACTGTCAGGACGGGCGGGGCCATAGCTGCGCAGCCGGAGTTTTTCTTTGTAAACAGGTTTTTCCAGAGAACGACGGATTAAAAGGAAATCCGGGGTATCGAAATAGAGACTGCAGACAGTGCTGTCCGGCCAGGCATCTTCTGTCATAAACTGTTTCATGGCAGAGAGGACAGCAGATTTCTGATGTGGATTCAGTAAGTATTTCAGTTCATAACGCTGAAAAATGTTTTGACAGTTCATAAGTGTTCCTCCTGATTTTGAATATAATCAGATTTTAACACCCATACCTTAAATAAACCTTAAAATATATATGAAAAGTCTGTGAAAGCCATGGCGGAATGGAAGTTACAGGATGACATGGATGCAGAGGAAATCTCTTTTTTCCATAACGGCAGAGATTTTTCCTTTATGGGTATCCACAATGGCTTTTGCAATGGAAAGGCCGATACCGTGGCCTCCGGTCCTGGAATTTCTGGAAGGGTCTGTCCGGTAAAACCGTTCAAACAGCCGGGGCAGTTCTTCCTCCGATATATGTTCTGCAGTGTTGCGGACCGCAAGATGGATATTTTTGCCCTTCTTTTGCAGCGTGATTTCCACAGCTCCCTGGGGTGTGGAATACTTTAGCGCATTGTCCAGCAGAATGGAAAGAAGCTGCCGGATGGAGGCCTGATGCCCGTGGCAGGAAAGCTGCGGAGAAATCCGGGCAGTAAGGGATTTTCCCTGAGCAGAGGCCAGAGGCTGAAAAGACCGGGTCATTTCTTCTGTCAGGGCTGAAATGGAAAAATCTGCAGCAGGAAGGGCATAGCCTGGTTCCTCCATTCGGGACAGATAAATCAGATCATTGGTGAGAGAAGAAAGGCGAAGGGTCTGGCGGCGGATACTCTGCAGCCATTCACTGTCTCCCTGTTCCAGTTCCAGAATTTCCGTGTTAGCATCAATTATGGTAAGAGGGGTTTTGATTTCGTGACCGGCATCTGTAATGAACCGGCGCTGCTTTTCCTGGCTTTCTGAGACAGGCTTTAAAACAATTCCGGAAAAAAAGAGAACCAGCACAAAGACGGCGCAAAGTCCCAAAAGAGACACCAGAAAACTGATGACCAGAAAAGAGCGGAAAGTGGACAGATTTCTGCTGCAGTCCAGGAAAATCAGGCGCGTCCGGGTGCCGGTGTTCTGACGGAGATAACGATAATCAGAAAGAAAACCGGAACCGGAGCCCTGATTCCATATCTCCATGGCATATGCTGAAGCAGCCTCAGTATCCACAGCGGCGATTTTTCCGGTGTCCACAGAGAGAATCCCGCCCTTTTCGTCCAGAAGGACAGAAAAATAGCGTGATTCATAAGGAAGCTCCGGAGACATGGTTCCAGGGGCAGGAGACTGTGAATCAGGCGGTCTGCGGGAGGATTCACCTTCGCCAGGGGGTTTTTCCGGGGGAAAGCGGCCGTCATTTTCAGACAGAACCAGAAGGATATGCTCCGCATCCCGGACAACGTTCCGGTAATTCAGGATATTGATGATGCCGATGATGACAGTCAGAACCAGAAGAGTGGAAAGCATGGAAACAGCAATAAATTTTCGCCGCAGATTTTTTATCATGGTTGTTCCTCCAGAGAATAGCCTGCGTTTCTGGCAGCTTTAATCAGCACGCTGGCCTGCAGAGCTTTCAGTTTTCTGCGCAGAGAAGAAATATAAACCCAGACCACACTGATATCCGTACTGCTGTCATATCCCCAGATGTGCTCCATAAACCGTTCTGTGGAAATCAGGTTTCCAGGATTATTCATAAGCATTTCCATTATCTGAAATTCTTTGTTGGCCAGCCGGACCGTTCCGGCAGGAGAAGAAAGTTCAAACGTGGCGGGATTCAGTGTCAGGTTTCCCCTCTGCAGCGTGGTACTGGCTGCAATGGTCTGCAGGCGGGTCATGGCCCGGATTCTGGCCAGAAGTTCCCGGAAGGAAAAGGGTTTGGTGAGATAGTCGTTTGCTCCTGCATCCAGTCCCGTTACCCGGTCGTCAATCTCCGATTTTGCAGTGAGAAGCAGGACGGGAACGGGATTTCCCTGAGCGCGGATGGTTTTCAGAACCGTCAGTCCGTCTTTTTTCGGCATCATAAGATCCAGAATCAGTCCGTCATAATTATTGGTTTCCAGATATTCCAGGGCCGCCTCTCCGTCATATACCGCATCTGCGGAATAGTTATTTCGTTTCAGTATGGTAATCAGTGCTCTGGACAAATCTTTTTCGTCTTCAGCCAGTAATAACCGCATGATATATCCTCCTTTCAGGGGGCTGAACGGAAAAAAACACCCTGCTTTCCATGGGGACTGAAAAGCAGGGTGTACCCCTCAGGAAACGGCAGGAGAAGATTTCTCCTTTTCCTTAAAAGCAATTTTCAGAAGAATGGGTGTCAGAATTGTGGTAATTACAACGGTAATTACGATGGGAGCATACAGGGAATCTGCCAGAAGTCCCAGGGACTCTCCCTTGTTGGCAACAATCAGAGCAACTTCACCGCGGGAAATCATACCGATTCCGATCTGGAAAGATTCTTTTCCCGTATAACCCATGGCTTTCGCACCCAGTCCGCAGCCAAACACTTTGGTAAAAATAGCCACAGCCAGAAGCAGTACGGTAAATAAAAGTACACTGGAGGACATGGAGCTCAGTTCCACCTTTAAGCCAATGCTGGCGAAAAATACCGGAGCAACCAGCAGATAGGATACCGTATCAAATTCCCGGTAGATAATCTCACGTTTGGTACTGTGGCTTAATACAAGGCCTGCCACGTAAGCGCCGGTGATGTCGGCCACGCCGAAGAAATGTTCTGCACAGAAAGACATCACAAGGCAGAAAGCAAAGGTCATGATTACATGGCGCCGGTTGGGCCTTGGGTCCATGGAAACCCATTTCTGCATGATAAATCCGAACGCGATACCGAAGATTACGGCAAATACGAAAAATCCCACAATTTTCATCAGAACCAGGAGAATGTTGGTGTTGGGATCAGCCATACTGGTAACCAGAGTCAGAGCCACAATGCCCAGAATGTCATCAATAATGGCAGCCCCCAGAATAGCGGTTCCCGCTTTGGTGGAAACCTTTCCCATTTCCTTTAAAGTTTCTACGGTAATACTTACCGAAGTGGCAGTAAGTATGATACCGATAAATATATTCTGCAGCAGCTCACTGGAAGACAGATCCGGGGATGATACGCCGCAGGCATAAGCAACGCCGAAACCGCCGGCCAGCGGAAGCAGCACACCCATAAGAGCAATCACAAATGAGGCAAGACCGGAGCGTTTCAGCTCATCGGTGTCTGTTTCAAGGCCTGCCATAAACATCAGAACAATTACGCCGATTTCGGAAACCTGATTTAAAAAGGTGCTGCTCTCGATTAAATCCAGACATGCAGGACCAAGAATCAGTCCGGCCAGCAGTGCGCCTACCACCTGGGGCATATGGGCCCGCCGGGTGATGAGTCCCAGCAGCTTTGTACTCATAAGAATAATGGCCAAATACAACAGATAATCATAATTCATAAAAATACCTCCGTCCAGCTTATGTAATTCTATGGAATTATACCTCCGTAATATGAAAAAAACAAGTTGAAAAATTACTGATATTTCGGGAAAAAGTAATTGTATTTCAGGTAAAAATTTACTATGATAAGTAGAGTGTCTCAGCTTCCCGGTTTCTGCAGGCAGCCGGCCGGGCAGAAGAGAAATCTGACCTGAGAAAGGAAACCATTATGAAGAAGAAAATTTTGCTGATTGCCACAGGAGGAACCATTGCCTCCAGGAACTCCGGAAACGGACTTACACCCCTGATTCGTGCAGAGGAAATCCTGTCTTATATCCCGGATGTATATGAAATCTGCAGTCCTGCCGCAGTGCAGATCTGCAACATTGACAGCACCAATATGGAGCCGAAGCACTGGAAAATGTTGACGGAGGCTGTGAAAGACCACTACGACGAATACGACGGATTTGTGATTGCTCACGGAACTGATACCATGGCTTATACAGGAGCAGCCCTGTCCTATATGATACAGAATTCCTCCAAACCCATTGTGATTACCGGAGCCCAGAAATCCATAGACCTGGAAATTACAGACGCAAAAATCAACCTGCTGGACAGCTTCCGCTATGCGGCAGATGAACAGTCCCAGGGAGTTCAGATTGTATTTGGAGGGAAAGTCATTGCGGGCACCAGAGCCAGAAAAATCCGCTCCAAAAGCTATAATGCCTTTGACAGTATTGATTTCCCTTTCCTGGCCATGATACAGGATGGAAGGATTATGCGTTATATTCCTGCCATTCCCTATGAAGAACCGGTAGCTTTTTATGAAAAAATGAATGACAATATTTTTCTGATGAAGCTGATTCCTGGCATTTCTCCCAAAGGCCTGTGGTTTCTGTTTGAACAGTATGACGCCATTATTGTGGAAAGTTTTGGAGTAGGGGGCATTCCGGCGTCCATTTCCGATATGTTTTATGAAATGTATGAGTCTCATCCGGAAAAAGTGATTATTATGGCCACTCAGGTAACCCATGAAGGGAGTGATATGACGGTCTATGAGGTGGGGAACAAAATCAAAAAAGAATGCCGCTTCCTGGAATCCTACGATATGACCCTGGAAGCGGTGATTGCAAAAACCATGTGGCTGCTGGCCAATAAAGCAACGGGAAAATCCGATATTGACCAGCTTTTCTACAGAAAAATAAATTATGATTTAATATTTAACGTGTTTTCCGATTGATGAATTCCGTCTTGTATTTGGAGTACACAATCTTCTGGCTGTGGTACAGGCCATAATAGCCGGACAGCATATAACCCAGAGAGACAGACAGCAGATAATAGGGCATTCCCTCAAAGCCGAACAGTTCAAAGCTGATTAAAAGGGAAGTAATGGGGCAGTTGGTTACACCGCAGAACACAGCGCCCATGGCTGCAGCAGTACAGAGTTCTGGTGCAAATCCCGTCAGGTTCCCAAACAGGCAGCCCACGGTGGCTCCGACAGCAAAGGAGGGTACGATTTCACCGCCTTTGTAACCGGCTCCCAGCGTAACTGCGGTAAACAGCATTTTCAGCAGAAATCCGTAAGGCTGATAATTATTTTCAAAACATTCTGAGATCAGCACCATGCCTGCGCCGTTATAATCCTGATTTCCCACCAGGAGGGTGAGAAGAATCAGAAAAACGCCTCCTGCAAAAATTCTGGCATAAGGGTTGGGAAAATATTTTTTGTAAAGATTTTCGCTGTTGTGCAGAAGGACGCAGAACAGCGTACTGACCCCGGCGCACAGTATGGCCAGCACTCCAACAGCGGCCGCGGACGCAACGGAAAATTCCGGAAGGTCAGAGAGAAGAAACTGCTCCGGTGCAATCTGGAAGTAACGGGCAATGCCCTGAGCCACCAGAGAAGAAATCACACAGGGAACCAGGGCAGCATAATGCATAATGCCCACGCTGACCACCTCCATGGAAAAAATGGCGGCAGCCATGGGAGTGCCGAAAAGCACGGAAAATGCGGCACTCATACCGCACATAATCATAATGTGCTGATCTTTTTCATCAAATCGGAACAAAGCTCCCAGGGAATTGCCGATGCTGCCTCCAAGCTGCAGAGCGGCTCCCTCCCGCCCGGCGGAACCGCCGAACAGGTGTGTCATAACAGTGGAAATAAAGATCAGAGGAGCCATTTTCAGCGGAATATGTTTGCCGGAATAAATGGCAGAAAGCACCAGATTGGTGCCGGTATCTTTTTCATCGTGCATAATATGGTAAGCGCCCACAATCAGAAGTCCCGCCGCAGGCAGAAAGAAAATCAGCCAGGGATAAGAAGCCCTTGCTGAAGTGGCGGCAACGATGAAGCAGTGGAACAGAGCTCCTGCGCTTCCCACCAGAAGGCCGGACAATATGGAAAATACCATCCATTTGAAAAATACCAGGAAACGTCCGGAAAGATGTCTGATATACTGTTCAAATTCTTCTTTCATAAATAAACTCCCAATATGTCGGTTTTCAGGTATGTGTCTTGTCCATCTTATCATCCGGTGAAAAAAAAGACAAGATGATTTGTAAGGTTATTGTAAGAAAAAGGAATTTCTCTGTTAAGGCCGGGAGCGTATGATAGGGGCAGTGAAGGAACAGGAAAAAGGAGGATATAACCATGTGGTCGAGAAAAGAACTGAAGGAGAAAGCGAAAAAATGTGTCAGTGTGAATTACTGGAAAATGGTGCTGGCGGCTCTGCTGCTGGTGGTTGTATGCGGCGGGGGAAATTCAGTCAGCTCTTTTAGCGGAGCAGCTGCCGGACTGGACCGCAGAGATGATTCCGAATATGAGTATTCCGTGGAAGAAAACCAGGAGGCAGAACTGGCCGACCTGGTTCTGGAAGACGGGGTGGGGATCTTTCTGGCTGTTATGCTTATCATAATCATGGTTGTCATGGTGGTGGTTTTTCTGGTACTGCTGCCTCTGGATATTTTCGTATTCAATCCCCTGGCTGTGGGAATCCGGCGTTTTTTTGTGAAAAACCTGAGAGAACCGGCGCAGATAAAAGAAATATGCCATGCTTTTGACCATGGATATAAAAACTGTGTGAAAACAGAGTTTTTCCGGAAACTTTATATTTTTCTGTGGACGCTGCTTCTGGTCGTTCCCGGAATTATAAAGAGTTATGAATACCAGATGGTTCCCTATATTCTGGGGGAACAGCCGGATTTGGACAGAGAACGTATTTTCGAGCTGAGCAAAACCATGATGTACGGAAACAAGTGGAAGGCATTTGTACTGGATCTGTCTTTCCTGGGATGGTATCTTTTAAACGGTATTACGCTGGGCATTCTGGGGATTTTTTATCTGAATCCCTATGTGGAACAGACCGGTGCGGCTCTGTATCAGACATTAAAATCAGAGTATCTTCAGAAAAATCAGTTGTAGACAGAGGAGGGAGAAACTTATGGCATACAGGATTCTGGTGGCAGACGATGAAAAAGAAATCCGGGATCTGCTGCGGCTGTATCTGGAAAAAGACGGATATCAGGTGGCGGAGGCGTCGGACGGCGGGGAAGCATGGGCTCTTCTGGAAAAAGGAGAGGTTGATATGGCCCTTCTGGATATTATGATGCCCCGGATGGACGGATATAAAGTGCTGAAAAAACTGCGGGAAACCAGCAATATTCCGGTGATGATTCTGTCAGCAAAGAATCAGGATACAGATAAAATTCTGGGGCTGGATCTTGGGGCCGACGACTATCTGGCAAAGCCTTTTAATCCCATGGAAGCTGTGGCCAGGATTAACTCAAATATCCGGAGATTTTATTCTCTGGGGGCCAGAAGCGGAGAACTGAAACAGCTTGTGGTACGGGATTTAAGGCTGGATACAGAAGCCTGCGTAGTGTACAAAAGGGAGGAGCCCGTCAGCCTTACTTCCGTGGAATATAAGCTGCTGCGGCTTTTTATGGAACATCCGGGAAAGGTGTATACAAAGCAGCAGGTATATGAAAATGTGTGGGGCGAGGAATATGCCATTGCAGACAACAATATTATGGTGTGTATCAGCCGCCTCAGGGCAAAGCTGTCAGAGGACAGCGGAGCCTATATTAAGACCATACGGGGCCTTGGATATCGGATGGAGAAATAAACATGAAACATGCGACATGGAAATGGTTTGTAATCCGGCGGTTTCTGCTGATTCTGCTGCTTCTGACCCTCAGCGAAAAGATGTTGAATTTTCTCTATGACGGGGTCATATATCCCTGGATTGGAGAGGTACTGCATTTCAGGTTTTTTATGATGGATCTGGAAAACGGGCAGACAGTGGGGCTGCTGATACGGGGCGGAGCTTATCTGGCCGCCATGGGAATCTGCGGCCTGCTTCCGGATCCGCTGCGTACCGGGCTGCAGAGTATGGCGGAGCAGTTTGCAGGAGACCGTCTGACTTCCTGGATTGTAAGCCAGACAGGAACCATGACGGGCCGGGAAGCAAGGCTCTACCTGCTGGGAACAGCAGTGCTCACCGTTTTTATCATAGTTACCCTGGTACTTCCTTACGTTATTGCGGCTTTTGCATTCAGCAGGATGGTGGAACAGCATATCAGGGAGCTGGAGGTACAGGAGCGGCAGCAGCGGGAGGAATATGACAGGCGGCGAAACCTGCTTTTGTCCGATGTGGCCCATGATTTAAAAACGCCCATGACAGCTGTGGCAGGATATGCCAGAGCACTTCTGGAGGAGCAGGAAGAAACCGGCGGGGAAAAGGGGCTTTGTCTTAGGAACGAAGAAAAACAGGCCCTTCCCCGGAAAGAATATCTGGAAACCATATACGGGAAATCCATGCAGATGAGCGGCCTTCTGAATCTGCTCTTTGAGTATGTGAAGCTGGACAGCGAAGGATACCGGTTAAACAGAACAGAGGAAAATCTCTGGGAACTGCTGCGGGAAACCATTGCAAATCTGTATATGGATTTTGAAGAAAAGAAGATGGAAATCCTGCCGGAAATCCCGGAGGAGGAAGTCCGGCTTAAGGTGGACAAAGTGCAGTTTCAGCGTGTGGTTTCCAACTTGCTGAGCAATGCTGTCCGCCATAATCCGGAAGGGACACGGGTTTGGATAAAAGCAGAGTGGGAAGAAGAACAGGCGACGGTTCGGGTATGCGACGACGGGCCTGAAATTCCTCTGGAAATGGCAGCATACATTTTTGACCCCTTTGTGCTGGGAGATGAATCCCGCAGGAGCAAGGGCGGCAGCGGTCTGGGACTGAGCATTGCCTGGAAAATTATTGATATGCATGGAGGGAGTCTTACGCTGGAACAGGAAGAGGGGGAAGTATACACCAAAACCTTCCTGATACGCCTGCCCTGTACCAGAACGGAGACAGAGAAATTTCATGGTCTGAATCTGTGAAATACAGTTGTAATTACAGAAAAAATCAGGAGAATTTTCCTACTGGAAAAGAGGAAAAACACGCGTTTTGCATGGAAAAATATGCGAAGTGCGTGTTTTCTTTTCAGGCAGAGGGCAGGTTTATATGATAGGTGCAGAAAAAGAAAAGGGGATGACGTATATGGCCTATTACACAGTTGGCGAATTAATAAGGGATGCCAGAGAACGTCAGAAATATTCTCAGGAAGAACTCAGTTACGGAATCTGTACAACCTCCACGCTGTCACGGATTGAAAATGGCCTTCAGGTGCCGGGCAGAAAGATACTGGAGGGGTTGATGCAGCGGCTGGGGCTGACGATACGGGCAGACAGCATGTATTTAAGCCAGGGGGAGCGGGAACAGTGCGAGCTGGAGCAGGAGCTGGCACGCAGCCTCAGGAAAGGAAATTTTGAACAGGCAGAAAAAATAGCAGACCGTATGGAGGAGAATATCAGAAAAAATTCCGGGAAAAGACAAAGTCTGAAAGCAGAGGAGCAATATCTGAATTTTGCCAGAGTTCTGATTGGAAAATACAGAGGAGAGCCTCTGGAATGGGTGCTGAAAGAACTGCTGAATGCCATTCATATGACCATGCCGGAATTTGACGGTCATATTCGAACCAGACTGCTTACCTGTCATGAAATCGCCATTTTATACAATATCGGATGTACCTGTTACAGCATTGGCAGACGGTGGGACAGCCTGCAGCTGCTGTCAGAACTGAAAGAATATATGGAGTGCCGAAATCCGGGCGGGGAGGAGATGTCTGCAAGGTATCTGATGGTGATACAGAAAATGTCATCCTGGCTGTATCAGGCTGGAATGTATAAAGACGCCCTGGCTTTCTGCCAGACAGGAATTGAGCACTGCATTGAATTCGGAAAGCTCCATACACTTCCTGCACTGCTGCACTGCAAAGCCTGCGGACTGGCAGAGCTGGGACAATACGATATGTCAGAGCAATATTTTTTCCAGAGTATTGCCCTGTTTCAGATGATTAATCAGCGGGAACGCGCTGAAGAAGTGAGGGAATATGCCCGTCTGCACTACGGCCTGGCTTCTGCCGGGAGTTATGGTGCAGAATAGAAATCTGTGAACCTCTCCCGGATACATTTCCCTCAGGCTGTAGTATAGCAGAAAAGCCGAAGAACCCCCATATGGAAATCTGCAAATTTATTTTTGCAGATTTTCGTATGGGGGAAATGGCATTCATGTGATAAAATAAGACCCATACAGTTGTCAATATAATTATTCCAGATTTAATTTTCGCTTCATAAGCAGGACGGAAACCAAATAGAGCACAAGGGACAGAATGGTCTGGCTCAGAACAGCGGTTGAGAAAAAGCCTTTGAAATAACCGCTCATGATACGTTCCATATCGGCAGCAGACATTTGCAAACCGGGGAGGAGAAACAGGAAAGAGCTGATAATCTGATTTATGATATAGAGAACAATGTAAAAGCCGATGGCAGAAGCCAGCCGGTATTTTTCCATAAGCTGTCCTAACAGAATGCTCACATATCCCATTAAAAGGGCCGCCAGACTGCCGGAAAGCTGAAAAAGAACTGTCATTCCCGCAGCCTGCAGAGGCGTGCAGCCGAAAGTATTCCGGAAAGCAGAGATCACGTCATTGTTTCCACCGAAAATTACCGAGTTCAGATCGGAAAGCATCCTGTGGGTGCTTTCCGCCTCCTGAGAGTCCATGAATTGCCAGGCGGCCACAAAGGAGAACAGGAGCACACCTCCAATGATAAGCAGGGAATTTATGACATACCAGAAATACCCCACGATCAGCTTGGCGTGAAACAGCTGCAAAGGAGTCACAGGCAGAGTGTGCATCAGGTAGCCCTCGGAAGTGAACAGATTCCGGTAAAAACGTGCAAAGAGATAAATTTCTGTTATAATTCCAAAAGCCGCCAGGGAAAGGGCATAAAAAATAATCAGAAAAACAGCCAGCAGAGTGGATTCTCTGTTTCCAAATATATTCATATTCAAAATGCAGAAGCCTGCTATTGTCAGCAGCAGTACGGTAAGATTGATGACTGTCATTATTTTGCAGGTGGATTTCCATTCATGTTTTAAAAGTTTTCCTAACATCTGAATACCTCCCGGAATAAAGTGTCAATGGATTTGCGGCTTTGCTCCCGTAGTTCATCTACAGAAGCGTGGGTATGGATTCTGCCGTTCTGAAGGAAAATAACCTGGTCCAGGATATTTTCAATATCAGAAATCAAATGGGTGGAAATAAGAATGGTGGCATGTTCATCATAATTTGACAGAATGGTCTGCAAAATGTAGTCTCTTGCGGCAGGATCCACTCCGGCAATGGGTTCGTCCAGTATATACAGCCCTGCCCGCCGGCTCATAACCAGAATCAGCTGTACCTTCTCTCTGGTTCCTTTTGAGAGGGTTTTTAGTTTGCAGCCTGGGTCGATATCGAGTTTTTCCAGCATGTCATAAGCCCGTGCAGATTCAAAATCTCTGTAAAAATCCTGAAAAAATGTAATGATATCCCGTATCTTCATGGACTGGTTCAGGTAAAAATGGTCCGGGAGATAGGAAATGAGATTTTTACTGGCAGTGCCCACAGGGTTTCCCTGAATGCGTACAGTTCCGGAGGTGGGATGTAAAAGGCCCACAATCAGTTTTATCAGTGTGGTTTTGCCGCTGCCGTTGGGGCCCAGCAGACCGATGATATGTCCTTCTTCAATGGTAAGGCTGACATCTGTAAGGGCCGGGATGGTTTCGTAGGTTTTGGTGAGGGCGTTACATTCCAGCAGTGTCATCGTCGTCTCCTTCCTGTTCTGTGATTTCCGTAAGAAGTGAGATAGTGTCTTCTCTCTGAAATCCCAGTTTTTGCATATTTTCCAAAAACTGTGTTACCATTTCCTTTGCAAGTTCTGATTTTAATTTTTCAATCATGGTAATATCCTCCGTAATAAATCGTCCGCTGGTCCGCTGGGAGTAGACAAGCCCTGTCCGTTCCAGTTCAGAAAGAGCTTTCTGCATGGTATTGGGATTTACAGACGCTTCCTGGGCCAGTTCCCGGACGGAAGGCAGTTTGTCGCCGGGCCGGTACAGCCCTGATATAATGTCCATCTGAATTTTTTCTATAATCTGTATAAAAATAGGCCGGTCAGAATTCAGGTTCCATGGCATTCAATCACCTCGTTTCTTTATGTATGATTGTACTACAATAATAATACAATAATGGGTTTTGGAGAAAAAGTCAATAGTTACGTTTTAGATTGAAGAAATATTCGGAACGTGGTAGAATAAGAGCGGTAAAATGAGAAACTGTTTATCAGGAGAGGAAGCAGAATA
This sequence comes from Eubacterium sp. 14-2, assembly GCF_000403845.2. GTDB lineage: Bacteria > Bacillota > Clostridia > Lachnospirales > Lachnospiraceae > Petralouisia. The sequence continues at coordinate 99,468 of NZ_KE159568.1, read as the reverse complement.
TGAAGAAATCAATTAATGCGCCGAAAGCGCCGGCAGCAGTGGGACCCTATGTACATGCAGTAGAAGCAGGCGGACTGATTTTCACGTCCGGACAGCTGGGACTGATCCCGGAGAGCGGAACACTGCCGGAAGGCGTGGAAGCCCAGACCCATCAAAGTCTGAAGAACCTTGCAGCAGTACTGGAAGCGGCCGGCAGTGATCTGGAACATGTGGTAAAAACCAATGTATTTTTAAATGATATCAATGATTTTGCAAAGGTGAATGAAATCTATGCACAGTATTTTCTAAATGAAGCGCCGGCACGCTCCTGTGTACAGGCGGCAAGGCTGCCCAAAGAGGGGCTGGTGGAAATCGAAGCAATTGCTGTGAAGAAAGAAGGATAATATCATAAAGCAGAGAAGCTGCAGAGAACGAATGTTATGAAGGAGAGAGCAGGTTGGTAGCAGAGAGAATCGAAGCGCTCCGTGCAGAAATGCAGAAAAGGAACGTGGATATGTACATTGTGCCCACTTCTGATTTTCATGAATCGGAATATGTGGGCGATTATTTCAAAGCCAGAAAATATATGACAGGATTTACCGGTTCCGCAGGAACTGCGGTAATCACCGCAACAGAGGCCGGACTCTGGACAGATGGAAGATATTTTATCCAGGCGGAAAAACAGCTTAAGGGAACTCCGGTGACACTGTACCCCATGGGAGAAGAGGGAGTGCCCACGGTAAAGGAATATGTGGAAAAAAATCTGCCAGAAGGCGGCTGCCTGGGATTTGACGGCCGGGTTATGAATGCAAAATCAGGAGCCGATTATGAGAAAATTGCAGCAGATAAAAAGGGAAGCCTGTCTGTGGCCGAAGACCTGGTGGGGATTATCTGGAAAGAACGGCCCCGGCTCCCGGAACACCCTGTATTTCTGCTGGAAGAGCAGTATGCCGGAGAGAGTACCCAAAGCAAGCTGAAACGGGTTCGGGAAAAGATGAAGGAACAGAACGCAGATATTCATATTCTCACATCCCTGTACGATATCGCCTGGCTGTTTAACGTCCGGGGCGGGGATATTGACCATGTGCCTGTGGTACTGTCTTTTGCGGCAGTCACCATGGAAGAAAGTTTCTGGTTCCTTCATGAGGAAGTGCTGGATGAAAATCTCAGGGAATACTGCGGGAAAAACGGAATTATTCTGAAGCCTTATGAGGAAATCTATGACTATGCAGGCCGGATTTTGGCAGGAGAGACCGTTCTGCTGGATGAGAATATTGTTAATTACCGCATAGTCCACAGCCTGAAGGATGGGGTTAAGACTGTGAAAAAGCACAATCCCACGGAATGGATGAAAGCCGTAAAAAATGAAACGGAGCTTTCTAATATTCGCAACGCCCATGTCAAAGACGGTGTGGCCTTTACAAAATTTATGTACTGGTTAAAAAATAACGTGGGCAGGCAGAAAATCACGGAGATTTCCGCATCGGATTATCTGGAAACATGCAGAAGAGAGCAGAAATTATTTGTAGATTTAAGTTTTGATACCATCAGCGCCTATGGACCGAATGCAGCCATGATGCATTATACGGCTACGCCCGAATCTGACGCTGAACTGAAGCCGGAGGGCTTTCTGCTGGTGGATTCCGGCGGACATTATCTGGACGGGAGTACAGATATTACCAGGACAATGGCCCTTGGAGCCCTGACAGAAGAAGAAAAATTTCACTTTACAACGGTATGCCGTTCTAATCTGAATCTTGCGGCAGCAAAATTTCTTTATGGCTGCCGGGGGCTGAATCTGGATATTCTGTCCAGAGGCCCTCTGTGGAATCTGGGACTGGATTATAAATGCGGAACCGGCCATGGAATCGGTTATCTTCTGAATGTGCACGAAGGGCCCAATGGTTTTCGCTGGAAGATGGTACCGGAGCGTGACGACAGCTGCGTACTGGAAGAAGGGATGGTTACCACAGACGAGCCGGGAGTTTATCTGGAAGGAAAGTATGGAATCCGTACCGAGAATGAACTGATCTGCAAAAAAGCAGAAAAAAATGAATACGGGCAGTTTATGGAATTTGAAACCATCACATATGCGCCCATAGACCTGGACGCCATTCTGCCGGAAGAAATGACTGCTTCTGAGCGGAAGCTGCTGAATGATTACCACAAAATGGTTTATGAAAAAATTTCACCTTTCCTGACACAGGAGGAACGGGACTGGCTTAAGGTGTACACCAGGGAAATCTGATTTTGAATATCTGAAGAAAGAGGAAGGAAAAGAATCTCGCAGGACAGCGGGATTCTTTTTTCTTCATACAGGAAAACACTTTAAAGCCTGAAAGTGTTTTCCTGTAAGAGAAAGACAATGATGCACAGGGCCTGCCCACTTTGTTCGCTTTATCTTTCAGCAGGTAACAGGTCTGATGGCATATTGCGCTCCGGAAAACCTATGGAAAAGCAGAGGACATACGTTAATTCAGAGTTTAAATCGGTCGATATAAAGGGAAAAGCAGGAAAACCACAGGGAAAGAAGAAAAGTCTGGAACAGAACAGCAGAGAGGGTGCACGGATGAAAATCAATGGGACCGAGAAATCGGGTATATCGGCAGGAACGTGGAATATGACACAGGGAGAAGATGCTGTGAGTAAAAGCATTCGTAAACAGATTGCAAATGCACAGAAGGCGCTGCAGGAACTGTCTGCAGACAAAGAACTGACCATGGAAGAGAAAATGAAAAAACGTCAGGATTTGCAGCAGCAGATTAATGATCTGAATCAGCAGCTCCGTCAGCATCAGGTGGAGCTGCGCAGAGAAAGGCAGCGGGCACAGAAAGAAGCGGCAGACCGGCAGAATAACGGGAACCGGCAGGAACAGAAAGGAAGGCAGGAACAGGGATTGTCCGGAGCCAGCATGGAGGCTATGGTTTCAGCCGATACCGCCATGAAACAGTCAAAATCCTATGGGAGCGTGGCCGCCCGTCTGGAAGGAGAGGCCAGGGTTCTGAAATCGGAAATCAATCTGGACCAGGACCGGGGACAGAATGTGGAGGATAAGTTAAGCAGGCTTTCCAAAGTGGAGGAACGCGCGGAAAAGGCAACGGAGGCGCAGATTGGTATACTGGCAGAAGCCGGCGAGAAAATGGAGAAAGCAGAAGAAAAAGACAGGGAGGAAAAGGCAGAGAAGACTGCAGAGAAAAAGGAAACTGAGGAAGAAAAAGAAGTTTCACAGGACAGGAAAGAAAAGGAACGGCAGGAAGATGGAAAGTCTGTGGATATCCGTCTCTGATTCTCTCTGTTTCCATATTCATATGGAAGAAAAAGGTTAAGGGATTCCGTGGATGTGACGAAATATACACTGAAAATATGAAAGAAAAAGACAGGAAAGCGCAGGTGTTTTTATGAATACAGGTATAACAGTTGCAGGGTTCCACAGGTCGGGCAGTTATCAGTCAAAAAGTGTATTTGCAGGAAATCTGCCAGGCATACATAACAGTATGCTGAAAAGCACTCAGGATAAAATGGAACGTCAGCAGAAGGCGGAAAATCAGGTTTCATTCTGGGAAAATCAGAAAGAAAAACTGAAAGAGATGGAATGCGGTACAGTAGAGGAAATTGCCAGAAAACTGGAGAAGCTCCATGATTATGAGGATGAAATTGCTGCGGTGAAAGCAGCTTATAACAGTGAGCAGATGTTCCATATTCTGGATGAGGCTCAGGAGCAGGGCGAAAAGAACGCCGAAGCGGCAGAGAAGCTGGAGCCGAAGACGCCGGAAGAAAGACGGGAAGAGCTGGCAGAGGAAGCAACCGGAACAGAAGAAAACGAGGGAATTCTGGAAGAAATGATGGAGGAAGTTACAGAATCCATGGAAGAAGTGTTAGAGGAAGTTACGGAATCCATGGAAGAGACACAGGAAGAACTTCTGGAAGAACAGATTCTGGCGGAAAATCCGGATTCCGCGGACAGCGTTTCCGGGCAGCCTGAGTATCAGGCGGAGAAAAGAAAGGAAGAAGCCGAATCACTGAGGGAACTGTATGCTTTTTCCAGAGAAGAAAATCAGAAAAAATATTACCGCGGTCTGGATGTGAGAGTATAAGCAGCATACAGTCCCAGGGGTTACACAGGAGAGAGAAATCATGAGAAAAGTGTTGGACTTTATACTGGTGCTTTTTTCGCTGGCAGTGGCGGTTTTTGTGTACAGCAATTTTAATATGGAAGGAATTTTGTGGAACGGGAATAAACCGGATGCAGTCAGCAGTCAGGAGATGGAGAAGAACCCAGGTACGGTTTATACCGGAAAGCCTGCAGGAGACGGTGTGCCGCAGGTAAAGACGCAGGAAGAATGGAATGAAGTGCTGAATGATGTGGATTATGTCACCATAACGCCCAAAAAGATTTATAAAACCAATGTATACAGTCTGGCGGAATGGGCAGATTATTTTCAGAGACGCCGCAATGGGTCTGTGGGGCGGAAAAAAGCCACTGTCAAAGAAACTCCGCTGGATATTTCCCAGGATTATACGCCTTATTATATTATAGAGCTGGAGGACGGCAGCCATATTCTGGCTCAGATAAACCGATGTCTTGCTAAAAATATTGCAAAGGGGAAGGAAACGCCTCTTCCTGTGGGCAGAAAACAGGGATTTTCTCAGGGAGCCAAAAGCCTGCTGGCGCCAGTCTGCGAGGAATATCAGGCGCCTGCTGATTATGTATTTTATGCCATAGACAATGAATGGCAGGAAAAGCATTCTTTTGAAATCCTCATTGGAAAAACGGTGGTGGCAGTGATTGTCTTTTTTGTTCTGGCAGTGGTGCTGGAACTGATAGCAGACAGGATTTGGCCATCCAGGAAACGCCGGGATTCTGAATGATTTCTGAAAAATACTTGACAGAAACCGTAAAAGAAAGCTATAATAAATAACTGCTGAACAACATCAGCTGACCAGGGGTTGTACTGGTTTCGACGGGGGTTGTGAAGCTATGGAAGCCATTGGCGGCTCCTGACCGCCTCACCAACGGGAAATATAAATATAAACGCTGAAGATAATTTAGCAATCGCTGCCTAGTTGCAGCAGTCGGCCTTAGACCACCCACAGTTTAAGAACCCGGCTTCGACTATGTGGGAAACGACATACCCAAAGCTTTGCGGGTATGGGCGTATTATGAAGCTACTGAAACCGGAAGCCTGTCATTAGGCGTTCGGCAGAGGGAATGTTAAACTAATGACTGTAATGGGAGATGCCATAGTGAATTGGCTTTCGGACAGGGGTTCGATTCCCCTCAGCTCCACTTAAACGCATTAAGTTGAACTCTGCATATGAAATCATTATATACAGAAAGATATTTTGCTTAGTGTATCAGTGAAAATAAAGACAGCGTATGCTGTCTTTATTTTGTGTGTATACATATGGAAAGGAACGGACAAAGTATGATATAATATACCCTGAAAAGGAAACCCGAAGCAGGAAAACGTTTGCAGTGCAACAGATATGATATATGGGAAAACAGTGAGGAGAAGGAAATGGGAAAGAATGGAATCATAGTGGAAGGATTTGCTTTTGCGGAACCGGAAGAAGGGAAGAAAGCCCGAAAGGAAGCCGAGAGCATACAGTATATAAAAGGAAATCTGGATATGGAGAATCCCCGGATGGTGCTGGAAATGTACCGTAAACTCACCACAGAGAAGGTGTTTGAAACCCCGGTGGGCCTTATGTACCTGAAACAGCTCCGGGACTATCTTTCCAGAGTGCCCGAAATAAAAAACAGGGGGCTGGAGCCCATACAGGTAAAAAATTCTGTAACCGGAAAGGCGCCGGCTCAGAAAACAGGAGTTTCAGGCCAGAAGCAGGAAAAACAGCAGGCGCCGGCTTCTGAGGTGGAGGAACTGACAGACTGGTATGAAGATCAGCTGGAACAGGAAAAACAGAAACGACGGGAAGCGCAGCTGAGACAGAGAAGGACAGAAGAGCGGCTTAAAAGCAGAAAAGGATTTTTCCGTACCAGTATTGCAATCAATGTATTTCTGATGCTGGTGGTAATCGGTATGGTGATAATTACGCTGATGGACAGTAATCCCAATATTCTCAATTATGAAAACAGGATTGTTGACAGATATGCGGAATGGGAACAGGAGCTTGAGGAACGTGAGCAGAATATCAAAGAGCGTGAACAGGAACTGAATCTGTAAGAACAGATACATATCGGGAGGCAGATATTCTGATATGCTCCTGGATTTTCACAGATTTACCATAATCCTGTGGTAACATGGATATCAGAGAAAAATCCGGGAAAGCGAAAGGTGTAGATTAGATGGAGAAGCTGAAAATACTGGTGGTAGACGATGAGAGCAGAATGCGCAAACTGGTGCGGGATTTTCTGGTAAAACAGGATTTTGAAGTGGTGGAAGCAGAAGACGGAGAAGATGCTCTGAATAAATTTTATGCACAGAAGGATATTTCACTGATTATTCTGGATGTTATGATGCCGAAAATTAACGGATGGGAAGTATGCAGAGAGATACGGGAAAATTCCAAAGTCCCCATTATCATGCTGACGGCAAAAGGAGAAGAAAGTGACGAGCTGATGGGATTTGACATAGGTGCGGACGAATATATTTCCAAGCCTTTCAGTCCCAAAATTCTGGTGGCCAGGGTGGAGGCTATTTTGCGGCGTGCCGGGAAAAAAGAAGAGGGAACGCTGGATATCGGAGGAATTATCATAGATAAACCGGGGCATCAGGTTATAGCAGATGGAAAAGTAATGGAGTTAAGCTATAAGGAATTTGAACTGCTCAGCTATTTTGTGGAAAACAGAGGAATTGCCCTGTCCAGAGAAAAGATTCTGAACCACGTGTGGAATTATGATTATTTTGGCGATGCCAGAACCATAGATACCCATGTGAAAAAGCTGCGCAGCAAGCTGGGCAGCCGGGGGGATTATATTAAAACCATCTGGGGCATGGGGTACAAGTTTGAGGTGGAGGAATAGAAATGACAGGTATAAAAGCCAGTATTTATAGGCGTTTCCTTATTTTTTACCTTATAGGAAAGACCCTGTCACGCTAAAGCGTGAAAGTGTTTTCCTATAAGAGAAAAATAATTATGCGTACTTGTGCAAATTGTATTATGTCGCTAAAGCGACTGCACTCGGCGCAGCAAACCGTCCAGGTCCCTCATGAGTGAGAGATTCAGGGAGTTGAAGCGGACCTGTGCCGCTTTGTTTCCCCATGGGAGTGTGTGCTTCCATGGGGTATTTTTGTCTGATATGGGCATGTTTTGTGTTTATGGTTTGGCGTAACGTTTGTATTTTAACCGGGGACTATGTATAATAGAAGTATAAAAGAAAGTGGCTTTATAGTAGAAATGCAGGCTGTCACTTCCCTATATCTGCCAAAAAGAACCAGATATTATCAAAGCATGACAGACCTGCAACTGGTCGATAAAGGGCAGGATTATGATACATTAAATAACAGTTATATTATCTTCATATGCCTGTCAGACTTATTTGGAAAAACCGTTATATGTACACTTTTGAGAATGCCTGTAAAGAAGATTCGGAGGTTATACTGAATGACGGGGCAAAGAAAGTTTTCCTGAATGCAGATGGAAAGAACGGGGCTGTGAGTGGAGAATTAAAAGCGTTCCTGGATTACGTGGCAGGCAGACCGTCAGAAGATATATTTGTGAAGAAACTGAAACGTGCAGTAGAAAATGCGAAGAAGAATCGGGAATGGAGGGTGCTGGACATTCAGGGGATGTCTGCCTGGCACGGACCGGAACGGAGTGGAGAAAGAGTATATGACGTTGTTAATGCATGACAGGGAAAAGAGGAAAGAAGGAGAAATTTATGGTATTATTAATGTGTGTAGAAAAAACAATTTTTCAGAAGAACGCATTATGAAAATATTGAAGGAAGAAGAAAAATTATCAGAAAAAAGTGCAGGATATATCTTGAAGAAGCTATAAAAAGAATAGATGAGTATACAGTTTTCATAAAGAGCCTGTGTGAAATAATATCAGATTTGAAAAAGGGAAATGCAGGTGATGATGCTATTGTATTAAAGATACAGGATAAATTTCATTTTCAGGAAATTGGAGAAGAAAAGATGCTCATGTTAATCCGAAGGCTGGCAGCAGACCAGAGATTTGATGAAATAGAAAGAATAAAAGATGATAAAAATTATCGTGCAGAACTGTATAAAGGGTATCATATTGTTTAGGAAAGAAAAAAGTTGTAGAGAGCTTAAAGTGATAATAAGCGGGTTTGTTAGCATGAATATGATAAAATGTAAACGAGAAGCAGGAGGTGAGGCCATGAATACGGATACTACCATAGCGAAAAACATCTGTGTGGCTGATGAGAAAGCCAGTTATGATGCGGCCTGCAAGCGGCTGCTTTCGGAAAAGATTATTCTGGCATGGATTATGAAGAACTGCCTGGAAGAATACCGTGACTGTGATGTGGAAGAGATTGCGGAAAAATATATTGAAGGCACACCGCAGGTGGGCGAAGTGGCAGTTGCCCCGGATGAATCCAACCGTGTTTCTATGATACAGGGAGCCGGAAACGAAGATACTTCTCTGACGGAGGAAACTGTTACCTATGATATCCGCTTTCTTGCAACAGCTCCTGTATCCGGAGAACTGATTCGTTTAATGATCAATATAGAAGTTCAGAATGATTTTTATCCGGGTTATCCGCTGATCAAGAGGGGAATCTATTACTGCAGCTGGATGATTTCCGCCCAATATGGAACAGAGTTTACAAATTCCCATTATGAGAATATCAAAAAAGTATACAGCATATGGATTTGTATGAATCCGCCAAAGAGCCGTGAAAACAGCATTACCCGTTATTATATTGCGGAAGAAAATCTGGTGGGCAGTGTAAAGGAACGAAAATCAGATTATGATTTGATGGCGGCTGTCATGATCTGTCTTGGGAAAGAGGGAGATTCGGGTACAGATTTATTAAAACTGTTGAATGTGCTTCTGTCCACGGAGACAGGTTCACAGGACAAGTGCCAGATATTGGAAGCAGATTTTCATATCAGAATGACTCAGACGTTGGAAAGTGAGGTGTCGCTTATGTGTAATTTAAGTAAGAGTGTGGAGGAGAAAGGAATTGAAAAGGGAAGACAGGAAGGAATAATAGCTATGGTATCAGCATTAAAGGATTTACAAATTGCAGATAGTATTATTCTGAATAAAATCCAGGAAAAGTTTCATTTGGCGGAAGAAACAGCAAAAATGTATTTGTAAGTATAACAGGCAGAGCATTTATAGGTGCTCTGCCTTGTTTGACAGAATAATATAAGGTTAATTTTCGCACTTAGGCATGTTATAGAGAGCCATATCACAAGTAAGGGCGAAAGGGAACGGAAGTTCAGGTAGAAGAAAGGGAATAAGAGTTAGATTTGTTAGATTTTAACCCCATGGGAGCAGTTGGCTTTCCATGGGGTGTTTTTGTCTGAAATGGGTAGATTTTGTGTTTATGATTTTTCTGGCGGAATGTATTCTATCAGGTCGTGTAAGTCACATTCCAGAACGTAACATAATCGTTTCAGGATATCAATATCAAGACGCTGTATTTTTCCATCCCTGTAATTCCGTAATTGTGTCCTCTGCATTTCCGTTCGGAAAGACAACTGATTCAGAGAGATATTTTTTTCTTCCAATATTTCTGCTAAATGGATTTTTATTTCGCCATAACCATATGAACTGGCCGGGAGCTGGCGTAAAGGGTTTTCTTTCTTGGGCATTGTCCGTACCTCCAATGTCTATTATATTTTACCCACAATATTATTGTAAGATTCTGTAATATATGGTATATTTATATATGGGTATAAATATGCTCAATTAAAAAATAGAAAAGTAATATATGAAATAAAAAGTGAAGGAGAGTTATTTATGTTAATGAAAAAATTGTTGGAGCAGGAGAACCATCCTGTGGAATATCCATGTGCTGTTGGTGAAGTCCATATTCCAAAAGAGAGAAATATTTATAATATCCTGCGGAAGAAGTATTACCATCTGGCAGAAGAAGCGGTAAAACAGTTTTCTTCTTTTTATGATGGCTATACGAACTGCAATGACATTCTGCAGAAAACGTCATCAGATTTTCAGAAAAGTATCTGCCCGGTCATAGATGAAATAAAAAAAGAACTTATCAGTGTGGAACGTTATGACTGGGATTACGATACCATTTATCAGTATGCAAATGAGAAAGGGTATCTGAATCCCTTCTATGCGGCATCTGATTCTGTCTGTGAAAAAATCATATCCGTAAATGAAGATTTGGAAGCGCAGAAACAATACCGCCAGGAACGAAAAGACAACCGTGCCAGATGGGAAGGCGGCAGTTATGGCGGTACGGTAATAGATAATTATGCACATCAGGCCAGCCTTGGAATGCGGAACGTTGCAGAAGGAATGGGGCACAGTTTCGTGAATGCAATCGGTAATTCATTCAGCAAAATGGCGGCTAATTCAGAATTAAAGCAGATATTTTCCAATCCTGAAACAAGGTCAGCAATACAGGAAGGCGTCTTTGCATCTGCTTTTGCTTTACACCATGTATTGATACATCTTATTTCAGAAACCAAAGAAGATGTTATATGGGGAGTTCCATCGGAAAATGACATGGAGACTGCACAGCGATTGCTGAATAATTTGAAAAGCGGGGCAGTCCCAAAAGAAAAAACAGACCAAATTTATCAGGAAATTCTGGCATTGTATCCATACAGTCTTGATTTATTTGAAACCATGCTTGCGTCATTTGGGGATGAAAAGGGAGCGCTGGGGGAACTGGCAGATTATTATGGCGTTGACCTGCAATCCTCTAAGGATAACCAGGCGCTCCAGTATGTAAAAGATATTCAAGGAGAAACAGAAGAAGATTCTGTAAAAGCAAAAGAAAAACTGATGGAGTACTGCACGGGTTTAAGTCTGCCAGTAACAGAAGAATTGGAATGCATGAAGTATATCAATAAAAGGCTGGAAGACTTCGACCTGCTGTACCGGACGGTAGATGAAGTTGTCTGTACTACCAGGGATTCTGCAGATTTTGCCCGTGAGGAATTACAGACGATACAGGCCTTTTTTGAGGAAATTGTACCGCCGACGTCGGAATCACTTCTTGACTATGAGGAAGATTTACTGGAAAAGAAATCTGCGTTTGAAGAACGGTTCTGTTCCGAGCTGAAGCCAAAATATTTAGAAAAAATCAACGGATATTTAGCCGATTTTGATAAAAAATTCTGTTCCACCGGGTTATTTAAAAAAGCAGACCGGAAACAGGCGGGAAAAGACAGGCTCCTGAAAGCGATGAAAAAAGCAGATACGTCTTCTTTGGAGAAAATTGAGGAAGCCTTTCAAAAGATGGAGATATTATTGCCCAAATTGGGATTGGGACAGGAAGATACAACGGAAGCAGCACAGTATCTGGAAAAGAAGAAAGATAAAATCTTAAACCCGAAGAGCGGCATAGATGTCATCAAAGGATTTGGAAAGCTGTTTAAAAAATAAGTTTACAAATGGAGTGAGGAAGCATGAAAAAAGTACTTGGGATAATGGCCGCCATCATTGGGGTTATAGTGGTTCTATGGCTTTTGTCACATATCATTGAATTTATGTGGGAACTGTTCTGGATTGCAGTTGTAATTTCGGTGATTACATATGTAGTCCAGAAATTCAGATGAAAACGGATTTTAAAATCCACAAAAGAGACAGTCAGGAGGATATCATATGAAAAAAATTGCACCTGTTGTTATTGTTATAGCCGTACTTTTGATTATTGGAAAAATTATAGTCGCAGGAGAAGTCAGTGATTTGGAAAAGGATATCGTAGAAAGCGTAAAAAGAGGCGGTTATTACACCGCATTGGAGGACGCGAAAGACATAGAGTTCCAGGGTGAAAAAATGTCCAGAAAAACGTCTAAGCTAATTGAAGATGTTAAACTTTATGGAGCTGCTCAAGCGGAAATGGAAAAGGGAGAATACGCCGAAATGAATTTGGGAAAAATAAAGGCGATTTTAGATGAAATGAATGGAAGTTATAAAAAATATGATAAATTCAAATCAGATGTAGAAGAATTCAAAGAGAAAGTAGATTCACTGGAAGAATATGGTAATCTGGGAGTGGAACTTGTAGAAGAGGTGGAGGCATTGATAATGGAAGGGGAGATGGACGAAGCCAAAAGACGAATTTCTGAATATAAATCAGATGAAAGATATACATATATGCCTGAAAAACTAAAAAGCATATTATTTGATTATATGAATGAGGCAAGCGGGATGTTTCAGTGATAAAATAATGTAAATATATATTATTACCCTGAAAACAATCAGGAAAGGGGTGATTCTATGCACGCAGGAATCTTCTTAGGCGCATGTGTCATTACAGTAGGCGTACTGGTGGCACTAGAAACAGGAAACGCATAACAATGTAAGAGTTTGGAAAGCAGGCAGACAGCAGGAAATGTTGTCTGCCTTATTTTCATGCAAAAAAAGGAGCGTACCAATGGAGAAATTATCAACAGAATCCATGACAGTGGAGCGGAAAGGCATTTTCGATAAGAACCATAAAAAGCGGTTTGAGCTGACCTTCACCTGCAAAGACAGAAAACCGGAGAAAGGCATCTTAATCATAGGCTTAAACCCTGCCAGCACAGATATCAGCATTTTAGACACTACCACCACATTTAGTTTAAACAACTTAATCCCCATGGGATATACCACAATCACAGTCTGCAACCTTTACGCAGATCTCTTTCAACAGCGTTTAAAGCCTTCCGAAGTGGCGAACAACACGGAGAACCGGAAATACCTTGCGGAAGTGTTAAAGCGTGGGTTTGACGCTGTCCTGCTTGGATATGGAAATACATTCCTGACAAATAAATTTGTGAAAGAAGAAAAAGAATACCTGCTGAAACTTCTGAAAAATTATAAAGACAAAGTAGTGGACATCGTGGACGATAAGGGAGAGTATGAAAGGCTGACAGCTACACATCCACTGATGGCAGGAAGATATTTTCCCAACAGATGGAAATTGCGACCATTTTTATTTGAGGAAAAGAATACACTGAAAGAAGCCGGGAATGGAAAGCTGCCGGAAAAGGCGGAGGAAGACAGGGAGAAAAAGCTGCCAGGGAAAATGAAAAAAACGGAAAAGGAAAAAAGGGAGAGAAAACAGGATGGAAAAGACAATCCGAATCAGGACGGTGAGCCAGTGGCACCTGCTGAAGCAGATAAACAGGTATCTGGGAAAGAAAAAGATACCGGAGGAAGTGATGGTGAGGATTTACCGCATCCTCCGCTCTAAAGAGCTGGGAAAAGACGGATTTATTGTCTTATGTTTAAACAGAATAAAAGATGACTGCCTGGGAGTGGAAGATGCTGTGGGGATGTACCCAAACAAAATCAGGATAGGGGAGGATGTAGACGAAATCCCCATAAGGAACCGAAAAGGAAGACAAAAAAGCTGGTACATAACCCATGTAAAAATGAAAGGCCAGAAGATTCAGCTTATCTATACAATAAAAGGGCAGGACGATTACAGGAGGGATGGAACATGGTAGGGATATTATTTCAGAGCTGGGAACGTTTCTTAAATTATGTAAAGCATAAAGAAAAGACAGAGCCGGAAACAGGATGGAGCCAAGCAACATGCCAGTTTCACAGGGATTATCTGAAAGCAGAAGAGTGGGGAGGATTTCAGAATATACTGCCTGCCGCCGATTACGAAGCTTTCGCCAGAAACAGAAGCACCATAGAAGTAAGGTCGTTCCAGATACAGAAAGGAACAGTCAGGATGATTTTTTATGCGGCAGGAACGGAAGACCGGGAGGATCGTTATCAGTGCATGGGGTATGGAATTGTGGAAGAAAGAGCTACAGAAGATAATAATGCCCATTTTGTATCAATGGCAGAGGAACGGAACAAAGAGAAAACATCATACTGTATTGGAACGGAACGGGATTACTGGGACAATTATCCTGTCCTCCAGATGGAATTGCCGGAGCAGATATTAAACTATCTGGCTTCTCAGGTTGAGATACTGGACAGCAATTATGGGGCGGAACGTGACGTGATGGGAGGCATGGGAGGGTTCTGTGCTGTGATTCCAAAAAGGGATGAATCGGCGCAAGAAGCCTGCCAGAAGATAATTGACCCGCTTACCGTCAATCCCCTGTTCTCCATGCCGAAGAGAGAAAATGAGGTAGCCATGTGTCTGGCGTCGGAATATATGGTAAGAAAAGGAAAAGACGCCAGATATATTGAGATATGGAAAGAATAGAAGGTCGCGCCGATGCAGCCGAAAAGGAAACTGCATAAGTTTAAGCAGGGAGTTTCCGGTTTGTCGCCACCGTCGCCATAGAGAAAGGGGATGGAGCATATAGATAAAGAGTGGCTGGAAACAGTTATGGATTTAATGGCACAAATTGTAGCCACTGTTTATTCTAATGAGAAAAAGGCGAAGAAAGAACGGGAAGACAGGTAACTGTCCTGACAGAGAAAGCCGGATAATGGGATGGAATTGCAGGTATGCCGCAGGAAGCAAGTTTCTCTGTAATCCTGCCCCCTTTATCTGGCAGTATATCAAAACATGGAAAAAAGCCTGCATTAACTATGATACCGGAATATATATTATAACTCTGAACCATGAAAGAAAGGGAGGGAAAGATTGTGAGCCATACAGAACCAAAAACAACAGCCGCTATTTACTGCCGGGTAAGCACCAGGGAGCAGGCGGAAGAAGGCTACAGTATTGGGGAGCAGGAGCGGCTGATAAGGGAATACTGCATGAAACAGGGCTATGAGGTCTATAAGGTTTTTTCCGATGCCGGAATCAGCGGGAAAGACATTGCCCACAGGCCGGCCATACAGGAACTGTTAAAAGAAGCCGCAGAAAAGAAGTTTGATATCGTAATGTCATGGAAAATCAACCGTTTAAGCCGGAAACTGGAAGACGCCATAAAGATTGTAAACACACTGGACAGATACGGGATATCCTACCGCTCTTATTCAGAGCCTTTTGAATCCGATACCCCGGCAGGGAAAATGCAGTTCCAGATGATGGCACTGGTGGGAGAGTTTGAACGAAATACCATTGCACAGAATGTAAAGATGGGGATGAAAGCAAAAGCAAGAGCAGGAGAGTGGTGCGGAGGGATTGCTCCTTTGGGCTACCATTGGGTTCCCATGGAAGGGACAGAAAACTCCGCAAGGAAAAAATCACGCCTTGAAATTGATGAAAAAGAAGCGGAGGTCATTAAAATCATTTACGGAATGTATGCGTCCGGCAAAGGCTATAAGGCCATTGCAAACTACCTGAACAAAAAAGGGTATCAGACCAAACTTGGAAATGCATTCTCCGTAGCACAGCTTCGCACCATACTTACCAATCCGGTCTATATTGGGAAAGTACGTTTTAATGTACGCAGGGACTGGAATGAGAAAAGACGCAATAACATCAACCCGGACCCGATTATTGTTGAGGGAATCCATGAAGCCATTATAACAGAGGAGCAATGGAACCAGGTACAGTTTTTAATCAGCCAGAAATCAGGGAAGCCATCCCGTATTTATGACGGGGAATACCTGCTGACCGGAATATTGAAATGCCCGGAATGCGGCGCAGGAATGGTGATTTCAAGGGTAAGCAACAAAAGGGCTGACGGAAGCAGACACAAGCTGACTTATTATGCCTGCGGGAACTGGAAGAATAAAGGGAGCGCAGTCTGCCACAGCAACATGATAAGGGTGGAGAAAGCCAATGGCTTTGTCTACCGGAGGATGGAGGAAGTCTTAAACGATGACAAAGTGTTTCAGGAAGTCTTTTCAAGGGTAAACCGGGAACATGAAATCATAAAGAAGAATGCATATAAAGAGCAGGAGTTACAGGAAAAAGAACGTGAGAAGCTTTCCAGGCGTATCATGAAAAACCATGAAGCCTATGAGGACGGAGTGATTACCAGAGATGAATTTTTAATGCGGAAACAGGAGTTAGACCAGCAGATGGAGCAGGCCAGGGAGCGCACCAGCGAGAGCCATCTTATCCTGCTGGAAGAAGGGAAGAAAGAGATACCAAAGGAAGCAGTGAGGGAAATCTTAAAAAACTTCAGCAACGCCTTATCCGCTGACATAGACCGAACCATGCGGAAGAGATTACTGCATCTGCTGATAAAGGAAATCACCATAGACAGGGACAGGAACATAGGCTCCATCAAACTAAAGTTATCCGATGAGTTAATCCGGTTCTTACAGAACAATGGCGGCACACCACCAGACGGTGCGCCGTCTGTTTTTATGTTCCGGGAATTTGGGATAAAGTCACTGGAACTGGAACTTGTGATATAAAAAGCAAAAAAGAAAAAATGGAAAGAGAGGGCAACAGAAGATGAGCCATGATTTGAACCAGTACCTTGTAAGGGAGTATGAAAAACTGGATTCCGAACTGGAACAGAGAGAATTTGTAGAAAAAATGCGTTTCCTTATGATGGCGAAAGAGAAAGACTTTTCCGGCTATTATTCCAGACGGAACCTGGCAGGACGGGAATTCTATTCCGTAATTGACACGCTTTATGAGCTGAATAACCTCTGGATGCTGTCAGGATTTATCCGCCAGAACCATCAGGTTTTGTTGCGGGAAACCCAGGAGGGTACAGAATACCGGAAGAAACCGGATTTTACAGAAATCTGCAGGATTGGGAAAGACACCATGCTGTCCAGAATGTTCCAGGTTATGGGGAAATTCCATCTGGATGAATGGGTGGCGGAAGATACGGACTATACTGTAATTACCCGCAGGGTAAAGGCATATGCAGTTACAACAGGAAGTGGGAAAACCGTGCCGCAGATTATGCTGCAGGGGAACTGGGTAAAGAAATGGGGATTTGAAGCAGGGTGCAGCGTGCGTGTGGAATGCTTTCCCAATAAGCTGGTTATTTTGAAAGAATAAAAACCATAAAAGCAAAGTGTTGAATGATTGTAATTTAGCCGGGGACTGTGTATAATAGAGCTATAAAAGAAGGCAGCTTTATGAAAGATACAGTTTCCCAGTACAGACAGTAACAGAAAGCAGGTAAAACAAAATGAAAGGCAATGAAGTAGAGCAGATAAATATAGAAACCAGACAAACAGGCTGGGAAGAATTAAGCATATCCAATGATTTCCTGTTTGGGAAGGTCATGCAGAACCCGGAACTGTGTAAAGAATTACTGCAGAGGATTCTGCCGGATTTAAAGATAGACCATATAGAATACCCGGAATTACAAAAAAATATCAAACAGGATATAGACGCAAAAAGTGTCAGGTTGGATGTATATGTGAAAGATGAGAAAGCAGTTGTTTATGACATAGAAATGCAGGTAAGCGATACGAAAGAGCTTCCAAAAAGGAGCAGATATTATCAGAGCATGATAGACTTGCAGCTTATTGATAAAGGACAGTATTACAATGAATTAAACAGAAGCTATGTTATCTTTATCTGTCCGTTTGATGCATTTGGAAAGGGCAGGCACATTTATACATTTGAAAATATCTGTAAAGAGGATGGTAGCATTTCCATGGGAGATGAAGCGGTAAAGATATTCCTGAATGCAAAAGGAACCATGGATGATGTCAGTAAGGAATTAAAGGCATTTCTTGATTATGTAGCGGGTAAAAAGCCAGTAGATTCCTATGTGGAGAAACTGGAAGAAGCGGTAAAAGAAGCAAAGAAAAACAGGGAATGGAGGCATGAATATATGACGTTGTTAATGCGTGACCAGGAGAATCAAAAAATTGGAGAAAAAAAGATGGCTAAACTGATAATATTATTAAATGAAGACGGTCGGTTATCAGATATCATCAGAGTATCACAGGATGAAGAATACCGTCAGGAGCTTTATGAGGAATATCATATTAGTTAAGAGAGAAAGTAACAGGCAGAACATACCAAAATGTTCTGCCTTATTACATTTCACATTTATGCGAGATGATAATATTTCAAAAAGATTCATTTTTAAGCAATTTACGCACTTAAGGCTATTATGGAGAGCCACATCATAAGTAAGTGCGAAAGGGAACAGAAGTTCAGGACGAATAAAGAGAATAAGAGTCAGGGGGCTGTGAAAAAAGTCTCTTAACAAAAAAAGAACACTTTCAGGAATAAAACCTGGAGGTGTTCTTTTCTTTTTGGTATAATTTATCTGCTATGAAAAACAATACCGAATATTATTATAGTCCAAAGCAGGGAAGATTACCACTGTTTCCTGCAGATAGTTTAGATATCTGCGATCCGGTATTGGCATTTGACCAGATTATGGAGGAGATCGGAATAGAACAATATCTCAGGCCTGAGCCGTTATATCGTTATGGCAGGCCGGGATATAATCGGGTCAGCATGCTTAAAACAATCTTATCTGGCTTTATGGACACAGGATATGCAAGTTTAAGAGAACTGGAAGACCGGTGCAGAGTTAATGTCCGTTACATGTACCTGATGGATTATGAAACGCCCGGTTACCGTGCCTTCGGATATTTTATTAATGAGGAAATCAATGGAAATGCCGAAGACATTTTCCGTGATGTTATGGAGTACATCCAAAAGGAAGACGGAGTGGATCTGGAACATCTCTATGATAGATGGCTCAAAATTTGAGGCAAACGCTAACAAATATACCTGGGTCTGGAAAAAGAGTACGGAAAAATTCTGATACCAGCTGTTTGCAAAGATTATCCGGCTGCTGAACCAGATCAATGAGGATCTGGTTCAGCAGCCGGGTTAAAGGTAGAAACGAACACGGAATATAGTCCGCAATGTCTGGAAATGATCCTAAGCAGGTACGCTTCCAGGTGCCGGATATGGCTCGTTCAACAATTATATTTACTGCCAGGAACGTGGTATGGAGAAGTATATGAAATTTCCCATGTACAAAAAGGAAACAAAAGATAAAAGATATCATGCTGACCCGTTCCGGGCGGTAAATTTTAACGTGGATTTGGATGGCGATCTGGTGTGTCCAGGAGGGAAGAAATTCCATTTTGCCTGTAGCAAGGCTGTAAGAGGAAACCAATATGGCCGTCAGGAGGAGTACTATACGTGCGAAGACTGCAGCGGCTGTCTGTACGCATCCCAATGCAAAAAGACGAATAAAAACAGGACGGTATGTATAAATTCGGAACTAAGCTCCATGCACAGGGAAGTATTGGAAAACCTGGAAAGCATCCAGGGAGCGTTGCTGCGAATGAATCGATCCATCCAGGCAGAAGGAACGTTTGGGGTCATGAAATACGATCGCTGGTATAAACGGGTGGTAAGAAAAGGACGAAACAGGGTGAAACTGGAATTGTTTCTGGTTTCTATTGGTCATAATCTCTGTAAATTCAGGAATAAAAAGATGCGGCTCCCGGAAGCAGCATAAAAAGCAGAGAGGTTATTCCAGGGGGAAAGGGGGAGAGGTATACGCTTTTTTAAAATAGAGCTGAATTTTTAAGACAAAAAAGAGGAGCCTTGAAAAATGGATATTTCCAGCAGCCTTTTTTGTTTTTGAAAACAATGATATGTATGCCGAAATGTGGGCGACAATATGTTGTCCTTTATTTTGAAATCCATATGCTATACTTGCTCCATAAGATATGCTGAACCTTGAAAATCAAATAAAGAACACCACCATAAGAATAAAATTTGTATTGCAGTTCATCAGAACAGCAGGGCATATATGAAAGAAACCATTAAAAATGAGATTTTGAAACGATATAAAATTCTGTCCAGGCAGGGGCTGATTACAGATGCAAAAGACCGGGTGAGGGATGGGAAAGTCCTGATTAGCAGCACATTACAAAAAATGGGAATTTATCTGAGCCTGCGCTATCCAGTATGAAGTGATGGCGGTGGCCTGGTAATGTCAGAGTGAGGAGAGACAAAGAATGAATGATTTGAAAAAGAACATAAATTTACCGTTACTGTACGAAATAAGAAAAGATGTATTTGCAAAATCAGGCGATGCGGAATATGGAGAGCGTTTCTTCTCCATGATGCATCATATGGATTTGCTGGCGCGGACCGCAGGAAAAGAAGGACTGCTGGCTTTGGCAGATGCGGCGAAAGAAATCCCCCTGGAAGTGGAATTTTATCAGGATATACAGTCTGCAGTTTCTTATGTTTGTGATGGTCTGGAAGGAGAAGACGTCATGGAAATCCTTACTGCACGTTATTGGATAAAAAATTTACAGGGGGAAGATGCATTGCTTTATTTTATGATGATTTTATCCATCATAAGAATTCAGGACGGCGCGCCGCCTGATCTGCTGGAAAGTCTGCTTATGGCGTATCTTCCGGATGACGCCGCTGAAAAATATACAGAGTACAAAAAGCAATATCAGTCGGCGAGACAGGAGCAGACGCCTTTGGAAATCCTGCTGAGTCACGATCCTGATATTGGAGAAGGGGGAATTTTAGTCGTAAAAAGATTGTTGGAAGAGAAAATTGAATTTGCTGATGTTCAGAATTTAAAAGGCGTGATTACTGAGGCTGAAAATACCGATTTGGTAATTTCTCTGAAAGGGCTGTCTGTTCATGCCAGAAAGAAACTTTTTTCCGTCATGTCGGATGATAAAGCAGATGAATATGCAGGTCATTGTGAATACATGGGACCTGTCCGGCAGATAGACGTTTTAGCGTCTATGTCCGAACTGATTGGCGTATTTGAAAAACAGGAGAGGCTTTTATGATAGATTTTGGCAGATGGATTTATTCAAAAGATATTGCGGCATGGGCTGCAAAAAATACTTCCCTTAATCTGGAAGAGCAGATTGCATGTATCTGGGCGGCGCCCCACAGAACGCTGGAAGAAAAACTGGAAGGCGTAAAAGAACTAAAATCCGAACACGATGGAAAGCTGCTTAAGGATCGAATTGAAAAACTGGAAATTGCTTTACATAGAAGCCGTTCAGATACGAGGATATATGTGTATTTATTTGGCATAGAAATATTTTTCCGTGGAGAAAAAGATTGTTTTTTGCCAGATACCATATTCAGGAGCGCGGGGGAAGCGATCGATGCGATTTGTTATCACATTGAAAAAGCAGCCAGAGAAGAACATCTGGAAAGAAGAAACTGGTGCGGCATCGTCAGGGGATTCCGAAGATCCGGTAAGCCCCCACATGGTTATGTTCCCATAGAAAATACGATTGTCCGTTATGATGGAGAAGTGATTTATGTTCAAAACATTTATAGCAGGGATGGAGGATATATGTCTGAAGGAATTGACATGGGATATTTTGACGCTGTAAAAGTCCCATATTCTTCAGGGACCATTATTTCAATCCCGAAAAACCCGTATATTCCGGAATTGAAGGGAGTTCTTATAAATATGACAGAACCGGACGAGGAAAACTTTCCGGATGACTGTTATGGTCAATGGCTGATTTATCCAACCCGGCAGCACAGGGATCAGACGCATGGAATTGGGGTTGTGAATTTAAGGGATGATTATATACCCTTTGAAAACAGTCCGGATTTTATTTTCCCATATAAGCAGTTGATGACTGTTTACGAAGGTGATTTGAAAGAAGATGAAACATGGATGTCTGAATTTAGCGCGTTGATTCAGGCGGATAAGAATTGCATCAGAAAAATATGGCGTGACCGTGAGCCAAAAAAATGCCGGTACATAGCCATGAATGACGAACGGTTGAACTATGTCAGGGAACTGTGGGAGAAACAGAGGTAAGAGGGAACATATGGAAATAATAAGTATATTGATACAAATAATCATTTTACTGCTCTTTGCAGCGGCATGTTTGGGTTTTATATTATTTCCGGTTTTATTTGATGCTGACGTGAAAAATAAGACCGGAAAAAGATTTTTGAACCGGTGGCTGACGGGAATGGAATTCAAATGAGCAGTTACGTCATCAGTGACATTCACGGCTGTTACAGTGAGCTTCTTTCCATGCTTAAAAAAATTCGCTTTTCTGAAACAGACCGCCTGGAAGAATTGGATACGGATTTTTCCTCCCATGCAGACACAGCGGCATTATATGAATCCGTGAAATATCTGTTTCATAATCGGGACAGAGATGCGGATGCAAAGCTCGCCTGTATTCGGTTGGAAGATGAAAAAATATTTTATATATGAGGCGTTTAAAAAAAGCGATACGAAAACAAATGATGTAAAGGCAGAATACGGTATCAATGGAAAAATCAGGAGGAAGGATATGGAAAAGAAAAAAGTGGAAAACCGCTACGGTGTGCAGGTGGGAGATATTTTTAGTGAGAACAGGCTGAACTGCAATAATTCCTTCTTTTGCCAGGTAGTGGCATTGCATGGGGAATCGAAGGTAGAAGTGCGTGAGATTGATAAGATCTGCGTTGCATTTGACGGTTACTATAAAGGCATTGTGCCTTTGCCGGGGATCTGGCAGTCACATCGTACGCATATCCTGACGGTACAGGAGTGGAAAGGTAAACTCGGTCTGTTTTTTATGGATTTTTGGGATGGCCATTTGGCTTATCTGGATAGAAGCGAAACACATATGTATATGGAATTACACGAAAGAGATGATATTCCTTTTTATTTTCGGGATTATTATCCTGAAATTGCAGAACAGCTTGACCTTAAAACAGGTTCCGGTGTTTATGCATTAGAAAGACCTTTTAAATGGATGGATGATGATTACAGAGCTGTCATTCGCTATCCCGATGGGCGTGAGGTGGAAACTGTTTTACGGGAATTGATGCGTTCCGATAAAATATCACAGAAGTGGAGAGCATTCGAAGCCGAAATCAGGCATATTTCGGAAGAGCCGGGACCGTTCCAGTGGTGGGATGAACAGAAACAGATTATGTTTGAAGGTCTGAAGAGCAGTCTGAATAAAAATATAAGATAACAGGTTTGGCAAATACCGGAGTACAACAGATTTTTTCGTTATCGTTGTTAAATTGCAACATTTTTACCCATGAACGCGTCAAAAGTTTACAACCATACCTGACAATACTTCTCTGGACTGACGGGTGCAGGGGCGTAACTTTTGCTACGGGTATGCAATCTCTGAACGTATGACGGAGCTTTGCACCAATATGCGTTATCTCCGGTATTGCATGCTTCAGAATTTATATCAGTATAGTTACATTCCATTTTTCAGAAGTCAGGAAACAAAAGGAATTGACTTCAGGAATTCTGCTGTTCGGAGTGCAGGGCATAAATGATTTTCTCATTACAGAAAATTTATAGATTAAAAGTTGAATCAGCGTCAGTTTCGGGATATAATAATTTTGAGGTCATATACCTTTCAGGAATGGTTTTTCAGTTTGCCAAATGTATGACAGGGAGGTCATGCCCGTGGATATGGAAATAAAAAATGCAGTGAGCGCGTCGGATACGGATGCGCAGTATGATGAAAAGGCGAAACGACTGTTAGGAAATAAAATGATTCTGGCATATATTCTGGTAAAAGCGGATGAAAGATGGAATTTCGCAGGTGATTGTAAATATTGAGGCTCAAAAAGGGGAACCCGCAAGCTACCGTATCTTAAACAGGGCGGTTTTTTATGTCAGCCGTCTGATTTCGTCGCAGAAGGAAAGGGATTTTGTCAAGATGAATTATGACGACATCCGGCGCGTATATTCGATCTGGGTATGCATGGGCATGGACGAGGGCAGCATGGCTCATGTGCATCTGACGAAAGATGACATATCAGGCTCCCACCAGTGGGAAAGCGGGCTTGATTTGCTGAATATTGTCATGATAGGAATATCAGATGAACTTCCGGAACATGATGATAAATATGAGCTGCACCGTCTGTTAAGCGTGACATTGTCAATGGAGCTTTCTGTTGATGAGAAATTAGGGATTTTGGAAACAGAGTACGCATCCCATTAGATGATAAAATGAGAGAGGAAGTGGTCACAATGTGCAATTTATCGCAGGGAAAAAGGCAGGGCAGAGGGAGAAGTCAGATTTATTTTGAATATGTACCATAAGGGTTACTCGTTAGAACAGATAGCAGACGTGGCAGGGAAAAGTATGGAAGAAGTGGATGCCATCATAAAAGGCAGAGAGCCGGTACTGGCATAAATATGAATGCAGAGGAGCGGACATTGTTTTCATATTGTATATTACGGGGGTATTGCAATTATTGGAATCATCGGCCCTGTTATCCTGCAGTTCCGATGTTACGAACTGACAGGCATACATGGAGGGATGAGGTTTTTGTCTGATCTCAGGCAGCTTGGAATGGCTATAATGGGCGGCCTGTTTACAGGCATGTTTGTCACGTTTTTGATTTTGACAGGTGAATATAAAAATGAGCGGATGGAAGCGTTGGAAAATGTATATTTTGCGGCGGAAGATTTGGAACGCGAATTTTCAAAAATAATATATTTCTTTTCAGATGAGCCGAAAGAGCTTGTCAGCAACCTTTTAGGGGAATTGGATAATAATGAACAAAATAGGAAGTTTAATAAAATGCTGTCAGAAGCAGTCGCACAATTTGAAAACCGGCAGGAGGCAGATGAAATTTATGAACGAAACTGCCAAAATCTGGAATACGATGCGCAGGATACATTCAGGGATTACATATGGGAGCATACAGATGAACGGACAAAAAAAGCGTGCAGGGAACCATTACAGATGAAAGAATATCTCAATAGGGCGTGCGCAGAGAAAATCAAAACATACCGTGAGCAGTTGGAAGATTCCATGAAATCATTTTTGCGGTTTCAGGAAGTCCGTACAAATAACATGACTGACGTGTATAAAAGATTGGATTTCCTCTTTGCTAATAAATCTATACGAAACCATATACATGAAAAACTTTATTGCAGGATTTGGGAGGAAGTACAACAAATAATTGATATAGTTATTACAAAAGAACTCTCCTGCCCTGGCTGGAACTATCTTGAAAGCGGCGCATAGCGCCGACTGTCAGGCTGATATACAGCCTTGCTCTGGAAAAGTATGGGATAAACCGTATTGGCTACTGTATAGGAGGAAAATTCCGAAGCCGAGCTACTACAGGCAGGAGTTTTTCCACAGCATAATGCGGGCAGAGAGGATTGCTGGTATGACTGAAAACAGGAATTTACCGTAAAAGGAGAGCGAATTTCTGTACCGCACACCGCATCAGCCCAGGAGATATTGAAAACGCTATCAAGGCAGACATTGAAAGACACGCAGTAAAAGCAATGAAAGACAAAGAGAAATTCATAAACAATGTACTTCTAAGCATGAATGAGAGCAGTGCCGAACGGTGGGAAAAAATAAAGGCGGAGATTGCCAGACTCAAAAAGAGGAATGCCGAGCTTGATCAGATGTATATAGGGCTATATGAAGGTTATTCCATCGGCAAGCTGTCGGAAAAGAAATTCACCATGATGTCAGCGCATTATGAGCAGGGACAGGACGCAAACGAGGAAAAGCTGTCGGAACTGGAAAGACAGCATAAAGCGAAGTCTGTCGCTGTTGCCAATGCGGAGCAGTTTACGGAGAGCCTTGCACAGTGTGCAGGCTTGAAGAAACTGACGGCAACGGTATTGAGTCGTGTCAGGGTAATATGCTGAAAATCATCAATAACGGCAGGAAGCTGGCTCTGGCTCAGTACCTTATCAATGATATGTTGCCGGACAGTGAAATTTCCAAATCGGCAACCTGTGTGGGAAAGGCGTTTGAGATATGGGAGCAGAAAAAGGTGAAGAAGTCCGCACAGATAATTTTTTGTGATTATATCCACGCTGAAAGGGGATGGCAAATTCAATGGTTATGACGATATAAAAACAGACTGGTTGAAAAAGGAGTGCACCGGAGGAAATGGCATTTATCCATGAAGGCGCGACACGTTCCTGTATATAAAATTGCGGGAAACCGCATACAAAAAACAGGCACTGATAAAAGAACGTGAAAATTCTGGTTAGCAGAACTGAAACTATGGGGGCTATAGGGCCGCTATGGCGAGAATCATTCGGGCATAATTATTAAGCACATAATATTTTTTGGATATTCAGGGCATGGCCGGGACATCATCTGAATATGTGTGGAACAGGGGAAGAATGAACGTGGCTTTTTCAGAGAGGGGCGTTAAAATATATTTTAATGGAATAACAGGAAATTATGAAGATTATGTGAAACAGGTGGAAATAATGGAAAATGAGTGATATAAAAGATAGAAACGATTGCAGGTATGATTTACAAATTTGAGATGGACGAGTAACAGATGCCGGAAGATAAAATAATCTTCAGGATTTCGAGGTAGAAAAATGAAGCATTCCATAACAGGCAAGATAACAGCTATTATGATAAGTATTGTGACGGGAACTGTACTGCTGTGTTGGTTTGCCAATAATTCTCTTCTGGAAAACTATTATGTGGAGCACAAGCAGAAAAAGCTGCTGGACACTTTTGAAATGGCAGACAAAGCCATTCGGGAAGAAAGAGAGAATGAAGAGAGTTTTCAGATTGAGCTGGAAAAGCAGTGTGCCAACAGCAATATTACCATGATGATTATCAGTTCAGACCGTACCATTATGCATTCCAATGTGGGAGACGATGAAGAACTGCTTCTGCAGTTTATGGAACTTATTTTTCATGTGGACAGGCACAAGGCAAAGGTTCTGGAAAATACGGAACAGTATATGGTGGAAAAAACCAAGGACAGCAGGTTCCATACGGATTATCTGGTGTTATGGGGGAATCTGCAGAACGGGAACCTGATTCTCATGCGTACAGCAGTGGAGAGTATTAAGGAAAGTGTGGAAATTGCCAATCAGTTTCTGGCTTATGTGGGAATTACAGCAGTGGTTGTCTGTGCAGTGATTATTTATGTGGTTACACGCAGAATTACCAATCCTATTTTGCAGCTTACGAATATTTCAAGAAGAATGACAAACCTGGATTTTGACGCCAAATTCCGGAGCCGGGGGCAGAATGAGATTGATTTGCTGGGAGAACATATGAATCAGCTGTCGGAAACGTTAGAGAACACTATTTCCGAACTGAAAAGTGCCAATAATGAACTGAAAACAGACATTGAGAAGCGGATGGAAATAGATGAAATGCGCAAAGACTTCATTTCCAATGTGTCCCATGAATTCAAGACGCCTATTGCGCTGATTCAGGGATATGCGGAAGGCCTGCGGGAATGTATCAATGACGATGCGGACAGCCGTGAATTTTACTGTGAAGTAATTATGGACGAGGCAGATAAGATGAATCAGCTTGTGAAAAATCTGCTGACATTAAACCAGCTGGAATCCGGCAGCGAGCAGGTGGTATTTGAACGGTTTGATTTAATGGAAGTGGTGGAGGGCGTAGTACATGCCACTGCCATTCTGCGGGAACAGGATGGAATCACCCTGAACCTTTATGGGACAGGCCCGCTGTATGTATGGGCGGATGAATTTAAGACGGAACAGGTACTGACCAATTACATCAGCAATGCCATTCACTATGCCTCAGGAGAAAAGCGGATTGAAGTATCTGTTGTGCCGGGGGTGGAAGTGGTGCGGGTGGAGGTTTTCAACACCGGGAGCCATATACCGGAAGAAGAGCTGGAGCATATCTGGGATAAATTTTATAAGGTGGATAAGGCCAGAACCAGAGAATATGGAGGGAACGGAATCGGCCTGTCCATAGTAAAAGCGATTATGGATTCTTTTCACCGGGAATGCGGTGTGGATAATGTGGACCAGGGTGTGAGATTCTGGTTTGAACTTGACAACCGAAGCCAGTAACTGCGGTAAGGAGGGGCCCGCGGAGCGGGAGGATGCCTTATCGCCTGTGGGAAGGAGAAGGCCCGCAGAGCGGGAGGATGCCTTATCGCCTGTGGGAAGGAGAAGGCCCGCGGAGCGGGAGGATGCCTTATCGCCTGTGGGAAGGAGAAGGCCCGCAGAGCGGGAGGATGCAAATTCAGTATAATATGGGTATTTTCTCCACTGCCTGCGGAAATAAAAATACTGGTTGCTCTATGGCATAAATAATGGTAGAATGTAAAATAAAAGAACAGGAATACGTGACAGTACGGAAAGGAAGACAGACTTATGAAGAGATTCATAAAAAAGGGAATGCCGCTGGTGCTTGCAGCACTGCTTCTGACCGGATGCGGAGATGAACTGGCAGTATTAACAGAAAGCGAAGAATTTATTGTTGTTAATTATTCTGCCGGAACCCTTGCCAAACACAACAGTTATCAGCAGGAAGGGCTCACCATGGTTTATCCCAGGGAGGAAGAGGACGTTTTTTCTGAGGACGAAGAGGAACAGAAACCGGAGGAGACGAAAGAGCCGGAAGCAGAGACAGAGGGTGAAAGCGGAGGAGAAGCTCAGGACGGGCAGACGGAAGAAGAGGAAACATCCACAGCTGTCAGTTTCACGGAGGCACTGGCTGTTCCGGGAGTGGAATTTTCCTATAAAGATTATTCAGTCAGCAGCAGCTATCAGCAGGGCGAATATTTTTCACTGGATGCAGCAGAAGGAAATACGTTCGTGATTCTGAATGTGAATATGACAAATACGGGAACGGAAGCAGCTGCCTGTGATTTGCTGAGTCAGCAGCCCATCTTTACATTGAGCATAAATGAGGAGGCTGGCGTTAAGAATGAGATTACCATGCTGGAAAACGACCTTTCCACCTATACAGGCACACTGGAGGCGGGACAGACAGTGGCAGGAATTCTGTTATTTGAGGTTCCGGCAGCTTCAGCAGAGAGTATATCCGCCTTTGGTCTCAGTGTACAGATGAATGATACGACAAATGAGATTAATATGAAATAAATTAAAAAATGTTCTATATTTTTCAGAAAATATATGATATAATGGATGCAGAAATTATGTTGACCCGAATGGGCGTCAGTAAACCTTTTTGTTTGTCCGGAGCGGACAGGGCCTTCGGGTGCCGCAGGACGGCAGGTATACCCAGGCATATTTGAAATTTACGGAAATATACCGGAGAGGAGAGAGTTACTATTATGGATACAAATATTCTTTTGGAGAATGGCACAAATGAGCTGGAGGTATTAGAATTTACATTAGCTGGAAATCATTACGGTATTAATGTTGCAAAAATTCGGGAGATTTTAACTTATCAGCCAGTTACTCCGATTCCCAATGCACATCCAAGTGTGGAAGGTATATTTATGCCAAGAGATACCATGATTACAGTTATTAATCTGCGTAACTGTCTGGGCCTTCCAGATATTGACAGGAACGGATTGTTTATCATTACCAACTTCAACAAACTGAACATTGCCTTTCATGTAGATGAGGTATGCGGAATTCACAGACTTTCCTGGGCGGACATTATTAAGCCTGATTCTACTATTAATGTGGAAGAAAGCGGTGTATCCACAGGTGTAATTAAGCTGGAAGATCGTCTGGTTGTTATTCTTGATTTCGAGAAGATTGTAACAGATATCAGCCCGGAGACCGGTTTGCAGGTATCCGATATCGAAGGACTGGAAGAGAGGAACAGAAGCGATTCTCCGATTATGGTGGCAGAGGATTCTCCGCTACTGTCCAAACTGATTACAGACTGTCTGAAGAAGTCCGGTTATACCAAACTGATTGTCAACAGCAATGGTCAGGAACTGTGGGATCGGCTTTGTGAGTTCCGGAAATCCGGCGATCTGGACGACAAGGTACATATGGTAATTACCGATATTGAGATGCCTCTGATGGATGGGCATCGTCTGACTAAACTGATTAAAGAAGATGATGAGCTGAAGCATATTCCGGTTGTTATTTTCTCATCTCTGGTTAATGAAGAAATGCGGCGCAAAGGTGAGATGCTGGGAGCGGACGCACAGCTGACCAAACCGGAGATTGGTAAACTGGTAAGTGCTATTGATGAACTTCTGGATAAGAGAAAAGAAGCGCTGGCACAGAAAGCGAACGGATAAATTATAAATTTGCCTGAGTGATTCAGGCCAGGAATCCTGCGAAGCAGGATTCTTTTTTCTTCTATAGGAAATTCCTCTGGATTTCCTATAGAAGAAAAAACAATGATGCGCAGCTCGCGGGGTCGATGTTTATTGCTGCGCAATCCGCTCGCGCGCGGAGAATGCGCATAGCGCATTCTTTTTTACTTGTAACGGAAATCAGGACATGATAGAATATACAGAGATATTAGCAGAAGGAGGAAATCAGGAGTGAACATGTTATCGTTGGAAACAGAATTAAAGAATAATTCTTATCCGGGAAGAGGAATTGTAATTGGTAAATCCGAAGATGGGAAGTATGCAGTGACCGCATATTTTATAATGGGAAGGAGTGAAAACAGCAGAAACCGTATTTTTGTGGAAGAAGGGGAAGGAATTCGCACCCAGGCATTTGATGCGTCTAAATTAAGTGACCCAAGCCTTATTATCTATGCTCCGGTAAGGGTACTGGGCAATAAGACAATTGTGACCAATGGTGACCAGACAGATACCATTTATGAGCTGATGGATAAGCAGCAGACCTTTGAGCAGGCGCTGCGCACCAGGGAATTTGAACCGGACGCCCCTAATTATACCCCGCGTATTTCCGGTATTATGCATGTGGAGCATGGCAGCTATAACTATGCCATGTCTGTTCTGAAAAGTAACCACGGAAGTCCGGATTCCTGCAACCGTTATACGTTTGCTTATGAAAATCCTGCAAAGGGGGAGGGACATTTTATACATACTTATCAGGGAGACGGTAATCCCCTGCCCAGCTTTGAAGGAGAACCCAAACTGGTGAAGATAGAAGGAAGTCTGTATGAATTTGCAGAAAAAATCTGGAACAGTCTGAATGAGGATAATAAAGTCTCTCTGTTTGTGAGATACATTGATATAGAAACAGGAGCTTATGAGTCAAAAATCATTAACAAGAACAGATAAATTTATTATGGAGGAAATTATGCAGGAATTAGAACTGAAATACGGATGCAACCCCAATCAGAAACCGTCCAGAATTTATATGGAAAAGGGCGAACTTCCTATTAAAGTATTAAATGGAAAACCAGGTTATATCAATTTTCTGGATGCTTTCAACGGATGGCAGCTGGTAAAAGAACTGAAAGCGGCAACGGGACTTCCGGCAGCAACGTCCTTTAAACATGTTTCTCCTGCAGGAGCAGCAGTGGGGCTTCCCCTGACAGAGGTGGAAAAGAAAATTTACTGGGTGGATGATATGGAAATAGAGTTTACTCCTCTGGCAAACGCCTATGCACGGGCCAGAGGCGCGGATCGCATGTCATCTTTCGGTGATTTTATTTCTCTGTCTGATATCTGTGACAAAGCCACGGCACTGATTATTAAACGGGAAGTTTCCGATGGTGTGATTGCTCCCGGATATGAGCCGGAAGCACTGGAAATTTTAAAAGCAAAGAAAAAGGGGAATTACAATGTAATTGAGATTGACCCGGATTTTGTGCCTGGTCCTGTGGAACATAAAGAAGTGTTTGGCATTACCTTTGAGCAGGGAAGGAATGAACTGAAAATTGACAGTGATTTTTTCAGCAATGTGGTAACAGAGAATCAGGAGATTCCGGAATCAGCGAAAACAGATCTGGCCATTGCCATGATTACCCTGAAATATACCCAGTCCAATTCCGTATGTTACGCAAAGGGCGGACAGGCCATTGGCATCGGCGCCGGCCAGCAGTCCAGAATTCACTGCACCAGACTGGCAGGCCAGAAAGCAGATAACTGGTTTCTGCGTCAGGCTCCCAAAGTGCTGGAGCTGCAGTTTGCGGACGACATCGGCCGGGCAGACAGAGACAATGCCATAGATTTGTACATTGGGGAAGACTATATGGACGTCCTGGCAGATGGTGTCTGGGAAAAGACTTTTAAAGTAAAACCGGAAGTGTTTACCCCGGAAGAAAAACGCCAGTGGCTGGACCAGATGACCGACGTATCCCTTGGTTCAGATGCATTTTTCCCATTTGGCGATAATATTGAGCGGGCCCACAGAAGCGGCGTGGTTTATGTGGCAGAACCGGGAGGCTCTATCCGTGATGACCATGTGATTGCAACCTGCAATAAATATCATATGGCAATGTGCTTTACAGGTATCCGTCTGTTCCATCATTAAACCGTTATGTATGAAAGGCGCCGGATAATGGCTGCTGTGACAGAAATGTGCGGCAGAGATTATCCGGCGCCTGTTACAGCCGGATAACAGGCTGTCTGTAATCATTTTTCAGACTGAAATCCCCTCTGGCGGTTACCCCGGCCCGGTATAGTTCAGAGGCTTTCAGGTCATATGCCAGCAGGCGGTATGCAGAGTCTGAAAGAGTCTGTCCGGCCTGGGCGGGACTGGTAACCAGAGGAAGAGACCCGGCATGCTGCATGGCAGAAAGCAGAGGAACAGCGTTTTTGCGGAACCCCAGTATGCGCAGACAGGAAGGCTTTGGAAATAACCGGTAATCTTCCTGATAAATGTCCAGCAGGATATGCAGGAACATGCGGCTGAGACGGCTGAACGTGATATTTTTGGTTTTCATATGTTCACAGAAACTGCTCCAGGAGCGGAATGCGCCGATTTCTTTTTTTATACGATGGGCGAGATCTGGAGAGGAATCTGCATAAAGGGAGAGCTGTTCGGCAGATTCTGTGAGCAGTTTGTAGTGAAGAAGCATGGAAAAATCGTCTTCCCATAAAAAGGGGTGGGGATATTGCTTCAGTATATCCAGTGCAGGCTCCGGCAAGACTTTTCCAGGCAGTTTGCTTACAATATCATCAACAGGAAGAGAAGATTTGGCAGATTCTCTGCAATGCTTTCGGATGGCAGAGGCAGAACAGAAATTTCTGTCCAGAGATGTATCATGATAGTCTGCGCCCCGGCGCAGCACAGGGCAGGGGAGAATGGGGGAATGGTAATACTCCAGAGCTTTCAGGTATTCAACAGCCAGAATGTTGTTGGGGGAGGAAAGAATCTGTTCTCCGTCTGCTGAGAAAAAAATGTTTTGGTTTTCAAAATATTTTTTCAGAGCAGCGGTTCTGGCGGCAGGGAAAGAAAGGCCTTTTTTTAATTCCTTCCGCAGGGTCTGCCGGAAATCCTCTGGCTGGCGGTTCAGAACCGAGGCTGTTTTCAACAGTAAGTCAGTCTGTTCTGTTTCCGTTCCGAAGCCCAGGTGAGTGACTACCCCTGTGCTGTTAAGGAGAGAAACACCGCCTCTGGCAAAATATTCGGCGCTGGAGGAAGCATAGAGAACCGGAAGCTCCAGCACCAGATCCGCACCGCAGCTCAGAGCCATCCGGGCCCGGCTGAATTTATCTGTCATTGCGGGAGTTCCCCGCTGTACGAAATTTCCGCTCATGGCGATAATTACATAATCTGCCTGCAGCTTTTTTTTCAGTGTCTGAATCTGAAAGGCATGTCCCTGATGAAAGGGATTGTATTCTGCAATAATTCCAGGAATAATCATATTTTGTTTCCCCCTGCCTGTCTGTTTGTATAGATTATATGCTTTTTGGCGTGCATTATCAATGTTTTCCCAAATTTGAGAACCAGGCAGTTCAGCCTGTACTCTGTACGCATTTGCAGAGCATGAGATGCAGAGATGAATGAACGTTACCTGAAAACTGATTTCCGGAAAAATCTCCTTGTATAGCGGATGGGATTGGTTTATAATGAAAAAAGACGGTTAAGCAATATGCAGAAGTCAGGAAACAGAATAAGAAATGAAATAAAGTCAGAAAGAAGAGGGAAAATCATGAATGTACTGGTAATTAACTGCGGCAGTTCTTCTCTGAAATATCAGGTAATCAATTCTGATACGGAGGAAGTGCTGGCAAAAGGACTGTGCGAGAGAATTGGTCTGGACGGAAGACTGGTATACCAGAAAGCAGGCGGGGAAAAGGAAATTACAGATGCGGACATGCCTACCCATAAACAGGCAATCCAGATGGTGCTGGAAGCGCTGGTAAATCCCCGGTCGGGAGCTTTAAAGAGCCTTGGGGAAATCGGGGCAGTGGGCCACAGGATGGTTCATGGAGGAGAAAAATTTGCATGTTCCACGATTTTAAATGAAGAAGTTCTGAAAGTAGTGGAAGAATGCAATGATCTGGCTCCGCTCCACAACCCGGCCAATTTAATCGGAGTCCGGGCATGTCAGGAACTGATGCCGGGAGTACCCATGGTTGGGGTATTTGACACTGCATTCCATCAGACCATGCCGGCAAAGGCATATCTCTATGGCATTGATTATGACTATTATGAAAAATACGGGGTACGGAAATACGGTTTCCACGGAACTTCTCACAGCTATGTTTCCAGACGGGCGGCAGAACTTCTCGGAAAGCCATATGAGGAATTAAAAACCATTGTCTGCCATCTGGGAAACGGTGCTTCCATCTGCGCGGTAAAGAATGGTAAATCTGTGGATACTTCCATGG
Organism: Eubacterium sp. 14-2; assembly: GCF_000403845.2. Classification (GTDB taxonomy): domain Bacteria; phylum Bacillota; class Clostridia; order Lachnospirales; family Lachnospiraceae; genus Petralouisia. The sequence continues at coordinate 65,150 of NZ_KE159568.1, read as the reverse complement.
GACTGACTCCGCTGGAAGGTCTGATTATGGGAACACGTTCCGGTGATATTGATCCGGGAGCCATGGAATATCTGGCCAAAAAAGAAAATACGGATCTGGAAGGCATTATGACAATTTTGAACAAAAAATCCGGTGTTCAGGGACTTTCCCATATTTCCAGTGATTTCCGGGATCTGGAAGCGGCAGCTGCCAGAGATGATCAGGGAGGAATCCGGGCGCTGGAGACTTATATTTACCGGGTAGCAAAATATGTGGGAGCTTATACCGCAGCCATGAACGGAGTAGATGTAATCTGTTTTACCGCCGGTGTGGGAGAAAACGGACCGGAGACCAGAAAGGGTGTCTGTGATTACCTGGGCTATCTGGGCGTTGCAATTGATGATGCGGCCAATCAGGTGCGGGGAGAAGAAAAGATTATTTCCACTCCTGATTCCAGGGTAACCGTACTCTGTCTGCCCACCAATGAAGAGCTGGCCATTGCCCGTGAAACAGTGGCGCTGGTAAAATAGAGAACTGCTGCGGTGACAGTTCAGCCCCTGTCCCTCAGGCCGCAGACCGCCTGCCAGGCAGGCATCTCTGCAGACGCAGCTCCTGTCTGAGGCCTGAGGGGCGTTTCGCTCATCGCCGGCATTATGAGTTCATTCATGCCAGCATGATTCGCCCATAATGCCGGCGATGGCTGAACTGCCAGATGAAAATAATGATTGACAAACCAGGATTTGACAGTTATAATATACTACGATTGTTGCGCAATCCATGGTATGGTAATCTATGCGCACTTCGGCATGTATAATACCAGCAGGCATTATATTGGGTGTGAATCAGGAGACTGCCATGAAAGTAGAATTAGCGGACATCCTTTCCTGTGAGAACAGGGAAATGTCAGAACAGGTGGAAATTGAATTACTGTCCTTTGATTCAAAACTGGGACAATTTCCCATCGTGCGAAAAGCACCTTTTGTAATGAAGTTTACCAATGAGGAAAACAGGAGACTGTTCATTCAGGGAGAAACGGAAATTACAATCGCAATTCCGTGCGATCGCTGTCTGGAGCAGGTGGAGAGAGCATTTTCTGTTGTAATAGAGAAGGAAATACCTCTTGAAAAGGGCAGCCCGGAAGCGGACACGGATGAAGTCGACTATATGACAGGAACGAGTCTGGATGTGGATCAACTTATTTTTGGAGAAATTTTGGTGAGCTGGCCGATGAAGGTTCTGTGCAGAGAGGATTGCAGAGGCATCTGTAAACGATGCGGAGCCAGTCTGAATCTGAGAGAATGTCAGTGCCAGAAAGCAGAGCCGGATCCAAGAATGGCAGCAATCCAGGATATTTTTAACAAATTTAAGGAGGTGTGACCATGTCTATATGTCCCAAAAATAAATCTTCCAAAGGAAGAAGAGACAGAAGAAGAGCAAACTGGAAAATGACTGCTCCGACTTTAGTAAAATGCAGTAAGTGCGGTGAATTAATGATGCCTCACAGAGTTTGCAAGAGCTGTGGAAGTTATAATAAGAAAGAGATTATTCCTCAGGACTGATATTCAGCAGGGCCTTTCCGGATGGAAAGGCCTTTTTTTCTACAGGAAAGACCCTGTGAACTCGTCCGCTTTGTTCCCTTACAGGAAATACCGTGTTACTGTGAAAGATTTATGATTTTATGAAAAAGGAGGAATCTGCAATGAAATTATTTAATCTGGACAGCGGCCTTATGAGGTCTTTATCCAAATTTACAGACTGTATCTGTCTGAGTTTGCTGTTTTTTGTAAGCTGTATCCCGGTAATCACCACAGGGACCGCGTGCACAGCCATGTACTATACCACTCATAAGGTGCTGCGCCACGACAGAGGTTATCTGTTCCGGGACTATATCAGCGCTTTTCGGGATAATTTCAAAAAGACCACCGTTGCCTGGGTACTTGCTCTGATCATCGGAGGTGTGCTGTGGGTGGATTTGTATATTATGAATTTTTATGCAAAAGAGGGAAGTCCCCTGGGGCCGCTGGCAGTGTTTTTCGTAGTGGGGATGGCCATATGGTTTGCCTGGGTTTCCTGGCTGTTTCCCTATATGGCCCGTTTTGAAAATTCAGTCAGACAGTCCATGAAAAATGCCATTCTGATGACGATTGTACACTTGCCCATGACAGTTCTGATGCTGGTGCTGGCTGTGATTACAGGGCTGGTTTTCTATATGGTACCGGTTCTGATTTTTCTCCTTCCCGCTGTCTATACCTGGATTCAGAGCTATATTCTGGAGCGGGTTTTCCGGAAATATATGAGCGAGGAGGACAGAATGGCAGAAGATGAAAAATATAAAGAAGATTTATATTGATTTCTCCTAATACTTATAGTATATTCTTAAATAGGCATTCGACAGACAGGAAAAATATAGTAACAGCCATCATGCCCGGCCGGCCATCTGGCGGGATGTATGGCTATCCTTACTGTGGAAGTGGAAGATTTTCAGAGTAAACAGCAGGATTCTGTCTGCAGACCGTAAGGAGGAAATTTCATGCAGGAAATGATAAAAGTAGCAGTAGATGCCATGGGCGGGGATCACGCGCCCGCAGAGATAATCAAAGGGGCGGTAAATGCTGTTACGATGCGGCAGGATATCAGAATATATCTGACAGGCCAGCAGGATGTGATAAACCAGGAGCTGGCAAAGCATTCTTATCATGGTTCACAGATTGAAGTGATTCATGCCGAGGAGGTAATTGAAACCGCGGAACCTCCGGTGATGGCGATTCGGAAGAAGAAACAGTCGTCTATCGTAGTGGGAATGAATATGGTAAAGGACGGGAACGCAGATGCTTTTATTTCAGCAGGCAGCTCCGGTGCCATTTTAGTGGGCGGACAGGTTATTGTTGGAAGAATCAAAGGCGTGGAGCGTCCCCCTCTGGCCCCGCTGATTCCCACGGAACAGGGAGTATCATTACTGATTGACTGCGGTGCAAATGTGGATGCCAGAGCTTCACACCTGGTTCAGTTTGCAAAGATGGGCTCCATATATATGGAAAATGTACTGGGAATAAACAGGCCCAGAGTAGCCATTGTCAACATCGGGGCAGAGGAAGAGAAGGGAAACGCACTGGTGAAAGAGACATTTCCCCTGTTGAAAAACTGCCCGGATATTAACTTTGTGGGAAGCATTGAGGCAAGGGACATTCCTCATGGAGAGGCTGATGTCATTGTCTGCGAAGCGTTTGTGGGAAACGTTATTCTGAAGCTGTATGAAGGCGTAAGCGATGCGCTGGTAGGTGTGATAAAAAAGGGAATGCTGGAGAATATCCGAAGCAAAATCGGTGCATTGCTGGTGAAACCTTCCCTGAAAAAGACACTGAAGGCTTTCGATGCCACGGAATATGGCGGAGCGCCTCTGCTGGGACTGAACGGGCTGGTAGTTAAGACCCATGGAAGTTCCAAAGCCAAAGAAATAACCAATGCCATTATCCAGTGTGTGACTTTTAAGGAACAGGAAATCAATGAGAAGATCAGGAAGAATATTGGAACATCTCCTATGGAGGAGTAGAAAGGAAGTATCATGGAGTTTGAAAAATTAAAGAAAATCATTGCAGAAGTATTAAACGTTGACGTGGAAGAAATCACAATGGACACTACCTTTGTAGATGACCTGGGAGCGGATTCCCTGGATATTTTCCAGATTATTATGGGGCTGGAAGAAGAATTTGACATTGAGATTGCCAATGAAGAAGCAGAAAAAATAGTAACGGTTGGAGACGCAGTAGAGCAGATTAAAAATGCCACAAACTGACAGAAAATCGTTTCGTGAGTATAAAGAGACAACCACTTTCACATGTTGCGCGAAAGTGGTTGTATTTGAATAAAAGAGTTTTCTGAAAACAGGAGTAATGGAAGAAAGGTATAATATATGAAATTACCACAGGAATTTGAAGAAAAAATCGGGTATCATTTTGAAAATGAAAAGTTACTGCTCCAGGCTCTGACCCACAGTTCCTACGCCAATGAACACCATATGGGCAGGCTTGCAGATAATGAGCGTCTGGAATTTTTAGGAGATGCGGTACTGGAAATTACAGCCAGCGAGTTTTTGTTTCATCGGTACCCCGGACATCCGGAAGGGGAACTGACCAGGCTGCGCGCCAGTATGGTCTGTGAACCGGCGCTGGCATTCTGCACCAGGGAACTGGAACTGGGCAGGTATCTGCTGCTGGGAAAAGGAGAGGACCAGACAGGAGGAAGAGAACGCAAATCCATTCTGTCGGACGCGCTGGAAGCGGTGATTGGAGCCATCTATCTGGATGGTGGTTTTGCTAATGCGAAAGAGTTTATACACCGGTTTGTACTGAACGATATAGAGCATAAGCAGCTCTTTTTCGATAGCAAAACTATCCTGCAGGAACTGGTACAGGGGAACCATGGGGGAGAACTGAGCTATTTTCTGCTGAAAGAAGAAGGGCCCGATCACAATAAGAAATTTGTTGTGGAAGCCAGGATAGGCAGCGTGCCTTATGGGACAGGCAGCGGGCGGACAAAAAAAAGTGCGGAACAGGAAGCAGCCTATCACACCCTGCTGCAGCTGAAAGAACAGGAAAAGAAACCACAGTAACCTGAACAGCGGAGGAATGCATGTATTTAAAAAGTATAGAAGTTCATGGATTTAAGTCCTTTGCCAACAAAATTCTGTTTGAATTTCATAACGGAATTACCGGAATCGTAGGACCTAACGGAAGCGGAAAGAGCAATGTGGCAGACGCAGTGCGCTGGGTGCTGGGGGAACAGCGGGTGAAGCAGCTTCGCGGAGCCAGTATGCAGGACGTGATTTTTTCCGGCACGGAAAACCGCAGGCCTTTAAGTTATGCCTGGGTGGCCATTACCCTGGACAATGGAGACCGGCAGCTGAATGTGGATTACAACGAGGTGACGGTGGCCCGGAGAGTGTACCGCTCCGGAGAAAGCGAGTACCTGATTAATGGCACAGCCTGCCGGCTGAAAGATGTGAACGAACTGTTCTACGATACCGGTATTGGAAAAGAAGGATATTCCATTATCGGCCAGGGACAGATCGAGCGGATTTTGAGCGGAAAACCGGAAGAACGCCGGGAACTCTTTGATGAAGCGGCAGGTATTGTGAAATTCAAGCGGAGAAAAGTCACAGCCCAGAAAAAATTAGAAGACGAGCGGCAGAATCTGGTGCGCGTTAATGATATTCTGACGGAGCTGGAAAAGCAGGTGGGGCCGTTGGAACGTCAGGCGGAGAAAGCCAGACTCTATCTGAAAAAGCGGGAAGAATTAAAGACATATGATGTAAATATGTTCCTTCTGGACATGGAACGGATGGAGGAACAGCTGAAATCTCTGGAAGAAAAGCTGAAGATTACAGGCCAGGACTGGAAAGAGTCAGACAGTGCTTATGAAAACATCCGAACAGAATATGCCAGAATTGAACAGAGCATGAAGGAAGCCGATGAAAATCTGGAAAACCTGCGGGGAAAACTGAGTGAAACCACTGTACAGAGCGGAAAACTGGAAGGACAGATCAATGTTTTAAAAGAGCAGATTCGTGCTGCAGTACAGAGTGAAGAGCATTTTAAAACCCGGCAGGAGGCTGTGGAGCAGGAACGCCTTGAAAAGATGGAGCAGAAAGCAGCCTGTGAAAAAGAAAGGCTCCAGCTGGATAATCAGATAAAATCCATGGAAGAGCAGAAAAGCCAGGTTATGGCCAGATATCAGGAAATCCAGGAAGAAATTGCCCGCTGCAGCAGAAAGATTGAAGATGGAAAAGGTGAAATTATTGAGCTTTTGAATCACAGGGCCTCCACCAAAGCCAGACAGCAGCGTTACGATACCATGCAGGAGCAGATGAATATCCGAAAAGCCCAGCTGAGCAAGCGCTTTCTGGAGCAGAAAAGCCAGGAGGAAGAACTTAAGGCTCTGGAACAGGAATATGAAGAAAAGTATGAGCAGTCCAAATCTGTCTGCCGGAAACTGGAAGAAGAAGGAAAACATCTGGAAGAGAAAAACAGAGAATGGCAGGAAAAACGGACAGAAACGCTGAATCTTCTGGAACAGGACACTGCCCGTTACCACAGAGAACAGTCCAGGCTGGAATCCCTGATTAATATTGCAGAACGGTATGACGGGTACGGTAATTCCATCCGCCGGGTAATGGAGCGGAAGGAAGCGGAACCTGGCCTGCTGGGAGTAGTGGCAGACCTGATTCAGGTGGAAAAGAAATACGAAGCTGCCATAGAGACTGCGTTAGGGGGCAGTATTCAGAATATTGTCACTGCAGACGAAGCCACTGCAAAAAAAATGATTGGATTTCTCAAACAGAACCGTTTTGGGCGGGCTACCTTTCTGCCCCTGACCAGCGTGGGGAAAAAAGCGGCTTATGTAAACCAGGAAGCCCTGAAAGAACCTGGGGTTATCGGTCTGGCCAGCGAACTGGTACAGGCTGACAGCAGGTTTCAGGGGTTGAAAACCTATCTGCTGGGCAGGACTTATGTGGTGGACACCATTGACCATGCCATTTTGCTGGCCCGGAACTATCAGTACAGTCTGCGGATTGTGACACTGGAGGGAGAATCTTTAAATCCGGGAGGCTCCATGACAGGAGGAGCTTTCAAAAACACCAGTAATCTGCTGGGACGAAAACGGGAAATTGAAGATCTGCAGAAAGAAACGGAAAAACGAAAGCATACGCTGCAGTCTCACCGGAACCGTCTGGAAGATATTAATACAGCAAGGGAGCTGTTAAAAGAAGACATCCGTAATATACAGGAAGAGCTGAATCAGGCCATGATTCTTAAGAATACCGAAGAAATGAATCTGGAGCGGGTCAGAGAGCAGAAAGCAGAAAATGACAGCCAGTTTCGGACACTGCGGATGGAAAGCCGGGAAATAGAACAGCAGATGCTGGAAATCAGTGAAAATCAGGCGGCCATTCAGGAAGAAATAAAGGCGGCAGACCGTCGGGAAAAAGAAATCGAAGAAGAGACGAAAGAATTTCGGCAGATGCTGGAGAATCAGAACCGGCTGGCAGAAGAAAGCCAGAGCGCTGTATCCGGAGTGCAGTTAGAAGAAGCCAATTTCCATCAGAAAGCAGAATTTGTCCAGGAAAATATTTCACGTATTTTAGCGGAAATCCGGAAACTGGAAGAAGATCTTCAGGCTGCGGAAAAAGAGAAAAACCAGTCTCAGGAAGACGTTCAGCGAAAACAGCAGGAGATTGAAACCCTGAAAGACTCCATGGAACAGTCCGGACGGGACAAAAATTCTCTGGAGGAGCAGATTTCGGCACAGCAGAAACAGCGGGAGGAAATGTCTGAGCAGTACAAAGGATTTTTCCAGAAACAGGAAGAACTGTCAAAGCGGATGAACGATCTGGATAAAGAACTGTACCGACTGAACAGCCAGAAAGAAAAACTGAACGAATCTGTGGAGAATCAGACCAATTACATGTGGGAAGAATATGAACTGACTTTCCACAACGCCATGGAACTGCGCCAGCAGGAACTGGACAGCCCCGCGGAGCTGAAAAAACAGATTTCTCAGATAAAAGAAGAAATCCGTAAGCTGGGAGACGTGAATGTCAATGCCATTGAAGATTACCGGAATCTGTCGGAGCGGTATGTGTTTCTGAAAACCCAGCACGATGATCTGGTGGAGGCGGAAAAAACTCTGCTGGGAATTATCGAAGAGCTGGATACCGGAATGCGCAGGCAGTTTATGGAAAAATTCGGACAGATTCAGAAAGAATTTGACAAAGTATTCAAGGAACTGTTCGGCGGGGGAAAAGGGACGCTGGAGCTGGTGGAAGACGAGGATATTCTGGAATGCGGCATTCGCATTATTGCCCAGCCTCCCGGAAAAAAACTTCAGAACATGATGCAGCTGTCCGGCGGGGAGAAATCTCTGACTGCCATTTCCCTGCTGTTTGCCATTCAGAATCTGAAACCGTCGCCCTTTTGTCTGCTGGACGAAATAGAGGCGGCGCTGGACGATTCCAATGTGGGACGGTTTGCAAAATATTTACATAAGCTGACCCGCCACACCCAGTTTATTGTAATTACCCACAGGCGGGGAACCATGGAAACGGCAGACCGGCTGTATGGGATTACCATGCAGGAAAAAGGAGTGTCCACTCTGGTATCGGTGGATCTGATCGAGACGCTGGCCACAGAGTAAGGACAGGAAGGAGTGTTGTCAATGAGTGAAGAAAAAGAAAAGAAGGGCTTTTTCAGCCGGCTGGTACAGGGGCTGACAAAAACCAGAGATAATATCGTATCCGGAATTGATTCCATATTCAGCGGATTTTCCAGTATAGATGAAGATTTTTATGAAGAAATCGAAGAGATTCTCATTATGGGGGATCTGGGGGTTCATGCCACCACGGAAATTATTGAGAACCTGAAAGTAAAAGTAAAGGAACAGCATATCAAAGAGCCGGCCCGGTGCCGGGAACTGCTGATTTCCAGTATCCGGGAACAGATGGATGTGGGAGAGACCGCATATCAGTTTGAAAATGAAACTTCCGTGGTTCTTGTAATCGGCGTCAACGGAGTGGGAAAAACCACTTCGGTGGGAAAACTGGCGGGAAAACTGAAAGATCAGGGAAAGAAAGTGGTACTGGCAGCTGCAGATACGTTCCGGGCAGCCGCAGGAGAACAGCTCAGCGAATGGGCCGGCCGGGCAGGCGTGGAAATGATTGGCGGCCAGGAAGGGGCAGATCCGGCCTCTGTAATTTACGATGCGGTGGCAGCCGCGAAAGCCAGAAAGGCCGATGTGCTGCTGTGCGATACGGCCGGACGTCTCCACAACAAAAAAAATCTGATGGAAGAGCTGAAAAAGATCCATCGGATTCTGGAAAAGGAATATCCGGAGGCATTTCGTGAAACACTGGTGGTACTGGACGGAACTACGGGACAGAATGCACTGGCACAGGCAAAACAGTTTTCAGAAGTGGCAGATATTTCCGGTATTATTCTGACGAAAATGGACGGAACGGCCAAAGGCGGTATTGCAGTGGCCATCCAGTCTGAGCTTGGCATACCAGTGAAATACATTGGTGTGGGAGAAACCATCGAAGATTTGCAGAAATTTGATTCGGAGCAGTTTGTAAACGCTTTGTTCTCCGGCAATGAGAAAACCGGGGAAGAGGAACAGGAACCGGAAGAGTAAACCAGGAAGACAGGAGAGAGAAAACCATGCTGACGCTGGAAAGATTTGAAGAAGCAAGTAAAATTGTAAAAGAAGTGACACTGGAAACAAAACTGATGTACAGTGATTTTCTCAGTGAACAGACCGGAAACAAAGTCTATCTGAAACCGGAAAACATGCAGTTTACGGGAGCCTATAAAGTGAGGGGTTCCTATTATAAAATCAGTACCCTGTCAGAGGAAGAACGGGAGAAAGGGCTGATCACCGCATCTGCGGGAAATCATGCCCAGGGCGTTGCCTATGCGGCAAAATGTTTTGGAGTGAAATCCACCATCGTAATGCCCACCACTACTCCTCTGATTAAAGTAAACAGGACCAAAGGATACGGGGCCGAAGTGATCCTGTACGGAGATGTATATGACGAATCCTGTCAGAAAGCATACGAACTGGCAGAGGAACACGGATATACCTTCATCCATCCCTTTGACGACCTGGCGGTGGCCACGGGTCAGGGAACCATTGCCATGGAGATTTTTAAAGAACTTCCGCTGGTGGAATATATTCTGGTTCCCGTGGGAGGCGGCGGACTGGCAGCCGGCGTATCGGTGCTGGCCAAACTTCTGAATCCCAAAATAAAAGTGATCGGCGTGGAGCCGGCCGGAGCAAACTGTATGCAGGCTTCCCTGGAAGCAGGGAAAATTGTTACGCTGCCTGGCGTCAGCACCATTGCAGACGGAACAGCGGTCAAAACTCCGGGTGAAAAAATCTTCCCGTATATCCGGGAAAATCTGGATGATATTATAACAGTGGAAGACGATGAACTGATTGTAACCTTTCTGGATATGGTGGAAAATCACAAAATTGTGGTGGAAAATTCCGGGCTTCTGGCTGTGGCGGCTCTGCGCCATCTTCCGGTGGAAAACAAACGGGTGGTGTCCATTTTAAGCGGCGGAAATATGGATGTGATTACCATGTCCTCCGTGGTTCAGCAGGGACTGATTTTCCGGGACCGTATCTTTACCGTATCTGTACTGCTGCCCGATAAACCGGGAGAATTATGTAAAATTGCAAATACTATTGCCACAGAGCTGGGAAATGTTATAAAATTAGAGCATAATCAGTTTGTGTCAACGAACCGCAATGCGGCTGTGGAACTTCGGATTACCATGGAGGCTTTCGGCACAGAGCATAAGAAAAAGATTATGGCTGCTCTGGAACAGAAAGGCTACCAGCCGAAACCGGTGCAGACCAGTCTGTAAAGCAGGATACGGAAGAGACGGAAAGGAGAGACTATGAAGAAACTGATATGTGTATTGCTGGTTCTGGTACTCAGCAGTATGGGAAGCATGGAAATCAATGCGGCTTACCTGGGAGAGGACACACATTCAGCAGAAATATCAAATCGGAATTCCGGCGGACGTTCCGGAGAGGATGCAAATCAGAAACCGGAGGATGACCCGAATCAGAAACCGGGAGACGATGAGAATCAGAAGCCCGGCGATAATACGGGGGATAATTCCGATAACAGCCCCGGAGACAGGCCGGATAACAAGCCGCCGGTCAGCACGGAAAGTCCCATACGCGTGCTTATGGTGGGAAACAGTTTTACCAAATATAAGCCATATAATGTCACATACTCTGTGGAGAAGCCTCTGGAGGAACTGGCTGCCTGGGAAGGGCATAACCTGGATGTGAAAACCGTGAGCCATGGAGGCGCCTGGCTGAGCTATTATGCAGGAATGCAGAGTGAATACCTGTCTTATCACAAGGAACTGATGGTGCAGCTTCTGAATGAAAAATGGGATTATATTGTCATTCAGGAACAGAGCAAATCCCTGGTGGAACAGTTTGACACCAGGACTTATCCGGCCGTAGAGCGTATTCTTCGTATGATAAAAACCTATCAGCCTCAGGCTACGCCTCTGCTGTATATGACCCACGGGTACAGTGATAATTCCCTTACAAAAGTCAACGGAGTACCCACAATGCTCACAGCAGGAGAGCTGGAGCTGTATGTTGCCGCTGCCTGCAAATCACTGGAAGTAAGACTGGGGATTGAGGCGGTTCCGGTGGGAATGCATTATAACCGGGCCCATATTCTCTATCCCTGGATCCGCATGGTGGGACCGGATTTCAAACATCCCACCTATGCCGGGTATTATCTGGCGGCCTGCTCTTTTTACTACCGGATTTTCAAAAGTATTCCGGACCCACGAAAAGCCACGCTGAGCGACTGTGATATCGGAGAACGGGAACAGGTGCTGCTGGCTTCTCTGGTATCAGGCTCCATCCGGATGAGCACCGGCAGTATTACCCTTAATCCCAATGAGTCCACAAAGGTGACAGCGCTTTCCGGCTACTCCCCTGTTTCCAGTGTGACATACAGGAGCCTGAATACGGATGTGGTGTCAGTAAACCCCGCCACCGGAGCAATTCGGGCAAAACAGGGTGGAACCACTTCAGTGGCAGCCATAACCCCTGACGGTCTGCAGGCCTTTTGTGATATTACAGTAAGAATTCCTCTGTCTTTTCCAAGGGAATGGTATCTGGCCAGCAAGGGAGACCGGCTGCAGATTCAGCCTGATACAAATGCAAAAGATCTCAAATGGACCAGCAGCCGGACAAAGGTGGCTTCCATAGATTCCGCTACGGGAATGGTAACGGCAAAAACCTCCGGCCGGGCAGTAATCACCGTCCGCAATAAAGAGGATGCAAACGACAAGGCTTCTTACTATCTTTATGTGACCTGTGATACACCCACAGGACTGAAGGCCTCTTCTGTGGACACTTCTGCAGATAAGGATACTTACGGCAGCATAAAACTGACCTGGAAGGCAACGTCTGATGCCAGCAGCTACGCCATTTACCGTTCCACCAAAAAGAACGGTTCCTATACTTTAATCGGAACCAGTAAAAAGCCCACATATACTGATAAGAAAGCAAAAGTAAATCAGTGTTACTATTATAAAATTGCGGCACGAAATTCCTATCCTCAGTGCGGCAGCAAACTCAGTGACAGCGTGCGGGGAGTTATTCTGAAAGCCCCCGCACTGAAGGGCAGCAGTACCTCAAAAGGATATGCGAAACTTACCTGGAATAAAAATAAAAATGCCAGCGGCTATATTATCTATGCTTCAGCCAGAAAAGATTCCGGGTATAAAAAGATTATCAAACTCACATCAGCTTCCAGAAAAAGCTATACGGATAAATATCTGAAGAAAAAGAAACGCCATTATTACAGAATCCGGGCGTTTAAAGTGTTAGACGGAAAGACTTTTTACGGAATGAAATCCAAAACACTGGAAATACCGTACACAGCTTCTTAAGGAAGAAAAAATATCCGGAGTGTCAGGGAAAAACACTTGACACCCCGGATGTTTTATAGTATGATAGCTCAGGTGATAGAAATGGAAAGAAAAGTAATGCAGACTTACCTCTATGATTTTTACGGAGAGCTGCTCACAGAGCGCCAGAGAAACATTTTTGAGGATTTTGTACTGAATGATTTATCATTGAGTGAGATTGCAAAGGAAGAGGGAATCAGCCGCCAGGGAGTTCACGATCTGATTAAACGGTGTGACAGAACACTGGAAGGCTATGAGGAGAAGCTGCATCTTCTGGAACGCTTTCTGAATACGAAGGCAAAAGTCACCCGAATCCGGACACTCAGCCGGAACTGTCAGGAACAGAGAGAATCGGAGGTAATGGCGGAGATTGAAGCCATTTCCGATGAGATATTAGAGGAGTTATGAAATGGCGTTTGACAGCTTGTCAGAAAAACTGCAGAGCGTATTCAAATCTCTGCGGAGTAAAGGGCTTCTTACAGAAGAAGATGTAAAAACAGCATTAAAAGAAGTAAAGCTGGCACTGCTGGAGGCGGATGTCAACTTTAAAGTAGTAAAACAGTTTGTGAAATCTGTACAGGAGCGGGCAGTGGGACAGGACGTAATGAACGGACTGAATCCTGGACAGATGGTGATAAAAATTGTAAATGAAGAACTGGTTTCCCTGATGGGGTCTGAGACTACAGAGATAGCTTTAAAACCGGGCAGTGAGATTACCGTAATCATGATGGCAGGCCTGCAGGGTGCAGGTAAGACCACCACCACTGCCAAGATAGCAGGAAAACTGAAGCAGAAGGGCAGAAAACCCCTGCTGGCAGCCTGCGACGTTTACCGTCCTGCAGCCATTCAGCAGCTTCAGATCAATGGAGAAAAGCAGGGCGTGGAAGTATTTTCCATGGGAGACAGCCACAGGCCTGTGAACATTGCCAGAGCAGCAGTGGAACATGCCAGAACCAAAGGGTTTAATGTGGTGATTCTGGACACAGCCGGGCGGCTCCATGTGGATGAAGACATGATGGGGGAATTGCAGGAAATCAAAGAACAGGTGGAAGTACATCAGACCATTCTGGTGGTGGACGCCATGACCGGGCAGGACGCGGTGAATGTGGCTTCCACATTTGAAGAGAAAATCGGCATTGACGGCGTGGTGCTGACCAAGTTAGACGGTGACACCAGAGGCGGAGCTGCATTGTCCATCCGGGCAGTGACAGGCAAGCCCCTGTTATATGTGGGCATGGGAGAAAAACTCTCTGATCTGGAGCAGTTCTATCCGGACCGTATGGCCAACCGGATTCTGGGTATGGGAGATGTGCTGACGCTGATTGAAAAGGCCCAGGAGAACATCGACGAGGAAAAAGCCAGAGAGCTGGAACAGAAAATGAAGAAGGCGGAATTTGGCTTTGACGATTATCTGGAATCCATGAACCAGATGAAGAAAATGGGCGGCCTTTCCAGCCTGCTCAGTATGATGCCGGGAATTGGAAGTTCTCAGATTGCCGAAATTGAAAATGCCATGGATGAGAAGAAAATGGCCAGAATCGAAGGCATTATTTATTCCATGACGCCCAGGGAGCGGGCCAATCCCTCCATTTTAAATCCCAGCCGCAAACACAGGATAGCCCAGGGAGCAGGCGTGGACATCAGCGAGGTAAACCGTCTGGTGAAGCAGTTTGAGCAGAGCCGGAAAATGATGAAACAGATGCCGGGGTTAATGGGCGGCAAAGGAAAACGCCGAAGCGGTTTCAAACTGCCCTTTGGATTTTGACAGAGATTTCTGAAAAGATACTGCCCATTCGGGGCAGCGCAGCAAAGTTCGTAACAGGACAGGCTTTTTGCAGGTTCTGCTTACTGATAGAAAACAGTTTAACAATCAGGAGGTGAGAAGTAAAATGGTAAAAATCAGATTGAAAAGAATGGGACAGAAGAAGGCTCCTTTCTATAGAATCGTGGTAGCTGATTCCCGGTCTCCGAGAGACGGTAAATTTATCGAGGAGATTGGAACCTATGACCCTACAAGGGATCCAAGCGAGTTCCATGTGAATGAAGAACTGGCAAAAAAATGGCTGGCAAATGGTGCTCAGCCTACAGAAATGGTAGGAAAGATTTTTAAAGCAGCCGGTATCGAAAAATAATCTTCGTGAGGTGACGTAATGAGAGAATTGGTAGAAGTAATTGCGAAAGCACTTGTGGATAATCCTGAAGAAGTTGCAGTTACAGAGACTGAGAACGAAAAGTCCATTGTGATAGAGTTACGTGTTGCCCAGGCAGATATGGGAAAGGTCATCGGAAAGCAGGGGCGCATTGCCAAGGCAATTCGTTCCGTTGTAAAAGCAGCAGCAGCTAAAAGCGAAAAGAAAGTTATTGTGGATATTATGCAGTAACAGACGAAAATCACAGTGAAGTTTCACTGTGATTTTTATCTGGAAAGGAAACCGTATGGAAGATTTGTTTCAGGTGGGGGTGATTACCACCACCCATGGAATACGGGGGGAAGTAAAGGTATTTCCCACCACAGATGATGCAGCAAGATTTAAAAAATTAAAAAAAGTATTGCTGGATACCGGCAGTGAAAAGCTGGAGCTGGAAATTACCCAGGTGAAATTTTTCAAAAATCTGGTGATTTTAAAATTCAGTGGTATTGACAGTATAAATGATGTGGAAAAATACAGAGGAAAAAGTCTTTTCGTAACCAGAGACCAGGCAGTGAAATGTGAAGAAGATGAATATTATATTGCAGATTTGCTGGGGGTGAAGGTTCTGACAGAAGAAGGACAGGTGCTGGGGCATATTGCAGATGTACTGCAGACCGGGGCCAATGATGTCTATGTGATTCAGGCAGAGGAAATGTCTGCTGCTGAGAAGATTCCCGGCAGAAAGAAAGAACTGCTGATTCCGGCCATTAAAGAATGCATTCTGAATGTGGATATGGGACAGAGAACCATGCGGGTACATCTGCTGCCGGGACTGCTGGAAGAAGACTGAGGAAAAGCTATGAATTTTTATATACTGACTTTATTTCCGGAAATGGTGATGAACGGACTGAACACCAGTATCATCGGACGTGCCATGGAAGCGGGTTTTTTGCATATTGAGGCCGTAAATATCAGAGATTACTCCACAAATAAACATTATAAAGTAGATGATTATCCTTATGGAGGCGGAGCGGGAATGCTCATGCAGGCCCAGCCGGTATACGACGCCTGGAAATCTGTGGTGGAACGGACAGGAAAGAAACCAAGATGTATCTATGTGACGCCTCAGGGAAAAACTTTTTCTCAGAAGGACGCCAGAAGTCTGGCAGAAGAGGAAGATATTATTCTGCTCTGCGGCCATTATGAAGGCATAGATGAACGTGTACTGGAAGAAATTGTGACAGATTACATGTCCATCGGAGATTATGTGCTGACTGGCGGCGAGCTGCCGGCCATGGTGATGGTGGACGCCATTGCCCGCATGGTGCCCGGTGTTCTGGGCAATGAGTCCTCCGGCAGCGCGGAATCTTTTGAAGGCAGTCTGCTGGAATATCCCCAGTATTCCAGACCGGAGGAATGGAATGGGAAAAAGGTGCCTTCCATACTGCTGTCCGGCCATCACAAAAATATCGAAGCCTGGCGCAGGCAGCAGTCTATCCTGCTTACCAGAGAGCGGCGGCCGGATTTGCTGGCCCGGGCAGAACTGACGCCTTCCGAACAGGAATGGCTGGCGGAATATGAAAAATCCCTTGATTTTTCAGGGGAATTATGATAAAATATCAACCTGTGAGACAGAAAATGATGGTCCTCTGTTACGGAAAGTATTAAGAACATCGGAATTTAATCAGGAGGTCACAAGATGAACGCAACAGAAATTATCAAAAGTATTGAACAGGAACAGTTAAAATCAGAGATTACGGAATTCCGTGTAGGCGATACCGTTAAGGTATATGGTAAGATTAAAGAGGGAAACCGTGAAAGAATTCAGATTTTTGAAGGTATTGTTTTAAAAAGACAGGGCGGCAGCAACCGCGAGACCTTTACCGTAAGGAAGTTCTCTAACGGTGTGGGAGTGGAAAAGACCTGGCCGCTGCATTCTCCCAATGTTGAGAAGATTGAAGTTGTTCGCCGCGGTAAAGTAAGACGTGCCAAATTAAATTACCTGAGAGGACGCGTAGGAAAGAGAGCAAAAGTAAAAGAGCTGGTAAAATAATCCGGACAGAATGCAGAAGGGACAAATACAATTGTAGTTGTCCCTTTTTCCTCATACCAAAACTTCCCTGGGAGTTCCGGTATGAGGAAAATCATATGCGCAGTTTGCGGAGAGAAAAATGAGAAGATCATCAGGCTTAAATTTTAATCGGAAAAAGCGAAAAGTTAATACAGGATTGCTGAGAGAGATTGCGCTCTGGACAGGAGAAATTCTGCTGACCATGTTTGTTGCAGTCCTTTTGGTGTTGTTTGTGGGCTTTCGCATATCGGTGGTAGGTCCTTCCATGTCTCCCACACTGGAAAACGGGGAGAAGGTACTGGTCAACCGTCTGGTATACAAGGTATTCAGTCCGAAACAGAATGATTTGATTGTATTTCTGCCCAATGGAAATGAAAAATCCCATTACTATATCAAACGGGTTATCGCCGTGCCGGGAGATAAAGTACAGGTGAAGGACGGAATGATTTATATTAATGGGGAACCCTTTGAAGAGAAGGTGGAAGTTTCTGCCGTGGAAAATGCACTGCTGGCAGAAGAGGAACTTACCGTAGGCGAGGACGAGTATTTTGTGCTGGGAGATAACAGGAACAACAGCGAGGACAGCCGGTATGCCAGTATTGGAAATGTCAGGAAAGAATATATTGTGGGGAAGGCATGGTGCATTGTCTGGCCCTGGGACAGGTTCGGTCTGCTGAAATGACGGAAAGGTGATAATATGCAGTTTCAATGGTATCCTGGACATATGACGAAAGCCAGACGTCAGATGCAGGAAGATATAAAATTAATAGATCTGGTAATTGAGCTGGTGGACGCCAGAATTCCTTTAAGCAGCCGCAATCCCGATATTGATGAGCTTGGCAGGCAGAAAGCCAGGCTGATTTTGATGAATAAGGCGGATCTTGCCAGTGAAAAGCAGACTGCTGCCTGGACGGAGTATTTCAGAAAAAAGGGCTGGTTTGTGGTAAAACTTGATGCCAGGTCCCGGACGGGTATGAAGACCATCACCAATGTGATTGCAGAAGCCTGCCGTGAGAAAACAGAACGGGACCGGAAGCGAGGCATCAAAAACCGCCCCATTCGCGCCATGGTGGTGGGAATCCCCAATGTGGGCAAATCCACTTTTATCAACACCTATGCAGGAAAGGCCTGTGCCAAAACAGGGAATAAGCCGGGGGTAACCAAAGGAAAACAGTGGATTAAACTGAATAAAAGTGTGGAGCTTCTGGATACGCCCGGAATATTATGGCCCAAATTTGAAGACCAGCAGGTGGGACTGTTTCTGGCCCTGACTGGCTCCATAAAAGACGAAATTTTAAATATTGACGAACTTTCTCTGGAGCTGATTCGGATTCTGAAAGAAAATTATAAAGGCGTGCTGGCTGCCCGGTACGGGGTGGAGGAAGAACAGAATCCCCCGAAACTGTTAGCACAGATTGCCGAAAACCGCAATTGCATAAAAAAAGGAAATGAGCCTGATTACAGCAAAGCGGCAGCCCTTGTAATTGACGAGTTCCGCAGCGGCCGTCTTGGGAACATAACCCTTGAGTTTCCCCATGAGGAGAGTTGAAAAGAAAGAAGAATGTATGGCTATGAATAAGAAGGAAGAGGACAGGAAACAGGAAGAAAAGCGCAGAGATAAAAAAGAGGGGCGGGAGAAGTCTCCCAGGGATAAGTCCGATATGGTGAAAGAGACCCTCAGTTTTATTCTGTATATAGCAATTGTATTTCTGGTGACGTATCTGGTGATTCACTATGTGGGACAGCGTACCCAGGTCAGCGGAACCTCCATGGAATATACCCTCAGCGACGGAGATAATCTGATTGTGGATAAAATCAGCTATCGGTTCCATGAGCCGGAGCGATTTGACATCATTGTATTTCCTTTCCGGTATAAGGAAGATACCTATTATATCAAGAGGATTATCGGTCTGCCGGGCGAGACGGTACAGATTGACGATGAGGGGAATATTTACATTGACGGAGAAGTTCTGGAAGAGTCCTATGGCAGAGAGATTATTTTAGACCCAGGAGAGGCTGCTTCTCCCATAGAACTGGGGGACGGAGAATATTTTGTGCTGGGAGATAACCGGAACGCAAGTTCAGACAGCCGGGATCCCAGTGTGGGTAAAATCCTCAGAGAAGATATTATCGGAAGAGCCTGGCTGCGTCTCTATCCCTTTGACCGGATTGGGTTTATCAAACATCAGCAGGAAGAGTGATTCCGGAACTGTCCGGAGACATTTAAGGATAAGAGGAGCGTACAGTGGGAGAACAGAAGAAAATCAGTGAGATAAAAGAGGAATTACAGGCAGCAGAGGAGACGATGCTGCCTGCCTTTATTTCTGAATACGGAAATGACAGCCGCTTGGGGGTTCAGAAACTGCTGCAGCAGGCCAGGAGGCGGTTAGAAAAGCTGGAACAGGAGCGGGACCGGATTGAAAAGCTGAGGGTATATGAAAAACAGTATGAGAAGACAGGATATGTATGCGGAGTCGACGAGGTGGGCAGAGGCCCGCTGGCCGGCCCTGTGGTTGCCGGTGCGGTGATTCTGCCCAAAGACTGCAGGATACTGTATATCAATGACTCCAAGAAACTCAGCGGGAAAAAAAGAGAGGAACTCTATGAGGTGATTATGGAGCAGGCTCTGGCTGTGGGAATCGGCATGGTAAGCCCCGCCAGAATTGATGAAATCAATATTCTGCAGGCAACCTATGAGGCCATGCGGCAGGCTATTCAAAATTTATCCCTGACGCCCGATATATTATTAAATGATGCTGTGACTATCCCTCAGGTTTCTATTCCCCAGGTTCCCATTATCAAAGGAGATGCAAAAAGCATTTCCATCGGAGCGGCAAGCATCATTGCGAAAGTAACCAGAGACAGGCTGATGGTGGAATACGACAAAATTATGCCGGAGTATGGATTTGCCAGAAATAAAGGATACGGCTCTGGAGAACATATACAGGCGATTCAGACTTTTGGACCGTCGCCCATACACCGTCAGACCTTTATTAAAAATATAGAAAGGCAGTGATGGATATGTCATTTTTAGAGGGCGTTCATCAATATCAGGCCAATACAGCCTCCAATACCCAGACCTTAAACAGTGTAAAAGAAACAGCAGCGGTGCGTCCCGCCGGCCGGCTTCCGGAGATGGTTCCGGGCAGAGTATTTGAAGGAATGGTGACGGACATCAAAAGCAACGGTCAGGTAACCCTGGGACTGAGCGACGGAAGTACCATACAGGCCAGAATGGAGGCAGGAGTCACACTGGAAAAAGGGCAGCCCATGCTGTTTGAAGTGAAGGGCACCACAGAAGAACAGATTTCCATCCGCCCTGTGACGTTAGAGAGCGCTCAGAACCCCACCCTGTTAAAAGCGCTGGAAGCAGCGGGTCTGAAAGTAAATCCCCGTAATCTGTCCATGGTAAACCAGATGATGATGGAGCAGCTTCCCATAGACAGAAACAGTCTGATGCAGATGGCCCGGGCAGTGGCAGGCTTTCCCCAGGCAGACATGCAGACGCTGGTGCAGATGCAGAAACTGGGATTTCGGATTACGGAAAATTCCCTGAATCAGTTCCAGAATTACCAGAACGGCCAGCAGGCAATCCTGCCGGATCTGCAGAATCTGATGGATGGTCTTGCCAGTCTGCCTAAGCAGCTGTTCGGACAGGAGGGACAGGGACTTCCGGAGAATTTTATGCTGGGAGGCAGCGGGCAGAATATTGCAGCGGGAGCCGGCGGGCAGACAGGTCAGATTCCCGTAATTCAGCAGCAGATTATGGAAATTCTGCTGGGAGAAATCCCTCAGGGAGAGGGAATGGTTTCAGGAGAAGCACAGACCGGGGCAGCAGATCAGACGGTACAGAATCCGGAGCTTTTCCGTTCCGCTATGGAGCAGGTTCCGGAATCCATGGCAGAAGGAAGTGATATTCTGAATCCGGGGCTGCAGGAAGGAACTGCCGAAGGAACCATGGCGGCGCCGGGAACCGGGGCGCCGGAAAGCCTCACCGGGAAAACAGGTGCGGAGTCTCTGATACAAAGCGGAGTGGGAGTTTCCCCGGAGACGCTGGAATCTGCCGGACAGGACAACAGCCTACAGGGCCAGAATCCCATAGACAGGGTTCTGACCGGGGAGCAGCAGGAAAATCTGGCTTCCATGCTGAAAGAATTTTCCGGTGCGGCAGAGAATCAGCAGCTTCTTCCCCAGGGAAAACTGAATACGGCTTTGTCTGCCGGAGAGCTTTTACAGCAGATGATGAAGCTGTTGGAAAACAGCGAACATGCAGACGGAGGGGCCATGAAAAAGCTGTTTTCCTCAAAAGAGGTGAAAAACCTGATGAAGCAGGCCATGACAGAGCAGTGGATGCTGACGCCGGAAAAATTAAAGGAAGAAGGGGCGGTAAAGGAACTGTACCAGCGTCTGAACCGGCAGATGACGGAGCTGCAGCAGGTTCTTTCCCAGGCAGGAAAGGAAGGAAGCGCTCTGGCAAAAACGGCCCAGTCCGTCCGGAATAATCTGGATTTTATGAATCAGTTAAATCAGGTGTACACCTATGTACAGCTTCCTCTGAAGCTGCAGCAGCAGAATGCTCACAGTGATTTGTATGTGTATACCAACAAGAAGAGCCTGCGGGAGAAGGAGGGAGATCTCTCTGCACTGCTTCACCTGGATATGGAACATCTCGGCTCCACAGACATTTATGTGAAAATGCACGGACAGTCTGTGCAGACGGATTTTTATCTGGAAGACGAGAAATCTTACCGTCTGATTACAGGATTTACAGACAGGCTGGTAGAACGTCTGGAGCAGAAAGGCTACAGCTGCGAAATTAAAGTGGAAAACCGGAAGCTGCAGAAAGAATCCCCCCAGGAGTTTTTAGAGCAGGAAAAGCCCGCCGGGAAACTGCACCGGTATTCTTTTGATGTGAAGGCATAGAAACTATGCCCATACAGACCGTAAACAGAAATACAGTATACAGTCTGTGAACATTATGTGGGAAGGGAGCCAAAGGGCCATGGATGGAACGAGATACAAAAATACAAAAGAGCTGGTGACCATGGAAACCGCATCGGGTGAAAAGCAGAAAACCGCTGTGGCCATAGCCTACAATCCGGGAGAAACCGCACCGAAAATCATTGCCACCGGAAAAGGACATCTGGCGGAGCGGATTATTGAGAAAGCAAAAGAAGACAACATCCCTTTTTACCGGGATGACAAACTGGCAAAAACACTGTCCAAACTGGAAATCGGCGATATGATACCGCCGGAACTGTATGAAGTGGTGGCGGAAATTCTGGTATTTGTGGATGATATGGAGCGAATGCGGGAAAAACTGCGATAGATGGCAGCAGGAGACTCAGAGGGAAAATTTCCGGGAGAACAGAAGGGATAGTATAAGTTGGGAAAAGCAGGAAATAAGAACCGCAGCCTGGGCACAGCCTTCGAACAGAAGGCGGCAGAATTTCTGAAGGAAAAAGGGTATCAGATTCTGGAGGCAAATTTCCGCAGCAGGTACGGGGAAATAGATCTGGTGGCAAAACAGGGGAAGTATCTGGTATTTGCAGAGGTGAAATACCGTAAAGATGGAAAAGGCGGCCATCCCCTGGAAGCAGTGGACCGTTTCAAACAGCGGCGTATCTGCAAAACGGCGGAATATTACTGTTTCCGCCATGGCTATGGGGAAGAAACACCCTGCCGGTTCGATGTAATAGGAATTCTGGGCACAGAGATCATTCATGTGGAACATGCATTTTCTTTTCAGCGATAAGAGGTAAAACAGGAAGGAGCGGTTATGGAGAAGCACATTGCATTTCAGTACAGAGGGCAGGAACAGGTGCCGGTGTTAAAACAGGTGGAGACAGAGACAGGAATGTTTCCCTGCCTGTATTTTCCTCTGCTGGAGGAAACCGGGATAGCAGGGCACTGCTTTACCACCAGACTGGGCGGCGTCAGCAGAGGGATGTTTGAAAGTCTGAACCTGAGCTTTGCCAGAGGAGATGAGCGAGAGGCCGTGGAAGAAAATTTCCGCAGAACTGCAAAGGCTCTTGGCACAGCATATGGGGATTTTGTGCTGACAGACCAGACCCATACCACCAATGTGAGACGTGTGGGCAGAGAAGATGCAGGAAAGGGGTTGCTCAGGGAGCGTGGATATACCGATACGGACGGTCTGATAACCAATGAACCGGGGCTGGTACTGTCTGCTTTTTTTGCAGACTGCGTGCCTTTGTATTTTGTGGATACCAGACAAAAGGCCATTGGACTTTCTCATTCCGGCTGGCGGGGAACCGTGGGACGTATGGGAAAAGCCACACTGGAAGCCATGAAGCGGGAATTTCAGACGGAGGTGGAGGATGTGGTCTGCGCTGTTGGCCCCTCCATCTGCCAGAGCTGCTATGAGGTCAGTGAAGATGTGGCCCTGGAATTTGAACAGGAATTTTCCGGTCACAGAGACGAGATTTTGCAGAATAAAGGAAATGGAAAATACCAGCTTGATTTATGGCGGGCCAATGAAATCGTTCTGTCAGAAGCAGGCATCCGGAAGGAACACCTGGCAGTAACCAGGCTATGTACCTGCTGCAACCACAAACTGCTGTTCTCCCATCGGGCCAGCCATGGAAAACGGGGAAATCTTGGGGCATTTCTTTACCTGAAGTAAACAGCAGAGCCGGTATGCCAGACAGGTGGTACAGAAAGTAATTACAGGAGGAAAAGAGGAAAAGATGGAAACAATAATGGAATATATTCTGGAGCAGACCAGGAACATTCTGGCCATAGACAGTCCCACCGGATACACAGAGGAAGCGGCGGAGTATCTGATGAATACCTACCGCTTACTGGGATATGAACCGGTAAAAACCGTAAAAGGCGGCGTATTGGTGAATCTGGGAGGGGAAAAGGAAAAAGACGGGATCCTGCTGGAAGCCCATATGGATACGCTGGGAGCCATGGTCTGTGAAATCAAAGGGAACGGCAGGCTGAAAGTATCCCCTCTGGGCGGTCTGAATCCCAATAATACGGAAGGGGAAAACTGTCGGATCATAACCAGGTCTGACGGTGTATATGAAGGGACCTTTCAGCTGGAAAATGCCTCTGTCCATGTAAACGACGATTACAGCACTGCCAGACGGAGTTTCAGTACCATGGAGGTGGTGCCGGACGAAAAGGTGAGTTCTAAAGAAGAGACAGAAAAACTCGGAATTATGGCGGGGGATATTGTGGCCTTTGAACCCAGAACCGTGATTACGGAAAAAGGATATATCAAAAGCCGGTTTCTGGATGATAAACTGAGTGTGGGTATTTTGCTTGGATTTGCAAAATATATGAAAGAAGAGAAGATTACGCCCAAACGGAATATTTACCATCATATTACCGTCTATGAAGAAGTGGGGCATGGAGCCTGCGGAACCGTACCGGAAGGCGTAACGGAAATCCTGTCGGTGGACATGGGATGTGTGGGCGAAGGACTGAACTGTACGGAGCAACAGGTATCCATCTGTGTGAAAGACAGTGTGGGGCCCTACAGCTATCCGGTGGTAAGCGGCCTGATAAAAGCGGCGAAAGAACATGACATTGATTTTGCTCCGGACGTTTATCCCCATTACGGATCCGATGCGGACGCTGCACTGAGCGCAGGCTACGACTGCCGCCATGGGCTGATTGGTCCGGGCGTCTATGCCTCTCATGGTTATGAGCGGAGCCATGTGGACGGAGTAAAGGCCACGCTGGAACTGCTGAAGGCTTATTTACTGTAAAAGTTCCGGATTTTTTATCTTAACAGGAAAGACCCTGTCACGCTAAAGAGCGGCAGGGTCTTTTTACGGTCAGTCGTCTTCTTCCTGCGCATTACTGGTAGAATACACCTGACGTTTTCTGGCCATTTCGTCGCTTTCCAGATATTCATCATAAGTGGTGATTTTATCAATCATGGAGCCGTTTGGAAGAAACTCGATAATACGGTTGGCAGTGGTCTGTACCACCTGATGGTCTCTGGAAGCGAACAGCAGGACGCCGGAGAACTTCATCAGTCCGTTGTTCAGGGCGGTGATGGATTCCATGTCCAGATGGTCAGTGGGCTCATCCAGAATCAGAACATTCGCTCCGGTAATCATCATACGGGACAGAAGCACGCGTACTTTTTCCCCGCCGGACAGCACCTTCATTTTCTTTACGCCATCTTCCCCGGCAAACAGCATTCTGCCCAGGAAGCCCCGGACATAGGTGGCGTCCTTGATTTCAGAATACTGGGTCAGCCATTCCACAATCTGCAGGTCGTTGTCAAAGATTTCCGTATTATCCTTGGGGAAATAGGATTGGCTGGTGGTTACGCCCCATTTGTAATTGCCTTCGTCGGGTTCCATTTCTCCGGCAAGGATTTTAAACAGGGTAGTCTTTGCAGTTTCGTTGCTTCCCACAAATGCAATTTTATCGTCATGTCCCACAATAAAAGATACGTTGTCAAGTACCCTGACGCCGTCAATGGTTTTGGTTAAATTTTCAACGGTAAGCACTTCATTTCCAATTTCCCGGTTGGGTCGGAAATCAATATAGGGATATTTCCGGCTGGAAGGTTTGATTTCATCCAGCTGAATTTTTTCCAGCGCTTTTTTCCGGGAGGTAGCCTGTTTGGATTTGGAAGCATTTGCGGAGAACCGGGAAATAAACTCCTGCAGTTCTTTGATTTTTTCTTCCTTTTTCTTGTTGGCTTCCTTCATCTGACGGATTAAGAGCTGGCTGGACTCATACCAGAAATCATAGTTTCCTGCATAAAGCTGGATTTTGGCGTAGTCGATATCCGCAGTGTGGGTGCAGACTTTGTTCAGGAAATACCGGTCATGGGATACCACAATAACCGTATTGTTGAAATTGATTAAAAATTCTTCCAGCCATGCGATGGCGTCCAGATCCAGGTGGTTGGTGGGCTCGTCCAGAAGCAGAATGTCCGGGTTGCCGAACAGCGCCTGAGCCAGCAGGATTTTCACTTTCTGTTCTCCCGTTAAATCCTTCATAAGAGCATAGTGGAATTCCGTTTCAATACCGAGACCGTTTAAGAGCTGGGCTGCGTCCGATTCCGCATTCCATCCGTCCATCTCTGCGAATTCCGCTTCCAGTTCGCTGGCACGGATACCGTCTTCATCGGTGAAATCCTCTTTCATGTAAATGGCGTCTTTTTCTTTCATAATGTCGTACAGATGCTGATTTCCCATAATAACAGTGTCCAGCGCTGTAAAATCATCGTACTTGAAATGGTCCTGCTGCAGGAAAGAGAGCCGCTGGCCCGGAGTGATAAAAACATCTCCTTTGGTGGGCTCTAACTGTCCGTTTAAAATTTTGAGAAAGGTGGACTTTCCGGCTCCGTTGGCGCCGATAAGGCCATAACAGTTCCCTTCGGTGAACTTGATATTCACATCTTCAAATAACGCCTTTTTTCCGATTCTGAGAGTTACATTGTTTGCACTGATCATATTAAAATCCTCGTTTTTCTGAATTTTGCTTTTCATGAAATGATACAGTCCGCAGGGCATGGCGCCATACCATATGCCGCAGTGCTTATGGCATGATACGCTGCTGTTTATGTTCTGGTCAGCGCAGGGCGCCGGCCCTGATAAAGCAGACAGTAACTATTATACATAAAATCCCTGTATTTTCAAGGAAAACAATTGAAAACAGGGGAAATATTTGCTATGATTGGGATTAATGAAATTTATTTGTGAAAGCAGCCGGCTTTCACTAAGAAAGATCAGGGTGTCAAAAGGGTGCGCCGCACCAAAGGTGCGTTTGACACCCTAATCTAAGAATAAGAAAGAAAATAAAGAGCCGCGTAAAAGAAGGGAACAATGAAACGGAGAATGCTTTTATGGACAAACAGGAGATCAGAGAAATATGTCCCAGAGGGCAGGCCGGGTCAGAGGAGACCGGTAAAGCGTCTGACTGTGCAGTTGAGAAAATGCCTGTGGGCTGTGCAGTTATTCGAGGTTTTGAAGGTTGTGAGCTGATAAGGGGCAATGAAGAATTTTTTCATGAGGCAGGGTATACGCAGGAAGAGATACAGGCAGTGGAAGGTGATTTTTCCCGCATTCTGGATCAGGAGGACAGAGCATGTCTGAAGGAAGTCATGGAAGAGGTGATCCGCAGTGACAGTGTGGGGCAGTGCCAGGTGCGCGTCTGCGGCCATGACGGGAAGAGACGTCATCTCACACTGAAAATCCGTCTGTTTTATTATGAGGGCAGTGTACCTTATTTTCTTGCGGCAATCCAGGGCAGCCGGAACGGAATGGAGGAGCCAGAGGCGGGTAACGGCCGGTATAAAGCGGGACAGATACAGGACATGGATTTCATCTCCCAGGCTTTTACCCTGCTTTCCCATGCCAGGGATGTGAACGATTCTCTGAATCTTCTGATGGAACGGATCGGAAGACAGTATGACCTGGATATTGTGGCGGTGCTGGAATGTGACAGGGAGAAAAAGGAACTGATACAGACAAACTGCTGGACCAGAGAGAAGGGTATTCTGACCAGCCTTCAGTTTGTGGATAAATATGAGAACTGGGACGGTTTTTTCAAAGGATTTGACGACTGGGGACTGGCTTATATCAACGACTGTCTGGGAGACAGCCATGTATCGGAATCTGATAAGGCGGTGTTCCGGGAGCGGAGAATGCGGGCATTGGTAAACTGCGGTTTTTCATGGTTTGAACGGGGAGAAGGGTATGTGTCTTTCTGCGATATGGAAAAGCCCAGACAGTGGACCGATTTTGAAAAGGAAACATTCCTGGAACTGTCCCGGATGATTTCTGTGTTTGTGGCCCTGCGGGTACAGCGGGAAGAGGATCAGAAGGCCATTCTGCGCCTGAAAAAGCGGGATCTGCTGACGGGGCTCTATGTGGAAGAGGCTTTTAAAAGCCGGGTACGGCAGGAACTGGAGCGCTGGCAGGAAGGCAGGCAGTATGCCGTTGTTTATACAGATATCAATGATTTTTCCTATCTGAATGATAATTTCGGCCATGAGGCGGGAAACGGGATTCTCAGGGATTTTGCCGCCATGATCCGAAGGGACGGACGGATGGTGTCCTGCAGGCTGTATTCAGATTTGTTTATTACCTTTCTGTGGGATACGGACCGGGAATCCGTGCTGCAAAATATTGTGAAGATCAGCCTGAATTTCACCAGGCGCCAGAAAGAGTATTATCCTTCCTGCAATATAAAACTGACCACAGGCATTTATTTTATGGAAAGCAAAGATGAAAATCTGGACATGGCCATTGAAAATGCCAATCTTACCAGAAAGAGCATTAAGGGAAATCACAATGCATTCTGCAAAGTGTACGAGAGCAGAATGCGCAGTCAGCGGGAGGAAGAAAAGCGGATACTGGCGGAATTTCAGGGAAGCCTGAAGGAGGGAGGCTTTCAGGTATATGTACAGCCCAAATTTCATCTGTCCCGGTTTGTCCTTTCCGGCGCAGAAGCGCTGGTGCGCTGGAAGAAAGGGGATGGAAGAGTGGAATCACCGGGACAGTTTATTCCCCTGCTGGAGAAAACAGGGTATATTGTGGAACTGGATTTTTATGTGTATGAACAGGTGCTGATTTATATGCGAAACTGGCTGGAGGCCGGAAAAGAACCTCCGGTGATTTCCGTGAATTTCTCCAGAAGCCATTTTGAGCAGAACGGAATTTACCAGCGGATTCTGTCGCTGACAAAAGCCTATCGGATTGAGCCGGGATATATTGAAATCGAAATAACGGAAAGCCTGTTTGTGTCAGGTTACGAGCTGGTGAAAACAGAAGTGCAGCAGCTGCGCCGGGCCGGCTTCCGGGTGGCTATTGACGACTTCGGGACCGGATATTCCTCTCTGGGAATGCTTCTCGATATTCCGGCGGATATTGTGAAAATCGACCGGAGTTTTCTGAACCAGGGAACCCGTGAAAATGCAAAGGAATTTATCCGGAATGTGGGCAGATTAATTGAGAGCGTCAAGGAAGAAGTGATTTTTGAAGGAATAGAGACGCAGGAGCAGAGAGAGTTCCTTGTAGACTGCGGATTCCGTTATGGCCAGGGCTTTTTGTTCGACCGCCCCATGCCCATGGAGGTGTTTCAGGAAAAATACATGAAATAAGCGAAAAACTATTGATTTTTTCAGTCACAATTATTATAGTATAAAGGAAGAATCTGTTATTGTCAGGCCGGTCTTTTCGGGTATCGGCGGAAAGAGTGCCGCAGAGTCGGCAGGGCGGACAGCAGCAGGTTAAATTGTAACAATGAAGATGTTACATTCAAATTCAGGCAGGAGGAAAAATGTAATGAAAAGATCTATGAAAACCATGGATGGTAACCATGCAGCAGCTCATGCTTCCTATGCATACACAGATGTTGCAGCCATCTACCCCATCACACCGTCTTCTGTTATGGCAGAAGCTACTGATGAATGGGCAACACAGGGAAGAAAGAACATTTTCGGACAGACTGTTCAGGTAACAGAGATGCAGTCTGAAGCCGGAGCAGCAGGTACGGTACACGGTTCACTGGCAGCAGGTGCTCTGACCACCACTTATACTGCATCTCAGGGACTGTTGCTGATGATTCCCAATCTGTACAAAATTGCAGGTGAGGGGCTTCCGGGCGTATTTAATGTATCCGCGCGTTGCGTGGCAACTCATGCACTGAACATTTTTGGTGATCATTCTGACGTATATGCCTGCCGTCAGACCGGTGCGGCAATGCTCTGCGAATCTTCTGTACAGGAAGTTATGGACTTAACTCCGGTTGCACACTGTGCAGGACTGGAAGGACATCTTCCTTTCATCAATTTCTTTGATGGATTCCGTACTTCCCACGAGATTCAGAAAATTGAAACATGGGATTATGAAGACCTGAAAGACATGGTGGATCTGGATGCAATCGACGCATTCCGCAGGAATGCACTGAATCCGAATCATCCCCGTCAGGATGGTTCTGCTCAGAACCCGGATATTTTCTTCCAGACCAGAGAGTCCTGTAACTCCACTTACGATGCATTACCGGCAATCGTACAGAAATACATGGACAAGGTAAATGAAAAAATCGGAACAGACTACAAACTGTTCAACTACTATGGAGCTGCTGATGCCGACAGAATCATCATTGCTATGGGTTCCGTATGTGATACCATTGATGAGACCATTGACTACTTAATGGCAAAAGGCGAGAAAGTGGGCGTTGTAAAAGTACGTCTGTATCGTCCGTTCAGCAAAGAAGCACTGATTGCAGCAATTCCTGATACGGTTAAGACCATTGCTGTATTAGACAGAACCAAAGAGCCTGGCTCTCTTGGCGAGCCTTTATATCTGGATGTGGTAGCAGCATTAAAGGGAAGCAAATTCGACGCTGTTAAGATTACAAGCGGCCGTTACGGATTAGGTTCCAAAGATACCACACCGGGACAGATTATCGCTGTATACAACAACACTGAGAAAGAAAGATTCACCATCGGTATCTATGATGATGTAACCAACCTTTCTCTGGAAGTAAAAGAAGATCCGGTTACCACACCGGAAGGGACCATCAACTGTAAGTTCTGGGGTCTGGGAGCTGACGGTACTGTTGGAGCAAACAAGAACTCCATCAAGATTATCGGTGACAACACAGACATGTTTGCTCAGGCATACTTTGATTATGATTCCAAAAAATCCGGCGGCGTTACCATGTCCCACCTGCGTTTCGGTAAGAAAGCAATCAAATCTACTTACCTGATCAAACAGGCGAACTTCGTGGCATGTCACAATCCTTCCTATGTACGCAAGTACAACATGGTTCAGGAACTGGTACCGGGCGGAACATTCCTTCTGAACTGCTCCTGGACTCCGGAAGAACTGGAAAACCATCTGCCTGGACAGGTTAAGAGATACATTGCGGAAAACGATATCCAGTTCTATACCATCGACGGTATTAAGATTGGTAAGGAAATCGGACTTGGCGGACGTATCAACACCGTGCTTCAGTCCGCATTCTTCAAACTGGCAGCTATTATTCCGGAAGAAAGAGCCATTGAGCTGATGAAGGCTGCTGCAAAGGCAACCTACGGCAAGAAGGGCGACAAGATCGTACAGATGAACTACGATGCAATCGACGCCGGAGCAACCGGAGTTGTTAAGATTGACGTACCTGCAGGCTGGAAAGACGCTCAGGATGAGAGCTTTGCAAAGGTTGCAACCGGAGACAGAAAAGATGTTGTTGATTTCGTAAACGACATCCAGATTCCGGTAAACGGACAGGAAGGTAACAGAATTCCGGTATCCGTTGTTAAGAAATACGAAAACGGACAGACTCCTTCCGGTTCTTCTGCATATGAGAAACGCGGTATCGCAGTTGACGTTCCTGTATGGAATCCGGAAAACTGTATCCAGTGTAATATCTGTTCCTATGTATGTCCTCATGCAGTTATCCGTCCGGTAGCTCTGACAGAAGCAGAGGCTTCCAATGCACCGGAAGGAATGCAGACACTTCCTATGACAGGAATGCCGGAGTACAAGTTCAGCATGACCATTTCCGCGCTTGACTGTACCGGATGCGGCTCCTGTGCAAATGTATGTCCTGGCAAGAAGGGCGAGAAAGCTCTTACCATGCAGAACTGCGAAGCAAATGTGGGCGAGCAGGCATTCTTCGATTATGGTCTGACTACAGAGAAGAAAGTGGACGTAGTAGAGAAATTTAAAGAGAATACCGTAAAAGGTTCTCAGTTCAAACAGCCGTTGCTTGAGTTCTCCGGAGCCTGCGGCGGATGCGGTGAGACACCTTATGCAAAACTGATTACACAGCTGTTCGGTGACAGAATGTACATTGCAAATGCAACCGGATGTTCTTCCATCTGGGGTAACTCTTCACCGTCCACACCTTATACCGTTAATGAAAAAGGACATGGTCCTGCATGGTCCAACTCCTTATTCGAAGATGCTGCAGAGTTCGGCTATGGTATGCTGCTGGCTCAGAAGGCAATCAGAGAAAAACTGAAAACAAAAGTAGAAGCCCTGGTAGCAGAAGGCAAAAATGCAGACGTTGCAGCAGCAGGAAAAGAGTGGCTTGACACTTATGGAATCGGCGCTGTAAACGGAACAGCTACAGATAAATTAGTTGCAGCTCTGGAAGGATGCGGATGTGACGCTTCCAAAGAAATTCTTGCTGAGAAAGATTTCCTGGCTAAGAAATCCCAGTGGATCTTCGGTGGTGACGGATGGGCATACGATATCGGATTCGGCGGCGTTGACCATGTTCTGGCAAGCGGACAGGATATCAACGTAATGGTATTCGATACAGAAGTTTACTCCAACACTGGCGGACAGTCCTCCAAGGCTACACCTACCGGAGCAATTGCACAGTTCGCAGCAGGCGGAAAAGAAGTGAAGAAGAAAGACCTGGCTTCTATCGCAATGAGCTACGGCTATGTATATGTTGCACAGATTGCAATGGGTGCTGATTACAATCAGTGTATCAAAGCTCTTGCAGAAGCAGAAGCATATCCGGGACCGTCCCTGATTATCGCTTATGCTCCATGTATCAACCATGGTATCAAGGTTGGTATGAGCAAAGCTCAGACAGAAGAGAAGAACGCTGTAGAAGCTGGTTACTGGCATAACTTCCGTTTCAATCCTGCATTGAAGGAAGAAGGAAAAGCAGCATTCTCCCTGGACAGCAAAGCACCTACCGGAGATTACAAGGCATTCCTGAACGGAGAAGTTCGTTACAATGCCCTTGCAAGATTCAATCCGGAAAGAGCAGAAGAACTGTTTGCTGTATCTGAGAAACATGCAAAAGAGCGTTATGAATATCTGAACAAATTAATCACTTTATACGGTGATAAATAAGATGGAACGAAGAATCCTGCTTTGCAGGATTCTCCGCCTGCGGCGGGTCGTTCCTTTAAGATAAGAAAAACTCCCCTCCGGATTCCGGAGGGGAGTTTTTTTGTTCTTCTATATGAAGTTTGAAATTCTTTTTCTGTGGGAATCAGAATTTTATGAATAATATAATCTGGAAGATATGGTTTTCACAGAAGCAGTCTATGGTTCCTTCCGTTTTATCGGAGAATGTCAGCACACTCTGCATGCCAAGACCGTGATTTCTGCCTTTTTCACTTTTGGGAAGCCCGGTTCCGGCGTCAAAGGCAATGTTGTCATGACATTCATTTTTTACATGAATCAGCAGATGTTCCTGGGTACAGTGGACTTTCATTTCTATCCAGCGCTGTTCCTTTTCATAGTTTTTCACACATCTTATGGCATTTTCAAACAGGTTTGCAATCACCGCGGTAAATTCATAATCGTTGACCGGAATTTTTTCCGGAACCAAAAGATCCAGCGTTACCCTGATACCGAATTTGTCTGTCCACTTTATCATCTCAGAGATAATGGTGTTGACAATCAGATTTTTACAGTAACAGGTCACTTTATGTTCGTCCATAACATCATTGACATGAAGTATGATTTTGTTGATTTCCTCATATTCCCCCTGGCTTAGGAGCTGATGAATGATTCTGGAATAGTGGCGCATGTCATGACGCAGGATCCGGAGTTTCTTTTCGGATTTTTCCACCATATAATACTGATCTTCCAGGCCCCTGATATAAGTTTCAAACAGTACATTTTTGTAATAGATATCTTTTCTTTTGGAATCACTTTCAATATATCTCAGCACCACCACATAAGACACGCACATGGTAATCATCATGCACAGGATACCCGGAATGTTCTGGGGATTGTCGTACAGGGTATAAGGAAAAAATGCAATACAGGAAAAACTGCAGTAAAAAAAGACAGGGATCAGGCAAAGTTCCCACCAGCCTTTGGTGTATTCCGTTTCATATTGCCTGAGCCATATGTTTCGGAGGCTTTTATAAAGTATGTACAATATGACAAAATGCACTGCAAAATTTGCCGTCAGGGCCAGCGCCGTATTCTGTGTCTGAATCAGCAGAATGGGCGCAAAAGCGCTTCCCAGAATCGTATAATTGGAAGCACTCAGGCCGATAAACAGGACTTTGCTGTTTCTTTTTCTGGAAATCAGAATGCCCGTGAGCTGAGTCACGCAGATTTGCAGGAGAGTAACAGCAAAGTAGCATATATCATTGTCCGGAAATATATTCAGCTTGATTATGTCAGTGAAATTCAACAGCAGAAAAGAAGAAAGGCAGATCAGCCTGGTTACCCTTTCAGAATAGCGGTGAGTGATAAACAGGTAGAGAAATGCCATTAAAAACAAATGACTGATCATATAGGAGATATTGTTAAAATAATTCATGCTGTTTCCTTATCTGTACTGTTCTGAAATAAAGGTGAGGTACTGTCTCTTTACGTTTGCGGTGTTCTTTTTACTGATTGGAATATGAGTGCCGCTGTCCATGGTAATGCTGTTTCCTTCCAGTTTTTTTATATAATTCAGGTTGACAAGAAAAGATTTGTGAACCTGCATAAAACTTTTTTCTGTTATCAGGTCTTTTATCTCATCATCAAAAGATTTACGGATAAAAATACTGGTAATTACAGAGCCGTCTGTTAAATATACGTTCAGCATACGGGAGGCGTTTTCAATATATTCAATTTTGGAACAGGGGATGGATACCATGCCGGTTCTGGTTTTCACCAGATACAGAGGCCCCCTTTTGGATTCACGGTAAGAGCGGGCATAATCCATGGCTTCAAAAAATTTATCTTCGGTGATTGGTTTTAAAAGATACCTTACTGCGTGCACGTCATAGGCATCCAGTGCAAAGTCATCGGAAGAGGTAGTATAAATAATGGCGGCGTCGCTGCCGGAACGTTTGATCTGATTGCCGATATCAATGCCTGTTGTCCCGGTCATGATAATGTCCAGGATATAAATGTCAGCCATCTTTTTTTCCCGAATTTTTTCAGACAGGTGAGAAGGATTTACAAATTTCTCTGTGGTAAATTCTGCCTGGGGATAAAGTGCCCTGTATTTTTTCAGCAGAAGCTCAATTGCTGCCAAATCTTTCATACTGTCATCACAGATTGCAATTTTCATTTATTTTTCCTCAAAAAAATACTGCAAAAACAATTACATAACTGTATTTATTTTGCAGTATATGTTATGTTAAATTATATGATAAGGCCGGCTTATACCATAACCTGTCATTTGCCGGACAGGTTATGGTATATCTGTACGGGGTCAGATTTATAAGTATTATAATATAAGTATATGGAAAATGCAAGGCCTGTTCCCGGAGCAGCCAGAGGAAGGAAAAGTAACAGGGAGAAAGATTATGTCAGAAAAAAGAGTGACCATTGCAGATATTGCAGATGAACTGGGGGTAAGCACTGTCACCGTTTCCAATGTCATTCACGGGAAAACAAAAAAAGTTTCGCCCAGGACGGTCCGGCGGGTGCAGGAGCTTCTGGAAGAAAGACGGTATATTCCCAGTATGGCGGGAATTTTGCTGGCTATTCTGGCATGTGAATTTTTCTGGAGTCTGGGAGAAAATGTATATGCGGTTATTTACGGACATATCGGTACGGAGTCCTGCGCAGCCATGACCCTGACCACACCGATGCAGGTTCTGTTTATGGGTATGCTGAGCGGACTGGCTCAGGCGGCCGGAATTCTGACAGGAAAAACCCTTGGACGAGAAGAATATGACCGGGCCTTTCAAGAGTCCTTAAAGCTGATGAAATACGGGCTGGTAGCTTCCGGAGTTCTGTCTGTTCTGCTGATTCTGTGCAGCCGGTATTATGTGGAGATGTACGGTGTCAGCCGGCAGGTAAAAGAACTTGCATGGCAGATTATGGAAGCCTTTGCACTGATAGCGCCGGTAAAAGTTCAGAATATGATTCTGGGCGGCGGTATTTTAAGGAGCGGCGGAAAACCGGTTATGTGATGACGGTGGATTTCGTGGGTACCTGGCTGTTCGGAGTTCCGCTGGGAGTTGTGGCGGCCTTTGTATGGAATCTGTCCATTCCCTGGGTTTATTTTATCCTGTCCCTGGAAGAATGGGTGCGGTTTCTGATTTCTGTCCTTATATTCCGGAAAGGGAAATGGATGGGGAGCCTGCCGGAAATCTCTTAAAAAAGCCGGGCTGCTGCCAAAAAGACAGGAAAATTCAAAAAATCAGTTCCCATATGGAAGGTTTTATGGTAAAATGTCCAGTGAAATTTTGAAGAATTTTGAAGAATCCGAAGGAGTGGGGACATGATAAAGGTAGTAAAGTTTGGCGGAAGTTCTCTGGCAAATGCCGGACAGTTCGCAAAGGTCGGGAAAATCATCCGGGCGGATGAGAATCGCAGGTATGTGGTGCCCAGCGCGCCTGGAAAACGCAACGCCAAAGATACGAAAGTAACAGACATGCTTTACCAGTGCTATGAGCTGGCAGAAGCAGAAGAGAATTTTACATCTCTGCTGAAAAAAATACAGGAACGGTATGATTCCATTATCAACGGGCTGAACCTGAATTTTTCTCTGAACAGGGAATTTGAAGTGATAGGGGAAAATTTCCGGAAAAAAGCGGGGGCGGATTATGCGGCTTCCCGCGGGGAATATTTAAACGGAATCATTATGGCAAATTACCTGGGCTTTGAATTTATAGACGCGGCGGAAGTGATTGTGTTTGGAGAAAACGGGGAATTCGATGCGGATAAGACCAATCAGATTTTAGCCCGGCGGCTGAAAGACTGTGAGCATGCGGTGATTCCCGGATTTTACGGCGCCAGAGAAGACGGGAGAGTGAAGACCTTTTCCAGAGGAGGCTCTGACATTACCGGTTCCATTGTGGCAAAAGCGGTACGGGCAGATATTTATGAGAACTGGACTGACGTGTCAGGATTTCTGATTGCAGATCCCCGGATTATCAAAAAGCCGGAAGTTATCAAGGTAATTACCTACCGGGAACTGCGGGAGCTGTCCTATATGGGTGCAACCGTCCTTCATGAGGATGCGGTATTTCCTGTGCGCAAAGAAGGGATTCCCATCAATATCCGCAACACAAACGCCCCGGAGGATGAAGGGACTCTGATTGTGGAGAGCACCTGCCGCCAGCCGGATTATACCATTACCGGAATTGCAGGGAAGAAAGGCTTTGTGGCAGTCAATATTGATAAAGATATGATGAATGCGGAGGTGGGATTTGGCAGAAAAGTTCTCTCAGCCTTTGAAGAGCATGGAATTTCCTTTGAGCATGTGCCTTCTGGTATAGATACCATGACAGTGTTTGTCCATCAGGAGGAATTTGAAGGAAAAGAACAGCAGGTATTGTCTGCAATTCATCGTCTTGCCCAGCCGGACAGCATAGATCTGGAAGGGAATCTGGCGCTGATTGCTGTGGTAGGCCGGGGAATGAAATCCACCAGAGGGACAGCCGGAAGAATTTTTTCCGCTCTTGCCCATGTGAATGTAAATGTAAAAATGATTGATCAGGGGTCCAGTGAGCTGAATATTATTATCGGTGTGCAGAAC
The DNA here is from genome assembly GCF_000403845.2 of Eubacterium sp. 14-2. GTDB lineage: Bacteria > Bacillota > Clostridia > Lachnospirales > Lachnospiraceae > Petralouisia. The sequence goes on along the minus strand of NZ_KE159568.1, from coordinate 28,041 downwards.
AGTGACTTTGAAGAAGCAATTCGGGCCATTTACGATATTTTTGTGGTGACTCAGATATAAAATTGCAGCAGATATGAAAAGGTGTGTGGAAAATGCAGAATTTTTTCATGTGCCTTTTTGTTGTTTTGTTTTATAACAGTTTCAGAGAAATGTCAAAATACGGAAGAAATTTTGAGGAAGATATGTTAGAATAGTCAGGAACAAAACAGAAGGAGTATGAGTCTATGAGCAGAATACGCAGATTTTCCATTGGAAATCCTATTAATACAGAAGCGGTGGTACAGAACCTGCCGGAAGCAAAGGGAGAGTTTCCGTATTTCACCCGGATACAGAGCACAGAATCATCCGGGATCAATTTACAGGAGACCATGGAACAAAAGGATTACCTGTTGTATCCGCTGGAGCCGGAAACACGGATTTATGGTCTGGGAGAAAATATCAGGGGAATAAACAAACGGGGCTGGATTTATGAGAGCAACTGTACGGATGACCCAAATCATACAGAAGACAGACGTTCCCTGTACGGGGCCCATAATTTCTTTGTGGTGGACGGGCAGGAAACTTTTGGGGTATTCCTGGACTATCCTGGGAAACTGACGCTGGATATGGGATATGAACGGATGGACGAGCTGCGTATTACGCCGGAGGACTGGAATCTGGATTTGTATATTCTGGAGGGAGACAGTATAAGGGAAATTGTAAAAGCGTTCCGGCAGTTAATCGGAAGAAGCTATATCCCTCCCCGGTGGGCCTTTGGATTTGGCCAGAGCCGCTGGGGATATCAGAGTGCGGAGGATATCCGGGAAGTGGTAAAAGGATACCGGGACCATGGGATTCCTCTGGACAGCGTGTATCTGGATATTGACTATATGGAGGATTTTAAGGATTTTACCGTAAATCAGGAACGGTTCCCGGATTTCCGGAAGTTTGTGGAAGAAATGAAGCAGGAGCATATTCATCTGGTGCCTATTATTGATGCCGGCGTAAAGACAGAACAGGGCTATGATGTATACGAGGAAGGCCTGGAGCATGGTTATTTCTGCAAGGATGAGACAGGAAAAGAATTTACGGGAGCAGTCTGGCCTGGAAAAGTACATTTTCCTGACGTGCTGAACCGGGAGGCCAGAAACTGGTTTGGAAGGAAATATCAGTTCCTGCTGGAACAGGGGATTGAAGGATTCTGGAATGACATGAATGAGCCGGCCATTTTCTATTCCGAGAAAAATCTGGAATCGGTGATGGAGAAAATCAAATCCATAGAAAGCCGGAATCTGGATATGTGGGAAACCTTTGCACTGAAAGATTTGGTCAACGGACTGGCCAATAATCCGGAGGATTATAAGAGCTTTTACCACGATATGGATGGCAGAAAAATCCGCCATGACAAAGTGCACAATCTGTATGGCTTCGGCATGACAAGAGCGGCGGGGGAAGCCTTTGAAGAGCTGGAGCCGGAAAAAAGGATTCTGATTTTCTCCCGTTCCTCCTATATTGGCATGCACCGTTACGGAGGAATCTGGATGGGAGATAATCAGTCCTGGTGGTCTCATCTGCTGATGAACCTGAAAATGCTTCCGTCCCTGAATATGTGCGGATTTTTGTATACCGGGGCAGATCTGGGCGGATTTGGCTCAGATGTTACGGAGGATTTGCTGCTGCGCTGGCTGGCGCTGGGGATTTTTACCCCTCTGATGCGCAACCATGCGGCTCTGGGTACCAGAGAGCAGGAATGTTACCGTTTCACTCAGACGGAAACTTTCCGCAATCTCATTGGGATTCGCTATGGCCTGATGCCGTATCTCTACAGCGAATACATGAAAGCGGCCCTTGGGAATGAAATGCTGTTTCAGCCTCTTGCTTTTGTATATCCGGAAGATGAACATGCGAAAGAAGTGGAGGATCAGCTTCTGCTGGGAGAGAGCATTATGATTGCACCGGTTTATACCCAGAATGCCGGGGGAAGATATGTGTATCTGCCGGAGCCCATGAAGCTGGTAAGGTTAAAGAGTATGGAACAGACGGAGACTGAGATACTGGAGCAGGGCCATTATTATATTGAAATTCCGCTGGATGAAGTGGTGTTCTTTATTCGTCCGGAAAAAATTGTACCTTATACGGATTCCGGCCAGTATATGGACGCGCTGGAAGGCCAGGAACTGAAATTTCTGCATTTTGTCACGGAAAGGGCAGAATATGAATGGTATCAGGATGACGGATACGGGAAGGATTATGAAAATCCTGTCCACAGTAAAAAACTGGTTGTGGAAGTTTCTGCGGCAGATAAGGGTTGAGGATGAAATATGGAAAATGGAATGTTTGACGAAAATGTAAGGATGGGTTCCATTCTTTACGATGCCAAAATCGGATTGTGGTACATTGAAGTGGAAAAAGGGAAACCGGAGCGTATGTTTGCGGACCGGGCCATGCTGGAACTGCTGGGCCTTGAGGGAGATCCTACGCCGGAAGAATGTTACCGTCACTGGTATGAGAGGATTGAAAAATCCTCCATAAGCCTTGTGGAGGAAGCGGTGGGAACCATGATTTCCGGACAGCACGGAGAAATCAGTTATCCCTGGTACCATCCCGCACGGGGAAAAATGTATGTACGGTGCGGGGGAACCCTTGACCGGGGATATACGAAGGGGGTTCGGTTCCGGGGATATCATCAGGATATTTCAGAGATGGTTTCTCTGCGGAAAGAAACAGAGAAGCTGCGCAGCTTTAATGAAACTATGCTCCTTTCCCTGAAAGATCTGTATATTTCCGTTATGATACTGGAGGTGGACAGGGAGGAAGTCTATCCTGTCCATCTGACCAGCGAAGGAAAATCAATGATTACGAAAGAATCCATATTGCAGAATGCTCTGCAGGAGCTGGTACAGTTTTATCATCCGGAAGATCAGGACAGGATGCGCAGGGAAATCACTCTGGACTATCTGAAATTTCAGATGGAAAGCGGGAAAGAGAAATTCATCCGGGAATACCGGAGGAATATTAATGGAGAATATCACTGGGTGAGCGTTACCTGTTACTTTATGCCCAGATTTTCTCAGAACAGGAAAGTTCTGATTGCAATTCAGGACATTGACGAACAGAAACGGCAGGAAAAAGAATATCAGGAATATTTGAAAAATCGTTACGAAGGCAATATGCAGATTCTGCGGATGTCCCTGAAAAATACCAATATCCTGGAATATTTTTATTATCCCAAAGACAATAAGGTTGTTCTGCCGGGAAAAACGGCCCGTTATTACGGATGTGCGGAAGAATTTTCAGATGTAAAGCGGGATTTTGCAGAGGCGCTGGTGGATCAGGAATATTATGACCTGTTTTGCCGGGTTCATGAGTATATCAGAGACGGCGGGAAGAACGACTATTTCTATTACAGCTCCTGCCAGGGGAAATTCTGGTGCAAATGCAGTATTTCCAGCGTAAATTTCGATGAAGAGGGGAAGACTGTCTTTGCAGTGGGAATTATTGAGGACCTGACGCAGCAGCGGAAAATGGAACGGGAAAACGAGCGGTATCAGTCTATCTATAAATTTACCGTGGACACAGAGTATGACGGAATTGGTATTATTGATGTGCTCAACGGTCATACGGATGTAAAGGTTGCGGAACATATCAATCCCAAAGAACCAATTAAACAGGGAACATTTTCAGATATTAAATCACGGTTTATTGACATTTTCATGTGTGCCGAGGACCGGAAGCGCTATCGCGAACGTACCATTACCCTTCAGACCATTCTGGAAGAACTTGACCGGACAGAGGAAGAGGTGCGCTACTATTTCCAGGGACGGGAAGAAAAAGGAAAAAATCACAAGGAATGTACCATACGGTATTTCAATGAAGAGCATACAAAACTGTTTGCCTGCGTCCGGGATATTGAGCAGCAGGTGCTGATGGAAGAAGAAAGCAGGCAGGCGCTGCAGCAGGCATTTGAGGCGGCAGAGCAGGCAAACCGGGCGAAGAGCGAATTTTTAAGCAAAATGAGTCATGATATCCGCACGCCCATGAACGCCATCGTGGGAATGACAGCCATAGCGGAAGCCAATATCGAGGACAGAGAACGGCTTGTGGACTGCCTGAATAAAATTACCATTGCCAGCAACCATCTTACCAGCCTGGTCAATGAAGTGCTGGATATGAGCCGAATTGAAAGCGGCAAGATGAATCTGGTAATTGAAGATTTTGATTTGAAAGAACTGATTGATGAGGCGGCTGCTATTTTCCAGACAAAAGTAGAAGAAAAGCATCAGCATTTTGAACTGGCCATGAACATTGAACACCGGAAAGTAATGGGAGATTATCTGAGCCTGCAGAAGGTATTTCACAATATTCTGGGCAATGCGGTGAAATATACCCAGAAAGAAGGCAATGTGGCCTTTCGGGTGGAGGAACTTCCTTCTCTGCACCAGAATTACGGATATTACCGGTTTGTCATCGAAGACAACGGGTACGGTATGTCAGAAGAATTTCAGAAAAATCTGTTTGAACCCTTTGAGCGTTCCGGGGATCCCCGTGTGGAAAGTCTGGAGGGTACGGGGCTTGGCATGACCATTGCCTGGAATCTGGTACAGCTGATGCAGGGAGATATACAGGTGGAAAGCGAGCTGAACAAAGGGTCAAAATTTATTATTACACTGTTTCTGCCTTTACAGGATGAGATGCAGGACAGTGCGGAAGATGACCCGGAAGCAGGAGAAGAGAATGCTTCTTTCCCCGGAAAACGTGTGCTGCTGGTAGAGGATAACGAGCTGAATATTGAAATTGCAATGGAAATCCTGCAGATGTTTGAACTGGAGGTAATCCTTGCATACAATGGAAAAGAAGCGGTGGATCTGTACCGGAAGCAGGAAGAGGGATATTTTGATATTGTATTTATGGATATTCAGATGCCTGTAATGGACGGTTATACTGCAGCCAGGGAAATCCGCAGCAGCAGCCGGAAGGATTCGGACAGAATACCCATAGTGTCCATGACTGCCAATGCTTTTTCAGAAGATGTGCAGAAAGCCATACATACGGGGATGAATGATCATGTGGCAAAGCCCATTGATCTCCGGCTTCTTGTGAAAGTGCTGACAAAATGGCTGGCGTAAGGGATAAGGAGTATACGAACAATGGCAGAAATAAAATGGGATAAACTGGACAATACAGCCCATCTGTTTCCTGTAATTGCAGGGGAGAGCATGAGCAATGTGTACCGGATTTCCGTTACTTTAAAAGAAAATATCAGACAGGAGATTTTACAGGAAGCCCTGGAACGGGTGCTTCCCTGGTTCGATGTATTTCGGGTGCGTATGCGCTATGGGGTATTCTGGTATTATTTTGAGACAAATCAGAAACCCGCTCCGGATGTGAAAGAAGAATACCGGTATCCCTGCCAGTTTATTTCCCCCAATCGGAACCGAAATTACCTGTTCCGGGTCAACTATTACAAAAACAGGATTAATCTGGAAGTATTTCATGTGCTGACAGACGGAATGGGGGGGAATCACTTTTCTCAAGGAACTGACCTATCAGTACCTCCGCCTTGCTCACTCAGAGCTGCAGGAAAAGATGGGGGATGGACTGTGCAGTGATACTTCCCTGAACCGGGAGGACAGTTATCTGAAAAATTATAAAAAAGGCCATAAAAAAGGCTACAAGACAGAGCGTGCTTTCCTGGTGAAAGGAGAGAAGCTAAAACCTCTGCAGCTTGGGGTCATGCACGGATATATGCCTGTGAAGGCACTGAAAAAGGTGTGCAACGGATATGGGGTATCTGTCAACGAATATCTGGTGGCTTCCTTTCTGTGGAGCATATATCAGGAATGCCTGCATGGGATGCCCTGTAAGCGGCCGGTCAGTTCCTGTGTTCCTGTAAATCTGCGGCCTTATTTTGACTCCATTACCATGAAGAATTTTTTCGTGATTATATCAGCTGTCTTTCGACCGGAAAAGGAAACCTATACCTTTGAAGAGGTGGTGCAGATTGTGGCGGAGAGCCTGCGCAGCCAGATTAACAGGGAACATCTGGAGAATCTTTTTGCTTACAATGTGTCCAATGAGAAAAATTTTATCCTGCGGGCAGTGCCTCTTTTTATTAAAAATATTGCCATACGCTATGTGTACCACAGCAGTGCCCTTGCCAATACCACCACGGTCACCAATATCGGAAATATTCAGGTGCGGGAAGAGTATCAGGACTATATTGAAGGGTTCCGGGCCTTTCTGTCCATGTCTGAAGGGCAGAATATTAAAGGAACCATCTGTTCTTACCGGGATACGCTGGTATTTACCATCAGCAGCAATCTGGCGGATGTGTCTGTGCAGCGAAGATTTTTCCGGCGCCTTTCACAGGATGGAATACCGGTGAGAATTGAGACGAATGGAGTATATGACGAATGAGAGAATGTAAAAAATGCCGGGTGGAAATTCTGGATGATACCAGAGTCTGCCCTCTGTGCAGCAGTGTTCTGGAAATATCCGGGGAGCCGGGAACGTGCACCGGTTATCCGGATGTAAAATCTACCGTGCGGAAACTGAATTTTATTGTAAGGCTGTACAGCTTTCTGGCTATTATCACGGAAGTGACGATGATTATTGTAAATTATCTGAATTTTCACGGAGTCTGGTGGTCGGCGGTCAGCGGCATCTGTATTCTGTATTTTTATATTACCCTGAAATATTCTCTGCAGAAAAATAAGGGGTATCAGACGGTGATTGTTGTGCAGGTGGTGGGGGCTGTGCTCCTTGTGATTGCGGCGGACTATATTGTAGGGTACAGGGGCTGGTCTGTAAATTATGCGTTGCCGGGTGCAGTGCTTCTGCTGGACTTTACCATCGGCAGCCTGATGATCGTAAATGCCTCTAACTGGCAGAGTTATATTCTGATGCAGATTTTTACAGCGCTGGTTTCGGTTGTCTGTATGGTGCTGCTGTGGATTGGGATTATCACCAGGCCCATGTTTTCCCTGGTGGCTCTGGCGGTATCTCTGTGTATGCTGCTGGGCACGCTGATTTTCGGAGAACGACGGGCAAAGGCAGAATTAAAACGGAGGTTCCATGTGTAGGGGAGCGGGCCGGAGGAGGAATTATGAGAGAAGTCAGCGTCAGGGGAAAAGTGATTCGTGACATGATTGCCCATGTGGCCAATGACAATCTGATTGGAAGAAAAATAAAGACAGGAGAGCTGCGGAAGAATCTGGTGGAGCCTAAATGGCACTGTCCGGACTGTTTTTACCTGGAGGAAATCGGAATGCCGAATTTTCAGATGGAGTATTTGTGCAGCAAAGAGTCACCGAGAAAGGACTATGTGATTTTGCAGCTTCACGGAGGGGGATACATCGGAGCCATGCGTAATGCCTACCGTTCTTTTGCAGGCCTTTACTGTGAAGTCAGCAGAGGCATGAGCGTGCTCACCATTGATTACCGGGTGGCTCCGGAAGACCCGTATCCTGCAGCCCTGGAGGACGCAGCGGCTGCCTGGGACTGGCTGAAACGGGCAGGATGGCACAGCAGACAGATTATCGTGGCCGGAGATTCGGCAGGAGGAGGTCTGGCGCTGGCTCTTTGCATGTATCTGAAGGATCGCAACAGGCGGCTGCCAGGGGGCCTGATTCTCATGTCTCCCTGGGCGGACCTGACAGCCAGCGGGCCTTCCTATGAAGATAATTATGAACGGGATCCATTGTTTGGAAAAACCAGGGACAGCCTGATTTATAACCGGGATTATGTGGGATGGCATGACCCAAGAGAGCCTTATATTTCCCCCATGTTCGGAGAATACCAGGGATTTCCGCCCATGCTGATTCAGGCTGGCTCCATGGAGATGCTGCTCAGTGATTCTGTTGTGGTAGCCTATAAGGCGAAGCAGCGGGGAGTGAAAGTTCGTCTGAGCATATACGAAGGCATGTTTCATGTATTTCAGATGGGAATGATGATGATGCCGGAGTCTGTGGAAGCCTGGAAGGAAATCGGCAGATACTTTGAAGTGGTAACAGGCAAACGGGATTTTAGCCGGAAAACTTAATATGGTTTCTGCATGGCAGGCCAGTCCTTAAGAATAACAAATAAACTCCTTTCTGCATAGAGTAATAGAAATGCAGCAATGGAGTTTTTATGATTCATATATTAGTGCAGGTACTTTACGGTACCGGATTCACATTTCTGATGACTTCTCTGGGGGCGTCACTGGTGTTTTTCTTCCGCGGAACCATTGGTGAAAAACTGAACCGGGCTTTTCTGGGATTTGCCTCCGGTGTTATGATAGCAGCCTCCGTCTGGTCTCTGCTGATTCCTTCCATGGAACAGAGCAGCGAGCTGGGAATGCCTGCCTGGCTGCCGCCCGCAGCCGGATTTGCTCTGGGCGGATGTTTTCTGTATCTGGTGGATAAGACATTACCCTGGTTTCATGGAGACTGCCGGGAATGCAGCCCCTTCTTTTCCAGAGACTGCCGTGCAGCCTGCTGCCTTGCAGAAGAAAGAGGGAGTGAAGAGACACGGAAAAAGAAAGACGGGACGAAACTGCTGGTACTGGCAGTTACAATGCATAATATCCCGGAGGGCATGGCGGTAGGCCTTGCTTTCGTCCTGGCGGGGCAGCATCCTCAGGATCCGGTGTATCTGGCTTCCGCCATGGGTCTTGCCATGGGAATCGGGATTCAGAATTTCCCGGAAGGAGCCGCCATCTCTCTGCCGGTTCGGCAGGCCGGTGCAGGAACCATGAAAGCCTTTCTCACCGGCTGTCTTTCCGGGCTGGTGGAACCCCTGGCCGGAATTCTTGTATTCCTCACAGCGGCAGCAGTCGTTCCGCTGATGCCCTGGCTGCTTGCATTTGCAGCAGGAGCCATGATTTATGTGGTGGCAGATGAAATGATACCCCAGGCTCAGCCTGACGAGTCATCCAATGTGGGAACCATTGGAGTTATGACCGGTTTTCTGATTATGATGGTGCTGGATGTGGCACTGGGCTGAACAGAACAAAGCGGGAGCCCATTTCAGCCACATCATAGGATTCCCTCCGTTGTGTGAGAAAACGGAGGGAAAGGACTCTGTATCCGTATGACTGATTTTTTCTTTTACAGGAGATGGGGAATGGGAAGATAGCAGGGAAGTCCCTGTTCAAAAGTAATTTCCGATTCTCCCTGAATCAGGGGCCTTAAATAGGAAATCATTTTATCCGTCACATCATTTCCCTGGGTATTGATAAATTCTGCAGGAACAGATTTTACCTGGTTGGCAATCTCGGATACCGGTGCGTCGCTGCAGACAGTCTGATAAGGATCGTCACCGGTGCGCCGAAGGATTACCATCCGGCCGGTGTTTCCCTGGGCAGCCAGAGAGACACCGTGAATGCCCTGCCGGAAAGATTCATCCAGATCTGTCCGGGAAGAGGCCAGGGAGCTGCAGCGCTGCAGAATATTGAATTCAATGGAACGTACTTTTACATCCAGCCGGTCTTCCACCAGATATTCCAGAGTTTTGCCGGCTCCCCTCAGGCGGCTGTGGCCAAAGTTGTCAGTGGTTCCTCCGGAGGCGCTGATATATTCTCCGTTTTTATCCCGGATTCCCTCTGAAACAGCAACAATCACATTGTCGTATTCCTGGAGAAGGCTTCTCACATCGTCCAGAAAATTTTCCGTGTCAAAAGGACGCTCCGGCAGGTAAATCAGGTGCGGGGCGGCGCAGTATTCATTCCGGGCCAGGGCAGCGGCGGCAGTCAGCCATCCGGCGTCACGTCCCATAATTTCCACAATGGTGACGCTTTTCATATTGTAAATGGCAATGTCATGGAAAATTTCCAGCATGGAGGAGGCCACATATCTGGCGGCTGAACCAAAACCAGGCGTATGGTCCGTCACACATAAATCATTGTCAATGGTTTTGGGAATACCGATAATACGGACGGGACTTTTCATGGAGGCCGCATATGCAGAAAGTTTGTCCACGGTGTCCATGGAATCGTTTCCTCCAATATAGAAAAATGCCGCGACTTCCAGTTCCTGAAATACCCTGAAAATAAATTCATAGGTGTCTTTGCCGTCTTCCGGTTCTGGCAGTTTATAACGGCAGGAGCCCAGGTACATGGCCGGACTTACCATCAGACGGTGAATGGTTTCCTGGTCTCTGAAATCGTCTGTAAGATCCAGAAAACGTTTTTCCAGAATCCCCGTAATCCCGTTAAGGGCGCCGTAAATATGCTCGTAATCGGGATGATCCAGAATGCCCTGAATCACGCCTGCAAGGCTGGCATTGATAGCGGCTGTGGGACCTCCGGACTGGGCAACAATACAATTTTTCATGTGAATTCTCCTTTTTATATACTGATTATACGAACTAAATTTTATTATATTTTGAAGAAAAAGGCAAACAAATATGAAAGGTATTTTATTTGATATTTGACTTTTCATGGAAAACAGGATATACTTACTTAACTGTTTATGAACAGAAAATATCATTTAAGATTAAATGACGGGGCAGTGAAATCATTGTGATACAGAATGACAGGAGAGGTATATTGAATGAAGGTAGTAAAAAAATTGCGGGGTGATTCCTGTTTTGACCGTTATTTTTTCGGGATTCTGGTTGCGATTGAACTTCTGATGTCCTTTACTTTTTTAGGATATATTCATATACCGCCTATTTCCGTTACAGCGGCATATCTTCCGATTCTGGTGGCAGGATGCCTGTTTGGGCCGCAGCAGTCAGTACTTATGGGAGTTGTTTTCGGAGTCGCCAGTATGTATAAGGCGTCTGCTTCTTACGTTTTGCCTGCAGATGCGGTGTTTTCTCCATTTTTGAGCAGTTCTCCCATGAACAGTATTTTGCTGAGTGTGGGAACAAGAGCATTGTTTGGACTTCTTGTGGGAATTGCATTCCGCGCCATGCGAAACAGAAAATACGGTGGCCTGTGGATTGGTATATTTTCTGTAATTGCCCCAAAGATACATTCTTTACTGGTTTATTCTGCCATGGGATTTTTATTTCCGGAACTTGGGTATCATTACACCAGTGCCTTTCATTATGACTGGGACGATGCTTTTTTTGCGGCAGTCTGCGTTATTGTGGTGGAAGCGCTGTGGGGTTTTTATCAGAAAGATACTGTTCAGAAAGTCAGACAGTGTATTGATCAGTCAGGAAATAATCCTTATGCTTCCAGAAAAATGAACATATTTTTTGCCGGGTTTGAATGCTTTCTGCTGTGTATGGCTGTTTCCGCGGCAGTTTATTTTTCACAGAGAGAATCCTATATGCTGGAACAGCATGGGATAGTGGTATCTGACCGGATTTCATCTGAGTTGTTCCATTTGCAGATACAGTTTCTGGTGGCTTCTCTGGCGCTGAATATGATTTCGGTTATCCTGCTGATTTCCATTTACAAATACATGTCTTACAAAGAGTATCAGGGAGAGATGGACGGACTGACCGGTGTAATGGGAAGAAGAATGTTTCTTTACCATTGTGAGAAAGCGCAGAAAGATGTCGGTGCGGCACAGGAAAGAACGGGCTGGTTTCTGTTTGTGGATGTGGATTATTTTAAGGAAATCAATGATACTCTGGGACATTCTGCCGGGGATCGGGTTTTAAGAAAAATTGCGGGAGAGCTTCAGAATACCTTTGAAGAACATGGAACTGTGGGAAGAATCGGCGGAGATGAATTTGCTGTTATCATCGAGAGTTCCATGACCTGTGAGGAGATGGACCGGCGGCTGGAACAGTTTCTGAAGGCGATTTCCGGTATACTGCCGAATAAAAAGGTGAGCTGCAGTATCGGCGCCTGTCAGTTTGCATTTCCCCGGAATGTGGCCCATATACTGGCAGAAACAGATCATATGCTGTACAGGGCGAAAGAAAATGGCCGGGCCTGTTATGTGATGAAAACATGTACTTCTGAAGAAGCGGACGAAGACATGGAAACATAGAATTTTTACGGAATCAGGCATTTTGCCGAAACCATGAAATGAAAGACCAGGAGATGGGAATTATAATTCTGTCACCTGGTTTTTTGTTTTTTTATTCTATAGGAAATTCCGCTGGATTTCCTATAGAATAAAAAAACAATGATGCGCAGCTCGCGGGGTTGATGTTTATTGCTGCGCAATCTTTTTTATCTGAAGAAATTGCCGGCAGATGAAGAAAAGCTGAATTTAGTCATATACTGGCAGGAAAAATATGGTATAATATCGAGAGATATTAAATAACAGAACGGAGGATAATCATGAAATTTTCAGAAATGCCATATCAGAGACTGGACAGAGAAGAGACAGAAGCAGCCATGCATTCCCTGACACAGCGCCAGAAAGAAGCGTCCGGAGGAGAAGAACAGTTCGAAATCCACAGAGAATATTATAAACTGAATGACCACATCAGAACCTGCAGGACTCTGGCCATCATTCGTCATGATATTAATACAGCCGATGAATACTATGAGAAAGAACAGAAATTTTATGACGAGGTAAGACCCGTGCTGGAAAATCTGGATAACGAGTATCACAAAGTATTGTGGGAATCCCCATACAGGTCTTACCTGGAAGAAAAAATCGGGCCGGTGGCTTTTAAAAATATGGAGCTGGATTTTAAGGCCATGGACGAAAAACTGATTCCTCTGATGCAGGAGGAGAATGCATTGGCCAGCAGATACTCCAAACTGATTGCCTCAGCGGAAATATCCTTTAACGGAGAAATCTGCAATCTGTCCCGAATGGGGAAATTTATGTCAGATACCAATCGGGATGTCAGAAGACAGGCATGGAAAGCCGTCAGCGATTATTTTATGAGCATAACCGGAGAAATTGACAATATTTATGATGAGATGGTAAAGAACCGCACAGAACAGGCCAGACAGTTGGGCTATGAGAATTATATTCCCCTGGGTTACTGCAGGATGCACCGGAACAGCTATGGCCAAAAAGAGGTGGAAAATTTCCGCAGGCAGGTAAAGGAATACATTGTGCCTCTGGCCACGAAAATCCATGAAAACAGACGGAAACGCCTGGGACTTGAAAAACTTTCTTATATTGATAATAATATGTTTTTTGCAGACGGGAATCCTGAACCGGAAGGCACTCCGGAGGAAATTCTGGCCAAAGGGCAGGAAATGTACCGGGAACTGTCTCCCGAGACCAGAGAATTTTTTGATTTTATGATGGAAAATGAACTGCTGGATGTGCTTGGCAGAAAAAACAAAGTGCAGGGCGGTTATATGGATTACCTTCCGGAATTTGAATCTCCCTTTATTTTTGCCAATTTCAACGGAACCAGCGGGGATGTGGATGTGATTACCCATGAATGCGGACATGCGTTTCAGGGCTATCTGGTGCGGAAAGAAGAGATTCAGGAATATCTGGATATTACCATGGAGACAGCAGAAATCCATTCCATGGCCATGGAATATTTTACGGAAAAATGGATGGAGCAGTTTTTTGGCAGCCGGGCAGAGGATTATCGCCTTATGCATCTGGAAGACGGAATCTGTTTTGTGCCCTATGGCTGTATGGTGGACGAGTTCCAGCATATTGTCTATGAGCATCCGGAACTGACTCCGGCGGAACGCAAGGATGTATGGAAAAAGCTGGAGCAGGAATACCGCCCCCATATGAACTATGAGGATGATCCGTTTTTCGGAAACGGAGGATGGTGGCAGAGGCAGGGCCATATTTTTCAGAATCCGTTTTATTACATTGATTACTGTCTGTCCACGGTCTGCGCCCTCCAGTATAAAATGAAAATGGACCTGAATTACAAAGAAGCCTGGGAAAGTTATCTGGCTTTGTGCAGGATATCAGCACGGAAATTCTATGTGCCCATGCTGGAAGAAGCCGGACTGAAAAATCCTTTTGCAGACGGGTGTATTCAGGAACTGGTGGAGCATTTTGAAAAACTGGTACTGTAACAGAAAACAGGAATGGGAAGTCAGAAAAAGGATATGATAAGCAGGGAGGCATATATGGATAAGATAATGGAATACTTTTCTGCAAACGGAGCAGAATTTCTGCACCTTTTGCTGGAGCATATGGGAATCAGTGCAGGTGTGGTGCTGCTTGCCATTTTACTTGCAGTTCCGTTGGGAATTCTGTGTTCTCATTATGAAAAACTGCAGCTTTTTCTGGAACGTTTTTTCGGGGTGCTCAGGATTATGCCCGGCCTTGCAGTGCTGCTGCTGTGCATTCCGGTTATGGGAACCGGGATAAAACCTGCGGTGACTGCACTGACTATTCTGGCTGTTCCGCCCATTCTGATGAATACCGTACAGGGATTCCGGTCCCTGCCGGAGGAAATTCTGGAGGCGGCAGAAGCCATGGGAATGAGCCGGACAAGGTGCTTTTTTTGTGTCAGGCTGCCGCTGGCTTTTCCTGTCATGTATGCGGGAATCCGGACAGCGGCGGTGGAAGTGATTGCAAGCGCCACTCTGGCTTCTTATATCGGAGCCGGAGGACTGGGCGATATTATTTTTACAGGGCTGGGACTGATGCGGATGGACCTTCTGTACATCGGAGGGGTTTCCGTGGCAGTTTTATCTCTGCTTACAGGTTATGTACTGGACCGTATTTACCGATATCAGACAAGATATCTCTGCAACTGAACATTTACAACAGGAGGAAGATAATGAAGAAGATTATGAAAAAAGCAGGTATGGCGCTGCTGGCAGGTATTTTGGGAGCCGGGGTTCTGGCCGGATGCGGTTCTTCCGGTGATTCTGACAAACTGATTCGAATTGCCTCCAAAGACCTTACCGAAAATGAAATCGTAACGGAAATCTATGCACTGGCTCTGGAGGATGCAGGATATAAAGTAGAACGGAAGTTCAATATTTCATCTTCTGTGATACATGCCTCCATTACCAGTGATGAAATTGATATATATCCGGAGTACACGGGAACAGGGCTGCTGACAGTGCTGGGCATGGATCCTCTCACAGACGAGCAGGAAGTGTATGACACGGTAAAGGAAGCCTATGACAAACAGTATCAGCTTACCTGGCTGGAATATTCAGCGGCAAATGACGGGCAGGGCCTTGCCATCCGCACGGAAGCGGCGGAAAAATATGGAATTTCCACTATTTCTGATTTACAGCAGCATGCAGGAGAACTGAGGTTTGCTTCTCAGGGGGAATTTGATGAGCGTTCGGACGGAATTCCGGCATTGGAAGCAGTGTACGGGCCCTTTGAGTGGAAATCCAGCAATATCTACAGCAATGCCTTAAAATATCAGGTTCTGGAAAATGATGAAGCCGATGTGGCCCCCGTTTATACCACAGAAGGCAGGCTGGTGGAAGAACAGTTTACGCTGCTGGAGGATGACAAACATGTATGGCCCCCTTATAATCTGGCTCCGGTTGTCCGTAACGACGTATTGGAAGAACATCCGGATATTGCTGACATTCTCAATAAAATCAGCGCGGAATTTACCACAGAGAATATTACCGGGTTAAATGCAAAAGTTGAAATCGACAAAGAGGAGTACGCAGATGTTGCGAGAGAATTCTACGAAAGCATCAAAAAATAAAGACAGAAAAATCGCAGTAGAGCTGATACATGTGGAAAAACAGTTTCCGGGTATGACCGGTCCTGCGCTGGACGATGTGAATATCCGTATAGCAGAAGGAGAATTTGTGACGGTGCTTGGCTCGTCCGGATGCGGAAAAACCACGCTGATTAAAATGCTCAACCGGCTCTGTGAGCCGGACAGAGGAGACATTTTACTGTTCGGAGAAAATATACGGGAGCAGAATCCGGTGCTGCTGAGAAGAAAGACTGGCTATGTGATTCAGCAGGTGGGATTATTCCCCCATATGACCGTAAAAGAGAATATTTCCACCATTCCGAAAATCCTGAAATGGGAAAAAAAGAAAACGGAGCAGAAGGTGGACGAAATGCTGCGTCTGGTGGCTCTGGAGCCGGAAGAGTACCGAAACCGCTATCCGGCTCAGCTGTCCGGCGGGCAGCAGCAGAGAGTGGGCATTGCAAGGGCTCTGATTGCAGATCCGCCCCTTATGCTGCTGGATGAGCCTTTCGGAGCCATTGACGCCATCAACCGTGAAATACTTCAGACGGAACTGAAAAAGATTCAGGAACAGTCAGGGAGAACATACCTCTTTGTCACCCATGATATCCGGGAGGCATGGAAACTTGGAACAAAAGTGCTCGTGATGAATCAGGGGAAAATTCTGCAGTTTGCTTCACCGCAGGAGATTCAGGCCCATCCGGCAGATGAATTTGTGGAAGAACTGCTGCGGACAGCAGATATGGGGAAAGGTGAGAACGTATGATACGGTATTTTGTGGAACATCTGGATTTGTTCGGAAAAGCATTTATGGAACATCTGTACCTTGTGTTTATCACGCTGTTTTTTTCCCTGATACTGGCTTCCTTTCTTTCATGTCTGATTTTAAGGCGGAAATGGGTTTCCAATCTGGTGGTTCAGATATTCAGCGCTGTTTATTCCATCCCCAGCCTGGCGCTGTTTGCAATTCTGATCCCGCTGTTCGGGCTGGGGAACCGGACAGCAGTTCTTGTACTGGTGGTATATAACCAGTATCTGCTGATACGGAATATTCTGGCGGGAATCTGGAATATTGACGCCACGGTACTGGAAGCCGGGTACGGAATGGGAATGAGCCGGTGGCAGCTGGCACGCATGATACAGATTCCGCTGGCCATGCCTTCCATTCTGACCGGTATCCGCCTTGCGGTGATATCCACTACGGGAATTGCCACAATTGCCGCCACTATCAATGCAGGCGGCCTTGGTACCGTATTATTTTCGGGACTGCGTACCATGAATGTGTACAAAATTGTATGGGGAACCATATTAAGTATGGTGATAGCACTGAGTGCAGATGTGGGTCTGAAAAAGCTGGAAAAGCTGTGGAGAGAAAAGGGGGAAGCAGGAGGTAAGCAGTGAGCTTACAGTCCTGCCATAATCATGATTGCAAGCTGATCCCTGCGCACAGCGTCTTCCATTCCCTTTACCGTGGAAGCACTGGCGTCAAGTTCCATTTTACAGGAGGCGGAACGCATAAGTTTCTCACGAAATGCTTCTTCTTCCTGTTTTGCTTTCTCAGCTCTCTGTTCAGCCTTTGCCTGCATCTGCAGCTTCATGGCATTTTCCATGGAATCCAGCATCCGCGTCATATGATATATCATGAAAAGCACCTTCCTTTACGAAAAAATCATATAATAAATTCTGTCTGTAATACATTTATCGGAAACTTTCGTGAATTCTTAATGTTCAAACTTGACAATACGGGATGGAGAAAATTATAATGGTAATGTTAATCATGGGAGATTATGTAAAAATATAAGAGATATGAATGATAAAACAGAAGAAAGGTGTGTTATATGAGAAGAACGAAACAGATAACAGGTATTTTATTATCCCTTATGCTGCTCACCGGTCTGTTCTGGCCCGTCAGGGTTCATGCGGCAGGTACAGTGACAATTTCCGTATCCTCCTCCACGTTAAATGTGGGAGATCAGGTAACGGTAACCGCCTGGGCAGCCGGCCCAGACGGAGAGAAAGCAATTGCGAAACTGGGGTTTAATTACGACAGCGGAAAACTGTCTTTTGTAAGCTGCAGTGAATCTTCCTATTCAGGCGGAGAAGGAGGCTATGTGGGCGTATCGGCCAATACGGCGTCCATTACCCTGAAGGCTACGGCCGCCGGAGTTGCAGCAGTGACAGTCAGCGGCTCCAACGGGGTTAATGTCAGCGACGGAACCGTAGAATACGGAGAACTTACAGCCGGCGGAACGAAACTGACGGTAAACAACGGCACAGGGGCAGGAAACGGGCAGCAGAACAGCAACGGAACTGCGGATGACCCGGCAGACGGGACCAAATCGGAAGATAACAGTCTTGCCTCACTGAAAATTTCGCCAGGCACGCTGTCTCCGGCCTTTCAGTATTCTGAGACAAATTATACGGCAGCCGTGGGAGAGGACGTTACCAGTATTTCAGTGGATGCAAAACCTTCCAATGAAAAAGCAACCATAGAATCCATCACCGGGCATACAGATTTAAAACCAGGACAGAATACCATAAGTATCACAGTAAAAGCAGAAAACGGCACCACTGCTACTTATAAAATTGTGGTGACCAGAGGCGGGGCAGGAGAAACCCAGACGGATAATCCGGAGGGAGAGACGGAAAACCCCACACCGGAGAATACCACGGAAAATCCACAGGGAATTACCCTGAACGGCCATTCTTTTAATCTGGCAGCATCTATTCCGGAAGATGTGATACCGCAGGATTTCACAAAAACCACTACTACCTGCAACGGTCAGCAGGCAGAAGGCCTGCTTTTTGACAAAGCGCCTCTGATGCTGGTTTATCTTACCACCCCCAGTACGGAGGTTAAGAATACCCTTGCGGTATTTGAAGAAGCCAGCGGAGCAGTGTACCCTTTCCGGAAAGTGGAGATGGGAGAAAATTATCTGATTCTGTTAAATCCGCCGGCAGAGCCGGGACTTTCAGCAGAATATACACAGGCTGCAGGAACGCTGGCAGGCTATGAAAATGTGCCGGTGTTTGTAAATGCTGCCGCAGCGCCCGCAGCAGCGGCTCCGGCGGAAAATCCCGAAGGAGAGGCTGCAGTTCCGGAAGGAGAAACGGCTGCTCCGGTTCAGGAACTGCCGGAATTTTCTCTGGTGTATGCTGCCAGCAGCCATGGAAATGTGGGATGGTATCAGTACGATGCGGCGGAAAATTCTTTCCAGCGCCATGTGCAGGCTGCTGCAGCCCCGGAAACCCCTCAGGAATCGGAAAGCGGAACAGACAGTGTGGAGCTGCAGGGACTGCAGAGCGCCTATAAAGATCTGGAAGAACAGTTTAATGAGAAAAAAGAAAGCGCCACAAGAAATACAGCCATTATGGTTTTTGTCATCGCAGTGCTGCTTGTGGTGATTGTAAATCTGATACTCCGTGGAAGGGGAGACGATGAGGAGGAATATGAAGAGGAAGAAGAATTCCCTCCCAGACAGCGTAAATTTCTTCTGAGCAGACGGAAATCCGAAGACAATGAGGAGGATTACGAAGAGGAAGAAGAAAGGCCCAAATCCAGGCAGGGAAAGAAACTGAGCCAGGAGACCAGACCCATCAGGAAGCCGGAACCTGTGAAAAAGCCGGAGCCTTCCGGAAGCGGGAAAATACCAGGAAATCCGGAACCTGTAATAAAATCAGAACTGCCGGCAGGGAAAGGAGCACCCAGGGGAGCGGAGTCTGTCCGTCAGCCGGACATTCATCGGAAACTGGAAATCCCCAGAAAAATTGAGCCGCCCAGAAAGGTGGAGCCGCCCAAAAAACTGGAGCCGCCCAGAATGATGGAAACCAAAAGAAAACCAGAAGCACCGAAGGGACCGGATAAGCCTGTAATGACAGATGTGCGGAAGAATCTGGAATTAGAGGATGATTTTGAAGTGATTGATCTGGAAGATTTATAAAAGACAGGTGTATACATGTATATAGAAATTGATTTTAACAGTGATGAGGCCATCTACATGCAGCTGCGCAACCAGATTGTGCAGGGAATAGCCACAAATCAGTATCAGGAAGGGGAGTCCCTGCCCTCAGTACGTCGGCTTGCAGAAAGCATCGGAATTAACATGCATACCGTAAATAAAGCATATCATGTATTACGACAGGAGGGATTTATCCGCCTGGACCGGAGAAATGGCGCTGTTATTTTTCTGGAGGAAGATAAAAGCCAGGCAGTGCGGGAACTGCAGGAAACCCTGCAGGTAATCCTGGCAAAGGCAGTCTGTAAAAATATTTCCAGAGAAGAAATACATCAGCTGACAGATGCGATACTGGATGAATATGAATTTTAACGGAACGCAGCTTTTGCTGTGTTGACAGGAGGAGCGAATGCATAAAAAATATACGTCCCAGGCAGGAAAAGTTCTGGAACTGGCAGCCAGGCTGTCCAAAAAGCTGCAGCATAATTATGTGGGTACGGAACACATACTGGCGGGACTGCTTCAGGAGGGAACCGGAGTGGCAGCAAAAGTTCTGGCAGATAACCATCTTGAGGAGAAAAAACTGCTGGATTTGATTGAAGAACTGATTGCCCCGGGAGAGGGGACTGCTTTGCTGGACGGGGACGGCTATACTCCCAGAACCCAGAAAATACTGGATACAGCAGAGAAGGAAGCAGGCCACTTTAACAGCAGTGAGACAGGTACCGAGCACCTGTTGCTGGCAATTATCAAAGAAAATGAATCTGCCGCAGTGCGCCTTTTGAACACCATGGGCGTTAATTTGCAGAAACTTTATATTGATTTACTGGTGGCCATGGGAGAAGAAGGCAGTTTTTCCAGAGAAGAACTGAAATCTGCCAAAGGAAGAAAACGCAGCCTGGAAGCCACGCCGGTTCTGGATCAGTATTCCAGAGATCTGACCAGAATGGCTGTGGAAGGTAAGCTGGATCCGGTCATTGGAAGGGAAGAAGAAATACGCCGTGTGATTCAGATTTTAAGCAGACGAGGTAAAAATAATCCCTGTCTCATTGGAGAGCCGGGGGTGGGCAAGACTGCCATTGCGGAAGGGCTGGCCCAGCAGATTTCCCTGGGACTTGTACCGGAATCCGTAGCCGGAAAACGAGTGATTACGCTGGATCTTTCCAGTATGATTGCCGGCTCCAAATACCGGGGAGAATTTGAAGAGCGGATTAAAAAGGTAATACGGGAAGTGGTGGGAGCCGGAAATATCCTGCTGTTTATGGATGAACTGCACACCATTATCGGCGCCGGAGGCGCAGAGGGAGCCATGGATGCCTCCAACATTCTGAAACCTCATCTTGCACGGGGAGAGTTTCAGATGATTGGTGCAACAACTGTGGAAGAGTACCGGAAATATATTGAACGGGACGCAGCGCTGGAGCGGCGGTTCCAGCCGGTTATGGTGGAAGAACCGGACATAGAGCAGACGCTGGAAATACTGAAAGGGCTGCGCAGATTTTATGAAAAGCATCATCAGGTGGTCATTACCGACGAGGGGCTGGAGGCGGCGGCAAAACTTTCCGACCGGTATGTTTCCGACCGTTTTCTGCCGGATAAGGCCATAGATCTGATGGATGAGGCGGCGGCAAAGGTGCGTCTGGAAGGAGTGAAAACCTCCACAAATCTGCAGGATATCCGTATAGAAATCAACCGGGTTACGGAGGAAATGGAAGAAGCCATTCAGAAAATGGAACTTCAGGAAGCCTCAGAGCTGCGCAAAGAGAAGGAAGCCCTGCAGGCAGAGTATGAGAAACTGCAGAAAAAAGCAAAAAAATCCATGAAACGTAAAAGAGCGGAAGTAGGGGAAAACGAAATTGCCGAAGTAGTGTCCCAGTGGACGAAAATTCCCGTAAAGCGGCTGGCTGAGGAAGAATCTGCCCGACTGCGGAAACTGGAATCCGTACTGCACAAACGGGTGATTGGTCAGGAAGAGGCGGTGTCTGCTGTGGCAAAGGCAGTGCGCCGGGGCAGAGTAGGCTTAAAAGACCCCAACCGTCCCATTGGCTCTTTCCTGTTTCTGGGGCCCACTGGCGTGGGCAAAACAGAGATTTCCAAAGCCCTTGCAGAAGCCATGTTCGGCAGCGAATCTGCCATGGTGCGGGTGGACATGTCGGAATATATGGAAAAACACAGCGTATCCAAAATGATTGGTTCTCCCCCAGGATATGTGGGGTATGACGAGGGCGGACAGCTGAGTGAGAAAGTAAGACGGAATCCCTATTCTGTCATCCTTTTTGATGAAATTGAAAAAGCCCATCCGGATGTATTCAATATCCTGCTGCAGGTGCTGGATGACGGTCACATTACCGACGCCCAGGGCAGAAAGACAGATTTTAAAAATACCATTATTATTATGACGTCCAATGCGGGGGCCCAGTCCATCATTGAACCGAAAGCACTGGGATTTGCTTCTGTGGAGGATGCAAAGCACAATTATGACCGGATGAAAGACAGCGTAATGGAGGAAGTGCGCAGAATTTTCCGGCCGGAATTTCTGAATCGTATTGACGAGACCATTGTGTTCCATGCTCTGACCAAAGAGGATATGAAGAAAATTGTAACCCTGATGACCAAAACCCTGATTGAGCGCTGCAAAACCCAGATGGGAATTGAGCTTCATATTACCGGAACGGTAAAAAGCCATATTGTGGACACAGCCTATGAGCCGAAATATGGCGCGCGGCCTCTGCGCAGGATGATTCAGAACAAAATAGAAGACGGACTGGCGGAGGAAATCCTTTCCGGCAGGGTAAAGGCCAAAGATACGGTGGAAGCCGCCATGCACAAAAAGGAAATTACCTTTACTGTCAGAAATAAATAACAGTTCAGCCGGAGGGGAAAGGTTACTGCTGCAAAAGTAAGTAAAATATTGCTGGCAAAACCAGAGGATTTATTATATAATTAATGGTGTCAGGAAAGCAGACAATTTCAACAGGAGGATAAAAAAATGGCTGTAGTAGAAGAACTGATTCGTACAGAAAACAATGGAACTTTAAGTTTTGGGAATTACAGACTGGCTTCCAAAGCAAAAGCAGATAATTTTGAGTTTGGCGGGGACCTGTATAAGGTAAAGACTTTTCAGGAAATCACCAAGCTGGAGCGAAACGGCATGTTCGTGTACGAATCTGTACCGGGGACCACAGTGAGTCAGCTTCAGGTAACAGACAGCGGCGTTGCGTTCCAGGTAGAAGGAGCAGAAGACGCACAGATTACCCTGGAGCTGGAAGAACAGGCAGAATATGAAGTGGTGGTGGATGGCGTGAATGCAGGCCATATGAAGACGAATCTGGGTGGAAAATTAAGTCTCAGCGTGGAATTGAATGAAGACACTCCGGTTGCTGTTCAGATTGAAAAAGTTGGATAACATACAGACAGTAAGGGCATTCCGTAAGTCAGCTCAGCAGGCTTTCGGAATGCCCTGTATCATATACAGGAAGAGGATAAAACATGGCAAAGGGAAAAAAGGTTACGGTGTATTTCTGTCAGTCCTGCGGATATGAGTCTTCTAAATGGATGGGGCAGTGTCCGGGCTGCCGGGAGTGGAATACCTTTGTGGAGGAAGCTCTGGAGAAAAAAGCCGCAGGAAAAATAAAAAGCGCTCCGGGAGGAAAAGAAGAGCTGAAAACCGCCAGAATATCAGAAATCGATATACAGTCCGGAACCCGGATGCAGACAGGGTTTGGAGAACTGGACCGGGTGCTGGGCGGCGGAATCGTGCCTGGTTCCCTGGTGCTGGTGGGCGGAGACCCAGGGATTGGAAAATCCACTCTTTTGCTGCAGGTATGCAGGAATCTGGCAGAAACTTTAGAAGTGCTGTATATTTCCGGAGAGGAATCTCTGCAGCAGATTAAAATGCGGGCCCAGAGGATCGGGCAGTTTTCAGATAACCTGCAGCTGTTCTGTGAAACAGGCATGGAGCGGATTGAACAGGTGGTGGAGCGCCAGAAACCCCAGGTGGTGATTATTGATTCCATTCAGACCATATACAGTGAGGAAATCAGCGCTGCCCCAGGAAGCGTGTCTCAGGTCCGGGAGACCACCGGAAGGCTTTTGCAGATTGCAAAAGGCATGGAGATAACGATTTTTATTGTAGGCCATGTAACGAAAGAAGGGGTAGTGGCAGGCCCCAGAGTACTGGAGCATATGGTGGATACGGTACTTTATTTTGAGGGAGACCGTCATGCTTCCTACCGGATTCTGCGGGGGGTCAAGAACAGATTTGGTTCTACCAATGAAATCGGCGTATTTGAAATGCGGGAAGAAGGGCTTGCAGAGGTGAAAAATCCATCGGAGTTTATGCTGAACGGCAAGCCGCAGGGAGCCTCCGGATCTGTGGTTGCCTGTTCCATGGAGGGTACAAGGCCCATACTGGTGGAAATCCAGGCACTGGTGTGTCACAGCAATTTCGGAATTCCAAGGAGGACAGCAGCCGGAACGGATTTAAACCGGGTAAACCTTCTGATGGCGGTGTTAGAGAAGCGGGCGGGGATGTCTCTGTCTGCCTGTGACGCTTATGTGAATATTGCAGGAGGCATACGAATGAATGAACCGGCCATAGATCTGGGAATTGTGATGGCTCTGGCTTCCAGTTTCCGGGACAAGGCAATAGATGAGAAAATTATCTGCTTTGGGGAAGTGGGATTAAGCGGCGAGGTGCGTGCGGTCCAGATGGCCCAGCAGCGGGTGACGGAAGCACGGAAACTGGGATTTAAGACATGTATCCTGCCCAAAGTGTCCATTCCGGGGCTGACAGATACCAAAGGAATAAAAATCATCGGGGCAGGAACCATTGGCGAAGCCATCCGGCAGATGTAGACCGGAAGCCGGAGAGAGGAAAGGCAGGGAAAGATAAGGGGATTTCACCCATTTGTCTGGAAATCAGGGTAAGAGATACAGGAGGAAAGAAATGGACAGAACAGAAATTTATGTAAAAACAGATCATACATTGTTAAATCAGACAGCCACCTGGCAGGAAATTCAGCAGATTTGTGAGGACGCATTGAAATATGGCACTGCTTCCGTCTGCATTCCGCCTTCTTATGTGAAGCAGGCGCGGGAATATCTGGGAGACAGAATGGAAGTCTGCACCGTCATTGGTTTTCCCAATGGTTATAATACCACGGCTGTAAAAGAATTTGAAATCAGAGACGCCGTTGCCAACGGAGCCGGTGAACTTGATATGGTCATCAATCTGGGCTGGGTAAAAGACGGGCGGTTTGATCTGGTGGAAGAGGAAATTCGAATTCTGAAAAAAGCCTGTCAGGGGAAAATTCTGAAAGTAATAGTGGAAACCTGTCTGCTGACAGAAGAAGAGAAACAGAAACTGTGTGAAACCGTAACCAGTGCAGGAGCAGATTTTATCAAAACTTCCACAGGGTTTTCCACAGCAGGGGCTACTTTTGCTGACATAAAACTTTTCAGGGAGCATATCGGCCCGGAAGTAAAGATAAAGGCGGCAGGAGGAATTGCTTCTTTTGAAGATGCGGAAGAATATATCCGTCTGGGAGCCGCACGTCTCGGTACCAGCCGGGTGATAAAACTGGCAAAAGCTGAATAAAGCAAAAGGCTGCCCGCTTTTTTCTTCTATAAGGAAAGACCTTGTCACGCTAAAGCGTGAAAGTGTCTTTCTATAGAAGAAAAATAATATGCACACTCGTGCGAATAGAAGATGTCACTGCGTGACCGCACCCGGCGCAGCAAACCGTCCAGGCCCATCATGAGTGATGGGTCAGGGGAGCTGAAGTGGGCTTGCCCGCTTTGTTCTTCTGATACAGGATACGAATGGAATTCAGGACACAGAGCATGGCCACGCCGCTGTCTGCAAATACTGCCATCCACATGGAGGCATATCCGGCAAGGCCGAGAACCATAACCAGCGCCTTGACTGCCAGAGCAAAGACTACATTCTGCCAGGCAATCCGGGTCGTGGTTCTTGCTATGGAGATGGAATTGGGCACAGCTCCCATGTCAGAAGTCATAAATACCACGTCTGCAGCTTCAATGGCTGCGTCTGCACCGCTTCCCATGGCGGCTCCCACATCGGCTCCTGCCAGAACAGGGGCATCGTTGATCCCGTCTCCCACAAACATGACGGAACCGTTTGCCTTACGGATTTCCTGCAGTTTTTCCAGTTTATTTTCCGGAAGCAGCCGCGCATGTACCTGCTCTATGCCGGTTTTGCCGGCAACTTCCAGGGCGCTTTCCAGTGCATCTCCTGTCAGCATGGCAGTTGTGATATGGAGACGTTTCAGATCGGCAACTGCTCTGGCAGATTCCGGCTTGATGGTATCGGAAATCACCAGATATCCGGCCAGAACTCCCCGGACTGCAAGAAATATCTCTGTTCCATATACAGCCTGTGTGCATTCGGACAGATCCACATGGAATTTTTCCATCAGCTTCCGGTTGCCTGCCAGAACCTCTCCGGAGGACAGTGTTGCCTGAATTCCGTGGCCTGCCAGTTCTTTCAGGGAAACAGCCTCTTCAGGCAGGAGGTTTTTTTCACGGGCGGCAGCAGTAATGCTTACACCGATGGGATGGGTGGAATGCTGCTCCAGGCTGGCGCAGAGTTGCAGCACTTCTTCTTCAGAATAGTCCTGGAAAGGGATGATCTGCTGCACCACGAAATTTCCTTTTGTGACGGTGCCGGTTTTATCCATAATAACCGTGGAAATATGGTTCAGAGCTTCAATAGCCACACCGCCTTTGAATAAGATTCCCTGTCTGGAGCCGGCGCCAATGCCGGAAAAGAATGCCAGAGGCACGCTTAAAACAAGGGCACAGGGACAGCTTATAACAAGAAATGTCAGTGCGGTGTAAATCCAGTGGTTCCAGTCTCCGGTAATGAGAGAGGGAATGACTGTCGTAGCCAGTGCCGCAATCACCACAAAAGGAGTATAAATTCTGGAAAATCTGGTAATAAACCGGTCAATTTCAGGTTTACTGGCAGCAGCATTTTCCACAGAGTCCAGGATTCTGGTAACCATGGAATGTTCCAGTGATTTTTCCACCTGAATTTTTAACTGACCGGAAGTGTTGATGCAGCCGGAGGTAACAGCATCCCCCACACCGGCTTTGACCGGAACCGGTTCTCCGGTAATGGGAGAGGTATCCAGGCGGCTTTCTCCTTCCAGCACAACGCCGTCCAGCGGAATGCGGTCGCCAGGGCGGACCAGCAGAATATCTCCTGGCCGGGCTTCTTCAGCGTCAATTACTTTCGTATCATTTCCGATTACAAGACTGACAACTTCCGGGCGTAAGTCCACGGCTTCCATAATCTGGGAACGGCTGCGTGAAACTGCCGCCTCTTCAAAATATTCTCCAATACGGTAAAACAGCATAACTCCCACCGCTTCCGGAAAATTTCCTATGGCAAACGCACCCAGTGTTGCAAGACTCATTAAAAAGTTTTCATCAAAAATCTGTCCTTTGCACAGATTCTTAAGAGCAGTCAGTACAATCTGCCCGCCGAGAATAAGATAGGAAATTACAAAAATCACGGAAGGCAGGAGAGCCCCTTCCATACCTGCGTGTTCCAGAATTTCTCCGGCAATAAACAAAAGCGCTCCGGTTATAACAGAGATAAGATCCATCTGCTGTTTACGGAAGGGATGTTTTCCTGAAAGCTCCTGCTCAGAAACAGAAAGGGATTTTTTTCCTTTTTGGGAAGAACTTTGTCTGGTCACCACAACCTCAGATTCAATGGAAGCACAGATTTCCTGAAATTTTGCAATCAGGGCGTCTTCCTTTTTCGCTCCTTCCGGTGTAACGGCTACACGAAGCTGTTTTGTGGCGAAAGTAAGAACAGCGGCATTTACTTCCGGCAGTTCATTGATACGCCGCTCCATTTTGGCTGCGCAGTTGGCACAGCCCAGATTTTCTACCAGGCAGGTGAAACGGATACCTTTTGCATGGTCGGCATCCGGATGCTGCACCGGCTGATGAGTATGTTCCTGTCCACAGCAGCAGGAACCGTCATGTTCATGATGATGTTCATGCTCGTGAGTGTGTCCGTGGTGATGTTCATGCTCGTGAGTATGCTCCTGTTTATGACTGTGTTCGCAGTGTTCCTGTCCGCAGCAGCAGGAATCTTCCTGTTTATGATGGTGTTCTTTTAACTTATATTTTTCAACCTGTTCCATAAGGCTGCCTCCTTTCATATGAATGATTGTTCATATGAATATTAAAGCATATTGCAGATGATTTGTCAATATGGAAATCATTCTTTTCTGAGAGGGACCATTACATTATAATAGAATGATTTTCGGCAGGAAAAATATGAGTGGAAGAAGATAACAGTAAAATACTGACAATTCAAACAATTTGACAAAAAACGGTAATAAAAACTTACTTTATTTTTTCTGGAAAATTCTGTTGACATATGGAAATAAAAGTGATAAGATAACATTTGTCGTCGAGAGCGGATGTCGAAAAAGACAGACAGGAAACGACGAAAGAAAATAAAAAAAGATGAAAAAAGTCATTGACAGACAGGCGAAGATGTGCTAAGATATAGAAGTTGTCGCCTGAGGGAGATGACAGAGGGAACCTT
>NZ_KE159567.1:2086465-2223396 GCF_000403845.2 Eubacterium sp. 14-2 | reverse complement strand
GACGAATTACAAATTGTCCGGATTATGGCTGCACAGATTATTTCCTTTGCATTTGTGCTGGCAATTCATACTTATCGAACTACTAAGGTTCGATAAGGTATTATTGCAAAAATAGAAGCGGAAACAGATAGAAGTTTGAAGGGAATGCTTATAAGTTGAGATAGAACTTCTACCACAACGGATTCATGAAATATGTTGGTGTTATGTTAAAAGGCAAAATGGAAGTCTTGACAGACCAGGAAACTAAAAACATGATTTGGGAAAAGGATGATACAATGTTTTACAAAAAAGGTGCAACTGACCCAGATTATTGTGTTTTAAAGTTTACTGCTGCAAGTGGCAGATATTATTGCGATTTGAAAACAGAAAATTTTAATATTAAGTAGTTGCAAAATTCCCGTTGTGGGACAAAGGAGGAGAAATTCAATGGACGATTTAGAAGAATTAGGGAAGCTGATGAAAGAGCATCCTATCATTATTGTTGTAACATTGGCGGCCATGGCTGTAGGCGCAATTTTGGGAGCGGTCGCGTTTTATCAGGGATGGCCAGGATGAAGGAAGCGGCAAACAGGGGAAAAGGAAAAACGCTCCTGATTTCAGCCGCATAGAAATCATGCTGATTATCTGCATTACGGCAGCGAATATCAATCCAACGCCCATACTATATTTTATTTTCTCAAACTTCGCACTTGAATAAGTGCGTATGCACCTTGAAAATTCAATAATAACTGGCATAAAAATAGCATGTATACCATCTGGTTTGGTATAATTGAGTTGCTCAAAAACAATTAAAACCGGAGGACTCATGCTATGAATAAAAGTATAACACAAGACGCTCAGAATGATAAGCAGATTTCTAAAACTATCCGAAGATTTTTTGTCAGATTTCATGTTTCATTTGCATTAAAATCGGCTAATGCCTGTAAAAGAAAAGGATTTTCTGTTGTGGAAATCTTTCAGTATCTGTTTCTGCTGATTTTTTCTAACAGAAGTATGTACATGAATCTTCTTACCGGAAGTAACACGCCTGCGTTTGCAAAGGATACTGTCTACTGTTTTATGAAAATGCCTCAGATCAATTGGAGCCGTTTCACAACAATTCTTTCAAGCAGGATTATCAAGGAAGCTATTGCACCGTTGGATTCTGAAGACCGTGCCAATGTTTTGATCATTGATGATTCCATATTTGAAAGGAACCGTTCTAAAAAAGCAGAACTGCTTACAAAAGTATATGATCATGCAAAACATGCTTATAAATTTGGCTTCCGAATGCTTACATTGGGCTGGTCAGACGGCAGCACTTTCCTCTCGGTTAACAGTGTGCTTCTTTCCTCTGAAAACAAGAGGAACCGAATAAACGAAGCATCTGCCATGGATAAAAGGACTGTCGGATACAAACGACGCCAGCTGTCTATGCAAAAAGGGACTTCTGTAATGCCTGAATTGTTAAAGCATGCTAAAAGTGCCGCCATCCCGGCAAAATACGTCCTTTTTGACAGCTGGTTTTCCTCCCCAAGTTCCATCCATGCCGTGAAAGGGATCGGGTATGATGTCATTGCCATGGTTAAGAAAACACCCAAAATGTTTTTTGTTACAACAGGGAAGAGATGTCCTTAACAGCCATTTACAGCAAAAACAAAAAACGCAGGGGACGTTCCAGATACCTTCTATCCGTGATGGTTGATGTTGTAAAAGATGGAAAAACCATTCCCGCCAAAGTGGTCTATGTCCGAAACAGAAACAAACGGAAAGAGTATCTGTGCATCATTTCAACAGATATTGGATTGGATGAAAATGAAATTATCCGCATCTACGGAAAAAGGTGGGATATTGAAGTCTTTTTCAAAGTCTGCAAAAGTTACCTGCATCTGGGTAAAGAATGCAGATCCATCTCCTATGATGCGATGACAGCACATACCGCAGTAGTCTTTACCCGATATATGATGTTATCCCTTGAAAGCCGTGAATCAAACGATGAACGGACTCCTGGTGAACTCTTTTTATATTTTTCCGATGAAATGTCAGACATAACATGGATACAGGCATTTCAATTATTGCTTCAAATGTTCAGAGAGCTGGCTGCCGATCATCTTGATATAACAGATGATAAAATCGATGCATTAGCAGATGCATTTATGGATGCTATTCCTGCTCTGTTAAAATCGAAACTACAAACAGCGTAAACCATAGAACATTGATAACTGAATCACTGCCAGGTATTGAATTTTCAAGGTGCATAACTAAAATTTATGTGCGAAGTTTGAGTAAAGATAAAGAAATGACAGAAAAAATAAAGAAAAGGACCTGTCATGCTAAAGCGTGAAGAAAAGGTGATTTTTATTGCCACAGATAAGATTTGCCGATATAATAAAAGCAGAAATATTTAAAGAAAAGGGCAGGAATGCAGAAGAAAACATCCGATTATGACAATGTATTTAAAACTATGAAGAGCAAACACAAAAGGATGTTTAATGGAAGGTCCTGCAGAGGCAGGTATGAATATGAAACTGCTGGATACACCGTTTCGTATTTATAAAGAAGCAGAGCGGAAAGGCGATGCAGCTGTCATAGAGCGTGCAATGTGATATGTTGGCGAATTTGCAGATAAAAGGAGATAAAATGAATAAAAATAAAGATAATTTTGGGACAGATATTGAGGCCGTCATAACGAGTTTTAATCAGGGCTCAATGATTCTTGAAGCCCTTGAATCTTTATGTGCTCAAACAGTATTGCCGCAGAAAATTATAATTGTAGACGATGGTTCCACAGATGAGTATTCCATCCGTGTATTAAAAGAAATTGAAAAAAAGTCTGATTTACCGATTCCGGTAATGATACACTATCAGGAAAACAGGGGCGTATCTGCTGCGAGGAATGCTGGGATTAAGAAAGCGCAGGCGCCAATGGTATTGGTATTAGACGGAGATGATAAACTGAAGCCCGAATTTACAGAGTATGTAAGTCAGCTGCTTCGTGACAGTCCATCTATGGTGGCAGCATCCTCCTTTATGCATACATTTGGGGTATTAGAGTCTGTTGTCCGTCCTGCCGGAGGGAAAATAAGTTCATTTTTATCTCGTAATTGCTGTCCGGCGACACATATCCTTCGACGGGAAATATTTGAGCAATGCGGAGGATATGATGAATCCATGCGTTCTGGTTTTGAAGACTGGGATTTCTTTTTAAGCATGTTAGAAACCTCTCCGGGATCATGGATTGGAATTGTCAGTCAACCGCTGATTCAATATCGTACAACTTCTGCTTCAACGAATATAAAAAGCATGAATAAACGGTTGGAGCTTATGCGATTTATTATCGAAAAACATATTAGCAGTTACCATGATCATATCGTAGACGTGCTGCTGGAAACAGAAGCCATATCAAATGCAAGGTTATATCATTGGGAAAATGAAGTAACTCATACAATATTAAATCATCAGGAAATAAGCCCGTCGTCAGAGGCATTTTTAAAGAGTCCCACATATGGGGATGGCGGAATGGCTTCGGCTGTTCGGATTGTTTCCACTGGAAAAGAAAATGAATAAGAAAAATTGGATACTCTATGGTAAAGTGAAGCAACGAGGAGTGAAAATATATGTATTATTTACTGGTGATAAACTTAGTTATGCCATTTGTAATGATTTTTGTGGGATATATCTTAAAAAAACATCCTGCGTCAGATATGGATCCAAATAATGGATATAACACACCAACTTCACGGAAAACGCAGGAGCATTGGAACTATGCACAAAGTATTGCACCTGATATTTTCATATTCTTTGGAAAAACTTTGGGACTGACTGAGATTGCATTAAGTGCAGTGATGTTTTTCTTTCATGTCCCGGTTCTTATATCTCTGAGTGTTGGAGGCATTGTTGGATGGGGATTTCTGTTTTTGGGATTTTACAAAACGGATTCAGAAACAGAAAAGAAATTTTTTTGAAAAAGGTCTTGTTTGTGACGCAGCGTAATGAGGTATAATACAGGACAGGAGGCAGATAATTATGGCAAAACACAGAAGCATCCCCCCTGGGTTTATGACGGTTGGAGAGGCTGCGGAGAAAACAGGAGTTACTGTCCGTACATTGCAATATTACGACAGGGAGGGCCTGTTATCCCCTTCGGCAGAGAGTGAAGGGGGACGCAGGCTTTATACAGATAAAGACCTGGTTATGCTTCATCAGATTATATCTTTGAAATCACTGGGGTTTTCTTTGAATGATATAAAACATCGCTTAATTTCTTTGGAAACACCGGCTGATGTGGCAAAGGCCCTTACCGAACAGGCTGACAGCATACGGGAGAAAATAGAACATCTGACCGCTTCTCTGACAGCAATCGAACAGTTAAAGGAAGAAGTGTTACAAATGCAGGCAGTCAATTTCAGGAAGTATGCAGATATTATTGTCAATCTGCAAATGAAAAACAACTCTTACTATCTCATTAAGCGTTTTGATGACGATACCCTCGATCATATCCGTAATCGGTTTGATAAGGAAAGCGGTTTGAATTTTATGGACAGATTTAACTGTTTGAGTGATGAAATTGCAGAACTTCAAAAGGCAGGTGTACCCCCTGAAAGTGAAAAATGCCAGCGAATTGTAAAAGAGTATTGGGGATTGATTACGGAATTTACGAACGGTGATATGAGTATGCTTCCGAAACTGATGGAGGTTGGCAATATTGATACCGCTGCAAATGCCTGGGAAGAAAGACAAAAAATTGTAAATGACTATTTAGAGCCGGCTTTGCAAATCTACTTTTCAGGATCCGGAGAAAATCCCTTTGAGGAGGTGGAATGATGAACAGTGCAATACAGGTTCGTGGATTAAAGAAAAGCTATGGCAGAGACATTGTTCTCAATGGACTTGATTTTGAAATTAAAAAGGGAGAAATTTTCGCTCTGCTGGGTGTAAATGGCGCAGGAAAAACCACAGCCCTTGAATGTATTGAGGGTTTGAGAAAATATGACAGCGGTACCATTACGGTAAACGGGAAAATGGGTATTCAGCTGCAGTCATCCTCTTTGCCTGCCCATATCAAACCGATGGAGGCTGTAAGATTATTTGCAAAATGGAACAGGGCAAAGATTGATTTCACTATGCTGAATGTTTCTGGCATGAAAGAAATTGAGAAGAAACAGTACATCCAGCTGTCCACAGGACAAAAAAGGCGGTTACATCTTGCCCTTGCACTTATCAGTAATCCGGATATTATTTTTCTCGATGAGCCAACTGCCGGGCTTGATGCCCTTAGCAGGGTTTCACTTCACGAACAAATCCGCAAACTAAGGTCACAGGGAAAAACGATTGTTCTGGCAAGTCACGATATGGCAGAAGTGGAAAACTTATGTGACCGTATTGCAATTCTGAATCGTGGGAATATTGACTTTTGCGGCACAGCGTCAGAACTGACAGATAAGATTGGGGAAAAATATTTTATCCATATCAAAACCAGGCAGGGGAACAGCACTTTTGAAACAGATAATATTGAAGATACTTTGATTTCCCTGCTTCATGATCTGAAGCAAAAAGAAATTCATATATTGGATATTAAAGTTGACCGTGGTACACTGGAACAACATTTTATCGAAATGACAGGGAGGGAAACAGCATGAACGGTTTTTTATATGGTGCGGCGTTACAGTGGAAACTGGATATACGGAGTAAGTCTCTCCTGGTTACCTGCTATATCGTTCCCCTTATTTTCTTTCTTTTTATGGGC
Source organism: Eubacterium sp. 14-2 (assembly GCF_000403845.2). Taxonomy (GTDB): domain Bacteria; phylum Bacillota; class Clostridia; order Lachnospirales; family Lachnospiraceae; genus Petralouisia. The sequence continues at coordinate 2,217,671 of NZ_KE159567.1, read as the reverse complement.
GGTATTTTTACTTCCGTTATGCCCGAAATGGGAAGTACGCTAATACAGTCCATGACTGTAATGAGTGTTTCAATGGGGGCGTTTATCGGGTTACCGCCATCGTTGACTGAAACTTACGGAAGCGACATAAAGAAAGTATATAAAGCAAACGGAGTACCTGTCTGTTCCGGACTTGTTGCAATGTTCCTTTCAGCATTTGTTCATCTGATGATTACCTGTGTTGTGATAGTGCTGCTTGCCCCTGTTCTGTTTGAAGCAGCTTTGCCGGCACAGCTTCCGCTTTTCTTTCTCGCACTTGCTGTATATATTATTGTGTCGTTAAGCATTGGAAGTGTTTTAGGGTTGACAGTAAAAAATCAGGCGAAACTGACAATGACAGCACAATTGGTGTTTTTGCCCTCAATTATGCTTTCGGGAATTATGTTTCCCATTCATTTGTTACCTGAATTTTTGGAAATGACAGGACGGATTTTTCCTGCTTTCTGGGGATACCGGCTGATGCTGAATAATGGATTCTGCCCTGAAAATTTATGGTATCTGATTTTTATCTTTTTTGCAGCGGCAGCTATATGTGGAATAGTTATGAAAAAACAAAAAGCAAAATAGTCTGAAGGGAAGCTGCATAAATGATAACAGGGAAAAAGGGCCACCCAATGGATCTTTTTAAATACTCACTGTAATATGATAGTTATTACCCGGAAAGTAACTGCTTGCTATTTTAATGACGATTCCTTATACTGTCAGTGGAGGTGAAAGCATGGTTCGTTTTTACATAGTCAGGCATGGTCAGACACTTTTGAACAGCTTAGACCGGGCGCAGGGATGGGCTGATTCACCACTTACCGAAGCAGGAAAGCAGATGGTGGCTGACATAGGGCAAAAATTAAAGGGAATTGATTTTGATGCGGTTTATACCAGTGATATGCTCCGTGCCATACAGACAGCAGAACTGATTCTTGAAGCAAACGGAAAGAACGGTGTGCCAATAGAAAGGGAAGTAAGGCTTCGGGAATGGTGCCTGGGGTGTATGGAGGCGGAGGATAATGCGGTTTTCATAAAGAGTGTATCGGACTGGCTGGGAGGAGCGTCCTTTACAGAGCTGAATCAGCGGCTCCCCGATGTTGCGGATGCCCTTTATGAACATGATACGACAGGAATGGCAGAGCCATTCCAGGCAATAGAAGAACGCCTGAAAGCTGCATTTGTAGATATTGCCCAAAGGCATGGGATGGGGGAAAGCAGTAATATTCTGATAGTAACCCATGCCTTTGCCATAAAGACAATCATCCATTTATTTGCGCCGGAGCAGTCAGACAAAGTGCGGAAGGTAAAAAACGCATCCGTTTTCCGGCTTGCATTTGAAAACGGGGTTTTCTCATTGGAGTCGGATATACAGTTATGAAAAGTCAGCAGGAAAGCCTGTCACGGTTCTCCTGCTGACTTTTTTGTACAGCACGGCGGCTGGATGTTCAGCCCGTCTAAAAAGTTTGTCCCCCAATTACACATGGCGTCCAGCACTGGGATAATGCTCCTGCCAAACGGGGTAAGTGAATATAGCATCCGCATCGGCGTTAGACGATATGCTGTTTTTTACGATATAAAAAGTGAAAGCCGGAGGAGGAAATTTGAGCGAAATGAGTTTTATGCTGTTTCAGCATATAGCGTCAGGGGTTGAAACAGTTTACGGTAAGGAGCAGGCGGAAAATGATATTCCCAAACAGGATGCCCACGACTGGCGGCAGGCATAGATAGCATAGTTTTTTTGTATGCAGTTCCGGCGGCCCCTTCTCCGGTTTTTTACTCAGGAACAGCAGTATGGTAAGCAGCATGATTCTCAATACCAATAAAGTCAGGAAAAATGAGTTCAGCGTAACAGTGCTGTTACAGGAAAGGAGCAACCATGAATAACACGATCAATGTAAACTACATGACAAGGACGTACAGCAATTTTTTGAGAAACAATGAAGCAAAGGGCGGCAATGCTGAAAGCCCGTCTTTTTGTGACAGGGTGGCGGAAAAGAGCCAGAATGTATCAGAAACGGGAAAGGCGGGGGCTGTTTCAACAAAGGACATGACAATGGATGAGTATAAGCAGTATATCCATGAAAAGATTTCACAGATTCCCATGCACCCGACCCGTATGTGGGAGAACATTTCCATCCATATTTCAGAAGCAGGGTTTGAGGCGATGAAGAATGACCCGGAGTATGAGGCGTGGGTGCTGAATGACCTGCGGACAGGATGGGCGCAGCCAGACAGATGGGCAGGCGTCTGTGGAGGGGCTTATTCCACCATCTGTTACGGGGCAACAAAAGAGGAATGCCATGCGGAGATGTGGAGCGCAGGATACCAGAACGGAAGTGGAAAAAGCCTGTTTGACGGCAGGGCAAAAGACAGCTTTTGGGAGCGCAGGACAGAGCAGAAAAAACGGACGGAGGCCCAGATAAAAAAGGAGCAGGAAAAGAAAAGGATGCAGGAAGAAATCAATGCGAAGGCGGCGATGGAAAAAAGCGATGCACAAAGGCGGCTGATGGCGCAATGGGCAAAAGAGGGCGTATATTCCGATTCCATTCTGGCAAAATCGGGGACTGCGGCAACAGCAAATTATACCATGGCGTAATGAGATTATCAGTCCGAAAACTGGAAAACATTTTTTGATTAGTATTTTAGAAAGAGCCAGACGCAGAGCTGATGAAATAGCTGAAATCATAAAAAACCGCAAGACAGATGAAAAGAAGAATAGAAATTTCTGCTATAATCATGGCATTCTGGTCAGAATACTAAATGAGAAAGGAGGGAGCTGAAATGCCGGGAAATATCAAAAATGTGACAGCGGCCATTGACTATATTGAGAGCCGCCTGCATGAAAAGCCGGATCTGGATACAATTGCGGAAGCGCTGCATTATTCAAAGTACCATCTGCACAGGATGTTTACAGACACAGTGGGACTGACAATCCGGACTTACGCACAGCGCCGACGGTTGACCGAGGCCGCAAAGCTGCTTGTTTTTTCCGATCAACCAATCCTTGAGATTGCACTTACTGCCGGATATGAAAGCCAGCAGTCTTTTACTGACAGTTTCAGGACCATGTACAAAAAGGCTCCTGACCAGTACAGGAAGGAAGAGGAGTTTTACCCGTTGCTGTTAAGATACGTTTTGAATGAAAATCCTGCAGACCTGGAAGGGGATGCCTGTTTACGACAGAAGATTGCCTGTGCAACAGAGGCAGACATTCCGGAATGGATGGAACTGGTACATCTTGTGATTGATGGTTTCCCACATCTGGATGAGGGGCAGTATACCGGACAGTTGCGGGAGTACATCAGAAACAGGCGGGCATTGATTCTGAAAGATGCCCATACCGCAGTGGGAATTATGGCATTTAATGAAATGACAGGGAGCATTGACTTTCTGGGGGTGCATCCGCAATACCGGAAAAAGGGAATAGCAAAAGCATTCTGTGAAAAAGCGCTGCACGAACTGGTATGCTCCGAAGCGATCACCGTCACGACTTTCAGGGAGGGTGACAAGGCTGATACCGGACACCGGAAGACCATCAAAAGCCTTGGCTTTGCCGAAGAAGAACTGCTGGTCGAGTTTGGTTATCCGACACAGAAGTTCATACTCCGGAAACCCGAAAACGATTTCAGCAGTCAGATATTGCAGGAACCGTTTCGCGGACCCTGTAATCGTGTATTATGGAAAGAGGAAACGGAGGGCAAGGGGCATGAATGAAACACAGGCAGAAGAAAATCCGCTTTCCCAGGACTTTACGATAAAGTCGCTGCTGAAATTTGCATTTCCAACCATTGTAATGATGCTGCTCATGGGGCTGTACACGATTGTTGATACGGTCTTTGTGGCACGGTTTGCAGGGACCAATGCTCTGTCAGCGCTCAATATCGTATGCCCGGTCATCAATCTGATCACAGGTCTTGGGACCATGCTTGCCATGGGAGGAAGTGCAATCGTTGCAGGGAAGATGGGAGCGGGGGAAACCGTAAGGGCATCCCAGGATTTTACCCTGATCATCCGTGCAGGCGCCTTATTGGGAGCGGCAATCACAATTTCAGGGGTTGTATTTACAGACAGCATTATATGGGGGCTTGGGGCAAGCCGGATTTTATTCCCCTATTGCAGGGAATACTTATTTCTCCTGTTTTTGTTTACCCCTGCGAGCATGATGCAGATCCTCTTCCAGAATCTGATCGTGACGGCAGGACGTCCCGGAATGGGCATGGCGCTTGGGATAAGCGCAGGAGCGGCTAATATCCTTTTTGATTACATTTTTATGGTCCCGCTGCAGATGGGGATTAAGGGAGCGGCATTGGGGACAGGGCTTGGGTACCTGATACCGACAGTGGCGGGTATCCTGTTTTTTACGGCGGGGAAGGGCAGCCTGCATTTCAGAAAGCCTGTCATGGACATTTCCATACTGGCGGGAAGCTGCGCGAATGGTTTTTCAGAAATGGTAAGCCAGGCCGCCTCTGCGGTGAGCACATTCCTTTTTAACAGGATCATGATGAAACTGCTGGGTGAGGACGGCGTGGCCGCCATCACAATCATTATTTACACGCAGTTCCTGCTGACTGCCTGCTACATAGGTTTTTCTATGGGAGTGGCTCCCATTATCAGCTATAACTATGGAAAACAGGACAATGCCCGGTTAAAAAAGGTGTTTTCCATCTGTATGCGGTTTATCATTCTGGTTTCTGTCGTTATCTTTGGCGCAGCAATTGCCTTTGGCTCCTCACTGGTCAGCTTTTTTGCAGAGAAAGGGACATCGGTTTATGAGATTGCAGAGAAAGGGTTCCGGATCTTCCCATTCAGCTTTCTGTTCTGCGGGCTGAACATTTTTACTTCCGCCGCATTCACCGCATTGTCAGACGGAAAGCTGTCGGCGGTATTATCTTTCCTGCGGACGTGCGGGCTGATACTTGTGTTCCTGCTCATTCTGCCGGAATTTATGGGAGTGACAGGTGTGTGGCTGGCAGTGCCGATAGCAGAGCTGCTTACAATGATAGTGGCGCTGTCTTTTCTTTATTATAACAAAGACAGGTATCATTACGCATAGAGAACGCCACCCGGAAACCTGGCAGTTGTCAAGGAGAAAAACAGATGAGTGAAAAAACAGTATTTAACAGGGGCTCTTTTTTTCATGGAACAAGAGCAGATTTGAAAATGGGAGATCTGATAGTTGCAGGGAAGAAAAAGAATTATAATGATGATAGAAAGTCTGAATATGTTTACTTTGCAGGGACTTTGGATGCGGCAATCTGGGGAGCAGAACTGGCAGAGGGGGGAGGGAGATGAAAGAATATATGTTGTGGAGCCAACAGGCGATTTTGAAGACGACCCGAATGTTACAGATAAGAAATTTCCGGGAAACCCAACGAAATCCAATAGATCAAAACAGCCCCTTAAGATTGTGGCAGAGGTGATAAAATGGGAAGAGCATTCTCCGGACATATTGAATAATATGCTGGAAAATCTCAGGAAATTGTCTGAACAGGGGATAAAGGCAATTGACTGATTCTGTAAGAAAGACAATTTGAAAATTACACCGAATTGGAAATTCGATTGAAAACAGACCGAAATATTACAAAATCTGGACATTTCAAAAATTTATGCAGTGGGCAGTTTATCGCACAGGCAGTCGGATTGCAATTGACCTGATGTTATAAACTTTATGGTCATTTCGTGCAATTTACAGTCACCTGGTGCAATCCGGGTTAGAAAACGGGCTGCATTTGCCGACAGATTTTGTGAAGTGTGCAGGTCAGGGTGGCGCAGATATATTTTTATCAGGTCAGAAACCGGTGAAGCTGGCACAGGCGTAGAAGGATGCCTGTAAGGTTTCCGGCTCCAAAGAGGATGGCATGGAGAAAATCTTATCCAGCTGAACGGTATGTCTGGCATTAAAAATGAAACACGAACGTATATCCCCAATAAGCCACAGCCTGACAAGGCAGCTCTGAAGGATATGGGATGCAGGAAAGGATTATAAAAATTTGTGTATGACATCATCCGGCAGAACTTCCTTGTGGGGAACCGTGGCTCCATGACGGAGGAGGAACGGCAGGCGAACATATCGCCTGGCATGAAAAAAGCGGAATATGCGGCGGAGAACTTTATCCCGGAGGAAAGCAGAAAATCATTCCTGGAAGCAATGGAATCCATTGCGAAACTGGCAGGGGCAGACACAGCTGACAGCAGCGGGAACATGGATTACGGTATTGCAAAAGCCAGATATCTTGGACATGGGAGCAATCTCATCCAGACCACAAATGCCCTTGACATGATGCGGACCATGGATAAGGATGCATATGCCGAGTACCAGAATATAGACATAAGTAAGGACGACGGGCTTAGTTCACTGAAATTCCTTACGAACTGGTATGCAGGTGCGGTGGAAAAGAATCATTCGATGGTTGACGATTACGAAAAACAGTCGGAAGAATATTTGGAGAAAAATGTGAAAGACCGGAAATTGGTTTTGGGGATTTCAGGCATTGTTGACGGTACGGTAATGGTATTGCAGGTGAGTGCGGGCAGAGAAACTGATTATCAGACATATTTCGGCTTATATGCCATACAATCAGCATCGTGGCACATAAGCATTTTCGTATCTGGCGCAGCCACGTTTATTTTTCTGACAGTGATGGTTATTGTAAAATCCATTATTCATTTTATTTTCTTTTGTTTACATGCTGTTATTCATAGTCCTTATCATTTTGTCCTGCCGGGGGTGTCTGTGATCAATAAGCGCTTTCATTTATACCATAGGATGAGATTTGCTGACAGATATGCAAAAACGGAAGAGTTACATATTATAATTAAAACCCTTTATGACAGAAAGGAAGAATGAAATATGAAACGATGTGTTCCGTTAGAACCCGCGGCAGAAGCTGTCTGCAATCAAAGCTCTGTGCCTCCGCTGATCTTTCAGATGCCCCCGGAGCAGGGCAGGAGGGCATTAGAGGAAATGCAGGATATGACCGTATATAAATATCCCGCTGATATATCCTCAGTTTGCGTCAATACCGGGATGTGGGGGAGTGTTCCGGTATATTTTATTGTGCCTGGGGGTAAAAAAATCAAAAATATTATGTTTTATATCCATGGCGGAGGCTGGGTGACCGGCAGTTTCCATACACATGAAAAGTTAGTCAGGGAGCTTTCTGCAAGGACAGATTCACTGGTCGTATTCCCCGAATACAGCCGGTCGCCGGAAGCGAAATACCCAACAGCCACAGAACAGTGCTATTTTCTCCTTTCCCATATATGGGAAATCATAGGGGATTGTTTTCCGATGGCAAAGGGTGCTGCGCTCACAGTGGCAGGCGACAGTGTTGGCGGGAACATGGCAATCGCCATGGTTTTGATATCAGCTATGCGGCATGGTCCGTGTATCCACAAACTGCTGTTATATTATCCAGTGACGAACGCATGTTTCGATATGCCCAGTTACCGTCAGTTTGCAACAGGCTATTATCTGTACCGGGAAGGGATGAAATGGTTCTGGCGGCAGTATACAGCATCTGTGGAAGACAGAAATCAGATGACTGCATCCCCTCTCCGGGCGGATATGGACTGCCTGAAGTGTTTTCCACCGACGATGATTATCAATGGTCAGGCAGATGTTTTACGCAGCGAAGGGGAAGCCTTTGGCGAAAGGCTCCGGTGTGCAGGGGTGGAAGTGACCGTGTTGCGGGTGCAGGGGACGATTCATGATTTTGTGATGCTGAATGCGCTGGACCAGACGAATGCCTGCCGTACTGCTATGGATGCGTCAACAGAGTGGGTGAACCGTCTGAATTGAAATCCAGGGAAGGAATGCCTTTATCATTCGGGGACATTTGAAATAGCAGTACAGGTCCTGTAATTCAGTGATAAAACTGTTATACAGGTATCAGTTTTAGTAATTACATTACAGCGATTCTGGTTTTCCGGTTCCACAGTGCCTGAGAGTTTCTGCTTTCAGGCACTTTTTTGTCTTATAGGAAAGACCTTACGAATTCTGTTTTTATGATTTTAAATGCTTCTTTTACAGGTTCCGCCGTTTCTGCTCCTTTGCTTATTGATTTTATACTATATGACCTTAAAAAATCTGTCCGGTTTATTGATTTGAACAGTCAGGCGGTACATATCGGAAAGAAAGTGATTACTTAATACCGTGCCTGACTGTACCCGCCGAAGAAGAACAGCCAACAGGCATATGAGGGTGAGCGAGTGCCAGCGGCACTCAGGCTGCGAACCGACAAGTTTATATTTTGCAAGTTAATATTATTCGTTCAAACGAATATAATAAAAACAGTACAATTTAGGAGGACAGAAATGTTTGAGTATATGACGGCATAGGAAGCATCAGAGCGTTGGGCTATATCGGTACGGCGGGTGCAAAGACTTTGCAAAGAAAAGCGGATTGAGGGTGTTATAAATATTAACCGTGTATGGCTTATTCCTAAAACAGCGAAGAAACCTGTTGATGGCAGATATAAGGAAAACAAAAAGCAAGATGGAGTTGATTGACTATGAAAAGAATTTTAATTATCGATGACGACATACATATTGGAAATGTGCTTGAAGAGACACTTTCAAAAGAAGGATATGAAATCTCCCGTGCTTATTCTGGAACGGAAGCATTATTAGTGATACCTGACTCAAAACCAGACCTTGTATTATTAGATTTAATGCTGCCGGGATTGAATGGAGAAGATGTCCTTCCGAAAATAAGGGGAATACCTGTTATTGTGGTGAGCGCCAAAGTTGATATTGATAATAAAGTTGATGTGCTGCCTGGCGGTGCGGTTGATTATGTGACGAAGCCTTTTAACATAAAGGAACTTTTAGCCAGAATTTTCATACATCTCAGAAATACGGAAAGTATGCTTGTTTCTTCAGAATTAACATTTGCAGATATTGTCCCTAATACGAATACTCATATTGCAGGGATTAACAATACGGAAATAAAACTGACAAGGACAGAATATGCTATTTTGAAACTGCTTATGCAAAACCCCACGCAGGTTGTTACGAAATCGCTGCTGTTAGACCGTATCAGCGCAGACACACCAGATTGTACGGAAAGTTCTCTGAAAATGCATATCAGTAATTTGAGGAAAAAAATTCGAGAGGCAAATAACAAAGACTATATTGAAGCGGTTTGGGGAATTGGCTTTAAAATTAAGGCAGAGTAAATCTTTACTGTTTCTTTACCATTCTCTTTACCGTTTCCTTTACTGTTTACAGATATAATGCCAGTACATGAAACAGGTAGGAGGTAATGGTTTTATGGACTATGTTCTTAGAACAAACGCTTTATGCAAAAAATACAGAGATTTTAAAGCGTTAAACGGACTGTCTATGAATGGGGGCTGTTGTAGAAACTCCATCTGTTTTTCTGGATATGACCGCTGAGAATAATTTAAGACAGCAGTACCGTGTTCTGGGACTTCCGTCTTATGACGGACTGTATGAAATTTTGAAATTAGTGGGACTTGATAATACAGGAAAGACCAGCTAATGGTCTTGACCCGCAGGGAATCATTGAAATCAGAGAATTGATATTAAAGCTCAATCGGGAACAGCAAATTACAGTCCTGATTTCCAGTCATATCCTTGATGAACTTTCCAGGCTGGCAACACATTATGGTTTTATTGACGGCGGACGGCTTGTAAAAGAAATGAGTGCGAAAGAGTTAGAAGCTGCCTGCAGGAAATGTGTTCGTATGGAAGTCAGCGATACAAAGGCTCTTGCCCGTGTACTTGACGGAATGAAGGTTGATTATACAATCATAACAAATCAGACTGCTGATGTGTATGCAAAGGTGAACGTATCGCATTTGACTGCGGCATTGGCAAAAGAAAATTGCGAAGTTATTTTAATGCAGGAGCGTGAGGAAAGCCTTGAGAGTTATTATGTCAGCCTTATAGGAGGTGGAAAAAATGCGTAAGTTGCTATCTGCTAACTATTCTCGCCTTTGGAGAGATAAAATCTTTTGGATTTGCATGGGGACAATGTTGGTTTATTCAGTTGTATATATGCTGAACGGCTGCAGGCAGGCAACCGTTGATTTAACAGAATACAATTACAGTATTGATAAATATTACTTCCATTTTGCGATGTCAATCGGCGTTTTTTGCGCAGTATTCAGCAGTATGTTTTTCGGTACGGAATACAGCGATGGAACAATCCGGAATAAGGTCATTGTGGGGCATACAAAAGTAAATATTTATATTGCCAGCCTGATTACCACAATCACGGCTACATTGTTAATGGTGTTCGTGTGGATGATTGGCGCATCCGTTGCGATTCCAATACTTGGGATTTGGGAAATGGGTATCCCCAATTTGCTTATATATCTGTTAATTATACTCATGCTTGCCGTTGCGCTTGCCGCAATTTGCACACTTATTAATATGATATCTGCAAACAAAGCCTTTACCGTTGTAATTTCTGTTCTGCTGATTATGGGGCTTCTCATCTTTTCGAGTATGTTCTATAACGGTCTTTCCGAGCCAGAGATGATAAGCGGTGTCCAGATTACTGCAAATGGAATCCAGATGTCTGAGCCGACGTCCAATCCGAATTATATTAGCGGCGAAATGAGAAAAGTTTATGAATATATTCTTGATTTTCTGCCTACGGGACAAGGTTTGACGGTGTGGCAGGTAGAGGTGGGGCATTCTGTTCGTATGATTTTTTCCTCTGTTGCGATAACAATTCCTGTAACGACAGATATATGCGTAAGCTGGCAAATGCTATAAATAAAGAACTTCGTAAACTCCGTACAGAACGGTGCCGATTTCAGCAAGGTGATTTTGAGTTAAAAAATGCAGTCACTAATATTTCACATGATTTACGAACACCGCTTACGGCTATCTGCCGTTACCTGGAATTGTCAGAGCAGGAAGAAAAATCTGAATCCGTAAATCGGTATATCGAAATTATAAAAGAACGTGTGGATATTTTGAAACAGCTTTCAGAGGAACTTTTCAGGTACTCTGTTATCATTTCAACAAAAGACAATATAACTAAGGAACAGGTAATTATCAATACGGTATTGGAAGAAAGTATTGCAGCATTTTATACGGTTTTAACTGAACGAAATATCGTGCCAGAGATACAAATATCTGAAGCAAAAGTAGTGCGGATGCTTGACCGTTCCGCATTATCCCGTGTATTTTCCAATCTGATAAGCAATGTTATCAAATACAGTGATGGAGATTTAAAGATTATTCTGTCAGAAAATGGGAAGATAGAATTTTCCAATATGGCTTCCGGATTAGATGAGATACAGGTGGGGAGATTGTTTGACGGCTTTTATACCGTAGAAGCTGCCAGAAAATCAACAGGTTTAGGATTGACAATTTCTAAAACACTTGTGGAACAGATGAAAGGAACTATATCCGCACATACGAAAACAACAGATTAAGCATTCATATCTTTTTCCCGGATATTAAAAAATGAAGATAATGGTGCACAGCCCACGGAAATGAAGTTTATCGCCGGCGTGGAGAACGTGCACAGCGCATGAAAAAATACAGGAGGACAGACTGGATGAATTATAACATAATACGGCTCACTGACAGGCCGGAAATAAAAGAAAAAGCTGCAGAGTGGTTTCATGAAAAATGGGGCGTTCCGTCAGAAGCCTACAGGGAAAGCATGGAGGAATGCCTGCTGAAAAGAAATTCCGTTCCCCAGTGGTATGCTGCAATGGAGGATGACAGAATCATTGGGGGTCTGGGGGTGATTGAAAATGATTTTCATGACAGGAAAGACCTTGCTCCAAATGTCTGCGCGGTATATGTGGAAGAAGATAAGCGCTGTAATGGAGTGGCGGGCGCTTTGCTGAACTATGTCTGCAGAGATATGAAAGAAAAAGGGATTGGTGTTTTATACCTTGTGACGGACCACACTTCTTTCTATGAGCGGTATGGGTGGGAGTTTCTGTGTATGGTACAGGGAGAGGATGAGCCGGGTATGAGCAGAATGTATATCCACTCATAGCAGTTCAGATACAGATCCCTGGCACGGGAGGAAAAGTTTCCTGTCAGGTGATTTTATTACCTGAAGTATCGGAACAGTCGATTGAAAGAAAGAGAGATCTCCTGTTATAATGTAAAAAATGAAAGACAGGAGGGCAAATCGGTGAATAAACTTAATTTACCAGATAACATTATCCGGCTCCGGCATAAAAAGAAGCTGACGCAGGAGGAAGTGGCAGATTTTATGGGTGTGACAAAGGCCTCTGTTTCCAAATGGGAAAAAGGGATTAATACACCGGATCTTTTGCTTCTGCCGCAGTTAGCAGCTTTTTTCGATGTGACGGTGGATGAACTGATAGGATACGAGGCGCAGCTTTCTGGCGAACAGATACGATATCAGTATGCACAGCTGACCGGAGACTTTGCAGCGCTTCCTTTTGAAGAGGCGCTGGAAAAGACCAGGTCTCTTGCCCATAAGTATTATGCCTGCTATCCCCTTCTGCTGCAGCTTTGTATTCTGTACTGGAATCACTATATGCTGGCAAAAACAAAGGAAACGCAAACTTTTGTTCTGCAGGAAGCTGTGGGATGGTGCGACAGGATTATGGAAAACTGCAGTGATGTGGGCCTTTGCAGCGATGCACTGGTGCTGAAGGCCGGACTGTACCTGCAGCTTGGAAAAGCGGCAGAGGCAATTGACCTGCTGGAATTTTCAGCAGAACCCGGCCGCCTTGCAGGACAGGACGGCACGCTGCTGGTACAGGCTTATCAGGTGGCAGGACAAAGGGAAAAGGCAAAAAGTTATGCTCAGGCGAAATATTATCTGGATCTGGTGAACCTGACAGGTGATGCAATTCTTTCACTTTCCCTGAATGGAGATAACCTGGAGCAGTGTGAGGAAACCATTCGGCGTGTAAAAGGGATTCTGGAGCTGTATGATCTGGAGGTTCTCCATCCCAATCTGGCGGCCCAGTTTTATTATCAGTCTGCAGTTGTTTATGGAATGAATGGAAAAGAAAAGGAAGCGCTGGGCGCACTTCGCTGCTTTGAAAAATGTGTGGACAGACTTTTGAGGGCAGAACGGATTGAGCTTCATGGAGATGATTATTTTGATCTGCTGAATGAGTGGATCGACCGGCAGCCCCTTGGAAACATGGCGCCGCGGGACAAAAGTTTTATCCGCCAGAGCCTTGAGGAATCTCTGGCTCACCCGGCTTTCGACAGGATAAAAGAACAGAATGAATTTCAGCATATGGCTGGAAGACTGACGAAGGGAGGTGAGAAGAATGCCTGATATAAAGGAATTTCTGCCCCTTCTGATTCCGCTGGCAGTTGTGGAGTTTATATTGCTGGGCTATACCCTTTATCATATTTTAACCCATAAGACATACAGGCGGGGCAGCAGAGGGCTGTGGATTGCTGTTGTGCTGATTGGGATGGAATTTATCGGACCCATTCTGTATTTTCTGCTGGGAAAGGAGGAGGCCTGAATGGATATGCTGACCCTTTCTCATGTGGCAAAAAGATTTGGAGAAAAACAGGTGCTGCGGGATGTCACTTTTTCTGTTCCGGAGCATACCGTGTTCGGTTTTGTGGGAAAAAACGGTGCAGGAAAAACCACTGCCATGAAGCTGATTCTGGGCCTGCTGGCCAGTGATGGAGGAGAAATTTCCGTAAACGGAATGAAAGTTCATTACGGAAATACGCCAACCAATCGGTTTGTGGGATATTTGCCGGACGTTCCGGAATTTTATTCCTGTATGACGCCCTTTGAATACCTCCGTTTTTGCGGGGAGATTTCCGGTATGTCTTCAAAGGAGATTAAGGCGCGCAGTGAGGAATTGCTTTGCCTGGTGGGACTGGAAAAAGAAAACCGCCGGATCAGAGGCTTTTCCCGCGGCATGAAACAGCGGCTGGGTGTGGCGCAGGCGCTGTTCGGACGTCCCGGACTCTTAATCTGTGATGAGCCGACTTCTGCACTGGACCCGGCAGGACGCAGGGAATTGCTGGATATTCTGTCAGCCGCAAAAGAGCAGACAACGGTGCTCTTTTCCACCCATATTCTCTCAGACGTGGAGCATATCTGTGATGAAGCTGCGTTTCTGCATGAAGGAGAAATTGTTCTTAAGGGAACCATTGAGGAAATGCGGACGTACAGAAAAGCTGCCGGAATGGAGATGGAACTGGAACAGGTGGAAGACGGGCAGCTCCTCCTGGCAGCATTTCCCTGTCTGAAATCCACAGGCAAAAGGAACTTTTTGCTGGAAGACACAGGGCGTCTGCCTGAGATTCTGCATTTTCTTGCGGACCGGAACATATCTGTTCTGCGGATAGAGCGGCAGGAATCGTCGCTGGAGGAACTGTTTATGGAGGTGGTGGGAAAATGAAAGCATTTCTGAGAAAAGAATGGATGGAATTATGCCGGAGCGGCCGTTTTCTGATTCTGCTTCTGATTTTTACATTATTTGGAATTATGAACCCGGTTGTGGCAAAAATGACGCCCTGGCTGATGGAAACCCTTACCGATTCTCTGGCAGAGTCAGGGCTGACAGTTACTGAGGTAACAGTAGACGCCATGAATTCCTGGGGACAGTTTTATAAAAATATTCCTGCAGGAATTGTGGTATTTATCCTGCTCTGCAGCAGCAGTTTTACCGGGGAATATCAGAAAGGAACGCTGATTCCGCCGGTGACAAAAGGGTTGTCCCGCCGGAAAATCCTGTTGGCAAAGGCTCTGACAATGTTTGTTTTGTGGACTGTAATGTACTGGCTCTGTTTTGGGATTACCTGCGGATACAATGGGTATTTCTGGGATAACGGGATTGCCGGACACCTGTTTTTTGCGGGGATGCTGACCTGGCTGTTCGGAGTATGGGTGACTGCCCTTCTGGTATGTTTTTCCTCTGCGGCAGGCAGCAGCACACAGGTGCTCCTTGGAACCGGCGGAGTCGTTATGGGAGTATATATACTGGGCATGTTTCCAAAAATCAGCGGCTTTCTTCCGGTGAAACTTATGGATGGGATGTCTTTACTGCAGGGGATAAAAGCTCCCGGAGATTATGCTGTTGGTATGGCGGCGGCAGGAGGCACGATTCTGCTCTGTATGGTACTGGCGGCAGTCTGTTTTGACAGAAAGCAGCTGTAGGAAATCTGGCAGGGGTAAATGAATGTACACTGTTCCGCAAATTTAAAAATAAAAAAGAAATTATCCTGCAGGGAGTCAGTCAGGAAGAATGGCGGGCCGGCATCACACCGGATATATTTAAACACGTTGCCTGGAATCTGCAGGAAGATCTGGAGATGTTTATGAGAGCATATCTGGACCGGATGACCGCAGATTTTGTCAACCTGTCCGTGGGCCTTCGGGCGCCTCAGATTTATGAGGAAACCGCCCCCTTTATTATGAAAGTCCCCCGGTCTTTTCTGTCAGCATTTACTGACTATCTGAACCGTATGTGTGAAATGGGGAAACTGTCCGAAGGGGATTTTACCGCGTCTGCCCTGGCAGTGTTTTCATCCCTTTTCGGGTACGCTTTTCTGAATGCTTCTTTTGGAAAAAAACTGACGGAAGTGGAAAAAGATGATTATATAAAAAGCAGTGTGCAGCTGTTTTTAAAGGGATTTGAAGTATAAAAAGGGCTGCTGCAAACGGAAATATAAAAAGGGGCCTGTGATGATTGAGTTTATGAGTTGTCTGCATCATCCTTTTGCTTCCACAAACCATTTTGGTTCTTCAAAATACAGATAGCTTTGTCTGCCGCCTATGCTTACGGTATACCGGATTCCCATGCCGCCGGCTTTCAGAGAGGCAGCCCGGCGGACATCCAGCACGCGGTTTATTTCATAGACTGTTCCGTCTTCCCATAAAAGAGACAGGGGGATTATCCTGCCTTCCGTATCGAATTTTGCCGTTACTTCAACAAATACTTTTCTTGCCATATGCACACCTCAGCAGTGATATTTTTCCGGAAACGGACGCAGTTTAATTTCTGCAGAAAGATCCGGGATGGATTATGTGGTCTTCTTTTGGATTTAAGGAGGAAAGCTGCCTGTCAGAAAGCAGAAGGCCTTTCTGTACGGAAAAATAACCGAAACGGTTTCGGATGGCGTCTATGGTATGCTCCAGTGTTTCCTGTTTCTGAATGGCTGCCGGTTCCGGTAACAGGGAAAGCTGTTCATTTTCCTTTCGTGACAGATTGCAGGCACGGACACTGAGGGAACGGACAGGTTTGCCTGATATGTGACTGTGCTTATACAGCTCAAAAGACTTTTGAAACAGTGATTTTGCAGTCCTGTTGGGGAAGGCAAGCCTGCCCTGTCGCTCATAACTGCATAATTCATTGTCCCGGACGCCGATCTGCACTGTGCTGCAGACAAAATCATGTTCACGCATTCGTGCCGATACGCTTTCGCACAGTACCATAAATGTGATGCGGATATCCTCATCGGTAATAAGGTCACGAGGGGCAGTAGTGCTGTTGCCGATGGATTTAATCAGAGGCTTTGCGGCAATATCTGACACAGGAGAGGTATCCAGCCCATTGGCAGATATCCACAGCATGACACCGTTTTGGCCAAGAATGCTGTGCAGGAAATCCCGGTCTGCCCGGGCAAGGTCTCCGATTGTCCGGATATCGTATTTTTGCAGTTTTTTTTCTGTTGCAGGTCCTGCAAAGAGCAGATCTCCCACAGGCAGGGGCCAGACAATTTCCCGGAAATCTTCTTTTGTGATAACTGTTGTGGCGTCCGGTTTTTTCATATCGCTGCCCAGCTTTGCGAATATTTTATTGTAGCTTACTCCAACTGAAACCGTGACGCCCAGTTCAGCTTTTATCCGTTTCCGTAGTTTATCTGCAATTGTTTTTCCATCGCCGAACAGATGAGTGCTTCCGGTAACATCCAGCCAGCATTCGTCGAGACCGTATGGCTCCGCCTGATCGGTGTATTCGCTGTAGATTTCTCTGGCAATCTGTGAATATTTCATATACAGCTCATAATGAGGCGGTACAAACAGAATGTCCGGGCATTTCTGCCTGGCCATCCACAGAGGGTCTCCCGTGGCAACACCGCAGGCTCTGGCAGCATAGTTTTTCGCCAGTACAATTCCATGTCTGGCCTCCGGGTCACCGGCAACTGCCACGGGTTTCCTGGCCAGCGAAGGATGATACAAACATTTCACGGAAGCATAAAAATTATTTAAATCTGAGTGTAAAATAACTCTTTCCATAAAAACCTCCCGGATAACACAGAACATGTGTTTTGTGCTGTTTATTATATACCGGACCGGGCGGCAATGCTACCGGTAATTAATGGGGATAAAACCAGCTGTATCCGTACACAGGGAATTACATGGCGTATTCTTTTTTATAACAGGACTTTACACCGGACAGGCATTTTGGTATAATATGGGCAGTTATAAAATATGAAGAAAAGAGATGACGGGAAATGATGGTTTTTATAATTGGAGGCGTAGTGCTGGTTGCAGTGATTGTTGCAGTGATATCTTCTGTGGCCGGAGCAGTAGCCGGAGTGGTAGATGAAGATACGGAAGATTAAAATTTCTGAATACTGCATACAGAAATGATGGGAATTATCGTTATGAAATAATGGTAATTCCTTTCTTTGTCTTATAGGATTAGGATGTCAAAAGGGTGCGTCGCACCCGCTCTATAGCATATATTGATGTGCAAATACATTTGCAATAACAATATATGCTATGAGCGTAGCACCAAAGGTGCTTTTGACACCCTAATCCTTATAGGAAAGACCTTGTCAGATTATGCGCTGCAGAGATGACATTTACCGCTGCGCAGTCCGCTTACACGCGGAACAGGAGAACGGATGTTGAAAGAGCATATTATAGACAGAATTCAGCCGGGCAGCATAGCAGAGGAACTGGGAATAGAGCCGGGAGACGTGCTGGTGTCCGTCAATGACCATGAAATAGAAGATGTATTTGACTATCATTATTATACCGATGAAGAATATCTCACTGCCATAATCCGCAAAAAGGACGGAGAAGAGTGGGAGCTGGAAATAGAAAAGGAATACGAGGAAGATCTGGGCATTGAGTTTGAAAACGGACTGATGGACGATTACAGATCCTGCTGTAATAAATGTATTTTCTGCTTTATTGACCAGATGCCGGAAGGGATGCGGGATACGCTGTATTTTAAGGATGATGATTCCCGCCTGTCCTTTCTTCAGGGGAATTATGTGACCCTTACCAATATGAAAGAGCATGATCTGGAGCGGATTATCGCCTATAAACTGGGGCCCATTAACATATCAGTACAAACCACCAGTCCAAAACTGCGCTGCAAAATGCTGAATAACCGTTTTGCAGGAGAAGCCTTAAAAAAAATAGACCGGCTGTATGAGGCGGGAATTCCCATGAATGGCCAGATTGTCCTCTGCAGGGGAGTGAATGACGGGAAGGAACTGGAAAGAACCATTACAGATCTGATGAAATATATGCCGGTGATGGAGAGCGTGTCGGTGGTTCCGGTGGGACTGAGCAGATACCGGGAAGGGCTGTATCCTCTTGAGCCTTTTACAAAACAGGATGCCAGGGAGGTGCTGGAGCTTATCCACCGCTGGCAGGAGATATGTTTTGAAAGACAGGGGCTGCATTTTATTCATGCCAGTGACGAGTGGTACCTGCTGGCAGAACAGGAGCTTCCGCAGGAAGACAGGTACGATGGCTATCTGCAGCTGGAAAATGGTGTGGGAATGCTGCGGCTGCTGCGGCAGGAGTTTGCAAAAGCCCTGGCAGAAGCCGGCAGAAAAAAGGGCATGAAAGAATCCCGGAAGACAGATAAAACAGAGAAAATCACCATTGCAACGGGAGTTCTTGCAGCTCCCATTCTGCAGGAACTGGCAGAATCCTTTCAGCAGATATTTCCGGAAAAAGAGATACAGGTCATCCCTGTTGTGAATCATTTTTTCGGAGAACGGATTACGGTTTCCGGACTTCTGACGGGACAGGACATAATTGCACAGTTAAAAGGCAGAGTTTCAGGCAGCAGACTGCTTCTGCCCTGCAATCTCCTGCGCAGCGGCGAAGAGGTGTTTCTGGACGACATTACGCTTTCTCATCTGGAAAATGCTTTACAAGTGAAGACAGATATTGTAAAATCAAGCGGACAGGATTTGGTGTCGTGTTTGATGAGAGAGTTAGGAGAGTGAAATGAGTAAACCAGTAGTTGCAGTAGTGGGACGGCCCAATGTGGGAAAATCCACGCTGTTTAATGCTCTGGCCGGAAAGCGTATTTCCATTGTGCAGGATACGCCGGGAGTGACCAGAGACAGGATTTATGCAGATGTTACATGGCTGAATACAGCGTTTACCCTGATTGACACAGGGGGGATTGAACCGGAAAGCCAGGATATTATACTGTCCCGGATGCGGGAACAGGCTCAGATTGCCATTGATACAGCAGATGTGATTCTTTTTATGACGGATGTGCGCCAGGGGCTGGTGGACGCGGATTCCAAAGTGGCCGATATGCTCAGACGTTCCAGGAAGCCGGTGGTACTGGTAGTGAACAAGGTGGACAGTTTTGAGAAGCTCATGCCCGATGTCTACGAGTTTTACAATCTGGGAATCGGAGACCCGGTACCTGTTTCAGCCGCTTCCAAACTGGGAATCGGAGATATGCTGGATGAAGTTGTAAAGCATTTTCCCAAAGAATCCCAGGATGAAATGGAGGACGACAGGCCCAGAGTTGCCATTGTAGGCAAGCCCAATGTGGGAAAATCCTCCCTGATTAACCGGCTGGTGGGAGAAGAACGGGTGATTGTATCGGACATTGCGGGAACCACCAGAGACGCCATAGATACGGAAGTTATCTGGCAGGACAGGGAGTATGTGTTTATTGATACGGCAGGTCTGAGAAGAAAAAGCAAAATCAAAGAAGAACTGGAGCGGTTCAGTATTATACGCGCGGTGACGGCTGTGGAACGTGCAGACGTGGTGGTAATCGTCATTGACGCCACAGAAGGCGTAACCGAGCAGGACGCAAAGATTGCAGGCATTGCCCACGAGCGCGGAAAAGGAATTATTATTGCAGTGAATAAGTGGGATGCTGTCGAGAAGGATGACAAAACCGTTTATAAGCATACGGAGCGGATTCGGGAAATCCTGAGTTTCATGCCCTATGCGGAAATTCTTTACATTTCAGCAAAAACGGGACAGCGCACCAGGAAGTTATTTCAGATGATTGATGTGGTACTGGAAAATAATTCCATGCGGGTGGCTACAGGCGTATTAAATGAAATCATGTCGGAAGCAGTGGCCATGCAGCAGCCCCCCTCGGATAAGGGCAAAAGGCTGAAACTGTTTTATATTACGCAGGTTGCGGTAAAACCGCCCACCTTTGTGATTTTTGTAAATGACAGAGAGCTGATGCATTTTTCCTATACCAGATATCTGGAAAACCGCATCCGGGATGCTTTCGGATTTCAGGGAACCTCGTTAAAATTTATTATTCGGGAAAGAAAGGATGGGTAGCATGGTTGTAAACAGGATAATCTGTCTGGCCATCGGTTATATTTTCGGCCTGTTTCAGACAGGATTTATTTACGGGAAACTGCATCATATTGATATCAGGGAATATGGCAGCGGAAATGCGGGAACCACCAATACCCTGCGGACGCTGGGCTGGAAAGCAGGTCTGGTTACCTTTCTGGGAGATGCAGGCAAGGCAATTCTGTCCATGCTGCTGGCCTGGATTCTGTTTCATGAAAAGTATCCGGGGCAGGTAAGCCTTCTGGAAATGTATGCGGGACTTGGAACGGTACTGGGACATAATTTTCCTTTTTACATGAAATTTAAAGGAGGAAAAGGCATTGCCTGTACGGCCGGATTTCTGATTACCTTTTATCCGCCTCTGGCAATTCTGTGCCTGCTGGTATTTGTGGTGACAGTTGCGGTAACAAGATATGTTTCCCTTGGCTCCATTCTGGTATCTGTCTGCTTTTATATACAGCTGATTGTATTCGGACAGATGGGATATCTGTGGGTGGATAAGGAACTGCTGCCGGAAACTTATGTGGTGGGAGCAGTTTTCACAGTTCTGGCAATCTGGCGCCACCGGGCCAATGTGAAGCGTCTGCTGACCGGAACAGAAAATAAATTTTCCATCAGCAGGTCAGGCAGCCTGAACAAAAGCAAATAAACTTCCGCACAGACGCAGGATAAAGGAAGACGAAGAATCTCGCACAGGCGGGATTCTTTTTTCTTCTACAGGAAATACCCTGTCATACTAATAAATGAAAGTACCGTTTTTAAGGAGGAACCGTAATGCTGGAACCGGGAACCATTCTGGAAAACCGATATGAAATACGAAAGATACTGGGAAACGGGGGCTCTTCCCGTGTTTATCTGGCATATGACAGGGAAACATGCAGGAATCGGGCAGTCAAGGAACTGGACAGGTTTTCGCATGGCCGGATACATACCATGGAACATGGGGAAGCAGATCTGATACGGAAGCTGCAGTATCCCTATTTTCCGGAAATTGAAGAAGTGATGGAGCGGGAAGGACGCTGCTATATCGTGATGGAATATCTGGAAGGAGAAACCCTGGCTCAGGTTCTGGAGCGTTTGGGCCCTCAGCCCTGGCAGCAGGTGGTTGTCTGGGCAAAAGATATGTGTCTGGTACTGGGGTATCTCCATCACTGTCAGCCCCCTGTAATTTACCGGGATATGAAGCCGGCCAATATTATGCTGCAGTCCGGCGGAAATCTGCGGCTTCTGGATTTTGGAGCAGCTCTGGAGCTGTCAGGGCAGGAAACAACGGTCAGCCTGGGAACCAGAGGTTATGCGGCGCCGGAACAGCTTGCCGGGGAATCCGTGGACGCCAGGACAGATATCTATGGCCTTGGGGCCACCATGTATCATCTGCTTACTGGCCGGGATCCCTGCAGGTTTCCCTGCGGGCAGTATTCTGTCCGCCGCTGGAACCCCAGACTGCCCCGGAAACTGGCCGGAATTGTCCGAAAATGTACCCGTTCCCGTCCAAAGGAGCGGTACAGTTCCTGCGAGGCGCTGCGGGAAGCGCTGGAGCGTATCTGAAAATCACCTGCAGCTATTTCCTGCGGACAGTCCGGAAGAATCCGGGAAGGGAACGACAGTTTTAAACATACAATGGAAATCTTTGCAAATAAGAGAAAGTTATGGTACAATAATCAGGTTAAAAACAGAACATGTGTATCAAAATTTTGAAATAAAGTAAGGAAGGAAAATAAAATGGCAGAGAATCAGGAATACGGTGCCGGGAATATTACCGTATTGGAGGGACTGGAAGCGGTAAGAAAAAGGCCGGGCATGTATATTGGAAGTGTGTCCCGCAAGGGCCTGAATCATTTGATTTACGAAATTGTAGACAATTCTGTGGATGAACATCTGGCAGGATTTTGCGATACCATATCTGTAACACTGGAGGCAGACGGCTCCTGTACCGTGGAGGACAATGGCCGGGGAATTCCCGTGGGAATGCATGAAAAAGGCATGTCTGCGGCGCGGCTGGTGTTTACCACCCTCCATGCAGGAGGAAAATTTGACAATGACGCCTATAAGACCAGCGGCGGTCTTCACGGCGTGGGTTCCTCCGTGGTGAATGCATTGTCCACATATCTGGACCTGGAAGTATATCTGGGAGGAAAAATATATCATGACAGATATGAGAGGGGAAATCCGGTTCTGGAGCTGGATCAGGGGATGCTGCCGGTGACCGGAAAAACCAAAAAGACGGGAACCAGAATTAATTTCCTGCCGGATCCGGAAATTTTTGAAAAAACTCGTTTCAAGGAAGAAGATGTGAAAAGCCGCCTGCATGAGACGGCTTACCTGAATCCCAGGCTGACCATTATTTATGAGGACAGGCGGGGAGAGGTCACAGAACATCTGGAATTTCATGAGGAAGAGGGAATCAGCGGTTTTGTGAAAGACCTGAACCGAAAAGCGGAAGCTGTCCATGACGTGGTGTATTTTAAAGGGGAAAATGAAGGGATTACAGTGGAGGCTGCCTTTCAGTACATCAATGAATTCCATGAAAATGTGCTGGGGTTCTGCAATAATATTTACAATGCGGAGGGCGGCACCCATCTGACGGGATTCAAAACCATATTTACCACGGTCATCAACAATTATGCCAGAGAACTGGGAATTTTGAAGGAAAAAGATTCCAACTTTACCGGAGCGGACGTGCGCAATGGCCTGACAGCGGTGATTTCCATCAAACACCCCAATCCCCGGTTTGAGGGCCAGACCAAGACAAAACTGGACAACCAGGATGCGGCCCGGGTCACCGGAAAAATAACCGGAGAGGAAATACAGCTTTATTTTGACAAAAATCTGGAAAACCTGAAAAAAGTCATTGCCTGTGCGGAAAAAGCAGCCAAAATCCGAAAGACAGAGGAAAAGGCGAAAACAAACCTGCTGACCAGACAGAAATTTTCCTTTGATTCCAACGGAAAACTGGCCAACTGTGAAAGCCGGGATGCTTCCATCTGCGAGATTTTTATTGTGGAGGGAGATTCTGCCGGAGGTTCTGCTAAAACTGCCAGGGATCGGAATTACCAGGCAATCCTGCCCATTCGGGGCAAGATTCTGAATGTGGAAAAGGCCAGTATCGACAAAGTGCTGGCCAATGCGGAAATCAAAACCATGATAAATGCCTTTGGCTGCGGTTTTTCTGAAGGCTATGGCAATGATTTCGATATTTCCAGGCTGCGCTACGACAAGATTATTATTATGGCGGATGCGGACGTGGACGGAGCCCATATTTCCACCCTGCTGCTGACTTTGTTTTACCGGTTTATGCCGGAGCTGATTTTTGAGGGACATATCTACATTGCCATGCCTCCGCTGTACAAGGCCATCCCTTCCAGAGGAGAGGAAGAATATCTGTATGATGATATTGCGCTGGAAAAATACAGAAAACGCCATAAAGGCCCCTTCACCCTACAGCGGTATAAAGGTCTTGGAGAGATGGATGCAGACCAGCTTTGGGAAACCACCCTGAATCCGGAAACCAGGATTCTGAAACGGGTGGAAATCGAAGACGCCCGAATGGCCTCGGATGTAACGGAAATGCTGATGGGAACAGAAGTTCCGCCCCGGCGGGAGTTTATACATGAACATGCCCATGATGCGGAGCTTGATATATAGGCAGATGGAAAAATATTGTTTCTGAAACTGACAGTCTGCTCAGTTTGCTGAACATCTGCAGAAAGGAATTACCATGCAGGAAAAGGAACAGATTATCCGAACGGAATATTCGGAATTAATGCAGAAATCATACATTGATTATGCCATGAGCGTGATTATTGCAAGGGCATTGCCGGATGTGCGGGACGGTCTGAAACCGGTACAGCGCAGAACGCTTTACGATATGCACGAACTGGGCATCCGGTACGACAGGCCCTACCGGAAATGTGCCCGCATTGTGGGAGATACCATGGGTAAATACCATCCTCATGGAGACAGCTCCATCTATGAAGCCCTTGTGGTAATGGCACAGGAATTTAAGAAAGGACTGCCTCTGGTGGACGGACACGGAAATTTCGGTTCCATTGAGGGGGACGGGGCAGCGGCCATGCGTTATACGGAGGCCCGTCTGCAGAAAATCACTCAGGAAGCCTATCTTGCGGATCTGGATAAGGATGTGGTGGATTTTGTGCCCAACTTTGATGAAACAGAAAAGGAGCCTTCCGTTCTTCCGGTAAAGGTACCCAATCTTCTGATAAACGGAGCGGAGGGAATTGCAGTGGGTATGGCTACCAGTATTCCGCCCCACAATTTTTCCGAAGTGATTGAAGGAGTAAAAGCCTTTATGAAAAATCCGGACATCACCGCAGCAGAACTGATGGAACACATCAAAGGGCCGGATTTTCCCACCGGAGGCATTGTGGTAAATCAGTCAGATCTTCTTAAGATTTATGAGACAGGAACAGGAAAAATAAAAATCCGCGGGAAAGTGGAAATCGAGCAGGTAAAAGGGGGCAGGCAGCGGCTGGTGATTACGGAAATCCCCTACACCATGGTGGGGGCCAATATCGGAAAATTCCTGATGGATGTGTATAATCTGGCAGAGAGCCGGAAAACCAGTGATATCGTGGACATTTCCAACCAGTCCTCCAAAGAGGGTATCCGTATTGTACTGGAGCTGAAAAAGGGAGCGGATGTGGAAAATCTCTGCAACATGCTCTATAAAAAAACAAGGCTGGAAGATACCTTTGGCGTCAATATGCTGGCAGTGGCAGAGGGACGTCCGGAAACCATGGGACTTGTGCCGATTCTCCGCCATCATGTGAATTTCCAGTATGAGCTGGCCACCAGAAAATACAAAACCCTTCTGGCCAGGGAACTGGAGAAAAAAGAGGTGCAGGAAGGATTAATCAAAGCCTGCGACGTTATCGACCTGATTATTGAAATCCTCCGGGGTTCCAAAAATATAAAAGATGCCAGAGACTGTCTCATGAACGGAAATACGGAGAAAATAAAATTCCGTTACAAAGGCTCTGAAGCAGATGCCAGACAGCTTTGTTTTACCGAGCGTCAGGCCAATGCCATTCTGGAAATGCGGCTGTATAAGTTAATCGGTCTGGAAATTGAAGCATTGATGAAAGAGCATGAAACCACCCTTTCCAATATAGCAAAATATGAGGAAATTCTCGGCAGCCGAACCGCCATGGCCAAAGTGATTATCAAAGAATTAAACCGGTTCCAGAAGGAATACGGACAGGCCCGCAAAACTGCCGTTGAAAATGCCGGAGAAGCAGTTTATGAGGAAAAGAAAGCGGAAGAACTTCCGGTGGTGGTCCTGATGGACCGTTTCGGTTATGTGAAAACAGTGGATGTGTCCACTTATGAGCGGAACAAAGAAGCGGCAGATGGAGAAAACAAATACATTATTTCCTGTATGAACACAGACAGGCTCTGTATTTTTACCGATAAGGGACAGGTGCACACCGTAAAAGTTCTGGATCTGCCTCACGGGAAGTTCCGGGACAAGGGGACGCCTCTGGATAATGTAAGCAATTATAACAGCAATGAGGAAGCAATGCTGTTAGTCAGCAGCCTGAGCGGCCTTAAGGGCCGGAAACTTCTGTTTGCCAGCAGCGGCGGAATGCTCAAGCAGGTCAGCGGAGAAGAATTTGACATATCCAGGCGTACTGCGGCAGCCACTAAATTAAATGAAGGAGAAAAACTTCTTCTGGTACAGATCCTGGCAGAGGAAGAAGAGGAAACCATTGTCATGCAGACAGAAAAAAACATGTTTCTGCGTTTTCTGGCTTCCGATGTGCCGGAGAAGAAAAAAGGCGCTGTCGGCGTCCGGGGCATGAAAATTGACGAAAAGGACAGTCTGGCAGCAGTGTACCTGCTGGGACAGGAAGAAAGTACCATTACTGTGAAAGAAAAAGAAATTGCACTGCACAGGCTCAGGCTGGCCAACCGGGACGGGAAAGGCGTGAAGAAATAGAAGAAAGGAATAACACTGGAAATTTCCCGGCAGGTATGATAGAATTTTAACGTTGGTACGAATCAGGCGTCAGAAAATACGCAGGTTCGGAAAGTGAAAAGAAAAACACAGGTGGGGACATGGAAAAAGAAACAGATGTTATAATTGTGGGTACAGGAGCAGCGGGGCTGTTCTGCGCACTGCAGCTGCCGGAGAGAAAAAAGGTAACAGTCATCACCAAGGATGAAGTGGAAAACAGCGATTCCTTTCTGGCCCAGGGCGGAATCTGTGTTCTGCGGTCAGAGGATGATTTTGACGGATACTTTGAAGATACCATGAAGGCAGGACATTACAAAAACAACAGAGATTCCGTGGCAATGATGATTCGCAGTTCCGGTGAAATCATTGATTTGCTGCTGAAATACGGGGTGGAATTTGAGCGCAGGAACGGAGAACTGGTATACACCAGAGAAGGAGGCCACTCCAGGCCCAGAATCCTGTTTCATGAGGATATTACCGGTAAGGAAATTACCGGGAAACTTCTGGCCCAGGCGAAAAGCCGCGGAAATATTACGATTTACGAGCATACGGAAATGATAGACCTGCTCTGTAAAAATAATATTTGTTATGGTATAGCAGCAGTGGACAGCCAGGGAGAGATTCTGCCGGTCCGGGCAGAGCATACGGTGCTGGCCTGCGGCGGTATTGGCGGACTCTATCGCCATTCCACAAATTTTGCCCACCTGACCGGAGATGGGATTGCCCTTGCTCTGCGTCATAAAGTACAGCTTCAGGATGTGAATTTTGTACAGATACATCCCACCACTTTATATTCGGAAAAGCCAGGCAGGAGATTTCTTATTTCCGAGTCTGTCCGGGGAGAAGGAGCGGTTCTTTATAATGCAAAAATGGAGCGGTTTGTGGACGAGCTTCTGCCAAGAGACGTGGTGACAGCGGAGATTGAAAAACAGATGAAGGCAGATGGAAAACCTTATGTATGGCTGTCCATGGAGCATATTGCAAAAGAAGATATTTTAAGCCATTTTCCCAACATTTACCGGAGATGTCTGGAGGAAGGGTATGATGTGACAAAAGAGTGCATTCCGGTGGTACCGGGACAGCATTATTTTATGGGAGGCATTCAGTCGGATCTGGAAGGCAGAACATCCATGAAAGGTCTGTACGCAGTGGGTGAGACAAGCTGCAACGGTGTGCATGGAGCCAACCGGCTGGCCAGCAATTCCCTTCTGGAGAGTCTGGTATTCGCAAGACGGGCCGCTCTTGATATTGGTTTGGGGGAAATACCGGACGGTTCCGAAAACAGGGAAACAGGACATATGCTTAAAAAGGTTTCCGCAGCTCAGGAACCGGAAGAATGCCTGTTTCAGCCGGAAAATTACAGGGACATGAAAAAGCTGCGGCAGGAAAACAGAGAACTGGTGCAGAAAGAAATAGAGAGGATGAGAAAAGAATATGAACAACAGCATAACCATGAAATTAAATGCGGATGAACTGATTTTACAGGCGCTGAGAGAGGACATTTCCAGTGAGGATGTAACCACCAATGCTGTGATGCGGGGACCTCAGAAAGGAGAAGCACAGTTAATCTGCAAGCAGGATGGAGTGCTTGCCGGGCTGTTTGTATTCCGGCGTGTATTTGAACTGCTGGACGAAACAGTTTCTGTGGCATTCCATTTTACAGACGGTGACAGAGTGAAAAAGGGAGATTTGATTGGAACAGTAACAGGCGATATCAGGGCCATTCTGTCGGGCGAGCGGACAGCGTTGAACTTTCTGCAGCGTATGAGCGGAATTGCCACTTATACAAATTCCATTGCTTCTCTTCTGGAGGGGAGTAAGGTGAAGCTGCTGGATACCAGAAAAACCACCCCAAACATGCGTATTTTTGAAAAATATTCCGTTAAAATCGGAGGCGGTTATAACCACCGTTATAATCTTTCTGACGGAGTTCTGTTAAAAGATAACCATATCGGAGCTGCAGGAGGCGTAAAAGAGGCAATTCAGATGGCAAAAGAGTACGCGCCTTTTGTACGCAAAATTGAGATTGAATGTGAGACTCTGGAAATGGTACAGGAAGCTGTGGAAGCAGGAGCAGATATTATTATGCTGGATAACATGACTGTGGAGGAAATGCAGAAAGCCATTGCTGCAATTGACAAAAGAGCAGAGATAGAATGTTCCGGAAATGTGACCAGAGAAAACATTGAGCATTATATCTCTCTCGGCGTAGATTATATTTCCAGCGGAGCGCTGACCCATTCCGCGCCTGTTATGGATATTTCTCTGAAAAATCTTCATACGGTATAAACAGAGAGATAATCCGGAAAATTTTCATGGGATAAAAAGGAAAGAAAATGGAACAGGAGAGCAGATTATCGGACCGGATTGCAGACAGCGTTCTGTCCATGATTACAGTGGAAAAAAGGTTTTTGCCGGGAAGCAAACTGCCCAATGAGAACATACTTTCGGAGGAACTGGGCGTAAGCCGCACCACTCTGCGGGAAGCCATACGGATTCTGGCTACGGGAGGAGTTCTGGAAATCCGCCGCGGAAGAGGGACTTTTGTACGGGAAGACTTT
This sequence comes from Eubacterium sp. 14-2, assembly GCF_000403845.2. Classification (GTDB taxonomy): domain Bacteria; phylum Bacillota; class Clostridia; order Lachnospirales; family Lachnospiraceae; genus Petralouisia. The sequence goes on along the minus strand of NZ_KE159567.1, from coordinate 2,188,606 downwards.
AAAATCAACCGGCCGGAAGAACTGTCCTCTCTGAATCAGGCCAGAGTGAACGCCAGAGATTTGTATGAAATGCGTCTGATTTTTGAACCTGAGGCTGCCTACTATGCAGCTTTGCGGGCTACGGAAGAGGAAATTCAGCGGATTCTTGCGTTGGGAGCGGAAATTGAACAGCGCATACACCAGAAAAAAGACCGGACAGAAGTAGAACAGTCTTTCCACAAATCCATTGCGAAAGCAACCCACAACGAATTTATGAATCAGCTTATGCCGGTGATTTATGAGGGAATCAACAGGGGAGTGAGACTGTCAGAATCTCATGAAAAAGCAGTGCAGGCCACACTGGTGGACCACAAAATCCTGATGGATTTTCTGAAAGAACGAAATGGGGAAGGTGCAAGAAATGCCATGCGCATTCATATTCTACATGCCATGGAGCAGCTTCCCATGGAATAAAAATTAAGAAGTACAGCTGGCGGAAATGAAGTTTATTGCTCCATAATCCCCTTGCATACGTCAAAATGTGCAATCTCCTCAGGATTGAGGAAATTGCACATTTTGTTCTGTCAGGTTTTCAGTAAGGCTCTGTGGGCCTGCAGCGTTTTTGAAATGGTTTCAAGCAGCAGAGGAATGTCGATGGGCTTGGTGAGATGAGCATCCATGCCGCTTTCTCTGGACATCTGTTTGTCGCTTTCAAAAGCATCTGCGGACAGGGCAATAATGGGAATGCTGGACAGAGCCGGATCTTCCAGTCTGCGGATGGCTTTGGTGGCATCCCATCCGTTCATGCCGGGCATCTGAATATCCATCAGAACCAGGTCATAGTCGCCCGGAGAGGACTGTCCGACTTTTTCCACAGAAATACTTCCGTCCGTGACAGTTTCCACATGAAATCCCATTCCCTGAAGGATTTCCGATTCGATTTCCAGGTTGGCCATATTGTCGTCTACCAACAGGATTTTTTTATTCAGCAGGTTGGCGAATCCTTCTTCCGAATCTTCGGCGGAAAGAGGATGAGCCTGTACCCGGAACCGGAGTGTGATGGTAAATGTACTTCCTTCTCCTGGAATACTGTCAATCTGAATGTGTCCGCCCATCATTTCCACAAGATTTTTTACGATGGCAAGGCCCAGCCCGGTGCCATGAATACCGCTGAAGGTGGTGTTTTTTTCACGCTCAAAGGGTTCAAAAATATGTTTCAGGAAATCCTTATGAATGCCAATGCCGTTGTCCCGAACCGTAAACTGATAGACTGCGTAACCATTTGGAAATTTTTCCAGTTCTGTTACAATCAGATCCACTTTGCCGCCGTCTTCCGTGTAGGTAATGGCGTTGTTGGTCAGATGCATGAGTATCTGTTTCAGTTTTTCCTGGTCGCTGTAAATATCGGAATGTTTTACATCTGTGGTGTACAGATTGAATGTGATGTTTTTATCTGCCGCCAGAGACAGCTGATGCTCATGGGTATCCTGTACAAGATCGCACAGATTGCATTCAGATTCTGAAACACGGGTATCGTTGGACTCAAACCATGAGATTTCCAGTACCTTTTCAATCAGGCTCAGAAGCTGTTTGCTGGAATGTTCAATTTTATTCAGATAATTTTCAGTAGCTTCCCGGCTGTCAATATGTTTGCGGGCAAGGGTAGTAAAGCCGAAAATTGCATTCAGAGGTGTCCGCATGTCATGGGACATGTTGGAGAGGAATGTATTTTTGGCAGTAATTGCAAGATTGGCATTTTCCAGTGCATGTTCGAACATTTTTTTCTGTTCAATTTCCCGCCGGATTTCTTCATCAATTCTCCGGTAGCCCATTACAATCTGGGAAATGTGGTCTCTGCTGCTGACATTTACAATGCGAAGCTGCAGATATTGTATTTCTTCCTCCCGAAGAATACGGTAATTTACATAATAAGTCTTGTTATTCACCAGTTTTTTACGAATATATTCCGGTGCGGTTACTTTGATAACATTGTCCCTGTCTTCCGGATAGACCCAGGTATTGATGTAATCTGCGGTATACCAGTCGAAATCTTTTACCTGAAACTTTTTCTCAAACTGCCGCTCTGTCCGATCGCTCAGACGATAGGGCAGGATGCGGTTGGTATCCAGGTCAGCATAGAGAATAGATTCATAATTAACGCTGAGTCCTTCAATCACTTCCAGACGGCGCAGATGTTCCTGATTAATCAGTCTCCGTTCTTTGTCATATTCTTCTATCAGGGTCTGAAGTTTCTGTTCCCTCTGATTGGTTTCATTCAGTAAAATTGTCCGTTCCGTAATCTGCCGCTGTCTTTTTTCTGTGGCGTCTCCCAGAAAGACGTAGAAAATTCCTCCTATGGAATCAATATGTATGTAATGACCGTAATCTTCAATCCAGCGGATACTTCCGTCTTTGCGGGTAATCCGGTATTCCACATAGTCCAGGTCATACTGGCTGTCAGCAATCTGTTCCCGGATACTCTGTTCTACCATGTCCAGGTCTTCAGGATGTACGATACCCCGGAAAGAATTATCGGTCAGCTGTTTGAATTCTTTCAGTGTCTGGCACTGGAAAATCCGCAGCAGCGCCTTGTTGGCATAGATGATTTCTTCTCTGCCTTCTGCATGATAAATCAAAAATCCCCCAGGCATTTCATCCATAAAGTTTATTATTTCAAAAGCAGTTCGTGCGCTCTGGGAATCCAGTAAAGCAGGAAATTCTGTCTGTCGGCACTTTTCCATTAAATCTTCCATATCTATGTCGTGATTTTCCGGGATGCTCAGCAGATTCAGGATGTGTTCAATTAAGTTATGATTTATGTTCTGTTTGCTCATACTAACTCTCTCCCTGAATTTGTAATCCAAAATCATTCCATATTTTAGCATGTATTACAGGGAAAGTCAATGAAACGAAAGAAATGTTATACAACTGCATTGACAGCAGACAACTATGAAGGTATAATAAGCATAATGATCTTACCGGAATGTCATATATTTTAGTATTTTGCAGCAGGAGGATATTTTCTGTAAGAGAAAGAAAACAGAGAGAAAGAGGTAGAGAAAATGAGAAGTGACAATGTGAAAAAAGGGATGCAGCAGGCGCCCCATCGTTCCCTGTTTAATGCGCTGGGATTTACCAGAGAAGAAATGGACAAACCGCTGGTTGGAATTGTAAGCTCCTATAACGAGATTGTTCCGGGACATATGAATCTGGACAAAATTGTGAATGCGGTAAAGCTGGGAGTAGCGGAAGCCGGCGGAGTTCCGGTGGTATTTCCGGCCATTGCAGTCTGCGACGGAATTGCCATGGGACACACGGGAATGAAATATTCTCTGGTAACCCGTGATCTGATTGCAGATTCCACGGAATGTATGGCCCTGGCCCACCAGTTTGATGCGCTGGTGATGGTGCCTAACTGTGACAAAAATGTGCCGGGACTTCTGATGGCAGCAGCGAGAATCAATGTACCCACTGTATTTGTGTCCGGCGGTCCCATGCTGGCAGGCCATGTAAAGGGAAAAAAGACCAGCCTTTCTTCCATGTTTGAGGCAGTGGGCTCTTATGCAGCAGGCACCATGACAGAAGAGGATGTCTGTGAATTTGAGGAAAAGGCATGTCCTACCTGCGGATCCTGTTCCGGCATGTATACGGCCAATTCCATGAACTGCCTGACAGAAGCCCTGGGCATGGGCCTTCCTGGAAATGGAACCATTCCGGCAGTGTATTCCGACCGGCTTCGGCTTGCCAAACATGCAGGTATGGCAGTGATGGAAATGTACAGAAAAAATATCTGCCCCAGGGATATTATGACAAAAGAGGCTGTGTTGAATGCCCTGACTGTGGATATGGCTCTGGGCTGTTCTACTAACAGTATGCTGCACCTTCCGGCCATCGCCCATGAGATTGGTTTTGATTTTGATATCGGATTTGCAAATGAAATCAGTGAAAAGACGCCGAATCTCTGCCATCTGGCTCCGGCAGGCCCCACTTATATGGAGGATCTGAATGAAGCCGGGGGCGTTTATGCGGTGATGAACCAGCTGGCGGAGCTTAATCTGCTGAACACAGACTGTATGACGGTTACCGGACGGACCATGGGAGAAAATATCAGAGGCTGTGTCAACCGGAATCCGGAAGTAATCCGGCCCCTTGACAATCCTTACAGTAAAACAGGAGGCCTTGCTGTATTAAAGGGGAACCTGGCGCCGGAGGGAAGCGTGGTGAAACGCTCTGCAGTTGCACCGGAAATGATGGTACACGAGGGACCTGCCCGTGTATTTGACTGTGAAGAAGACGCTATTGCAGCCATCAAAGGCGGGAAAATTGCGGCCGGAGATGTGGTGGTAATCCGTTATGAAGGGCCGAAAGGCGGACCGGGTATGCGTGAAATGCTGAATCCCACTTCTGCCATTGCAGGCATGGGACTGGGTTCCACCGTTGCGCTGATTACAGATGGACGTTTTTCCGGAGCCAGCCGGGGCGCTTCTATCGGCCATGTTTCACCGGAAGCGGCAGTAGGCGGAACCATTGCGTTGGTGGAAGAAGGAGATATCATCAAAATCAATATCCCGGAAATGAAACTGGAGCTGGATGTACCGGAGGAAATCCTTGCAGAACGAAGAGCAGAGTGGAAGCCCAGGACTCCAAAAGTTACGGAAGGCTATCTGGCAAGGTATGCACAGATGGTTACCTCAGGGGCAAAAGGCGCGGTTATGAAAAAAGAACTGTAAAGGAGTCGGTATGTTAAGAATTGGATGTCATCTGTCTTCTTCCAGAGGCTTTCTGGCCATGGGAAAAGAGGCGGTGAAAATTGGAGCCAACACCTTTCAGTTTTTTACCAGAAATCCCAGAGGCGGAAAAGCCAGGGAACGGAATCCGGAGGATATTGCCGCTTATCTGGAATTTGCAAAGGAACATGGAATTGCACAGATTCTGGCCCATGCTCCCTATACTTTAAATGCCTGTGCAAAAGACGAAGGGCTGCGTCAGTTTGCATACGATATTATGTGTGATGATCTGAGCCGGCTGGAGTATTTTCCGGAGGCCATGTATAATTTTCATCCGGGAAGTCATGTGAAGCAGGGAGCAGAACGGGGCGTGGAACTGATTGCTGATATGCTGAACCGGATAAATGAAAAGGAATACCATGCCTGGATTTTACTGGAAACCATGGCGGGAAAAGGCACGGAAATGGGACGGAATTTTGAAGAACTGCGGGCGGTTATCGACCGTGTGGAAGACAGCAGCCGCCTGGGCGTCTGTCTGGATACCTGCCATGTGTTTGACAGCGGTTATGATATTGTAAATCATCTGGAAGAGGTAATAAAAGAATTTCAGAGGGTAATCGGTCTGGAGCGTCTGAAAGCCATGCATCTGAACGACAGCATGTATGGTCTGGAAAGCCATAAGGACCGTCATGCGAAAATCGGAGAGGGAAAAATTGGTCTGGAAACCTTTCGGGCCATTGTCACTCATCCCGCTCTGTGCAGCCTTCCTTTTTTTCTGGAGACGCCCAATGATCTGGAAGGATATGGAAGGGAGATTGCATTGCTCAGAAAAATTTCAGACAATTCATAAAAGCCATTACCGGAAGTTACATAACTTCCGGTAATAGTTTTTTCCAGGACTTGACTTTCTGAATTTTCCCATGTTATTCTTGGAATCAGAACTATATTTTTCCAGAATAAGAGGGAGGAAGTTGATGAAACGCAGGAAAACATTTTTTATGCTGCTGTTTTTCATGTTGGCGCTGCCTCTGGCGGCGAAGACCTTCGGCAGAGAAATGCGGGAAGTGCACGGTGCCCCACAGGAGCGGTACTATTATAACCAGCTTACGGAAGAAGGGAAAAGGCTTTATGATGCCATGTATCAGATGTATGAACAGGGCATTTTCAAAACCGGAACCGGAGATTATGACCTGGCAGCCAACCAGTGTGTGACAGGGGAACAGCTGGAAAGCTATGCCAGTGGAAACAACGGGCTGCTGTCTGCCATGGGAGCAGCCAGAGACGCCTTTTATGCAGATTATCCTGATATTTTTTATGTGGATTTTTCGTATCTTTCCCTGCGTGTGACCAGGGACGGAGGGGGAAATTATCATGCCTGGCTGGGATCCGGCAGAAGCAGCGACTATTATGTAAAGGGATTTGAAAACAGTCAGCAGGTGGAAGAAGCCATTGCGGCATATGAGGCCAGAGCAGAGGAGATTGCACAGGGGGCCAGGAGTCTTTCTGTAAAAGAGGGGGAGAATCTGACAGAGCAGCAGGTAAAGTATGTGCATGACGAAATTATACAGCACACCTCTTACCGGTTAGAAGACAGCTGCAAAAAGGAAAATGCGGGACATATCAGGACTGCCTACGGAGCTCTGGTCAAAGGAGAAAGCCTCTGTGAAGGTTATGCCAGAGCCATGAAATCCGTGCTGGACAGGCTGGGAATTCCCTGCGTGCTGGTTCAGGGCATGTATCAGCTCACCAGAGACCAGGGAGAACTGCATATGTGGAATTATGTACAGGTGGACGGTCAGTGGTACGGTGTGGACGCAACCATGGATGATCCTGTTGTTCCTGTGCCCAATGAGAACGGGAATGGCTTGGACGGGGGAGAAAGAACCATGTATCTTCTCGCAGGGGCAGATGTTATGGGCAGGCGCCATATACCCAACGGAGTTATGTCAGAGGCAGAGTTTGAATTTACATACCCTGTGCTGGAAGGACAGGGGCCTTTGTTTGAGGAAGTTGTAAACAGCAACGGTTTAACGGTCAGTTACAGTGAAGGAATGCAGTCTGGTCTTCCCACAGGAATATTTAAGGTGAGCTATCAGGGAATGGGGGCCTCCAAAGCCATTGAAACGGGCAATTATATCCTGATGAAAGAGACGAAATATTATGAGGAGTCGAAACGGTGGGAGTATGGAGAGTGGGCTTACTGTCTTCCGGATGTATATCCCAGCATGAACGATACGGAAACAGAGCTGACCATGTATGTGCCGAATGCTCAGTTTGTGGAATTTGCCGTGACCCGTGAAAATCCGGGAAATTATGACGGAAATAACGGGGGCAGTCTGGAGAATCTTACCTTTCATGGAGATCCCCTGTTATTTGAGGCGAGTTCTGAAAAACTTTTCAATCCCAATGGAACCTATACGCCGCCTCCTTATGTGCAGAAAGCAGAACCGGCCATGACCGGGAATCTGGAAATTGAAAAAACCCATCATCTGAAGATTACATATGACGATACGTTAAAACTTGCAGACGATGCTGCTGAAGCAGGTATTACCCTGTCTGTCAGAGAGTCAGATACCACTGCCATGCAGTATTGTAAAGTTGAGAATTTTACCTGGGACGGAGACAGGACGGTAGAGATGGATTTTACACCCAGTAAAATGTGGCTGGACAACAGTATTACCTATCGTTTTGGCCTTACCGGACTGGTGGGGACAGACAGTGGAAAAGTGCCGAATGCGTTCAGTTATTCAGCTGCTTACAGAAGCTGTATCTGTGCATATCGTACCAAAGGGTATTTTTATAATGTATGGGGAAGGCCGTCTCTTCTGGAACAGTCAGATCTTTCCTGCAAAAACTGGGAGAGCTGGGAGACAGAGGATGGATCAGGCCTTACACCTGAGATGGTAACCGGACTCACCCTGGTGGCTACCACAACCACCCAGGCACAGGCAGACGCTATGAACGAGCTGGTGGGAAGTACATTTCCGGGGGAACAGGTACTGAAAAGCGAGACATATAATATTAATTTTCTCACCTGTAAAAAGAATGTGGTACAGCTTGGAGATTCTGTTCGGGTTAGCGTTGGATTTCCGGCGGGATACGGGCCTTCTGATGAAGGAGTAACGTTTAAAGCCTGCCATTTTATCAGGAACAAAGCAGGAAAAATTGTCGGGGTGGAAGAAGTACCCTGTACGGTTACACGTTATGGTCTGGTAATCACATGTAAATCTTTCAGTCCTTTTGCCATTATGGCCGTGGAAGATAAAGACGATGGCAAAACTCCTGCCAAATCAGTGCTTGTAAGCAATACTGCAGGAGGCAGCATCACAGGGGCAGAAGAAGGAATTGTTACGCTGCAGCAGGGGGAGAGCCGTACATTTACCATTCAGGCGGCGGACGGATATGTAATAGACCAGCTTGTGGTGGGCAGTATCTGGCAGGAAATTACAGATAACAAATCCATGACCGTGGAGATTAATTATGATTCTCTGGAATCCGGAGACGTGATAGACGCAGCTTTTGCGGCGGAAAGCGTAAAAGCCAGAGAGGCACAGCGGGGGGAAACACCGGTACAGCCCCGGCCTGTTCCGGCGGAACTTCAGTTTTCTTCCAGAAAGATTACAGTGGCGGAAGGTCAGGGATTTGAACTTGCACCTCAGATTACGGAGAAGGAAGGAATTCACACTTATCAGTGGTATAAAGACGATGTGCCGCTGAATGGAAAAACAGGCAGGACACTGACCGTTTCCTCTGCTTCTGCCAGAGACGCCGGAACTTATACTCTGGTGGTGACCTCTGCTTCCGGAGCAGCAAAAGTTACATCTGCGGATGCGGGATGTAATGTGACAGTACAGGGACGGAGTCAGGAGCAGCCTGATCTCCAGCCGGGAATGAGTTCCCAGACAGTTACGCTGCAGACAGTGGAAGGGGTAAGTGTTTCCTCCGATACCACCAGCCGGGTAAAACTGAAATGGAAAAGCGTACCGGGTGCCCAGGGATATGAGGTGTTCCGCTATAATCCTTCCAAAGGCAGGTTTGTGAGGATTAACACAACAACGGGTCCTTCCTATACGGACAGAAAGAAAACTGCGGGAAAGGCATATCGTTATAAAGTCAGAGCATACAAAAAAAGCGGAGGCAGGACATATTATGGCAATTACTCCAAAGAATCCAAAGTGATTGTCAAACCAAAGTCGCCCACGAAACTGTCCCTCAAACGCCTTTCTGCCAAAAGTGTGGAGCTGTCGTTTAAACCGGTGAAGAATGCAAATACTTATCAGATCAGCCAGTATAACAAAAGCAGCAGAAAGTACAAACTGGCTTATCGGGTAAAATCAAAAAAACTGTACAAATATAATGCCAGAACGAAGAAATGGAAGTATCTGAAAAAAGTAAAAACAAAGAGCGGAAAGCTGGTGTGCAGTATCACAGGGCTGAAAACTTCAGATAAAAATCTGAGATTCCGCATAAGGACAGAATGTTCCAGATACAAATATAAAACCCAGTACAGTACATGGAGCAAAACAGTTACCGTGAAGTAACGGGACCATGGATTTATCCGGAGTGGGAACGGGAGTTCTCCTGAAGGTTATCAGCATTTGGGGAAATCAGAAAAAACACTTGAAGTTTTTCAGAACCCATGTTAAAATGAGTTCCATGCAAAAGCAATGAAGGTGTTAAGTAGAGAACTGTACTGCTTACAGAGAGAGAGGATCACCGGCTGCAAATCCTTTTAAGAGAAGACAGGAATCGAATTTCCCACCGGAGCTGCATATCTGAAACAGGTTTCAGGAGTAGGATATGACGTAGCCTGCACGTTACGCAGAAAGAGTGTCCGGTATCCCTGTATTCGGAAGAATGCAGCAGAAGGAAACCGGAAAATCAGGGTGGTACCGCGGAATATTTCGCCCCTGTGCAGTTCTCTGCACAGGGGGTTTTTTTATACTAATGTGGGCCTGCCCACTTTATAAAAAGGAGAATGATTATGAAAGAAAAGCTGGAACAGATTAAGACAGAAGCAGTCCGGGAGATTCAGAATTCTGACGGACTGGCAAAATTAAATGATGTAAGAGTTGCGTTTCTGGGAAAAAAGGGAGAGCTGACGGCTGTTTTAAAAGGAATGAAAGACGTGCTTCCCGAAGAACGCCCGATAGTGGGACAGCTTGTGAATGAGACAAGAGAAAGTATTGAAAAACTCATTGAAGAGACAAAAGCCAGGCTGGAAGCGGCAGAACGGGATCTGCGGTTAAAACAGGAAGTAATTGACGTAACCCTTCCGGCCAGAAAAAATCCTGTGGGACACCGTCACCCCAATACCATTGCCCTGGAAGAGGTGGAACGCATTTTTATTGGTATGGGATATGAAGTGGTGGAAGGCCCGGAAGTGGAATATGATTATTATAATTTTGAGGCTCTGAATATTCCGGCCAACCATCCGGCCAAAGACGAGCAGGATACCTTTTATATCAACGACAGGATTCTGCTCCGTACCCAGACTTCTCCGGTTCAGGTACGGGAAATGGAAAAAGGGAAGCTGCCCATCCGCATGATTGCACCGGGCCGGGTGTTCCGTTCCGACGAAGTGGACGCCACTCATTCTCCCTCTTTCCACCAGATAGAAGGGCTTGTGATTGATAAGCACATTACCTTTGCAGATCTGAAAGGAACACTGGCAGAATTTGCAAAACAGCTGTTTGGAGAAGAGACAAAAGTAAAATTCCGTCCCCATCATTTCCCCTTTACAGAACCCAGTGCAGAAGTGGATGTTACCTGCTTTAAATGCGGTGGAAAAGGCTGCCGGTTCTGCAAAGGCTCCGGCTGGATCGAGATTTTAGGCTGTGGAATGGTACATCCGAGAGTATTGGAAATGAGCGGCATTGATTCAGAAGAATATTCCGGATTTGCATTTGGAATGGGACTGGAGCGAATCGCACTGCTGAAATATGAAATTGACGATATGCGTCTGCTGTATGAAAATGACGACCGCTTTTTGAGACAGTTCTGAACCTGTCAGGATAAATTATTGAAAATCAGAGAAAGGAATCAATTATTATGAATACATCATTATCATGGATTAAGGCATATGTTCCGGAACTGGATGTGACCCCTCAGGAATACATGGACGCAATGACCCTTTCCGGTTCCAAAGTGGAAGGTTATGAGAAACTGGACCAGGATCTGGAAAAAATCATCATTGGACAGATTAAGAAAATAGAAAAGCACCCGGATGCAGATAAACTGGTAATCTGCCAGGTGGATGTGGGTGCCGGGGAAGACATACAGATTGTTACCGGAGCCCCCAATGTAAAAGAAGGACAGAAGGTGCCTGTGGTACTGGACGGAGGGCGTGTGGCAGGAGGCCATGACGGAAAGAAAACGCCCGGCGGCATCAAAATCAAAAAGGGAAAATTAAGAGGCGTTGCGTCAGAGGGGATGATGTGCTCCATTGAAGAACTGGGCTCCAGCCGGGAAATGTATCCGGAAGCACCGGAAGAAGGCATTTACATTTTCGGTGAAGATGCACCGGTGGGAGAAAGCGCTGTTCGTGCACTGGGACTGGACGATGTGGTGTTTGAATATGAAATCACGTCCAACCGGGTGGACTGTTTCGGAGTTCTGGGCCTTGCAAGAGAAGCGGCAGCCACATTTGACAGAAAATTTCAGCCCCCGGTGGTGCCGGAGACAGGAAACAGTGAAAATGCAGCAGATTATATCAAAGTTACGGTGGAAGATACGGAACTCTGTCCCAGATACTGCGCACGGGTGGTAAAAAATATCAAAATCGCTCCATCGCCGGAGTGGATGCAGCGGCGTCTGGCTTCCCAGGGGATCCGGCCCATCAATAACATTGTGGATATTACCAATTATGTGATGGAGGAATATGGCCAGCCCATGCACGCCTATGACCTTGATACCATTGCCGGAAAAGAAATTGTGGTAAGAAGGGCATCAGAAGGAGAGAAATTTGTGACTCTGGACGGACAGGAACGCACCATGGATGAATCCGTACTGATGATCTGCGACGGAGAAAAAGCCGTGGGAATTGCCGGAATTATGGGCGGAGAAAATTCCATGATTACCGACAGCGTACAGACCATGCTGTTTGAGGCAGCCTGCTTTGACGGTACAAACATCCGTCTTTCCAGCAAAAAAATCGGCCTGCGTACAGATGCTTCCGGAAAATTTGAAAAAGGTCTGGATCCCAACAATGCACTGGATGCCATCAACCGGGCCTGCCAGTTAATCGAAGAGCTGGGAGCCGGAGAAGTAGTGGGCGGTGTGGTTGACGTATACGGAAAAGTAAAAGAAGGCAGAAGAATTCCTTTTGATGCTCAAAAAGTCAACCGGCTGCTGGGAACGCAGATTTCAAAAGAAACCATGATTGGCTACTTTAAGAAAATCGATCTGGACTATGATGAGGAAAAAGACGAGGTTCTGGTACCCTCCTGGCGGCAGGATCTGGAATGTCTGGCAGATATGGCGGAAGAAGTGGCAAGATTTTACGGATATGACAATATCCCCACCACACTGCCCAACGGAGAAGCCACCACAGGAAAACTCTCCTTCAAGCTCAGAGTGGAGGAAGTGGCCAAAAATGTGGCTGAATACTGCGGGTTCAGCCAGGGGATGTCGTATTCCTTCGAGAGTCCGAAAGTATTTGACAGGCTGCTGATTCCAAAAGACAGCAGTCTGCGTACAACAGTGGTGATTTCCAACCCGCTGGGAGAGGATTTCAGCATTATGCGTACCATTTCCCTGAACGGAATGCTCACTTCCCTGTCCACCAACTACAACCGGCGGAATAAAAATGTACGTCTGTATGAGCTGGGAAATATTTATCTTCCCGGACAGGTGCCTCTCACAGAACTGCCGGAAGAACGAATGCAGTTTACCCTTGGCATGTATGGAGAAGGGGATTTTTATACCATGAAAGGCGTGGTGGAAGAATTTTTTGCCAAAGCAGGGCTTACCGGAAAAGAAATCTATGACCCTGATTCTCAAAAACCATTTCTTCATCCGGGCAGACAGGCCAATATTTTGTACCAGGGAAAGGTTCTGGGATATCTGGGAGAACTTCATCCCCAGGTGGCAGACAATTATTCCATCAAAGACCGGGTATATGTGGCCGTGATCGACATGCCGGAAATTGTAAAACTGGCCAACTTTGACCGAAAATATGAAGGGATTGCCAGATTCCCGGCAGTAACCCGCGATATCAGCATGGTTATGAAGAAAAATATTCTGGTGGGAGAAGTGGAGAAGATATTTGACGCCAAAGGAGGAAAATATCTGGAAAGCTATGAACTGTTTGACATCTATGAAGGAGCTCAGATTAAATCAGGCTGCAAATCTGTGGCATATTCTCTGACCTTCCGGGCAAAAGACAAAACACTGGAAGAAGCAGACTATGCGCCGGCGATGGAAAAGATTTTGAAAGAGCTGGAAGCACTGGGCATTGAACTGAGGAAATAAATCGTATGGATGTGAAAGATTTTTATTATGAGCTGCCAGAGGAACTGATCGCCCAGGATCCGCTGGAGGACCGTTCCGGGTCCCGTCTCCTGGTACTTCACAAAGAGACGGGAGAAGTGGAGCACAAAGGGTTTCGCCATATTGTGGATTATCTGAATCCAGGAGATTGTCTGGTGCTCAACAATACCAGGGTAATTCCGGCAAGGCTTTATGGAGAACGGGAGGGAACACAGGCCAGAATAGAGATTCTGCTGCTGAAAAGAAGAGAAAATGATATCTGGGAAACTCTGGTAAAGCCAGGGAAAAAGGCAAAACCCGGAACCAGAATTATGTTCGGCGGCGGCCTTCTGACGGGAGAAGTGTTAGAGATTGCGGAAGAAGGCAACCGGCTGATTCAGTTCACGTATGACGGGATTTTTGAGGAGATTCTGGACCGGCTGGGTCAGATGCCTCTGCCTCCCTACATTACCCATCCCCTCCAGGATAAGAACCGCTATCAGACCGTCTATGCCAGAGAAGAAGGATCGGCAGCCGCACCTACCGCCGGACTGCATTTTACACCGGAACTTCTGGAAGAAATCCGCCGGAAAGGAATTTCCATTGCGGAAGTAACGCTCCATGTGGGCCTTGGTACGTTCCGTCCGGTGAAAGCAAAACAGGTGCAGGATCATCATATGCATTCGGAATTTTATCAGATTGATGAGACAGCGGCCGGAATCATCAATGAAACGAAAAGCAGAGGCGGCAGAATTATCTGCGTGGGAACTACGAGCTGCCGTACCATTGAATCTGCGGTAAAATCTCTGCAGGCAAAAAAGCAGCAGGAGGGCGGAACCCCTTCAGAGGGAGTGGCAGTACAGGCAGGCAGCGGCTGGACAGACATTTTTATCTATCCAGGGTATCAGTTTCAGGTGCTGGACGGACTGATTACCAATTTTCATCTGCCGGAATCCACGCTGGTGATGCTGGTATCAGCCCTTGCAGGAAGAGAACAGGTTATGAAAGCCTATGAAACGGCAGTGCAGGAAAAATACAGATTTTTCAGTTTTGGAGACGCCATGCTGATTATCTGATCTGCCATGCCGGCAGGAGAGGAACAAAAGGGTGGAAGAATCTGCAGATTCTTTCACCGTCTGCCTGTTTGTGCAAAACCCACAGAGGGGAGGAAATTATGAAGAAAATCAGAATACGAAAATTTTTTATCTGTCTGCTGGCAGTTCTCTGCATTACAGCATCAGACTGTATGCCGGTGTATGGGGCAAAACTTCCGGCTTTGAAGGTAAAGGGAACACAGCTGGTAAATGATAAGGGGAAAACGGTTCAGCTCAGGGGAGTCAGCACTCACGGTCTGTCCTGGTATCCCCAGTATGTGAATCAGAAGGCTTTTTCCTGGATGAAGAAGAACTGGAAGATCAATACGGTACGTCTGGCCATGTATACCAGTGAATACAACGGATACTGCACCGGCGGCAAAGCCAACAGAAAGATGCTGGAGAAACGGATTGACCAGGGCGTGAAATGTGCCGCAAAAGCCGGACTGTATGTGATTATTGACTGGCATATTCTGAGTGACGGCAATCCCGGAACTTATGAAAAAGAAGCAGTGGCCTTTTTTAAGAAAATGGCTTCAAAGTATAAGAATTATACCAATGTGATTTATGAAATCTGCAATGAACCCAATGGAGGGACTTCCTGGTCAGATATCAGAACTTATGCCGGGAAAGTGGTAAAGGCCATCCGCTCCAGAGATAAAGATGCAGTGATTCTGATTGGAACTCCGAACTGGTCTCAGGACGTGGAGCTGGCAGCTCAGAACCCTGTCAGAGGAAAAAATCTTATGTATACCCTGCATTTTTATGCGGGAACCCACGGGGAATATCTGCGGCAGAAAGCTCAGGCGGCGCTGGATCAGGGGCTGCCCCTGTTTGTATCGGAATTCGGTATTTCCGATGCTTCCGGAAATGGGGCGCTGAACAAATCAGAAGGCAGCCGATGGATGAAGTTCCTGAACAGGAATAAAATCAGTTATGTGGGATGGAATCTTTCCAACAAAGGGGAGAGCTCCGCACTGATTAAGTCTGACTGCAGCAATACCTCCGGATGGAAAAACAAAGAACTGACTCCCTGGGGGAACTGGCTGGTAAAACAGTTCAGACAGAAATAAACTGCTTTGAAAAGCGTGGTTTTATGCACCGGAAAATGGAGCACTTGAAAAAATTTCCCCCAGATACAGCTCCCGGTAATAATCCAGCTCATCGGCAATAATTTCATCCAGCACCTGCATACCAAGGAGTTCTACAGGCGCCCTGTCATCCGTCAGAATTAAATTGCCGGATTGCCGGGGCGCCATCTGGCCCCAAACCGTTTCCATCATATCAGAAAGGGCTGCATCTGTCAGAGCTTTTCTTTCTGTTTCAAAAGTTTTCAGTACGTCAGGAGACTGGAATGCAAAAACTTCACAGTTGGTACCTCCGCTTACGGGAGCAGTATAGACATGTTCAAATACGGAACCCATGGTATCACAGAGATAATCGTTGATGGAATGTTCGGAACGGGATTTCATATTCATATTTACCACCATTACCCCGTGGGGAGCCAGATGTTCCCGGACTTCTGTAAAAAATTCCACGGAAGACATCTGAAAAGGAATGGTGATATCCTGATAGGCGTCCACCATAATCACATCATAGGTTTTATCGGAAGCAGCAAGGTAAGAGCGTCCATCGTAGACAGACACCTGAACAGAGTCCGGCAGTTCAAAATATTCCGAAGCCAGGTCAGCAATTTTTCTGTCGATTTCCACACCTTCAATGGAACAGCCTGGAAAATATTCACTGCAGTATTTTGCAAAAGTTCCGGTGCCAAGTCCCAGAATGAGGATACTGCCGGGGTTCTCAGCAGAAATGCCCGCCATCAGAGGAGCAGCCAGAGCGTAATCGTAATACATGCCGGTGAGCCTGGAATCCTTCATCAGGACAGACTGAACGCCAAACAGCACATTGGTGGAAAGAATCACAGAAGAATCCGATTCTTTTACCTGCAGATAATTGTAGATGGATTCGTCTTCCAGGGTAATATCCTGTTCCCAGAATGCAAAACTGTAACTGGAAGAAGTGAGGCCCAGTGTGAGAATCAGTACAGCTGTTAAAATGCATGTTACCATTTTTTTCCGCATGGAAACAAAATAGACAATACTGATAAGGGCCAGGACACCGGAAAAAATCAAAAAGGTGACGGCAGTTCCCACCGAGGGAATTGTCACAAAAGTAGGCAGGAATGTACCGATAATGCTTCCGATGGTGTTTAAGGCCCCAAGCTCACCCACGGTTTTTCCGTTGTTGTCAAGGCTGTTTACCGAATATTTTACCAGAGAAGGGGTAACAGTTCCAAGGAGTACGCAGGGAAAGGCAAACACAGCAAGACAGGCAGAAAGAGCTGCCCATACCAGAAAATTTCTGGTGACAAATGCTGCAAGAAGCAGAGAAATCCCCCCGATCAGATACCTTCCTGCAAAAGGAATCAGCGCAATCCAGACAGAGGCCAGAAGAAGCCTTCCATACAGCCTGTCCGGAGAGGAGGTTTTGTCTGCCAGACGTCCGCCCCACACATTGCCCAGAGCCATGGCAATCATAATGACGCCGATGATCACGGTCCATACAATCTGGGAAGAACTGAAATAAGGAGCCATCAGGCGGCTTGCGCCCAGTTCCACTGCCATCACGGACATGCCGGAGAAAAATTCTGTGACATACAGAAAATATTTGTTGCCTGAAATGTTTTTTTCGTTCATAAATTACCGCCTTTTATGATTATTTTGTATGGCAGGAGAAATATCCGTATGATAAAAAATATTTTTGAAGTTTATGAAAATAAAATTTCCATCCTGCGCATTCTTATTCTAACATAACCGGAAGAAAAATAGCAAAAATTTTTAAAATATTGTATAAAAGAAAAGAAACGGTTCATACTATTATCATCCGAACAGGACAAATCCCCCACTTGCCCTGAGCGGTAAAAGCAGAATGCTTTGAACCAAAGATAAGGTTAAATACTTATCCTCCCCTTTTTAAAATCCCCTGTAAGGCTTTGCCGGACGGGGGATTTTTTTCTTCTGCTTCACAAGTTTATAAAAAATTCCTTTGAAAAACCGCAGGAAATGGTTTATACTATGATAAGTATGTACAGTTCAGGTACAGAATAGAACAGTGGTAAAGGATGGTATTTAATATGGCATTATTAGAACAGTGGAAAGATATTGCATACAATCAGGAAACCAACAAGGGAGAACTTCAGAGATTCTGGCAGAGATATTTTCTTCTGGAGAAGGGTGTGTATGAGCAGCTGCTGGAAAATCCGGATCAGCCGGTGGAGGGAACAGTAAAGGAACTGGCGGAAAAATATGAACTGTCCATTATGGATATGACGGGATTTCTGGATGGAATTAATGACAGTCTGATTACCCCCAATCCAATTGAAGAAATGGAAGAGGACACCAGAGTGAGTCTGGCCTTTGACAAGGAAAAACTCTACAAAAACATGGTGGATGCAAAGGCAGACTGGCTTTATGAACTTCCTCAGTGGGAGAAGATTTATGACGAGGAAACCAGACACAGGTTGTATCTGGAGCAGAAGAAATCCGGTACAATTATAAAAGAAGACAAAATTTATCCCAATGATCCCTGTCCCTGCGGCAGTGGCAAAAAGTACAAAAAGTGCTGCGGAAGAAATAAATAAAAATCCCTTTACAGATGAGGGAAAAAGGATTATAGTAATAAAGAACTGAAACAGACAAAGCGCTGACAGGAAGAGTAAGCTGCGAAATGCCGGGTTTCTTCTATATATATTAGGAAGAAAAACAGGCAGAGAGAACCGTCGAAGAACAGATTTGCTGTTCGGGAGCTGGAAACGGTTTGGCAGGAAACAGCCGAAGACTACCCTTGAGCAGGCCAAAAGCCCGGTGACTCCGTTATCGTCAAAATGAGAGGCTTTGTTTTCAAAAATCCGGAAACGGAGCAAGCAGGGTGGAACCGCGTATATTACGTCCCATGCAGTACGACAGTATTGCATGGGATTTTTTATTCTATAGGAAATTCCTCTGGATTTCCTATAGAATAAAAGACAATTATCGCACTGCGGCGGAAAAGAAATATGTCACTAAAGTGACCCGCCGCAGGCGGAGAATCCTGCAAAGCAGGATTCTTTGGTCTTCTACAGGAAAGACCTTGTTACGCTAACGCGTGAAAGTGTCTTTCCTGTAAGATAAAAAACAATGATACGCAGGTCATCTGCCAGGAAAGGAGAAATTATGTGTAAGATAAAAAAATGGATGGAAACCTTAACAGATGTTGTGGAAATGACCAGAAAGGAGTATGTGCTGGCAATTACCACCAGCCTGCTGGGAGGAATTGTTATAGGTTATATCTTTGCACCCCGGCGTATGAAATATACTACCATTGGCAGTCACAATGGAAGTAAAAACAGAAATAACGGGAATGGGTACAAAGATGATTTCCCGGAAGAATGGGAAGAACCGGACGAGGAAGAAGACGTGGTTCATTTTAATTAGATAACAGAGGAGAATACCGAATATGAAGATTACATTAAAAGATGGTTCCGTGAAAGAATACAGCGAAGGAAAAAGTGTATATGAGATAGCGCTGG
Source organism: Eubacterium sp. 14-2 (assembly GCF_000403845.2). Classification (GTDB taxonomy): domain Bacteria; phylum Bacillota; class Clostridia; order Lachnospirales; family Lachnospiraceae; genus Petralouisia. The sequence continues at coordinate 2,169,767 of NZ_KE159567.1, read as the reverse complement.
ATATCAGCGAAGGCCTGGCCAGAATGGCATGCGCCGGGGAGGTGGATGGAGCCACCGTTGATTTGCGGACTGTCATTGACAGAGACTGTGAGCTGAATATTCTGACACAGAAGGATCCGGAAGGAATCCGCACAGTCCGCCATACCTGTTCCCATGTGCTGGCAGAAGCTGTAAAGCATTTATTTCCCAATGCAAAGCTGGCAATCGGGCCTTCCATAGACGAAGGATTTTACTATGATTTTGAGGCGGAACCCTTTTCCAGAGAGGATTTGGACAATCTGGAAAAAGAAATGAAAAAAATAATCAAAGCCGGAAACCGGCTGGAAAAATTCACCCTTCCCCGGGGAGAAGCCATTCAGTATATGAAAGACAGGGAAGAACCCTATAAGGTGGAACTGATTGAAGATTTGCCGGAAGACGCGGAGATTTCTTTTTATAAACAGGGGGAAGGATTTACCGATTTATGCGCAGGCCCTCATTTGATGAGCACAAAGCCCATTAAAGCATTTAAGCTGATTTCCTCTTCTATGGCATACTGGAGGGGAGATTCTGGTAAAGCCCAGCTTCAGAGAATTTACGGTACGGCCTTTGCTGCGAAGGAAGAACTGAATGCTTATCTGGAACACCTGGAGGATATTAAGAAACGGGACCACAACAAACTGGGCCGGGAAATGAAATTGTTTACCACCGTAGATGTGATTGGGCAGGGACTGCCTCTGTTAATGCCCAAAGGAGCCAAAATCATACAGACCATGCAGCGGTGGATTGAAGACCTGGAGGACAACGAATGGGGCTATATCCGGACCAAAACGCCTCTGATGGCAAAGTCTGATCTGTATAAGATTTCCGGTCACTGGGATCACTATACAGATGGAATGTTTGTGCTGGGAGAAGAGGAAAAAGACAAAGAAGTAATGGCGCTGCGTCCTATGACCTGTCCGTTCCAGTATTATGTATACAAGGCAGAACAGCATTCCTACCGGGATCTGCCTCTGCGCTACGGAGAGACTTCCACTTTGTTCCGCAACGAGGATTCCGGAGAAATGCACGGACTTACCCGTGTCCGTCAGTTCACCATTTCCGAGGGCCATCTGATTGTAAGGCCGGACCAGATGGTGACAGAATTTAAGAACTGTATTGCTCTGGCAAAGCATTGCCTGTCTGTGCTGGGCGTAGAAGAAGATGTGACGTATCATCTGTCCAAATGGGATCCGGAAAACAGGGAAAAATACATTGGTGAGCCGGAAGTCTGGGAAGAAACACAGCAGCATATGCGTGATATTATGAATGAACTGGGCATAGAATATACAGAAGAGACAGGAGAGGCTGCATTTTACGGGCCGAAAATCGACATCAACGCCAGAAATGTCTATGGCAAGGAAGATACCATGATTACCATTCAGTGGGACGCATTGCTGGCAGAGCAGTTTGAGATGTATTACATTGATCAGAACGGGGAAAAGGTTCGTCCTTATATTATTCACAGAACCTCCATGGGCTGTTATGAGCGGACACTGGCATGGCTGATAGAAAAATATGCCGGCAAATTCCCCACCTGGCTGTGTCCGGAACAGGTAAGAGTGCTGCCTATTTCCGACAAATATGAAGCGTACGCGGCAGAAGTGGAAAAAGAATTAAAGGCAAATGGTATTTTGTGCACCACAGACAACCGTTCTGAGAAAATCGGTTACAAAATCCGGGAAAGCAGACTGGAAAAAGTTCCCTATATGCTGGTAGTGGGACAGCAGGAAGAAGCAGATAAAACCGTATCTGTCCGCAGCCGGTTTGCAGGAGATGAGGGGGTAAAACCTCTGGGAGATTTTATCAGTCAGATCTGCCGGGAAATCCGCACAAAAGAAATCCGGAAAGAAGAAATTTCGGAAGAACAGAAAAAATAACAGGTACCAGGGATAACAGTATGAAATTTAATACAGCAGGCGGTGTATAAATCATTTTAAATTTTCCAATACTAATACAGCGGATACTGAGCCTGAGGGCCGGATGTTCCGCAGGATTGTTGTGAGTAAGAAAGGAGATTTAAAATGACTCAGTTAAAATGTTCTGTAAAAAACTGTATGTACAACGAAGAACACCTCTGTTCCAAAGGGGATATCACCATCGGCGGCCGTGATGCCTCCAGACCAAATGAAACCTGCTGTGAAAGTTTCCGGGAGAGAACAGACAGCATGACAAATGCAGTTACAGGCACTCCCAGCAGAGACATCAGTGTCAGATGCCAGGCAACCAACTGTAATTTTAATGAGAACTGCCAGTGCAGCGCCAGAGAAATCGGCATTGCAGGAAGCGGCGCCTGCAGCTGCGGAGAAACAGAATGTGCGAGCTTTGACTGTCATTGCAGATAACTGCGCATAAAATTCTTTTGCCGGAAATCAGTAAAATTCCGAACGTTTGGCCTGTGCTGCGTGGGCAACGGTGCAATTGTGTCTTAAATACAGGCAGATTATGGCTGAATTGTTTAAAAATTTGTTAAATTTCGAAAAAAATACTTGTATTATGGAAAAACAGGAAGTAGAATAAATCTGGAGCGAAAAATTCAGAATTCTTCTTCCTGTTTTAAGCTCAGGAAAAATACGAGGCCTGCCGGAGGAAGAGAACAGATATGTCTTATGGAGGACAGAAATGAGAAAGAAATCTCATATATCACTGGCAAAATATATTGTAGACAGCCTGGAAGAACAGGAACTCATGAAGCATAAAAAAGCATTTTATCTGGGCAGTATCCTGCCGGACTGTAAACCATCTTTTATTACGGTAAAGCATGAAATGGAAGGAACTTTTCCAAAAGTGCAGCATAATCTGGAAGAACTTGTGGAGAGACAGCGGAAAGATCAGATCAATATGCGTGTATTTTACCGGAATCTGGGAGAAGTGATTCATTATATTGCAGATTATTTTACCTTTCCCCACAATCCCCATTATCCCGGAACCCTGCGGGACCACTGTATTTATGAGGAACATCTGAAGAAAAGGTTAAAGGAATACATTCAAAGCGGAGAAGCAGAACGGAACAGTGCATGGATTCATGCTTCTGTGAGCAGCCTGAACAGTACGGAGGCCATTTGCAGATTTATCCGGAAAGCCCACGAAATTTATGTGAAACGGAAGAATTCTGTCGAAGAGGACTGTCTCCATATTGTACTGCTGTGCCATCAGGTGGTAGCGGCGGTAATCCGGCTGATCAAAGGGGAACAAACGCCCGGCGTACTGCCCGCAGCCAGTTAAAAAACAGGAGAAATGTCGAATAAAAGCAGTTTGTGTCGAAATGTCCTGTAAAAAAATGACGATTTTAGTTTGCTTTTTTCCCGTAAAAATAATACAATAAAGAAGGGGAAAGAGGAGCTATAGAAGATGAATCATCTATCGGAGCTGAAGAGAGAGATCGAAATTGTACGAAAGGAATTGGATGTAGCGGTCCAGGGCGATGAGTGGGCGCCGGAATGTTATCAGGTAAGCGTGCGGCTCGACGCACTCATTGAAGACTACATGCAATACGAAGAGAAAATTCGGCTGTTGAGCTACAGCTGAATCAGGGGGACAACAGAATATGGAAATGCCGGCAGCAGCCGGCGCCATTCCAGGAGAATGGGCAGCAGGGCCGGGGACGTACCGGCCCTTTTGCTGTACCGGGACAGGATACCACAGAAAATTGCCGGAAAAAGTGAAAAAAATATTGACATATGACGAAATATGATAAAGAATATAGAGTAAGACAATTAAGAAAATGAGGACAGTAATATGGGAATTGGAAAGACAAAACGAAAGCTCGTAAAATCAGTTGCAGAATTAAGAGATGCCGATTATTCCGCGGAACCGGAGCTGAGTGATATTTACCGGCGACTGGTAAATGGGAGAGAACAGTTTTCAGATGTTCTCAGAAAAAATATCCGTGCTGTGATGCAGATTAGTTCCCTTGATCTGACCATGCAGCATGAGACAGATAAGATTCTGGAAATTTCCCGGAACGTGGCCAGAGCTACCGAAGTTATTTTCGGAACCAGTACCGAACAGGGGGCAGTGGAAGGGCATAATTCTCTGGAAGAACTGACCAATACGATTATCCGGGTATCAGAAGATATGGAAGAAGTATACCGGAAAATTGAAGAAGGGCAGTCAGAACTGACCTTCATCCGGGATCTTTCCAGCAATGCCATTGAGATATCCAGAGAAATGCGCAAAGACATGGATGATCTGCTGGAAGTGATCAATAACATGAACGAAGTAATCGCGGGAATAGAAGCCATTTCCATGCAGACGAACCTGTTGGCTCTGAATGCGTCTATTGAGGCGGCAAGGGCCGGAAAATTCGGCAGAGGATTTGCTGTGGTGGCAGATGAAATCCGTGCTCTGGCAGAACAGACCCAGAAGCTCACAGGGGATATGGGAGAATTTGTGGAAGGTATCCGGGGTGCTTCCAGAAAGAGCGCCGGCAGTACCACCAATACCATAGAGGCTTTTGGAACCATGACGGAGAAGATTGGAACCGTGTGGGAGATTAATGAAGGGAATCAGAAGCGTGTATCCCAGGTCAGTGAAGCTGTCACTTCTCTGGCGGCAGTCAGCGAGGAAATCAGCAGTACCATGGCAGAAATGGAAAATCAGCTGAGAAACAGCACAGATTTTATGCAGCAGATAGGGAAAGAGCTGATGAGTGCCAAAGAACCGGTGGTGGAGATTGAAGGTACACTGGATGATGCGGTGAAACAGATGGGCAGGATGGCCGAAGATGCTTTTTTCCATTTGAAGAACCGGGAATTTGCCGACTATATTCAGACGGCCATTACAGCCCACAGGAACTGGATTACCAATCTGAAGAAAATGGTGGAAGAACGGGTAATTGTGCCCCTGCAGCTGGATTCTTCCAAATGCGGGTTTGGACACTTCTATTACTCCATCACACCGGACATTCCAGGCATACAGGAAATATGGGAAGCTCTTGGAGAAAAGCATCAGAAATTCCATGGATTTGGCTCAGAAGCCATACAGGCGCTGTTTGATGAAGATTATGCCAGGGCAGGACAGATTTGCAGGGAGGCAGAAGAATATTCCAGAGAGCTGATCTCTGATATGGAAAAAATTCAGCGGATTGCAGAAGACTGATGGTTATAACAGGAATACATACAGAGAAAGAAAATGAATTTTCATTTTCTTTCTCTGTTTTTTTGTCCGTGATTTATTCATTTTCCCTTTATTTTAAAGGTATTCAGAGGGATTTTTCATTCAGAGCCCACCGGAGCCCCGGAAATTTTCTATTGCTTTTTTCCCTGTGATGGGCTAGAATGGAATAAAAGTGGAGAGAAGTGGTAGAAAAGGGTGCTAAGTGGTGGATAAGTGGATAATAATGTGGAAAAATCCCACGAAACGACAAACCGCCCGGACCTGACTGTCAGAAGGTGATTTCTATGTTCATGGGTGAATACAATCACACAGTTGATACAAAGGGCAGACTGATAGTTCCATCCAAATTCAGAGAATTGCTTGGAGATGAATTTGTAGTGACAAAGGGACTGGACGGATGTTTATTCGTGTATTCCGGGGAAGAATGGAAACTTATCGAGGAAAAGTTCAGGGAAGTATCACAGTTTTCCAAAGAAGCCCGAAAATTTGCGAGGTTTTTCTTTGCAGGCGCAGCAAGCTGCGAAGTAGACAAGCAGGGGCGGGTACTGCTTCCGGCAGTTTTAAGGGAATTTGCCGGAATTGAGAAAGAGGTTGTTCTGGCAGGAGTTCTGAATCATATTGAAATCTGGAGTAAGGACAGATGGCAGGAGAACAATGAATATGACGATGTGGGAGAGATCGCAGAGCATATGGCAGGTCTGGGGCTTACCCTTTAATCCGGACAGTCCGGAAGACAGGAAAGTGTCCCGGCGTCTGCAGAGAGAAAAGAAGTGTTCACCAGACAGGAAAGGAAGTCCATGGAATTCAAACACAAATCCGTACTCTTAAAAGAGACAATTGAATATCTGAATATCAGACCAGACGGAATTTATGTGGATGGAACACTGGGCGGCGGCGGACATGCTTATGAAGTCTGCAAACGTCTGTCTCCCAAAGGCAGGCTGGTGGGAATCGACCAGGATGAGGATGCTGTAAAAGCGGCCAACCGAAGACTCTCGGAATTTGAAGACAGAGTACAGATTATCCGGAGCAATTACCGACAGATGCGGAGTGTTCTGGAATCCTGCGGAATCGGGCAGGTGGATGGAATTCTGCTGGATCTGGGAGTATCTTCCTATCAACTGGACGATCCGAAACGCGGCTTTACTTACCGTGTGGAGGAAGCACCGCTGGATATGCGTATGGACAAACGACAGCAGTTTACGGCCGGAGAGCTGGTTAATACTTACAGTGAAATGGAGTTATACCGGGTAATCCGTGATTATGGAGAAGATAAATTTGCCAAAAATATTGCAAAACATATTGTAGCAGCCAGGGCAAAGAAAGAAATAGAGACAACGGGAGAGCTGACTGAGATTATCAAAGGAGCAATTCCGGCCAAAGTACGAATGAGTGGAGGCCATCCGGCAAAGCGTACGTTCCAGGCCATTCGGATTGAACTGAACCGGGAACTGGAGGTGCTGGAGGAATCCCTGGGAGACATGACGGACATGCTCAGTCCCGGAGGAAGAATATGCGTTATTACCTTTCATTCTCTGGAAGACCGGATTGTGAAGAACTTTTTTAAGAAAAGTGAAAAACCATGTACCTGTCCGGATGATTTTCCGGTGTGTGTATGTGGAAAAGAATCGTTGGGAAAGGCAGTAACAAGAAAGCCTGTATTACCATCCGAAGAAGAAATTGAATATAATCCCCGCGCAAAAAGTGCAAAACTCAGAGTATTTGAAAAGCGCCGGGATATCAGGCAGAAAAGATTGGAGTGAAAACAGTGAGACAGCAGGGAAATACACCACGCAAGGAAAAAACTGTAAGCTATATAGATGGAAATACCGTAAGAAAAGTACAGCCCAACCCAGGAAGACGGAGTGAGGAAACTCATCAGGAATTTGTGGAACAGCAGAAGCTGAACCGGGAACAGCGGGAGCGGAAGCGGGCTCTGCGGGCAATGGCCAGGAGAAATCAGGAACGTGCCCTTCAGATGAGTCCGGGATATGTGCTGTTTCTGGCGGCGGCTACCATGATTATGGTGGCAGTTTCCGGTGTTTATCTGCACCTTCAGGCGGAACTTACCGGGAGAATCCGGCATGTGTCGTCCTTAAAAGGCGAGCTGCTGAATCTGAAAATGGATAATGATGCGGAGCAGAAAAGGATTGATAAATCAGTGAATCTTGAGGAAATCCGTAACAGGGCCACTGGAGAACTGGGTATGATTTACCCCTCCAAAGACCAGATTATTTATTTTGAGGTAGACAGTACGGATTATATGAATCAATATCAGGATATTCCGGCAGAATAATAGAAGCAAATCTCAATTCCGTACAAAGAAGGTAGGACTATTGGCAGAGAGAAAGAGAAGACCCGGAAAAAAGAAGGAACCCACGAAATTTTCCAGAAAAATGAAAAAGAAGCTGCTGGTAATGTTTTCATGCGTTATGGTAATGCTGTTTGCACTGATCGGAAGACTGACCTATATTGAACAGGTGAAAGGCGAGGAATATAAGAAGCAGGTGCTGAGTCAGCAGGGCTATGAGAGCCAGAGCATTCCTTTTCAGCGAGGGGAAATCCTGGATTCCAAAGGGACCGTACTGGCCAGCAGTGTGGATGTGTACAATGTGATTCTGGACTGCAGGCTGATCAATGAAGAAACTTATGATCTGGAAAGCAGGAAGAAAATAAAAAAATATGTGGAACCTACGGTGGAGGCTTTGCTCCAGTGCTTTCCGGATGTAACAGAAGAAGAGGTAATGGCTGCTCTGACAGAGAAGGCGGACAGTCGTTATTTTGTTTTGCGGAAAAAACTCCACTACGAAGAAATCCGGGAATTTCAGGAGCTGGAATCCAAAGTGGATAAAAAGGGAAAAAAGGTAAATCCCAATGTACAGGGCGTGTGGTTTGAGAAAGAGTACCAGAGAGAATACCCTTACGGTAATCTGGCCAGTAAGGTTCTGGGATTTACCACCTCAGGTAACGAAGGAATCGGTGGTCTGGAGGATTATTACAACGACGTTTTAAACGGGATTAACGGACGTCAGTACGGATTTCTCAATTCGGACAATAATTTTGAGAAAACCATCAAAGACCCCATTAATGGCAGAACCCTGATTCTTACCATGGACCTGAATATACAGAAGATTGTACAGGAGCGGATTGCAGAATTTCAGGAAGAACACCGGGACGAAGAACACGAAGGGCCGGGCAGTAATCAGACGGGCGTAATTGTAATGAATCCCCAGAATGGAGAAATTCTGGCCATGTCGGACAGTCTTGTATATGATTTGAACAATCCCAGAGATTTGTCCCTTTACTACACAGAAGAAGAAATCAATGGATTCAGTGAACAGGAACAGCTGGATAAGCTGAATAAAATCTGGCAGAATTACTGTATTACCTATACTTATGAGCCCGGTTCCACCACAAAGCCTTTTACAGTGGCTACTGCACTGGAAACCGGGAAGACCAGAGAGTGGTATGACTGCGACGGTGTGGAAAAAATAGGCGGCCACGAAATTCACTGTGTGCAGCGTTCCGGTCACGGACCTCAGACCATGGAAGAGTCACTGATGAATTCCTGCAACGATGCCATGATGGCCATGGCCTTTGAGGTTGGAAAAGAGGCATTTTACAAATATCAGAATATTTTCAATTTTGGCCTGCGCACCAACATAGACCTGCCGGGAGAAGCCAGAACAGATACTTTGATTTACACGGTGGATAATACCAATGACACTTCTCTGGCCACCAATGCATTTGGACAGAATTTCAATGTAACCATGGTACAGCTTGCATCTGCATTTTCTTCTCTGATTAATGGGGGCTATTATTACCAGCCTCATCTGGTGAAGAAAATTGTGGATGACAATGGAAATACGGTACAGTCTTTTGATAAGACGGTTCTGAAACAGACCATTTCCAGACAGACCAGCGACACCATCAAAGAATATCTGTACAAAACCGTGTCGGAAGGCACCGGAAAAAGTGCAAAAGTGGCGGGCTACTCCATGGGAGGGAAAACCGGTACAGCCCAGAAGGGAAACAGGGATGATAAGAAATATGTAGTGTCCTTTATTGGTTTTGCCCCGGTGGAAAACCCGGAGGTACTGGTCTATGTGGTAATTGATGAAGCGAATGTGATACTGGAAAAACAGAGCAGCGCCCTTGCCACAGAACTGGCAAAGAGAATTTTTACAGATCTTCTTCCTTATATGAACATATTCCAGGATGAAGAAACAGAAGAGCTGGAAAACCCGGAAGGAACAGAAGGTATGCCAGAGGGAGAAAATCCGGAAGGAAATGAAGGCGGAAATCCGGAAGGAAACGAAGGCGAAGGCACACCGGAAGGCGGAAATCCGGAAGAAAACGGAGGCGAAAACACACCGGAAGGCGGAAATCCGGAAGAAAACGGAGGCGAAAACACACCGGAAGGCGGAAATCCGGAAGAAAACGGAGGCGAAGGCACACCGGGCGAGGGACCGCCGGGACAGGGCGGAGAGGAAGGAGGAGCAGGCCAGCCTGAGAATCCGGGCGGAGACGAATATCCGGCAGAAGGAATACCGGAGGCCATGCCGGAAGGCGGTGAAGAAGCGCCGCCGGAAGAATAGAAGAAAAACAGTTCAGCAGGCGGACAGAGCTGTTGCTGATAAAAATGGTACATAACCTCATGATATCTGTAATAGATTATAGTAATTATAAACGTGAGGTTACTGTATGTTCCGTAATAAAACCTTTAACCGTAAGAAATTACTGGTTGTTTTTACCATAGTTATGCTGATTTTGTCCATTCTGGTGGGAAGGCTGGTATATCTGATGATTTTCTGCTCGGAATACTATGGGAAGAAAGCGGAGGACCTGCATGAAAGGGAACGGGATATCAAAGCGGCCAGAGGCAAAATTATTGACGCCACAGGAACGGTTCTGGCCACCAATCGGACGGTCTGTACGATTTCCGTTATTCACAGTCAGATAAAGGATCCGGAAGAAGTGATTCGCGTACTTACAAAAGAACTGGAACTGGAGGAAGCGGCTGTTCGCAAGCGGGTGGAAAAGGTAAGCTCCATTGAGCGGGTGAAATCCAATGTGGATAAAGAAGTGGGTGACCGTATCCGTAATTATGGACTGGCAGGGGTCAAGGTAGATGAAGATTACAAACGTTATTATCCCTACGGTACGCTGGCCAGCAAGGTTCTGGGATTTACCGGAGGGGATAACCAGGGGATTATCGGCCTGGAAGTGAAATATGAAGAGTACCTTAAGGGAAAAAGCGGAAAAATTCTGACTCTGACGGATGCGCGGGGCATTGAAATGGAAAATGCCGGAGAACGAAGGCAGGAACCTGTGGACGGGTATAACCTTCATGTAAGCCTGGACTATAATATTCAGATGTACTGTGAGCAGGCTGCAAAAAAAGTAATGGAAGCCAAGTCGGCAGACGGGGTTTCGGTAATCGTTATGAAGCCCGACAACGGCGAGATTCTGGCCATGGTAAATGTTCCGGAATTTGATCTGAATGACCCTTTTACACTTCCGGAAATGTCGGAGGAGGCGGAAAAGAATAAGCAGGATTTGCTGAATCAGATGTGGAGAAATCCCTGTATCAACGATACTTATGAGCCGGGTTCCGTATTTAAGATTATTACCACCGCATCTGCTTTTGAAGAAGGCGTAGTATCCCTGAGCGACCAATTTTTCTGTCCGGGATATAAAATGGTGGAAGACAGGAGAATCCACTGTCATAAAAGAACCGGCCACGGTTCCGAGGATTTTACACAGGGAATTATGAATTCCTGCAATCCAGTATTCATCGAGCTGGGCCTGCGGCTGGGCGTGGATAATATATACAAATATTTTGAGCAGTTCGGACTTTTAAGCCGGACAGGAATTGATCTTCCGGGAGAGGCAGCCACCATTATGCACAATAAAAATAATGTGGGGCCGGTGGAACTTGCAACGGTGTCATTCGGACAGTCTTTTCAGGTTACGCCCATTCAGCTTGCCACAACAGTTTCTTCCTTAATTAATGGAGGAAAACGGATTACGCCTCATTTCGGCGTAGCAGTAAAAGACGACCAGGGAGAACTGATTGAAACCCTGCAGTATGACGTGCAGGAGGGAATTGTCAGCAGTGAAACTTCTCAGGTACTGCGTACAGTGCTGGAAAAGGTGGTAGCAGAGGGAAGCGGAAAACGGGCTTTTATAGAAGGTTTTTCCATAGGCGGTAAGACAGCTACTTCCCAGACTCTGCCCAGAAGCGCCAATAAATATATTTCTTCCTTTCTGGGATTTGCTCCGGCAGATAATCCCCAGGTACTGGCGCTTGTGGTCATCAACAATCCCCAGGGGATTTACTATGGAGGCACCATTGCGGCGCCGGTGGTAAAAGAGATTTTTTCCAATATTTTACCTTACCTGGGCATTGAGAAGGAAGTGGATCCGGCCAAAAAGGAACAGGCACTTGAATAATGCATGGAAAGGTTTTATAATAAGCAGGATTGCAGAAACGCCCCTGCAGAGGGGCAGGTTTTGAGATACGATAAAAAAGAAAGATACGGTGAGAATAAAACATCGTAAAACAAAGAGGTGTAGAGAAAATGGAACAGAGAGTAATAGTTCCGGTGCTGATTGCGTTTGCAATTACGGCTGTACTGGGTCCGGTAGTGATTCCGATTTTGAAAAAATTAAAGGTAGGACAGACAGAGCGGGAAGAACTGAAATCCCATCTGAAAAAGGCAGGGACTCCCACCATGGGCGGCCTGATGATACTGGCTGGCATTGTGGTAACTTCCCTGATTTATGTGAAAGATTATCCAGAGATTCTGCCCATACTGTTTGTAACGGTAGGATTTGGAATTATCGGATTTCTGGACGATTATCTGAAAGTGGTACTGCGGCGCTCTGACGGACTTTTACCCTGGCAGAAGATGGCAGGACAGATTCTGGTGACCATTGTGTTTATTTACTATATGATTCGGTATACCCAGGGAGCTGAAAAAATGCTGATTCCCTTTACCGGTGGTTTTGAGCACGGAGTTTATCTGGATCTGGGATGGCTGGCAGCTCCTGTTATGTTCCTGGCCATTCTGGGAACGGTAAACGGGGCCAATTTTACCGACGGACTGGATGGCCTGGCTTCCAGTGTGACAGTGCTGATTGCAACCTTTTTCTCTGTGGTGGCCATCGGAACAGGCAGCGGAATAGAACCTGTGACCTGTGCGGTTGTGGGAGCTCTGCTGGGCTTTCTTCTGTTCAATGTGTATCCTGCCAGCGTATTTATGGGGGATACCGGTTCTCTGGCACTGGGAGGGTTTGTGGCTTCCACTGCATATGTGCTGCAGATGCCGATTTTTATCCTGATTGTGGCATTTATTTACTGGGCAGAGCTGCTGTCGGTTATGATACAGGTAACTTATTTTAAGAAAACAGGCGGAAAACGTATTTTCCGTATGACCCCCATACATCACCATTTTGAACTGGGCGGATGGTCTGAAACGAGAATAGTGGCAGTATTTTCCATTATCACTGCCATGTTGTGTCTGATTGGGCTGCTGGCTCTTTAGGAGGGATAGGATTGAACCTGAGTGGAAAGAAATTTTTGGTTGCAGGAACCGGTATCAGTGGAATTGCAGCGGCAGAGCTTCTGGTGAAACACCACATTCCGGTTGTATTATATGATGAAAACAGTCAGCAGAAGGAAGAGGAAATCCGGGGAAAATCTCCGGTATTGCAGGAAATTGCCATATTGCTGGGAGAACTGCCGGAGCACATACCGGAGGAATATGACATTGCAGTGTTAAGTCCGGGAATTCCCACCGATGCGCCTTTTGTGGAACGAATGAGAGCTAAAGGAATGGAAATCTGGGGCGAGATTGAGCTGGCCTGTGCTTTTGAGCGGGGCCGGATTCTTGCCATTACCGGAACGAATGGAAAAACCACAACCACTTCTCTGCTGGGAGAAATTTTAAAACATGCCGGTCTGGATGTAAAAGTGGTGGGAAATATCGGGGTTCCCTATACAGGCCTGGCGGCAGATACCAGGGAGGAATCTGTAACAGTGGCGGAGATCAGCAGTTTTCAGTTAGAGACCATACATGAATTCTGTCCTCAGGTTTCTGCGATTTTAAATCTTACACCGGATCATCTGAACCGACATTATACCATGGAAAATTACTGCCGGATCAAAGAGCGGATTACTGAAAATCAGAAAGAAGATCAGTTCTGCGTTCTGAATTACGAGGACGAAAGGCTGCGGAAATTTTCAGAACAGGTAAAAGCCAGAGTTATATTTTTCAGCAGCAAAAGGAAGCTGGAGGAAGGTTATTATCTGGAGGGAGAAACGATTGTTCAGGCCTGGAACGGTATCCGAACGCCGCTGTGCGGCATTGGGGAACTTCAGCTTCTGGGCAATCACAATTATGAAAACGTAATGGCGGCCGCGGCCATGGCAGCCGCAGTGGGCGTTTCTCTGGAAAAAATAAAAGAAGTTCTGGTTACTTTTACAGGAGTGGCGCATAGAATAGAGTATGTGGGGATGAAAAAGGGGGTTCGTTTTTACAACGATTCCAAAGGCACAAATCCGGATGCCGCCATTCAGGCTGTCCGGGCTATGAAATGGCCTGTTCTGCTAATTGGAGGAGGTTACGATAAAGATTCTGAATATGATGAGTGGATTCATGCATTTGAGGGAAAAGTAAAGAAGCTGGTGCTGCTGGGAGCTACCAGGGAGAAAATCAGGGACACGGCAGTCCGTCTGGGTTATCCGGAGCAGGATATTATCTTAACAGACAGTCTGCAGGAAGCAGTCAGCACATGTGTGGATTATGCAGATACCGGGGATGCAGTGCTGCTTTCTCCGGCCTGTGCAAGCTGGGGAATGTTTCGGAATTATGAAGAACGCGGGGATATGTTCCGGGAACTGGTAAAGGCCCTGGAGAGGTAACAGTGAAAATAAGTTGTTCCGGCAGTTAAAGGCCGATATTTAACCCGCGGAGTAATAAGTCAGGAGTGCCGATATGGGTAGAGAAAGAAAGACGGACAAAAGACAAAAAAATATCCGCTATTTTGACTATACGCTGTTGTTGATTGTGTTTTTTCTGATATGCTTTGGTCTTGTCATGTTGTACAGCACAAGTGCTTATAACGGGCAGTTAAAATTTAAAGATGGTGCATATTATCTGAAAAAACAGCTTGTGGCAGATATTTTAGGTGTCATTGCCATGCTGATTGTGGCGAGAATTGATTATCGTGTCTGGAAAAATTTCTGGCTTCTTGCTTACATAGCGGCCTTTGGTCTCTGTACGCTGGTACTTTTTATAGGAGATACCATTCAGGGCGCAAAACGATGGCTGGATTTGAAGGTGGTCAGTTTTCAGCCTTCCGAGCTGGCAAAACTGGCAGTCATTGTGTTCCTGGCCACGATTATCAGCCAGATGCCCCGGCAGATGGGGAAATTTTCTTCTCTGATAAAAGTAATGGTAATTGTGCTGCCCATGGTTGCCATTGTGGCTACTGAGAATTTAAGTACAGCTATTATCATACTGGGAATCGCCATTTCCATGGTGTTTGTGGCCAGTCCGAAATATATGCAGTTTTTTGTTGTGGGAGCGGCAGTGCTTGTTTTCGGCGCCGCCTTTATCATGTTGGAATCCTATCGTGCGGAACGTCTGCAGATCTGGCTGGACCCGGAAAGCCATGCGAAGGGATATCAGACCCTGCAGGGCCTGTACGCCATCGGCTCCGGCGGCCTGTTCGGCAAGGGCCTTGGCGGCAGTATGCAGAAACTGGGATTTGTGCCGGAGGCCCAGAATGATATGATTTTTTCCATCATCTGTGAAGAGCTGGGCCTGTTTGGGGCTGTCAGCGTGATTTTACTGTTTGTGATTATTATCTGGCGTTTTATGGTAATTGCCAGCAATGCTCAGGATTTGTACGGGGCGCTGCTTGTAACGGGAGCCCTCGCCCATATTTCCATACAGGTTATTCTGAATATTGCCGTTGTGACCAACACCATACCAAATACAGGAATTTCCCTGCCCTTTATCAGTTATGGAGGAACCTCGGTGGTGTTTCTGCTGGCAGAAATCGGACTGGTGCTAAGTGTTTCCAGGGGAATCCATCTGGAACAGGAGTAATATATGGGAAAAGGAAGAAGAAAAAAGAAGAACTGGCAGTCTGCGGGGCTGACCTTTCTTATCATTTTGTTGCTGCTGGCCATCGGAGCGCTGATTGTCACAAAAGTATTTACCGTGGAAAAAGTAAAGGTTACAGGAAATGAGCATTATCCGGATGAAACAATCCGGGAATGGATGCTGGATGATGAATACTGCTGGAACAGTCTGTATGTGTATTTTAAGTATAAATTTGTGGAACCAAAGGAAATGCCTTTTGTGGACAATATGGAGATTTCTCTGAAATCTCCCCACACCCTGGAAATTACAGTCCAGGAAAAGGCATTGCTGGGACGGGTCTATATTGATACTCTGGGGCAGAATGCCTATTTTGACAAAGATGGATTTGTGGTGGAAATGTCCTCGGAGGTAATTGAAGGAGTGCCGAAAGTAAGCGGACTGGATGTGGAGCAGATTGTACTGTATGAAAAACTTCCAATTAAAGGGAAAGATATTCTGAAAAATCTGCTGTCCCTGACACAGATGCTGAAAAAGTATGAGCAGGTACCAGATAATATCAAATATGGAGAAGAAGGAAACTATGTTCTGAATTACGGCGATATTACAGTTCTGATCGGACAGGCCCGAAAACTGAATGAGAAGGTGGTGCGGCTTTCCTATATTTTGCCGGAACTTCAGGGCAAGAAGGGAACACTGCATCTGGAAGGATGGACGGAAAATACCACAGATATTACCTTTGAAGAAGCGAAATAACAGTTCAGACGCGCCATGCGCAAAGGCGCTTACAGGGCATTCCCGCTGCCATGCAGCTAACTTTGCTTATTACGAGGCGCTCCGTCCATAGCCGTTCCCATGCATAAGCATGCGAGCATGCTATGCTCATGTGCCGGCTATGGCTGAACTGTTACAAAAAAATTCGCAAATTTCAAAAATGTTATTGATTAATTCCCGAAAAAATTATACTATATAGTATAAGAGTTTAAAGTGGGATTAAATAGAAAGAGTTCATATAGAGGACAAAAGGAGGAAGAACCTTGCTTGAAATAATGACGACAGAGGCAGATTCCAGTGCAAAAATCATCGTAATCGGTGTGGGTGGAGCTGGAAATAATGCAGTCAATAGAATGATTGAGGAAAGTATCGGTGGTGTTGAGTTTATTGGAATCAATACGGACAAGCAGGCATTAACGCTCTGTAAGGCACCTACTCTGATTCAGATCGGCGAGAAGCTCACCAAAGGGCTTGGAGCGGGAGCCCAGCCGGAGATTGGAGAAAAGGCCGCAGAAGAGAGTATTGACGAACTGACTGCCGAGATTAAAGGTGCGGACATGGTATTCGTTACCTGCGGAATGGGCGGCGGAACCGGAACAGGAGCAGCGCCGGTGGTTGCAAGGATTGCAAAGGAAATGGGCATCCTGACCGTCGGAGTTGTGACAAAGCCTTTTAAGTTCGAAGCAAAAGCCCGTATGGTCAATGCCATGGGCGGTATTGAGAGGCTGAAAGCCAGTGTGGATACGTTGATTGTGATTCCCAATGACAAGCTGTTGGAAATTGTGGACAGACGGACTACCATGCCGGATGCCCTGAAGAAGGCCGATGAGGTATTACAGCAGGCAGTACAGGGAATTACGGATCTGATTAATGTACCTGCCCTGATTAATCTGGACTTTGCAGATGTACAGACTGTCATGAAGGATAAAGGAATGGCACATATCGGTATTGGTATGGCTAAAGGTGATGATAAGGCTACGGAGGCTGTGAAGCTGGCAGTGGCAAGTCCGCTGTTAGAGACCACCATTACCGGGGCGTCTCATGTTATTATCAATATTTCCGGGGATATTTCACTGATGGATGCCAATGATGCGGCCAGCTATGTGCAGGATCTGGCAGGAGACAATGCGAATATTATTTTCGGTGCGAAATTCGACGAGACCATGGCAGATGAGGCAATTATCACAGTAATTGCTACCGGGTTAGAAGATGCGGCTGCAGCGCCAAAAGTAATGTCAGGAATGAAGTATTCTCAGACTGCAGCGACCAGAATGCCGGCTGCAACAAGAGCTTCATCCAACAGCCTGGGAACAGCGGCGCGTCCGGCTAATCCTTATGGTACTGCTCAGTCTGCTGCTGCCAGCAGTAATCTGGGAGTTACCGCATCCACTCTGGGAATTCAGAGACCCAGAAAGCCGGAGAGCAGTGTACCGGAACGGGATATCAAGATTCCGGAATTTTTGAAAAATACGAGAAAATAAAAGATACATAGTTTTACTTCACCGGCTGAATGCGGATACAGAATCTGTATTCAGCCGGTGAAGTAACAGATACAGTGGAAGCTGCTGCATGAACGAGTTCCCTCCCTGCCTTTTCCCGATGGGAAAGGCGGGGAGGGAATTTGTGGATGGAGCAGTTTTTTATTCTACAGGAAATACCTTGTCACACTAAAGTGCGAAAGTGTCTTCCTATAGAATAAAAAAACAATGATGCGCAGCTCGCGGGGTTGATGTTTATTGCTGCGCAATCCGCTCGCGCGCGGAGAATGCGCATGGCGCATTCTTTTTTATTCTATAGGAAATGCCTTGTCACGCTAATGTGTGAAAGTATTTTCTGAACAATTTCTCAATATTGTTAAAAAAATAACAATTCAGTATTGACAAAAAATTAACAATCTGTAAAATAGAGTATGAGAAATGTATTTTTTTCAGTACAATCCTGTATCAGGTATGCAGTCACTGGAGAGTGAGTGCAGGGGTAACTGTAGTAATATGAAATCAGAAATTAAGACAGGGGGATTTTACCATGGCTACAGAAAGAAAAGATATGTATCTGCCGGAAAGAGAATTTGTGGAACAGGCGAATATACAGAGCCGTGCAGAGTATGAGAGAATGTGGAAACAGTCCATTGAGGATCCTGAGACATTCTGGGGTTACATTGCCAAAGATTTTCACTGGTTCAAGCCCTGGGTCAAAGTGTACCGGGGTGAACCGGAAATCGGGGATAATGAATGGTTTATAGGCGGAAAGACGAATATTTCCTATAACTGTCTGGATGCTCAGATTGAAAAGGGAAGAGGAGACAAGGTTGCCCTTCTGTTCCAGGGAGAACCGGAAGCGGACTGTAAACGTTTTACCTATAAAGAGCTGCTGAAACATGTATGCCGGTTTGCAAATGTACTTAAGAAAAACGGTGTGAAAAAAGGTGACCGGATTGCCTTATATCTGCCCATGATCTGGCAGCTTCCCGTGGTTATGCTGGCCTGTGCCAGAATCGGTGCGGTACATACGGTGGTATTCGGCGGATTTTCTGCTGAGGCTCTGGCAGACAGGATGCTTGCCTGCGGAGCCAAGAAACTGGTAACCACCAATGGTTACTGGCGCGGCGGGAAAAAGATAAATGCCAAGGCAAATGTGGACCGTGCATGTATGTTATGTGCCAGTGCAGGACTGACCATTGACGATGTATTTGTGGTAGACCGAATGGTGGATTTTGACGTGCCCTATATTGTGTATCGCGATACTTCTCTTTCCAAAGAACTGATGCTGGAAGAAATTTCAGATTTCTGTCCGGCAGAGAAAATGGACGCGGAAGATCCGCTGTTTATTATGTATACCTCAGGTTCTACCGGAAAACCAAAAGGAACTTTGCATACCACAGCAGGTTATATGGTTTATACTTATACCACATTTAAGTATATTTTTGACTATAAAGAAGAGGATGTGTTCTTCTGTACTGCGGATATCGGCTGGATTACAGGCCATTCCTACATTGTATACGGCCCTCTTTTAAACGGTGCCACCACAGTGCTGTATGAGTCCGTTCCAACGTATCCGGAGCCGGACCGGTTCTGGCATATTATTGATAAATTTAAAGTAACCACGTTTTATACTGCTCCCACTGTTATCCGTTCTCTGATGAACAGGGATATCAAATGGGTGGAAAAGCATGATTTATCCAGCCTCAGGCTGCTGGGGTCTGTGGGAGAACCCATCAATCCGGAAGCATGGCAGTGGTATTACCACTATGTAGGCCATGATCACTGTCCCATTGTGGATACCTGGTGGCAGACAGAGGCGGGAGGCATTCTGATTTCCGCAATTCCGGGAGCCATGGGACTGAAACCGGGAAGTGCGGCACTGCCGTTTTTTGGAGTAAAACCGGTGATTCTGCGGGCGAGAAATTCCGGCGATGAGCCGGCAGAAGAGGCAGAGGTAAATGAAAAAGGAGAGCTGTGTCTGGCGTCCAACTGGCCTGGAATCATGCGGACTCTCTACGGAGAACCGGAACGGCATATCAGCGGATATTATACGCAGCAGCCGGGATATTTCTTCAGCGGTGACGGTGCATACAAAGATGAAGACGGATATTTCTGGATTACCGGAAGAATTGATGATATTGTAAATATTTCCGGACACCGCCTGGGTACCGCAGAGGTGGAAAAGGTACTTTGCTCCCATCCCGGTGTGGTGGAAGCCGCAGTGGTGGGATATCCCCATCCGGTAAAAGGAGAAGATCTGTACGTTTATGTGGTTACCTCTGCAGAATGGGAAGGAAATGACGCACTGCGCGATGAACTGAAAAATCTGGTAAGGCAGGAAATCGGGCCCATAGCCATTCCGGGTAAAATCCAGTTTGTCCAGGAAATGCCGAAAAACCGCTCCGGTAAGATTGTGCGGCGTATCCTTCGTAAGATTGCTTCAGGAGTGGGAAATGAAATTGACGCTTCCATGCTGAACATTCTGGCAGAGCCAGGTATTGTGAAAATAATTGATAAGGAACGTATTGTATAGAAACAAAGTGGGCAGGCCCACTTCAGCTCCCCTGACGCCTCACTCATGAGGGGCCTGGACACTTTGTGCGCCGAGCACAATTGCGAAGCAATATGTTACCTCTTGTGCGAGTGCGCATATTATTTTTATCTTATAGAAAAGATACTTTCACACTTTAGCGTGACAAGGTCTTTCCTATAAGATAAAAAAATTCTGCTTTGCAGGATTCCCCGCTTCACGCGTTAGCGTAACAGAGTCTTTCCAATAGGATAAACAAACCCCCGCATTTTGCTGCGGGGGTTTTTGCATGGAACGTTTCTGCTGTTTTGCAGTAAGTACAGTTTTATATCATAAATTCTGATTTTTCTGTCAGATTCTGTAAAAGAATTTTTCCGGAAGAGGACAACGGTTTGACAAAAAAATCTCCGGTTTCATCTTATACTGTAGGGTATCAGGCTCAGCCTGGGGAAATATCAGACAAGGAGGGAGCGGGTGGAATATGAACTGTATGCAGACGTCTGGTTTCTGACAAATTTTCTTATGGACAGCCTGGCCCTGGTTCTGGCAGGTAAACTGATGCGTCAGCCGGTTCGTCCGGGAAGACTGCTGCTGGGGAGTTTTACAGGGACAGCCGGATCCATGCTTTTTTTTCTGGGGCTGGAAAACTATACCCTGTACCGGATTTGCGTCCATTTTCTGGTAAATCCCCTGATGGTGTATCTGTGTTACCGAAGCAGGAAAAAGGAATTTTTATGTCAGTGGGCCATTACTTATGTGGCATATGTTCTGCTGGGAGGCGTATTGTCCTTTAGTATGGTCGGCAGAAAAGGAAGCGGATATTTTCTGGTCTGCCTGGCGGGGGCTCTGCTGTTTCTTGAGGCAGCCGGGAGGGCGCTGAGACATGTAAAAGGAGAAAAAGAGACTCTTTATGACCTTCTTCTGGTAACCGGAGAAGGAAAACTTTCTGTAAAGGGTTTTTACGATACGGGAAATCTGCTGACAGATCCTCTGGGGAATCGGCCGGTACATATTATAAAACGGGAAATCCTGCAGAGTCAGATACAGAAAGAACAGCTTCTCACGAGACTGATTCCCTATCATTCACTGGGACAGGAATCCGGACTTCTGGAAGCGGTGACTCTGGAGGGAATGTACATTGTCAGAGAAGGATGTCCTCTGTACCTGAAAAAGCCCGTATTCGGTCTTGCAGATGAAAAGCTGTTTCAGGATGACAGATGTGATGTGATATTAAATGGAAAATCCATGGAAAATTAAAGGAGGAAAATTATGTACATAAAAATTGCAATACCGCGGCATTTTCATCTAAAGCTGATACCCAGCCTGCGCAGTCTGCTGATGATGAAAAAAGGGGATGTCCACTATATCGGAGGAGCGGAAATTCTGCCGCCGCCGCTGGAAGCGCGGGAGGAAAACCGCTGTATTCAGATGCTGGACGGAGAGGAATCGGAACGGGCTAGAAGCATTCTCATTGAGCATAATCTGCGGCTGGTGGTGTACATAGCAAAGAAATTTGACAATACAGGCATCGGAGTGGAGGATTTGATTTCCATCGGAACAATCGGCCTGATTAAAGCTATCAACACCTTTAATCCCACCAAAAATATCAAACTGGCCACCTATGCTTCCCGTTGTATCGAAAACGAAATTCTGATGTATCTGCGGCGGAATAACAAGACCAGAATGGAGGTATCCATTGACGAGCCTCTGAATGTGGACTGGGACGGAAACGAACTTCTTTTGTCGGATATTCTGGGAACAGACGAGGATATCATTTATCGTGATATTGAGACAGAGGTGGAGAAAAATCTGCTGAAAAAGGCAGTGGCAAAACTTTCTGAACGGGAACGGGCTATTGTGGAACTGCGGTTTGGGCTGAACCACGCCCAGGGAGAGGAAATGACCCAGAAAGAGGTTGCAGACCTTCTTGGTATTTCCCAGTCCTATATTTCACGTCTGGAAAAAAAGATTATGAAACGTCTGAAAAAAGAAATCGTAAAATTTGAATAAATGTGGTAAAATTTATCATGAATACAAATTTATACAAAGGAGATGGTAAAGTGAAACTTGAATTTTTGGGGGCTGCCCATGAGGTGACAGGAAGCTGCCATTATGTGCAGATGGGAGATGTCAACCTGCTGGTGGACTGCGGAATGGAGCAGGGAGCAGATTTATATGAAAATCAGGAGATACCGGTAAATACGGCCGAGATTGACTATGTGCTGATTACCCATGCCCATATTGATCATTCCGGTCTGCTGCCGCTTCTGTACAGCCATGGATTTCGGGGGAAAGTCTATGGCACCAGAGCAACCGTGGAACTGTGCAATATTATGCTGAAAGACTCGGCTCACATTCAGATGTTTGAGGCGGAATGGAAAAACCGGAAGGCAAAGCGTGCAGGACGGCCTCTGGTGGAGCCCATGTATACCATGGATGACGCAGTGGGGGTACTGGAGCATTTTATTCCATGTGAATATGGGGAAATAATTACCCTTTGTCCGGAAATTACCATTCGATTTGTGGACGCGGGCCATCTTCTCGGTTCATCCAGCATTGAAATCTGGGGAACAGAAGAGGGAAAACAGGTAAAACTTGTATTTTCCGGTGATGTGGGACACGGCAACAAGCCCTTAATCCGCAATCCCCAATATATTCGGGAGGCCGATTATGTGGTTGTGGAATCCACCTATGGAGACCGTCTCCATCAGGATCCGCCGGATTATGCAAAAGAACTTGCACAGGTGTGCAAAGATGCATTTACCAGAGGAGGGAATGTGGTGATTCCGGCTTTTTCCGTGGGCAGAACACAGGAAATGCTGTATTTTCTGCGGAAAATCAAAACGGAGAGCCTTCTGCCGGAATTTGAGGATTTTGAGGTGTACATAGACAGCCCTCTGGCAGTGGAGGCCACCAGCATTTTTCATAAAAATGTGAAAGAATGTTTTGATGAGGAGGCCCTGGAACTGGTGCGCAAAGGGAAGAACCCCATTAGTTTTCCGGGACTTAAGGTGGCTGTTACCAGTGATGAATCCAAAATGATTAATTTTATTGAAAAGCCCATTGTAATTATTTCTGCTTCCGGTATGTGCGAGGCAGGACGGATTCGCCATCATCTGAAACATAATCTCTGGAGAAAAGATTCCACGATTCTTTTCGTAGGTTATCAGGTACCGGGCACCCTTGGAAATATGCTGCTGAACGGAACAAAAGAGGTAAAGCTGTTTGGTGAAACGATTGAGGTTCATGCAAAAATCCAGAATCTGGCCGGAATCAGCGGACACGCAGACCAGCAGCATCTGCTGGAATGGGTGAAGGCCTTTGGGGAAACGCCCAGACGGGTGTTTGTGGTACATGGGGAAGACAGTGTGTGCGACACCTTTGCTTCTCTGATTACAAAGGAAACAGGGCTTACGGCCACAGCTCCCTACAGCGGAGACATTTATGATCTGGAAAAAAATGTCTGTCTGGCAGAAGGAAGCCGGGAAAAGAAAGTACGGCAAGCAAAAGAGGCCCATGGAGTTTCCAATGTTTTTGCAAGGCTTCTGGCGGCCGGAGAACGTCTGCTGGCAGTTATCCGCAAATCAGAAGGACGGCCAAACAAAGAGCTTGGAAAGTTTGCAGACCAGATTAATTCTCTCTGTGATAAGTGGGAGTGACAGAGAGATAGTTTTTCATATTTTTTAATGCAGATTTTTCCAGTCTGCTGACCTGGGCCTGGGAGATGTGGATTTCTTCTGCCACTTCCATTTGTGTTTTGCCTTCAAAGAATCGCAGCCTGATGATATAATTTTCCCGCTCATTCAACCGTTTCATGGCGTCACTTAAGGAAAGTTCTTCCACCCAGGTTTCTTCTTTATTTTTTTTGTCACTGATCTGATCCATCACATACAGGGTGTCTCCTCCGTCGGTATAAACCGGGTCATAGAGGCTGACAGGACACTGAATGGCGTCAAGGGCAAATACGATATCCTCTTTTGGAATGTCAATTTCTTTTGCAATGTCTTCAATGGTAGGTTCCCGGGAAAGCTCTTTGGACAGCAGCTCTCTGGCATGGATTGCTTTGTACGCGGTATCCCGCAGGGAGCGGCTTACCCGGATGGAATTGTTATCCCGCAGGTAACGCCTGATTTCACCGATAATCATGGGAACTGCATAGGTGGAAAATTTTACACCGATATCCGGATTGAAATTGTCAATGGATTTGATCAGCCCGATGCATCCGATCTGGAACAGGTCGTCCACGTTTTCATTACTGTTGGAAAAACGCTTGATTACACTTAAAACCAGACGGAGATTACCCTTGATATAAGCCTCGCGGGCTTCCATATCCCCCGCCTTGATGCGGGAAAATAAATCGCTCTTTTCTTCCTCTTTTAATACGGGGAGTTTTGCAGTGTTGACTCCACAGATTTCTACTTTATATGCAGCCATGATGTTACCTCCGGAAAGTTTTGATGTATTAAAAGAATGTACTTAATTTGCTACTTTTATTCATGAAATTTTCATGGTATAATGTACAGGAGAGCAATGAGCAGTGTCTGAACCTGCAAAAGCAGATGTGTCATGCCGGCATGAGTACAGTTGTCTTTTTACAGGTTCGGACAGGGTGAAAGCCCGTGAGCGAGAGAAGCTCAGAGGCTCACGAGCTTGGCACAGCGAGGTTGAAAGATAACCGAAGAATTTGTTGTTAGGAGACAGATAACGATGAAAGATGCCATTGATAAAAGAAATGAACGGGAGAGAATTGCCAGAAGTATTGTAAAACGCAGGAATATCGTGTATATTTCCAAAGAGGAACTGGAACGCAGGAAGCAGGAAGAAGCCAGACAGCAGGACAGGGAAGCGGCAGAACAGCTTGCAAAACGACTGAGAGAAGATGAGGATAAGAAAAATGCCGGTGAAATAGAGCGGCTTCTGGCAGAACAGAAAATGCTGGAGGAGCAGCTGGCAACAGGAATGGATGCCACCGGAAAACATCCCATGGATGATATAACACAGGAAAGAGTAGAGGCGATTTTAAGTGAAAAAAGCAGGCAGCTGCAGGATATTATTTCTGCCAGCAGTATTACGCTGGCACAAAAAAGTGAGCCGGTGGAGGTATCTGTACCGGAAACAGATCAGGGGGATGTCCCCGGAACAGAAACAGACATTGAGGAACCTGATATTTCAGCTCTGGAAGCAGATATGGGAGAAACTTTATCAGCTGGAGAAATGGGGCAGGCGGAGCATATTCCGGTAGAAGGGGAACCGCAGGAACTGCCGGCTGAGATGTATCAGGAAGAACTTCCGGTAGAGGAACAGGAAAATATGAGTGCTCCGGTTTTGGAGCCGGAGGAACTAAAGGAGCCGGCAGGGGGAGGCTTTGGTGAAGAACCGGAGCCGGCAGAGAAGGGAGAGGCAGAATTATGAAGCAGTTAAAGGATGGAACGGAAACTGCCCGCGATAATGAGAAAGACTGTAAAAACGTTTCCCTGAGCGAAACCTGGCCCCAGGACGCTCAGAATGAGCTGGAAGAGTTCATTGAGCAGCAGGGTATTTATATCCGTCAGTAAGGCATGTGCGTTGTGGCTGTCTGTGTGCCGCTGAATCCTGAGTCTTTCTTCCGGGCGGTCAGGAATGCTTTTGGAGAAAACCCGTAAAATTTGCGGAATGCCCGTAAAAATGTGGAGTAATCGGAAAATCCGCACAGGGAAGAAGCCTTTAAAACGGGTGTGCCCTCCTGAATCAGGTCTTTGGCATGTAACAGACGTTTCTGCTGAACATAGGCGTGAAGGGTATATCCGGTATGTTCTTTAAATTTGTGCATCAGATAATATTTGCTCACATAAAATTGACGTGACAGTGTTTCGTTGGACAGATCTTCGCCCAGATGCAGACTGATGTAAGTCAGAATGTCAGCAATCTGCCTGTCATACCTGGAAGCGGAAAAGTCTGGCTGGGAGATTTCCGGCAGAAAGATACGGTTCAGATATACCATAAACTGCAAAAAATATGCCTGACTCAGAGCTTCATGACCAAATTCCGTACTGGTGAGAGAGGATTCAAGCTGCTGCAGGATCGTCTGCATGTCTGCCTGCAGACGATGATTCAGCCGAATCAGATTAAATCTTTTTTCAGTTGCTGTAGTAAAGCAGCGGGACAGGTCACAGGAACGGTCTTTCTGCTCCCGGATAAAGTCCGGCTGCAGCCAGATCACAACACGTTCGTATGCGGTGCCGGGGTCAATAACCGGCTTGTGAATGTCGTGGTTGTTAATTAGAAGAATATCCCAGGGCTTAAGGTCATAAGCCTTTCCCTCTACAAAGTAGGTAACATTCCCGGATAAAAATATGATAATTTTGTTAAAATCATGGTAATGGAATTCAAATTCCTGATTCTTTTTTTCTTTTAAATGAAACAGACGGAAATTCTGATGAAGATATCCGGTCTGTTTTTCTTTTTTTTTCTGTGATACAGCATTCATATTGCGTTCTCCTCAAGCCAGTGTCATCCGTGCTCCTCCCGCATAGCGGGCCCCACCTCAAGCCAGTGTCATCAGGGCTCCTCCCGCAAGCGGGCCCCACCTCAAGCCAGGGTCATCAGGGCTCTTCCCGCAAGCGGGCCCCACCTCAAGCCAGTGTCATCAGGGCTCCTCCCGCAAGCGGGCCCCACCTCAAGCCAGTGTCATCAGGGCTCCTCCCGCAAGCGGGCCCCTCCTCATGACAGATTATACAGCACTTTTTGCAGTATTTCAAGCAATATATTTACTGTTATATGCGAAAAGAAAGAGATAAAATAAGTTTATAAAAAAGGAAGGGTATGAATTCTCACGTTCCGGCATATGCTGAACAGGAAAGAAAGGGTGGAATGTATGGACAGTATTACATTGAAAAAATACCATGGTCTGGGAAATGACTATCTGGTACTGGATCCTAACAAAAATGATCTGGTGCTGCAGACAAGAAATATTGAGATGATCTGCCGGAGGAATTTCGGTGTGGGTGCGGATGGGTTACTGTATGGGCCGATTATGGAAAATGGAAAGATAAAAGTACGCATTTTTAATCCGGATGGTTCTGAGGCGGAAAAGAGCGGAAATGGCGTACGGATTTTTGCAAAATATCTGCTGGATGCAGGATATGTAAAGGAAAGAAAGTTCAGCCTGAATACTCTGGCAGGAGACGTGGAAATTGAATTTGTGAAAGAAGACGGAAGCCTGATGCGGGTGAATATGGGAAAACCGGTGTATGCTGGACAGGAAATGCCTCTGACTGGTCTGCAGGGTGAAATTGTAAATGCTCATCTGAGATTTCATGACAATGATTACAACACCACCTGCCTGTCTGTGGGAAATCCCAACTGTGTGATTATGATGGAAGAAGTGACGCCTCAGAAAGCGAAATCCCTGGGACCTTATGTGGAAGAAGCAGAGTATTTTCCCAATCGTACCAACATGCAGATATGCAAAGTAATTGACCGGAAAAATATTGCCATTGAAATATATGAACGAGGTGCAGGCTACACGCTGGCTTCCGGAACCGGAGCCTGTGCGGCGGCGGCAGCGGCAAAGCGGATGGGACTGACAGACGATAAAGTGACGGTGCACATGCAGGGAGGAGATCTTCTGATAGAAATGGAGGAAGATGAAACCATTTACATGACAGGGAGCGTGGGAACAGTGGGAACTGTCATTCTGGCAGAAAACTTTTTTGCCTGAGGGACAGCTGAAATCTGCTGAGATGAAGATTTCCTTTTCATCAGAAATGAGAGGATAGTAAAAGTCTGTTTTTTATTGAAAAATGTGGTTATGCGGCGGGTGAATTTGTTGCAAAGAGGCCCGGCCCAGGCGGAGAATCCTGCAGAGCAGGATTCTTTTTTCTTCTATAGGAAATTCCTCTGGATTTCCTATAGAAGAAAAAAACAATGATGCGCAGCTTGCGGAAATGAAGTATTGCTGCGCAAAACAGATAGTAATAGAGAAAAATATGTGTTAAGATAATAAGGCAGATATCCGGCAGTATATATGCGGGACGAGACAGGAGGGGTGAATATGGGCCTGCTTTGGGAGCTTTTTTTCACATTTTTTAAAATCGGCATTTTTACTTTCGGCGGAGGATATGCCATGATTCCCCTTATTGAGCACGAATGTGTTGAAAAAAGGTTATGGATTACTTCTGATGAAATGATGGATATTACGGTTATTGCTGAATCCACGCCCGGACCTGTGGCAATTAATTGCGCAACCTATACGGGATATAAAAGAGCAGGAATCAAAGGGGCAGTCAGTGCAACCATTGGAATTGTACTTCCTTCATTTGTCATTATTCTTCTGATTTCCACATATATGGACCATCTGCTGAAGTATGAACCGGTGGTAAAAGCCTTTAAAGGTATCCGTGTGGCAGTGGGAGTCCTGATAGCCCAGGCTGGTCTGACAATGATAAGAAAGACAATGAAAAGAACATCTCATAAATATATAAGCCTGGGGATTATCACCGGATTTTGTATGCTGGTAATGGTATTGAATATGTTACAGATAAAATTTTCAACCATATATTTCATTATATTTGCAGGTTTTTCCGGGTTTTGTATATGCAGTCTGGCAGAAAAGAGGGCGGAAACATGATATATTTACTTCTTTTTACAGAATTTTTAAAAACAGGTCTGTTTTCTTTCGGCGGAGCATATGGGGCCATTCCTGTTATACAGGAGATGGTCTTAAAAAATGGCTGGATGGATGAAGCAGCATTTGCCGATATGATTGCGGTCAGCGAGTCAACGCCAGGCTCCATTATGGTAAATGCCGCAACATACATCGGAAACAGCCAGGCAGGATTTTTCGGAGCATTCGTTGCAACGACAGGCGTGGTACTGCCGTCATTTGTAATCGTACTGCTGCTTGTTGCTCTGTTTCAGAAGCTGATAAAACACCACAGAGTACAGATGGCTTTAAAGGGTATAAAATTGTGTCTTATGGGTGTTATTACAGGGACAGGCTTATATATGTCAGGTTCAGTGGTTCTCATATCTGAAGGAGAGGAAATGATGGATTACAGGGCCCTGTTTGTGCTAATTATACTGGTGGTTTTTTCAGCAGCCTTTTTCCTGAAAAAGAAACAGACAGTTTCTCCCATATTGCTGATTGCAGTTTCCGCAGTAATGGGATGTGTCCTGTTTTAAATAAATTTACTGAGAAAGTTTTTGATGCTCTTTTCATCCTGACTGTTCTGTGGTATATTTTCAATAGCGTATGCTGATTTGATTTTTGAAAGGAGAGTGATGTATTTACAGGGAAATCTGGTTCTGTGGAGACTGTCAGCAGGGGAATAATGAGAAACTATGGGCAGGAGTGAATGGGGATGGTGCACTGTAACGGGAGAAGTACAATAAAATAAGAAGAAACAGTAAAAAAGTGGGTGACATTTTCCCTGCTTTTTGTTATGATATAGGAAATTAGTTACATTTTATGGAATGCAGCCCTCCGGAAGAGAAAAAGGGGCGTTTTCATAAGCAATAAGAGTTACAGGAGAGATTTTATGGAAAAGATATTGGATGTGATCAGCAAACAGGTGATGGAGGCCTTAAAGGCCTGCGGTTACGACGAAAAATATGGTAAGGTGACGTTGTCTAACCGGCCGGACCTCTGTGAATACCAGTGCAACGGCGCCATGGCTGCCGCAAAGGAGTACAAATGTGCTCCCTTTCAGATTGCAGACAGAGTGGCAGAGCAGTTACAGGGCAATGAGATGTTCGAATCAGCAGAATCGGTAAAACCGGGATTTTTAAATCTGAAAGTAAGCCCGGAGTATCTGGCAGAATATCTGCGTCAGATGGAAGCGGACGAACAGCGGCTGGGCTGCAGTAAATGTGAACATCCCAAAACCATTCTGATAGATTATGGCGGACCGAATGTGGCAAAACCCCTCCATGTGGGACATCTGCGTTCAGCCATTATCGGGGAGAGTGTGAAACGGATTGGACGGTTTATGGGCCATAATATGATTGGCGATGTACATCTGGGGGACTGGGGCCTGCAGATGGGGCTGATTATTACAGAATTGAAGGCGCGTAAACCGGAACTTGTGTACTTTGATGAGAACTATACGGGGGAATATCCCGAAGAACCGCCCTTTACCATTTCTGAACTGGAGGAAATCTATCCTGCTGCCAGTGGGAAATCCAAAGAAGACGAAGCCTATAAGGAAGCGGCCATGGAGGCGACTTATGAGCTGCAGCATGGCAGAGCAGGTTATGGCGCGTTGCTGAACCATATTTTAAATGTGTCCGTCAGCGATCTGAAGCGCAATTATGAAAATCTGAATGTATCCTTTGAATTGTGGAAGGGAGAATCTGACGCCCAGCCTTACATTCCGGATATGGTGGAGAAAATGAAAAAAGACGGATACGCCTATATCAGTGAAGGGGCGCTGGTGGTGGATGTGAAGGAAGATACAGATACCAAAGAGATTCCTCCCTGTATGATTTTAAAGTCAGACGGAGCTTCTTTGTATAATACCACTGACCTTGCCACCATAGTATGGCGTATGCAGGATTACCGTCCGGATGAGATTATTTATGTGGTGGACAAGCGGCAGGAACTGTATTTTACCCAGGTATTCCGCTGCGCAAGGAAGACAGGACTGGTGGGGCCGGAAACGGAACTGACTTTTCTTGGCTTCGGCACCATGAACGGGAAAGACGGAAAGCCCTTCAAAACCAGAGAAGGAGGCGTAATGCGTCTGGAGTATCTGGTGTCCGGTATCAACGAGGAAATGTACAAAAAGATTGCGGACAATCACACGGTAGAGGAAGCGGAAGGCCGGGAAACGGCAAAAACAGTGGCGCTTTCTGCCATCAAGTACGGAGATTTGTCCAATCAGGCTTCCAAAGACTATATATTTGATATTGAAAGGTTTACTTCCTTTGAAGGAAATACGGGACCTTATATACTTTATACCATTGTACGGATGAAATCCATCCTGAAAAAATACCAGGAGTTACGGGAACTGCCGGAACATGCCGCAATCCTTCCACCTCATTCTGACAGTGAGAAATCACTGATGCTGGAGCTTGGCAAATTTAACGGTATGATGGAAAATGCATTTGAGGAAAAAGCGCCTCATAAGGTGTGCGCATACATTTACGACCTGGCAAATGCTTTTAATCATTTTTATCACGAAACGAAAATTATGGCGGAACCTGACGAAATGATACAGGCAGGCTATATAAAATTACTGGAGCTGACAAAAAAAGCGCTGGAAATCTGTATTGATGTACTTGGCTTTGAAGCGCCGGAAAGGATGTAGAATTATGAAGAAATATGACGTAACAGCACTGGGAGAATTATTGATTGATTTTACTTATACCGGAGAATCTGAACAGGGGAATTCCCTGCTGGAGGCCAATCCGGGCGGAGCGCCCTGTAATGTACTGGCATTGCTGAACAAATGTGGAAGAACCACGAATTTTATTGGCAAGGTTGGAAAAGACCAGTTTGGTTATCTGCTGCGGGATACGCTGGAGGATTTGAAAATCGGTACAGCAGGCCTTTGTTTTGATGAAGAAGTGAAAACCACCCTTGCTTTTGTAAAAACTTTTGAAAACGGAGACCGGGATTTTGCATTTTACCGGAATCCGGGGGCAGATATGATGCTGACGGAAGCAGAAGTGGATGAGGAGCAGATTAAAGACAGCCGGATTTTCCATTTTGGAACGTTGTCCATGACCCATGAAGGGGTGTGCAGAGCCACAGAAAAGGCGGTGAATGCCGCAAAGGACAACGGAGTTCTGATTTCTTTTGACCCGAATCTTCGGATTCCCCTCTGGAAAGATCTGAGTCTTGCAAAAGAAAAAATGGAATACGGTCTGAGTAAATGTGATGTATGTAAGATTTCTGAAGAGGAAGTGGAATTCCTGACAGGAGAGAAGGACATTGAAAAGGGAGCAGGGATTCTCCGGGAAAAATTTCCGGTAAAACTGTTTCAGGTAACAGCAGGTGCAGAGGGAAGTTATGCATTTTATAAAGATCTGGTGGTGTATAAACCCAGCTTTAAGTTAGGGGGGACCATTGAGACTACCGGAGCGGGAGATACCTTTTGCGGAAGTATCCTCCATGGACTGTTGT
The DNA here is from genome assembly GCF_000403845.2 of Eubacterium sp. 14-2. GTDB lineage: Bacteria > Bacillota > Clostridia > Lachnospirales > Lachnospiraceae > Petralouisia. The sequence goes on along the minus strand of NZ_KE159567.1, from coordinate 2,137,625 downwards.
ACCGGGAGATTGACAGCCTGACGAAAGAAGACCTGGAGCAGATGCTGACTTTTGCAAATGCGGCGGCTTATCTGGTTACCACCAGAAAAGGAGCCATTCGTTCCATGCCGGAGACGGATGAAGTACATAAAATTATAAACGAAAATACATAAGCAGCAGAGGAGCAGCGTTGAAAATTATCAGGCCTGTAAGAACCGGAAATAAATGAATTCCAGCAAAAGCAGTGCAGTCAGGGAGTGCTTATGATTACGATTAAAGAAATTGCATCGATATTGGGAATCAGCCCTACAACCGTGTCAAATGTTGTAAACGGGCATACAGAGAAAATGTCTCCTGCCACAAGGCAGAGAATTGAGGAGGCACTGATACAGTATGGGTTTCAGAAAACTGTTCATCGGGAAGAGTACGGAAAGGCGTTGAAGCTGATATCGGTGGATTTCTGTCTTCGATACAAGGAAAGTGTTTTTACGGATCCGTTCTGTGCGGAACTGTTAAACGCTATATGCATGAAGCTGCAGGAATACGGCAGGTATCCGGTCTGCGGAATTCCCAAAGATGAGCAGGATATTTTTCATAAACTGCAGGCCCGCAATATAGAAGGGGGGATTGTGATTGGATTTGACCCCTGGGAATGTCAGGAATTTGCAGGAAGAGTAGGAAAGCCTCTGGTGTATATTGACTGCGGAGAGGGAGAATATGACAATGTTGGAATTGCAGATTATGAAGGCGGAAAACGGATTACGGAATTCATGCTGAAGCAGGGACACCGTAAAATAGCCTTTTTCTGTGACAGGAAAAATCCGGTATCCAGCACCTTTGAGCGGTTCCGGGGATATTGCGACGCTCTGGAAAGTTACGGCATTACCTACAGCAACAAAGACTACTATTATCTGCCTGCAGGCAGAAATCTCAGGCGGGAAGCGCTGCGCAATTTTGCCCTCAGGTCCAGAAAAGAAGGATACACAGCCGTGTTTGTGGTATCAGATTTACTGGCCAACGAAGCCATCAGTATTTTTTTCGGAGAGGGGCTGAAAGTACCGGAGGATATTTCTGTGGCGGGGTTTGATGATAATATTTATGCCCGGCTGAGCAGGCCCATGCTTACTACAGTCCGTCAGTCGGTGAAGGAAAAAGGAGAAGAGGCAGTGAAACTTCTGGTACAGAGAATCCGGGGAGAGGAGATTATTGCCAGGTCATTTAAGCTCCCGGTGGAGCTGATTGTAAGGGAAAGCATACGGAATATTAATTAAATCAGGGCCGAAGGGCCTGTATGAAAAAGGAATCCTTTTATAAAGGATTCCTTTTTTGTATAAAATATACATAAAGACTTTATTAAATTTGTATAAAAAATTGGTTATGCACATAATATGTTGCAAAACAAAACATAACTAAATAAAATTAGCAATGCAAAGAGCAAGGTTCCAACAGAAAATTTGTTTAAAAAGACGAGGAGGTAAAAAATGGCAAAGAAAAAGAAAAAAGTAATGGCATTATTCCTTGCTGTGACAATTGTCTCAGGGCTTTTGCTTGGCGGATGTGGCGGCAAAAAGGATGATGCAGACGGAAAGGTTGTGATCGAGCTGGTCCACTACAAACCGGAAGCAGTGGACGTATTTGAAGCACTGGAAGAGAAATTTAATGCGACTCACGACAACATTAAACTGGTGATTGATTCGCCGAACGATGCCATGGTTATTCTGAAGACAAGATTTATCCGGGAAAACAATCCTGATATTATCGGAATTGGCGGAGATATCAACTACTCCAACTTCCTGGATGCAAAAATGCTGATGGACATTTCTGATTTTGACGGTCTTTCAGACATCAAGGAGAATTATCTTACTACAAATAAAGATCTGGAATATGTTCCTCAGGAAGGCGTTTATGCAGTGCCTTACATGGCGAACGCGGCAGGTGTTCTCTATAACAGAGATATGTTTGAAGAACACGGATGGCAGATTCCAACCACCTGGGAAGAGTTCAACCAGCTCTGTGAAACGATTCAGGCAGAAGGAATCCAGCCGCTTTATTTCGGATATAAGGACACCTGGACCTGTCTTGCACCATGGAATGCCATTGCAGTAAACCTGTGCAGCACAGACATTGCATATCAGGTAAACAGCGGTAACGCCACATTTTCAGAAGCATATGAAGAAATTGCAGTGAAAGATAAAGAACTTCTGAAATACGGACAGTCCGATCCGGTGGCATACAGTTACAACGATGCATGTACCGCTTTTGCAAGAGGACAGTCAGCCATGTATGTAATTGGTAATTATGCAATCCCCCAGATTAAATCCGTAAATCCGGATATGAACATTGACTCTTTTGTATTCCCGGCAAGCAGCAACGCAGAAGAAAACATCCTGAATTCCGGTAACGACCTGATGTTCTGCGTGATGGAGGACTGTGAACATAAAGAAGAAGCCTATGAAGTATTAAGATTTCTGTTGGAAGACGAAAATATTCAGGATTACCTGAACGACCAGAGTGCAGTACCGTGTAAGAAAGGTGATTTTGAGATTGCTCCGGAACTGGACGGCATGAAAGAGTACATAGAAAATGGAATCGTTGCGGACTATCAGGACCACCATTATCCCAGTGAGATGGCGGTAGACGCCATGATTCAGACTTATCTGTTCGATAACAGCAGCAATGCACTGGACACCTTCCTTACCAGATTTGACAAAGAATGGGTAAGATATAATAAAGATATTATCAGTAAAGTGCAAAAATATCAGGAAAAGGGGGAATAGACCATGGGAAACGAAGGAAAGAGAGATAAATTGTGGACGAAAAACGATAAGATTTTTCTTGGAATGCTGATTCCTGTGTTGATTCTGTTCTTTCTGTTCAACACCCTTCCATTATTAAAGGGTTTTTATTACGGTCTTACCAATTACAAAGGCTATGGCGATTATGACATGGTAGGCCTTCGGAACTTCAAAGATTTATTTACAGACCTGCGTGTGGGCAAATCCTATCTGTTTACGTTTAAGTATGCAGTAGTTATGACCATTGCAGTTAATATTATCAGTTTAATCCTTGCTCTGGGATTAAATCGTGAAATACGGGGAAAAAGTACGTTACGAGGAATTTATTTTGTACCGAATATATTGGGAGGACTGGTTGTAGGTTATATTTTCAGCTTTGTATTTACATACATCCTTCCGGCAGTGGGAGAAGCAACCGGAATCGGTTTTCTTCAGAACAGTATGCTTGCAAGTACCAAAACCGCATGGATTGCCATTGTGATTGTAGGTGCATGGCAGGGAATAGCAATGAATACGATTATTTACATATCAGGACTGCAGACCGTTCCGGCAGAAGTGTATGAAGCGGGAATGATTGACGGTGTCAGCGGATGGAAAAAATTCTGGAGCCTTACCTTCCCGTTGATTCTTCCGTTCTTCAGCATCAACCTGGTGCTCTGTATGAAAAATGCACTGATGGTATTCGACCAGATCATGTCTTTGACAAAGGGCGGTCCGTCTCAGAGTACAGAATCCATTTCCTACCTGATTTACAACAACGGTATGAGCGGCGGACAGTTCGGTTTCCAGAGTGCGAACGCATTTGTATTCTTTATAGTAATCGTAGTAATTTCGTTCCTGCAGATGAGATTCTTAGGAGGTAAGGAGGAGCAGTTATAATGGGAAAAAAAGATAAAGGAAGCGAAGGAGCAGTCGGCGGCAAGGCCGTGAATAATATAATCAATATACTTTTGGCAATTGGCTGTCTTACCATATTATTTCCTCTTTATATGACAGTTATCATTGCTTTTAAGAAACCTTCGGAAATGACCAATGACGTGGCAGGAGCCCTGGGATTCCCCTCAAGCTGGAGTTTCAGCAATTTTACAGAGGCAATGCGCGTAACAGATTTCTGGCGTTCTCTGGGCAACAGTTTGCTGCTTACCGGCGTAACAGTTATTATCTGTATCCTGCTGCATTCTCTGGCAGGTTATGTAATCGGAAGAAAAATGGCGAAACTGAAAGTGTTTAAGGTATCCTACTTCTACATTGTAAGCGGTATGTTCGTACCTTTTGCAGTGCTGATGATGCCTCTGGTAAAACAGACTTCTCAGTTTGGGATTGCAAACCGTTTTGGTGTTATCGTGTTGTATGTGGTATTCTTCATGCCCATGAACATTATGCTGTATTCCGGATACCTGAAAAATATCCCCATGGCGCTGGAGGAAGCAGCCTGCGTGGATGGTGCGAGCATATGGCAGACTTACTGGAAAATTATTTTCCCGAACATGAAGCCCATGCATGCAACAGTAGCAGTGCTTACTGCAATGAGCACATGGAATGATGTTATGACTCCGCTGGTTATCATGTCAGGAAGCGATGTCAATACCCTTCCGCTGGCACAGCTGAATTTCCAGTCACAGTTCGGAACCAACTACAACCTGGCATTTGCATCTTATCTGCTGGCATTGCTGCCGATTCTGGTTTTCTATATCATTTGCCAGAAACAGATTATCAACGGTGTTGTAAACGGTGCAGTAAAATAAAAACAGAATAAAGGAATATACGGTATGGACTTAAAAAACAGCTATTACGAACTTTATGGAAGAAATGAAATTACCGAATACCGCTGGGGACAGTTAATGTCCATCCTGGAACATGCCGCAAAAACCCGTCCGTCTGCCCTGAAAAAGGCAGACGGGAACGGGAATGACTGGTATCAGTCGGAAAAAATGGTTGGCATGATGCTTTATGTGGACCGGTTCAGCAACAATCTGGAGGAATTCGAGAAACGGATTGACTATATTGCAGAACTTGGGATTACTTATGTGCATTTCATGCCACTTTTAAAATCCAGGGAAGGCAACAATGACGGAGGTTATGCGGTATCAGATTACCTGATGGTGGACGATAAATTCGGAACCATGAAGCAGCTGGAACGGGTAATGAAGCTCCTGAAGGCAAAAGGAATCCGCACCTGTATTGATTTTGTGCTGAACCATACGGCAAAAGAACATCTCTGGGTACAGAAATACAGGGAGGGAGATCATGATTATGACGATATGTATTTTATGTTTGATGATGATACCATTCCCAAAGAGTATGAAAAATATATGACGGAAATTTTTCCCGGAGTGGCTCCTGGAAATTTCACCTGGTATCCTGATATTCAGAAGTATGTAATGACCAGGTTTTATGAATTCCAGTGGGATTTGAATTACAGAAATCCGCAGGTGTTTAACAAAATTGTGGAAGTAATGCTTACCCTTGCCAATAAAGGCGTTGACATTTTCCGTCTGGATGCGATACCATATATGTGGAAAGAACCGGGAACCCCATGTATGAATCACCCCAATGTACATAAACTGCTGGGCATGATGTATGAGATTGTACAGCAGGTATGTCCCGGCGTGGTATTTCTGGGAGAGGCTATTGTGGAGCCTTATGAGATTGTGAAGTATTTTGGAAACCAGGAAATGAAGGAATGCAACGTAATGTATAATGCCTCCTTCATGGTATTGCTCTGGAATTCCCTGGCCACCAGAGATGTACAGCTGATGGAACGTTCCCTTTCCATTGATTATGGGATTCCGGACAGCGGTACATGGATTAATTATGTACGCTGTCATGATGACATCGGATGGGGATTTGAAAAGGAGATTCTGAAGAATCTGGGGCTGGATCCGGAGCTCCATAAACAGTATATCATACAGTTTATGGAAGGGAGATATCCGGGCAGCTTTGCCACAGGGGAACTGTATGAATATAACCCGGTGACACAGGATGCCAGAAACAGCGGAACACTGGCTTCCATGTGCGGGTTAGAGCAGGCTCTGCGGGAGAAACACATGTACAAAACAGAGCTTGCAGTAAAAAGGATTCTCCTGCTCCATGCCATGGTAATTTCCTATACGGGAATTCCGTTGCTTTACAGCGGGGATGAAATCGGGCAGCTCAACGACTGGGGCTATAAGCAGGTGCCGGAACATGCGGCAGATTCCCGTTGGCTTCACCGGGGTGTGATGGACTGGGAAGCAGCAGAGAAACGCACGGATTTTGCCACAGTTCAGGGACAGATTTTTACGAAAATACGAAATATGATAGAGATTCGCAAATCCAGTGAATTATTCAGCTCCGAATATCGGGCAGTTCCGGTGAAAACCGGAAATCCGGCAGTATTCTGTTTTCATAAGGCAGATAAAATGCTGGTGCTTGCAAACTTTTCAGAGCAGGAGCAGTGGGTGGATTCCAGTGCATTTGACTGGTTTGGTCTGCCCGGAGAAATGCAGGACCTTATTACCGGAAGATATGTCAGATCTTATAACAACCGGGTACAGTTAGGTCCCTATGAATATCTCTGGCTTGTGTGAATTTCCGGTATCCCAGACAATCCATATCCCATTTTCCGGTTGCGGTGTATTCGTTATCATTATTACGATTAGAAAGGCAAGTTAATTTATGGCAATTATTATCAAAGACAATGTATTTACCCTTCAGACCAGAAACAGCACGTATCAGATGAAGGCAGACAGCAAGGGCGTCCTTCTGCACACCTATTATGGGAGCAGGACGGACGAGACAGATTATTCCTATATGATATCCATGGCAGACCGTGGATTTTCCGGGAACATTTATGAAGCCAGAGAGGACAGAACCTATTCTCTTGATTTTCTGCCTCAGGAATTTCCGGTGCGGGGAAGCGGAGATTACCGGATAAGCTGTATGTATGCGGATCTGGGAACCGGTGTCAGGGACTGCCTTCTGTTTTTTGACAGTTACCGGACGTTTCATGGGAAGTATGGACTGGAAGGCCTTCCGGCAATGTTTGCTTCTGAGGAAGAGCCGGTTGACACACTGGAAATAATTTTAAAGGACAGCCAGGAAGAATTTTATCTGCATCTGTATTATGGAGTGTTTGAAGAACACGATATTATTACAAGAGCAGCAATGGTGGAGAACAGAACAGACCGGGAAATACGATTGTCAAAAGTTCTGTCTGCCTGTCTGGACATGGATCACAGCGGCATGGATCTGATTCATTTTTACGGACGTCATGCGGGAGAGCGGGAAATGGAGCGGGTTCCTCTGTTTCACGGTGTTACGGAACTGAGAAGTACCCGCGGGACTTCCAGCCATCAGCATAACCCCTTTGTGATTCTTGCGGAAAAAAATACCACGGAAGAACTGGGGGACTGCTATGGATTTTCCCTGCTGTACAGCGGCGGATTCCATATGCATGCCGAAGTGGATCAGTTTCATCAGACCAGACTGGTAATGGGCATTGATGATTCCGTATTTACCTGGAGCCTGCAGCCAGGAGACTGTTTTACAGCGCCGGAAATTGCCATGGCTTACAGCAATAAGGGACTGTCTCAACTGTCCCATTGCTACCATAACGGTTTTCAGAAAAATTTAATCCGGAGTAACTGGAAGGATAAAAGACGTCCCGTTCTGGTTAATAACTGGGAAGCTACTTACTTTGATTTTAACGCGGAAAAGATTCTGAAAATTGCTGAAGAGGCGGCAGAGCTGGAACTGGATATGCTGGTGCTGGACGATGGCTGGTTTGGAAAACGGGACGACGATTATTCAGGCCTTGGGGACTGGTATGTGAATGAGGACAAGCTGGGCTGTTCCATGAAAGAACTGGCGGACAAAGTCAATGAACTGGGACTGATGTTCGGCTTATGGTTTGAACCGGAAATGATTTCAGAAGACAGTGATCTGTACCGGAGTCATCCGGAATGGGCCATGGTGGTTCCCGGCAGGAAGCCTGTTCGGGGAAGATCTCAGCTTGTTTTGGATATGAGTCGTGAGGATGTGAAAAATTATATTAAAGAACGGTTGTTTGACATACTGGATTCTGCCAATATCCAGTATGTGAAATGGGATATGAACCGCTCTGTGGCAGCGGCCTACAGCGCACTTCTGCCCAGAGAGCGGCAGGGAGAACTGCGTCATCGGTATGTACTGGGCCTTTATGAAGTAATGGAGGCCATGCTGGAGCGCTATCCGGATTTGCTGCTGGAAGGCTGCAGCGGAGGCGGAGGCAGGTTTGATGCCGGAATGCTCTATTATGCGCCTCAGATCTGGTGCAGTGACAATACAGACGCAATTGAACGTCTGAGTATTCAGTACGGAACGTCTTTTGGTTATCCCATGTCTTCCGTATCTGCTCATGTGTCTGTATGCCCGAACCATCAGAATGGAAGGGTAACGCCTTTTCAGACAAGGGGAATCTGCGCCATGCAGGGAACCTTTGGATATGAGCTGGATTTAAGTAAAATGACAGAGGATGAGAAGACGGAGGCAAGAGAACAGATACGCACATTTAAGAAGCGTTACCGCTTATTCCAGTTTGGGGATTATCACAGAATTACCTCTCCCCTGGAAAACCGTGATTTCACTGCCTGGGAATATGCGGATAAGGATGGAAAAGAAGCATATCTTGGTGTGGTTTATACCGATTTGCACGGAAATCCGGCTGCCCAGTCTGTGAAATTCCGGGGACTGCGCCCGAAAGGGGTTTATTCCATGTGGAAAAACAATGAACCTGCAGGGACTTTTACCGGGGCTGCACTGATGAACGGCGGAGTTCTTCTGCCCGTTCCGGTGGAAAATTATGATTCCTGCCAGATTTATATTTGTCTGGAAGGAGCAGAAACGGAATAAGTTTGAAATGCATATGAAACAGGGATACTGCAAAAGGGAGTGCGGTATCCCTGTTTTTATTCTACAGGAAATTCCTCCGGATTTCCTGTAGAATAAAAAACGATGATGCGCAGCTCGCGGGGGCGATGTTTATTGCTGCGCAATCCGCTCGTGCGAATAGAAAATGTTACTGCGTGACCGCACTCGGCGCAGCAAACCGTCCAGGTCCCTCATGAGTGAGGGATTCAGGGAGCCCCTGCGGACCTGTCCGCTTTGTTCTCTTATAGGAAAAAAATTTGTCACGCTAACGCGTGAAAGTATCTTTCCTATAAGAGAAAAATAATATGCGCACTCGTGCGAATAGAAAATGTCACTGCGTGACCGCACTCGGCGCAGCAAACCGTCCAGGTCCCTCATGAGTGAGGGATTCAGGGAGCCCCTGCGGACCTGTCCGCTTTGTTATCTTACCGGAAATATTCAGGCGGGAAAGGCCATGCAACAGATTGTTGCTGGCGTATCCGGCAGAAACGTGATAGGATGAAAACAGCAAATTTAAGAAAGAAGGGCCGGATAATGAGTTGGAGAGAGGAAAATGCTTCAGGGCAGGAACTGCCAAAAGAACAGGAAATGGTTCAGAGCCTGGGGAAAAAAATAAAATATTTTCGGGAACAGAAACCTTATACCCAGTCGGAACTGGCAGAGAGGCTGGCAGTGACCAGGCAGACGGTGTCCAGCTGGGAGAGAGACAGGACGCTGCCGGATGTGTATATGCTGCAGCAGATTGCAGCTTTGTATGGTATGACGCTGGATGAATTTATGGAGGGAACAAAAGAAGCAGAAGTGACCATGCCGAAAACACCGGGACGTCTTCTGGCTGCCACCGGAGCGGTAATATTCGGATATCTGGTTGCCGGCGGAATGACGGGACATCTGTATGTGGATTGTGTGGTAATTATGGTAATCATCGGCGTCTTTATCCAGTTATTTCTGCATTTGTTTTTTTCAGGCAGCGTAAAAACAGGGAATTTTTCCATGCTGGCAGGGTACGACGGCAAAGTGGAATATAATCTGGAAGAAGTGAAAAAAGTGCTGATTCAGATGGATGTCCATATCAGCTGTATTTCTTTCGGAACCATATTGTTGTTTGGAATCTCCGCATTTCTGGAAGAAAGCAGATGGGAACTGACAGAGATCATTCTGATTTTTGCCTATTGTGTGGATTTGTGCGTGGTACCGGTATTTTACAATTACCGCAGTATAGACAGAATACTGGTAAGAGAGCTGGACAGACGTATTACAAAGGCGGGATACTTTTCTGTTGTCTGTTTTCTCGTACAGGTGCTGGGCTTTGTGGCTGTTACTTTTGCAAAAACAGAGCTGCGCAATATGCAGAATAATTCCCCGGAATCTGTGGGATATATAGGATGGACCCTTCTGTTTCTGGTGATTGTCGTAGCAGAACTGCTGTACGAACAGCACCGGGTAAAAAAGAAAATTACGGAAACCGGAAGTTACCGGCCAGGAACGGTATTCTGGCTTGGCACAGTTTCAGCCGGGGCAGTGACGGTTCTGATGTTTTTCAGGTAGGATTTTTCATAATAAAAATTTCAGGATGAATGTTTTTCCTGTAAAATGACATGCATATTTGGTGAAAAAAAGCGGAAAATAATTTTGACAGGCAATGTTGCACATGACAGAGTTAATATTGCCTGATACAGACAAGCGAAAGGAGATTTCCATGAACCAGATATCAGAAAAAGAATTATCCGCTTTAAATGATTTGCTTACCGGTGAGGAGCTTCTGATTAAAAAGTTTCAGGTGCTGGCAGACAACTGCAGCGATTCGGAAATAAAGGCAAAATTTACTGAAATTTCCAATGAACACAAGGAGCATTTCCGTTCCCTGTATTCCCAGTTAAGTTAAGCACCCCGGAGAATGCCTGTGTTTAAAGTCACAGGATGAAGGAAATCATGAGAAAAGGAGAAAAATCATGCAGCAGTCATTTTATTCAGAAAAAGAAATGTTTGCGGATGCGCTGACCGCAGAAAAAACAGCCACAACCTTGTACAATACCTTTTCCAATGAATGTGTTCATGACAATGTGAGAAACGCCATTCTGGACTGTCTGGAGAAAGAGCACAACATCCAGAACGAAGTGTTTGGCATGATGCATGAGAGAGGCTATTATCCAACGCCCTCTGCCGAGACACAGAAAGTAGACGAAGCAAAACAGAAATTTGGACAGTGTATGCAGAACTTTTAGACAGAGAATGCCGGAACAGCAGAAATTATGTTCCGGTATTCTTTTTTATTGCTATTTAAAACTATATATTGTATAATGGTTACTGTTTAAATGGGTGCCATGTACTATGAAACGGAATGGCAGGTACCGAAATTAATCATGTATCATGTGCCGAAAGAACGAAGCTCGGCCAAAAGGAGGCAGTGTTATGCGTCAGCCTGATGAGGCGGTAAGTGAGCTGATTCATGAGCAGATTACAGAAGAACAGCAGGAGAGTATATTACAGAATCAGCAGAGGAAGCTGGAACAGGACAAACGGGAGTTTGAACGTGAGAAGAAAGAGTTTTATCTCAGGAAAAGGATGGAAGAAAAACGTCTTGCAGAGGAGGCCCGGCTGTTTCAGATGAAATGGAAGATACTGGAGAGTGAATTGAAGAAAGTTACCATGGAAAAACAGGAGATGGACAGAGAGAAAGAACAGTTCGGCAGAAGAACCGGAGGATTTTATTCCCAGGCGGTGTCTGGCAGTTCGGAAGCGGGAATGTTTTTTTCCGGTGTGAACAATGAGCTTGCCTTAAAGAAACGCTATAAGGAACTGATTAAGATTTACCATCCCGATAATCTTGCAGGGGATACCGGTACCCTTCAGATTATCAACAAGACCTATGATATATTGAAGAAACAGTTTTCCGCATAGAAGACAGAGAACTGCTTTTGTTCAGCAGAGGTACATCGGGAGGAACAGATATGAAGCAGCAGGAAATCATGAAAGTTTTGCAGGAGTACCATACCCCTGCATATGTGTTTGATCTGGACGCACTGGCCAGACGTCTGAAAAAAATTTCATCTGCTCTGAAACAGGATAAGATGGATTTGTGCTATGCCATGAAGGCAAACCCCTTTTTAACAGGGGCCATGGAACCTTTTGTGGAGCGGTTTGAGGTATGTTCTCCGGGAGAATTCCGGATCTGTGAGCGGGAGAAGATTCCCGTGGAACGTCTGGTGATTTCCGGCGTCAATAAAGAACCGGAAGATATTCTGCGGATTGTAACAGAGTATCAGGGCAGAGGGATTTTTACCATTGAGTCCCAGCAGCAGCTGAAACTGCTGTCAGACTGTGCCCGGAAAACGGGATATCATATAAAGGTACTGGTACGCATCAGCAGCGGCAACCAGTTTGGTGTGGACAGGGAACTGGCCATGCATATACTTACTGAGCAGGAAAAGTATCCGGAGCTTTCTTTCCAGGGGATCCAGTATTATTCCGGTACCCAGAAAAAGAGCCTTTCTCTGACAGAACAGGAGCTTAAGAGCCTGGATGAATTTTGTCAGGAAGCGGAGGAAAAAGGGCATACGGTGAAGGAACTGGAATACGGGCCGGGATTTTGTGTGCCTTATTTTCAGTCGGATTCGGAAGAATGCCTGGATGAACTGCTGGAAGAATTTCGGAAACTGGTCCGGAATATGGAATTTGGCGGGAAGATCACACTGGAAATGGGAAGGTTTCCGGTGGCGGACTGCGGCAGCTTCCTGACCACCATTGTGGACCGGAAAGACACCCAGGGACAGATTTATGGTATTGTAGACGGAGGAATCCATCATCTGAATTACTATGGACAGACCATGGCCATGAAACTTCCCCATGTGCAGCATATCAGCAGAGATGCCGCAGAAAACCAGGCAGAGGAAAAATGGAACCTGTGCGGTTCTCTTTGTACATCAGCAGATGTGATTGTGAAACAGTTTCCGCTGATCGGCGGAAAGGTGGGAGATGTGCTGGTATTTGAACGGGTGGGCGCCTATTCGGTAACAGAGGGAATCAACCTGTTTCTGAGCAGAGATCTGCCGAAGGTGCTGTTTTATTCTGATGAACAGGGAATACAGCTGATACGGGATACGCAGGAAACAGACAGAATCAACAGCGGTAACTTTTAACACATGGTAAGGATAATTGCAACCGTCAGGTTACAGGCATTATCTTAATGTATGACAACAGGAAAGGAAGAAAATATGGAAAAATTACTGGAAATTTTAGAAGACATTCAGCCGGATGCAGATTTTGACACCTGTGAAACACTCATTGATGACGGAGTTCTGGACTCCTTTGCAATTTTATCAATTGTAAGTGAGCTGCAGGAGGAGTTTGGAATTTCCATTACTCCCGCAGACATTATACCGGAAAATTTTAATTCTGCCAGAGCACTGTGGGCCATGGTAGAGAGACTGCAGGACGAATAGGAGCGGAGGCAGTTCTATGTCATTGATTTCTATGGAATTTACGGTGTTTGTGCTTTTTTCCGCGGCGGGGTATTATCTGATACCCCGTAAATACCAGTGGATGTGGCTGCTGGGATTCAGTTACGTTTATTATATCAGCGGAGGAATCCGGGCTGCCTGTTTTCTGCTGTTTACCACAGTGACTTCCTGGCTGGCCGGCATCGGAATGGAAAAGGTTTCCGGGCAGGAAAAGGACCGGAAAAAAGCAAAACAGAAAATGAGGCAGATTGTGGCATGTGCCCTGATTCTGAATTTTGGAATCCTGGGAGTATTGAAATATACAAATTTTGCCATTGACACCGTCAATCATCTGGCCGGTGCGGAACTTGACATGATGCAGCTTTTGCTGCCTCTTGGAATATCCTTTTATACCTTTCAGTCCATGGGGTATATTCTGGACATATATTGGGGCAGGACGAAAGCGGAACATAATCTGTTCCGTTTTGCTTTGTTTGTATCATTTTTTCCCCAGATTCTGCAGGGGCCTATCGGCAGATTCAGCAGTCTGAGCACTCAGCTGTATGAGAGCCATTCTTTTGACCGGAAGCGTACGGAGCAGGCGGCGCTGCGGATTTTATGGGGATATTTTAAGAAAATGGTGATTGCGGACAATGCGGTGATTTTTGTCGATGCCATTTTTGACCACCCGGATATTTTTGACGGGCTTGGCGTGGTGGGCGTGCTGGCATACAGCATACAGCTTTACTGTGATTTTTCCGGCGGTATGGATGTGGTAATCGGAATCGGGGAACTGTTCGGCATAAAACTGGATGAAAATTTCTGTCGTCCCTATTTTGCAGTTTCCATTACGGATTTCTGGCACCGCTGGCACATTACCCTTGGAACCTGGATGAAAGACTATGTATTTTACCCTGTGTCTCTGTCCGGCTGGATGAAAGGGTTTTCCGGATTTGCCAGGAAAACATTCGGAAAACAGACCGGGCGTACCCTTCCCATCTGTCTTGCCAATATCATCGTGTTTCTGGTAGTGGGAATCTGGCATGGCGCAGCCTGGAAATTCATCATATATGGACTTTACAACGGACTGATTATTGCTTTCAGCGGCCTGATGGCCCCTTCTTACCGGAAATGGAAGCAGGCCCTTCATATATCCGGAGACAGCAGGGGATTTCATCTGTTTCAGATAGCAAGGACATTTATTCTGGTAAATATCAGCTGGTTTTTTGACCGGGCGACAGATGTGCCCTCCGCTCTGCTCATGATGAAAAATACACTGACTCGTTTTGATCTGCGCCAGATTCTGGATCCAGGCATTGAGATTGGGGAGGCCAGCGGGACTACTTATACCATAATAACCCTTGTGGTGATTCTGGGCGGATGCCTTCTGGTGTTTGCTGTAAGTCTGCTGGAGGAACAGGGAAGGAAGCTGCCGGAAATTTTTGAGAAACAGCACTGGCTGGTAAAGTCTGCAGTTTATCTGTGTCTGATTCTGGCGTTGCCGGCGCTGGGACAGCCTTCCGGAGAGGCAGGAGGATTTATCTATGCACAGTTTTAGGAAAATCAGAATACCGGCAGCAGTGGTTCTGCTTCTGCTGGCGGTAAATCTGGGACTGAATTATATCCTGATACCGGCCAGCTATGTGAATTTCATGATTCATAAAGGGGTCAGCCAGGCCCATGACACGGTGTTTTTAGGAACTTCCCATGGGCTGAACGGAATCAGTCCCAAAATTGTGGAGGAGCAGAGCGGAGAGAAAGCCATTAATCTGTGTATGGGAGGGGAGTACCCAAGAGATGCATATTATCTGCTGAAAATGGTCTGTGAAAAAAGTGTGCCGAAAACCGTAGTGTATGAACTGGATTTTGGCTACTGGTGTACGCCGGAAGGACAGAGAGGGGATTTTAACCGTATTTATTATGAAATGCCCTGGTCTTTGGTAAAGGCAGAGTACCTGCTGGCCAAGGAGTGGAAGCTGGATTTCCGGGCAGTTCTGTTCCCCTGGTTCTATTATCGGGGGCAGTTTCGGGATGTGAAGAAAATTGTGTCCCTTAAACAAAGCAGGGAATACCGAGATCATGAAGAGGCAGTTTTTCAGCTGGACGGATATGGTTATATGGACGGATTTATGCGCAACCGTCCCATACCGGGAGAGAAGCCGGAAGATAATCTGGTACTCTGGAATGAAGAGGAGCGAAACGAAGATTCTTTTCGGTATTTTGAAAAAATGGCAGATTTCTGTAAGAAAAAGGGAATCCGTCTGGTGGTTCTGACTACTCCGGTTCCTGGAGCAGCCCTGGATAAATATGGGGAAAATTTTCAGGAGGCAGATACCTTTTTTACGGAATATCTGGAACAGATGGGGATTGATTACTGGAATTACAACCGCCCTGGAACCAGAATTGAGAATTTTGATGACAGTCTGGATGCTTTTACGGATTATGAAGGACACATGAGTGCGGGGCAGGCCGAGGCATTCAGTGTACAGTTGGTGGAGGATATTTTATGAAAAAAGCAGCAGATGTAATAAAGGAAAGTATCAGAAAAATTCTGGGGATTATGGTACATGATTTAAAAAAAATATTTACCAATCCCATAGCAGCCATTGTGGCAGTGGGCGTATTGATTCTGCCTTCACTGTACGCCTGGTTTAATATCAGGGCAAGCTGGGACCCTTATGGAAGTACCAATAACCTGGCAGTGGCGGTGGCAAGTGTGGACGAAGGAACCACTGTTCAGGGTATGGAGCTGAATATTGGCGACAGCATTATTGAAAGTCTGACGGGAAATGATCAGATCGGGTGGAAGTTTACAGATCAGGATGAGGCTGTGGCCGGGGTAAAGAGCGGCAAATACTACGCTGCGGTGGTGATACCGGAGGATTTCAGTCAGGATATGACCAGTGTGCTCAGGAAAGATATCACAAGGCCTCAGATTGAGTATTATGTCAATGAAAAAAAGAATGCCATTGCGCCGAAAATTACGGACAAAGGAGCCGGTGCTATTCAGCAGCAGGTGAACGAGACTTTTATTTCCCAGGTTGTGACCGTGATGGGTGAAACAATGATGAAGATTGCGGAAGGCGTTTCTGAGGCT
This sequence comes from Eubacterium sp. 14-2, assembly GCF_000403845.2. Lineage (GTDB taxonomy): Bacteria > Bacillota > Clostridia > Lachnospirales > Lachnospiraceae > Petralouisia. Next base: position 2,121,426 of record NZ_KE159567.1, on the reverse strand, counting down.
GAAGGGAAAATAGACGAAAAGCTCTTTGAAAATGTGTCTTTGTCCGATAATATTCTGTCGGTGGAACATGCCATAGAGACCATGAAGAACCTGAATGTATCCATTGACAGCCTGGTGGGGACCATTGATGCTTTCGGCGAGACTTCAGAAGCCCTGGACAGCCTGGTGGAGTCCTTAAGAACCACCATTCAGATTACGGATGAAAGTTTGTCGGAGCTCAGGGACAGTCAGGAGGATTTCCGGAAAAGTGAGTCGCTGGAACATATTTCCGGCGCAACTCCCGGCGTGTATGACACGGTTTTGGATGGGGTAAACAACAATCTGGATAATCTCATCAGCCGGCTGGAAGTTCTGGAAAAAAATCTGGACGAGGATTCTCAGTCAGCGCTGGCAGCTTTGTCAGCCATGAAAAATCAGATTGCAGGAATCAAAAATATTAACAGCGGACTGATTGATATTTTGAAGGGGAATTCCCTGTTATACAGCCTGCAGGGGGTAAAGGAGCTGGTGGGAAAACTGGAAGAGGCCAATACCTCTCTGACAAAAGCGGAATCTTCCATTGACCGGGCCATTCAGCTCCTGAATGAGGACAAGGACGCATCCGAGTCTGTAAGGCAGCTTCGGGATGAGCTGAATGAGGCTGCAAATGCCATGCATACTGCCCTGGAGGGGTATCGGAATCTGGTGCGCGGAGAAATGGAAGGCATTGTGTCAGATATGAATGGAAAGCTGGCGGCTATCCGCTCAGAACTGGCTTCTGTAAAATCTCTGGCGCCCATAGCGGATAACACCATAAAAAGTGCGGGTACTGCCATGGATTCTCTGGGCAGCTCCATGGATTCTGTGGCAGAAGTGCTGAAAAGCTCCAAAGAACTGGTTTCCTCCGGAATCACCAGTCTGGAAAATGTGAAAGAGGTACTTAAGAAAGTCCAGGAAGGATCTGAAAAGAGCCTGGTAGACAGTCTGAAAGAATTCCTTCTGGAAAAATTTGGAGTGGATCTGGACGAATACGACAATACGCCGGAAGCTATCGGCAGTTTTCTGTCCTCTCCGGTAGAGCTGAACACGGAGAAGGTTTATCCTATTGCCAATTACGGCTCTGCACTGTCGCCTTTTTATTCCATACTTGCCATGTGGGTAGGCGGACTGGTGCTGGTTTCCATTCTGAAATGCAAGGCAAAGGATGATGAAACTCTGGCAGTCAGCAAATACAGGCCTTTTGAACTGTACATGGGACGTTATCTTATTTTCATGATATTTGCGATTTTGCAGAGTGTGATTATCTGTCTGGGAGACCTGTACTGGCTGAAAATTCAGTGTCTCCATCCCGGACTGTATATTTTTGTGGGAGTTGTGGCAGGTATTGTATTTTCCAATGTGATTTATACCCTGACCATTACTTTCGGGGATGTGGGAAAAGCTGTCGCAGTAGTCCTGCTGGTGCTGCAGGTGGCGGGAGCAGGCGGAACCTTTCCCATTGAAGTCACACCTGGTTTTTTCAATAAAATCAATCCGTTTCTGCCGTTTACCCATGGGATGAACGCCATGCGGGAAGCCATTGCGGGATTTTATGGGAATACTTATATCGTCAGCCTGCTGAAACTGTTTGTATATTTCCCCATTTTCTTCCTGTTCGGTACGGTATTCCGCACACCGCTGATTAAGCTGAATAACTTTTTTGAAGAACATCTGGAAGACACGGGAATTATGTGAGAAAGACACGGAGATTATGGAAAGTCAGACATGGAGGAGTTTATATGAAATGGGAAAAATACACCATTCAGACCACCACCCAGGCAGAGGATTTTGTCAGCAGTATGCTGGCTGACCTGGGAGTGGAAGGGGTGCAGATTGAAGACAATATCCCTTTGTCAGCGGAAGATAAGGAAAAAATGTATATTGACATTCTTCCGGAACTGCCGCCGGATGACGGAAAGGCACAGGTAAGTTTTTTTCTGGAGACCGGACAGGAACATGGGCCTCTGTTAGAGCAGATAAAGGAAGAACTGGAATCCCTGCGTCTGTTTGTGGAAATTGGGGAGGGAACCATTGCCCAGGGAGAGACAGAAGACAAAGACTGGATTAATAACTGGAAACAGTATTTTAAGGCCTTTACCATTGAAAATATTCTGATTAAACCCACCTGGGAGCCCTTGCCGGAATATGCAGACGGCCACATTCTGATTGAGATAGATCCGGGCACCTCTTTTGGAACAGGAAAACATGAGACTACTCAGCTCTGTATCAGACAGCTGTGCCGTCATCTGAAAGAGGGGGACCGGGTGCTGGATGTGGGCTGCGGAAGCGGTATTCTCTCCTTGGTCTGTCTGAAACTGGGAGCGTCCCATGTGACCGGGACGGATATTGACCCCATATGCATACAGGCTTCCCTGGATAATCGGTATCTCAATCGCCTGCCGGAAGAAAACAGCCGGTTTTTGCAGGGAAATCTCATAGAGGACAGCACATTGCAGGAACAGGTTGGACAGGAGTATGATATTGTGGCTGCCAATATTCTGGCAGATGTGATTATTCCCCTGACGCCGGTAATCCCCCATCATCTGAAAAAGGGCGGGATTTATATTACCAGCGGTATTATTGACTTTAAGGAAGAAGCAGTAAAAGACGCCATTCAAAATGCAGGACTGACCATTCTGGAAGTGACCCGTCAGGGAGAGTGGGTCAGCATTACTGCTGAAAACAGGTAGACAGGAGAGAACTATGTTTCAGTTTTTTGTAGCACCGGAGCAGATCGGAGAAAAAGAAGCCTTTGTAACAGGAAGCGATGTGAACCATATTCGGAATGTACTTCGCATGAAACCGGGGGAACAGATGCGGATCAGTGACCAGCAGGGCAGAGATGTTCTCTGCGAGATTTCTCAGGCAGACGGGGAAAAGATTACCCTTAAAATTTTAAAGTCCTGTGAGGGCACGGAGCCTCCGGTGAAAATCACCCTGTTTCAGGCGCTGCCCAAGGGAGATAAGATGGAGCTGGTGATTCAGAAGGCTGTGGAGCTGGGGGTCAGTGAAATCATTCCGGTGGCCATGCGTAACTGTGTGGTGAAGCTGGATAAAAAGCGGGCGGAAAATAAATGTATCCGCTGGCAGGCCATTGCAGAAAGTGCGGCAAAGCAGTCAAAACGAAGTATCATTCCCAGGGTGGGACCGGTACACACCTTTGAAGAGGCGGCAGAATATGTCCGCACCATGAATGTCCGTCTTCTTCCCTATGAACAGGAGCGGGGGATGGCCCATACCAGGAAGGTGCTTGGAAATCTCGAAAAGGGGGCGTCCATCGGAATCTTTATCGGGCCGGAGGGCGGGTTTGCTTCCGGAGAGATTGAGATGGTAAAGGATGATATGGAGATTATTTCTCTGGGAAACCGCATACTGCGTACGGAGACAGCCGGAATGGCAGTTCTTGCCATGCTGGTTTATGAAATGGAGGATTAAGATGGGAGCATATTTTGATAATGCGGCCACCACCCGCTGTTCTGACGGGGCAAAAGCACGGATTATTCAGGCATTGTCGGAGGATTACGGCAACCCTTCCTCTCTTCATACAAAAGGAATGGAGGGGGAAAATCAGATTCGGAAAGCCAGGGAACAGATCTGCAGGACGCTGAAATGTAAGGAATCAGAACTGATTTTTACTTCCGGCGGAACAGAATCCAATAATCTGGCTATTTTGGGTGCGGCCATGGCAAACAGACGCAGAGGGATGCATCTGATTACCACGGAGGTGGAACATCCGGCAGTATCTGCTCCCATGAAATTCCTGGAAGAACAGGGGTTTACCGTTACCAGACTGAAAGTGGACCGGGACGGGCTGATATCTCCGGAAGAACTGGAGCAGGCCATCCGGCCGGAAACCATTCTGGTGTCTGTGATGTATGTCAACAATGAGATTGGAGCTGTGGAGCCTGTAGAGGAGGCAGCCAGGGTGATTCACAGAAAGAATCCGGAAACGCTGTTTCATGTGGACGCCATTCAGGCTTATGGAAAATATCTGATTTATCCAGGCAGACAGGGCATTGATCTGATGTCAGTCAGCGGCCATAAAATTCACGGGCCAAAAGGCGTGGGTTTTTTGTATGTCCGGGAAAAAACCAGAATAAAGCCGGTGATTTACGGTGGAGGACAGCAGAAGAATATGCGCTCCGGGACAGAAAACGTACCTGGAATCGCGGGACTTGGGCAGGCTGCCCAGGAAGCCTGTGAAATGCTGTCAGAAAAACAGGAGTATATGTATCAGCTGAAAGAGAGATTTCTGGCAGGACTGGAGGGACTGGAGTGGGCCCATGTGAACGGAAGAACCGGACGGGACAGCGCCCCTCATATTATCAGTCTCAGCGTGGACGGTGTGCGCAGCGAGGTGCTTCTTCATGGACTGGAAGAAAAAGGGATTTATGTATCTGCCGGAAGTGCCTGCGCATCCAACAAACCAGCCCCCAGCGGTACCCTGCAGGCCATTCACGTAAAACGGGAATACCTGGATTCTACCATACGAATCAGTTTCAGCGGAGAGAATACAATAAACGAGGTGGACGAATGCCTGGATGTTTTAAAGAGTCTGGTTCCCATGCTCCGGAAATACACCAGACATTAGAAAACCGGGATGGGAGGAATACATGTTTAAAGCATTTTTAATAAAATACGGAGAAATCGGCATTAAGGGAAAAAACCGCCATCTGTTCGAGGCCGCCCTGGTACAGCAGATAAAATATGCGCTGAAACCGGTGGAAGGAGAATTTTCCATAACCAGAGAACAGGGACGGATTTATGTGGAAGCACTGGGGGAGTATGATTACCAGGAAACACTGGAGCATCTTAAGTGTGTGTTTGGGATTGTGGGGATCTGCCCTGTGGTGATTGTGGAAGATGAGGGATTTGAAAAGCTGGCAGAGGATGTGATTTCTTATCTGGATCACCGTTATCCCGATAAACATATGACGTTTAAGGTACACACCCGCCGGGCAAGAAAAAATTATCCGCTGTGTTCCATGGAGGCAAATGCATTGCTGGGCGAACGGATCCTTGAGGCCTTTCCGGAAATGAAGGTGGATGTACACCATCCGGATATTCTGGTGAATATTGAAATCCGAAAAAAAATCAATCTCTATTCAGAAGTGCTGCCGGGGCCGGGAGGAATGCCCGTGGGTACCAACGGCAAGGGTATGCTGCTGCTGTCCGGAGGAATCGACAGTCCTGTGGCAGGGTACATGATTGCAAAACGCGGAGTAAAAATTGACGCTGTTTATTTTCATGCACCGCCTTATACCAGTGAACGTGCAAAACAGAAAGTGGTGGATCTGGCCAGAATTGTGGCGAAATATGCGGGGCCCATTTATCTGAAAGTGGTGAATTTTACAGATATCCAGATGTATATTTATGAGCAGTGTCCCCATGAGGAGCTGACGATTATCATGCGCCGCTATATGATGCGGATTGCAGAGCATTTTGCGGAAGAAACAGGTTCCCTGGGGTTGATTACTGGAGAGAGTATCGGGCAGGTGGCAAGTCAGACCATGCAGTCTCTGGCGGCCACAGACGAAGTTTGCAGATTTCCGGTGTACCGCCCGTTGATTGGATTTGACAAACAGGAGATTATTGCCGTTTCAGAGAAAATCGGCACTTATGAGACGTCGGTTCTGCCTTATGAAGACTGCTGTACGATTTTTGTGGCAAAACATCCGGTTACAAAACCCAGTCTGAAAGTAATCAGGCGTTCGGAAACTCATCTGAAAGAAAAGATTGATGAAATGGTACAGACTGCCATTGAGACAGCGGAGACGATTATAGCAGAATGATTGTTGCTGTGAAGAGAACGGGACAGGTTATTCTGACACACCGGATGGGGCACTTCTTCTGGAAAAGGGGAAATTCCCACATAAAAACCCCCATGGATTCATGGGGGACACCGGTGTATCTCAGATTAAACCAGATATGGCTTTAAGGCTTCCATAATCTCATCTACTTCTGACTCTGCATGGATTGCCAGGTCAATGGGCTTGGAAAGGTCAAGGCTGAAAATACCCATAATAGATTTTGCATCAATCACATATCTTCCGGAAATCAGATCGAAATCGAACTCAAACTGAGAAATGGCATTTACGAAAGATTTCACCTTATCAATGGAATTTAAAGAAATCTGTACTGTTTTCATGTAAGAACCTCCTTTATAATACCTGCCCCAGGGATCATATCCGGTAAATACAGGTAATTATTTGAAATATTTTCTATTATACTACCGTCTTTCATGAAAAAAGTCAATGGTACCATAACCAATTTCACAAATAAATGCAACAGGTTTTTCGGCAATTTGCCCTTGAGAGAGGCCTGTCAGCAGAGAGAAAAAGAAAGGGTTTGTAATATGAGAAAAGCAGCGTTGCACAATCTGGGATGTAAAGTAAATGCGTATGAAACGGAAAGCATGCGCCGGATTCTTACAGAAGCCGGATATGAGATTGTTCCTTTCGAGGAGCCGGCAGACGTTTATGTAATCAATACCTGTTCCGTTACAAATATGGCAGACCGGAAATCCAGGCAGATGCTTCACCGTGCCAGAAAAAGGAACCCGGACAGCGTGGTGGTGGCGGCAGGCTGTTATGTACAGACCTCAAAAGAACATGCCCAGGAGGATGAAGCCATTGATATTCTGATAGGAAATAACAGAAAACATGAACTGGCAGGTTTGCTGGAGCGTTTTTTTTCAGAAAGGGAAAAACAGAAAAAAGAGACACAGCCCGCACAGGAGGAAAAAGAATCCTCCTGCGTTCTGGTGGAAAACATTGCAGAAGAAAGGATTTACGAGGAGTCTGGCGTAAACTGGGCCGGAGAGCACACAAGAGCCTTTGTAAAAGTACAGGATGGCTGTAATCAGTTCTGCAGTTACTGCATTATCCCCTATGCGAGAGGAAGAGTGAGAAGCAGGAACCTGGAAAATGTCCTCCGGGAAGTGGAATCTCTCGCCGCCAACGGATACCGGGAGGTGGTGCTGACAGGCATCCATCTGAGTTCCTATGGAACAGACCAGAGGCAGCCGGACTCTTCGGCAAAGGAAGAAGTCAGTCTGCTGACCTTGATTCAGAAAGTCCATGAGATACATGGAATTGACCGAATTCGTCTGGGATCTCTGGAGCCGAAAATTGTGACAGAAGAATTTGTCCGGAAGCTGTCAGAACTGCCGAAGCTCTGCCCCCATTTCCATCTGTCGCTGCAGAGCGGCTGTGATGCCACTTTAAAGCGAATGAACCGGAAATATACCTGTGCAGAGTACGAAGAAGGGTGCAGACTGCTGCGGAAGTATTTTACACATCCTGCTGTTACCACAGATGTAATTGTTGGGTTTCCAGGAGAAACAGACGAAGAATTTGAAATCACGCGAAAATTTTTACAGAAAATCGGATTTTTTGAGATTCATATTTTCCGATATTCCCGCAGAGAGGGAACTCCTGCGGCCAGAATGGAACATCAGATCCCGGAGCAGGTGAAAGCCGGGCGAAGCGATGTGCTTTTTACAGATCTGTCCCGGATGAACCGGGAGTTTCTGGACTGGTATCAGGGACGGGAGCTGGAAATTCTCATGGAAGAAGAAATATCTGTGGAGGGGAAAAGATATTTTCTGGGACACACAGAGGAATATGTGAAAGCTGCGGTTCAGCTGCCGGACGAAGCAGAGTGGAATCTGGAAAATAAACTGGTGAAGGCCAGAGCTGTGTCAGTGCTGACGGAGGATGTGCTGCTGGCAGAACTTACGGAAGGAGAGTAAGTTTTAGCAGTTGAGATGTTTCCCGCATGAATGGGTACATCATACAGCCTGTGGAGAAATTTAAAAAAATTGAAAAAAGTGCTTGACTTTCTGGTGCATTGTATGTATAATGAATTTGTTGAGTTTTGGAGAACAAAGTCAAAGTATGGCTCGTTGGTCAAGCGGTCAAGACGCCGCCCTCTCACGGCGGAAACAGGGGTTCGATTCCCCTACGAGCTGTTAAGCTATAATTGAATAGCCCAACCCGAAAAAATACTGGAAACCTTAATTTTATGTGGTTTGCAGTATTTTTTTGTCTTTTCAGAATAGACAAAATGCCGGAAATGCCTGAAAACAGGCACTTTCGGCATTTCGTACAGATAAATGACAGCCGCGTCATAACAGGTGAAGTTTCCTCCCGGACCTGCCGGACGGATGGCCCTGTTAATTTCCCAGGAGCCCTTTCACAATCAGAAACAGTATTAATACAGGCAGGATAAAGGTCAGATAAGGACGGATCCATGCAGGCAGCTTCATGCCGTTGCCTGTATTGGCCTCCGCTCTGTAATTTTCAAAGCCCCAGCCGAACCGTGCCACACAGAACAGAAGGTAGCAGAGAGAACCGATGGGCAGTATCAGGTTGCTTACCAGAAAGTCCTCCAGATCCAGAACGGTACTGCCTTCTCCAAGAGGCTGCAAAGCAGACCACAGGTTATAGCCGAATACACAGGGCAGAGATAAAAGGATAATAGCCCCAAGGTTGATCAGACAGGACTTTTTTCTGCTCCAGTGAAACAGATCCATACCACAGGAAATGATATTTTCAAACACGGCCAGTATGGTGGAGAAAGCAGCAAAGGTCATGAAGACGAAAAACAGCGTGCCCCAGACACGTCCGCCGGCCATTCCGTTAAATACATTGGGCAGGGTGACAAAAATCAGTTTTGGTCCCATATCCGGACTGATACCGAAAGCAAAACAGGCGGGAAAAATAATCAGGCCGGAAACAAGAGCCACGAAAGTGTCCAGGATGGCAATATTGACAGATTCGCTCAGGAGCCGGTGGCTTTTGTCAATATAGCTGCCGAAAATTCCCATGGCGCCGATTCCAAGGCTAAGGGTGAAAAATGCCTGATTCATGGCTGCGGTAATGGTTTCCCATACGCCCACTTCCCTCATTCGCTGTAAATCCGGCAGCAGATAGAATTTCAGCCCTTCCAGACTGTTTTCCAGTGTACAGCTATGTACTGCCAGAAGAATGATAATGGCAAGCAGCATACTCATCATAACTTTGGTGATTTTCTCCACACCTTTCTGCAAACCTCTGGAACAGATGAAAATGCCGGCGGCCACAATGATAATCATGGCAGATGCCAGAATCCGGGGACTGGAGAGCATATCCTGAAACATCTGTTCCACCTGTCCGGCATCCTTACCATGAAATTTACCGGTGAGCATCTGATAGAAGTAATAAAGCATCCATCCTGTTACCGTGGTGTAAAACATCATCAGAAGATAGTTGCCGGCCATGCCAAGATAACCGTTCAGATGCCATTTGTGCCCTGGTTTTTCCAGTTCCTGAAAACTTCTGACAATGCTTTTCCTGCTGGCCCGGCCTACGGCAAATTCCATGGTCATAACCGGAACGCCCATGACAATCAGGAAAAACAGATAGAAAAGGACGAAGATACCTCCTCCGTACATGCCGGCCACATAAGGAAACCTCCATACGTTGCCGATTCCGATTGCACATCCTGCGGACAGTAAAATAAATCCAAGACGGGAACCTAATTTTTCTCTTTCCATTATTCTGTATCGACTGCAGAAACAGTGTCTGCAGCCATTTTCTCCTTCCATAATATTTTCAGAAAAATTCAGGTTTCAAAAAGGTACGCGGTACAAAAGCTGTTACGTCGCCTGAATTTCACTTATAATCATCCTGCATATTGTCTGCAGGAATGAAACAATAATGTTACCTATTATAGCATAAATGAATAAAAATGGAAATAAATTTTTGCTCTCTCCGTTAAAATTGCAGACATTTCCGGGAAGCACGTTGACTTTTTTATGAAAATGTATTAAAACAATAATAAAACGGCATAGATAGAATTTGCCAAAAACACTGCATAATGAGGAAATAAAATGGCGAGTATCAGAGAAGTAGCACAGGAAGCAGGAGTAGGAGTGGGAACCGTATCCCGTGCCCTGAACGGTTCCGGTTATGTTTCATCCGAGACAAGGAAAAAAATTGAAAAAGCAGCCAGAAAGCTGAATTATACACCAAATGAACTGGCAAGAAATCTTTACCATAACAAAACGGGAATTGTAGGAGTGATTGTACCGGATCTGAATCACCCTTTTTTTGCTTCCCTGGTGAAATATATTGAAATGGAATTATATGAGCAGGGCTACAAAACCATGATCTGCAATACAGTAGGAATCAGCAGACGGGAACAGGAATACCTGGATATGTTAGGGCGGAACATCGTGGACGGGATTATCACAGCCTCCCATGGACTGGAAGTGGAAGAGTACCGCAAACAGGTTAAACCCATTGTTTCCATTGACCGGGATCTGGGCCCCCGGATTCCCCTCATAGGCTGCGATCATGCAAAGGGCGGAAAACTGGCGGCGGAACTGATGCTTAAGGCGGGCAGGAAGAAAATATACCTGGTTTCCGGAGTTTCCCCTAACGTTATGGCAAATGACAGGTACCTTGCTTTTATCCAGAGGATGGAGGGAACGGGAGTCACTGTTCTCAGGGAAGTCATGGAATGGAATATATTTCACTGGGATGCACACTATAAAATGGCGGAGGAAATATTCCATAATTATCCGGATATTGACGGAATATTCGGAGGGGATCTGGCTGCCATCGCCTGCCTGAACATGGCGCAGAAAAGAGGCCTGCGGATACCCCAGGATATTTCCATAATCGGTTTTGACGCCACTGAGCCTTCTAATATGGTATATCCACGGCTGACTGCAATTCGGCAAAACGTAGAATTATTGGCAGAGGTTTCCGTAAATACCCTGCTGGATATCGTGGAACAGCGAAAAAATGTGCCCCATCGGCTGATTCTGGACGTGGAAATTCAGTCCGGAGGAACGACATAATGGGAATTTTTTAGTGAAATTGTGAAAAAATCAAAAACAAAATTTAGTGAAAATAGATAAGAAAGAAGATTTTGTACAAAGTGCACAATACAAAATCTTCTTTTTTTGTTGCCAGAGGAAAAAAGGCTGAAAGATAATTGACAAATGTTTCGTTGTATACTACAATCTATACATGGAACGGGTTCCATAAATAAATGAAATAGTTTCATATAAATAAAAATATATTATTGATATATAAGAAATATATTATATGGAACCGGTTTTACACAGTGAAAAATTTGACAGCAAATGTATGGAGCATTTGCTGAGAGAAAGGAGGAAACAGATGAATACGGGAGCTTATACAATGCTGGAGATATTCGCAAAGGCATTGCAGACGGGCGGAAAGGTTCAGGTGATTTCCAAAGGAAGCAGGCAGCAGGAGACTTCCGCCGCAGACGAGAATCTGCTGACGTCAAAACAGGGTTCGGGAAACTGTCAGGAGATACCGGTAGAGCCTGGGTATTACAGATGGCTCAGGGTACCTGTGGAGAAAGATACGGAATATGAAATCCTTTGTGAAGCATGCAGGATTTCCCTCTGTTATCTCAGCGGATGTGAGAATATTCTGGAAACCGGGGTCTGTTATCTGGAACAGGAAAAGGAAAGCGGCAGATTTGTAAAAGGCAGACAGAAGGAACAGTACGATTCCCCTGTTCGGGAAGCATATCATTTTTCACCCTGGAAAAACTGGCTCAATGACCCCAACGGGCTGTGCTGGTTTCAGGGATATTACCATTTGTTTTATCAGTGCAATCCCCACAGCCAGCAGTGGTCCCAGATGTACTGGGGGCATGCGGCAAGTAAAGACCTGATTCACTGGGTTCATCTTCCGGTTGTACTGGAACCGCAGGAAGAGATTTTAAAAAACCCGGAAAAATTAAAGGGAGGAGCCTTTTCCGGCTCTGCAGTGGTGCAGGGAGACGAGGCGGTATTTTTTCTGACCCGAAGTATCGGCCCTCACATTGACAGCCAGGAGACACTGCAGCAGCAGTGGATGACAAAGAGCGGCGATATGCTGGAGTTTGCAGAAGAAAAACTGGTGATTGACCGGCCGCCTCAGGGGGCGTCCTTTGATTTCAGGGATCCCAAAGTAGTAAAAGCAGAAGGAAAATGGTATATGGTTCTGGGAAGTGCTCTGGAAGGAAAAGCGGCTGTTTTACTGTATGAATCAGAGGATCTGGAACACTGGAACTATACCGGGCCGCTGCTTGTGGAACAGGAAGATGGTATTCGCTGTATAGAATGTCCTGATTTTATGGAACTGGACGGGAAAGCTCTGGTGATTGGAGCGCTGATGCACCATCATGATTTCCAGGGCAGATATCAGATGTGCAGATATTATACAGGAGAATTTCAAAACGGCGTATTTACAGAAGAGAACAGAGGATGGTTTGATTTCGGCAGCAATTGTTATGCAATGCAAAGTTTTGAGCACCAGGGCCGCAGAATCAGTATTGGATGGATTTCTGATTTTTATGAGGAACATCTGGAACTGGAACAGGGAGCCTGCGGAAGTATGACAATTCCCAGAGAAATGCATATTCAAGGCAACCGGCTGTATCTGACGCCGATAAAGGAAACAGAATCTCTGAAAGCAGAGGGTCTGTATAAAGGGCATGGAGAAAATGTCTGCCTGAAGGAAATTCATCCGAATGCGTACAAAGCGGAACTGGAATTTGAGGATAATGTTCCGTTTTCTCTCCAGCTGGGAGGAGATGCGAAGCGAAAGATTTTGCTTATTCATGATGAACTGGGGCTGCGCCTGCAAACGAAAGGGGTAAAAAGCGAACCTGTTTTATTTCCGGCAGAGGTTGATAAAGTGGAAAAGCTGGAGATTTTCACAGACCGCAGGACGGTGGAGGTTTATGTAAATGACGGCGAAGCAGTGGGGACGAAATTATTTTATGATATTAAGGACAGCGGGTGTTTTATATTGCATGCAGAGACGCCGGCATGTGTTAAAAATGTGGAAATATTCCGTATGAAATCCATATGGGAGTAACAGGAGCGAGGTATCCGTCCTGAAATTCAGATGGGCGGGACGGAATTTTTCGTATGGAATCCATCTGTAAGGGAACAGGAAAGGAGCGGAAAAATGCGAAAAAGAGTAATTGCAGCATTACTTGCGGCTGCTGTGGGATCGGGGATGTTCACCGCTGCCGGCTGCGGCAGAACACAGGAGCGGGTGAACGAAGACGGGGAATCGGTCATTACCGTATGGAGCCCCAGTGACGAACCGGCCATTGAAGAATGGTGGGTGGAGAAAATTGAGGAATTCAATCAGGCCCATGAGGGGGAAATTGAACTGCGCAGAGAAGCCATTGTGCGTGCGGATTCTTACGCATATGAAGATAAGGTCAATGCGGCCATTACCTCCAATGACCTGCCGGATATCCTGTATGTAGATGGGCCGAATGTATCTATTTATGCGGCAAATGAAGTAATTCTGCCGGTGGATGACTTCTTTTCCCAGGAGGAATGGAGTGACTTTCTTGATTCCTCCAGGCAGCAGAATACATACGATGGAAATATTTATGCGGTAAGTGCAACGGAAAGTTCCGTGGCGTTGTATTACAATAAGGATATGCTGGAGGCGGCGGGGATTTCCGTGCCGGAGCGCATGGAAGAGGCGTGGACCTGGAGTGAATATTATGATGCAGCGAAAAAACTTACAAAAGACGGAGTGGTGGGAACAAATATTATCATGGATAAGGGAGAGGGGCTTTCCTATGTGCTGGAACAGTTCTGGATTTCCAATGGAACGGATTTTGTCAACGAGGACGGAAGCTCGGCCGAAGGCTGTCTGAACAGTCCGGAAGGTGTGGAAGCAGCAGAATTTTTAAACAGTCTGATTCAGGAAGGGTATGCCAATATTGACCCTATTCAGAAAGAATTCCATAACGGGAAAGCGGCAACCATGCTGGGCGGTTCCTGGGAAGTGGCGACACTGGAAAAGGATTATCCGGATCTGAACTGGGGTGTTACCTGGTTTCCGGTGGCTGACGAAGACGGGGTGCCGACTTCTCCAACCGGCGACTGGGCAGCGGCCGTTACAACGAATGTTCAGGACATGGATGCAGTCAGGGAGGTTATGGGCTTTCTTTTTTCAAAAGAAAATGTGACTTCCTATGCACAGGCAATTTCAAAGCCTCCCACCAGAAATTCCAGTTATGACGTACTGCCGGAATACAACGAATATCCTCGTTCTGTTTTCAGGGAACAGCTGATGGAAACCGGACATCCGAGACCCAGAACGCCTTCTTACAGTGTACTGACGGCAGAATTTGCAGAAGCAATGCTGAATATTTTTACCGGCGCAGATCCGCAGGAGGCTCTGGATGCAGCGGCAGCGGCCATGAATAAAGATTATGAAAAATATTATGCACAGGATTAACAGAGAAGGGGGAATGGCTATGAAGAAATCAGTCAATAAAGCAAGTGAAAGAAAGGCGGCTTATTTTTTTGTGATTCCGGCAGTTGCTCTGCTGGCAGCATTTTTAATCTATCCGTCTCTGCAGACCGTTCGATATGCTTTTACCGACTATAATATTATGCGTCCGGACCGGATTGTGTTCTGCGGTTTTAACAACTTTGCAGAGCTGTTTCAGGATGAAGATTTTTGGATTGCAGTAAAAAATACCATATATTTTACAGTGCTGGTGGTGCCCTTTCAGACAGTTCTGGCATTGTCTCTGGCTCTTTTGATCTCTTCCAGAAGAAGAGGCGTGTCTGTTTTTCGGGCAGCATATTTCAGCCCTCAGGTAACCTCCATGGTAGTTGTGGCAATCCTCTGGACCGTAATGTACAATACCAGCCCGGACAGCGGCCTGTTAAATGCTCTGCTGGTGAAACTGGGACTGGAGCCCTGTGGATTTCTGAACGATCCGAAGACAGCGATGAATTCCATTATTTTCATGTCTGCATGGCAGGGAGCGGGATACCAGATGATGATTTTTCTGGCCGGCCTGCAGGGAATTTCCAGAGAGCAGTATGAGGCGGCTTCCATTGACGGAGCAGGGAAGATACAGAGCTTTTTTTATGTAACGCTTCCGGGCCTGAAAAGTGTTATCCAGTATGTGGTGATGATTACTGTAATTCAGGCAATGAAACTGTTTACCCAACCTTATGTTATGACAAAAGGCGGTCCCCGGAATTCCACCCGTACGCTGGTATATTATATTTATGAACAGGGCTTCCAGAAGAGAAACTTTGGATATGCCTGTGCTGTGGCGGCTGTTTTCTTTGTGATTGTTATCAGCCTTTCACTGGGGATGAAGAAAATTATCAAAGCGGAATAGAGCTGAAAGGAGGATTCTTATGACGAAGAGAAAAACATTTGAAAATATTGCGTTTTATCTTGGCAATACACTGGTTGCACTGATTTTTGTATCACCGCTGATCTGGATGATTTCGTCTTCCCTGAAGCCGGAATCGGGGATTTTCAAGGGGCTGAATTCACTGTCCACTTTTTTTCCAAAAGGGGCTTCCTTTAACAACTATATCGAAGTGTTCCAGAGAATTAATATGTGGAAATTTATTGGAAACAGCCTGTTTTATGTGCTGATTATTATTGTGCTGGATCTTCTGGTGAATTCCATTTGCGGGTATGCACTGGCAAAATTTGAATTCCGGGGAAAAAATCTCCTGCTGACCCTTGTAATCAGCCTGATGGTATTTCCGGCAGAGGCAATTATGCTTCCCATGTACCGGGAAATGGCAGATCTGGGCTGGATTAATTCATGGGCTTCTCTGATTTTTCCTTTTGTGGCAAAATGTTTCAGCATTTATATGTTCCGTCAGTTTTTTCTGGGCGTACCCAATGAATTGCTGGAGGCTGCATCCATTGACGGGTGCGGGCCTGTGCGGACATTTTTCAGGGTGGTTATGCCCATATCCGGAACCGTGTATGCCAC
The DNA here is from genome assembly GCF_000403845.2 of Eubacterium sp. 14-2. Taxonomy (GTDB): domain Bacteria; phylum Bacillota; class Clostridia; order Lachnospirales; family Lachnospiraceae; genus Petralouisia. The sequence continues at coordinate 2,105,604 of NZ_KE159567.1, read as the reverse complement.
TGTTTTTATTCTGGACTTTGTAGCTCACTGGAATGACTTTATGTGGCCTCTGCTGGTGGTGACAGGAGAAGATAAACGTACTATTCAGCTGGCAATCCAGACTTTTTTCGGCTCCAAACCCATCAATTACGGGCCGATTATGGCGTCCCTTACCATTTCTGCCATTCCGATGCTGATTATGTTTATTTTTCTGCAGAAATATTATGTGGAAGGCATTGCGTCTACCGGAATTAAGGGATAAAAAAATCCTGCTTTGACTCCTGAATCTGCAGGGTTTTCAAATTGCAACAGAAGAAATAATGAAAGGAGCGTTTAAGTTGGAGGGCAGGGGATTTCAGATTTTGGAAAAGGCAGTTGCACTGATAAAACTGAATTTTTTGTGGGTGGTATGTTCACTTCCTCTGATAACGGGAGGAGCTGCTCTCTGCGCTCTGCACGTTATGGCTGTAAAGATTCTGAAAGAGGAGGAAGGCTATGTGGTTCGTGGGTTTTGGGAGGTATATCGGAAAAAGATGAAATTGTCCATGAAGTTGTGGATACCATTTTTTACCGGCGGAATAATCCTGTGTCTGGATTATCTGTTCTGGAGGAATACAGAAGGGGATTTTGCCGGAGCTATGAGAGGATTTGTCTGTGTTTTGTCCGGTCTGTGGCTTGTGCTGGCAATGTATATGTTTCCCCTTGCTGCAAGAATGGACACAAAGGCAGGAGTGGCCTGGCGCAATGGAATCCTTCTGATGTTCAAATATCTCCCCCAGTCTCTGTATCTTCTGTTTTTTACCGTCCTGTTTCTTACGGCCGGACTTTTATGGACGCCTGTGTTTTATGTGGTTTTGCTGGCCGGCGGTTCACTGCTGGCTGTGGTCCATGGGAAGATGCTGCTGTGGATCTTTGAGAAAGAGCGGATTTTGTGAAAATTATATTGGTGTATGGAAATATGGAACACAGAGAACTAAGGCCCAGCCATAAACTGTAACTGGAACATGCAGCAGTTCCTTCCGAATCTTTGCAAAAAAACTGGAAATAACCGTTAATTTCTCTTGCAATTCATTCCGTGAAGTGCTATCATAAATACGATAACATGATAAACTCAGACTTGAGAGTGGGCTTTTGTCCACTCTCAATTTTATGTGCAGGGGACCGCAGGATATCATCTGAACATGTGTGTCCGGAAGCTGAGTGGAAAGAAGGTGTGAAAATGTCAAGAAGAGAGATTTATGAGCAGCGTACCGAGGAACTGCTGCTTCCGATTATAGAAGAGTATCAGTTTGAACTGGTGGATGTGGAGTATGTAAAAGAAGGCGGGAACTGGTATCTGAGAGCCTACATTGATAAAGAAGGCGGAATTACCGTAGATGACTGTGAGGTTGTCAGCAGAAGGATGAGCGCTCTGCTGGATGAACAGGATTTTATCGAAGAATCCTATATTTTTGAGGTGAGTTCTCCCGGACTGGGAAGACCGCTGAAGAAAGAGAAGGATTTTAAGAGAAGTCTGGGAAAGGAAGTGGAGATCAGGACTTATCGGGCCATAGATAAAGAAAAAGAATTTTACGGTGTCTTAAAATCATATGATGAAACTACGGTAACCATAGAGGTGGAGAATCAGGAAGAGAAGGTATTTGCAAAGACAGACATTGCATTAATCCGTCTGGCTTTCGATTTTTAATACAAACGTTTCAGGAGGGTAAAGAAATGAACAATGAATTATTGGAAGCGTTGAATATACTGGAAAAGGAAAAAGATATCAGTAAAGATACTTTGTTGGAAGCAATAGAAAATTCGCTGATTACCGCATGTAAAAATCATTTTGGCAAATCAGACAATATCAGGGTCAACATCAATCCGGAAACCTGTGAATTCCATGTGTATGCGGAAAAGACAGTGGTGGAGGAAGTGGAAGACAGTGTGCTGGAAATCAGCGTGGCCAATGCCAAAATGATCAATTCCAGATATGATGTGGGAGATATCGTCAATATTGAGGTGAAATCCAGGGAATTCGGACGTATCGCCACCCAGAATGCCAAGAATGTGATTCTTCAGAAAATCCGGGAGGAAGAGCGGAAAGTGCTCTTTGATCAATATTACGGAAAAGAAAAAGATGTGGTGACCGGGATTGTGCAGCGGTATGTGGGAAAAAACATCAGTATCAATCTGGGTAAAGTAGACGCCATTTTAAGTGAAAATGAACAGGTGAAAGGCGAGGTATTCCAGCCCACGGAACGGATTAAGCTCTATATTCTGGAAGTGAAATCCACCTCAAAGGGTCCGAAAATTCTGGTTTCCAGAACCCATCCGGAACTGGTGAAGCGTCTGTTTGAGTCAGAAGTGACAGAGGTAAAAGAAGGAATAGTGGAAATCAAAAGCATTTCCAGAGAGGCCGGAAGCAGAACCAAAATCGCAGTCTGGAGCAATGACCCGGATGTGGATCCGGTGGGAGCCTGCGTGGGACTGAACGGAGCCAGGGTGAATGCCATTGTCAGCGAGCTGCGGGGAGAAAAAATAGATATTATCAACTGGAGCGATAATGCGGCAATGCTGATTGAAAATGCTTTAAGTCCTGCAAAGGTTATTTCTGTTATTGCAGACGCGGAAGAAAAGACGGCCAGAGTGGTGGTGCCGGATTACCAGCTGTCACTGGCAATCGGAAAAGAAGGACAGAATGCAAGACTTGCCGCAAGGCTGACCGGGTTTAAGATTGACATTAAAAGTGAGACTCAGGCAAGAGAAGCCGGTGACTTCATGGATTATGAAAATGAATATGAGGAATACGAGGAAGAGGAGTATTACGAGGAAGAACCGGAGTATGAGGGAGAGCCGGAAGAATCAGAGTATGAAGGAGAACCGGAGTATGAGGGAGAGCCGGAAGAATCAGAGTATGAGGAAGAGCCGGAATACGAAGAGGAAGCCGGATACAGAGATGATTCGGAATATGAAGAAGAGGGGAATGGAAATGACTAAAAAGATTCCCATGCGCCAGTGTGTGGGCTGTGGTGAAATGAGAAGTAAAAAAGAACTTCTGCGTGTCATCCGGACCGGGGAAGATGAAATTCTTCTGGATGCAACCGGAAAGAAAAACGGGAGAGGCGCCTATCTGTGTCCCAACGGAGAATGTCTGGGAAAGGCTCTGAAGGGAAGAGGGCTGGAACGTTCTCTGAAAATATCCATACCAAAGGAAATAATTGAAAATCTGACAAAGGAGATGGAAGCCATTGCAGCAAGATAGAATTTTATCCATGCTTGGGCTGGCGGCGAAAGCGGGGAAAATAGCAAGCGGGGAGTTTTCCACGGAAAAGGCAGTGAAATCCCATCAGGCATTTCTTGTGATCGTTTCCGCAGAAGCGTCGGAAAATACGAAAAAAATGTTTCGAAATATGTGTTCTTTTTATCATGTTCCAATGTATCTCTATGCTCCGAAAGAGACATTGGGCCATGCCATCGGCAAAGAGTACCGTGCCAGCCTTGCAGTATTGGATGAAGGATTTGCCGCAAACCTGATAGAAAAGTTGAAAATAGCAGATGAAACGGAATAACGGAGGTAGCAACATATGGCAAAAGTCAGAATATATGAAATTGCAAATGAATTGAAAATACAATCCAAAGATGTAATTGAGTTTCTGAAAGAGAAAAATATTATAAAAAAGACAGCAAGCAGCGCCATAGAAGATGACGTAATTGATATGGTGAAAAAGAGATTTAACGGAGGAAAGACAGACAGTTCGAACCCGGTAGCGGGAAAGAAAAAAGAGGAATCACCTGAAAATGTTCCACCGAAGGGCGAAATATCTGAAAATGAAACGGTAAAAGGAGATGCAGTCAAAGCAGTGAAAACAGAAACCGAAAAAACGGAAGCAGGAAAAGAGGAAGCGGAACGTCCCAGAAAAAAATCCAGCATTACAGCTGTATTTAATCCTCAGAACAGTAAGACAGCGCCCAGACGTCCGGCCAGACCTCAGGGAGAGAGAGGAGCAAGGCCCCAGGGGGAAAGACCGGCCAGACCCCAGGGGGAGAGGGGAGCAAGGCCCCAGGGAGAAAGACCGGCCAGACCTCAGGGAGAGAGAGGAGCAAGGCCCCAGGGGGAAAGACCGGCCAGACCTCAGGGAGAGAGAGGAGCAAGGCCTCAGGGAGACCGGAACAACCGACCCCAGAACGGAGAAAAAAATATCCGGGCTCAGGAAGAACGGGGAACCAGACCTCAGGGAGACCGGAACAACCGACCTCAGGGAGACCGCGGAAACCGTTCTCAGGGAGACCGGAACAACCGACCTCAGGGAGACCGGAATAACCGACCTCAGGGAGACCGGAACAACCGACCTCAGGGAGAAAGAGGAGCGAGACCTCAGGGAGATCGTAACAACCGTCCCCAGGGAGACCGGAATAACCGACCTCAGGGAGACCGGAATAACCGCTCCTTCCAGAATGGGCGCCCTGGTCAGAAGAATCGTTTTGAACAGGAAATTCATAAGATGAATCAGAACGCACCGTCATCCTCCATGGAAGAAACCAGAGGAAAAGAAAGCCGGGAGCGTGAGAACCGCAAAGGAGGCAATCAGCGTCATGAAAAAGAGCTGATGGGAAGAAAAAAAGAACGTTTTGACAATCTGGAGAAGAAAACAAGAGGCAAAAAACCTCAGCAGCCTCAACAGTCTCCGAAAAAAGAAGAAGAAACCATTAAGACCATTACCATTCCGGAAAAGCTGACGATTCGTGAACTGGCTGACCGCATGAAAATTCAGCCTTCCGTTATTATCAAAAAGCTGTTTTTACAGGGAAATATTGTAATGGTCAACAGTGAAATTGATTTTGCAGCGGCAGAGGAAATTGCGCTGGAATTCAACTGTATCTGTGAGCAGGAAGAAAAAATAGATGTGATAGCAGAACTGCTGAAAGAAGAGGAAGAAGATGTGGCCGTTCAGGAAAAACGTCCTCCGGTTGTGTGTGTAATGGGACATGTGGATCATGGAAAAACTTCTCTGCTGGATGCGATCCGGGATACTCATGTCATCGACCGGGAAGCAGGAGGCATCACTCAGCACATCGGCGCTTATATGGTAGAGTGTAACGGAGAAAAGATTACATTTCTGGATACACCGGGCCATGAAGCATTTACTGCAATGCGTATGCGCGGAGCCAATGCAACGGATATTGCCATTCTCGTGGTGGCTGCAGACGACGGTGTTATGCCTCAGACCGTGGAGGCTATCAGCCATGCAAAAGCGGCAGGAGTGGAAATTATCGTGGCAATTAATAAGATTGATAAGCCCAGCGCCAATGTGGAACGGGTGAAACAGGAACTGGCGGAATATGAGCTGATTCCCGAAGACTGGGGTGGAAGCACTATTTTTGTGCCGGTATCCGCACATTCCCACGAGGGAATTGACACATTGCTGGAAATGATTCTGCTGACAGCGGAAATCTGTGAATTAAAGGCAAATCCCGGACGGAATGCAAGAGGTCTTGTGATTGAGGCACAGCTTGACAAAGGACGGGGTTCCGTAGCCACCATTCTGGTACAGAAAGGTACGCTGAAGGTAGGACAGCCGGTGGCCTGCGGAAGCTGTTACGGAAAAGTAAGAGCCATGATTGACGACAAAGGCAGAAGAGTAAAGGAAGCAGGACCTTCCACACCGGTGGAAATATTAGGATTGAATAATGTGCCCAATGCCGGGGAAATCTTTGTATGTACAGATTCTGAAAAAGAAGCCAAGAGTTTTGCGGACACCTTTATTTCCGAAGGACGTGAGAAAATGCTGGAAGAGACCAAATCCAGAATGTCTCTGGATGATCTGTTCTCCCAGATTCAGTCCGGAAATATCAAGGAGCTTCCCATTATTGTGAAAGCGGACGTACAGGGCTCCGTGGAAGCTGTAAAGCAGAGTCTTGTAAAACTTTCCAACGAAGAAGTTGTGGTAAAAGTCATCCATGGAGGCGTTGGTGCCATCAACGAATCCGATGTAAGCCTTGCTTCCGCTTCCAACGCTATTATCATTGGCTTCAACGTACGTCCTGACGCCACTGCAAAAGCAACTGCAGAGCGGGAAGGCGTGGATATGCGTCTGTATAAAGTAATTTACAATGCCATTGAGGACGTACAGGCAGCAATGAAAGGTATGCTGGATCCTGTATTTGAGGAGAAGGTACTGGGCCATGCAGAAGTGCGTCAGATTTTCAAAGCATCCGGTGTTGGAAATATTGCAGGCTCCTATGTGCTGGACGGTGTGTTCCAGAGAGGGTGCAAGATACGCATTTCCAGAGGGGAAGAACAGATTTTCGAAGGAAATCTGGCGTCCCTGAAGCGGTTTAAAGATGACGTGAAGGAAGTAAAAGCGGGCTATGAATGCGGCCTGGTATTTGAAGGCTTCAATGATATTCAGGAACTGGATGTGGTAGAGGCGTATACCATGGTGGAAGTGCCCCGTTAGAAAGGCAGAATATGAGAAAGAACAGCATTAAAAATACAAGAGTCAATGAGGAGGTCCTGCGAGAACTGAGCAATATTATCCGGGGAGAAATCAAGGATCCCAGAATCAATCCCATGACCTCCGTGGTGGCAGTGGAAGTGGCACCGGATCTGAAAAGCTGCAAAGCGTATATCAGCGTACTGGGAGACCAGGATTCACAGGACAGTACGCTGGCCGGCTTAAAAAGTGCGGAAGGTTATATCCGCAGCAGACTGGCCCGGAATATCAATCTGCGCAATACGCCGGAAATCCGGTTTGTACTGGACCAGTCCATTGAATACGGTGTCAATATGTCAAAACTCATTGACGATGTAAACAGTCAGCAGGAACCGTAGAAGCAGAAACAGACAGGAAGGATCAGCTTTGGGCTGACAGGGAGAAAACAGCATGAAGGATTTAGCGTCAGAACTGGCCCAGGTAAAAACAGTTGCCATTGCCGGGCATATAAGACCGGACGGGGACTGTGTCGGCTCCTGCCTGGCAACCTACAATTATATTACTGCCTGGTTTCCCCAGACAGAAGCAGACGTGTATCTGGAGCCTATACCCAATATTTTTAAATTTCTGAGCCATGCGGACCGGATACATCACACCTGCGAAAGTGACAGAACCTATGACCTCTGCATTGTGCAGGACTGCGGAGATGCCGCCCGTCTGGGAGCAGCAGTGAAATATTTCAATACAGCAAAAAAGACCATCTGCATCGACCACCATGTGAGCAATGACAGCTTTGCAGATGAAAATTATGTTTTTCCTGAAAAAAGTTCCACTTCGGAACTGATTTTTGAGCTGATAGAAGAAGAGAAGATTACAAAGGAAATTGCAGAATGCATCTATGTGGGCATCGTGCATGACACCGGAGTATTCCAGTATTCCAGCACCTCTGCCAGAACCATGAATATTGCCGGGATTCTGATGGAGAAGGGAATCAGTTATACGAAAATCATAGACGAAACCTTCTATACCAAAACCTTTGAGCAGAATAAGATTCTGGGACAGGCCCTTTTAAACAGCAGGCGTTATCTGGAAAATCAGGTGATTGCCGCAGCAGTTACAAAGGAGGAAATGGAGCGTTATCAGGTGCTTCCGAAACATCTGGACGGGATTGTCAGCCAGCTTCGGGTGACAAAAGGCGTGGAAGCAGCCATATTTCTCTATGAAAATGAAGACGGTTCCTGGAAAATCAGCATGCGCTCCAATGAAAAAGTGGATGTGGCCCGGATTGCTGTGAAATATCAGGGCGGCGGACATGTCCGGGCGGCCGGAGCCACCATGGAAGGCAGCAGCCAGGAGGTAATCGGAACACTCTGTGAAGAAATAGAAAAGCAGCTTCAAAGAGAGGAGCCGGCAGGAAAAGAATTGTGTCAGAAGGACTCTGATACACAGGAAGAATCATGGCAGGGAGCAGGGGAAGCATGATAAACGGAATCATCAATGTATACAAGGAAAAAGGATATACGTCCCATGATGTGGTGGCAAAACTCCGGGGAATTCTGAAACAGAAAAGGATTGGCCACACAGGAACCCTTGACCCGGAGGCAGAGGGAGTTCTTCCGGTCTGCCTTGGCAGAGCCACCAGGGTCTGCGATATGCTGACAGAAAAAGACAAAGTGTATGAGGCCGTGCTGCTGCTGGGAAAGACAACGGATACCCAGGATATGACAGGAACAGTTCTGGAAGAAAAGCAGGTAACCTGTTCTTCCGGAGAGGTGCTGGAAGCAATCGCAGGATTTACCGGTACGCAGGAACAGATTCCGCCCATGTATTCCGCCCTGAAAGTAAATGGAAAAAAACTCTGTGATCTGGCCAGGGCCGGAATCGAAGTGGAGCGAAAGCCCAGAGAAATTACGGTATTTTCCATCCGGGTTCTGAAAGAAGAACTTCCCGAAGTACAGATGCAGGTGCACTGTTCCAAAGGAACTTATATTCGTACTCTCTGCCATGACATAGGGCAGAAACTGGGCTGCGGCGGCTGCATGAAATCACTGCTGCGCACCAGAGTGGCAGAATTTGAATTAAAAGATGCAGTCAGGCTGGCGGAAATAGAAGCCCAGGTACAGGCGGTCAGAGGTCGGGAGTCTCAGAAAGAGCTGACCGGAGCGGATCTGCCGGGACTGGTAAAAAATACGGACTGTGTTTTTCTTCAGTATCCCTGTTCAGCAGTGAAAGGAGAATTTTCCAGACTGTTATACAATGGAAATGCACTGAAACCGGAGTGGCTGACAGAATGGCACAAAGAATATCAGCAGACGATTCTGCGCCTTTATGATGAAAATCAGTTGTTTGCAGGAATTTACCGCTGGGATGAAAAAAGAAAGGAACTGAAGCCGGTTCGGATTTTCATGGACCTGTCCTGAGGAGGAAACGCACATGGAATACATAAAGCAAAGCATCACGTTTGAAATCAAAGAGCCTTCGGTGCTGTCTCTGGGAAAGTTTGACGGACTTCATCGGGGTCATGAACTGCTGATGAACTATATGGCGGAAAAAAAGAGAGAGAATCAGGAATTAAAGGCAGTGATTTTTACCTTTGACATACCGCCCAGGGAGCAGCTTCAAAATGCGCCGGCTCAGGTATTGACCACCAATCAGGAGAAAGTAAAACTTTTTGAGAGTATCGGTATTGATTATCTGATTGAATGCCCTTTTACAAGAGAAATCATGTGCATGGAGCCGGAGGAATTTATTGACCGGACGGTAACCGGACTTCATGTGAAATATATGGTGGTGGGGACAGATTTCCGGTTCGGACATAAACGCCGGGGAGATTACCGGATGCTGGAAGCATACGCTTCCAGGTATGGATATGAACTGAAAGTGGTGGACAAGATACAGGAGGAAGGCAGAGATATCAGCAGTACATTTGTGCGAGAAGAAATTTCCGCAGGAAATATGGAGAAAGCAAACCGGCTGCTGGGATATGAGTTTTTTGTGGAAGGAACGATTTTACACGGGCGAAAGCTGGGCAAACCGGTTCTGGGCATTCCAACCATCAACCTGCAGCCTCCGTCAGACAAACTGCTGCCGCCTTTTGGAGTGTATCTTACAGTGACGGAATATCAGGGACTGGAATATCCGGGCATTACCAACGTGGGGTGTAAGCCCACTATCCAGGGAGAGAATCCGGTGGGAGTAGAAACCCATCTGTTTGATGTGTCAGAGGATATGTACGGGGCTCAGGTAAAGGTGAAGTTTTTAAGCCGGGTACGGAAAGAACACAGGTTCGATAGCCTGGATGCGCTGAAACTTCAGATGGAACAGGATATTTTATACGGAAGGAAATATTTTGATACACATCGTATCATCCGCAGGGATTAACCGGGTGATACCGGAGAAACCAGAGACTTGGCAGCAGGATTTGATTTGCCGGCTGCGGGAATGAAAAAGGGAGAATACCATGGAATTAATAGTAACATTGCTTGGAGGTCTTGGACTGTTTTTATTTGGTATGAGCTTTATGAGCCAGGGCCTGCAGAAAGCAGCGGGAGCAAGGCTCAGGACCATATTGGAGGCAATGACAAAAAATAAAATCATTGCGGTGCTGTTCGGGGCCCTGTTTACAGCGATTATTCAGTCCTCAGGCGCTACTACCGTTATGGTGGTCAGCTTTGTAAATACCGGAATTATGACGCTGGCTCAGTCAGTGGGGATTATCTTTGGAGCCAATATCGGTACCACGATTACTTCTCAGCTTGTGGCTTTTAACCTGACCGGAGTTGCTCCGGTGATTCTTTTTGTGGGTGCGGTTTTTATGATGTTCGGAAAGCGGCCCATGGTGAAAAAAGTCGGAGAAGTTATTCTGGGGTTCGGCGCACTGTTTCTGGGAATCAGTATGATGAAGGATGCCATGTCGGGGCTGCGGGAGTATCAGAATGTGCTGAATATTCTGGCCAGTCTGGACAACCCGATTCTCGGAATTCTGCTGGGAACGGTGATTACGGTCATAGTTCAGAGTTCCTCGGTAACGGTCAGCATTCTGCTTCTGATGGCGAGCCAGGGGCTGGTGTCCCTTCCGGTCTGCTTTTATGTGGTTCTGGGATGTAACATCGGTTCCTGTACCCCGGCGGTGCTGGCCAGCCTGGATGCCAAGAAGGACGCCAGGCGGGCTGCCCTGATTCATGTGATGTTTAATGTATTCGGTATGGTAATTATCGGCATTCTGATGGCATTTGGAATGAAACAGTTTGAATCCTTTATTTTACATATTTCAGGGGCAGATGTAGGACGATGCGTGGCTAATGCGGACACTCTGTTTAAAATTTTCCAGACCATTGTATTTCTGCCTTTTTCTTCCCAGTTTGTGGCGCTGACCAGGCGGCTGATACCGGGGGAGGATGTGGAAAACAAAGAATACCAGCTTCTCTATATCGGGAAACAGAATATTTTCTCGCCTTCCACTGCAGTGGTGGAAACTACGCAGGAAATTGAACGGATGGGAACCATGGCCCGGCAGAATCTGGATCTTGCGGTAGAAGCCTTTTTTGAAGGAAATGAAGAAAAAATCGCCAGGGTTTACGAGACGGAAAAACAGATTGATTTCCTGAGCCATGAACTGACAGATTATCTGGTAAAAATCAACCAGCTTCAGCTCCCCGTTGTGGATGCGAAGCGAATCGGCGGTCTGTTTCATGTGGTCAGCGATATCGAGCGAATCGGGGACCATGCGGAAAACATTGCGGATTTCGCCGTGAAGTGTCTGGAGGAACATCTGGATTTTACCAGAAAAGGGGTCAGGGAAATCCAGGAAATGCATCGGAAAACCATGGTCATTCTGGAAAAAGCCATGGAAATGTTTGTTACGCTGGATGAAAAGAACCTGCCGGATATTCTGGAACTGGAAGACGACATCGACCATATGGAGCGCGAGCTGCAGCAAAATCATGTGAAGCGGATGGCAAAAGGAAAGTGCTCCCCCATGTCCGGTATTATTTTTACGGATCTGGTTACGGGACTGGAGCGTGTGGCAGACCACGCTACCAATATTGCTTTTTCCATTCTGGATAAAGACCCGGAGGAAAAAAGAGGGTAAAATATTACAGAACTTTTCCAGATTTCAGAGGGGAAAGTATTGCAGAATTTTGCCGGATTTCAGAAAAAGGTATCACAGAGGGCTGTTGTAAAATAGCCGCTATATACAGGATATGGCATTCGAATCCCAGGGATTTCAACCATATATTGTATATGAGCTGCATTTTGCAACAGCTCTGTTTTTGTGGATAACTGACACTGTGATAAGATGTAATGTGGATAATGACTGTGATTTTCTACAAATATTACATAAATATTACGACAATCTTGACAATGCAATTTTCAGTTGATATAATTGCAGATGTAAAGAAGAGGACAGGCAGCCGGGGAGATGTATCAGGCAGCGGCCAGTTCGTGATAACAGGAAAATAAGCAGGTAACTGAAGATAGAAAATTGTCCGGGAGGTCAGAAATGAAGAACAGATTCAGAAGAGTAATCGCAGCGTGTATGTCAGGAGCAATGGTTTTTGGGATGGTTCAGATGCCGGTGGAAGCAGCCAGTGTGGACGCGGGAATTACCGCCATGCTCAGTGAAAGCCTTACTACAGGACTGGACGCAGGCCTGGTGGAAGAACCGCAGGTTCCGGCAACGGTATGCGGCTATACCAATCTCGGAATTGCACAGGTGGAGAATCATCTGAATATCCGGGAGGGCGCCGGAGAAGAGTATGATCTTGTAGGAAAATTACCGGTGGATGCCGGATGCGAGATATTATCCCAGGAGGGAGAATGGTTTCAGATCCGGTCCGGAAAAGTAACCGGATATGTAAAAGGTGAGTTTCTGCTGACCGGTCAGGAGGCCGCAGACAGAGCAGATGAGGTGAAGTCGATTGTTGCAACTTCCGTAACCCAGACATTGAATGCGAGAGTGGAGCCCAATACGGACTGTTCTATCTGGACCATGATTGCAGAGGGAGAAGAACTGCAGATGGTGGAAGACCAGGGCGAGTGGCTGAAAGTGGATGTGGATGGTGACGAGTGTTATGTGGCCAGAGAATTTGTGGAACTGTCAGAGCAGCTTCCCAAAGCAATGACCATGACAGAGATTCGCTATGGAGAAGGAATATCCGACGTGCGTGTGGATATGGTTCAGTATGCATGTCAGTTTGTGGGAAACCGTTATGTGTGGGGCGGGACAAGCCTGACCAACGGTGTGGACTGTTCCGGATTTACCATGCGTATTTATGAGAAATACGGTATCTATCTGCCTCATTCCTCCAGCGCTCAGTCAGGATACGGCACAAGAATTGATTCTTCTGAGGCAAAACCGGGAGACCTGTTCTTCTATGGAAATGGCGGCGGCATCAACCATGTTGCAATGTATATCGGAAACGGACAGGTAGTACATGCAAGTTCTGCCAGAACAGGAATCAAGATTTCCAATGCATTCTACCGTACCCCGGTCTGTGTTACAAGACTGATCAGTGATTAAGAATAAAAAGTATATACGTTACAGTAAAAGAATCCTGCTTTGCGGGATTCTTTTTTCTCTTATAGGAAATTCCGTTGGATTTCCTATAAGAGAAAATAATTATCGCTCTGCGGCGGAAAAGAAATATGTCGCTAAAGCGACCCGCCGCAGGCGGAGAATGCGCATGACGCATTCTTTTTTATTCTGCAGATTCACTATTGATAATCATTATCATTTAGAGTATAATAGCTGTGAGTAAAGAGGATATCTGGAAGAGAAAGAATTGAGGAACAGTATATGACAATTGTAGACGGAATGATAGACGGCACTTATATTGTAACAGACATTTCCATGGAGGGCCCCATTATGAGGCGGCTGGAATCACTGGGTATCAACAGCGGGACCAAACTGCGGCTGATGAACCGGAAGCGGAACGGAACCGTGATTATCAAGGTGCGGGGTACCCGCTGGGCAATCGGAAAAGATATTGCAGGGGGGATTCTGGTAAATCCCGCAGAAGGGGAGGATGCAAATGGAAGTAATTAGAGTTGGATTTGTGGGAAATCCCAACTGCGGGAAAACCACGCTGTTTAATGCATATACCGGAGCAAACCTGAAAGTGGCCAACTGGCCCGGTGTGACGGTGGAAAAGGTGGAAGGAGAAACCATATACGGAGATCAGAAACTGAAACTGATTGATTTACCAGGAATTTACAGCCTTACTTCTTACTCCATTGAAGAAAAGGTTTCCAGGCGGTGCATTATGGAACATGAGGTAGATGTAATTATCAATGTTGCAGATGCTTCGGCACTGGAGCGGAATCTCTATCTGACCATGCAGCTTCTGGAACTGGGCAAACCGGTGATTCTGGCGCTGAATATGATGGATATTGTAGAAGAACGGGGGATGGAAATTGATTTGCACCGCCTGCCGGAAATGCTGGGCGGCATTCCTGTAGTACCTGTTTCGGCCAGAAAAAGAACCGGGCTGGATGTGCTGCTCCATGCGGTGGTACACCATTATGAGGAAATGCACCGGCCGGAGATTGTTACTTACCGGGAGGACATAGAAACAAAAATCTGTTTGCTGGAGCAGGTGCTGAAAGAAACCTATCAGATTCCGGAGAATATCCGCTGGTACGCCATCAAGCTGCTGGAGCAGGATGAAGAAATCACGTCTCTTTATCCGGTGGTACTGCCGGAGGTGCTGGACAGAAGCTATGAGAAAGATATTATCAATCAGAAGTACGATTACATAGAAGAAGTCATGGAGGACACGTTATTCTATAAATCTGAAAAAGCGGCTTTTACCGATAAGGTGGATGAAATACTGACCCACCCCATATGGGGGATGCCCATTTTCTTTGGTGTGATGGCAGTGGTATTTTTCCTGACTTTTTTTGTGGGAGATACCCTGAAAGGAGGGTTTGAGGTATTACTGGAATCCGGTTCTGACGGAATGCTGCACCTCCTGGAAAAGATGGGCGTGGCCCCTTGGATGATTTCTCTGGTGGTGGAGGGAATCATTGCGGGCGTCGGAGGGATTCTGACATTTCTTCCCAACATTTTTATTTTGTTTCTGGCCCTTGCTTTCCTGGAGGACAGCGGATATATGGCAAGAGTTGCTTATGTAATGGATGGGCTGATGGGTTCGCTTGGCCTTTCCGGAAAAGCATTTCTGCCCATGGTGCTGGGATTTGGATGTACCGTTCCTGCCATTATGGCTACCAGAGCGCTGGAAAAAGAATCGGACCGGAGACGGACCATATTGATTACACCTTTTATGTCCTGTTCTGCAAGACTTCCTGTTTATGTATTGTTTGCCGGAATGTTTTTTGGCAAATATGCGGTTTTTGCAGCAATATCCATGTATTTTCTGGGCATGGTGATTGCAGTTGTGACTGCTCTTGTGATTCACCGGATAGAAACCCACACCGAACACCACACACTTTTGATTGAGCTGCCGGAGTACAAAACTCCCAATGCCAGAACCATTGCAGTTTATGTGTGGGAGAAAGTCAAAGACTATCTGACGAAAGCGGGAACCACAATTTTTATTGCGTCAATTATTATCTGGTTTTTGCTGAATTTCGGGGTTCACGGTATGGCAGATGAAGTTTCAGAGAGTTTTGGAGCGGTGCTGGGACGCTGGATGGAACCTGTGCTTGCCCCGGCGGGGTTGGGTATGTGGCAGATTGGAGTGGCGCTGATTTCCGGAATTTCTGCAAAAGAAGTGGTGGTAAGCAGTTTCTGTGTGTTGTTTGGAATTGGAAATGTAAATTCGGCGGCAGGTATGGCTTCCCTTACCGAACAGCTGGCAGAAGCAGGATTCGGTCCCCTGAATGCGTACTGTATGATGATCTTCTGTCTGCTCTATGTGCCGTGTGCGGCTACCATCGGAACAGTCAGAAAAGAAACCGGTTCTCTGAAATTTACATTAAAAATGCTTTTGTTTCAGCTTGCGGTTGCCTGGCTTGTGGCGGTTCTTGTATATCAGGTGGGTTCTTTTTTGTGAAAAATGGAGAAATATCGTATTTTCTGAAATATGAAGGAAAATCCTCTTGCAGGGAAGAACCATACAGTGTTAAAATATTGACAAACAAAAAAAGAGAGAGGTAAATAGGATGTTCGCTGATGAAAATGTAATTCGAATCAAACATGATGTGCTCTATGAAGTTGCAAAACTGGCATTTGCCGGAGAACTGGATACAAAAAGAGATCACATTGCACTGGAACTGATACCGGGGCCCACGCCAAAGTTCCGCTGCTGTATCTACAAGGAGAGAGAAATCATCCGGCAGAGAGTCCGCCTGGCAGAAGGGAAGGCGCCAGGAGTTGCGGATGACGGAAATGTAATTCAGGTTATCAGCTCTGCCTGTGAGGACTGTCCCATTTCCAGTTATACCGTTACGGAAAACTGCCAGAACTGTATTGGAAAGGCATGTATCAATGCCTGCAAATTCGGTGCCATTGAAATGGGCAGAGAACGCTCCCATATTGATGCATCCAAATGTAAAGAATGCGGAAAATGTGCACAGGCCTGTCCTTACAATGCCATTGCCCACCTGAAGCGTCCCTGTAAATACAGCTGTCCTGTGGATGCCATTACATATGATGAGCATGGAATTTCCATTATCGACAAAGAAAAATGTATTCGCTGCGGAAAATGCATTCACAGCTGTCCCTTTGGTGCCATCGGCTCCAAGACCTTTATTGTGGATGTGGTGGAAGCACTGAAGTCCGGCAAAAAAGTCTATGCCATGGCAGCTCCTGCCACAGAAGGCCAGTTCGGCGCGGATATCACCACAGCAAGCTGGAAGAAAGCCATGAAGGAACTGGGATTTGAAGATTTCTATGATGTGGGTCTTGGCGGAGACATGACAGCCGCTTATGAGGCAGAAGAATGGGCGGAAGCATATCAGGAGGGCAAAAAGAAAGTGACTTCCTGCTGTCCGGCTTTTGTAAATATGGTACGCCTTCATTATCCGCAGCTGGCAGACTGTGTATCCACCACAGTTTCCCCCATGTGTGCAGTTTCCCGTCTGATTAAGGCAAAAGAACCGGATGCAGTAACCGTGTTTATCGGGCCCTGCCTTGCGAAAAAATCAGAGGTTGTGGATCAGAAGATACCTGGAAATGCAGACTATGTACTGACCTACAGTGAAATTCGTGCCATTATGAAAGCAAAAGACATAAAACTGGAGCCCTGTGAAAATGACGACCAGATTTCTTCTGTTTACGGCAAACGGTTTGCAAACTCCGGAGGAGTTACCGGAGCAGTGCTTCAGAGCCTGAAGGAATCCGGCCATGAAATTGATGCGAAAGTGTGCAAAGCCAACGGAGCGGCAGAATGTAAAAAAGCGCTGCTTCTCTTAAGAGCAGCAAAACTGCCGGAAGATTTTGTGGAAGGCATGATCTGCGACGGTGGATGCGTGGGAGGCCCGAGTGCATTCAACGACCAGATATCATCCAGAAAGAATCGTGATACACTGATTTCTCAGGCCGACAGCCGGGGAATTCATGAGAATCTGGGAAATTACGATATGGACAGTTTCTCCATGCATCGGGAATAAAAGAATCTGAAAACGGAACCGGAAGGTACCCTGCCTGTGGAATGAGCCACAGACAGGGTACCTTTTTTCTTCTATAGGAAATTCCTCTGGATTTCCTATAGAATACAAAATAATATGCACAACTCACCCGGAGAGAGAATCCTGCAGAAAAAGATTCTTTTATTCACAGATATATTGCCGAAATCAGAAAAAATCCTGAGAAAAATCAGGAAAAATCTTCCATTTTGAAAAAAAAGATGTATAATTAGGACTATAATAGGAAAGAAGTCCTGATTATTGTGAGGGAAGGAGGGGAGATATTTATCAGACACATAAATTTTGTGTTGTTTTGAGGTAAGTAATTATTATTAAGGAGGTATGGGAAATGAAAAAGTCAGGAAGAAAATTACTGGGAGTCTTGCTGGCGGCATCCATGACTGTGGCAGCGGTATTTCCGATACAGAGCGTCATGGCAGCGGAAACTGGCAGAGAAGCTGAACGTGTGGAAAAAAAGGAATCATCAGAGGAAAAATGGATGGAGGAAACTCCGGAGAAGGTACAGCAGCCTGCAAAACAGCAGGAAGAGGCAGGAAGCGGAGTTTCCGAAGAAATTCAGATGGAAGAGACAGAGTCTGTTGTGCCTCTGTCTATGGAAGAGACAGAGCCTGTCATGCCTCTGTCTGACGGATACGATATTAACCAGCCGGTAATCGAAAGGTTTGAGCTGGAAGAAAACGGCCGGACACTGACAGAAAAGGATACCCTTCATTTTAAGCTGTGGGCTTACGACGCAGACAGTGATATCAGTTCTGTATATGTTGAAGCAGGTGGCCACAGAATAGATTTACAGAAAAGTGAGGAAGAAAAACTGTATACTGCAGAGTGTCCCTGCAGTTCTTTCAAAAATGGAACAGTTAGTATCACTGAAATCCGGGTGGAAGACAGGGCGAAAAATTATACAGAGGCAGATGTGCATGACGATAATTACAATTGTCTTTACTATGTTATAGTACAGAATACAAAACCTGCAGAAAAAGTTTCTGTCACTGATTTTCAGATTCAGACCAGTGCTTCCGGTGAAGACGGGGCATTAGTGCCAGGCGATACAGTAACCTGTTCTGCCCGCGTGACCTGTGAAAACGGAAAGGTGAGAGATGGACGAATGAAAATTGGTACCATTGGGGCCAAAGTTTACCATACAGAAGAAATGAGCATGACTTACAACGAAGAAAGTCAGACTGTGACAGGTATATATACTATAAAAGATACCACGTATCCTTCCGAATGGAGCTGGGAATATATCACGGTTACCACGCAGTCCGGGAAAGGCAGTAAAGTTCGTCCGGATAAAAGTTTGAAGTTTACAGTAGTTCAGGAGAACTTTGATACGGAAGACCCGGTGATTGAGAGTATCACCCTTGACAAAAACGGAGAGATGGTAACAGTCGGGGATAAAGTTACCGTTACCGTAAAAGTAAAAGAAGAAAACCCGCGGAGTTTGGGGCGTGTGTATTATACATCAGCAGATGATTACAGAAAGAAAGGCTATACCAGTCTGTACTGGAAAGAAGAACTGGGAGCCTATCAGGGGATAATTCCTATTACAAAGGAAACCTACCCGGGCAGATGGAATATCACAAATCTGGAAGTCAGGGATATACATGGACATACAACTCGTCTGAAAGATTTTCAGGAAGATTTTGAGACAGTATATCCCTGGTATTATACCGTAGACCCGGATGGGTATTATGAGGATAATAAGGCGCCGGTGATTAAAAGCATCACCCTTGATAAGAATAACCAGTGGGTTCAGCCGGGAGATACCCTGACTCTGACCGTGAAAGTGGAGGAAGAACATCCTTCCAGGAATGGATATGCATATTTCTATCCTCAGGTATCGAATGTTTCAGGATATCAATATGTGGATTTGCAGTTTCATCCCGACACCATGGAATATACAGGGACGATTCCCATTACAGAAGATACCTATCCCTGTGAATGGATGATGACGGATCTGCGTATAGAGGACCAGAACGGATACAAAACCAATGTATCACAGTACATAGAGGACTGGTATGCAACGTATCCATTTTACTACCGGGTGAAAACCAGAGATACCTACCGGGAAGATTACCGGGATGTAACATTTACGTTTTATGGTCTGGCGCTTCAGGAAGACGGCAGTTATCA
>NZ_KE159567.1:2080859-2083640 GCF_000403845.2 Eubacterium sp. 14-2 | reverse complement strand
GACAGTGCCCGTTCAGAGGAAAAGGGAGAGAAAACCTGGAAAGAGAGAGAGAACGCAGAGATTAAGAAGAAAGAGAATCCGGTTACGACAGACAGCGGAACAGATGAAGACAACAGTAATACCAGTAAACGAAAAAGCCCGAAAACAGGAGAATAGAACATGATAAAATCAGAGAAGAAGAAAATCCTGTCGGCACTTCTGGTCATTGCTTTTGGCGTGTCAGTGTTTCTGGCAGGTTATTACGGAGAATATGCAGGGGATACCATATCCCCTGCTGCCACGCTGGATTTGTCACAGGATTCCGTGGCGGATGAAGTAAAGTACAGGGATGAATCCGGAGAAATAAAGATTGATTTTGAGTTGCTGCAGGCCCAGAACCCGGATATTTATGCATGGATTACCGTTCCGGGAACCGGAATTGACTATCCGGTGCTCCAGAAAAGCGGTACGGAAGATATTTATGACAACTATTATCTTGATCATAAGGCAGATTTATCAGAAGGGCTTCCGGGCGCCATTTATACCCAGCCTGTGAACAGCAGAGATTTTAAGGATTCGGTTACGGTACTTTATGGACACAATATGAAAAACGGAGGGATGTTCAGCAGCCTTCATGAGTTTGAGGACAGTAAATTTTTTGAGGAGAACCGGCAGGTGATTATTTATACGCCGGATGATACCTTTATCTATGAAATCTTTGCGGCGGCAGATTTTTCGGACGTGTTGATTCCCTATGAGTATGATTTTACCGAGGATTCCGAAATCCGGAGATATCTGGAGGATGTGGAATCATGCAAAGTGAATTTCAGACATGAAACGGAGGTGGTAAGCAGCGATAAAATTCTTACTCTGTCAACCTGCTACAGCGGACGGGATGAAAACCGGCTTCTGATTCAGGCAGTGCTGACAGAGGAGATACAGGCGTAGGGGAAAATGCTGCGCCAGACCGGAAAATTCCCTGTAATTCCGGAATTTTCCGGCTGTGTATATTTAGTTAAAGGAGGTATAAGGAATGAGGAAAACAGGGAGAAAATTACTGGGTGTTTTGCTGGCGGCATCCATGACTGTGGCAGCGGTATTTCCGATACAGAGCGTCACGGCAGCAGAAACTGGCAGAGAAGCGGAACATGCGGAACATGTGGAAAAAAAGGAATCATCAGAGGAAAAATGGATAGAGGAAACTCCGGAGAAGGTACAGCAGCCTGCAAAGCAGCAGGAAGAGGCAGGAAGCGGAGTTTCCGAAGAAATTCAGATGGAAGAGACAGAGTCTGTCGTGCCTCTGTCTATGGAAGAGACAGAGCCTGTCATGCCTCTGTCTGACGGATATGATATTAACCAGCCGGTAATCGAAGGGTTTGAGCTGGAAGAAAACGGCCGGACACTGACAGAAAAGGATAGCCTTCATTTTAAGCTGTGGGCTTACGATGCGGACAGTGATATCAGTTCTGTATATGTCAGGGCAGGTGGCCATAGGATAGATTTACAGAAAAGTGAGGAAGAAAAACTGTATACTGCAGAGTATCCCTGCAGTTCTTTCAACGACGGGATAGTTAATATCACGGAAATCCGAGTGGAAGACAGGGTGAAAAATTATGCAGAGGCAGATGTGTATGACGATAATTACAATTGTCTTTACCGTGTTATAGTACAGAAGGCAAAACCTGCAGAAGAAAAAGTTTCTGTCACTGATTTTCAGATTCAGACCAGTGCTTCCGGTGAAGACGGGGCATTAGTGCCAGGCGATACAGTAACCTGTTCTGCCCGCGTGACCTGTGAAAATGGTGAGGTGAAAGAAGGGAAGGTGAGACTTGGGACCTTTGGAGCCAGGGCTTATCGTGTAGAACATATAAAAATGAGTTACAACGAAGAAAATCAGATCATGACAGGCACATATACGGTGGAAGACACCACATATCCTTCGGAATGGATCTGGGAATATATCACGGTTACCACGCAGTCTGGAAAAAGCCTTGATTTTCGTCCGGATAAAAGTTTGAAGTTTACAGTAGTTCAGGAAAATTTTGACCTGGAGCCTCCGGTAATTGAGAGCATCACCCTTGACAAAAATGAAGAGACGGTGACTGCCGTGGATAAAATTACGGTGACTGTCAGGGTAAAAGAGGAAAATCCGGAAAATTGGGCAAGAGTGTATTATACATCGGCAGATGATTACAGAAAGAAAGGCAATACCAGTCTGTCCTGGAAAAAAGAACTGGGGGCCTATCAGGGAGAAATTGTCATTACAAAGGAGACCTACCCAGGCAGGTGGAATATCACAGATCTGGAAGTCCGGGATACGATTGGTCATATGACGGATCTGAGGGACTTTCAGGAGGATCTGGGTGCGGGGTACTCCTGGTATTATATCGTGGACCCGGATGGATATCATGTGGATAATAAGGCGCCGGTGATTAAAAGCATCACCCTTGATAAGAATAACCAGTGGGTTCAGCCGGGAGATACACTGACTCTGACCGTGAAAGTGGAAGAGGAACATCCTTCCTGGTATGGATATGCATATTTCTATCCTCAGGTATCGAATGTTTCCGGATATCAATGTGTGGATTTGCAGTTTCATCCTGATACTATGGAATATACGGGGACGATTCCCATTACAGAAGATACCTATCCCTGTGAATGGATGATGACGGATCTGCGTATAGAGGACCAGAACGGATACAGAGCCAATGTATCACAGTACATGGAGGACTGGTATACATTCTATCCATTTTATTACCGGGTGAAAACCAGAGATACCTACCGGGAAGATTACCGGGATGT
>NZ_KE159567.1:2075445-2078074 GCF_000403845.2 Eubacterium sp. 14-2 | reverse complement strand
GACAGTGCCCGTTCAGAGGAAAAGGGAGAGAAAACCTGGAAAGAGAGAGAGAACGCAGAGATTAAGAAGAAAGAGAATCCGGTTACGACAGACAGAGGAACAGATGAAGACGACAGTAATTCCAATAAGCGAAAGAGTCCAAAGACCGGAGAATAAAAATGTTTCATTATGCATTTTTATCAGGGAGGTATAAGATATGAAAAAAACAGGGAAAAAATGGCTGGGAATTTTTCTGGCAGTTTCCATGGCTCTGACGGCAGTGTTTCCCATGGAGGCTGCATTAGCAGCTGAAACAGAAAGAAAAATGGAACGTGTGGAAAAAAAAGAATCATCAGAAGAAAACAGGATGATGGAAGCTGTGGAAGAAATACAGCAGCCTGAAAAGCAGCGGGAAGAGGCAGAAAAAGAAGTTTCGGAAAATATTCAGATGGAAGAAACAGAGCCTGTCATGCCTCTGTCTGTCGGTTATGACATTAATCAGCCGGTCATTGAGAAATTTGAACTGGTGGAAAACGGGCAGACAGTTAAGAAAGATGAAACAGTGCATTTTAAACTGTGGGCTTACGATGCGGACAGCGGTATCGAATCCGTTACGGTTTACCTGAATGTATATAATTTCGGTACTTATGAAACGGAAGTAAAGTTACAGAAAAGCGGAGAAGGAAATCTGTATACCGGGGAATATCCCTGTACCGTTCGTGGGGGAAGCAGTGTTTGTGTCACCAGGATTCAGGTGGAAGATAAAGCCGGTAATTATGCGGAAGAGGAAACCAGGAAGGATGGCTGTTTTCTTTACCGGTTTGAGGTAGCGTATCCGGAACCGGAAGTAAATAACGAAAAAGTTTCCGGGTCCGATTTCCGAATAGAGATAACATCATCAGGAGATGACGGAAAGTTACGGCCGGGAGATAAGGTAACGTTTAGCGCCCATCTGACCTGTGAAGGCGGAGAACTGAACAGGGAAGGAGATATGTTTATCAAAATGAAGGCCAATACTGTCAGTCACAGTGATTACATAAGAATGAATTTCGATGCTGCCACTGAAACCATGACAGGTACTTATACCGTTACAGAGGATACCTACCCGGCAGAATGGTTCTGGGAAAACATGCAGGTATGGACAAAATCCGGAAGATCTTACTGGTTTTATCCAAACAGAGCTGAACCGGATGCAAATTTAAAGTTTACGGTAGTCCAGGAGACATATGATACACAGCGGCCCATAATTAAGAGTATAAACATTGATAAAAACGGACAGATGGTGAAAGCCGGGGATAAAGTTACCATAACGATAAAGGTGGAAGAAGAAAACCCCAGAGATGAGGCGGAGATACTGTTCCGTCCCAGTGGTACAGGTATTATTTATTATCATAACAGACTGACCTTAAATCGGAAAACTATGGAATATACAGGACAGATTGATATTACAGATGAGACATATCCCTGCAAATGGGAACTGGAGAGACTGGAGCTGTCTGACCGTAAAGGGCATGATGCAATGCTCTCGGATATTCAGGAAGACTGGGAAACGAACTGCCCCTGGTACTATACCGTGGACCCGGAAGGATACCGGCCAGACAGGGAAGATCCGGTCATCGAAAGCATAACCATTGACAAAAAGGGCCAGTGGGTGCTGCCTGGCGATACTGTTACCCTGAAGGTAAAAGTGAAGGAAGACCATCCGGCTCAAACTGCCAGGGCACGTTTTTCTCCTCAGGTGGCGAATGTTTCCTCTAATGCGGATATCAGTCTGAAGTATAATCAGGATACCGGAGAATATATTGGAACCACTTCCATTACAGAGAATACCTATCCCTGTGAATGGATGCTGACGGAACTGTCCATACCGGATACCAAAGGAAACGAAGCCTCTCTGCGGGATTTTGACAAATTCTGGGAAATAAACTGTCCCTGGTATTACCGGGTAAAAACAGACAACACCTATCGGGAAGATTTTAAAGACGTTACAGTTACGGTGCTTGGATTTGTACGCCAGGAAAATGGAAGTTATCAGTATAACAGGCTGATATCTTCCAGGACTGTGGAAAAAGTGGGACGGAGAGCTTCCCTGAAAGAACTGGGGGTATCATTGCCCCAGGCTCCGGAAGGCATAAATGTAACCTGGACACGAAACAGCCAGATTGGCTATGGGCCGGAGGTGGATGAAAACACAGAACTGATATTTGCCGGTACGGACCCTGTGGACATCAGTATTTATGGCAATTATGACAGGGATTGTGCCAATGTGTCCCTGACCTATATGACAAAAGACCAGGGAATCAAAACAGCAATAGTCCCTGTCTTTGTGGAGCGGGAAACCACCTACCGGGAAGTGCTGGAGCAGTTAAAGCTGCCGGAGGATGCCAGTGAAACAGGGTTTTCAGGATTCCTTCTGGGAGAAGGGCAGGATGAAAATTCACAGATATGGGGCGTTGGCTGGATGTCAGCAGAAGCGGAGTATAATAACTGTCAGGTATCCTGGCGCACCAGATATCAGGGAAGCGATGGAATGGGAGCAGAGAAAGGGGTTGTAAAATCTTATGAAAAGGGCATGACCGTTAAGGACGCCCTGGCGGAGCTGGAGCCACCGGAAACAGTGGAAGGAATGGAGTTTGAGGGCTGGGTTCTG
>NZ_KE159567.1:1978895-2074321 GCF_000403845.2 Eubacterium sp. 14-2 | reverse complement strand
TTCCGGAATGCGGGGCAGATCGGAGAAGACGGAAATATCAGCCTTTCCTTCTCCCATGCATCGGACTATGTGGTGGTAGTTGACCAGCCGGAGAACGGGAAAGACAGTGCCCGTTCAGAGGAAAAGGGAGAGAAAACCTGGAAAGAGAGAGAGACCGCAGAGATTAAGAAGAAAGAGAATCCGGTCACCACAGACAGCGGAACAGATGAAGACGACAGTAATTCCGATAAGCGAAAGAGTCCGAAGACCGGAGAAGAATAGTATGATAAAAAAGCGCGAAGTTCTTTTAATAAAAAGGCTTTGCGCCTTTTTTGTTCCATATATCCTTGACAGATATATCGTTGTCTGATATATTTGATATGTCGAATGACGATATATCGGGTATTGATAAATAAGAAACAGGGGGTGAGAACTTTGGCAGAAAAACAGGCTGCAATGACAGAAGCAGTCTATTATATTCTTTTATCCCTGCAGAGGCCCAACCACGGATACGGAATTATTCAAAATACGTTGGAACTGACGGGAGGAAGACTGGAACTGGGAGCCGGAACTCTCTACGGGGCCATCAATACATTGTTGGATAAGCAGTGGATTCGGCTGTACAGTGAAGATAAGAAGTCAAGGAAGAAGAAACAGTATATTCTGACAGAGCGGGGACTGCTGGCTTTGCAGCAGGAAGTCAGAAGACTGGAGGAACTGGTGGAAAACGGCAGACAGGTATGGTCAGTTAAGGTTTTGGAACCGGAGATTTTAAGCGAAGAGTGTCTGCCGGCAGCACAGGTTACTCTGGGAGGAATATCATGAGAAAATTCAGATTATATTATGACAAAGAGAAAGAAGAAGCCTGGCTGAATAAAATGACTGGCCAGGGATGGGCCATGACAGGTTTTTTTCTGGGAGTTTTTACGTTTGAACCATGTGAACCAGGAAAATATACCTATCAGGTAGATCTGCCGGAAATTTCCGGAATGTTTGTCAGACGTGGGGAAGCCAGGAGGGAATATATTGAATTTGTGGAAGCCACCGGAGCAGAATATGTGTGTTCCTGGGCAGTATGGGTCATTTTCCGAAAAGAAACAGAGAAAGGAGCATTCAGGCTGTACACAGATGCGGATTCCCAGATTCGGCTGTACCGGCGGATTCGGCTGCTGTTTCTGGTATTTTTACTGTATTGTGCAGGAATCAGTGTATCCAATACCTGCAGTTCCTGGGATTATGTCAGGGAATCTCTGCTGCCTTCAGGATGGAATTTTTTCACCAGCGGTGATTTTCTCTGGCTGCTGCCTCTGGCGGTCAGTTACGCTGCAACCCTTTTGTTCCTGGTTATGGCAGTCCGTTTTACCATAAAAATATATCATCTGAAACGGAAAAAAATTTCTCCTTGACAGAAACCTTAATATGTATTATTGTATTATATAAATAGTACAATAATACATGGATGCATGAAGAAAGGAATGAGTATGAAAGAATTACTACAGGTGCGGGATTTAAAGAAGACTTTTAAAATTTCCGCAAAACAGCAGAAAATTCAAAAAACAAAGGAAAAGGAAAAGGTGGCGGTCAATCATCTGAGTTTTACCGCATATCAGGGAGAAGTTTTTGGGCTCCTTGGTTCTAATGGTGCCGGAAAAACCACCACATTGCGTATGATGGCGTCTCTGATTACGCCGGATGCAGGAGATGTGCTGGTGGACGGAACCAGCGTAGTGAAAAATCCTTCCGGAGTCCGCAGCAAAATCGGATTTCTTACCAGTGAACTGAAACTGGAAGAATTTTTCACTCCCAATTATCTGTTTGATTTCTTTTCAGATCTTCATGGAGTGAACAGAGAAACGGCTGCAAAGCGGAAGAGGGAACTGTTTGACAAATTCCAGATTTCAGAATTTGCGGAAGTGAAGGTGGCAAATCTTTCCACAGGTATGAAACAGAAGGTATCTCTGGTAATTTCCATTGTACATAACCCGGATATTATCATTTTTGACGAGCCAACCAACGGACTGGACGTACTGACAGCAAAAGTAGTGACTGACTTCCTGCTGGAGCTGAAAGGACAGGGCAAAACCATTGTGGTATCCACCCATATTTTCAGCCTGATTGAAAAAATATGCGACCGGGTGGGTATTGTTATTGACGGAACCATGGTGGTCTGTGACACGCTGGAGCATCTGACAGAAGAAAAATCCCTGGAAGAAAAATTTTTTGATATTTATGCAGAAAGAGCAGGTGAGACCGTATGAAAAGCAACATGATAACAGTAATGAAGAAAGAGCTGACACGATTTTTTACCGATAAACGAATGGTGCTTACCACGCTGCTTATGCCAGGACTGATGATTTATCTCATGTATTCTCTGATGGGCCAGGGATTTGCCTCCCAGTATGAGGATTCTGAGGATTTTAAGGCAAAAGTTCAGGTGGAATCTCTGCCGGAAAGCATGAAACCTGTGTGGGATCAGGATATTCCCATGGAATATACGGAACTGTCAGGAGCACAGGAAAAGGAAACTGCACTGGAATCCCTGTCAGAGGGAGAGGGCGAGTATCATCTCCTGGTATCTTTTCCGGAAGACTTTGATACAAAGGTGGCAGAATATGATGTGTCCTCCGGACAGCCCGCCCCTGCAGTTGAGGTTTACTACAATTCCAGCGATACGGATTCCCAGTCAGCCTATGTTATGATGACACGGATGTTAGACAGTTATGAATCTGCTCTGGCCAATAAGTTCGATGTAAATCCCGGCGAAGAAGGGTACGATCTGGCTTCTGAGGAAGATATCTCTGCAAAGATGTTTTCCATGATGATACCCATGCTGATGATGGCTTTTCTGTTCAGCGGATGTATGGCCATTGCGCCGGAATCCATTGCCGGTGAAAAAGAGCGGGGAACCATTGCAACCCTGCTGGTAACACCCATGAAACGAGGACATCTGGCTCTGGGGAAAATTTTGAGTTTAAGTTTTATAGCCCTTTTGAGCGGTCTTTCCAGTTTCCTTGGCACCATGCTGTCACTGCCCAAACTGATGGGTGACTCAGGAAGCGTAAATGCAAATGTTTACGGGATACAGGATTATCTGATGCTGCTTCTGGTGATTCTTTCAACCGTTCTGGTGATTGTTGCCATCGTTTCCATTGTGTCCGCCTTTGCCAAAAACGTAAAAGAAGCATCCGGATGGGTTACCCCCATTATGATTGTTTCCATGCTTCTGGGAATCACTTCCATGGTGGAAAGTCTCTGCAGGACAGAACCAGTATGGTTCCTGCTTCCGCTGTACAACAGCGTGCAGTGCATGAACGGTATTTTTTCACTGAATATGAACATGGTAAATATTGCTGTAACGGTAGCGTCCAATATCTGTTATGCCGGAATCGGAGTATTTGTTCTTAAGAAAATGTTTGACAGTGAAAAAATCATGTTTTCCAGGTAGAAAAACCTGTTGTATATTTCAGCGGTAACGGGTTTTATGCATATTTCAGAAAGACAGAGACATACTACGGAGTAAAAAAGAGAGGTACGGTATGGAATCTGTCTGGAAGAAAAATATTGAAATTCCCCGCAGGGAAAAACTGGAAAAAGAACTTCACACAGAAGTGGTGGTGCTGGGCGGCGGTATGGCGGGGCTTCTGACGGCTTATCTTCTTCAGGAACAGGGCCTGGAGACGGTGGTACTGGAAGCGGGACGTATTGCAGGCGGGCAGACCTGCAATACCACCGCCAAAATCACGTCCCAGCATAACCTGATTTATGGATATTTACAGGAAAAATTCGGCATGGAAAAGGCAGGAATGTATGCCCATGCCAACCAGCAGGCCATTGAAACCTATGCCCGCATTATAGAAAAAGAGGACATAGACTGTCAGTTTAAGCGTTGTCCTGCTTTTCTTTATACCAGAGAGGAAGGAAGAAGAGAGGAACTGGAACAGGAAGCAGAGACAGCCAGGTCCCTGGGAATTCCATCATCCTTTACCAGGGAAACAGAACTGCCTTTTCCGGTGGAGGGAGCAGTACGCTTTGAGAATCAGGCCAGATTTCATCCGCTGGAGTTTATCAGAAAAATCAGTGAAAAATTAACAGTTTACGAGGAATCCAAAGTGGTACGTGTGGAAAATAACTGTGTGTTTACCCAACAGGGTATGGTGGAAGGGCAGCATGTGGTATTTGCTGTTCACTATCCCTGGCAGGTAGTGCCGGGATATTATTTTCTGCGGATGCATCAGGAGAGAAGTTATGTGATTGCACTGGACATATCAGAATGGGAGCCCATGGAAGGCATGTATCTGGGAGCAGGAACAGAAGGATATTCCTTCCGGACCATGGAAAAGGACGGGAGACGGATTCTGCTTCTGGGCGGCGGAGGCCATCGTACCGGTGAGAACAGTTCCGGCGGAAAATATGAGATACTCCGGCAAAAAGGCCGGGAATACTTTCCGAACAGCAGAGAGATTGCCTGCTGGTCTGCACAGGACTGTATGCCCATGGATAAAGTACCTTATATCGGTTATTTTTCTTCGGAAATACCGAACTGGTATGTAGCCACAGGATTTGGAAAATGGGGCATGACATCTTCCATGGCGGCGGCATCCATAATTTCTGATATGATTTCCGGAAAAACCCATGTAGATGAGGAAGTTTTTACGCCCCAGCGTTTTCCGGTGTCAGCCCTGTCTGAAAATTTTACAGAAAATGCCATTCAGGCTGTGAAGGGGCTTTCCAGACAGGCTGTTTCCATGGAGAAATTTCCGGGTAAATGCCCTCATATGGGATGTAAACTGGAAGAAAATGCGGATGAACACACCTGGGAATGCCCTTGTCATGGCTCCTGTTTCACATCAGATGGAAAACTGATAAACGGTCCTGCCAGGCATGGACTGACAAGATGATGCTGAGTTTAAAATTTTCATATGGAATGGAACACAGTTTTATGCTGAGAGAAAAGTGCTGAACCAGTTACAGCCGGACTTTGAACAGTCCGGCTGTTGATATTTTGGATGTGGATGAATATCAGTTGATAATCGCCAGTTTTCCATACTTTTTACAGCAGTTTCCGGGTAATGGCTTCCGCAGTGGAAGATCTGGCTGCTGCAAACAGTTCCGGGTTGCGCTTACAGAATACATAAAAAAGACATTCAATCAGGAAAAGCTGCCCCACTTTGGCGGCCACGGACCCGGACTGAAGAGGACTCTCATTATAACCGCAGAGCAGGATAACATCTGCAAATTCTGCCGCCCGTGATTTTGGAAAATGGGTAATCAGTATAATGGGAATATTCCGGGCCTGGGCAATATTCATAATATCTTCCATATCTTTGGTGGAGCCGGAATAGGAAAAAAATAAAATTACATCTTCGGAGGTTGCCAGTGCAATATTGATGGCCTGCATGTGGGAATCTGAAATATGGACAAAGCGTGAGGAGGCTGTGGAAAAACGTGCCCAGGCCTCCATGGCCATAACCATGCTTCCGCCCTGACCAAGACAGAAAATCCGGTCTGCACAGGAGAGCAGATCTACAGCCTTTGAGACGTCTCTTTCATCCAGAAGCTCCAGTGTTTCATTCAGAGAAAGTACATTGGAAGCATGGAGTTTATGAAAAACGCTGCTTACGGTATCCTCAGAGGTTATGGTCTCCGGAGAATCAGAAGGGTCCCCCAGGTCGGTGACATAAGCTGCTTTTGCCAGCGCCAGTTTAAAGTCATTGTACCCTGACAGTCCCAGACTGTGGCAGAAACGTGTGATAGAAGCCTCAGAAACGCCGCTGTTTTCTGCCAGTGTGGAAATAGAAAGGTACTGGGTGTTGGAAGTGTTGGTAAAAATGTAATCTGCCAGTTTTTTACCGGAGCGTGTGAGGGAATGATATTGTTCCGTGATGTATTCCAGAATATTGCCGTTCAAAATATCGCCTCCTTTGATGTGACGGTAATTCAGGGTCTGAGGACTGTTTTTTTTAAGGGAAAAGGCTGCTTTCAGCAGCCTTTCTGTGCGGTTTTGGTCAGGGAGAGAAGCTGTCCAGGACAGCGGCTCCCAGCATACCTGCCTGATTGCCCAGCTCTGCCTTTTTGATCTGAATGTGGCGGAAGCTGGGGATCAGATTCTGATACAGTTTTTCCTGCACCTGCTGCAGCAGAGAGGACTGTTCCATAACGCCGCCTCCCAGAATTGCACAGGCCGGATTGAGCGTGTGAACAATGGAAATCAGACCATATACAATTTCCATAATCCAACAGTCTATGATTTGCCGAACCTGAGGTTCCTGCTGTCGTTCAAAGACAGCCCTCCCGCTGGAGAGGGCAGGATCCAGTTCCGTGGCAGCTTTTACCAGAGCAGTGGTGGAAGCATAACGCTCATAACATCCGGAAAAAATATCTGCGTCCGGGTTCCGGTCCTGAGGATGAACAATGATTCCGCCAAATTCCCCGGCAGAGCAGCTGCATCCCTGACAGAGTTTTCCGTCTGTGAAAATGGCGCCTCCCACACCGGTTCCATAAGTCAGGCAGACGAAATTTTTCTCTCCGCGCCCCGCTCCGAATACAGCCTCTCCGATGGCTGCTGCATTTACATCGTTCTGTACAGCGGTGGGAACATGAAATTCCTGTTCCATCAGGTCTTTTAACATGGTTCCGGTGTAACCTGGAAGGTTTTCATTAGCATAAATAATACAGCCTCTGGCCGGGTCCACCTGTCCGGCAGTGCTGATGCCGATTTTTTCAAAAGAACATATATTTGTATATTCCCGAATGATTTCCATGACCCGATTAATTACGTGAGCAGCGCCTTTTCTGGCTTCTGTGGCGGTTTCACGGATTTCGGATAACCTTCCGTCCTGATACAGACCGGATTTGATGGCAGTGCCGCCGATATCAAGTACCATTGTGGCCATAATAGTCCTCCTTATGTGCTGGTAAACAGATTTAAAATACAGATACGCCTCTGTGAATGACCTGTTTGAGATTCAGAGCTTCATCCAGCACAGCCAGATTGGCGTATTTGCCTGGCGTCAGACTGCCGTAGTCTTTCCAGAGTCCAATGGCTTTTATCGGATTGGCAGCCGCACATTTCACTGCGCTTTCCAGAGGGATATCCATGTCTTTTACAGCAGTGCGCAGGCAGTCCATCAGGTTTGTTACAGAGCCGGCAATCGTACCGTCCTCAAGTACAGCCAGATTACCGCTGACATTCACGGTCTGCCCGCCCAGGTCGTAAGAACCGTCTTCCATGCCGGCAGCCCGCATACTGTCACTGATTAAAATAATTCTGTCGTCACCGAAGAGTTTGAAAGAGGCACGAACCACTGAAGGATGGATGTGCACACCGTCGCAGATCAGTTCCGCCATACAGTGTTCCTGTTCCGCAGCAGCTCCGATGGGACCGGGAGCCCGGTGAGTGAGGGGCGGCATGGCGTTGTACATATGGGTAAGCTGGGAGGCGCCCAGAGAGAACGCTTCTTTGGATGTCTCATAATCGGCAGTGGTGTGAGCCAGCGAAATATTGATGGTTCCGCTGTTTTCACGGATAAATTCCATGGCTCCTTCTGTCTCCGGCGCAACCACAACGGTGCGGATGCAGCCTCCGGAAATATCCTGCAGGCGTTTCAGCATGGCGGTATCTGCCGGATGAATATAGGCTGCATTCTGAGCACCCTTTTTTTCCAGACTGATAAAAGGCCCTTCCATATACAGCCCGCAGAAATCAGCTCCGTTGGGACAGGAAAAATCTCTGGCTGTCTGGCAGATCTGAGAGAGGACTTCTTCAGACATGGTCATGGTGGCAGGAGTAATGGAGGTGACTCCCTGCCGGAGTTCATATTCGGCAATGGTGCGGAATGCCTCTGTTGTACCGTCACAGCAGTCTTTGCCCATGCAGCCGTGAAAATGAATATCTGTCAGTCCGGGAATCACATAGCTGCCGGAAGCATCGGTAACGGTTTCTTCTCCTTCTGCAGCCTGGTATTCTTCTTCAGATACAATTCTGTCACTGCAGATATAAACAGTTCCCGGAGAAAATACACCGTCCTCCTGAAATACCTGTCCGTGAATAATTTTATGTTTTACAGTCATAATGATTTGCCTTTCTATTTTGCAGAATGAAAGAGAGCGGGACACTGAGACAGAGCGCCTTCATCAGCCACCAGAGTCACATTGCTGTGGAACTGCAGGATGGAAGCGGGAACCTGAGGTGTTACCGGACCGAAAAATGCAGTTTTTACAATCTCAGCCTTATCCTCTCCGGAAACCACAACCAGAATACTGCGGGCGGACATGATGGTCTTTATACCCATGGTATAGGCCTGCCGGGGCACATCCTGTTCAGAAGCGAAAAACCGCATGTTCGCCTGGATGGTCCGCTCAGACAAAGTTACGCAGTGGGTTTCCTTAGCATAGGAAGTATCCGGTTCATTGAAACCGATATGGCCGTTGTGTCCGAGTCCCAGGAGCTGAAGATCCACACCGCCGGTTGCGTGAATGATTTCATTGTAGGTTCTGCAGGCGGTTTCGCTGTCAGCTTCCATTCCATCAGGCAGGAAAGTTCTGCTTTTGTCAATATTTACTTTTTTAAACAGATGTTCATTCATAAAGTAGTAATAACTCTGGTCGTTGTCACGGGGAAGTCCTTTGTATTCATCCAGATTGACAGTGGTGACCTCTGAAAAATCCAGAACTCCCTGATTGTACCATTCCACAAGCTGGCGGTAGGCGCCGACTGGTGTGGAACCGGTAGCAAGGCCCAGAACACAGTTCGGTTTCATAATAATCTGTGCGGAAATAATGTCAGCCGCTTTACGGCTCATTGCATCATAGTCTTTTGTCTTGTAAATTTTCATGATAACCCCCATTTGATTTTTGAAAACAGATGAAAAGTTAATAAGTATCTGCCGCCATTATACCATACCTGTGGCTTTCTTTCAATAAAACAGGAAAATAAATGTTAGAAATTTTCAAAAATAAAATAAAATGAAAAATATTTTCAAAAATCTATTGACAAATGACGAAGGTGACTATATTATGAAATTACAAAATACATAACATGAGCTAACTGAGGTAAGTTCATGTGCAGAAAAGGAGGATGTATTATGAAGTATCGTAAAATTCTGGCACTGGCGTTAAGCTGTGTGATGGCGTTTTCTGTTGCAGCCTGCGGAAACAGCGGCGGAGACAAGAAAGAAGATACCACCCAGAAGGAAGACAGCAGTGCTCAGAAGGAAGACAGCAGCCAGGGGGAAGACAGCGAAAGCGATGACGGGGCCACAGCATCCGGAGACAGCACAGATATCACACTGTGGACATATCCTATTGGAAACTGGGGTGATTCCGCTACGGTAGACGGTCTGATTGCAAACTTTAACAAGGCTCATCCGGACATCAATGTAACTGTGGAGTATCTGGACTATACCAATGGCGACGACCAGATTAACACTGCAATCGAAGGCGGAAAAGCACCGGATCTTGTAATGGAAGGACCGGAGCGTCTGGTGGCAAACTGGGGAGCAAAGGGACTGATGGTAGACCTTTCCGATTTGTGGACTGACGAAGCCAAAGAAGCAATCTACGATTCTGTGGAAAATGCATGTCAGAACAATGACGGTGTATTCTATGAATATCCCCTGTGTATGACAGCACATACCATGGCAATCAACAAGGACATTTTTGAAAAAGCAGACGCACTTCAGTATCTGGATGCGGAAAAAGGAACCTGGACAACTGAGAATTTCCAGAAAGCAGTAGAAGCAGTTGCAGCTTCCGGTCAGGCACAGGTAGGAGCAGTTTACTGCGGCGGCCAGGGCGGCGACCAGGGAACACGTGCACTGGTTAACAACCTGTACGGTGGAACATTTACCAATCCGGAACATACAGAGTATACAGCAGGCAGCGCTGAAAATATCAAAGCACTGGAACTGTTAAACGGAATGGAAGGAATTACCTTTGACGCTTCTATCCAGGGCGGCGACGAAATCAACCTGTTCTGCAATGGTACACTGGCAATGGCATTCTGCTGGAACGTTTCTCAGGAAAAGAATAATGCGGAGAATCTCAGCTTTGATGTTCTTCCGATGGCATTCCCCACTGAAAGCGGAGATCCGCAGCTTTGCGGCGGTATCTGGGGATTCGGTATCTTCGATAACGGCGATGCAGCCAAAATCGAAGCAGCGAAAACCTTTATCGACTTCATGGCAAATGATGAGACACAGGTTGTTGAGAGCGTAAAAGCATCCAGCTACTGGCCGGTAAAAGATCTGGGCAATATCTACGAAGGCGATGAACTGATGACAGAGTATTCCAAATTCATTCCGTTTATGGGTGATTACTATCAGGTTGTCGGCGGATGGGCAGAAGCACGTACCGCATGGTGGAATATGCTTCAGAAGCTCGGAACAGGAACCGATGTGAAAGCAGCGGTAGATGAATTTGTAAGTACCGCAAATGCTGCAGCGGCCGGCGCGGCAGAATAGGAAGCAGTGCAGAGATTCTGATATTTTGAATGGAATTTGCGCCCCTTCCCGAAGAGTGAATATCTGAGGGAAGGGGTGTTTTTTATCTTAACAGGTAAGACCTTGTCACGCTAAATCATGAAAGTGTCTTTCCTGTAAGATAAAAACAAAGATGCACACGCAAATGCAAAGGAAATATGTCGCCAGGGCGACGCATTTGCGGCGCAGAATTTCGTAAAACGAAATTCTTTTTTATAAAATTTTGAAGGATGTGGAAAGGGGGAACTTTTAATGAATAAGAAGAATCCCATGAGCAGAGCGCTGGTGCGCCGGGAAACCATTGCAGGATATGCCTTTATGATTCCCAGCCTGATTTTCTTTCTGGGCTTTGTCATTTATCCCATGGTACAGTGCGTATTCACCAGTTTTTTTGATTCAACCATGAATCGGGAGGATATTTTTGTAGGATTTGCCAATTATACAGAACTGTTTCAGGATGAAATTTTCATGGGGGCGTTGAAAAATACCTTTATCATCGTGATTGTTTCTGTTCCGGTTACCTGTATTTTCTCTCTTTGGGTAAGTTCGGTTATCTATGATCTGAAAGGGCCGGTCTGCTCGGCATTTCGCTGCATTTTCTATCTTCCGGTGGTAACAGGTTCTGTTGCGGTTACGGTGGTATGGAAATGGATGTTCAATAATTACTATGGTATCTTTAATTATGTGGGAACCAGTACAGGGCTGTTAAAGCAGAATATCAACTGGCTGGGAGATGAAAGGTTTGCTCTTGGGTGCATTATCCTGATTCTTCTCACCACCTCTGTGGGCCAGCCCATCGTGCTGTATGTATCAGCCCTGAATAATGTGGACCAGTCTCTGGTGGAAGCTGCCGAAGTGGATGGTGCTACAAAAATGCAGTGTTTCTGGAAAATCAAATGGCCTCAGATTATGCCCACCACTTTGTACATACTGGTAATTACCACTATTAACAGTTTCCAGTGTTTTGCATTGATTCAGCTTCTGACCAGCGGCGGACCAAATCACAGCACAGATACGATTATGTACTACATTTATTACAATGCATTTAAACTGTATCGTTACGGTTATGGAAATGCCATGGGCGTAATCCTGGCAATTATCATTGCAGTTCTTTCTGCAGTACAGTTTAAGATGGCAAAATCAGAATAAGGGAGGAGGATTGTATTATGGATAAAAAATTAAATCGAACCGGCGGATACAAAGTGATTTCCGTAATTATTATCGCGATTTTTGCTATTGCATTTGCATTTCCTCTTTACTGGATTATTACAGGGTCTTTTAAAACTCCTGCTGCGATCAATTCCACAACGCCTCAGTGGTGGCCTCAGGAATGGGTAATGGATAATTATCAGAAACTGTTTAGCCGGCAGGTAGCGCCTCTGTGGGAGATTCGCATTCCCTTTACAGACGCCAGTTTTGCAGGGCCGGAGGTACCGGCAGCAATGCGCTGGCTGTTGAATACCGTGTTTATGGCAGTGGCATCCATGATTCTTACCTGTATTACCGCAGCTATGGCAGGTTATGCGCTGGCAAAGAAACGCTTTGTGGGACGTACTATTATGTTTTCTCTGATTGTATGTGCCATGGCACTGCCGAAACAGGTCATTCTGATTCCGCTGCTGCGTGAAATGTCTTCCCTGGAACTGTACAATACGATCTGGGCGGTGATTTTCCCCATTGTAGGATGGCCGTTCGGCGTATTCCTGATGAAACAGTTTGCGGAAGGTATTCCAGGAGAAATGATGGAGGCGGCCAGAATAGACGGAGCAGGAGAATGGAAAACTTTCTATACCATTGCCCTTCCCCTGATCAAACCGGGAATCGGCGCTCTGGCAATTTTTACCTTTATCAATTCATGGAATGACTACTTCATGCAGTTGATTATGCTGAGCAGTACCGATACACTGACCATTTCTCTTGGTATCGCCAAACTGCAGGCAGAAAATGCAACGGATTTTGGACTGATTATGGCAGGTGCATCTCTGGCAGCAATTCCGATTATTATCGTATTCCTGGTTTTCCAGAAATACTTTACAAAGGGAATTACCATGGGTGCGGTAAAAGGCTAGACGTCCGAAGCGGACACAGACGATTGGAAGGACAGGGGGCGATGTATTGATTTATACAGAACTTAACAGTCTGAAACGCTATCTTGGACTGGGAAAATGTCTGGACAGAGCCATTGAGTATCTGTGCAGCCATCCACTGGAAAATCTGGACGCGGGCCATTATGAGATTGACGGTAATCTGATTTATCTGAATGTGTTCGAATACGATACCATTCCGGAAGACCAGGCATTTTTTGAAGCCCATGAAAAGTATGCGGATATCCATATGACCATCATCGGAGAGGAAATGGTGGGCGTTTCGGAGCTTTCTGCAGTTACAGTAAAATCTTTGAATAAAGAAGCAGATCTTATGGAAGTTGGAGGTGCGGTGGAGCACTATATGCATCTGACGCCGGGAAAGGTACTGATTACCCTGCCGGAGGATGCCCATAAAGTGAAACTTGCGGTCAAAGAACCCTCCGCAGTAAAAAAGGCAGTAGTGAAAGTATATACAGGTTAAGGTTGACAGTTGATTGAACAGCTTTGAAGAGTGAGGGAAAGAAATGAAAAATACAGAAAAATATCAGGGAATTATCCCGGCATTTTATGCATGTTACGATGAACATGGGAAGGTAGACGGAGAACGGGTGGAACTTTTAACCAGGCATATGGTAAAAAAAGGTGTCAAAGGTGTCTATGTGGGCGGTTCCTCCGGAGAATGCATTTACCAGACCGTTGCAGACCGGAAACTGACGCTGGAACATGTGATGAAAGCCGCAGAAGGAAAACTGACGGTGATTGCCCATGTGGCCTGCAATAACACGGCAGACAGCCGGGAACTTGCAGCTCATGCGGAAAGCCTTGGAGCAGATGCTATTGCGGCAATTCCTCCCATTTATTTCCATCTGCCGGAATATGCCATTGCCGAATACTGGAATGATATCTCTGCCAAAGCGCCGAATACGGATTTTGTAATCTATAATATTCCCCAGCTTGCAGGTGTTGCACTGACCATGCCCCTGTTCCGGGAAATGAGAAAAAATCCGCGGGTGGCGGCAGTGAAGAACAGCTCCATGCCGGTTCAGGACATTCAGATGTTCAAGGCAGAAGGCGGAGAAGACTTTGTAGTGTTCAACGGACCGGACGAACAGCTTGTTTCCGGCCTTGCCATTGGGGCAGACGGAGGAATCGGCGGTACTTATGGGGTAATGCCGGAGCTTTATCTGAAAATAGAAGAACTGGTGAAAGCAGGAAATCTGGAAGAAGCCCGGAAAGTGCAGTATGCTGCAAATGAAGTAATTTATGCAATGTGCGCCTGTCATGGAAATCTGTATGGCGTAATTAAAGAAATCCTGAAAATCCGGGAAGGAATGGATTTGGGAGGCGTGAGAAAACCCCTTCCGTCACTGATTCCGGAAGATGCAGAGCAGGTCAGAAAATGTGTGGCTCTGATTGACAGGGCAATGGATGAATACTGCCGGTAGGTGTTTTACACAGCTGCGCACGGGAACCTGACATTCCGTGCGCAGCGGTATTTGAATGAAATGCCGGAAAATGTAAAAATGTTGGAAACCATGGTTTGAAAACAGCAGTTCATAAGTCTGAGCCGCTGTGATTCAGGAGGAAACAGCAGTGAAAAAAGAAGAAATTTTTGAACAGATAAAAGGAAAAGTCATTGTATCCTGTCAGGCAGTGCCGGGGGAACCTCTGTATGTGGAAGAAAAATCCATTATGTATCTAATGGCAAGGGCTGCAAAGCAGGCCGGGACTCCGGCTATCCGTACCAGCAGTATCCGGGATGTGCTGGCCATCAAAGAAGAGACGGGGCTTCCGGTCATCGGTCTGATTAAAGTACAGTATGAAGGATTTGAGAGTTATATTACGCCAACCATGAAAGAAGTGGATGAACTGGTTGCAGCCGGCTCAGATATCATTGCCCTGGACTGTACGGAGCAGAAGCGGGGAGATGGAAAATCTGTCAGCGAATTTATACAGGAAGTGCGTGAAAAATATCCGGAAGCTGTTCTGATGGCAGATATTTCCACCTATGAAGAAGGAGTGAATGCATGGAAGCTGGGCATGGACCTGGTAGGAACCACCATGAGCGGTTATACCTCTTATACACCAAAACTTTCAGGGCCGGATTATGATCTGGTTCGGAAACTGTCCGATACTCTGGACATTCCGGTAATCGGAGAAGGAAGAGTACACAGTCCCGGACAGGCAGTGGAAATGCTGGAAGCAGGGGCTTTTGCAGTGGTAGTAGGCGGTGCAATTACAAGACCTCTGGAAATTGCCCAACGGTTTATTCAGGCGGTGGAAGGAAGGAAGGCATGAAAAAGCATATTGTTTGTTTTGGGGATTCCAATACCCATGGTTACTGTGCCCGGACAGGAGGAAGGTTTGGAGAAGAGCAGCGGTGGACCTGTCTTCTTCAGAACAAACTGGGGGAAGAGTATCTTATTATAGAAGAAGGATTAAGCGGACGTACCACCTGCTTTTCAGACCCCATACATGAAGGATTGAATGGGCTGGAGTATATTTATCCCTGTCTGATGAGCCATGAACCTGTGGATTTGCTGGTAATTATGCTTGGAACCAATGATACGAAAGAGCGGTTCGGTTCTTCCGCTGCCTGTATTGCTCTGGGGTTGAAACGACTGGTACAAAAAGCCATGGCGACGGTGGACTGCTGGCGCGGAGGGAGGGCAAATATCCTGATTGTGACTCCTCAGAATATTCATCCCAATTATGCCCGGACAGAAATCGCGGAAACCATGGGGGCCGGATGTGCACAGAAATCAGAGAAACTGGCGGAAGAATTTCGGAAAATCGCGGAACTGATGGGGTGCCATTACCTGGACGGAAATAAGGTGATTACAGCGGAACCTAATGACATTGACTATATGCATCTTACCGAACAGGGACATTGGCAGCTTGCAGAGGCTCTTGCGGAAGACATCAGAGAGATTTTGTCCTGAGAAGCAGCCTGATTTCAGAAACGTCTTTTAACATCAGGTAAATGCAGAGAGGGTGGTAAAAAGAGATGTAAGGGAAAAGTCTGATTTTCTCTTACATTTTTTTGTTCTTACAGGAAATACTGTTTTATTGCGGGGTGTGAAAGTATATGGGTGAAAATCTGCGGTGCTTTTGCAGCTTCACAGATTTTTCACAAATAATTAGCACTCATCTGTTGACAGTGCTAACAAATAGTGTTATATTACATGTAGAACAAAAAAGAAGCAGTTGAAGGAGGAAGGACTTATGTTAGTACCCAGTATTTTTAATAACAGTCTCAGCAATGATTTTTTCAGTGATTCATTTGACCATATGTTTCGGGATGCATTTCGTTCACCTTTTGAACGGGGAAACAGCCTCGCATGTATGTCCACCGATATCCAGGACCTGGGGGACAGATACCAGATGGAAGTGGAACTGCCGGGATATGATAAGAAAGATCTGAAAGCAGATTTGAAAGACGGATATCTGACCATTTCCGCAGAGCGCAATGAGAGCAGAGAGGAAAAAGATGATAAAGGCAGATTTGTCCGCCGGGAACGTTACATGGGAAGCTGTCAGAGAAGTTTCTATGTGGGAAAAAATGTAACCCAGGAAGAGATCCATGCCAGCTTTGAAAATGGAGTCTTAAAACTTGTATTTCCCAAAAAGGAAGCTCCCGCAGTGGAGGAGAAAAAATATATTACAATTAAATAAATATGGATTCAGGAAATTGTTATATAATCCTGATTTAAGAAACCGCATTCTTTTTATTTTGAAAGGAATGCGGTTTCTTATTTTATCTTACCAGGAAATACATTTTTATGCTGGCGCGGTTGCCTGGCTCATTGCCCGCGAGAATGAAAATTTTCCAGTGAATACCGGGTGACAAAGATAAAATTTTTATAATTTCTTGCAGGAACCTCTTTTTCTCGAAGAAAAATCGTTGTATAATAACTTATTGAGCGTCAGCAGTCAGGAAAGGAGAAAAGAGAGATGGATATGGAGATTAAGGAAGAAGATTTGCGGGAGATGTTCGAGGTTTCCAAACAGGAACTGGAAAAAGGATTCAGGGAAAAAGACCTGGGGGCCATTCATGACGCGGCAGTGGGTCTGGCAGAAATTACCTATATGCTGGATTTTTTTAATGTGGAAATATAGTGGATATATAAAGGAGAATAAACATGAGTAAAGTGAGAACAAGATACGCACCGAGCCCCACCGGGAAAATGCATGTGGGCAACCTGCGTTCTGCATTGTACGAATTTTTGATTGCAAAACATGCAGGCGGGGAATTTATGCTCCGCATCGAGGACACGGACCAGGAACGTTTCGTGGAGGGAGCTACGGAGATTATTTACCGCACCATGGAGCAGGCGGGGCTTGTCCACGACGAAGGCCCGGACAGAGACGGCGGATT
Source organism: Eubacterium sp. 14-2 (assembly GCF_000403845.2). Taxonomy (GTDB): domain Bacteria; phylum Bacillota; class Clostridia; order Lachnospirales; family Lachnospiraceae; genus Petralouisia. Next base: position 2,057,399 of record NZ_KE159567.1, on the reverse strand, counting down.
CGGTCCCTATGTCCAGAGCGAGCGGATGAAAACAGGGATTTATATGAAATATGCAGAGGAACTGGTGAAAAAGGGAGAGGCATATTACTGTTTCTGTGAGAAAGAACGTCTGGAATCTCTGAAAACGGAGATAGTGGAAGGCAAGGAGATCATGATGTATGACAAGCACTGCCTGTCCCTGTCAGAAGAAGAGGTAAAAGCAAACCTGGAAGCCGGAAAACCCTTTGTGATCCGTCAGAATATTCCCATGGAAGGGACAACCACTTTCCATGATGAACTGTACGGAGATATCACCGTGGAAAATGCAGAGTTGGACGACATGATTTTAATCAAGTCGGACGGATATCCCACCTACAATTTTGCCAATGTGGTGGATGACCACACCATGAATATTACCCATGTGGTGAGAGGAAATGAGTATCTGTCTTCTGCCCCCAAGTATCAGCGGCTGTATGATGCGTTCGGTTGGGAATCTCCGGTTTACATTCATCTGCCCCTGATTACGGATGAAAATCATAAGAAACTCTCCAAACGGAGCGGTCATGCCTCTTTTGAAGATCTGCTGGGACAGGGATTTGTCACGGAAGCAGTAGTGAATTTTATTGCTCTGTTAGGCTGGAGCCCGGAAGAAAACAGGGAAATCTTTTCTCTGGAAGAACTGGTACAGGAATTCGATTACCACAGAATCAGCAAATCTCCGGCGGTGTTTGACATGGTCAAATTAAAATGGATGAACGGGGAATACCTGAAAGCCATGGATTTCCACAGATTTTATGAAATGGCCGAGCCATATCTGAAAGAGGCGGTTCATAAAGAGTACGATCTGAAGAAAATTGCAGCCATGGTAAAGACCAGAATTGAGGTTTTTCCGGATATTAAGGAACATGTGGATTTCTTTGACGGTGTGCCGGAGTATGAGATTTCCATGTATGCCCATAAAAAAATGAAAACCACACCGGAATCCTCACTGGAAGTTTTGCGGGAACTTCTGCCTGTATTTGAAAAGCAGGAGGATTATTCCAATGATGCACTGTATGAGACTCTCTGCGGCTATGTGAAGGAAAAAGGCTGCAAGAATGGTTATGCCATGTGGCCGGTGCGTACGGCAGTTTCCGGAAAGCAGATGACGCCGGGAGGAGCTACGGAACTTATGGAAGTTCTGGGCAGAGAAGAATCGGTGGCAAGAATTCAGGCAGCAATTGCAAAACTGGAAAAGGAATTATAATCTATGAGTCTGAACAAATCTCAGACCCAGGCAGTCAGACATACCGCCGGACCTTTGCTTGTACTGGCAGGTCCGGGGTCTGGCAAGACCACCGTTATCACAGAACGGACAAAATATCTGATTACCGGTCAGAATGTAGATCCGTCCCATATTCTCGTTATCACCTTTACCAAAGCGGCAGCCACAGAAATGAAAGAGCGGTTTTACCGTCTGACAGGGGGTAAAAAATATCCGGTTACTTTCGGAACCTTTCACGCTGTTTTTTTTCATATTTTAAAACATGCCTATGGATTCCATGGTGGAAATATTATCCGGGAGGAACAGCGCTTTCAGTTTATGGGGGATATTATCCGGCGCATGCATCTGGAATATGAGGATGAAAAAGAGTTTATGGGAGATTTGCTGGGTGAAATCAGCCTGATGAAGAATACGGGGATTTCTCTGGAACACTATTATTCCAAAACCTGTGCCAGAGAAATTTTTGAACAGATTTACCAAAGCTATGACAGCAGGATGAAACAGCAGCGTCTGATTGACTTTGATGATATGCTGGTGTACTGTTATGAGCTGTTTGACCAGAGGAAGGATATCCTGTCTGCCTGGCAGCGTAAATATCAGTATATTTTAATTGACGAGTTTCAGGATATTAACAAACTTCAGTTCGATATTGTAAAAATGCTTGCGCTGCCGGAAAACAACCTGTTCGTGGTAGGAGATGATGATCAGTCCATTTACCGGTTCCGGGGTGCAAAGCCGGAGCTGATGCTTGGATTTGCACAGGTATATCCGGAAGCAGGGCAGGTACTTCTGGATGTGAATTACCGCTCCGGGAAATCCATTGTGGATGCATCCCTGCGGCTGATTTCCCACAATACCAGACGGTTTGAAAAAAACATATGCTCCGGTGAAAATCAGGATTCTTCCGTACAATATTATCTCTGGGAAAATCAGCAGGAGGAAGGAAAAGGGGTGATTGAGCAGATTTTAAAAGACTGCCGGGCCGGATACAGCTATAATGATATGGCTGTGCTGTTCCGCACCAATACCCAGCCCCGGATTTTCATGTCTCAGCTTATGGCATACAATATTCCCTTCCGCACCAGAGACAATATTCCCAATCTCTATGAGCACTGGATTACCAGGGATATTCTGACTTACATACGTCTTGCCCAGGGGAGCAGGAGCCGGAAGGACATGCTGCAGATTATGAACCGTCCCAACCGGTATATTACCAGGGACAGCCTGATGGAAGAAACGGTGGCTTTTGATGTGTGGGCAGATTATTTTTATGAGAAGAAACAGCACTGGGTGGCAGAACGGATTGAACAGCTGGAAGCAGATTTGCGTGTTCTGAGCAGAATCGGGCCTTATGCGGCCATCAATTATATCCGGATGGGCATTGGCTATGAGGAATTTCTGGAAACCTACGCGGAGTATCGCAGAATCAATGGAGAACATTTGCTGGAAGTGCTGGATGAACTTCAGGACGGGGCCCGTCAGTTCCGCACTTATGAAGAATGGTTTGCCCATATGGAGGATTATACCAGAGAACTGCAGCGGCAGAAACAGCAGCAGGAGCTGCTGACAGACTGTGTTTCTCTGGCTACTTTGCACAGCGCCAAGGGACTGGAATATGAAAAGGTACATATTCTCGATGTAAATGAAGAACTGATGCCTTACAAAAAAGCTGTTCTGGATCTGGAGCTGGAGGAAGAACGCAGAATGTTTTATGTGGGGATTACCAGAGCCAGAAAAGAACTTTGTATTCACAGTGTCAGGAAATACAATGGCAGGGAGCTGGATGTTTCCAGATTCCTGGAAGAAATGCAGCCGGGTACATCATAAAAAACCAGGCAGAATACAGGATTCCTGGCATACCGTTACATATTGCTGATATGATAACCGTACGGCAGAATCGCTGTATTTTGTCCCGGCTTTCTGTTTCTTTTTCTGAATATGTCAGGAAAAGTGCAGGGAACTGTCTGTTCCGGAGAAATCTCTGTCAGTCATCGCCCAGAAGCGAATCCCATTCTGCTTCATCTAACAGTTCGTCAAACCGGTCGGTGACCGCTTCGTATTCATCGTCGTTTTCGATATTTTCCAGAGAAGGATTTCCATCGTCATCTTCGTGGTAACGGTAGATGAACACCTCGCCCTCCTCATTGTCATTTCCATCCTGATCCAGGGGAAGAAGCACAATGTAATCCTGGTCTTCCAGTTCAAAAATAGTCAGGATTCTGCATTCCACTTCCGAATCGTTGTCCAGGGACAGGGTTACAAGGATATCGGAATCATCGTCTTCCATTCCGTCCGTTTCGGGGCTGGTGTTTGGCTTTTCACTCATAATTAACCTCTTTTCTTCTATATAATTGACTGAATATAAAGTTCTGGGTGTCTGGACAGATCCAGATATTTGTTTGCAGCGGTGCTGACCACCGGACGGGAAAGATATTGTTTGTTGATAAGAATGATCTTACCGGAGGAACCGTCGTTCAGCAGCACAGAGTTACCGATATAAGTGTCTATAATACGGGACAGGAAAGGCAGCAGATACTGAGATTCATACCGTTCAAAGCCTTTCCGCTCAAAAGTGGCAATGACTTCAAAAGGACAGATGCCTTTCCGATAACAGCGGTTGCAGGTCATGGCGTCGTATACGTCAGCGATGGCAATTATTTTGGCAAAGTCAGAAATTTCATTTCCTTTCAGTCCGGAAGGATAGCCGGAACCATCGCAGCGTTCGTGGTGCATGAGAACAGCAGAGCGAACCCGTTGGTCCAGATTGAAATCTGCAAGAATCTCCATACCGTATCGGGGATGCTGTTTTACCTGTTCGAATTCTGCCGGAGTCAGCGTATCCGGTTTGGTAAGAATATCCGGGTCAATTCTGCATTTTCCGATATCGTGCAGTAATCCGGCCAGTGTCAGGATTTCCAGATCTTCATCGGAAAAATCAAGCCATTTTCCCATCATGCGGCTGATAATAGCCACATTGATACAGTGAGCATAGGTAGTGTCGTCAATCTGGCGCATGTTGTGCAGCATATCAAAAACGGAAAGAGATGTGAGGTGGTTGCTGTACAGGCTGCTGATTTGTCCCAGAAGGGCATCAGAGTCAAGAACTTCGGTTTTATTCATCAGATTTTGGAATGCATTTTCCAGAAATCTGGTTTTTTTGGAGTAGTCGACTTTAAACATGTGGAATTTCCGACTGCGCTTTACTTTCTGAGCATAAGATTCCGTATCGTTATCCTGAGCGGAATCTTCCACAGAAGCATCGGAAATTTCCCGTTCCGGGATAATCTGAACACTTTCGATACCGTAAAATTCCAGATAGGAAATTCGCTGGGAAGTTATTATTGTGCGGGCAGGAAACAGAAGCTGGCCTGTTTTACTGTAAACAGGAGCAGCAGTGACCATTCCTGCGGACAAATCTCTGGTTGCTACTTTTGTCATTGCCATTTCCCCCTTTGTCTTGTTAGCAGTGAGAAAGCCGGTTGCAGAATCCGGACTTTTCTCTCCTTTACAGAATACCATATGCAGGAAAAAATTTCTACCGTCATTTGAAATCTTATTGACAAAGGAAATTTTTGTGATATACTTTGAATATCAAAATATTTGAAAATTAAAAGGAGAATGAAAGATGTTAGAGAAAATAAAAGAACTGATTGCAGAACAGTTAAACACAGAGGCAGAAAAAATCACATTGGAGGATTCTTTTAAGGACGACCTGGGAGCAGATTCCCTGGATTTATTTGAGCTGGTAATGGCGCTGGAAGATGAATACTCTGTGGAAATTCCTTCGGAGGAGCTGGAAAAACTGGCAACTGTAGGAGATGTGGTAGAGTATCTGAAAGAAAAAGGCGTGGAATAAGAGGTGTGGCAATTGAAGACGAAGATAACAGAGCTGTTGCAGATAGAAGTGCCCATTATTCAGGGGGGCATGGCCTGGGTGGCAGAACATCATCTGGCGGCCGCTGTGTCGGCAGCCGGAGGGCTTGGAATTATCGGCGCTGCGAATGCGCCGGCAGACTGGGTGCGGGGTGAAATCCGCAAAGCCAGAGAGCTGACAGACCGGCCAATCGGCGTCAATGTCATGCTTTTAAGCCCATATGCAGATGAGGTGGCGCAGGTACTTGTGGAAGAAAAAGTTCCGGTGATTACCACTGGCGCCGGAAATCCTGGAAAATATATGGAAATGTGGAAAGAAAGCAAAAGTAAAGTCATTCCGGTGGTCGCCAGCGTGGCGCTGGCCAGGATGATGGAGCGTGGCGGTGCAGACGCAGTGATTGCGGAAGGGACCGAGTCCGGCGGCCATATCGGGGCTGCCACCACCATGACGCTGGTGCCTCAGGTGGCAGATGCAGTAAAGATTCCGGTGATTGCAGCCGGAGGTATTGGAGATGGAAGAGGCATTGCGGCAGCCTTTATGCTGGGGGCTCAGGCAGTTCAGATTGGAACCCGGTTTGTGGTGGCAGAGGAATCCATCTGTCACCCCAGTTACAAAGAGCGGATTATCAAAGCAAAAGACATTGATTCCGCAGTAACCGGAAGAAGTCATGGACACCCCATACGCCAGCTTCGCAATCAGATGACAAAAGACTACATAAAGAAGGAACAGGAAGGAGTTCCATTTGAAGAACTGGAACTGCTCACCGTAGGCTCTCTGCGGAATGCAGTGATAGACGGGGATGTAAAGAACGGAACTGTAATGGCAGGTCAGATTGCAGGATTAATTAAAAAAGAACAGAGCTGCCGGGAAATGATAGAGGAAATGATGGAAGAAGCCGCAGCTTTGATGCAGGGGGCAGGAAAATGAGAAAAATAGCATTTGTTTTTCCGGGGCAGGGCGCCCAGTATACCGGAATGGGAAAAGATTTTTATGAAAATTATGACAGGGCGAAAGAAGTGTTTGCCATTGCAGGAAAAGTATCCGGCATGTCCATGGAGGAACTGATTTTTCAGGAAAATGAAAATCTCAACATTACAGAATATACTCAGATAGCCATGCTTACTGTGGAACTGGCTATTTTGAAGGTGCTGGAAGAAAAAGGGATTTCCTCCTGCGTCAATGCCGGTTTAAGCCTGGGAGAATATGCGGCCCTGACTGCTTCCGGCGGGCTGTCGGTACATGACGCCCTGAAACTGATTGTAAAACGGGGCAGATTCATGCAGGAGGCAGTGCCCACAGGCGGAGCCATGACGGCAGTTATGGGCGCAGATACCGGTCTGGTGGAAAAAATCTGTGAAGAGACAAAAGGAATTGTATCCATAGCAAACTACAACTGCCCTGGCCAGATTGTGATTACCGGACAGGAACAGGCTGTGAAACAGGCAGCAGAAGAACTGAAGGAATCAGGCGTTAAGCGTTGTATTCCTCTGAAAGTCAGCGGGCCTTTCCATTCTGAAATGCTTGCAGATGCGGGGAAGAAGCTGGCGGCAGAACTGGAAAAAGTGGAAATCGAAGCGTTAAAGACACCTTATGTTTCCAATGTAACCGCTGATTATGTCAGAGACACAGAGGCTGTGAAAGAATTGCTGGAGAAGCAGATTTCCGCTCCGGTGCGCTGGCAGCAGAGCGTGGAACTTATGACAGCAGACGGAGTGGATACCTTTATTGAAATCGGGCCGAAAAAGACCCTTTCCGGATTTTTGAAAAAAATTGCACCTGATGCGGAAAGCCATCATGTGGAAACAGTGGAAGATATGGAAAAGCTGCTGGAAATTCTTAAGACAGAAGGATGAGAACACAGCCAGGGAACAGGAGGGAACCGGTATGGAATTAGCAGGAAAGACAGCTCTGGTGACAGGAGGCTCCCGCGGGATTGGCAGAGCCATTGCAAAAATGCTGGCTGCCAGAGGAGCCCATGTGGTGATAAACTACAATGGCTCCCAGGAACAGGCAGAGCGGACCAGAACAGAAATCCAGGCGGCGGGAGGAAGCGCATCACTGTTTCAGTGCAGTGTGGCAGATCCCGAAGCTGTGGAAGAGATGATAAAGCAGGTGGCGGCAGAATATAAAAGACTGGACATTCTGGTGAATAACGCAGGAATTACCAGAGATAACCTGATTTTAAAAATGACAGAAAAAGAGTTTGACGAGGTGCTGGACACCAATCTGAAAGGTGTGTTTCATACCTGCAAACATGCGGCAAAGCAAATGCTGCGCCAGAAATCCGGCAGTATTGTGAATATTTCTTCCATTTCCGGGATTATGGGAAATGCAGGTCAGACCAACTATGCTGCTTCCAAAGCAGGAGTGATTGGCCTTACCAAGTCTCTGGCCAGAGAACTTGCTTCCAGAGAAATCCGTGTCAATGCAGTTGCTCCGGGATTTATTGAAACGGAAATGACAGAAAAACTGCCGGAATCTGCGGTGGAAGCCGGGAAAGCTCAGATTCCTTTCCGGCGGTTCGGCACGGTGGAAGAGGTGGCGAAAGTTGTCTGCTTCCTGGCTTCTGAAGATGCATCTTATCTGACCGGGCAGGTGATTCAGGCAGACGGCGGCATGGGAATGTAAAAAAAGAGATGGAAATGGAAGGAGACAGAATGAAACGAGTTGTAGTAACCGGAATGGGCGCCATTACCCCCATCGGACTGAATACAGAAGAATTCTGGGAAAGCCTGAAGGCAGGAAAGACAGGATTCAGTGAGATTACCCAGTTTGACACTTCAGATTTCAAGGTGAAAATAGCGGCCAGTGTCAGAGGATTTGAGGGCAGGAATTACATGGATGTAAAATCTGCAAAGCGTATGGAGCTTTTCTGCCAGTATGCAGTGGCAGCGGCAAAGGAAGCGCTGGAGCAGTCCGGCATTCAGATGGATCAGGAGGACCCTTACCGGGCAGGGTGTGCAATTGGTTCCGGTGTGGGAAGCCTTCAGGCCATGGAGCGGGAGCATAAACGTCTGCTGGAAAAGGGACCGGGCAGAATCAATCCCCTGCTGGTGCCTCTGATGATTACCAATATGGCGGCCGGAAATGTTTCCATTCAGTTTGGTCTGAAAGGAAAAAGCATCAATGTGGTGACAGCCTGTGCCACAGGCACCCATTCCATCGGAGAAGCATTTCGGACCATACAGGTGGGAGATGCGGATGTGATGGTGGCCGGAGGAACAGAAAGCGCCATTACCCCCATCGGAATCGGCGGATTTACCGCTCTGACCGCATTGTCTTCCAGTAATGATGTGAACCGCTGTTCTATTCCCTTTGACCGGGAGCGCAGCGGATTTGTGATGGGAGAAGGAGCCGGCGCAGTGGTGTTAGAGGAACTGGAACATGCCAGAAAACGCGGTGCGGCCATTCTGGCAGAAGTAGTGGGATATGGCGCCACCAGCGATGCCTTTCACATTACTTCTCCGGCAGAAGACGGTATGGGAGCAGCCATGGCCATGAAACAGGCGCTGGCAGACGCGAAAATTGCACCGGAAGAGGTGGAATACATCAATGCACATGGTACCAGTACCCATCACAACGATTTATTCGAGACCAGAGCCATTAAACAGGCCTTTGGAGAACATGCTTATGAGCTGAAAATCAATTCCACCAAGTCCATGATCGGGCATCTGCTGGGAGCAGCCGGCGCAGTGGAAGTGATTGCATGTATTCTGCAGATGCAGCATGACTATATTCATGCTACAGTGGGACTGCAGGAGTCAGAGGAAGAACTTGATTTGAATTATATGAAAAATAATGGAAAAGACCAGAAGTTTAAGTATGCTTTAACAAATTCTCTGGGATTTGGCGGGCACAATGCCAGTCTGATTCTGAAAAAATTTGAGGAGCAGGAATCCTGAAAGGGGAAACCGACAATACAGTCAAAACAGGGAGTGGAGACAGCAGCATGGAATTTGAAAATCTTGTAAAACTGATTCAGACTGTTTCGGAGTCTGAACTGACCCGTTTTTCCTATGAGGAAAAAGGGGTAACGATTTCAATGAAAAAAGAGAAACAGCAGACACTGGTTGCGGTGGAACAGGGCACGGGAGGAGTACCGCTGGCGGCGGGAATTTCTCTGCCTGAGGCCGTTCCCTCTGCAGAAGTATCCACAGCCGTTCCGGCAGAAGGAAATGTGGTGAAATCTCCTCTGGTGGGAACTTTTTACAGCGGACCCGAACCGGAGACAGAACCTTTTGTAAAGGTGGGCGATCATGTATCCAGAGGTCAGACCCTTGGAATTGTGGAAGCCATGAAACTGATGAATGAAATCGAAAGCGACTATGAGGGCGTGGTAAAGCAGATTCTGGTATCCAATGAAGATGTGATAGAATTTGGCCAGCCTTTGTTTGTGATAGGTTAGTGGAAAGCCGAAAGGAAAAGACAGGAGGAACTGCAATGTCACAGATGGGAACCAGAGAGATTATGGAAATTATTCCCCACCGGCAGCCTTTTTTACTGCTGGATACCATAGAGGAACTGGAGCCGGGAGTACGTGCTCTGGGGAAAAAATGCGTTACTTATAATGAGCCCTTTTTTGCAGGTCATTTTCCGGGAGAGCCGGTGATGCCGGGGGTACTGATTGTGGAAGCCCTGGCGCAGACCGGCGCGGTGGCCATTTTAAGCCAGCCGGATTTCCAGGGCAAAACCGCATATTTCGGAGCCATCAACAAGGCACGGTTCAAACAGAAAGTGGTACCGGGAGATGTACTGCTGCTGGAAGTTGAAATTGTGAAACAGAAAGGGCCGGTTGGAATCGGAAATGCAAAAGCGACGGTAAACGGAAAAACGGCCGTTTTGGCAGAACTGACTTTTGCTATTGGATAAAAGACCGGATCAGAGATAAGTATAAAAGTTAAAGGAGCATTTTATATGTTTCAGAAAATATTGATTGCCAACAGGGGAGAGATTGCTGTGCGTATCATCCGTGCCTGCCGGGAGATGGGAATACTCTCTGTGGCAGTATACTCAGAGGCAGACCGGGAAGCCCTCCATACCCAGCTGGCAGACGAAGCAGTCTGTATTGGGAAGGCTTCCGTATCGGACAGTTATCTGAATATGGAACGTATTCTGAGCGCAGCTATTGCCACAAAATCCCAGGCCATTCATCCTGGGTTTGGATTTTTGTCAGAAAATGAACATTTTGCAGATATGTGCGAAAAATGCGGAATAACCTTTATCGGCCCCTCCGGGGACATGATAGGAAAAATGGGAAATAAATCTCAGGCCAGGGTAACCATGATGGATGCCGGAGTTCCGGTGGTGCCAGGAACCAGAGAGCCGGTGTATGATGCAGAGCAGGGCCTGGAAATTGCAGAAAAAACAGGATTTCCCGTGATGATTAAAGCCTCCTCCGGAGGGGGTGGAAAAGGTATGCGTGCAGCATCGGACCGGGAAGAATTTGTGAACGCCTTTCATCTGGCACAGCAGGAGTCTGTCAATGGGTTCGGAGACAATACCATGTATATTGAAAAATATATGGAAGATCCCCGGCATATTGAAATCCAGATTCTGGCGGATAAATACGGTACGGTGCTCTGGCTGGGAGAGCGGGACTGCTCCATTCAGAGACGTCATCAGAAACTGCTGGAGGAATCACCCGGTACAGCCATAGACCAGGAACTGCGGGAGCGCATGGGAGAAACTGCCGTGCTTGCAGCCAGGGCTGTGGGCTATGAGAATGCAGGAACCGTTGAATTTCTGTTGGATAAAGATAAAAATTTTTACTTTATGGAAATGAATACCAGAATTCAGGTGGAGCATCCCGTTACGGAAATGGTCACAGGCGTGGATCTGGTAAAGGAGCAGATTCGGATTGCGGCAGGGGAGAAGCTCAAACTCCGGCAGGAGGATATTATGCTGAGAGGCCATGCCATTGAATGCCGCATTAACGCGGAAAATCCGGAAAAGAATTTTATGCCCTGTCCGGGAACCGTAAAAGACCTGCATTTTCCCGGAGGAAACGGTGTGCGGATTGAATCAGCCCTTTACAATGGATACACCATTCCTTCCTTTTACGATTCCATGGTGGCCAAGGTAATCGTACACGGAGAGGACAGAGAGGATGCGATTCGGAAAATGCGCAGTGCGCTGGGAGAAGTGGTGGTGGATGGAATTACCACCAACCTGGATTTTCAGTATGATATTCTAAATCATCCGGCTTTTCTTTCGGGAAAAGTAAACACCGGTTTTATACAGGAATATTTTGAAAAAATAAATCAGGAATAGATAACTGTGGCAATAATTTTGGAAGGAAGGCAGGAAAATAAATGCTGAAATTTAAAAAGACCGGATCTGTTCCAATGTCCGGAAAAGAACCGTCAGTACCGGAAGGTCTCTGGATTAAATGTGATGGCTGCGGAGAACTTCTCTATAAAGAAGATGTGAGACAGAATCATTATGTATGCTATAAATGCGGAAAGTATTTTCGAATTACCACAAAAAAGCGTCTGAGAATGGTTGTGGATAAAGGTACTTATGAAAAATGGGACGAAGAGCTGGAAAACAGAGATCCTCTGAATTATCCGGATTATCAGAGCAAAATTCTGTCCCTGCGGGAAAAACTGAAAATTGACGAGGCAGTTACCTGCGGCGTGGGTACTATTCACGGGGAACGGGCAGTGGTCTGTGTCTGTGACGGAAGGTTTCTCATGGGCAGCATGGGATCTGTCACAGGAGAAAAAATCACCAGAGCTGTGGAACGTGCCACCCGGGAAAGGCTTCCGGTGATTATTTTTACCTGTTCCGGCGGCGCCAGAATGCAGGAAGGTATGGTATCGCTCATGCAGATGGCAAAAACTTCCGGGGCCCTGAAACGCCATTCCGAGGCAGGGCTTTTCTATATTTCCGTACTGACAGACCCCACCACCGGAGGCGTAACCGCCAGTTTTGCCATGCTGGGGGATGTGATTCTGGCAGAACCTGGGGCACTGGTGGGATTTGCAGGGCCGCGGGTCATCGAACAGACCATCAGACAGAAACTGCCGGAGGGATTTCAGCGGGCGGAATTTCTGCTGGAGCACGGGCTCATTGACGGGATTGTGGAACGGGAAGACCTGAAAGATACCCTTGCAAAGCTCATTGCCATGCACCGGCAGGTGGAACCCAGAGAAGGACTGATACCAAACCGGAGAAAAAGGCCGGCGTCCCAGGAAGAATTCCGAAGAAAAGAAAAGGTATCTGCCTGGGAGCGGGTACAGCGGGCCAGAGCCCAGGACCGTCCCGGAGCCCTGGATTATATCCGGGAAATTTTTTCTGATTTTCTGGAGCTTCACGGAGACCGTCATTTTGCAGATGACGGGGCTGTTGTGGGAGGAATCGGATATTTTGACGGCTGCCCTGTGACTGTAATAGGACAGCAGAAGGGTAAAACCACCAAAGAGAATATTACCCGGAATTTCGGTATGCCCTCACCGGAAGGATACCGGAAAGCACTGCGTCTGATGAAACAGGCAGAGAAATTCCGTCGTCCCATCATCTGCTTTGTGGATACTCCGGGCGCTTTCTGCGGGATGGAAGCAGAAGAACGGGGACAGGGAGAGGCCATTGCCAGAAACCTGTTTGAAATGTCCGATTTGACGGTACCGGTTTTAAGCATTGTTATCGGTGAGGGCGGCAGCGGAGGAGCCCTTGCGCTGGCAGTGGGCAACGAGGTGTGGATGATGGAAAATGCCACCTATACCATATTGTCTCCGGAGGGATTTGCGTCCATTATGTGGAAGGATGCCCAGAAGGCCCCAAAGGCGGCAGAGCGGATGCGGGTAACAGCGGAAGATTTAAAGGAACTTGGAATCATTGAAAAAATCATCCGGGAGCCTCAGCCGGCAAATCCTCAGAATATTTCAGAAATTGCAGAGGGAATGCAGGAAGAAATCCGCAGGTTTCTCCATCAGTATCTCCCTTTGGAGAAAGAAGAACTGGCAAAGCAGCGTTATGAAAGATTTCGGAGGATGTAACCATGAGCAGAACACTTAAAATCGGTGATTTGGAAGTGCCCGTTCCTGTCATCCAGGGAGGTATGGGCGTAGGCGTCAGCCTTTCCGGGCTGGCGGGAGCTGTGGCAGGCTGCGGAGGCGTGGGCATTATTTCCACAGCACAGATTGGCTACCAGGAGAGGGGATTTGACCAGTCCCCCATTGAGACCAATCTGAAAGCTCTGGCAAAACACATCCATCAGGCCAGAGAACTGGCAAAGGGTGGCGTGATAGGCGTAAACATTATGGTGGCTACCAGAAAATACGGGGAATATGTTCGGGCTGCCGTAAAAGCAGGAGCAGATCTGATTATTTCCGGAGCCGGGCTTCCCACAATTCTGCCTTCTCTGGTGGAGGGAGCCGGAACGAAAATCGCTCCCATTGTGTCCTCTGTGAAGGCAGCCTCCGTTATCTGCAGGCTCTGGGACAGAAAGTACAGACGCTGCCCGGATCTTGTGGTAATTGAAGGACCCAGAGCAGGAGGTCATCTTGGGTTTTCCAGGGAGGAGCTGGAAACCATAACAGAAGAGTCCTATGAGCAGGAGATACAGGGCATTATGGAAGTGGTTCAGACATATGGCGAAAAGTATCAGCGCCATATTCCCGTGGTGTCCGCAGGCGGAATCTATGAAGGAAAAGATCTGCGGCATGCGTTGGAACTGGGCCTGGACGGAGTGCAGGCCGCTACCCGGTTTGTCACCACTTATGAATGCGATGCCAGCGAAGCATATAAGCAATCTTATATTCAGGCTGAAAAAAAGGATATACGGATTGTAAAAAGTCCCGTGGGAATGCCGGGACGCGCCATCTGCAATGAATTTGTCCTTCAGTCGGAGGGGCGGACAGGAAAAAATCTGAAAAAGACATGGAAATGCCGTCAGTGTCTGGAAAAATGTAATCCCGCAGAGATTCCCTACTGTATTACAGAGGCCCTTATCAATGCGGTAAAGGGTAATCTGGAGCATGGGCTGATTTTTTGCGGTGAAAATGCCTGGCGGGCCCGGAAACTGGAGCATGTGGCAGAAATTATGAAAGAATTCGCGAATGCGTAAAAATATGGTACTAAAGTGCAAAACTCCCGGAAAAAGTCCTTTCCAAATCTTTGAGAAGTTGCTATAATACAAAGGTAGACAGAAACAATTGTTCCAGAATCGGTTCTACTGGAGTGGTTTGAGAAGGCAGAACAAAAGAGACAGGACAGTTACAGAGAAGAGGAAGACATCAAGGGAGGCACATATGAATTTTCAAATCTGTTCCGGAAATCAGGAAAAGGCAGGCGTAACAAAACAAAAGGATATCATTTCGTTTTTCGTTCAGGCAGCAGGAAATTCCGCCTGCAATCTGCTGTTATATCCCAAAGATAATGGTCCGGTCCGGAAAATTCCCATGGAAGTGCAGAAAAATGATGAGACGGTATATACGGTAGGAATTCGCGGACTGGACTGGAAAAATTACGATTATAATTATGAAATTAACGGGGAAGAGGTGACAGACCTCTATGCCCGCAGAATTACCGGGCGGGAAATCTGGGCAGATGAGACCCGCAGGCCCAGAGAACAGAAGGCAGAACCCTTTGTCCCGGAAAAAGAAAAAAAGCGGATGGAGCGGGAACTTCCTGCAGTAAATCATGTTTCCTCAAAACAGCAACTCAGGGAAAAAGGTACAGCAGGAAAAATTAAAAGCTCTTTTTATTTTTCGGATTTTAGCTGGAAAGATAAGGATTTTCGAAGAATTAAAAAAGAAGATATGATAATTTATAAACTGCATGTGCGCGGATTTTCCATGGGTATGCAGGGCACTGACAGGCGTAAGGGAACAGTGGAAGCAGTAGAGCGGAAGCTGGATTATCTGAAAGAACTGGGGGTTACCACGCTGCTCTTTATGCCTTTGTATGAATTTGAAGAAATTATTATGCTGGATAAGACCAAGGTACAGGAGCATCCCAGGGATCTGATTAATTACTGGGGGTATACCTCAGGGAGTTATTTTGCTCCGAAAGCGTCTTATCTGGGTAAAAATCATGATCCCGACAACCTGAAACGACTGATTCAGAAAATGCATGAGAAGGAAATGGAATGTATTCTGGAGTTTTATTTTCCGGAAAAAACAAATCCTCATTTAATTATTGAAGTTTTGCATTACTGGCACAGGGAATACCATGTGGATGGATTCCGCCTGATGGGGATCCCGGCTGTGGCGGAGCTGGCGGCTCTGGACGGTGGGCTCAGCGGCTGCAAACTTTTTTTCGAGAGTTTCCGGGAAGAACTGGCAAAGGACAGCGAGCGGTTCGGGCCGCTGCTGTTTACCTATAATGACGGATTCCTCTACGGCGTGCGCAGAAGCCTGAACCACCAGGGCGGCAGCATTCATGAATTTGCATGTCAGATGCGCAGACAGCAGGCACATCAGGGATTTGTAAATTTTATAGCGGAGAATAACGGGTTTACCCTGTGGGATTCTTTTTCCTATGAGCATAAACACAACGAACAGAACCGGGAGGAAAATCGGGATGGAAATGACTGGAACTGCAGCGGAAACTGTGGTCAGGAGGGGATCAGCAGGAAACGACAGGTGAATGAACTGCGGAAACGGCAGGTGAAAAATGCCCTTACGGTTCTGTTTTTTGCCCAGGGGATTCCCATGCTCTGGATGGGGGATGAATGTGTCAACAGTCAGCAGGGAAATAACAATGCCTACTGCCAGGACAATGAAACAGGCTGGAAAGACTGGAAACGTTCTGCAGCGGGAAAACAGATGTCTGTTTATGTGAAACAGCTTTCCGGAATCCGGAAACATTATTCCATGCTGCGCAGTCCCCGTCCTTTTCAGCTTCAGGATTACCAGAACAGGGGATGTCCTGATTTATCCTATCACAGCGACGGGGCCTGGAAGATGGATTTTGACCGGAATCAGGGATTCATCGGCATGTTTTATTCCGGAACTTATGCAGGGATGAAAGAAAGCCTGTATGTGGCATATAATTTCCAGAGAGTGTCCCAGAAATTTGCACTGCCCGGCGGCATGAAGTGGAAGCTGTTGTTAAATACTGCAAAAGAGCCGGCAGTACCCCAGGAACCGGAAAATCTCATGGATATCCGTGAAATTCAGGTGGAGCGGCAGTCTGTCTGCCTGTTAAGCGGAACCGAGTCGGCGGAATCTCTGCCGGAACAGGAGCTGTCCGGGAAACAGTCTGGCGAGAGCAAATCAGGGACAAAAATAAAGGGCAGGGGAAGATAACAGATGGAAGAACGAAGATTCGGTATCAGCGGTTTTACGCTGAAATGGATTGCCATGGTCTGTATGCTGACGGACCATGTGGGAGCAGTCCTTTTTCCCCAGTATATACAGCTCAGAATCATTGGAAGGCTGGCTTTCCCCATCTACTGCTTTCTGCTGGTGGAAGGGGCGGTCCATACCAGTGATATACGCAGGTATGAGCTGCGGCTTCTGGCCTTTGCGGCATTGTCGGAGATTCCCTTTGACCTGGCTTTTTACAGCAGAATAAGTTTCAGCCACCAGAATGTGTTTTTTACGCTGTTTCTGGGACTGATTGTGGTGGAACAGTATCAGAAAAACCGTACAAAATTAAGTTCACTTTTTATTTTTATTGCGGCCATGGTACTGGCTGAGGTTCTGAGAACAGATTACGGAGCGGCAGGCATTGTGTATATCCTCTGTTTTTATCTTCTGCATCAGTATTTTTTTGCCAGACAGGCAGTTTTTGCAGCTATGAACTTTCTGCTGTATGGAATGAGTGTTCAGGGGTATGCGGGGCTTGCAGTATTTCCCATGCTTTTGTATAATGGAAAGAAAGGGCCTTCCATGAAATACTTTTTCTATCTTTTTTATCCGGCCCATTTGCTGGTAATACGTCTTATATGCGTTTATGCATTGTAATTGAAACAGACAGGAGTGTGAGGAAGAGATGAAAGCCTGGCAGCATTTTAAAACCATTACCCGTCACAAGGCGCTTGTAATGCAGGGGTGTTTTCGTGTGGGACTCTACAGACAGGGACTGCTCCATGATCTGTCCAAATATACCCCTGTGGAATTTCTGGTGGGATGCAGGTATTTTCAGGGGAATTTAAGTCCAAACAATATAGAACGGAAGCAGAAAGGTTATTCTTCTTCCTGGCTGCATCACAAGGGCAGGAACAAACATCACATGGAATACTGGATTGACTACGGAACCGGAGAACACCGGGGGATGACCGGCATGAAGATGCCCATAAAATATGTGGTGGAAATGTTTATTGACCGTATGTCAGCGTCGAAAAACTATCTCAGAGAAGATTACACCGACAGAAGTCCGCTGGAGTATTACGAGAACGGAAAAGCATATCATATGCTCCATGAAGATACCAGGAAACTGTTAGAGCACCTGCTGCGTATGCTGGCGGAACGGGGGGAAGATGTCACTTTCCGCTATATTAAGCAAGTGGTATTGAAGAAAAAGGATTATGGCAGACGCTCATAAAACTTACACAAACTGATTTTTGTCCGGCTGATAATGATAATCAATGGCGGCAAGGGGGCCGGTGACTGCTTCCTGAGAGATGTTATGGCTTTTGCAGAACTCTTCCAGGGACGGATAACGGTCTCTTAAATAAGTATTGATAAAACTTAATAATATAACGGGATCCTTCGGCAGATTCATGATGACCTCCTTTGGCAGTAATCTGCAATAATCTGATGAAGGAAAGTATAACGTTTTTTTCCGGAATTTGCAAGAGATTTCTTTTTTCCGGTTGGAAAGGCACTTCAAAGGCTGATTTTTCATAGTATGTAATAAATCAGCTTAGAGGTGCTTTTTTTGAAAACATTTTTAATGCCGCTGAATGCCGAGGAAGAAACCTGTTATCTGAAGAAAATGAAAGAGGGCAGCCTTGAAGCTAGAAACACCCTGATCGAACGAAATCTGAGACTGGTAGCGCATATTTCCAGAAAATACCAGAACGGGGAAGAAGACATGGAGGATCTGATTTCCATAGGAACCATCGGACTGATTAAAGCCATTTCCACTTTTAACCATGAGCGGGGAAACCGGCTGGCCACCTATGCGGCC
Source organism: Eubacterium sp. 14-2 (assembly GCF_000403845.2). Lineage (GTDB taxonomy): Bacteria > Bacillota > Clostridia > Lachnospirales > Lachnospiraceae > Petralouisia. Next base: position 2,039,202 of record NZ_KE159567.1, on the reverse strand, counting down.
AGATGTATTGACAACGAGCTGCTGATGTATTTTCGGGGAAAAAAGAAAACCTCCAGGGAGGTGTCGCTGTATGAGCCCATCGGAACGGACAAAGAAGGAAACCAGATTAATCTGATGGATGTGGTGGAGAGCATGGACCGGGATATTTTCGAGATAATTGAACTGAAAGGAAATACCAGGAAGGTCTATGAAATGATTCCGAAAGTTTTAAACAGGAGGGAGCGGGAGATTATTGAATGGAGATACGGACTGTACAATCGAAAACCGGTCACACAGCGGGAGATTGCAGATAAACTGGGAATTTCCCGTTCTTATGTAAGCAGGATTGAGAAACGGGCGCTGGAAAAATTAAAGGAATGTTTTGAATGATTCTTTTTGCTTTTCAGATTTCTCTTTTCAAAGAAAAGAAAACGTGATATGATATACTCATCTTTTTTCAAAGGGTGTATCTGCCCAAATTCCCGAACCAGTACAAAAGGAGGTATTTTTGTACAGTATTGTATCAACGGCCGTTGTCTGCGGCATCCGGAGCGTTCCGGTACAGGTGGAAGCAGACGTATGCGATGGTATGCCTGTATTTGAAATGGTGGGCATTCTGTCCGCTGAGGTGAAAGAATCCAGAGAGCGGGTGAAAGCGGCCATCCGCAACAGTGGAATCCGGCTTTCGCCTAAAAAGATTACCGTAAATTTTTATCCGGCAGACATTCGGAAAACAGGAACCGGCTTTGACCTTCCGGTGGCGCTGGCGGTGCTGGCAGCTTACGGAAGAATTTCCGAAGCATTTCTGGAGGAAATATTTTTTGCCGGAGAAATCGGTCTGAACGGAGAATTGCGCCCTGCTGCCGGAATCCTTCCCATGGTTCTGGCGGCCAGGGAAGCTGGAAAACATACCGTCTGCATACCCAGGGGAAATGTGAAAGAAGCGGAAATGGTGAAAGGAATCACCATTCTGCCAGGAGACAGTCTGAATCAGGTACTGACGCTGGTGGAGGAATTTCACCGGAAGCCGGAAAAGTTTTCCCCAACGCACAACATGGAAGAAGTATCAGAAGAAGCCAAAGAGACGCCCTGGGATTTTTCCGGTCTGCATGGACAGAAGGTTCTGAAACGGGCCTGTGAAATCGCTGCAGCCGGAAGGCATAACATGCTGATGACGGGGCCGCCAGGAGCAGGCAAGACCATGGCAGCAAAGGCGGTATCTACCATTCTGCCGCCCCTTACCGAAGAAGAAGGGCTGGAGCTTGCCGGAATATACAGTGTCAGCGGTCTGTTTGACCAGCGGGAAGGAAAGTTTTATACGAGGCCGTTCCGAAGTCCCCACCATACCATAAGCACTGCGGGACTGGCCGGCGGCGGAGCTGTGCCAAAGCCGGGAGAACTGAGCCTTTCCCATAAAGGGGTATTGTTTCTGGACGAGCTGACAGAGTTCAGACGGGAGGTGCTGGAGGTGCTGCGCCAGCCTCTGGAAGAGGGCGTGATACGTCTGGTAAGGCGCAGCGGCGCTTATCAGTTTCCGGCCGATATTATGCTCATCGGGGCCATGAATCCCTGTAACTGCGGATACTATCCTGACCGGAATAAATGCAGGTGTTCCTCTGCCGTCCTGGAACGCCATTTCAGCAAACTCAGCCGGCCTTTTCTGGACCGCATGGATTTGACGGTGGAGGTGAAACGTCCCCGGCTTCCGGAAATTGTGGAGGGACGTCCGGAAGAAACCTCCGCCTCTGTTCAAAAGCGGGTGCGGGAAGTGCAGGAAATTCAGAGAAAACGTTTTTCAGACAGCGGAATCCTCTATAACAGCCGGATACCTGTTTCCCATATAAAAGAATTCTGTCCCCTGGAGCCGGAAGGGGAGAAACTGCTGCAGGAATCCTTTGAACGTCTTAATTTAAGCGTACGGGGATATTACCGGACCCTTCGGGTGGCCCGTACCATTGCAGACATGGAACATGCCGGGCGCATAAGCCGGCTTCATATTATGGAAAGTCTGCTGTACCGCAGTGCGGACCGGAAAGAGTGGGAACAGGAATGAGAACAGAAATTTATCACAGCCGGTACGAATACTGGCTGGCAGGCCTTTTATGCCTGTCAGGAAAGAAAAAAATCCGGCTTATTGAGACCGTTGGCAGAGCGGAGGAGATTTACCGGATGAAACCGGAAGAAATCAGGAAACTGCCCGGCCTCACAGAGAGGGAAAAAGAAAAGCTGGAACAGGAAAGAAATCTGCCGGAAGAAGAACTGGAACAGATGCGGGCATACTGCATCCGGAAGGATATCCGTCTGATTCTGTGGCAGGATTCTGAGTACCCCGCCCGTCTGAAACAGATTTGCAGCCCTCCCTACGGTCTGTACTGCCGGGGAAATCTGCCGCCGGAGTCTGCTCCGGCAGTGGCCCTGGTGGGAGCCAGAGCCTGTTCTGTTTATGGCAGGCAGATAGCGGAACAGGCAGGATACCATCTGGCCCGGCGGGGCGTCTCCGTAATCAGCGGTATGGCTGCAGGAATTGACGGGGCAGGCCACCGGGGCGCGCTGCAGGCGGGAGGCTTCTCCTGCGGTATTCTGGGCTGCGGTGTGGACGTCTGCTATCCGGAGGCCAACCGGAAAGTGTATGAGGCCCTTTCTGTCCGGGGAGGGCTGATTTCTGAATATCCTCCCGGCACAAAGCCGCTGGCTCGTTTTTTTCCACAGAGAAACCGGATGATCAGCGGTCTGTCTGACCTGGTACTGGTGGTGGAGGCACGGGAAAAAAGCGGTGCGCTGATCACTGCGGATTTTGCACTGGAACAGGGGAAAGAAGTTTATGCTGTGCCGGGAAGGGTCGGAGACGCTCTGAGTCAGGGAACCAACCGGCTGATTGGACAGGGGGCCGGAATTTATCTGTCCTGGGAAGACTTTCAGAAAGAAATGGATCTTTTTCCGGATTTTTTAGAATCCTGTGAAAAAATTAAAAAATTATCACTTGAAAAATCAGAAAGGTTGGTGTATAGTTGTCTGGATTTGAGTCCGAAGAATCTGGACGAGCTTATGACAGAAACCGGATATTCCCTGAAAGAACTTATGGAAAATCTGGAATCTCTGAGAGAAAAGGACTGTATACTGGAAGTATACAGGAACTGCTATATCCGAAGGGCAGAATGTAAGTGACCATAAAAGGAGCAGACAAATGGCAAAGTATCTGGTAATCGTGGAATCACCGGCAAAGGTGAAGACAATTAAAAAATTTCTGGGAAAGAATTATGAGGTGGCAGCCTCCAACGGGCATGTGAGAGATTTGCCCAAAAGCCAGCTTGGAATTGATGTGGAACATGATTATGAACCGAAATATATTACCATTCGAGGAAAAGGGGATATTCTTGCCGGACTTCGCAAAGAAGTAAAAAAAGCGGAAAAAGTATATCTGGCAACGGACCCTGACCGGGAAGGAGAGGCAATCTCCTGGCATTTGTCCAAAGCGCTGAAGCTGGAAGACAAAAATGTATACCGTATCAGTTTTAATGAGATAACCAAAAATGCAGTAAAAACCTCCCTGAAGCAGGCCAGAGAAATAGATATGAATCTGGTGGACGCCCAGCAGGCCCGGCGTATGCTGGACCGTATGGTAGGTTACCGTATCAGTCCTCTTTTGTGGGCAAAAGTGAAACGGGGACTGAGCGCCGGCCGGGTTCAGTCCGTGGCTCTGCGCATGATCTGCGACCGGGAGGAGGAAATCAACGCCTTTATTCCGGAAGAATACTGGACTCTGGAAGCACAGTTTGCGGTTCCGGGGGAGAAAAAGCGTCTGACCGCCCGTTTTTACGGAGACAGCAGCGGCAAAATGACCATCCGGTCCGGAGAGGAAATGGAACAGCTGCTGCAGAAACTGGAAAAAGAACAGTATCAGGTGCTGGATGTGAAAAAAGGGGAGCGCATCAAGAAATCTCCTCTGCCTTTTACCACCAGTACCCTTCAGCAGGAAGCGGCCAAGACACTGAACTTTTCCACTCAGAAAACCATGCGTCTGGCCCAGCAGCTATATGAAGGCGTGGACATTAAGGGACAGGGAACCGTGGGCGTTATCACTTATCTGAGAACGGACTCCGTGCGTGTATCCGAAGAAGCGGACCAGGCTGCAAGAGAATATATCCGGTCCTCCTATGGAGAAAAGTATGTGGCCAAAGAAGGGCAGGAGCGGAAGGGCTCCGGTAAGATTCAGGACGCCCACGAGGCAATCCGGCCTTCCGATATCACTAGGACCCCGGTGATGATCAAAGAATCTCTGAGCAGAGATCAGTTCCGGCTGTATCAGCTTATCTGGAACCGGTTTACTGCCAGCCGTATGAGCAGTGCAGTATATGAGACTACCTCCATTAATATCGGAGCCGGAGATTACCGGTTTCATGTGTCTGCTTCCCGGATTATTTTTGAAGGTTTCCTTTCTGTCTACACCGGGGACGAGGATGAAAAGAGTGAGAATAACGTAATGCTGAGGTCTGTGGATAAGGATACGAAGCTGAACCTGAAGGAACTGGAAGAGAAACAGCATTTTACCCAGCCTCCGGCTCATTTTACAGAAGCATCTCTGGTAAAGGCCCTGGAAGAACAGGGAATCGGGCGTCCCAGTACCTATGCACCCACCATCACCACTTTGCTGGGCAGGCGGTATGTGGTAAAGGAAAGCAGGAATCTTTATATTACAGAGCTGGGAGAAGTGGTGAATTCCATTATGAAGGAAGCCTTTCCTACCATTGTGGACGAACGTTTTACAGCCAATATGGAGTCTCTGCTGGACAAAGTGGCGGAAGGGGCCATTGACTGGAAGGCAGTGGTCAGCAATTTTTATCCGGATCTGGAAGAAGCGGTACAGGCAGCGGAAAAAGATTTGGAAAAAATCAGGATAGAAGACGAAGTAACAGATGTGGTCTGCGATTTGTGCGGCCGGAATATGGTGATTAAATACGGGCCTCACGGAAGGTTTCTGGCCTGTCCGGGATTTCCGGAATGCCGCAATACCAAACCCTATCTGGAAAAAATCGGTGTGGCCTGTCCGAAATGCGGAAAAGACGTGGTTCTGAAAAAGACGAAAAAGGGGAGAAAATATTACGGCTGTGAAGACAATCCGGACTGTGATTTCATGTCCTGGCAGAAGCCTTCTCAGGAGAAATGTCCCGAATGCGGCGGTTATATGGTGGAAAAGGGAAATAAGCTGGTATGTGCGGACAGCCAGTGCGGATATGTGACAGAGAGAAAGAAGCAGGAAGAATCCTGAAAACCTTTCAAAAACGTGGAAAAATTGACAGGAATAGTTAGAAAATATAAAATTCTGCCAAAGAAAACAGAAAATTAATAGAAACTTATTGAAATTTGTCGGAAAGCGTGGTAGAATTCAAAATATATGTAGGTATTGTTTTGAATCAGGAGGAGTATTATGAGCGTCCAGTTGTTAGACAAAACCAGAAAGATCAATAAACTGCTGCACAATAATAATTCCTCGAAAGTAGTCTTTAACGATATTTGTGAAGTTCTGACAGAGATTTTGGAATCTAATATTCTGGTAATCAGTAAGAAGGGGAAAGTGCTGGGCGCCAGTCGGGAAAATGGAACGGAAGAAATTAAAGAACTGATTGCGGACGAGGTGGGCGGATTTATTGATTCATTGTTAAATGAGCGCTTGCTTGGCATTTTATCCACTAAGGAAAATGTAAATCTGGAGACATTGGGATTTGTTTCCGAAGATGTACGCAGGTATCGGGCGATTATCACCCCCATTGATATTGCAGGGGAAAGGCTCGGAACGCTGTTTGTATACCGGCTGGAGAAGCAGTATGGCATTGACGATATTATTTTAAGTGAATATGGAACCACTGTGGTAGGGCTGGAGATGATGCGTTCCGTCAATGAAGAAAGCGCGGAAGAGAACCGGAAGGTGCAGATTGTGAAATCTGCCATAGGAACCCTTTCTTTTTCAGAACTGGAAGCGATTACCCATATCTTTGACGAAATGGAAGGCAGGGAAGGCATTCTGGTGGCAAGCAAAATTGCTGACCGGGTAGGAATCACCAGAAGCGTGATTGTCAATGCGCTCCGGAAATTTGAGAGTGCGGGGGTGATTGAGTCCCGCTCTTCAGGGATGAAGGGCACTTACATTAAGGTCCTCAATGATGTGGTGTTTGATGAGCTGGACAGGATCAAAAAACAAAATATGAAACATAACTAAAGGGAATTAGTTGTTTTTGTGAAAAGGGATTTGTAGAATAGAGCTATAAGTCCTTTTTGTGCGTGTGAATATGCAAAACTGCAGAATTTACGCAGGATGAAAAGAGAGAATGTCAGGAGACGGCATACAGTCGACAGCTTTTTACAAAAAATACTGCAAATAGTAGATACAATGACAGAAATGCACAAGATGGTGTAAAAAATACGCAAAAACAACAAAAAATGCTTGCATTATTATTAGGATAATTTATAATAAAGAAGAATAACATTCTAATGATAGTATGGGAGCATAAGAGATACCGGAAGATGGAAGGAGCAATATTATGATAAACAGCGGTATTTATGATTATATTGACGTGATGAACAAGGCGGCGGATGCTGCCTGGCTGAGAGAGACGGTAATCAGTCAGAATATTGCCATGGGGGATACACCAGGATACAAACGTCAGGATGTTAATTTTGAAGGCGTTCTTGAACGGGAACTTGGAAAAATGAAGTATGTATCTCTGGATGAAAAGGTGAGAGACCTGAACAAAGGCCATATGGATCACCTGGAAGCTCCGGTTTATACGGATATTGAAAATTATTCCTACCGTCTGGATGAAAACAGCGTGGATCCGGAACAGGAGTATGCGGAACTGGCGTCAACCAGAATCCGGTACAATGCCCTGGTGGATTCCATGACCAGTGAATTTAACAAAATCAAAAGCGTAATCAAGTAGGAAGAGAATAGCAGAGACAGGAGGAAGAGGTATGTCGTTATTTCAGTCTTTTAATATCAATACGTCCGCGCTTACCGCACAGCGGTTCCGCATGGATGTGATTTCAGAGAATGTTGCCAACGCCACTACCACAAGAACAGAGGACGGGACGCCCTATACCCGCAAAATTGTTACGTTTCGTGAGAAGAAGGTGACGCCTTTCAGCAAGGTGCTGAGCAATACCAGGGAATCATACCTGGGAAACGGTGTGAAGGTATCCCGTGTTTCCGAGGATACGGAAAGTGAATATGTGATGAAGTATGATCCGGCGCATCCGGATGCGGATGAGAACGGATATGTATCTTATCCGAATGTAAATATTATAACAGAGATGACCAATATGATTGATGCCAGCCGGGCTTACGAGGCGAATCTGACAGCCTTTGAGACGAGCAAGGCCATTGCTCTGAAGGGACTGGAGCTTGGCAAATAGAAGATTAATCTGTAACAGGGAGGTTCTAAGATGGATATATCAGTGTTGAGCAATATAGGCTCAGAGTATATTAAGAATGCAGCCATGGAGAGCGGGAACCTGACCGTGGGCGACAAAGGGTTTGACAGCCTGCTTAAGTCGGCCATGGACATGGTAAATGAAACCAATGACCTGCAGAACCAGGCAGAAGAGGCCCAGATGCAGTTTATGCTGGGATATTCGACCAATACCCATGATTTAAGGGACATACAGACGAAGTCCGAGATTGCCCTGAATTATACCACAGCAGTCAGGGACAAGATGATAGAGGCATATAAAGAAATTATGAATATGCAGATTTAACAGTTGATTCTGGACAGTTAAATACATAGAATGGATGGGTAGGAGAGTTACATGCAGGAGAAGATTAGAGAGGTTCCAAAAAGGATCCTTGACTGGTGGAATAAGTTTTCAGTCAAACAGAAAACATTAATCGCAAGTATTGCAGTTGCGGTAATCGTTGGTCTGGTCATTGTCACGAAAATACTGACAACGCCCACCATGGTGCCCATAAGAACCTGTGCGGACACGAAGGAAGCAGGTCAGGTACAGGAACTGCTGAAAGGAGAATCAATTTACTATGAGGTTTCCGATGACGGTCTGGAATTTCAGGTAAAAGCTCAGGATAAGGCCAGAGCAGCCATTTTGCTTGGGCAGAATGGAATCCCGGCGACTTCCTATGATTTGGAGAATGTATTTTCCGGCGGTTTCAGTCAGACAGAATCTGACAAGGGCAAACGTTACCAGCTGTATATGGAGAAACAGTTAGAAGAGGATTTGCAGCAGCTGGAATCCGTAAGTTCCGCTACCGTGAATCTGAGTGTGCCGGTGGATGACGGGACGGTGCTGGCGCTGCAGGAAGATTCCTATGCGGCTGTTACTCTGACACTGTCAGGAGAGATGGATGAAGATACGGCGGCCGGACTGGCAAAATGGATTGCCACAGCCATCGGGAATAAAGGTACCGACGATATTACTATTATGGATAATTCCGGAAATATGCTTTTTTCCGGCGGAGATTCAGCTACTGCCATGGGAAATGCAAGTACGCAGCTTGCCTATAAGACCAAGGCAGAGAGCGCAGTAAAAAGCCAGGTGAAAGACATTATGATGGGCACAAATGTGTTCAATAATGTTTCCGTTGGCCTGAATCTGAATGTGAGCTTCCGGGATACCAAGGATACCACCCACAGAACCTATACGGAAGACGGAACCGAACACGGACCGGTAACCAGCAGAAGGCTGTATGAGGAAGAGAGTTCAGGAGGTGAGGGAGGCGTTCCCGGAACAGACCCCAATGATGACGATACAGGATATATGCTGGAGGATGGTGCAACTTCTAACCGGACAGTTACCGAGACAAATGAGAATTATGCCAACAGTGAGCAGATTATTGAGATTACCGGGGGCGTGGGAGAAGTGGATTATGAAAATTCTTCCATTACAGTAGTGGCCAGCCAGTATCGTAATTACAATGAAGATGCGCTCAGGGCCAGCGGCCAGCTGGACGATATGACCTTTGATGAGTTTGTGGCTGCAAATCGTGAACGTGTCAAAATGGATCTGGATGAAGATTATGTACAGATGGTAGCGCGGGCTACGGGATTCCCGGCTGAAAATGTAATGGTTGTGGGATATGAAGTACCGTTCTTTGAATATTCTGACAGTGGAAACAGAGGAATTGTGGATTATCTGCCGGTGGCCATTGCCCTTGCCATTATGGCCATGCTGGGGTATGTGGTTTTCCGCAGTACCAGAAGAGAACAGACAGCAGAAGTGGAGCCGGAGCTTTCCGTTGAGACTCTGCTGGCTTCCACAAAAGAAGCGGAAGAAGAATCACTGGAAGATATTGGATTTTCCGATAAGTCTGAAACCCGCATCCTGATAGAAAAATTTGTAGATGAAAATCCGGAAGCCGTAGCTTCACTGCTGCGGAACTGGTTAAATGAGGAGTGGGAATAGAGTTATGGCAAATTCAGAAGAATATAATGGCGTCCAGAAAGCGGCAATTCTGCTGATCGCACTGGGACCGGAAAAATCAGCCTCCATATTCAAACATCTCAAGGAGGAGGAAATTGAAGAACTGACCCTGGAAATTGCCAATACCAGAAGTATATCTCCCCAGACAAAAGAAGATGTGCTCAATGAATTTTACCAGATTTGTCTGGCACAGCAGTACATTGCAGAGGGCGGTATCGGCTATGCAAAGGAACTTCTGGAAAAAGCACTGGGAGAAGAAAAAGCTCAGGGAGTTATTTCCAAACTTACAGCTTCCCTGCAGGTACGTCCGTTTGAGTTTGTTCGTAAGACAGACCCGGCACAGCTTTTGAACTTTATACAGGATGAACATCCGCAGACCATTGCAATGATTCTTTCCTATCTGTCTGCCGGCCAGTCAGCCATGATTATCGGCTCTCTGGTTCCGGAAAAACAGGCGGATGTGGCAAAACGTATTGCGTTGATGGACAGAACTTCTCCGGATGTTATTAAGGAAGTGGAGCGCGTATTGGAACGAAAACTTTCTACTCTGGTAAATCAGGATTACACAATTGTGGGTGGCGTGGATGCGATTGTTTCTATTTTGAACACCGTAGACCGTTCTACCGAAAAACATATTATGGAAACTCTTGAAATTGAAGAGCCTGAACTGGCAGATGAAATCCGCAAGAAGATGTTCGTATTCGAGGATATTCTTCTTCTGGACGACCGGGCTATCCAGCGTGTGCTCCGGGATGTGGATAACAACGACCTGGGTGTGGCTCTGAAAGCGGCAAATGAAGACGTACAGAATGTAATCTTTAAGAATATGTCCAAACGTCTGGCTACCATGATTAAGGAAGATATGGAATTTATGGGACCGGTGCGTATGAAGGACGTGGAAGAAGCACAGCAGAAGATTGTAGGTATTATACGTAAACTGGAAGATTCAGCAGAAATTGTAATCTCCAGAGGTGGAGGTGACGAGATCGTTGTCTAATCTGTATAAGCAGCGGTATATCGTTGCCAATAACACAGACAGAAGAATCATCAATTCAAATACCAGGATTGAAGAGCGGATGCAGGAACTAAAAGAAGAAATGGCCAGAAATCTGGTTTTTCAGGAGTCACCGGACGGATTTGTGGAAGGATTGGCCATGGAGCAGGTGGAAGTGGTTCCGGAAGTTTCTCCGGAAGAACTTCTGCAGAAAGCTCAGGAAGAATCAGAGGCTGTTCTTGCTGAAGCCAGAGCCAGAGGAGAAGCTGTTCTTGCAGAAGCAAATCAGCAGGCTGTTTCCATCCGGAAACAGGCAGAAGAAACAGGCTATGAGACTGGTTATGGGAACGGATTCCAGGAAGGAAATGAGAAAGCTGAACGGGAGCTGGCTCAAAAAAGCAGCCAGATGGAAGAGGCCCGGCGGCAGATGGAGGAAGAATACCGGCAGAAGATTGATGAACTGGAACCTTATCTTGTAGATATCGTGGCAGATGTATTTGAAAAAGTATTTCATGTACAGTTTGATGACAGTAAGGAGATTTTAATTTATCTGATACAGCAGGCCATTTTGGGCGCTGAAGGGACGAAAGACTTTCAGGTGAGGGTGAGTCTGAAAGATTATGAATTTGTGGAAAATCATAAAGCAGAAATTACAGAGCGGGTGGGAGGTGCCATCCATGTGGAAATCATGGCAGATGCCGGGTTAAAAGAACGACAGTGTATGATTGAGACAGACTCCGGGATTTTTGACTGTGGTTCAGACGTCCAGCTCGATAACCTGATAAAAGCACTGCGGTCATTAAGTTTGTGAGGAAGAGATATCGTGACATATAATTTGGATAAATATTATCAGCTGGCAGACAAAAATTATTGCAGACATCTTGGAAAAGTAGTTAAAATTGTAGGACTTACGATTGAATCTGTGGGACCAAACGCCAAACTGAATGACCTGTGCCGAATCATTATTGATAAAAACAGGGATATTTCGATTATGGCAGAAGTAGTGGGATTCCGGGATAAGAGACTGCTTCTTATGCCTTATGAGAGTGTGGAAGGACTGGGCGTAGGATGTATCGTAGAGAATACGGGACATCCTTTGTCTGTGTGTGTGGGAGAGGAGATGCTGGGCCATACACTGGATGGCATGGGCAGACCCACAGACGTGGAAGAACTGACGCTGCGGGAAGAATATCCTGTGGACGCGGCTCCGCCGGACCCCATGGAACGTGTGATTATAGGTGAAGTGCTTCCTCTGGGAGTGAAAGCGGTGGACGGACTGATTACCGTGGGGAAAGGACAGAGAATTGGAATTTTTGCCGGTTCCGGCGTTGGAAAAAGTACCCTGCTGGGTATGTTTGCCAGAAATACCAGGGCGGATATCAATGTGATTGCCCTGATTGGCGAGCGCGGCAGGGAAGTAAGAGAATTTATTGAACGGGATATGGGAGAAGAAGGAATGCGGCGTTCTGTTGTGATTGTGGCAACTTCTGACCGGCCGGCTCTTCTCAGAAGAAATGCGGCCAAAACAGCCACAGCCATTGCGGAGTATTTCAGAGACCAGGGGAAAGATGTCCTGCTGATGATGGACTCCCTGACACGTTTTTCCATGGCCCAGAGAGAAATAGGTCTTGCCTCCGGGGAACCTCCCGTAACCAGAGGATATCCGCCCAGCGTATATTCCGAAATGCCGAAGCTATTGGAGCGTGCAGGCAATTCTGACAGAGGATCCATTACCGGACTCTACACGGTTCTGGTAGATGGAGATGATTTTAACGAACCCATTACAGATACTGCAAGAAGTATTCTGGATGGACATATTATGTTAGACCGAAGACTGGCACACCGGAATCACTATCCGGCCATAGATGTGCTGCAGAGTATTTCCCGTGTCATGAGTTCCATTGCGGACAGTAATCACAAAGAAGCTGCGGGAAAATTAAAAAATGTTATGGCAACCTATCAGGAAGCAGAAGACTTAATCAATATCGGTGCTTACAAGTCAGGTTCCAATCCGAATATTGATTATGCCATTGAAAAAATCGACGCGGTGAACAGCTTTTTACTGCAGGAAACCCATGAAAAATTTTCGTTTGAGGAGATTTTAAATATGTTAGAAGGGCTGTTTTAATGATAAAAGGGTTAAAGTTTAAAGGAACTGGTAACAAATGGCAAAGTTTACATATAAAATGCAGAATATCCTCGATATTAAATACAAACTGGAGACGCAGGCAAAAACTTCTTTTTCCCTTGCGGCGGCAAGGCTGAACCGGGAAGAGGAGAAACTTGACAGGCTGCATCAGCGCAGGAAAGCATATGAGGAACAGGCCAGAGAACTGGTAAAAGACAGGCTGGATTTTCAGGAAATCAAAGTGAACCGCATTGCAATTGAGACCACTAAGGGAGACATCCGCAATCAGGTGGTTGCAGTCCATGTGGCGGAGCGTAACCTGGAGCAGGCCAGAAGGCATCTGCAGGATGTGATGACGGAGAGGAAAACCCACGAAATCTTAAAGGAAAAAGCCTTTGATGAATTTAAAAAAGAACTGGAAAAAGAAGAGAGCAAGGCGGTAGATGAACTGGTAAGTTTCACTCACAATCATGCAAAAGAAGGATAAGGTGGTGTTAATATGGCAGAGGAAGTAATGGATCAGCCTGGCGAAGAGACAGGGGCCCTGGATAAGAAAGCAAGAAAAAAGGCAGAAAAGGCAAGGAAGAAAGAAGAGAAGCAGCTGAAAAAAGCAGAGAAAAAACAGATGCAGGAGGAAGCGCCGGAAGAGGAAGAAGGCGGAGGCAGCAAAATTGCAGTTGTGGCTGCTACGGTTGTTTTCATTTTAATCTGGCTGGCGATTCTGGCACTTATCATAAAAATGGATATCGGCGGGTTTGGCTCCACAGTTCTTCAGCCTGTGTTGAAGGATGTTCCGGTAATTAATAAGATTTTACCGGAAAACCCGGAAGAACCGGTGGTAGACGCTCAGTATCCCTATACCACGCTGGATGAGGCAATCAACCGTATTAAGGAACTGGAAGTGGAATTATCAGACAGTCAGTCCCAGTCTCAGGGAAGTTCCGATTATGTGGCCCAGCTGGAAGCAGAGGTGGCCAGACTGCGGGAATTTGAGAATGAACAGTCGGCATTTGAAGAAGAAAAAACCAAATTCTACAAAGAGGTTGTGTTCAACGAAAAGGCGCCCGATATATCTGAATATCAGGCATATTATGAAAGTATTGACCCGGCTAATGCCGAGGTATTGTATAAACAGGTAATACAGCAGCAGGAGGCAGACGCCGAAATTCAGGAGTATGCCAAAACTTATTCGGAAATGAAGCCAAAACAGGCGGCGGCAATTATGGAAGCCATGCAGGATAACCTGAAACTGGTGGTAAAAATTCTGCAGAACATGGAAACAGATGCCAGAAGCAAGATTCTTGCAGCAATGGATGCAGAAGTTGCCGCAAGGATAACAAAAATGATGGAGCCATGATATCGCCGGGCGATATCCATGATTTCATATAATTTCAACAGAAAGGAGGAGGAATATGACCAGCAGTAAAGTATCGCAGCTTGCAGCCCTGATGAGGAATTCGGAGCTGACGGGCACCAGAAAAACTTCGCAGCAGGGAAATGACCCTGTGTTTGGCGCACTGTTAAGCCAGACGGCAGGCGGGAATCAGCAGAATCTTTCCCCATGGAAGGGAAATGCGATTCAGCCCCCCAGAGCAGAACTGTCCAATCAGACAGCTTTTGTAAAAGAAACTGCCGGGGCCGGATACAGAGATAACTCGGTTAAGGGGAATACTTCTGATATTCAGAGTAAACTGCCGGGAGATGCCCAGGAGAAACTGTCGGCTTTTGAGGAAAAGGCAACAAAGACCGTGGCAGAAGAACTGGGTGTTACAGAAGAAGAAGTCAGAGAAGCCATGGAAGCTATGGGAATGACAGCATTTGATTTGTCAGACCCTGCTCAGCTTGCAGCTCTGACCATGAAACTGACGGGTATGGAAGATCCCGGAGCATTGCTGCTTGATGAGAATTTTCAGCAGCTTATGGGAGATATGGAAGAACTGTTTCAGAAACTGCCGGTACAGTTAAATCTCACGCCGGAAGACATGGCGCAGCTTATGGAACAGATGGAGGCCATGGAAAATGTCAGCCCGGAAGAAGAACTGACTGTGCAGATGCCGGAATCGGAAGCAGCAGATCCGGACGGTGATTTGACGGGAACAGTTCCGGAGCAGTCAGAACAGAATGCAGACGTAATTCGAACCGTATCTCAGGAAGCAGCCCAGGAGCAGAAAGTACAGAATCCGGATGGAAAAGAACAGGCAGGAAATGAGGCTGCCGCAGACAGCCGCACCACAGAAGAAACCGAAGCAGTAACCGTTCAGACTCAGGAGGAATCCGGGGAAGGGGATGCGGAAAAGAGTCCGGAAAAATCCCTTTCGGAAATGACACAGGATACGAAAGAAGCCGGAAAAGAAGAAGCGGGCAGGAGTCATATTACTTACCAGACTACCACTCAGACTGTGAACCAGGGACAGACAGCAGAGGTTACTCAGACCGTAGTTCAGACCAGAATCAACGTGGAGGACATTATGCGTCAGGTCAGCCAGATGACCAGAGTTATGGTCAGCCAGGCGGAATCTTCCATAGAAATGCAGCTGAATCCGGCTAATCTGGGGAAAGTGTATCTGCAGGTGGTTTCCAGAGAAGGAGTAATTACCGCTCAGCTTGCAGCTCAGAATGAAGCGGTGAGAGAAGCCCTGGAAAGCCAGGTTGCTGTGCTGAAAGAAAATATGAACCAGCAGGGCATTAAAGTGGAAGCTATTGAAGTGACCATCGCAAGCCATGAATTTGAGCGTAATCTGGAACAGAACCAGCAAAGCCCTGCACAGGAGCAGCAGGAGGAAAGTGCACGGAAATCTTCCAGAAGGAATATCAACCTGAACAGTCCGGAGGAGATGGAAGGAGCAATGACAGAGGAAGAAGACCTGGTGGCAAAAATCATGACGGATCAGGGGAACAGTGTGGATCTGACAGCATAGGATACATCACAGGCCTGACAGTGCAGTGAAACAAAAAAGAAAGGAGAGATTTTATGGCAGTTACAGTACCGGTTAAAAACGGTGAAATTGTAAATGGTTATGATCCCACAAAAGAAGCGGAAGAAGCCAAAAAAGAGAGAAGCGGCGGCTCATTGGGAAAAGAAGCATTTTTACAGCTCCTGGTAGCCCAGATGAAGTATCAGGATCCCCTGGAGCCCACTTCTAACACAGAATACATTTCCCAGCTTGCGACATTCTCCTCTCTGGAAGAAATGCAGAATATGCGTGCTTCTCTGGAGGCATCACAGGCAACAGGGCTGGTTGGAAAAACCGTAATTATGGGAGTGGAGACCAGCGGAGTTACAAATTATATATCCGGAAGAGTGGAACAGGTCCGCAGAGAAGGCAGTAAGACCTATCTGTCCATTGACGGTTCCTGGTATAATCTTGACGACCTTGACACGGTTGTGGATGATGAATATATGGAAGCAACCCTGATAGGGGAAGATTTTGAAAAAGCGCTGGCTACCATGCCGGATGTCAGCAAATTATCTGTTGCGGATAAGGAAAAACTGGCTGCAATCACAGCCGCTTATAACAGTCTTACCGCTTACCAGCAGAATTATATTGAAAAATACTGCAAAGATGCATACAATAAGTTTAAGGCGTTAGTGGCAAAAATGAATGAGATCAGCCCGCCGGAGACTGACAA
Organism: Eubacterium sp. 14-2; assembly: GCF_000403845.2. Classification (GTDB taxonomy): domain Bacteria; phylum Bacillota; class Clostridia; order Lachnospirales; family Lachnospiraceae; genus Petralouisia. The sequence continues at coordinate 2,023,045 of NZ_KE159567.1, read as the reverse complement.
GCCCGATGGTTCAGGCGATAAGGATGACAGCGGTTCCACAGAAGGAACAGAGGGAACAGAGGGAACAGGAAGTACGGAAGGAACCGGAACTACCAGTTAACAGGGATGGCGCCTCTGAGTGAATCAGAGGACAGCAGGGAAGCTGAAGAACGGAGAGATATCATGAATAAAATTTCAAATCAATTCTCTTCCATTGAACAGATTACAGATCAGTATCTGAAACAGAACAGTCAGAACACAGTTGCTGCTGAAGGAGAACTTTCCTTTGATGATATTTTAAAGCAGAAACAGTTTGTGGACGAAAGTTCTGTGCTGAAGTTTTCCAAGCATGCTTCCATGCGTCTGCAGAGCAGGAACATAGAACTTTCCACAGAGCAGAAGGAACGTCTGGAAACAGCAGCGGAAAAAGCAGAAGCGAAGGGAATGAAAGAGTCCCTTGTTATCGTTGACTCCTATTCGTTTATTGTAAATGTGCCCAATAAAACTGTGGTTACAGCAATGGACCATACAGAGTCTGACGAAAATGTATATACTAACATTGACGGAGCCGTAATTATCTAGCCGGACCCATGAAGGAGGCAGAAGACCCTGGAATGACAGAAGGGGTCATGCGGCAGCGGTTATTCTGTGAATGCAGGATAACTGCATCCAATAAGAATCAGGAGGTCATTTCGTTATGATGAGAGCATTGTATTCTGGAGTGTCAGGGTTAAAGACACACCAGACCAAGATGGACGTAATTGGTAATAATATTGCAAACGTAAACACTGTTGCATTTAAGTCATCCAGCACTGCATTCAGTGAAATCATGTATCAGAATATGTCTGGTGCATCCGGTGCGACTGCTACCAAGGGCGGTGTCAATGCCAAGCAGATCGGTCTTGGTGTAACCACCGGTTCCACATCCATCAATATTACCTCTCCGGGAGCAACTCAGACCACCGGAGACGGCTGGGATCTGAGAATCACCGGAGACAGTTTCTTTATTGTAAATAACGGTACGGAAAACCTGTTTACCAAAGCCGGAGCATTTTATATTGACGGAGCCGGCAACCTTGCCACCAAAGCCAATGGTTATAACGTAATGGGATGGCAGGTAGACCCTCAGACAGGGGATATCCGGAAAGATACGGTTTCCGTACTGAATATTATGAACGAGAAGAATCAGACTTCTCCGCCTGAGGCAACTACCCTGGCAACAGTCAGCGGCGTTCTGGATACCAATAACAAACAGGTAAACTCCGGTGACGGTTATGTGCTGAGTCTGAATTTCTATGATGGGCTGGGTTACAGCTATAATGCGAAATTTGCAGTAAAAACCATCAATGGGGATGAGAAAAACTATTCCGTAGAGCTGACAGACATTACAGATTCTACCGGACGTTCCATTCTGAATGAATATGCTGCAAATCAGAATATAGATATGACAGAGGCAAGAAGAAGAATTTTCGGCCCGGAAACTCCTCAGCAGATTACAAGAAAATATAAGATGGCGGCAGAGTTCAGGAACGAGAATGGTACCATAGTAGATAAAAATGGTGTTACGCTTCAGTATGCAGAGAGAGACGGACAGAAGTTATATGAAAGTGCAGACGGTTCCGTATCCTATTCCGTTACGGATGTATTCGGTATCACAGGAGATGCTCTGACAAATTTCAACGGAACATTTACTCAGGTGGGAGGTTCCGGCGTGTTTGAATACCAGGATACCATCAATGGATACGTGCTGGACTACAATGAAAACGGTCTGAATTCCGGAACTTTTAACTATATTGGAAATGCCGGGAATTCTACCGTAGGAATTAACCTGGCAACGATTGGTACTCAGTTCCAGAACATTAATGTGGATTTCAGTACTTCCACCTGTTATGAGAACGGAAATAACTGTACGCTGGATATGCTCAAAGGGGATGAAAAGGGAATTGACGGAACAGGCAGGAAGCTGGGAGCACTGACCGGACTGCAGGTACAGGAGGACGGAAGAATTTTCGGTACATACGATAATGGTAATACCACTCTGCTGGGACAGATTGCGGTGGCAAGATTTGCCAATCCTTCCGGTCTGGAAAAGCTGGGTGACAACTGCTACCGAACCACTCTGAACTCCGGTGAGTTTGACGGAATCGGCCAGGATATTACTGCAGACGGCGGAAAAATGAACAGTGGTGTTCTGGAGATGTCCAATGTGGACCTTTCCACAGAGTTTACGGAAATGATTACCACCCAGAGAGGTTTCCAGGCGAACTCCAGAATTATCACAACTTCTGATACGCTGCTGGAAGAACTGGTGAATCTGAAACGATAATAAACTTATAAAATAAATATGACGGGGAACTGTGTTTCATGGTTCCCCCATATAATGAATCGGTGAAAGGCAGGTGAGGCTCCATGATAGAAGTGACGAAACTGAACGGAAGTACCATTCTGATCAATGCGGAACTGATAGAAAGCGTGGAGGAAACACCGGATACTGTCCTTTCTTTTGTGACAGGGAAGAAATTAATTGTAAAAGAAAGTAGACAAGAAGTAAAAAATTTAGTAATATTATACAAGAGAGAAATTATGACAACGGGTCTTCCCTGGTTGGCAAAAGAATAGCCTGTAGAACAGACAGGTGAAATTACGGATAGAATATATTTCATGGATGAAAAGGGCAGGTGGCTAAATTGGATATAGCGTCTTTATTGGGTATTATACTTGGAATTGTGTTGTTTGTGTTTGGAGTTATCGTTGGTGATGGTAACCTTGTCAGAGACTTCTGGGATGTGCCTTCCGTTATCATTACCATCGGAGGTTCGCTGGCGGGTACGCTGGCTGCTCACAAACTTCCGGATTTTATCAACGGGTTAAAATCCATTACTCTGACATTTAAGGATACCAAATCGGATGTAAGCGAAGTAATTAAGAATATTATTGATTTATCAAACATAGCAAGAAAAGAAGGACTTCTGGCACTGGAAGAAGCAGCCAACGGCATTGAAGACGAATTTCTGAAAAAGGGTGTTATGCTGGTGGTTGACGGTACGGACCCGGAACTGGTACGAGGCATTATGGAAGCGGATCTGGTCAGTGTGGAAGAACGTCATAATGTGAATATTAATTTCTGGAAGACATGGGAAGGTCTTGGACCTGCCTGGGGTATGATTGGTACCCTGATCGGTTTGATTAACATGCTTGCAAAGCTGAGCGACCCGTCTTCCATCGGACCCAGTATGGCGGTTGCTCTGATTACCACACTGTATGGTTCTCTGATTGCCAACTGGCTCTGTAACCCTACAGCGGCGAAACTGAAAGTTAATAATGATGAAGAAATTCGAATAAAGGAAATTACCGTGGAAGGGCTTTTGTCAATTCAGGCGGGCGAGAACCCCCGTGTAATTGAGGAAAAATTAAAATCCTTCCTGTCCCCGAAAATGCGTGAAGGCATGACGGAGCAGGGCGGAGGTGAAGAATAATGGCAAAGAAGAAGAAAAAGGATTCCGGCGGAGGAGCTGCCAACTGGATGAATACCTTCGCAGATCTGATGAATCTTTTGCTGTGCTTTTTCGTGTTGTTGTTCTCCATGTCCTCTGTAGATGTGGATAAATTTGAAGCGTTGGTGCAGTCTCTGGAGCACAGTTTCAGTATTCTGCCTCAGGGAGGTTCCTCCATAGGCGATGGCCAGATGGTGGCGGCCGGTGTCAATCAGCTTCAGCTGCTGGATCAGTATTATAAGGAAGCTGCCAATTCAGCCAGCAAAGAAGATGGGGAAGACAACGAGGAAGAAGAAAAGGATCCGGAACAGGCTTTGAAGGAAGAGATGGCGGAAGCCGGACTGGAAGAGTCTGAAGAGATGGCGGAACAGATTGAACAGATAATGGAGGAACAGGGAATTGCCGGTCAGATGGAAATTGATTCCAATGCCCAGTTTGTGCGTATTACCCTGAACGGAGCGTTATTGTTTGATTCCGGGCAGTCTCAGATCAGAGAAGATGCTCTGCCGCTGGTGGATAAACTATCACTGATATTGGAAAGTTATGACAGTAGTCTGATTGATATAGAGGGGCATACGGATAATGTGCCCATAAGCAATGAAAAGTACGAGAACAATGATGTGTTGTCTGCATACCGTGCATTTGCAGTGAAAAATTATGTGTTGGGAAAAACCGTGCTGGAAGCAGGTAAAATCAATGCCACAGGATGCGGAGAGTACAGTCCCGTGGCAGATAATGCAACACCTGAGGGCAGAGCAAGGAACCGAAGGGTAGAGATAAAAATATACAATTCGTATAATTCAAATTAGAAAGGAAAGACAGCAATGAAAAAGAACTTAATGAGTGTTTTAATTCTGGCACTGGTAGTTGCGAATCTGATTTTAACAGCAATCCTGATGATTTCCGTTGTGCCTCAGTCAAAGAAAGCAAATGAACTGATTACCAAGGTATGTTCCGCCATTGATCTTGAGCTGGAGGGAGGCAAGGATAATTCCTCTCTTTACATACCCATGGAACAGTGCGATACCATCAAGATTTCTGAGGGAGCCAGCCTTACCATTAATCTGAAAAAGGATGACAGCGGAGAGAACCATCATGCAGTGATTTCCGTGGCTCTTGTTCTGGATACAAAGAATGAAGGATATAAGAAGTATGTGACAGACGGTGTAATTGCACAGGAAGATATTATTAAAAGTGAAGTGAATAAAATTGTAGCAGGTCATACCATAGATGAACTGAGGGAAAATCAGGCAGCGGTACAGGACGAGATTCTGAGCCGTCTGCGCAGACTGTACGAATCTGACTTTATTGTAAGTGTGGCATTCCCGACCTATAATTACGAATAAGACAGTGTGGATAAGCGAAGAGAGATTAAAATTGCAGTATAAATGTCAGGTGGTGAGTGAGGATGGGCGAGGTCTTATCCCAAAATGAGATAGACAGTCTGCTGAGTGCTTTGAGCAACGGTGAGCTGGACGCAGATGAGATTAAGGATACCGGGGAAAAACAGGTAAAGGATTATGATTTTGCAAGGCCTGCGAAATTCTCCAAAGAACATCTCAGAACGATGGAGATTATATTCGAGCATTATGGAAGACTGCTTTCTACAAATCTTCCGGCATATCTGAGAAAAAACATTCAGGTGGAAGTCATGAATTCAGAGGCAGTTACCTATTCGGAATTTTCCAATTCCATGTCCAATCCGGTGCTTTTGGGAATTGTGAATTTTGCACCGATGCCAGGCAGTATTATCATAGATCTGGCTTCTAATCTGGGATATGCCATGGTGGACCGTATGCTGGGCGGTATGGGAGTTCCTCTGGAGCGCAGCCGTGATTTTTCGGAAATTGAGCTGTTGATTATTGAACGTATCATGAATGTATGTATCAATCTTCTCCGGGAGCCCTGGGAAAATGTACTGGAGATACATCCAAGGCTGGAACGGATAGAGACGAACTCTCAGTTTGCACAGTTTATTTCCCCCAGTGAGATGATTGCGATCATCACAATTAATATGAAAATCGGGGATGTGGAAGGACTGATGAATGTCTGCCTTCCCTATATGACACTGGAAGACGTGATGGATAAGCTGAATACCAAGTTCTGGTTTTCCACCATGCAGGCCCGCGGTGAACAGGAATATACGGAGATTATTGAGTCCATTATTTCCAAGGCACCCATGCCGGTGAAGGCAGTCCTGGGTAAAAGCGTTATTTCAGTAAATGATTTCATCAATCTTCAGGTGGGGGATATTATCCGCCTGGACAGAAAAGTGGAAGATGAATTGGATGTATATGTTGGAAATATTAAAAAGTTTACTGCTTTGCCTGGTGCATCTGGGGAACAGTATGCAGTAAGAGTTACATCAGTAATCAGAGAGGAGCAGTGAGGTTATGGATGGAATGGACGGAGTTTTATCACAGGAGGAAATTAGTGCTCTGTTGAATGATGATGCCGGTATGGATGCAGCCGCTGCAGGAGCAGGCGGTCTTGAAGATCTGACCCCGGATGAAATTGATGCCATAGGCGAGATTTCCAATATCAGCATGGGAACAGCGGCTACTACTTTATTTTCTCTCGTAAACAGGAAAGTTGATATCTCCACACCGGTAGTTACTTTTGCTACCTGGGATGATATTGTGGAAGCCTATGAGCGGCCCTGCGTATTTATCAGAATTGCTTATACCGTAGGACTGGATGGAAGCAATCTTCTGGTATTAAAAGAACATGACGTGAAAATCATCACGGATTTGATGATGGGCGGCGATGGTACGAATCTGGATGGTGAACTGGGCGAACTGCATCTGAGCGCAATCAGTGAAGCCATGAATCAGATGATGGGCAGTGCTGCCACATCCCTGTCATCCATGTTGAATAAAATGATTGATATCAGTCCGCCGTCAGCTGATCTGGTGGATTTAAAGGATACTCTGAACGGAGAGGAAATTGATGAATTTCTGGCCGGCCGGTTTGTAAAAATTTCTTTCAAAATGGAAATCGGGGATCTGGTAAACAGTGAAATTATGCAGCTGTATCCATTTTCCTTTGCAAAGGAAATGTGTTCCGGTGTGGCGCAGACAATGGAAGCAGATACTTCCTCAACTTCAGCGGAAGCGCCTGCACCTGCGCCGGAAGCACCTGCACCTGCGCCTGCACCTCAGCCGGCGGCAGCGCCTCAGCCAATGATGGGGCAGCCGATGATGGGCGGACAGCCAATGATGGGGCAGCCGATGATGGGTGGACAGCCAACGATGGGAATGCCCATGATGGGAGATATGTCTCAGATGTATGCTCAGCAGCCGGTTAATGTACAGCCTGCTCAGTTCCAGGCTTTTGCAGGAGATTTCAATCCGATTACCCAGCAGGAGAATATCGGATTGATTATGGATGTTCCGCTGGATGTAACTGTGGAACTTGGGAGAACCAGCAAGTCCATTCATGATATTCTGGAATTTGCTCCGGGAACTATCATAGAATTGAATAAGATTGCAGGGGAACCAATTGATGTGTTGGTAAATGGTAAATATGTTGCCAAAGGCGAGGTTGTAGTGCTGGAAGAAAGTTTTGGCGTGCGTATTACCGAAATTATAAATAACTAATAAAAAAGTGATATCAAGGAGAAAAAAATATGGCAAAGAATATTTTAATTTGTGATGATGCAGCGTTTATGAGAATGATGATTAAGGACATTCTTACCAAAAATGGCTACAATATTGCAGGAGAAGCCGAGAATGGTCTGAAGGCAGTGGAGAAATATAATGAGACCAAACCGGATCTGGTACTGATGGATATTACCATGCCGGAGATGGACGGAATTCAGGCATTGAAGCAGATTAAGGCTTCCGATCCTTCCGCATGTATTATTATGTGTTCCGCAATGGGACAGCAGGCAATGGTTATTGAAGCAATTCAGTCCGGTGCCAAAGATTTCATTGTAAAACCGTTCCAGGCTGAACGTGTATTGGAAGCTGTGAAAAAAGTAGTTGGATAAGATGATTTTGCTGGAAATTTCCTCAGGATGGGAAAGTTTTTTCCAATTGCTCGGCATACTGCTGGTATTTCTGCTCGTGCTGGTACTGACCTATGGCGTAACCAGGTGGATTGCCGGATATCAGCAGGGAATGATGGCAAACAGGAACATACAGGTCATTGAAACATTCCGGGTAAGCAATAATAAGTTTATTCAGATTATTCAGGTTGGAAAAAAATGTCTGGTTATTTCTGTCTGTAAAGATACCATTAATATTCTGACGGAACTGACAGAAGAACAGCTGATCTGGAAGCCTTCCCCGGAAGAGAAAAATCCGGTCAATATGAATGAGAATTTTCAGGAAATACTGAATAACCTGAAGAAAAAAATCCCCAGGAAGTAGGCAAAGCATTATGAGAAAGCTGAAAAAAATATATTGCGGAACTTCCTTTGCCTTTGGCACAGTTACACTGATACTTATGCTGTTTTTATGTTTTGGGCAAAGCGCATATGCGACAGGAAGTGCAGCGGATGCCAATCAGCAGATTACGGATACAAGCAGACAGGAGACAGGAGAACTGACTGCTCCCAGTACCGAAAGGGCAGAGCCGGGAACCACGAATGGAATGACATTCAGCTGGAATAACGAGGAGGGAGATCTGTCCGGTAATATCAGAATTTTGCTGGTACTTACCGTGATTTCACTGGCTCCTTCCATTCTGATTATGCTGACCTCCTTTACAAGAATTATTATTGTACTGCATTTTGTAAGGACGGCTATTGGAACTCAGACGGTTCCGCCTAACCAGGTGATGGTAGGGCTGGCATTGTTTCTGACTCTGTTTATTATGAATCCTGTATTTTCAGAAATTAATGAGACAGTGATTCAGCCTCTGGAAGCCAATGAGATCAATCAGGATGAAGCCATGGAGCGGATAGAAGCCCCCATTCGCAGATTTATGTATAAGGAAATGCAGCGAAAGGATCTGAAGCTGTTCTGTGACATTGCGGAAATTGACATGACCGGTATGGATTTAAGCGAACCGGAGACACTGGAGCCCATACCCATGAATGTGGTAATTCCCAGTTTTATTGTCAGTGAGCTGCGGACAGCATTTATTATTGGGTTCCTGATTTATATACCGTTTATTGTGATTGATATGGTAGTGGCTTCGGTGCTGATGTCCATGGGTATGATGATGCTGCCTCCTACTACGATTTCCATGCCCTTTAAAATACTGCTGTTTGTTCTGGCAGATGGATGGGATCTGGTAATCGGAAATCTTGTAAAGACATTTTATTGAGTACAACCACTTGTGGAAGCAAGTGGTTGCGAAGTGTAGAGGTGAAAACGTATGATTACAGAAGGACAGGTACTGGATATTGCCAGGGAAGCATTATTTTTGATTATCAAGGTATCTGCACCGTTGCTGCTGATTTCCCTTATCATAGGTTTGATTATCAGTATTTTTCAGACGGTAACCTCCATTCAGGAGCAGACCCTGACTTTTGTACCCAAGATCATTGCTGTTTTTTTGGGAATGATGCTGTTAGGCGGGTGGATGTTGGAGAATCTGACAGACTTTATGGCGGAATTATGGAATAATTTCGGCCTGTATCTGCGTTAGGTTGAGACAGTATGATAAACTATTTGTTTACAGTATATACATTTGAATATTTTCTGATGATATTGGTAAGGGTTGCATCATTTGTCTTTGTTGCTCCGTTTTTTGGAATGAATAATACCCCAGGCCGGGTGAAAATCGGACTTTCGGCGTTTCTGGCATTAATTTTGTATCAGGCGATACTGCCGAAAGAGTCTCTGGAATATTCCGGAACAATCGAATTCGCCATCATCGTACTGAGGGAAGGAATTACAGGATTGCTTATTGGATTTGCAGCAAACATTTGTAATTCCATTATTGTGTTTTCAGGTAAAGTTATTGATATGGAGATCGGCCTTGCAATGGCAAATATTTATGATCCCATGACCCGTACACAGTCAGGTCTTACCGGAACCATGTATAACTATTTTATCATGCTGCTGCTGATTATTACAGACATGCATCATTATATTCTGCGGGCGCTGATTGATACCTATCAGCTGATTCCTGTGAATGGAACAGTTTTTGACTGGGAGCATCTGATGAGCACTATGAGCATGTATATTGCGGATTTGATGGTAATCGGATTCCGCATTGTTCTTCCCGTTTTTGCCACCAGTATGATTCTCAACTGTATTCTGGGGGTTATGGCAAAGGTGGCGCCTCAGATGAATATGTTTGCGGTGGGAATGCAGCTGAAGGTTTTAATCGGGTTTTCTGTTTTGTTTGTAACAATTATACTGCTGCCGGATATATCGAATTTTATATTCAGAGAAATGAAGAGAATGATTGTTTCTGTAGTTGAAGGAATGTATTAGCGTGAGAGATGAATTCTGTTTTTTGATGGAATATGACCTCCAGTGGTTTGCAAAAGACGGAAATGGCGGGGAAAAGACAGAGCCTGCCACAGCCAAAAAACTGCAGGATGCCAGAAATGAAGGACAGGTGGCCAAGAGCCAGGAGCTGAACAGCGCTTTAAGCCTGATTGCGTTATTTTTAATGCTGAAAGTATTTATCTCCTCTATTGGAGAAAGTCTGTTCCGTAATTTTTATGTGTATTATAATAAGATTCCGGATGTGATTAACGACAGTATCGGCGGTATGTCGGCCTATGCCGCTTCTGTGATTATCAATAATACTATTTTGGTAATTGTGAAAATACTGGCTCCTGTGTTTGCCATAGGATTTACGGTTGCACTTGTCAGTAATATTTTTCAGGTGGGATGGAAGGTAACTACAAAGCCCATGCGTCCCAAGTTCAGTAAATTAAATCCCCTCAACGGGGTTAAACGGATTATTTCCAAGGATTCTCTGTTTGAGCTGTTGAAATCCATAGTAAAGGTGACATTGATTGCCTATGTGGCTTATTCAGCTATCAAAGATCATCAGAATGAACTGTTTCTGTTGTATGATATCCCGCTGATGCAGGTAATTCTGCTGGTGGGAACCATTGTGATTGACGCCGGGCTGAAAATCAGTCTGGTGTATCTGCTGGTTGGAATTGCTGACTGGATTTATCAGAAGCATAAATTTAAAGAAGATATGAAGATGACCAAGCAGGAAGTAAAAGATGAGTATAAAAATACGGAGGGAAATCCGGAAATTAAGGGACGCCAGCGTTCCAGAATGAGGGAAGCCTCCCAGCGTCGTATGATGCAGAATCTGCCCAATGCTGACGTGGTAATTACCAATCCCACCCATTATGCGGTGGCAATCCGGTACGATGCCAGCCAGTATTCCGCACCTGTCGTTGTGGCCAAAGGAGAGGATTACCTTGCCATGAGAATTAAAGATGCGGCCAGGGAACATCAGATAGAAATTGTGGAAAACAAGCCTCTGGCGCGGATGCTTTATGCCAATGTGGACGTTGGCGAAGAGGTTCCGCCGGAATTGTATCAGGCAGTGGCTGAGGTTCTGGCCTTTGTTTACAGTCTGAGAGAGAATAGATAAATGAGACGAAAGGAGAAAACAGCATGAAGAAAGCTGATATGGGAGTTGCACTGTATTTGCTGGTTGCAATTATATTTTTTATCGTGCCGATTCCCTCTATTTTATTGGATATCATGCTGGCATTTAATATATCCATAGCATTGGTAATACTGATGAATGCCCTTTTTGTAAAAGAAGTGCTGGACATGTCCTTTTTTCCAACCCTCCTTTTGTTCACGACCCTTTTCCGTATTTCACTGAACGTTTCTTCCACACGTCTTATTTTAACCACAGGAGATCCGGGTAATGTTGTGCGTACCTTCGGCCAGTTCGTAGGTGGAAGCGATTTCATTATCGGCGCAATTATTTTTGTGGTTATGATTTTGATTCAGTTGATAGTAATCAACAAGGGTTCTGAACGTGTGTCAGAAGTAACAGCAAGATTTACTCTGGACGCCATGCCAGGTAAACAGATGGCGATTGATGCGGATTTGAATACAGGCGTGATAAGCGAAAAACAGGCGCTGGAACGACGGGATAAGATACAGCAGGAATCCAGCTTTTTCGGAGCCATGGATGGTGCTACCAAGTACGTGAAGGGAGATGCGAATGTAGGTATTCTGATTACCCTGATTAACCTGGTGGGCGGAATTGCCATGGGAATGCTCCGCCAGGGTATGACCATCGGTGATGCTCTGAATGAATACGGAGTTCTGACCATCGGTGACGGTCTGGTGAGTCAGATTCCTTCTCTGCTGATTTCTCTGGCAACCGGTATTCTGGTTACAAAGGCTTCCAAAGAAGCAGATTTCGGAGATACGCTGATTCATCAGTTATTTGGCATCCCAAAGGTACTGTATATTGTAGGTGCGGTATTGATTTTCCTGGGTATTGTAACTCCTCTGGACTGGAGACTGTTTCTTCCCTTTGGAATTGCTTTTCTGATTGCAGCCAGAAATATGGATACAAGTCTGGGAATGGAAGCCATTGAGGAAGAAGTGGATATGGCGGAAGAACAGGCGGAGGAAATACGCCGGCCGGAAAATGTGGTATCCCTTCTCCAGGTGGATCCCATCGAGCTGGAGTTTGGATATGGTATTATTCCTCTGGCTGATGTAAATCAGGGAGGCGACCTGCTGGATCGTGTGGTTATGATCCGAAGGCAGATTGCTCTGGAGCTTGGTACAGTGGTACCTATTATCCGTCTCAGAGATAATATCCAGTTAAATCCCAATCAGTACATTATTAAAATCAAAGGTATTCAGGTGACAGAAGGAGAAATTCTCTTTGACCATTATATGGCCATGAATCCGGGATTTGTAGAGGAAGAGATTTCCGGTATTCCCACTTTTGAACCTTCCTTCCATCTGCCGGCGCTGTGGATTACAGAGAGCCAGAGAGAGCGGGCGGAGAGTCTGGGTTATACGGTAGTAGATCCTCCTTCCATTATTGCAACTCATCTGACGGAAGTAATCCGGCTGCACATTGATGAACTGCTGTCCAGACAGGATGTACAGAATCTTGTCAATAATATCAAAGAAACCAATCCGACTCTTGTGGACGAGCTGATACCCAAACTGCTGGGCGTGGGAGAGATTCAGAAAGTTCTTCAGAATCTGCTGCGGGAAGGTATTTCTATCCGGGATCTGCTTACTATTTTTGAAACCATGGCAGACCATGCGGCCACTACCCGTGATACGGATGTACTGACGGAATATGCAAGACAGAGCCTGAAGCGGGCGATTTCCAGTAAATATTTCCCGGCTAATGAAGTGACCAGCGTGATTACACTGGATCCAAATCTGGAGCAGGAAATTATGGGCGCTGTAAAACAGACGGAACAGGGAGCATATCTGACTCTGGACCCGGAAAAGACAAAAGCCATTATGGCGTCTTTGGAGACGGAGACGGCCAAACTGGAGAATCTTGGAAAGAATGCAATTATCATAACATCGCCCATTGTGCGTATGTATTTTAAGAAACTGACAGAAGATTACTTCAGAGACTTAATTGTGGTTTCCTATAATGAAGTGGAATCTAATATAGAATTACAATCAGTAGGGATGGTGAGCCTTTCATGACGATAAAGAAATTTCAGGGGAGAACAGAAGAAGAAGCCACTGCAAAGGCGAGGGAAGAATTCGGCCCTCAGACAGTGATTATGAATGTAAAAGAGATAAAGCCGAAAGGGTTTCTGCGTTCTTTCAAGACCCCTTTATATGAAGTGACGGCAGCCATAGAAGAAGATCAGCAGGCAGGAGCCAGAATTCCCGCACATATGCCTTCGGCTGCTCCTGTGCCCGCGTCTCCGGTATCTCCCATATCTTCAATATCTGCTGTGCCTTCCGGAGTGCCCGTATCTCAGCCGCCCATATCTCCGAGGCCTTCCGGCCCTGTGCCGGTTTCAGCTCCCGGAAATATCAATATTGCGGCAGATGAACCCATTCCCATACCGAAGCCGGAACCATTAAAGGAAGTGTTTGCAAAAGTGGAAAATACCTGGGCTTCTTCCATGGGAACGCCGGAATCGGAAGAAAAGAAAAAAGAAAATGCCATGGAAAATAATCTGGAAGAGAAACTGGAGAGTCTGCAGTCTCTTCTGGAAAAAAAACTGGCGCCGGAACCGGAAAAAGAACTCCCCAAAGAGGTGCCGGTGGATGAGAATTTTAAGTTTATCAAGATGATTTACAGCATTCTGCTGGATAATGAAGTAGATGAAAAATATGTAAATCAGATTATGGATGAAGTAGAAAAGGTAATGAAAGGCGGGGCCAGTGTGGATCTGATACTGTCCAGTATCTATCAGAAAATGATTCTGAAATTCGGACAGCCCCAGCCCATTGAACTGTCCGGGCGAAAACCGAAGGTAGTGTTTTTTATCGGACCTACAGGGGTGGGGAAAACCACCACCATTGCGAAAATAGCATCGCGGTTTAAAATGGAAAAAGGGAAGAAAGTAGCTCTGCTGACAGCGGATACCTATCGAATTGCCGCAGCAGAACAGCTTCGTACCTATGCAAATATTCTGGATACTCCGTTGGATATTGTGTATTCTTCCGAGGAACTGAATGAAAAACTGAGAAATTCCGAGGAATATGATCTGGTACTTGTGGATACTGCAGGATTTTCCCATAAAAATGCGGAACAGCGGAATGAAACAAGGCAGCTTATTGACAGAATACCGGGGGAATATCAGAAAGAGACGTATCTGGTGCTGAGCGCTACCACCAAATACCGGGATTTGCTTGATATAGCAGACGTATATAAAGAGAATTTTCATTTTAAATTAATTTTTACCAAACTGGATGAAACAAGTTGTCTCGGAAATATTCTGAATATGAAACTGTATACGGGAGCGGATTTATCCTATTCCACATACGGACAGAATGTTCCGGAAGATATAGAAGTTTTTAATACGCAGAAAATTGTAAAACTTCTGCTTGGAGGAAAATGACATGGACCAGGCGGAGCAGTTAAGAAATATTGTAAAAAAGAATCAGCAGTCCACCCGTAAAGCTCGTATTTTTGCAGTAACCAGCGGGAAAGGCGGGGTAGGGAAGTCGAACGTGGCGGTAAACCTGGCAGTTCAGATGCAGAAGCAGGGAAAAAAAGTTATTATTTTTGATGCGGATCTGGGGCTTGCAAATGTTGAAATCATGTTCGGAGCCATTCCCAAATATAATTTAAGTGATTTGATTTATCGGGGAAAGACCATACAGGAAATTATTACACCCGGACCTCTGGATATTGGGTTTATATCAGGAGGTTCCGGTATCACAGGTGTAAATAACCTGTCCAAAGATCAGCTGAAATTTCTGGTACGGAATCTGTCAGAGCTGGATGAACTGGCAGACATTATAATGATTGATACCGGGGCCGGAATTTCAGATCATGTACTGGAATTTGTTATGGCCAGCCCGGAGGTGCTGCTTCTCGCCACTTCCGAACCCAGTTCCCTGACAGATGCCTATTCTCTGCTGAAGGCTTTACATCGTAATCCTGAATTTCGCCAGGCGCAGACTAAAATAAAGGTTATTTCCAACCGGGTAGTCTCAGAAGAAGAAGGTACGGGAATTTATGAAAAGCTGAATGCAGTGGTAGGACAGTTTTTAAAAGGAAATCTGGAATATCTGGGGATGATTCCACAGGACGGAGCCATGGAAAAAGCAGTTCGTCAGCAACAGCCGGTAAGTATTCTTTATCCGGATGCGAAATCTACCAGAGCATTTGAAGTGCTGACCGGTAATCTTCTGGAAGGAACCACAGCCCCTCTCCATGAAAAAAGAGGAATTATGCAGTTGTTTTCACGTTTTATTTATAAAAAGAGCCAGGCATAAAAAAGTTGAGTCAGAGGTGCATCATGAATTCTAATATTGTCAGACCAGGAGATAAAGTTGAAATTCGAATTTTACAGCAGGTAGAACAGGGAAAAAAGCTGGGGGAACAGCCTCCTGTATATCACAGCATTGTGGAAAATGTACGGGACGATGGTTTTTTTGAGATGCTGGTTCCCATAAGAGAGGGAAAAACCCAGGCCCCGCCCGGCGGCGTCCGGCTGGAATTTCTCTTCTATGCCAGGGCGGGCATGTATCGCTGTGTGGCACATATTAAAAACCGTTATGTTCGGGAAAATCTCTATCTGATGCTTGTAGAGCCCAGAAGCCCTCTGGAGAAATTTCAGAGACGGGAATACTACCGTTTTGAATGTGCAATGGATATGCAGTACATGATGATTACGGATGAGGAAGCGGAAACAGAGAATATCACGGAATTAAAAGAACATCATAGACTAAATTATCCGGAAGACCTTGCACGGGAAGCCATTGCAGTGGATATCAGCGGAGGAGGTCTCAGATTTATAGGAAAAATGCCGGGAAATAAAGGGGATTACCTGTTTCTTTCTCTTCGGCTGGAAAGTGAAAGTATGAATTATCTTCTGGAAATCGTTGGAAAAGTCCTGCTGTGTCAGGAAATCGAATCCGGAAACAAAGAAAAGAAGTATGAGTATCGTATCAATTTTCTGATGCGGAATCAAAAAGAGCGAGAAATAATTATTAAATATATTTTTGAACAGGAACGAAGAAGAAGACAAAAAGGATGATGTTATGAAAAAAAATATTTTAGTGGTTGATGACTCTGCACTTATGAGAAGGCTCATCTGTGATATAATTAACACAGAAAGTACATTTCAGGCAACGGATGTCTGCCGAGACGGCCTGGAGGCATATGAACGATTGAAAACCACCGGCTACGATGCTGTGATTCTGGATGTAAATATGCCCCGGATGGATGGTCTGGAATTACTGGAAAAACTACAGCAGGACAAAATTGATGCTACTGTTATTATGGTAAGTACCCTGACCGTTAAGGATGCGGATGTGACCATCCGGGCCATGGAACTGGGCGCCATTGATTTTGTTACCAAGCCATGTAATATCATTGAAGCAAAGGGAGAAGAATTTAAAGGAAGTCTGCTGAAGGTTCTGAAAGCAGTTATCAGATCTGATAATGCCAGGAATGCTCTCGGTGTGGCTTCCAGGCCGGAGGAGAAGCCGGCACCGGTAAAAACCGTTCAGATTCCAAAAAAGCCGGTTGGAAAAGGAAGAAACAGGCTGGTGGCCCTGGCATGTTCTACCGGAGGCCCCAAGGCACTTCAGAGTGTGATTCCCTATCTGCCGGAAAACATGGCTGCTCCCATGGTGCTGGTTCAGCACATGCCCGTGGGATTTACAAGATCCATGGCGGAACGTCTCAATGATGTCAGCAAAATTGAGGTAAAGGAAGCAAAAGAGGGAGATGTTCTGGAGAAAGGGTGTGTTTATGTGGCACCCGGAGGAAAGCACATGGAGATTCAGAAGAAACCGGATGGTTCTCATGTGGTTCGTCTGAATGACCAGCCGCCTATCGGAGGGCTGCGCCCCTGTGCAAATGTAACCTATGAATCGCTCCGTACCAGCGGATACGATGAGATTGTCTGCGTGGTGCTTACCGGTATGGGAGCAGACGGAACCGGAGGAATCCTTTCCCTGAAACAGAAGAAAAATATTCATGTAATTGCCCAGGATGCCCAGTCCTGTGTGGTATATGGAATGCCCAAAGCAATTGCCGAGGCCGGCGCTGTAGATGAAGTAGTTCCCTTGACAGAAGTTGCACAAACGATAATAAAGAATGTGGGGGTACAGTAGTATGGATGTAAGCCAATACCTTGAAATTTTTATTGATGAGACAAACGGACATCTGCAGAACCTTTCAGACTGTATCATGAGCCTTGAGAAAGATCCGGAAAATATGGACACCATTAATGAGATTTTCCGTGCGGCTCATTCTCTGAAAGGAATGGCGGGCACCATGGGCTTTAAACGTATGCAGCGTCTGACTCATGATATGGAGAATGTTTTTCAGGAAGTCCGCAGCAACAATATGAACGTTACCAGCAGTCTGGTGGATGTTCTGTTTCAGTGTCTGGATGCCATTGACGCATATCTGGAAAATGTAAAGGAAAGTTCAGAAGAAGGAACAGACGACAATGAAGCCATTATTCAGGAACTGAATGATATTCTGGCGGCAGGAACCGGCGTGGTTCCCGTAAAAGAAGAAAAAGTCGAGGAAAAGCCGAAGGAAGCAGCTTCCGGCGACCGTTTTCAGAAAAAATATATGGACATGGAATTTTCCGAGAAGGAGAAGGAAGAACTCCGTGTGTCAGAAGAAAAGGGCATGAAACTCTATGGCGTCACGGTATATATTCAGGAGGAATGTCTGCTCAAGGCTGCAAGAGCATTTCTGGTTTTCAAAGCAGTGGAAGATTTCGGAAATATCATTGCATATAACCCCTCTTCTCAGGATATTGAAGATGAAAAATTTGGATTTGATTTCAGCTTTTATCTGGCCAGTGAGACAGAACTGGATAAAATAAAAGAAGTGTCAAAGGCTGTTTCTGAAATTGAAGAAGTAATCGGTGAGCAGGTAGCTTACAAAGAACTGACAGCCGCAGCAGCAAGAAAAGAAGAGGCGGAAGCAGCGGCAGCCAAAGAAGCGGAAAATGCCAAAAGTGCGGAAAACCCGCAGGTACCGGCAGCAGCTCCGGCTCAGACCAAACCACAGGCTCCGGCTCAGTCAGGCAAAAAGCAAAATGGCGGCAAGCCGGTGACCAACCGTACGGTTCGTGTGGATATTGAGAAGCTGGATGCACTGATGAATCAGGTCAGCGAGCTGATTATTGCCAAGAATTCGCTGGTATCCATTGGTTCCACTTCCGACGGAGCCACGGGAGGTTCCAATTCTCAGGCATTCCATGAACAGATTGAATATTTGGAGCGCATTACCACAGGACTTCATGAATCTGTCATGAAAGTGCGTATGGTACCCATTGAAAGCGTTGTTCAGAAGTTCCCACGTATGATTCGGGATCTGTCCAAAAAGCTGGACAAGAAGATGGAACTGTATATGACCGGTGAAGATACGGAACTGGACCGGACCGTGGTGGACCAGATTGGAGATCCTCTGCAGCATCTGCTGCGTAATTCTGCAGACCATGGGTTAGAGAGCGCAGAGCTTCGTAAAAAAAGAGGAAAACCGGAAAGCGGATCTATTCATCTGAATGCTTTTCAGGAAGGAAATAATGTTATTATCGAAGTAAGCGACGACGGTAACGGTATTGACACGGAAAGCGTTAAGAGCAAAGCCATTGAACGAGGACTGATTACACCGGAACAGGGTGCGGCTCTGAGCCAGAAGGAAATCATAGATTTTCTGTTTATGCCCAGTTTTTCCATGGCAAAGCAGATTTCTGACGTATCCGGCCGCGGTGTGGGTCTGGATGTGGTGAAATCCAACATTGAAGCATTGGGCGGAGATGTGGAAGTGAAAAGTATACTGGGAGAAGGCTCCAAGTTTACGGTACGCCTTCCGCTGACTCTGGCAATTATCCAGGCATTGATGGTGGAAGTGAGAAATGAAAAATATGCTATTTCTCTGGGTTCCATTGAGACTATTGAAGAAATTATGGCTGACGAAATCAAGTTTGTTCAGGCAAAAGAAGTGATACATATTCGCGGCATGGTAATTCCGCTGATTCGTCTGGACCAGTTGCTGGATTGTGAGCCGGATGATGAAGAACGGGAAAGCCTTACAGTGATTATTGTCCGCAAGGGCGATAAATTTGCAGGACTTATTGTAGATGAGCTGAACGGCCAGCAGGAAATTGTAATCAAATCCCTGGGCAAATACATTAACAACAGTACCAAGATTATCAGCGGTGCAACTGTTCTTGGAGATGGTGAAGTGGCATTGATACTGGATGTTAATACATTATTTTAGGGGGTGTTGATATGGCAAACAATATTTCTGTGGTAGAAGACGGCAAAAAGCAGTTTATCGTAGTGAAAATCGGCAGTGAACAGTATGGAATAGATATCAGTTATGTAGATAATATTGTCCGTATGCAGAAGATTACCAGGGTGCCGAAAGCACAGACCTATTTTAAGGGAATTATCAATCTGCGCGGGGAAATTGTACCGGTAATGAGCATTCGTACCAGAATGGACCTGGAGCCGGATGTATTTACGGATGTTACCAGAATTATTATTCTGAAGCTGGAAGAACACGGGGTGCTTGGCCTTATCGTAGATGAAGTAAAAGAAGTGGTAACCCTTGGTCCGGATGAAATTGACAAAGTAGCTTATGATGCCAGAAACAGCAAAAGCAACTTTATCAATGGTGTTGGTAAGCACGGAGAAGAACTGATTTCCCTGTTTGATACCAACAGCATCATTGATGAATCAGAAAGTGTATAGTTAGACGAAGAGAGGCTGTTGCGGTAAACCGGTATTCCGGGCAGCAGCCTGTTCGTAATTCAGGAGAAATGGAGAACAGCGGTCATGGCTAAATTTAGTTTGGATCAGGTAAATGAAATGTATTTTGACGTGCTGAAAGAAATCGGCAATATTGGTGCAGGCAATGCTACCACCGCAATTTCAAATATGCTGAACCTGAAAGTAAATATGGAAGTTCCCAAAGTGGAATTTCTGACTTTTCAGGAACTTCCCACCGCGATTTCTGCGGAGGAAGAAACAGTGGTGGGCATTTATCTGGAAGTAGAAAGCGATATCGGCGGAAGCATGATGTTTCTGCTGAAAATGGAATCTGCCCGTTATCTGGTAAATCATCTGATGGGAAGACCGGATGATTATGCGGAAGAATTCAATGAGATGGATCTGTCCGCAATCAAAGAAATAGGAAATATTATATCCGGCTCCTATTTATCAGCTTTGTCTACGATGACAAATATGGTAATCACATCTTCTGTCCCATATCTTGCTATTGACATGGCAGCGGCTATATTAAGTGTGCCGGCCATTCAGTTCGGGCAGTATGGGGACAATGCACTTCTGATACAGACAGAGTTTGGAGACGATGTAAAAATACAGGGATTTTTTATTTTAATGCCGGATGTAGATTCTTATGATAAAATTTTATCTTCATTGGGGATTGCACTGTAAAAGGAGCATGGAGTTATGGCTACAATTAAAGTTGGAATGGCAGATTTGAATATTTGCAAGGCACCGGATATGATTACCACGCTGGGATTGGGATCATGTATTGGGATTGCAGTCTATGATCCGGTTTTAAAACTTGGAGGACTGGCACATATCATGCTTCCTGACAGTACACAGATGAGAAATAATTCAAATATTGCCAAATTTGCAGATACAGGAATAGAGGAACTGATAAAACGTGTGGTTGCGGCAGGTGCCAACAAGCGGCGCCTGGTTGCAAAAATCGCGGGCGGGGCAAAAATGTTCCAGGTCAGCGGCCTTTCCACAATCGGAAATGTGGGAGAACGCAATGCCCAGGCTTCAAGAGCGAAGCTGAAACAGCTTGGAATTCCGCTGCTGGCTGAAGATACCGGGTTGAATTATGGAAGGACTGTTGAATTATATCCGGCAACCGGGGAATTTTATATTAAGGCAGTGGGCAAAACATTAAAAATTATTTAAAGGGTGACAGGATATGAAAACGAAGCAGGTACCAATAATTATTACCTTGATAGCCGGACTTGTAACATGTATTATCGGCTTTATGGAACAGATGGAAATGGGACAGTTTGTGAAAATATGGATTATCGTTTTAATATCCTTTTATATCCTTGGATGCATTGCAAAACTGGTGTTGGACAAAAACTTCAGGGAAGAAGCAGAAGAAGCCACGGAAGAGGCAGCGGAGGAAGAAGAGTCAGAGAATCCGGAAGAAGCAGAGGATTCGGAAGCTCAGGAAGACTCCGCAGAGGAAGAAGAAATACAATAGACGCACAGTTTGGAAACTTGTTGTATTTGATCACGCAGGAAAGCCTGTAAAGGCGTTACCTGCAGTCTTGGGGGCTTTGGATGAACGCGGCAGAAAGAGAACGATTGTGGGCAGAATTTTTAAAAAAGCCCGCGGCAGAACTGAGAGAACAGATTATTGTGGAATATGCACCGCTGGTTAAGATAGTGGCGGGGCGCCTGAGTATGTATCTGGGATACAATGTAGAATATGACGATCTGGTAGGGTATGGAATTTTTGGTCTGATTGACGCCATTGATAAATTTGATATAAAGAAAGATGTAAAATTTGAGACATACGCCAGTCTGAGAATCAGAGGTTCCATTCTGGATCAGATACGGAAAATGGACTGGATTCCCAGAACGGTACGGCAGAAACAGAAGAAAATTGATGAGGCTATCAGAAAGATAGAGACAAGAACCGGAAGGAATGCGCTGGATGAAGAAATTGCAGAAGAACTGGAAGTGACCGGTGAAGAACTGCTGAACTGGCAGTCCCAGCTTAAAGTAACAAACATGGTGTCCCTGAATGAATATCTGGAACAGGGAATGGAGCCTGCCATGGACGCCAAAGGCAATTCGCATTTTATTCAGCCGGAAGATGCTGTTGCAGAAGATGAACTGAAAAAGGTTCTGGAACAGTCTCTGGAGGTTCTCACAGAAAAAGAACGCAAAGTAATTACCTTATACTATTATGAGGATTTAACTTTAAAGGAAATAAGCAACGTATTGGAGGTGTCGGAATCCCGGATATCACAGCTTCATACAAAAGCGCTGATGAAGATGAAAAAAACAATGGGACCCTACATGAATATATTAACGGATTAGGTGGTTGATGCTATGGAGAGCAAAAATGGGTATTTCAAATTAGACGTAAGAGATGTGGGAGTATTCCTTCAGGTATTTCCGCCGGAAGAAGGAGGGAAAATCCCGGAATACAAAGAGGTAGTGGCATATCTGGAAGGCAAAGGCTACGGTATGTTCGATGCAAAAGAGCTGAACCGTATTCTGAGCCTTACGGATGGCGTACAGGAGGTTTATGTGGGCGCATGGAACGGCCTTCATGAAAGTGAGCATATGGAAGTAAATATTTCCATAGACAAAATGCTGGTATTCTGTCGTTTCTATCCGCCTTCTAATAATGGAAAGCTGCTGTCAGCAGAAGAAATCGTTGCAAATCTGTCTGGTCATAATATTACGGTCGGACTCAGTCAGGAAGAGATTCAGCGTTTTCTGAAAGACCGCCATTACTGTACAAATTATATTATGGCAAAGGGAATTCCTCCGATAAACGGTAAGGATGCTAAAATTGAATATTTCTTTAACACAAACCACAATCTGAAGCCCAAAAAGAATGAAGACGGGTCTGTAAATTATCATGAACTGAATACCATCAGCCGTGTGGAAAAGGGACAGGTTCTGGCAAAACTTCATCCGGAAATACCGGGAAAGTCCGGAAAGGATGTATTTGGCGGAGAGATCCAGGCAAGACAGGCAAAAACCCTCAAGCTGGAATTCGGCAATAATATCACCTTATCTGAAGATAAAACAGAGATTTATTCCGGTGTGACAGGACATGCCAGTCTGGTAAACGGCAAGGTATTTGTGGAAGATGTATTTGAAGTGCCGGCAGATGTTGACACTTCCACGGGAAATATAGTCTATGACGGCAATGTTACCATCAAGGGAAACGTGAAAAGTGGATTTTCCGTTACTGCCAAAGGTGACATTGTAATTGAAGGCGTGGTGGAAGCCGCTTATCTGTCCGCCGGCGGGCAGATTGTCGTAAAACGTGGAATTCATGGTATGGGCAAGGGCAGGGTTCAGGCCAGTGACAATATTATTACAAAATTTATAGAGAATGCCACTGTAATTTCCGGAGGTTACATTGAGACAGGTTCCATTCTTCACAGTCAGGTATCGGCAGGAACTGATATTCGTGTGGGAGGCAAGAAAGGCTTTGTAAACGGAGGTGTAATTCGTGCCGGCAATCTGGTGGAGGCCCAGACCATAGGCTCAACTATGGGAACTCAGACAAAGATTGAAGTGGGTGTGGATCCGGAAATAAAAGAGCGTTATGGAGAACTCCAGAAGAGCATTATTCAAATCAGTAAGGAACTGGAGCAGATGCGTCCGATTCTTGTGAATTTTAATGAAAAAATGCAGAAGAAGGAAACGTTAAGCGTGGAGCGGATTCAGCAGGTTCAGGCAGTTGCCAGATCTTTTAAGGAAAAGCAGCAGCTTTTGAATTTACAGCGAAAAGAGCTGAAAGAGCTTCATGACCAGATTCAGATGTCCCATAATGCCAAAATAAAAGTAAAGGGCAGTATTTATCCGGGTGTATCTGTGAATATTTCCGAGGTAAGCATGAATATTAAGAGTGAGAGAACATTCTCGAAATTTATCAAGGAACACGGTGAAATTGTAGTGCGTACTTTATAAAAGGAGTGTGGGAATATGTCAATCCGGCCAGTGGAATTCAGCGGCGTGGTTCAGAGAAGTCAGGATATAAGCACGGTGAAGCAGAATGAGGATAACAAATCCATGCTGCAGCAGCAGAATGTGCAGACTCAGTTTGCAAAGGATACGGTACATCATATGCAACAGGTAACCCATGCCAATGATTCTGACAACCCGAAAAAGAAATTTGACGCCCGTGAAAAGGGAAGTAATGAATATGAAGACCGCCGGAATAAAAAGAAAAGGGCGGAGGAAAAAAACAGCGGAAAGGTAAGCGTTAAAACCACAGGTGGTTTTGATATGAAAATATAGGTGGGTACAGGTATGTCAACAATAGAGATTGTTTTACTGGTAATTGGTGTCGTAATGATGGTCGCAAGTTTCTTTGTTACAGAAAAGCTCTCAAATCAGGATCTGGACAAAGTTGCTGAACTGAGTACAGAAGAAATGCGGCGTATTCTGGAGAGAAGTCTGACAGATGCCCAGGTAAAAGTGGACAACATGGTGGATCAGGTGATAGACCATTCCATTGAAAAATCAATGGAGGTGGTAGAACGGGCGCTGGATAAGGAAACCAATGAAAAAATGCGGGCAATCACGGAGTATTCTGATACAGTGTTGGAGTCCATTCACAAAACCCATAATGAAGTAATGTTCCTGTACAGTATGCTGAACGATAAACATTCTGAACTTACAAAATATGCAGGAAGTCTTGCACAGCTTGCCATCAATCTGGAGGAACTGCAGGATAATATCCAGAACATGGTATCCCATTCCGATGATATTCTGAACAGGGTTCAGGAGTCGGCTGAGACACCGGTTCCGGGTATGATGGAGCCGGATCTGACTGACATACCGAGAGCAGAGCCGGCAGAGGAAGTTTCAGGAGATTTGGCCGATGAAAATATGAATCATAATCAGAGAATTCTGGATATGTACCGGAAAGGAAAAACTGACGTAGACATAGCAAAAGAACTGGGACTTGGTGTAGGCGAAGTAAAACTTGTAATCGGTTTATTCAGAGAGGAAGATTTGTAACGTATGAAATTAAAATATTATTTACGAGGACTTGGAGTTGGAGTAATCTGCACTGCCATTATTATGGGTATTGCTCTGTCCGGGAATAAAAAGGAAAAACTGACGGACGCGGAAATCATAGAGCGTGCCAGACTTCTGGGAATGGTTATGGAAGAAGATTCCGGCGGTAAATCTTCAGAAAAAAAAGAAACGGAAGCTGAACAGAAAGAGGACAGTAAAACTCCTGAAAATCAGGATAACAAGGCTAAAGAAGAAAAAGATGATAAAGATAAAGACGATGACGGAGAATCTGACAGTGTGAAACCGGAAGAGGAAAAAAAGGATGAGCCATCTGACAGCAGTTCTCCCACGGAAAGCACGGAGAATTCCGGTGATACTCATAATATGGTGGAGTTTGAAATCAAACAGGGAGAATTTTCCGATGTGGTCAGCCAGAAACTGTTTCAGGCAGGTCTGATTCCGGATGCAGAGGAATTTAACAATTATATGACGCAGAAAGGTGTTGATGATTCTCTGCGGGTGGGAGTCCATTTGATTCCGGCCGGGGCTACACAGGATGAAATCATAGAAATTTTACAGGGAAAACCGCAATAGGACTTGCAAGTAAATTTTTCCTGTGATATAATCTGTAAGATAACATACATTTTTCTCAATAAAGCAGAGAACGGTATGTGAAATGTCTGTCCTTTCGGACAGATAGCTGCATAAAAATCACATATGTGGATTCCAGAGCCGGTGCCCTGTCGGTAGCTTTGGGGGAAGAAGCATATGGAAGAATCTAACCAAATGGAGGTAAAAAATGGGCGTTATTTCGATGAAACAGTTATTAGAAGCAGGTGTTCATTTCGGACATCAGACAAGAAGATGGAACCCTAAGATGGCTCCCTACATCTATACAGAGAGAAATGGTATTTATATCATTGATTTACAGAAATCTGTTGGAAAAGTGGACGAGGCATACAAAGCAGTATCTGATATTACTGCAGATGGCGGTACCATTCTGTTTGTGGGAACCAAGAAACAGGCGCAGGATGCCATTAAGGCAGAGGCAGAGCGCTGCGGCATGTTCTATGTAAATGAGAGATGGCTGGGTGGTATGCTCACCAACTTTAAGACAATTCAGAGCCGGATTGCAAGATTAAAGGCAATCGAAACCATGGCAGAAGACGGAACTTTTGATGTGCTTCCGAAAAAAGAGGTTATCGCATTAAAGAAAGAATGGGAAAAATTAGAGAAAAATCTCGGTGGAATTAAGGATATGAAGCGTATTCCGGATGCAATTTTTATTGTTGATCCCAAAAAAGAAAGAATTTGCGTTCAGGAAGCTCATACGTTGGGAATTCCGCTGATTGGTATTTGTGATACAAACTGTGATCCGGAGGAACTGGATTATGTAATTCCGGGAAATGACGATGCAATCAGAGCGGTAAAACTGATTGTTTCCAAGATGGCTGATGCAGTTGTGGAAGCAAATCAGGGAACAATTGAAGAAGAGGCAGAGGAAGTTCCGGAAGCAGCAGAAGAATAGGAAGATTAACTGAAGTATTTCAGAAGAGGACAGACAGTATTGCCTGTCCTCAATTATGGATAAACAGACCAGGATACCATATATGTCCTGTTTGATCTGTATATGGAGGAAATGAAAATGGCTATTACAGCAGCAATGGTAAAAGAATTAAGAGAAATGACCGGTGCAGGCATGATGGACTGCAAAAAGGCTTTAAATGAAACAAATGGCGATATGGATGCCGCAGTAGAATTTTTAAGAAAAAACGGACAGGCAAAGGCTGAGAAAAAGGCTGGCAGAATTGCAGCGGAAGGTCTCTGTACCGTTGTGGTGAAAGACGACAAAACCGCCGCAGTAGTGGAAGTAAATTCTGAGACAGACTTCGTTGCAAAAAATGATACTTTCAGGGCATTCGTGGAAGCAGTTGCTACTCAGGCGGTAAATTCTGACGCAGCAGATCTGGATGCATTTTTGGCAGAAGCATGGAATGAAGATTCCGGCAAAACAGTTAAAGATGCTCTGGTAGAAAAAATTGCAGTGATCGGTGAGAATCTGAATATCCGCAGATTCCAGAAAGTTACCGCAGAAAACGGCTGTGTGGTTTCCTATATCCATGGCGGCGGAAGAATCGGCGTTATCATTGAAGCAGAGACTTCTGTTGTCAACGATACCGTAAAAGAAGCATTGACAAATCTTGCAATGCAGACAGCAGCACTTTCTCCCAAATATGTTTCCAGAGATGAAATCAGCAATGAATACATTGCTCATGAGAAGGAAATTCTTCTGGCACAGATTATGAATGACCCGAAAGAATCTCAGAAACCGGAGAAAGTTATCTATGGTATGATTGAGGGACGTGTCAACAAAGAACTGAAAGAAATCTGTCTGGTAGACCAGGTATATGTAAAGGCTGAAGATGGAAAACAGACCGTAGGAAAATATCTGGAGACTGTTTCCAAAGAAGTTGGCACACCTGTTTCTGTTAAGAGATTTGTACGTTTTGAAACCGGAGAAGGCCTGGAGAAGAAACAGGAAGATTTTGCAGCTGAGGTTGCAGCGCAGATGAATGCGTAGAAATTTGTCGAAATCAGGCGAATAGAGATAAGAATGAGAACCCTTGTAAGTGGTGTGGGAATGCCATTTATAGGGGTTTTTATTATCACATGAAAAATACTGATTGATGAAATATGAGAGATAATTTATAATGTAAAGAAAGGGACAAATAAATTTCAAGGCTATTCAGAGGATGGGGAACATGAAAGCAATAAATATATATACATATTCAAGAATACAAGAGGATATGGCTACTGAATTTGAAAATATTTTGTCAAAAAGGTCAAAAAAGTTAAAGGTAAAACCACAAGAGTTTGATGCTATAAGAAGTCTTGTTAATATGTTATCAGGTATTGGGGTTGAAATAAAGGATTTTGAAAATTTTTTTCTTTCATTTACGATAGAACAAATTGGAAAAGAATTTGATTTGATAAAACTTGATAAGGATAATCTCGTTTTGAGTATTGAATTAAAAAGTGAAGAGGTAGGAGTGGAGGCTATTCAAAATCAATTAGAAAAGAATAGATATTACCTAAAACATTTAGCACCAGATGTACGATTGTATACTTTTGTGGAAACTGGAAAAAAATTATATAAATATACATCCAAAGGACTTCAGCTTGTCGGGGTAGGGGATTTAAAAGATACCATGCAGTTATTTCAGGAGAGTCTTGGGGAGAACCTTGAATCTTTGTTTCAGGCGAATAGTTACCTTATTTCTCCTTTAAATTCACATCAAAAATTTATGTATGGTGATTATTTTTTGACAAATCAACAGCATGATATAAAGAAAAAGATAGTAGATTTGATTTTAGTGAATGATAAGGAATATGTTTTAGGGATAAAAGGAAAAGCGGGAACTGGTAAAACTCTTCTGCTATATGATATTATTAAGGAAATAGCAGAGAGAGGAGAAAATTGTTGCTTGATTCATAGTGGTATTTTATGTGATGGACATAGAATATTAAGTGTAAAGTGGGATAATGTAACTATTTTCTCAGCAAAGGAATTGAATGGTGATGGAGTTGAAAATTTAAAAAGATATCAATTTATATTTGTAGATGAATCTCAAAGAATTTATTCGTCTACATTTGAAAAAATAATAAAGGAGGTAATTTCTGAATCTAAAACTGTAATTTTTGCTTATGATTATGCACAATCTTTATCAATAACAGAAGAAGAGAGAAATATTCCAGCTAAGTTGCAGAAGATTGATGGATTTATGGAATATACGTTGTCAGATAAGATAAGAACAAGTAAAGAAATAGCTTCTTTCACAAGAACAATGATGAATTTGAATAACCGAGCTAGAGGATATATGGATTATTCGGATATCGATGTGTTATTTGCGAATAATATAGAAGAAGCAAAGAGATTGATTAACTTGTATGATGAGAAAGGCTATATATTTATATCATATACCCAATCAATGTATTATAGGAATTCGATTGACCTATATCCAAATAATTATGATACACATCATGTTATAGGACAAGAATATGATAAAGTTATGATTATGATGGATAAAAATTTTATATATGACAAAGAGAGAAGAATACAGGGAAAAGAACATCCCAATCCAGATTTGCTTTTTTATAAGTTATTGTATCAAGCGATTTCTCGTGCAAGAGAAAAGTTATGTGTGTTAATAGTGGAAAATTACAAATTATTTTCTGATATTTTAAACATAAAGTTTGACATGCTATCCAGATATCAGTACAAAGAAAATAATACCAATATAACCCTATCAGTAAAAAAATTAAATCGGCTTACAAAATCGATTAAAGATAAGCTTTCAGAGGTACATGATAACTATTCCCTTACAATTTCAGAAACAGTAGATATGATAAATGATGAATTAATGGGGGCTGAACTAAAGAAAAAAGTTATACGAAATGGTATAAAGCTACTGAAAATAATACAGAATGAGTTAGTATCTGAAGAAATTTATGAATTGATTTCAAAGTATTGTGATTATGTAGAAGAGACTACAAGAACTGCCAATACCGAATTATGCCTTTTAGGTGATTAGGCTAATAGAGCTTAGGGAAAATGCAATTGATGGATTGGTTATTTAATGGTATACTGTTAACATAGAATAATCTAAGAGGAACGACCAAAAATGAAATTTGAGTGGGACGAAGAAAAAAATATTATTAATAAGGAAAAACATAAAATTTCTTTTGAAACGGCAGCATATGTTTTTGATGATCCTTATTACATTGAAATGTTTGATTTTGAGCATAGTGTTGATGAGGATAGATATATTGCGATAGGGAAAGTCGGCGATGTACTGTTTGTAGTATTTACAGAACGAAAGGAAACGATTCGATTAATTTCAGCCAGGCTTGCAACTAATGCAGAAAAGGAGCTTTATTATGACCAAAACATTAATTATTGAAAGTGGACAAAAACCAACGGAAGAACAATTAAAAGAGATTGAAGAGGCGAAAAAAAGCCCAATTAACTTTGATGAGGATTGTGAGGAGTTGTCGTCAGCCATGATGAAAGCGTTTAAGAGTGCGGTTGTGCAAAGAAATCGTAAGAAAAAAGCTTAGAAATATTGGGGGAAGAATTTTATCCCCCAATATCTCCCAAATGGAAAATGGCTATCCCCCAAATCTGAAAAATATGCAACAAGAAATTTAAAAAAGCAAAATGAATTTTCCCCCAAAATAAAATTTGGGGGATACGGTTGAAAAGCCGCTGGCTTAGAGCAGTCAAAAATTACAGCAAAGCCAGTAAAATACATAGTTCTGGGGATATGCGACCAGAACACAAAAAGAGGAAAGTTCGCAAAACAGATGAATGCATAAGGCGAAGTTTGCCTGGTTATTTTTTAATAAAAAACTCCTGTGAATGGTGTGGGAATGCCATTTACAGGGGTTTTTGGATTATATGTCATCATTCAAAGTTAGAACGGATTACTGATATGCTATCTCTTATTCTAAGAATATTATTTGGAGTTAGTAAATATCATTTTATAGATCATGAAATATGTAATTCAAGAAACAGAAAGGGATATTATGTAATGGGACCAACAATTGACCAATACATAGTTGCAAACTGCTTATATACAATAGATGAAT
Organism: Eubacterium sp. 14-2; assembly: GCF_000403845.2. Lineage (GTDB taxonomy): Bacteria > Bacillota > Clostridia > Lachnospirales > Lachnospiraceae > Petralouisia. The sequence goes on along the minus strand of NZ_KE159567.1, from coordinate 1,992,603 downwards.
TTAATATCTTGTACAGGGGGATGGGATAAGCCTGAATTAAAAATTGAAGCCGATGAAATGTTCAATGAAATGGATATAACAGTAAGGATAGGCTATCCTTTTAAACAAAATGCTTATTATACAGCAGGAGAAAGTGCCCGGATAAAAAGCACAGAAAATAAACCATGATTTGTATATAGCACAAAGAGATTTTAAAATTGAAGTTTAATATTTGAAAAATTGGATTAGTTCAGCTAATACAAGAGCAGCAAGCAAAAAGTCATCAGTATTTTAACAGGATTTTGATTGGTTAATGGATGAGATAGATAGTGATAAGGTTGGAAAGGTTGCATTTGTGATTGGATGGTTTAATTGTGTGGATTCATTTTCACAATTAATTCAATCAGGGACTGGGAATGGAACATATCATTAGCAGATGAACGAAAGAAAAGATATTTTCCATTTTAGAAGCAAATAAAGTACCAGTGTATACGAAAGATTTAAAGTATTGTTATAAAAGAGCTTATATGGAGTTACCACTTGACTTAATATCTTTTAAATATAACGGGATATACAGATGTATATTTATACTAGAAGAAAAAGATAAATTTCATTTTGCTATATATTTTTGAAAATGAATAATCCAGGTTAATTATTATATTTATAATAAGATATGTAAAAAAGTATTTTAGGATTGAAATAGGTTGAATTCATCCTATAAATTGGATATAATATAAGTATTATACGAGACTAACTATTAAAGAAAGTCAAGTATAAAAACAAAATTAGAAAAAGTGGCAATGACTTTTCATTGCAGTCAGTACCTTGAAAACTGCATGACAATAAGAGCATCTTTGCAGGTGCTCTAAAAAGAGGATATTTGTAGATCAGGTTAAGGGGTTGCTTTGTATGCTTGACCTGATTTTTCCATTGCAAAAATAGTTCTAACAGGTTTTTTTGCTGCATGGGATAAAGCAACATTGTAATGTTTCCCTTCAGAACGCTTCTTTTCAAGATATGCACCGAAGAATTCATCCCAGTGGCAAACATATTTTGTCGCATTGTAAAGCGCATATCGAAGATATCTGGAGCCACGTTTCTCCATGTGAGAGTAACCGTTATCCAGCTGTCCGGATTGATAAGTGGAAGGAGACATTCCAGCATAAGCCAGTATCTTATCGGCTGAATCAAAACGGTGAAAATCGCCGATTTCGGCGATGATCATTGCGCCCATCCGGTAGCTGATGCCGGGAATAGTAAGAATAGGAGAACGGATTTCTTCATCCATGATCCGCTTGACAGCAGTTTCGATTTCATCAATCTCAGTGGTTAATTCCTGAATGAGTTTGATGGTGTGTTTCAGTTCCAGAGATTTTGCGGGCATAACAGAGCCGATAGAATGTTTGGCAGCCTCTCGGAAATGGATAGCAGTATCTTTATCATAATGACCTTTGGATGCTTCAGAAAGCAGATTTGTCAGTCTTGTAAGGTGGGCAGATGCAACATGAGAAGCGCCCGGAAACTCGGACAGTAAAGAATAGACCGATGCCATGTGAAGCGTAGGAACCAGCTTTTCGAGTTCTGGAAAAAGAATGTTTATAAGCCGGGCAATGGAAACTTTCAGTTTTGCCCGTTCTTTTACTTTATCGAAACGATAACGAGTGAGTGATTTTAATTCCTGATTATGATATGATGTTTCTGAGTAGGACTTTAAGTTCACATCAGACATCAGCATGGAAGCAATCGTGCGGGCATCGACTTTATCCGTTTTGGTCTGTCTAAGGCTTAGACTTTTTCTGTACAGATTCGTATGTAACGGATTGATAACGTAGGCGGTCAAACCTTTATCAATGAGATATCCGAGAAGATTGTAACTATAGTGTCCAGTGGCTTCCAGTCCTGCTTTTACTTTTGATGCATCTACCATAACAGATGAGATTTTTTGATAAAGGTCATGGAAACCTTCTAAGTTATTTGTGATGGTAAATACTTTATAAAGGACTTCGCCATCAGAGTTAGTGATAAAGCAATCATGCTTATCTTTAGCAACATCAATTCCTACAAAAATCATATAGGACCTCCTTAAAATGTATTGATACTGTTTTAAGATCCACAGAGCTCCCTGCGATTGTAACCTGCTTCTTGATAAACCGTCATGCGGTAACTAACTGATTAACAAATGAGCAAAGAGACTGTGGTTGGAGCCTCGTATGAACCATCAGGTGGCAGGAGGTGATGAACCAATCCACAGTATCTTAAAACAGCATAGTCGAACCTGTAGAAAAGGTAAAGAATGGCTATGACAATACTAATAGCAGGAGGTATGGACGATGACAATAAATACAAATACAATGGTTTCTATTACAGAAGCAAATCAGAATTTTTCAAAAGTAGCAAGATTAGTGGATGAACATGGAACAGCCATTATTCTAAAAAATAATGTACCAAGATATCTTGTCATAGATTTTAGTAAAGCAGATGAGGATGCTGTTGCATCAAATGAAGATGTGCTGAGTATATCAAAACGATTGATTGAAAAGAATAAGGAATCTTATGAGGTGCTTGCAAAATGATAAAGCTGACAAAAGAACAGATTCTGTTACTTCATACTCAGATAATGGAGACTACTGGAGGAAGTGATGGAATTAGGGATTTAGGTCTGCTTGAATCTGCATTAAAAAGTCCATTTCAATCTTATGGTGGAGAAGAATTATATCCAGGCATACAGGCAAAGGCAGCAAGACTTTGCTATGGATTAGTTAAAAATCATGCAATGATAGATGGCAATAAAAGAATAGGGTGCCATGCCATGTTAGTATTTTTGGAATTAAATGGTTATAGGATGGAATACACGCAGAAAGAATTATCAGATTTAATTTTAGATGTAGCAGCGGACAGGAAACAATATGAAGATATTTTACATTGGTTGTTAGCGCATCAGATGTAAGTCAGATGATTTGTAATATCCTTAGATACGAGCATAAAACAAAAATAGTGAATAAGTATATGTTGAGGGTTATAAATTTGGGGGAATAACCTTACCCCCAAATTCCCCCAAATGGAGAATAGCTATCCCCCAAATCTGAAAAATATGCAACAAGAAATTAAAAAAAGCAAAATGAATTTTCCCCCAAAATAAAATTTGGGGAGATGCAGTTGAAAAGGCATAGATACAGGTCAGTTAAAAATTACTGCAAAGCCAGTAAAATACATAGTTCCGAGGATATATAACCAGGACATGAAAAAGGGAAACTTCGCAAAACAGATGGGCAAGCAGGCGAAGTTTGCATTTGAAATAATCAGTAAACTTCTGAGAAGAATTGATTTACGAACCTCTGAAAATCCCATAGAATGGGCATTTTCAGGGGTTTTTTGCGTTCCTGGGAGAGGTCTGTAAACTGTACCTTATTGGACATTAGTAATCCAATAAGTGTGAATTACCGTATTTTGAGTGCAAATTTTTAGGATAGCACTATCCTTCAAATTTTAATGTAATTGTATGGATGCCCCAGATTTGTGAACGGTATTCGTGTAAGCTAATATAGACAGGTATTTAAAGAGTAACTGATGGTTTGGTTATTTCTTTTTTATATCTATGTATAATAAGGCTGTGGCTGATTCAGTGCTTATGAAGAATAGTTGAAAATGATAATGCACCGGTTATGTGCTGCAGGCTTTGTTTTCTTGATTCACCACACAGTGCGTGATGATTTGAACAGGAAAAACTATTGCTTATTAAATAATTGAATAAGTTGACACAGGTGGATGTCTTAGAAGAGTGGGCCTGGATATAAATATATTTTCCAGATGTTATAAGATGCATGGTAAATAATGGAGCTGAATGGTATAATTAAGGACATAAAAGTTAATGATGATGTCTGGTTTGACAATGTTACTGTCATCACAAAGGAGGTTAAAGTTATGGCCAGATATACAGATGATGAAATAAGAAATTTACCTAAGATCACATGTAAAATTGCAGGAGAATACCTGGGGATTTCCTCTGTGGCGGTAAGTATTGGAATGAGAAATAATTTGCTGCCAATTGGTTTTGCTGTCCATCATGAAGAGCGGGATAGAACCTATGCCGAGAGCTGGTCGTATCATATAGTAGCAGAAAGACTAATTGCATATAAATATGGAAAAATAAATGAAGTTCATGTTCAGAATATTGAGAAGAATCTGGCTGTGATAGCAGAAAAGTTTGATGAGTTGAGGCAGGACCTGGTTTTTATATTAAGCGAAGACGCAGATCAGCAGACTTAGAGTTGTTTGAATATGCGTTTTCGCTTTTTAAGTATGAGGATGAAAATAAACCGTATGAAGGGAGAGGGGATTGGTATGAGTAAAACAGATATGATCATTTTAAAACGACAACAGTTATATGATGAGATATGGAAAATATCGGCTGCTGGTGTTGCTAAGAAATATAATTTGAACTATGGGAAACTTTTGATTAGCTTAAAGGAAGCGAATATTCCATATCCCCCTTCTGGATATTGGACGCGGCTGAATTGTGGAAAGGATGTTTCAAATGATGTAATTGCATTGCCTGATTCAGATATAGAAGATGTAAACTTATATCCTGAAGGGTTCTCATTTAGAAAAAAGAAGAAGAAAAATAATGCGAAAGAGATGCAGGAAAATGTTGAATCAGACACAGAGAGTGAACTGGCAACAGAGGCGTCAGCGGAACGGCTGGCAGAAGTATCGAAACAACAGGAAAATGAAGTAAAATCAGATCCCTTAGATGAAGAAAGTGTACCAGATACCATATTATCGTTTTTACCGAAGGAAGAACGGTCAGAAGTTATTGGGGTTTTGAGAACTATCGAAATAAAGAAAAATGCTCGTTTCCATAGCAAGGTAATTAGTTACAAACAGTCGGTTAAAGAATGGAAAAAGCAGGAAAGAGAAAGACATTCTTATTCATATGGAGGGCGAAGGAATTATGGACAAAATGCAAATGATGTTCCGCCATTCATAAATGATATTTCATCAGAAGGATTAGAACGGGTATATCGGATTCTGGATGCACTTTTTAAGGCTGTGGAACAACTGGGCGGGGAAGTATATGATAATCTGGTCATGAGGATTAGAGAGGATTCTGTTCACATTAAGTTTGCAGAAGGGCAGGACAAAATACCTCATGCATTATCCAGACAGGAAGCCAGATTGCTTGTAGAGTATAATGATGCAAAGAAGCAGGGACGTTATGCTTCCAGGCCGCAAATAAAAAAATATGATTATGTTTATAATGGGAAGCTGCGTATTATTTTTAGTGACGGGAAATATATACGGGACAGTAGCCAGGTCAATATTGAAGAAAAACTGGATGAGATACTGATCAGGTTATATGAAAACTCAGAAGAAAACCGGATTGCTCGGGAGAAAAGAGAAGAAGCGCATCGACAATATTTAGAGGAGCAGAGAAGGAAAGAAGAGATACAGCAGAGATATGAAAAGGAAGTGGATAATACAGTAGCTTTGGTCAATCAGGCAAAGGATTATGAGATTGCCTGTCAGATCAGGAATTATATATTTGCGTTATGTAAAGAAGGAGAACTGACAGAAGAGAAATCAAAGTGGATAGAATGGGCCAGGAAAAAAGCTGATTGGTATGATCCAACTGTAGCGCGTGAAGATGAGTATCTGGGAAAACGAAAATATTCGTTGGCAGAAGAAGAAAAAGAACTTGCGAAAAAGAGGAGGAGTGGATGGAAATTATAGAGGATATCCGGCAGCATAGAAAAGTACGATACAATGTAAAAATATTCTTATTATTGTACTTTTGGCTACGCCTGCTAACTAAGTTTTGCGCCGGCCCGGTTTATAGAAGAACTGATGAAAATTAAAAAACACCATTCAGGATTCTTTGAATCATACATTCATGCGTTTATCGTGATCCCGGAAAAGTAAGGGTGGCGTACAGGCATAAAAGATGTTAAAATGGTTATGGTTCATCTGTGCAGGGATGCGGCTTTCCCAGGAAGGCTTTCGCATGACACTTTTTTCTATAGCGTGGGCTTAGCGGTGTTATCATGTCGAAGCAGATGGGCCTTTTGTAAAATGGAGTGTTAAGATGGTAATAGAATTAAAGTATTCCGGCACAAACACATATCTTATCCGGGGAACAGATGGCAGCATCCTTTTTGATACAGGATGGGCGGGTTCTTTTCCACAGTTTGGCAGGGCGCTTGGTGAGGCAGGGGCGACAGTGCAGGAAATTCGCTATCTGTTTATTTCCCATTTCCACCCGGACCACATGGGAATCGCACAGGAGATCGCCGACTGCGGTGTGAAAATCGTGGTGGCTGATGTGCAGCGGGCACATATTCATGATGCGGACGTGGTATTTGCAAAGGAAGGGAACCGCTTTTACCAGCCGGTTGTGGATAAGAATGTCCGCGTCATTTCCAGCGGAGAGAGCCGCGCGCTTTTGGAGGAATGCGGGATTGCGGGGGAAGTGGTGCATACGCCGGGGCATAGCGAGGACAGCATTTCTTTATGCCTGGATGATGGGACGTTTTTTGTAGGCGACCTCAATCCCCTGTATGAACTGGAACTTCACAGAGGAACGCAGATTGGGGAGAGCTGGGACAAACTGCTGGCAAAAAATCCTGTCAGGGTGTATTATGGCCATGCGAAAGCGGCGGAGCCAGGTGGGAAGCAGCGGATGACGAAAAAAGAGTCCGGGCATTCCGAAGACACTTTCCGGCTTGTAAAAAAGATTGTGAAATGTTTGGATAAGGGTTATACGTTGGAAGACATCGGGCGATCATCGGGTGCCGACATATTATTTGTGGAGGATGTGGCGAGAATGTATCTGACACATCAAAATATAAGCGTACAGGGAATTCTGGACAGAATTGAGATTAAAGGAAAATAGCCTGTCTGCAGAAATGGAAATATGAGCATCTGGAACGCCTGTTGCTGCAGGCGGCAGGGAAGAACGGGAAAGAAACCACATTTCCGGGATAAGAAAATCGGAACTGGTCGAAAGGAACGCGAGGTATTTTAATATGGGATCATTTTCAAAAGAAAAAGAATTTGAAGAAATAACGCCGGCACTCAAAGCAAAATTAGACGAATTTGCTGAGAGGGGCAATCAGTTTGAGGAAGAAGAACAATATGAAAAAGCCATACAGGCATGGGAAGAAGGGCTCGGCCTGATACCGGAGCCGCAACAGTATTATAGCGAAACGATATGGTTTTTAGCCGCTATCGGGGATGTTTACTTTGAAAAAGGAATGTACACGCAGGCACATAAATGTTTTGATAAAGCACGGGGAAATTTGAGCGGTGACGGATATGGAAATCCATTTATTATGCTTCGATTGGGAGAATGCTGTCTGGAAACCGGAGATGAAAAAAATGCCATAGAATATTTGCTTCGAGCCTATATGATGGAGGGGAAAGAAATATTTGAACCTGATGAAGATGGAGAGGACGACGGACAAAAGTATTTCGATTTTTTAAGAATGAATGTTGAACATATTGAGTAATAGGAGATTTGATTGTGGGTAAAACGACAACAGAGGTTCATCCGGGTGATATTTTTATGATCCCTCTTTTTTTGCCATCGCATTCTATGGATGATTATGACACAGATTACAGGAAATATGTTTGCACCTGAGCATATAGGGCATCCTTTTTCCCGGAAAGGGCGTTGGAAAATTATATTCAGCAATCCACATTATGATATACGGAACGCATCGAACTGGAAGAGGCCGGAATACCCATGTGGATTATGAATACCCGCGTAGATTTGGAAGCCAGGATTCGTTCCATACTTGAAGCACAGGGAACAGAGTTAAACTATGAGCGGATCGTTAGTGAGCGGAAATCTGAGTATCCAAAACCAGCAGATCCGGATAAAAAACTAAAGGAAATGATTGCCCCGTTCCGTTGGATGTCAGGAGAAAGAAGATACACATTAAGTCTGGATGCCGGTTTATTAAACTGCGACTGCTTTGCAGGAAATCATATGCAGGGAAATGGATATGACTTGGAAAAAGTTGCATCTGCATTTATTAAAAAGCAGGGAATAGATTCTGAGAAAAAATTCCGTTTTGATTGTGGGCGGATACATTTTCCATAACTTCTTCCTCTAAAAAAATACTGAAGGAGTTTGCGATTTCTTTTCATAAATTTGTTATGGATACAAGTGCCTTTGAAGAATTTTTGAGCCAGCTTTCATGATTGTGCTTGAAAGTCCGGTTTGCAGCAATAAAATAGTTATGGAGTACAGCCAGGTAAATAAACGTATCGGAGTAAAAACAGACTGGGAAGCAAACGGAAAAGGAAAAATATCAGACAAAAGGAGAATTTATGAAAAAGAGGAACAAATATTTTAAAGTGGGATATTGGATATTTGTATGTGCAGTTCTTTGCACGGGCTGCTCGAAAGAACGCAGTACAGAAGAAAGGATTGCAGTGGAAGATGCAAAAGAAGAAATAAAGGAAGGAAAAAAAGAGCAGCAGGAAATAGAATCAGGCAATGTTTCGTCAGAGGAAAATACAAAAGATATGGAAGATGATACCGAAGACATGGCAGCGGAACCAGAGATTACCCAGGCAGACTGGTCAGAATATTTTAACGGATTGAACGGAACGGCGGTGATCTATGATGCTTCTGACAGGCATTACACAATCTATAATGATGAGCTTGCAGCGGACAGACGATCTCCCTGTTCCACATTTAAAATTATTTCTTCCCTGACAGCGTTGGAACATGGAATCCTTGTGCCAGAGGATTCTGCCAGAAAATGGAGCGGCGAAGTATTTTGGAATGAGGACTGGAATAAGGATATTGATTTCAGTGAAGCATTCCGTACCTCCTGTGTGTGGTATTACAGACAGCTCATAGATGATATCGGGCAGGACAGGATGCAGAAGGAACTGGAAAAACTTCAGTATGGCAATTGTGACATTTCTGACTGGGAGGGGCAGTTGAATGCAAACAATAATAACAGGGCTTTAACGGGGTTTTGGATTGAATCGTCTTTATTGATTTCTCCGAAAGAACAAACAGAGGTAATGGAACGCATCTTTGGTGAAAATTCGGAATATTCAGAAGAAACACAGCATGAACTGAAACAGGTCATGCTGGTAACAGAGCAGGAGCAGACAGATATTTTGATCTATGGAAAAACGGGGATGGGCAAAGTCGATGGTATAGTGATTGACGCATGGTTTACCGGATTCGCAGAAACCACAGAGGGGAAGTTATATTTTTGTGTGCGTCTTGGAAGAACAGACGGCATGAATGTATCCAGTCCGCTGGCAAAGGAAATTGCGATTCAAATTGTATCAGATTATGACATACGTTATAATTAAAAATTCACAGAAACGAGGTATAATATGATTGATTTACAGGACAGAAGTTACTGTCCAACGTTGGAAGAAATTGGAGAATATGTTAATAATCCGGTCTTTCACAGATTCTGTTCAGAGCTGAAAGAAAAAGAACCGTTTGAAGCAATCCTTCCGGAATGCACTTCTGAATTAAAAGAAATATATTTTAATACCAGAGAAGGAAATGGGCAGAAATGGCTTATGGTAGAACTGGAAGATATGGACGATATGTATCATGATGTATTGCGAATCATTGAACTGCGCAGGACCTGTCAGCTTTCAGGTTAAGACAGCTTTACAAGGCCCTTTCCCTGTGATAGAATGAAAATGTTATTAACGGTTGTCGATAGTCTGGTCGACAGCGTTTCATTTAAAATATTTCCTGAAACTGATGGAGGGAAACAGTATGAACTGGGAAGAAGCCAGAGAAATTCTGGAAGAAATAAAAAAAAGAACCGGCACATACGCATATTCGCTGGTTATTGACTCTGAAAAGAAACCGGAGTTATGCGACAGCAAGTTTGGAGGTCTGCCTTATTGGGATATGGAAAAAGAATATCCCACAGACAGCGAAGGCAGGAAACTGATGCTTCTTGCTCAGATTAATCTGGAGCAGATGTATGGGAATACGGAGCGGGATGAACTGCTTCCGGAAACAGGAATGCTGCAGTTTTTTATAGCATTGGATGATGTGTATGGAATGGATTTTGACGAACAGGATGTCCAGAAAAATTTCCGGGTAATTTATCATGAGACCATAAAGGAACCTGCCACAGAAGAGCAGCTCAGGGACATGGGCGTTCCTTCATGTACGGATGATGATTTGGATGAATATTCTCCCATCTGGACAGAAGCAGCTTTAAAAATAACCGGAGAACAGGTATGCATGGGGGAAAGCGATTACCGGTTCCATACGTTTTTTCAGGAAGTTGTACAGAAAAAATATGGGAAACAGTTTGAAGGACAGTCTCTGTACCAGATTCTGGACGACGATGCCCTGGACAGGATAGAAGAATTTTCAAATGCAAATCACTGGCTTCTGGGATATCCTTACTTTACACAGACAGACCCAAGAGAGTATGAGGAAAAATACCGATATTACGATACTCTGCTGTTTCAGATGGACTCTGATTATGGAGAAGGTGAGGATTATATTATGTGGGGAGATGCAGGAGTGGCAAATTTCTTCATTAATCGGGAAGATTTGAGAAAGAAAGATTTCAGCAAAATCCTGTATAACTGGGATTGCTGTTAAGGGACACAAGATGAACAAGAGTATAAAAAAGTATCTGCCTGTATTGGGATTATTGCTGTTGGTGTTTCTTCTCATTCTTTCAGTAATCTGGCTGAAAAATGAAAAAAAGCAGTCAGAGGTGGAAGAAACGGTAAATGTTTATACAAATAAAAAAAGCCTGTATGCCGGTTCAGCCAGATGGCTGGAACAGAATTTATCTGAAGAAGACAGGCAGGCAATGATTCGGGCATTTACCATTCAGGAGCCAAATGTCCATACTTTTCTGCAGGGGCCAAAATCCTGGAGTGAAGGCATTCCCTGGTCAGGTGAATGGTGCCAGTATACGGTGGAAGGAAATCCTTTTGGAGGATTCGGATGCGGCCTGTGCTGTATGGCCAACATTTATAATACGTTATCTCCTTATGAGATTTCTCCTCTGGACATGTTTGAATATGCGGTCTCATCCTCTGACTATGCACCGGACGGAAGATATGGAGCCATAGACTGGAAGGAAATGCGGAATGTCCTGAGAGAATGCGGGGTGAGCTGCAGGCTGTATCGGAAGCCTGAGACGTATGAAGCATTTCAGGAACAGATGAAATCATCAAAATCAGCAGTTGTGCTGATCAGCAGTGCAGAGGATGACACTTACTGGCAGGATACGCCCGGACACTATGTGAATATCTGGCTGTATCAGGAAGAAGATGATACCGTGTTTCTGGCGGAGCCGGGAAATCCTGAGAATAATCGTTCCAGAATTCCTCTTCGCTATATTTATGATGCACTGAAAACCGTCAGCAGATTTCAGTATCTGGCCGTAGAGGGATATCTGGAAGAGGACAACCAGTGGAAAGCTCATGGAATTGACGAGCACTGGAATCGTCCCTGAATATTAAAGATACCAGGTTGCACATTCCATGACAGCGGAATATGGGTAATTATCTGGTTATGAAAAACCATACAGATATAACCTGAAGGAATATATATCAAAAATAATTCGTATGGCTGTCGGGAAAACAACGAGAGGAATCTATTGACAAACCTGTTTAATATGCTAAACTTATTAGTAATCGCGCAGGTGAAATAAATCACCGAAAAGTATCTGTGAATCAGAGACAGAAAGGAAAAGGCAGGTTTTATACATGGAAACACAGGCATTATCAATTCTGGTTGAGAATACACCCAATGTACTCAGCCATGTATCCGGTCTGTTCAGCCGGAGAGGTTATAATATAGACAGCATATCTGCCGGCGTAACGGCAGATCCAAGATTTACCAGAATTACTATTGTTTCCAGCGGTGATGAGCTGATACTGGAGCAGATTGAAAAACAGCTGGCAAAACTGGAAGATGTGGTGGATATTAAAAAACTGGAAAGCGGAAGTTCCGTATGCCGGGAACTGATTCTGATTAAAATCCGTGTAAAAAGTACGGAACGACAGGCAGTTATTTCCCTGGCAGAAATATTCAAGACGAAAATCGTGGACGTAACCAATGACTCCATGATGATTGAACTGATTGGCAGCCAGAGCAAACTGGAAGCCTTTCTGGAACTGCTGGAAGGATATGAAATTCTGGAACTGGCCAGAACAGGAATCACGGGGCTGACAAGAGGTTCCTCAGACGTTAAAATGTTTGACTGATTCAGCAGAGCAGGTATTATTTGCATCTGCAACATACAGTGTATGGAGCAAATGCGATATTATAAATTATTTCAGGAGGATGAGAAAATGGCAAAAATATTTTATCAGGAAGACTGTAACCTTTCTTTACTGGAAGGAAAGACCATTGCAATTATCGGGTATGGCAGCCAGGGACATGCCCATGCATTAAATTTAAAAGAATCCGGATGCAACGTAATTATCGGTCTGTATGAGGGAAGCAAATCCTGGGCAAAGGCAGAAGCACAGGGATTTGAAGTATTTACCGCAGACAAAGCCGCAAAAAAAGCAGATATTATTATGATTCTTATTAATGATGAGCTGCAGGCAGATATGTATAAGAGAGATATTGAGCCCAACCTGGAGGCAGGCAATATGCTGATGTTCGCCCATGGATTCAATATTCATTTCGGAGCAATTGTACCTCCGAAAGATGTGGATGTTACCATGGTTGCTCCGAAAGGGCCCGGACATACCGTAAGAAGTGAGTATCAGGAAGGAAAAGGAGTTCCCTGTCTTGTAGCGGTGGAGCAGGATGCTACCGGAAAAGCACAGGATCTTGCGCTGGCATATGCACTGGGAATCGGCGGGGCAAGAGCCGGAGTTCTTGAGACAACTTTCCGTACGGAAACAGAAACAGACCTGTTTGGTGAACAGGCTGTGCTGTGCGGCGGCGTATGTGCACTGATGCAGGCTGGTTTTGAAACACTGGTAGAAGCAGGATATGATGCAAGAAATGCATATTTTGAGTGTATTCATGAAATGAAGCTGATTGTAGATTTGATTTACCAGTCCGGATTTGAAGGCATGAGGTATTCCATCTCCAATACTGCAGAATACGGCGATTATATCACAGGGCCAAAGATTATCACGGAAGATACCAAAAAGGCAATGAAGAAAATTCTGTCAGATATTCAGGATGGAACTTTTGCCAAAGATTTCTTACTTGATATGTCTCCGGCAGGACGTCAGGTTCACTTTAAGGCAATGCGTAAACTGGCAGCAGAACATCCCGCTGAGGAAGTAGGCAAAGAGGTGCGCAAACTTTACAGCTGGAACAATGAAGATGACAAACTGATAAATAATTAATCAGAAGAACATATATGTTTCGGATAAACACCGTTGACAGTGAAATTTTGTCAGCGGTGTTTTTGACATAAAAAACAGAGAGAATACAGGGCATGCAGGGTTTTTAAAGAAAAATTCACCAAAATTTTCTACATATTTGTGCATGGATTATTTTCTTTTTTTGTGTTATAGTCAGGAAAATTTAACATACGCAGAAAGGGGAAAATAATATGACAGATCATGAATTGTTATCATCACTGTCTGATATGATGGACAGTAAGCTGTCACCGATAAAAAGTGATATTGGGATTTTAAAAGAGGAAGTGAGTGGATTAAGAAAAGACGTAGATATATTAAAAGAAGATGTAGGAACACTGAAAACAGAAGTGAAAGAACTGAGAAAAGACGT